>NZ_JAPCWC010000099.1 GCF_026420865.1 Novosphingobium clariflavum | reverse complement strand
GTAAGCGCGAAATTCGGCGCACCTGTACGGTTGAGTGACGGGGCATGAAGGATGTGTCCACCAAGGAAGAGGTGGACACATGGAGATGGCACCGGTGGGCTCCTATGGGCTCGAGGTTGTAAGAGTAACGCGGAACGGCCGGCGCTATTATGGTCGGGCGGGGAAGGTACGGTTGGTCGAGGCGTGCCTCGAGCCTGGCATATCGTTGGCGAGGCTTGCGCTGGAGCATGGTGTCAACGCCAACCAACTGCGCAAATGGGTCAAGAAGTATCAGGAGCGCCAGAGCGCGAACGAGCAGCGGAGCGCGGGACAGTTGCCGGATCCGTCGGCATTTGTTCGGGTGGAGACGTCCCCTGCACCCGCGGTGCGACATCCTGATGGGATCGCGAGCCGGTCTGCGGGATTGGTACCATCAGCGCGGCTGCAGGCGTCGATGCCAAATGGCGTATCGTTGACGCTGGAGGGGTGTGACGCGCGGTTGCTGGTGGTGATGATCGATGCGCTGGGGCATTGCCATGTTCCGGCTCGCTGAAGATCTGCGCGTCTATCTCCACCGGGATCCGATCGACTTTCGCTGTGGGATCAACAGCCTTGCGATCCTGGTCGAGCAGTCGATGGGCCTCAATCCGTTCGAGCGCGCGGCGTTTGCTTTTTGCAACCGGCGCCGGACCCGGATGAAGCTGCTGTTCTTTGACCGGTCGGGCTTTGTATTGGTGCTCAAGGCGTTGACGGAGGACAAGTTCCGATGGCCCAAACGAGCGGAAACGGTGGTGGCGCTCACCGCGGAGCAATTGCGATGGCTGCTCGACGGAATCGATATTGACGCGATGGTCCCTCATCCGGTGCGGCAATATCAGTTTGTCGGTTGAA
>NZ_JAPCWC010000098.1 GCF_026420865.1 Novosphingobium clariflavum | reverse complement strand
GGGGGCGTTTGCGGGAGGGGGCGGAATCCTACGCTAAGGATTTGGGCCAGCGATATTCCCCGGTTAGATTGATGTGTTCCCATCCCAACGGCGAGACGTGGGCGAGTAGATCAGGCGCGATATGGGTACCGCTGGCGGCCCGGGTATTGACGACCTCGCCGAGCTTCATGGTGTTCCAGAATATGATGATGGCGGCGAGCAGGTTCATTCCGGCGATGCGATAGTGCTGGCCTTCGCCGGATCGATCCCGGATTTCACCTCGGCGGTGGAAGCTGATGGCGCGCTTTAGGGCGTGGTGGGCCTCACCCTTGTTGAGGCCGATCTGAGCCTGGCGCTGGAGGCCGGCATCAAGAATCCAGTCGATCATGAACAGGGTTCGCTCGATGCGGCCCACCTCTCGCAATGCGAGGGCCAGCTCATTCTGGCGCGGGTAAGAGGCGAGCTTGCGAAGAATCTGGCTGGGGGCGACGATCCCCGCTGCGATCGTCGCCATGATGCGCAGGATGTCGGGCCAGTTGCGCTCGATGAGCGGTTCATTGATCTTACCTCCGACCAGCGCTCGCACATTGGCCGGCGTCGCGTTGGGCGTGAAGGCATAGAGTCTTTTCTGAGGGAGATCGCGGATACGGGGGGCGAACCTGTAGCCGAGCAAGGCGCAGGCGGCGAACACATGATCGGTGAAGCCGCCCGTGTCGGCAAAATGCTGGCGAACGCGGCGGCCCGCGTCATTCATGAGCAGCCCGTCCAGGATATAGGGAGCCTCGCTGACCGTTGCCGGGATCACCTGGGTTGCGAACGGCGCATATTGATCGGACACATGGCTGTATCCCTTGAGGCCCGGGACGTTGCCATATTTCGCGTTGATCAGATTCATCGCCTCGCCCTGCTCGGTAGCAAGGAAGAACTGCCCGTCGCTGGATGCCGATTGCCCTTGTCC
>NZ_JAPCWC010000097.1 GCF_026420865.1 Novosphingobium clariflavum | reverse complement strand
TTTGGCCGGGCAGGGCGCGAATGCGCCCCTCACCGACCGCGTTCTTCACGCGGACGGTGGTGGTTTGAAGAGGGGCATGTTGGCGACTGGACTGTCGAATTGGGTAACCCTTAAGGGTTACTCACATGAAGGTTGTGCTTCAGCTGTATCGTCCGGCGCCTTGATGGGGAGGATATGGAGCGGCGGAGGGATGTAGTTTGCCTGACGGAAATGCTCCATGATCGCCTCGTAGGAAGCTAATTGCGACGCTTCGTCGGCGGTCAGGACGGCCTTCTCGTCTTGCGCGGCGGTATAGACCTGTCGTGGACCTTCGCCGATCCAGATGCGGATTTCAGGTGTAAAATGCCCGTAGTTGCCGTCGAACCAGCTTCTGAAAGGCAGGTCGTTATGGCAGCAAAAGTCCTCCATGTCGTCGATATCACCGCCGACCACTTCATGGGCGCGTAAGCAGAGAGGTTCTCCAGAGGGTATCTCCGTCAGCGGCCCCCCATCCCATTCAAGAGAAAGGCCGCATCGGTTGGCGGTTTCGATGAGTTCGGGCACCCGATCGGCAGGGAGTATCCCTCCGATGGTAATGGATACCGAGACGCGATCTGGCATGGTGCAGAATCCTGAGGCCAATGACTTGCCGGTCCCGTCCGAGGCTTGCGCTCCATTCGTCCAGCTGCCAGTCATCACCTTCTCCTCTTCTTGCTCCAGTTGCTGCCATTCACTCCGTGTTCATCAGTGAAACGAGTTGAACCGATAAACGGGTTCGATACAACGATGAATTGACTCATCATGGATGAATAATCGAGGAACTTGTTCCCGGCAGGCAAAAAAAGGGCGATGCCGTGACGGCACCGCCCGTTGGATTTCAGGCGTCTTCGGCAACGCGCTTGGCGCGACCGCGACCCTTGGCGACGGGCTCCTCCACCGGCGCGGTGGACTGGCCGAGACCGTCCGGGGTCGG
>NZ_JAPCWC010000096.1 GCF_026420865.1 Novosphingobium clariflavum | reverse complement strand
ATATAGAGCGTCTTCACGCCGATCTGCCCCAACCATTTCTGGACGGCGGTCGCGATAAACTCGCTACCATTATCGGATCGTAAATGCGCTGGTGGCCCACGCGAGATGAACAGGTCAGCCAGCGCCGCCAGCACATCCTCGTGTTTGAGCTGCCGGGCAACGATGAGTGCCAGGCATTCCCTGCTGGCCTCGTCGATGATCGTCAGAATCCGGAACTTGCGGCCATCGTGCGTGCGCCCTTCGACGAAGTCGTAGGCCCACACATGCCCGGGATACTCAGGCCGCAAGCGGATACATGATCCGTCGTTGAGCCACAGGCGTCCCCGTTTGGGCTGACGCAGCGGGACCTTCAGTCCTTCGCGTCGCCATATCCGCTCGACCCGTTTGTGGTTCACCGTCCACCCCGCATGGCATAGCAACGCCGTCACTCGGCGGTAGCCATAGCGGCCATATTGCTTCGCCAGCGCGACGATGTCCTCCGTGAGCGCCTGTTCGTCATCTGCCCCACGCGGCACCTTGCGCTGTGTCGATCGATGCTGCCCCAGCACCCGGCATATCCGTCGCTCGGACACCCGGATCGGCAAATCTCGTCGCAACTGATCGATGCAGCGCCGCCGCCGCGCGGGGCTCAGAAGTTTCCCTTGGCAGCTTCCTGCAAGATCAGCTTGTCCAACGTCAGATCCGAAATCGCCCGGCGTAGCCGCTGGTTCTCTTTCTCCAGATCCTTCATCCGCCTCGCCTGGTCGGTCTTCAGGCCACCATATTCCTTGCGCCAGCGATAGTATGTCTGCTCGCTGACTGCGATCCGGCGGCACGCCTCTGCTGTCGAGGCTCCCTGCGCCAGAACAATCTCAACTTCACGCAGCTTGCCGATAATTTCTTCCGGCTTGTGCTTCTTGCTCGGCATTCATCGTCCCTTTCGTGGTCCAAACTATCATAGTCTCTGGGCCACTCAGCGGGGGGCAGATCA
>NZ_JAPCWC010000095.1 GCF_026420865.1 Novosphingobium clariflavum | reverse complement strand
AGAATGGCTGGGCAGGATCGGTGTGAAGACGCTCTACATCACCCCCGGCAGTCCGTGGGAAAATGGCTACTGCGAGTCCTTCAACGGCTCGATGCGTGACGAGTTACTCAACGGTGAGATCTTCTACACCCTGGCCGAGGCTAAGATCCTGATCGAGGCTTGGCGGCGGCACTACAACACCGTCAGGCCGCACAGTTCGCTGGGCTACCGGCCGCCGGCCCCGGAAGCAGCGACGCCGCCATGGCCGCCCTCCGGCTCCGCTTCGCTCCACCTGCGGCCGGCCATGGCGCCGGAGGCAATCTTGCACTAACAAATAACCCGGACCACTCGGTGGGGGCCGATCAGGTGCACGTTCTTCTTCGCCGCGAAGGCTGGGAGATCAACATGAAGCGAACGCACAGGATTTACAACGAGTTGGGCCTTCAGCTGCGAAACAGAACCACCAAGCGAAGGGTGAAGGCAAAGCTGAGGGAAGACCGCTGCGCGTCCTCCCGCGTCAATGATGTGGGGCCATGGACTTCGTCCATGACCAGCTTGTAACGGGCCGCAAGATCCGTGTCCTGACCGTGGTCGACACCTTCTCACGATTCTCGCCGGTGCTCGATCCGCGCTTCGACTACCGCGGCGAAGACGTCGTGCAGACCCTTGAGGTGACCTGCGCCGTGGTCGGGTATTCCAGGACGATCCGGGTTGACCAGGGCTCCGAGTTCATCAGCCGCGATCTGGATCTGTGGGGCTACACCAACGGTGTGACGCGGGACTTCTCCCAGCCCGGGAAGCCCACCGACAGCGCCGTGCCATCGGCAACAAGCCCTCGATCACGCTGATGAATCCCAGTGACGCACCCAGCCCGTCGCCGTGACCCTAGCCGGCAAACTTTAGCCCGGAGTGGTCCAGAGAATGGTGTCGGATCAAACCGGGCACAGGCTCTACTCGTAGCTGGTAGTAACCTCGAGCTCAGACCCAAATCTCGGACTCAGACCACAGGCGCTCTGC
>NZ_JAPCWC010000094.1 GCF_026420865.1 Novosphingobium clariflavum | reverse complement strand
ATTTTGGGCATCGGAAACGCCGATCTTTTGGCGCAGCGGCCGCAGCGTTCCGCCCGTTGTGCTGGCGTCCGTCCACAGGTAGTCGCCCGTAAGATTGATGTGCTGCCAACCCAACGGCGACAAGTACTGGAGCAACTCGGGCTGGATCTGTTTCCCATGCCGCTCCAGATGGTGCAGTACCGCCTCCATGTAGGTCGTGTTCCACAGGACAATGGCTCCGGCGACCAGGTTGAGGGCGCTTGCCCGGTGTCCCTGGGCCTGAATCCCATGGTCGCGAATCCGACCGGTGCGGTGAAAGAAGATCGCCCGCTTGAGGGCGTTCTGCGCCTCGCCCTTGTTCAGCTCACGTGTGGCGCGGCGCCGTTCTTCCGGCTTTTCGATCCAATCGAGGGTGAAAAGCGTCCGTTCGACCCGACCGACCTCGCGCAGCGCCAGGGCCAGACCGTTGGCGCGCGGATAGGAGCCGAGGCGCTCGAGCATCGTAGACGCACTCGTGACGCCGGTCCGGATCGACGTCGCGAGGCGGACAATATCTTCCCAGTGACTGGCAATAAGCTGCTCATCGATGGCTTGCGCGGCCAGCGGGGCGATGTCCGGACCGGGCCGCGCATCACGAAAGAGATGGAGCCGCCGCGCGGCGATGTTCGGAATCCGCGGTGCGAACTGAAAGCCCAGCAGGTGGCACAGCGCGAAAACGTGATCGGACACGCCGCCGCCGTCGGTGTGATGACGTTCGATCGCCAGTTCGGCACCGTGATGCAACAGGCCGTCAAGGACGTGCGCAGCCTCACTCGCGCTAGCGGAAATCACCTTGGCATGAAATGGCGCATACCGATCCGAAACGTGGGTGTAGAAGGAGACTGACGGTTCGCTGCCCTTGTGCGGATTGACTGCACCGGTCGCTTGGGCGCGCCGATCGAGCGGAAAATTCTGGCCATCGGAACTCGGTTAGCGTCCGCGCTCGTGGTGTAATTTCCGGTGTAGATTGAGGCGATCGCATGGGTGGGGCATGCCCCACCCATGCGAATTCGATCTCGGT
>NZ_JAPCWC010000093.1 GCF_026420865.1 Novosphingobium clariflavum | reverse complement strand
TGATGTGACCTACATCCCGATGCGGCGCGGCTTCCTGTACCTGGTCGCGATCATGGACTGGGCAACCCGGAAGGTGCTGGCGTGGCGGCTATCGAATACGATGGATGCAGGGTTCTGCGTCGCGGCGCTGGAGGAGGCGCTGGCTCGCTACGGCAAGCCCGAGATCTTCAACACCGACCAAGGCAGCCAGTTCACGTCGCAGGCCTTCACCACTGTGCTGCGCGAGGCCGAGGTTCGCATCAGCATGGACGGGCGGGGCCGCTGGATCACCTATTACAACACCCAGCGTCCGCACTCGGGCCTGGCCGGAAAAACCCCGGCCGAGGCCTATCGGCGGATCGGGCAATCAGATCATGGGGGGCATGCCCCCCATGATCTGATGATCAAACAGGCGGCGTGAACGACAACCGGGATTAGCTTAACTTAGCCGCCAAATTGTCCAAGAAGGCGGGACCACCTCACTCTGCCAGATTGGGAATCCCTTTTGTCAACGCCGCCTAGTTTTCTAGACGCCTTCTACTTTCAAAATCCGCTGCCGTTCGAACTGGGCGGGTGACAGCATTCCGTTCCTAACCAACTTGCGCACCGGATTGTAGAACATCTCGATGTAATCTAACCCGCCCGGCCGGTCTTCCTCGTGGGTTTTGTAGGTCCGTTGCCGGATGCGCTGACGCTTGAGTGAGTAGAAGAAGGTCTCGGCAACGGCATTGTCGTGGCAGTTGACGCGCCGGTTCATCGAGCGCTCAAGGTTGTGAGCCCGAATGAAGGCTGGCCAGTCCTGCTGGTGAAACGCGAGCGATCAGCACCCGCCGCTTCGGTTTGCGCCGCCAAACCGCCATGTGCAGCGCTTGGAGCACAACATCGGTAGTCTGGCGGCTCTGCATCGTCCAACCCACCATGCGGCGCGAGCAGAGATCAATCACGACCGCCAGAGAGGCAAATCCCTGCAGGGTGCGGAAGCAGGTAATGTCTGTCACCCAGGCCCGGTCTGGCGCAGCCACGTCGAACCGGCGATCCAGCGTGTTGTCGATCGCCAGGGAAGGTTTGCCGCTATAGCTGCCAGGCCGGCGCTTGTAGC
>NZ_JAPCWC010000092.1 GCF_026420865.1 Novosphingobium clariflavum | reverse complement strand
TGTTGAGTTTCACCGAGAACTGACCCGTGGAGCCCAGAAATTTTCACTGAGAATTGACCCATGTTTTCCTTCCCTCCGGCAGCCAGTCGGAGGGCGTCGGAGTGATCGACATGGACTTACTCAGTGTGATCCGCCGCTGGCATTTCCGGCAGGCAATGCCCATCCGTGAGATCAAGCGTCGGACGGGATTGTCGCGTAACACGATCCGCAAATATCTTCGCTCGGATACCGTCGAGCCCGGCTTCAAGGTTCCCGACAGGCCTAGCAAGTTGGACCCGTTTGCGGAGAAGCTGACGGCGTGGCTTCGCGTGGAATCCAAGAAATCCCGCAAGCAGAAGCGAACTGTCAAGCAGCTGCACGCCGATCTGGTGAAGCTGGGCTACGATGGATCCTATGGCCGGGTCGCAGCCTTTGCGCGGCGATGGCGCCAAGAACGACAGTACGAGCAGCAGACCAGTGGCCGCGGGACGTTCGTGCCATTGGTATTCCAATCTGGCGAAGCGTTCCAGTTCGACTGGAGCGAGGATTACGCTGTGTTGGACGGTAAGCCGACCAAGCTTCAGGTTGCCCATACGAAGCTGGCCTACAGTCGCGCGTTTGTCGTGCGGGCCTATCCCCTGCAGACCCATGAGATGCTGTTTGACGCGCTAACGCAAGCGTTCCGGGTGCTCGGCGGAGTTCCACAGCGCGGCATCTTCGACAACATGCGAACCGCGGTCGACCGGATCGGCAGGGGCAAGGTTCGGCAGGTCAACGCCAGGTTTGCCGCCATGGCAAGCCATTATCTGTTCGAGACCGATTTCTGCAATCCGGCCTCTGGCTGGGAGAAAGGGCAGGTCGAGAAAAACGTTCAGGATGCACGCCGCCGGTTATGGCAGCCGATGCCCAGCTTCCCCGACCTGGAGACTCTCAACGACTGGCTTGAAGCGCAATGTATTTTACAATGGGCGCAGATCCCGCATGGGATCCTGCCGGGCACCGTGGCCGATCTGCACGCTGCGGAAGTCGCCTGCCTGATGCCGCCAGGCAGACCCTTCGATGGTTTTGTCGAACACACCAAGCGCGTATCTCCGACTTGCCTGATCG
>NZ_JAPCWC010000091.1 GCF_026420865.1 Novosphingobium clariflavum | reverse complement strand
CCGTATCCGGGCATCTATCCGCGACAGAGGCGTGTTTGCCAACATCCCACCCAAGGCGAACCGCCGATCCAAGTCGTACTTCAGCACGTGGCTCTATCGCGAACGGAACCTGATTGAGCGGTTCTTCTCCAAGCTGAAGCACTTCCGACGGGTTGCAACCCGCTACGACAAACTGGCCGAGAACTTCCTTGCCATGGTTCAACTTGCTTCAATGCGGCTGTGGCTTCGCGTTTATGAGTCTACGGACTAACTCAAAGCGATCCAGTTTTCCGGGATCAGATCAGTACCTTCTCATGTGGGGGGGGGCGGCGCGGTCCGGGATCGACGTTCCAGCTAATTTCTGACTTGATCGCTGCATCATTCACGATGGACAGGGAAAAGGCGTCTGCTTAGCGCATTGGTGGACGAGCAACCACCTGCGGGAGATAGCTGCGTGATCGAACGAGAGGTTGGACCGTGTTCATGGTGATCATGTCGGTGGCTCGATTTCAACCCAGCAGCCTGGTTTTCGTAGATTATCCATGCGCGGCCGTGTCAGATGCATCGGGAGATACCTTTTGGGGTGTCTCCCGATGGGAAGTTTAGGTTTATATAGCAAAATCAAATTGTTGGTTGGGAAGGGCAGTTTGGATGAATGTAACGCTATTCCGGGGCGTGCTTGTCGGCGCGCTCGCCGGGCTCTTGTTCGGTTTTGACACGGCGGTCATCGCCGGAACAACGGAAGGCATCCGAACTGCTTTCGGTCTCGACGCTACCGGAGTTGGGATTACCGTCTCCAGTGCGCTCTGGGGGACGCTGGCGGGCGCCTTGCTTGCCGGTATTCCCGGAGACCGTTATGGCGCGCGTGCGTCTTTGACAGTGATCGCACTGCTCTATCTCGTTTCCGGCGTGGGCTGCCTGCTGGCGGTGAATTGGCCGATGCTGCTGATCATGCGGGTGCTGGCTGGTTTCGCGGTCGGGGCTTCGTCGGTGCTGGCGCCGGTCTATATCGCCGAAATCGCGCCTGCCGAGCGGCGGGGCATGATGGTCGGCGCCTTCCAGCTTAACGTCGTACTGGGGATCTTGGTCGCCTATCTCAGCAACTACTTCGTATCGAGCCTCGAACTCGGTGCG
>NZ_JAPCWC010000090.1 GCF_026420865.1 Novosphingobium clariflavum | reverse complement strand
GTCTCTGCGCGCACTTATGGGTCGACTCTATGCGTCGACGACTCCAGCATTCCAAAGGCATCCATCGGACAGTTGTAGCATCGCCTCTCGTCGCAGAGCCGGCATATCGTCAGCGCCGAGACAGCGTCGTCAGACATCTGCGCAAGTATTGTCTCGGCAATACGTTCCAGCACGAGGCGGTCAGCATTCGAGACATGGCTAAGGATTTCGGATAAAGTCTCGTTTCTTCGTTGCAGGATCGCAGATAGGCGAGTCTCGCCTGCCTCAGTGAGCATCAGCGCTACTGCACGACGGTCCCGTAGCGCTTTGGATCGAACGGCGAACCCGGCTGCAACCAATCGATCGACAAGCCGCACCGTCCCCGCGTGGGACAAGCCTAGCACCCGTCCTAATTCGTCGATCGAAAGACCGGTCGCGTGACCGATGACGACGATCGCCGCGGTGGTTTCGCCACCGCCGGGTATCGTCGGGTCGAATGCCGCCTTCTTAATTCGATCGGTGATGCCCACTGCGAGGGCGCCGAACAGATTGACGAGCCGGTCCGAGAGTACGTTCAAAGGGTTGCCTCATTCATTGACGGCGTATAGTGTATGCGCAGCGCATATATCACGCCTGTCTAAGCATGAAGGCAGGTCATGCGCCATGATGAAAGCGAGGCACCATGTTTTCGACATTACACATAGCTGAAAAGACGACCGGCTCTCGCGGGTCTCTCGCGTTGCTGCGCTGGGCGCTGGTGGTCATCTTTCTCTGGTTCGGTTGCATGAAATTCACGAGCTATGAAGCGATGGGCATCGCGCCATTGATGAAGAACAGTCCGATCATGAGCTGGATTCCGGCCGTTTTTGGGGTGCAGGGTGGAAGCTATTTTATAGGCACCGTCGAGCTCGCGACGGCCGCTGCGCTGATTATCGGTGCTTTCAACAAGACGGCCTCCGCTCTCGGCGCGGCGATGTCATGCCTGACTTATGCCGTGACACTGACGTTTTTCCTGAGCACGCCTGGCGTCGCCGAGCCGACCGCTGGCGGGTTCCCGGCGATTTCGGCCGGAACCGGACAGTTCCTGTTGAAGGACCTGGTGCTTCTTGCGGCATCAGCGTGCCTTCTACTTGCGTCCATACGGACAGCAGACGCGTGACGGCAAACAGGTGATAG
>NZ_JAPCWC010000009.1 GCF_026420865.1 Novosphingobium clariflavum | reverse complement strand
GATTGAACAGCTTGCAGACGGGCACGAAGTCCTGTTCGTGCGGCGTGCCCTTGAGAGGCTGTTGCTGATCCCAATTCGCCCGCAAGCGCTGGAAAGTGGCGTCTTGGATCATGTTCTTGAACGTCATCTGTTGGCTCCTTTGTTTGTTGCCAACGGACCCACCTAAAGCCATCTTTCTTGATTGCGATAGAAAAATGCTCTGGTGATATCGACTTCAAGACTCGTTAGTTCAGACTGACAATCTAACCATAAGGAGATTGTTATGTTTAAACCGTGGGAAAAGTGGGTTTTGTTTTTTGGCGCGTTGATTGCTGCAAACAGCTTGTATGAGGTTGCAACCTACGTCCCTCATAATCAGCCTCATGTGATCGCTCAAAAGTAGGCTTTTCTATATCGACGCCTTGAACGACCTGTTTAGATGGACTGGCAGTTACAAAGGAACTGCACCATGCAACAGCTTATTCAGGACGTTACGGAATACCTCGATCTTGACCCCCGCTTTTGGGATAAGACGGACGGCGAGTTTGAATACGGCGATGACCTCGTATTCTTCCGCAAACTGGACGATGTAATCCTGCTCAGCGTCAATGGCGTGATGTATGAGGCACCGCGCTTCTGAGTTGATACTCCGATGCGTTTCATTTTCTTAACCATCACGCGATATGGCCCAGTGGCTCCATTGAACTGGATAGTCACTGATGAAGCCATTTGCCTTGAACGAAACCCACACGTCCGTAAGCGAATCAGCGTTCTTGGCGATCACGATCCTGTCTGAGATAGCCAAGTGGGATGACAGGCGTGTCAGCTACAGTGGCCTTTGGGAAGCGCTGCATGGGGAGCCGCCCAAGCAAGGCAATTACTGGATGAAGGTATTGTCGCCTAAGCTCAGCGACCTGTCTCAATGGTGTTTAGAACATAATTTGCCGCTGATTGGTGCGCTCATAGTCCGAAAAGGCGACAGGCTGCAAAACGAGGCGTCTGTTAAGAATCTATACGATTTCGCTCAGTCCGCTGGCGTTAAAACTGGCCGTGATCCAGTCGCGTTCGTCAATCAGCACGCCGCCATGGCGCAAATGCTCGACATTTCCTTTGTGGCAGAAATCGATCAGGCATAGCGGCCACTATAGCAGCATTCATCGCAAACGCCTTGCCATATGTTCCTGTTTCGTTCCATCATAAGCGCATGGAACGAATCGACCCCCAACAGCTATCAGAGGCCATTCTAACCGCGCCTGCTTGGGCGCGTGTTGGCATCACCATGCCTGACGAGAAGATGCGCGAAAAAGCAGCCGCAGAGCTTGCCCACGCCATCGTTGACCGTCTCGCTGATTACCCTGCCATTCCAGACCCTAACCAACTGAGCCTGTTCAAATAGCCGCAGAATTCTGCCGTTTTTCCAGTCTCGACTTTCTGGTGCGAACTCTACATAACGTGGAAGACGTGGCGACGCCCGAGGCCTTCGCCCGCGATCCCGACCTCGTGCTGCGCTTCTACGACATGCGGCGCGAGGCGATCCAGACCAAGGCGCCCAATGCCGCCCACCTCGCGCTGGCCAGGCTGGACCGCGAGTGGGAGGGCGAGCTGCTGATCGTCACCCAGAACGTGGACGATCTGCACGAGCGGGCAGGGGCCGAGCGCGTGCTCCACATGCACGGCGAACATCTGAATGCCTGGTGCACCGCCTGTGATGCGCGCGTGCCCTGGACCGCGCCGCTGATCGATCGTCCGGCCTGCCCCGAATGCGGAGCGGCGGCGCTCAGGCCCGATATCGTCTGGTTCGGGGAAATGCCCTACCGCATGGACGAAATCTTCGCGGCGCTGGAGCGGGCGGACCTGTTCGTCTCCATCGGCACTTCGGGCGCGGTCTATCCGGCTGCCGGTTTCGTGCGCAACGCGCGCGAGTTCGGGGCGGCGACGCTGGAACTGAACCTCGAACCCTCGCAAGGCACCCTGTGGTTCGACGAGGCGCGCCACGGCCTTGCGACCGAGCTGGTCGCCGCATGGGTGGATGAGGTGCTCGGGGCATGACCCACCGGGGAAGCTGCCACTGCGGCGCCGTCACGCTGGAACTGGCCGATACGCCGCGCGAGGTCTGCGACTGCAACTGCTCGGTCTGCCACCGGCTTGGCACGCTGTGGTCCTATCACCGCCCTGCGACAGTGCGGATCGAGGGCAAGCTCGGTGGCTACCAGACCGGCGAGAAAGTGCTGACCTTCTGGCACTGCCCGCAATGCGGCTGCACCACGCACTGGAGCGCGGTCGATCCGGCGCAGGACCGGATGGGCGTGAACATGCGGCTTTTTTCGCCCGAACTGCTCGCCGGGCTATCGGTCTACAGTTACGACGGCAGATCGGCCTGAACGGGCAGCTCAACGGCGCAGGCCGAACAGCCGGGGTCCTTGGCGATCCGGAGCGGCCGCATCGAGGGGGCCATGCCGTCGATCAGGTGGAGCGTGCCGAACTGCGGCGCGCCCAGCGCCGACTTGCCCGCCAGCAGCACCCGCATTGCATGCATCGCCGCAAACGTGCCGACCATGCCGACCATTGCCCCCAGCACCCCGTCCGCCGCGCAAGTATCGCAGTCCTGCGCATCGAAGGCATCGCCGACAAAACAGCGGTAGCAGGGCTCGCCCGGCAGGTGCCCGGCGAAATTGGCGACCTGGCCCTGGAACCGGCCGATCGCCGCGGTGGTGAGGGGAATGCCGAGATTGACGCAGCAATCCGACACCCGCAGCCGAGTCGCGAAGTTGTCACAGCCGTCGAGTACGACGCTGGCGCCGGAGAGAATCTCTGCCACGTTGTCATCCCCAAGACGCGCTACGTGCGGCAGGACTTCAAGGCCAAGATCAAAGCGCCGCACCCATTCGGCCGCCGCTTCCGCTTTAGGCTTGCCGATATCCGATGGCGCGTAAATCGTCTGGCGTTGCAGGTTGCTGACGTCCACCGTGTCGTCGTCGACCAGCGTCAGGCGTCCTATCCCGGCTGCGGCGAGGTACTGAAGCGCAGGGCTGCCGATCCCGCCGCAGCCGACCAGGACCACATGGGCATCGGCCAGCGCCACCTGACCCGCGCCGCCCACTTCGGGCAGGACGATGTGGCGCGCAAAGCGCGCAAGGCGGTCGGGCGAAAGGGTCATTCCTGGCCTGCCTCTCCGGGTTTGGCGGCAGGGCCTGCTTCCGCCGCAGGCAGGCGTTCCTTCACGAAACCGTGCATGCCGAACCACCACTGGGTGGCAATCACCGCGCCCTTGGCCGGTTGCAGCATCGCCAGCATCATGACCACCGCCAGCGGCACGACGATGGCGAACATGCCCAGCACGCCCATCGCGAAGTCCTTGGAGAGCATGATGATCACCGGCGCCATCAGGTGTCCGGTCACGATCATGGCGATATAGGCCGGGAAGTCGTCGGCGCGCTGGGGCGTCAGGTCGAGCATGCAGGCCGGGCAGCGGTCCAGCGGCTTGAGCCACTTGCGAAACAGCAGGCCCTCGCCGCAGCGCGGGCACCGGCAACGCATGCCGCGCAGCGCGGCCTGGCCGTAAGTGGCGGGAAGCGTCATGATCACAGCGCCTACAGCATCGCGGCCATGCGGGCAAACCGAAGATGCCGCCTGGCGGCGACAGGGATGCCGCCAGGCGGCGGTGGGCTGGTCGCGCCCCGAACCTCCGGTCAGGCGCTTTCGGCCACGTGCACGCGGTTGCGGCCATTGCTCTTGGCGGCATAGAGCGCGGCGTCGGCGCGGTGGGCGGCATCGCCGAGCTGGGCAAAGCTGCGCAGCGTCGCCAGCCCGCAGGAGAAGGTGACCGGCCAGGTATTGCCGGTGCTCTCGGGCCCAAGCAGCGGATCGAGCGCGACATTGGCGCGCAGCCGCTCCATCACCAGCCGCGCCTCGTCGAGCTGGGTATTGGGCAGGAGAACGACAAATTCCTCGCCGCCCCAGCGCGCTGCCATATCGCTGTGGCGCAGCCCGCGCTCGAGCCGCTGGCCTACCGCGCGCAGCAGTGCATCGCCGGCGGCATGGCCGAAGCGGTCGTTGACCGACTTGAAGTGGTCGATGTCGATCATCGCCAGCACCGAATTGCCCTCGCCGATCAGCACGCGTTCCGAAGAATCGAGAAAACCGCGGCGGTTGCGCAGCCCCGTCAGCGGGTCGCGCGCGGCGGCTTCGACCAGTTGCTCGGTGCGGGCCGCGTTGGCCGCGGCCGAAGTGGCAACGGCGGTCAGCAACTGGCCGACCAGATCGTCGCCGCCCTTGGGCACGCGGCCCAGGCACTCCCCGTGCTGGGCCGCGCGCAGCATGGCGGTGGCTTTGCCAACCGGGGCCAGCAGCGCCCGGATCGCGAGCATGCCCAGCACGGTTCCGACCAGCGTGGCGCCGAGCAGGACCAGCAGGGTGCGGATCTGCCACTCGCCGGTCATGGCCTGGACCAGGATGGCGGCGATTAGCGGCAGATGCACTGCGCCAAAACAGACGATGAGGATGCGCCATTCGTAGTGACGCGGAAACAGGAAGGACGTGGCCCGGTAGAAGCGCATGGGGGGATGCTCCTCTCGTGCGGCCGGGACAGGCCCCGGTCACTGCAAGAAGCTATGGGAATACCCTTATTCAAAGTTTAAGAAATCATTTTTCGTCGCATATGCGGCACTTTTTGCCGGTCTTTGGGGTGGCTTGGCGCTTTTCCCGAAAGGTTTGCATCACTCATTACAGTAAATGTTAAATATAGGCGGAGAATTTACTTGGAGATCGATGTGGTCTCTCGGGCGCGCCAGCGGTTGATATTAGCGCCGTCCTCGGGGCGCAAATACGTTTCATAACAGAAGCATGGATTTGCGGGGCAGGGGCAGGGGCGGAGGCCGTGAACCGCCTGCGGCTGCCATGTCCATGGCGCTGAAACGAACCGCGCGCGGGAACCGGATGGTTCCCGCGCGCGGACAGGTGCGACCCTGTGGGCAAGCTGTGGATAAGGCGTGGAGGTCTTGTGGGCTTTGCGTGGACTATCCGGGGACTATCCGGGGATAGCCTGCGGAAGCGGCCTCAGGACTCCAGCTGGCGCAGCAGCGAACGGACGTCGCCGTCCATGTCGGCATCGCGCGTGCGCAGTTCCTCGATCAGGCGCACGGCATGGATCACCGTCGAGTGATCGCGGCCACCGAACTTGCGGCCGATCTCCGGGTAGGAGCGCGGCGTCAGCACCTTGGCGAGGTACATCGCCACCTGGCGCGGACGCACCACCGCGCGGGCGCGGCGCTTCGAGCTCATCTCGGTCCGGTCGATCCGGTAGAACTGGCAGACCGTGCGCTGGATCTCGTCGATCGTGATGCGGCGGCGGTTGGCCGAGAGGATGTCGGTCAGCTGTTCCTCGGCCAGCTGCAGCGACACGGCCTGGCCGGTCAGCTGGGCATAGGCGATCAGCTTGTTGAGGCCGCCGACCAGTTCACGCACGTTGCGGTTGATGGTGCGGGCGAGGAACTCGATGACGTCCGAAGGCACGTCGACCGACGCGAAGCGGCCGAGGCGATTCTGGAGGATCGAGCGGCGCAGTTCGATGTCGGCGGGCTGGATGTCGGCAACCAGGCCCATCGACAGGCGCGAGAGCAGGCGCGGCTCGACGCCGTCGAGCGCCTGGGGCGCACGGTCGGCGGCAAAGACCAGGCGCTTGCCTTCCTGCAGCAGCGCGTCGATCGTGTAGAGCAGCTCTTCCTGCGCCGAGGCCTTGCCGATGATGAACTGGATGTCGTCCACCAGCAGCAGGTCGAAGCCGCGCAGGCGCGACTTGAACTCGATCATCTGGTTCTGGCGCAGCGCCTGGACGAATTCGACCATGAAGCGCTCGGCCGAGCAGTAGAAGATGCGGGCATGGGGGTGGTGCTGGAGATAGGCGTGGCCGATCGCGTGCAGCAGGTGGGTCTTGCCCTGCCCCGTCGCGCCCTTGAGGTAGAGCGGCGAGAACTGCGGCGTTTCGGTGGCGGCCATGCGCTGCGCGGCGTTGCAGGCCAGCACGTTCGACTGGCCGGTCACGAAGCTCGAGAAGGTCTGCGAGGCGTCGATGCCGGCAGGGCCCTGGCCCAGTGCGGCGAAGGCTTCGCCGGCGAGCACGGCCGAGATCGGGTCCGCGCTGCCTTGTGCCGAATCATTGGCGGGAGCGCTGGCCGGACGGGCGCCGCCGCCGCCAAGGCGCAGTTCGGGAAGCTGGCGGCGACCCGGATGCACGAGGACACGCACGTGGCGCACGTCGGGACGGGCGATCTTCCATGCCAGCGAGAGGCGGTCCGCAAAACGGTCCGCGACCCAGTTCGCCGAAAACTCGGTGGGCAGGTAGAGATCGAGCGTGCCGGTTTCCTTGCAGTAGTTGCCCGGCTGGATCGGCTTGATCCACTGGCTGTGGGCCTGCTGCCCCAGATCCTTGCGTAAACCCTGGCTGATGTCCGCCCAGTCGGCCGCCAGATTCACGGCTTCCTGATCCTCTTCCATCACCAACTTTACCGCCTTCGATTTTTTGCTCACGCCGTTAGCGCCCTGACCTGCTGTACCTGACATTAAACCAACCCCCCTTGTTGGCTGCTGCCCCGAACGGGCCCTCGCGCAACCGGAAATGGTCCATCGCCAATTGTTACGTTTACAAACGTAAAGATGCCCCAGCCGCAAACGCATGTTTGCAGCAGATGCTTCGTCGCTGTCGATGTTCCCCGGCCGGTTCCGCAACGGCCGAGGACCCTTTTAGAAACGGGTTTGGTTGTGGTGCAATATGCCACTCCCCAAATAAAAAAAATTATGCCTGTTGACTCGGGCGGGAGTGCCCAAAATCCGTCATGAATGGATTTTATCCTGCAAATTCATGAACTTGAATTGAGGACGCCATGAGGCGCCACGCGAATCGCGAGGTTTCTGCCGTTTCAATGGATTGGCGTTCCCGCGCGCAGCCGAGCGGCGCCGGAGCCGACCGGGGGCGGCTCCGACTTCGTTCTTGTTCCGTACCTTACGGTGCGGATCGCCGGGGCGATCGGACCCCGTCCGGCGCTGCGACTCGCATGCGATTCGCCCCTGATTCCGAGTCCCGGCAAGCACCGGGCGGGCCTGGAGCGAATCGAATGGCGGCTGCCGCTCGCTCCGTTCCGGCGCCTGCTGCACCGCGGCATATCCCGCGTCCCGGCAAGCCGTGGGTCCGGCATCGCTTGCCGTCAACGGGCAGCCGGAACGCGGCAGGGCGCGGGTAGCGGGAAAGGCGGTGGAACCGTCGGACCGGGATGCGGGGGCATCCTGCGACGATTCGGGCGAGTCGGAACAGCTTGCGGGCGGTCGGCGGTGCAGCGCGGCCATGACCGAAGCTGTGGCCCTGGCTTTCGCTTTCGCTAGCGCCGGGGCCTGGGTCCGTCTCGAAAGGCGGATTCAGGCCTTGGCGGCGCATGCCGTCCGAACGGGGCGTTCCCGAAAGACAGGTCTTCGGGCCCTGAAATGCCATCGGCCCAAGCTTTCCGTCCGATTCTTCGCCGTGAAGCGAAAATTCCGGACGGCAGCTTGGGCCGAAGCATCAGTCCCGCCGCGAAGGCTGGACTGTCAGGCCGGGCTCAGAGAGCCGAGACAGCCTTGGTCAGGCGCGAGAACTTGCGCGCTGCGGTGTTCTTGTGAAGCACGCCGCGGGCAACGCCGCGGGCCAGCTCGGGCTGGGCTTCCTTGAGCGCGGCCGAAGCAGCGGTCTTGTCACCACCGGCGATCGCGGCTTCGACCTTCTTCACGAAGGTACGGATGCGGCTGACGCGGTTGGTATTGATCTCGGCGCGGCGCTCGTTGCGACGGATGCGCTTGCGGGCTTGCGGCGTATTGGCCATCGAATTTCCTCTGTCTGGCCCCCCACACAGCGGTGATGGCGGCCCAATGCCTAACGAATCTGCTTGGCGAGCGGACTCGCCGGAAAGCGCGCCCCTTAGCGGTGTGACGCTATTCCGTCAACCCGCGAGGCGCCTCCGAAACCGCCTATTTCTGGCATTTCGGGCACCAGAACGTGCTGCGTCCACCCTGGACGAAGCGCCGAACGGTGCCGCCACATAGGCAAGGCTGGCCTTCGCGTCCATAGACCTGCCACGAAGTCGCGAAATAGCCCAGTTCTCCGCTAGGTTGCGCGTAGTCGCGGATTGTCGAGCCGCCCGCCGCGATCGATTCGGACAGCACCTCGCGAATCGCCGGGACCAGTTTTTCGAGCGCGGGCAGGGTGACGCGGCCCGCTTCCTTGTCCGGCCGGATTGCGGAGCGGAACAAGGCCTCGCAGACGTAGATATTGCCGAGTCCGGCGACCACCTGCTGATCGAGCAGCATCTGCTTGATCGGAGCGATTCGCCCGGCGAAATGAGTCTTGAGATGGGCCGCCGTAAGCCCTTCTCCCAGCGGTTCCGGGCCGAGCGCGGCGAACGGTCCCCACGAGTCGAGCGTGGCGGTGGGCGCCAGGTCCACCGAACCGAAGCGGCGCGCATCGTTGAGCGCGAGGATATGGCCCGATCCGGTCTCGATCACGAGGTGGTCGTGCTTCTCCGGTTTTTCGGGTTCGATTCGCCAGCGGCCGGACATGCCGAGGTGGAACACCATGGTCTGGTCGCGGTCGGTATGGATGAGGCCGTATTTGGCGCGCCGGCCCATCGCGGTGACACGCGCGCCGGTCATGACCTGCACGAGGTCGGGCGGGAACGGGCGGCGCAGGTCCGCGCGGTTCAGGGTGACGCGGGCGATCCGCTCGCCCTCGAGATAGCGGGCAAGGCCGCGAACGGTGGTTTCGACTTCTGGAAGCTCTGGCATCGTGCGCGAGAGATAGGGCTTCAGGGCCTGAAGGAAAAGCGGAGCCGTGGCGGAGCGATGTTCCTTCGTTTTGTCCCCTCAAGCCGTCAGCGGAGCGCTTTCCGCTGATTCGCCGCTCACACGTTCAGGAGCCGGTGCGGGTTTCGAGCGCTTGGGGAAGAAGCGCGCGGGCAGGCGGCGCTTGAGGGCGAGGGCATGCTGCTCGATCATGTGCCACGAGAAGGCGGCGAACGCGCAGGTGATCACGAGGCCGGTCGTCAGCAGCAGATAGCGGTGGCCCACGAAAGTTCCCGGGAAGGCTGCAACGAGCGCCTGGCAGATCGGAAAGCCGTAGAGGTAGATCCCGTAGGAATAGTCCCCGCGGCTGATCAGCGGCAGGCGCGGTACCGCGACCACGCCCATGAAGGCCATGCAGTAGGTGACCGGGATCGGCGCGATGAAGGCGGTCCATTTCGACAGCAGCAGGGCGTAGCTCAGCGCGGCGGCAGCGACGAACAGCAGCCAGTGCGCGGGCAGGTGATGGCGCCAGTGGAACAGCAGCACCCCGGTGAAGAAGTAGAAAGTGATGGCGATAGGCGAGAGGATGCCCGCCGTGATTGCAAAGCCGGTGGCGAGACTGGCAGTGACAAGGGCAATCGCCGCGCAGGCATAGACCGCGGTGAAGAGCCGTCGGTCGTAGATCACGCCCGAGATCATCAGCAGGGCGGTGAGGAAATAGCAGTCGAATTCGCTGGGGAGCGTCCAGAGGTTGGCGTTGACGATGTGCTTCACCGGATTGCCCGCAAAGACGCCGGGCAAGTCGAAGCTGATCCAGCCGACCATGTTGCCGAGATAGCGCCAGAACAGCGGGTCCGAATAATAGCTGACGACAGGAAGCGTCGTCAGCAAGGCGCCCAGCACGACGGCACAGAGGGCGGTTTCGACCACCAGTGCGGGAAAGATGCGAAGGAAGCGGAAGGCGAGGAACGTGCTGGTGGCGCGCAGCCGCAGGGCACTGGCGATAACCAGAAAGCCGCTGAGCGCGAAGAACAGCGGCACGGCGGCGACATGGAAGGGGCGCGTCCAGCCCGAGAAGCCGTCTGCAATGGGGGCGGCAGCGGTGCTGGCCGCATCGGCCGCTGCGGCGCCGGCGATCGCGGCGACGCCCGCGACCGAACTGTGTCCGCCGGCAACCCACAGCGCATGGCCATAGAAGATGTAGAGGGCGAGGCCGATCCGCAGAAGATCGAAGCCGGGGCCGATGCCGCGATACCGGTCCAGGGCCTGGCCGATGGTTTCCCCCCGTCCGGTCTTGTCGTCTCGTCCGATTCCAAGCAGGGTGTTGATCACGCAGATCTCCTTGGTGGTCGGCGGCAGGAGCCCGGCCAACCCTCGGCGGAAAGCTTAGCGGATTGTTGCCGAGCGCCTGCGGAAGAATGATCCATTTCGGTCCAGCTATGGACGTTCACTTCGCACTTGCGGTGCCGGGAATGGGCGGGGCGAGGGGCGCATCGATGCACTGGGACATTCAAGCCCCTTTGCGCGGACGACAATCCGGCCTAAGGCGTGCCGCATGAGCGAAACGGTTTCCTTCGGCTACGAAGAAGTCAGCCCCGAAGAGAAGGAAGGGCGCGTCGGCGCCGTCTTCTCCAGTGTCGCACGCAAGTACGACGTGATGAACGATGCCATGTCCGTGGGCATGCACCGTCTCTGGAAGGACAAGTTCGTCCGCCGTGTGAAGCCGCACCGCGACGAGCAGATCCTCGACATGGCGGGCGGCACGGGCGACATCGCCTTCCGCATGGCCGCGCAGGGCGCCTCGGTCACCGTGTCGGACATCAACCAGGACATGCTCGACGTCGGCGTCGAGCGCGCGATGGAGCGCGGCATCGACGGCCTCGTCTGGTCGCGCCAGAACGCCGAGGAACTCTCGTTCCCCGCCCGTCACTTCGATGCCTACACGATCGCCTTCGGCATCCGTAACGTCACCCATATCGACAAGGCGCTGGCCGAGGCGCACCGCGTGCTGAAGTACGGCGGCCGCTTCTTCTGCCTCGAATTCTCGACCACCGAGTGGCCCGGCTTCAAGGAAGTCTACGACGCCTATTCGCACCGTCTGGTGCCCAAGATCGGCCAGGCCATCGCGGGCGACGCCGAATCGTATCGCTATCTGATCGAATCGATCCGCCGCTTCCCGACGATGCCCGAATTCGAGAAGATGATCCGCGCGGCCGGCTTCAAGCACACCAAGGTCGAACCGATCATGGGCGGCCTCGTCGCGATTCACTCGGGCTGGAAGGTCTGAGACTTACACCGTGACCGGATCGACCACGCATATCCTGCGGCTCCTGAAGTGGGGCCGCGTTCTCGCGCGCCATGGGGCGCTGCGCGGGATCGAGAATGACCGCAACGCCCCGGTACAGGTCAAGCGCCTGTGCCGGATTGCCCGCTTCGGTGCGCGCCAGCCGGTCGAGCCCGACTATGCCGGTGCGTTTCAGGAAATCGGCCCGGCGGCGATCAAGCTGGGGCAGGCGCTGGCCACCCGGCCCGACCTCGTCGGCGAAGGGCCCGCGCGCAACCTGCTGACCTTGCAGGACAGCCTGCCGCCGGTCGCCTTCTCCGAAATCCGCAGGGTGATCGAGACCAGCTTCGGGCGTCCGCTCGAACAGGTCTACACCTCGATCGAGGAGCAGCCGGTCGGCGCCGCCTCGATCGCGCAGGTCCACCGCGCGGTGACGCCGGACGGGCGCACGGTCGCGGTCAAGGTGCTGCGCCCCGGCATTCGCGAGCAGTTTGCCGAGGACGTCGAGACGTACGAATGGGCCGCCGCGCACCTCGAGGCGCTGGGCGGCGAGGCGACCCGCCTGCGCCCGCGCGCGGTCGTCGCCAATCTCAAGCGCTGGACCCTGCGGGAGCTGGACTTGCGCCGCGAGGCCGCATCGGCGTCGGAACTCGCCGAAGTCATGCACGGCATTCACGGCTACCGCGTGCCCGGCATCGACTGGGACCGCACCAATGGCCAGGTGCTGACGGTCGAGTGGATCGGCGCCACCAAGATGAGCGACATCGCCGCGCTCAAGGCGGCGGGCCACGACCTGCCCAAGCTGGCGCGCAAGCTGGTGCTGACTTTCCTCACCCAGGCGATTTCCTGCGGCTTCTTCCATGCCGACATGCACCAGGGCAACCTGTTCGTGGAAGGCAGCGGGGAAGAGGGGGCGACGATCGTCGCCATCGACTTCGGCATCATGGGCCGGATCAACCGGCAGGCGCGGCTGTGGCTGGCGGAAATCCTCTACGGCCTCACCACCGGCAATTACCGCCGCGTCGCCGAGATCCATTTCGAGGCGCAGTACGTGCCCAGCTACCACACGGTGGAAGAGTTCGCGACCGCGCTGCGCGCCGTGGGCGAGCCGATGCGCGGCAAGCCGGTGTCCGAACTCTCGGTCGGGCAGATGCTCGACGGGCTCTTCGCGATCACTCGCGATTTCGACATGGCGGTGCAGCCGCACCTGCTGCTGCTGCAGAAGACCATGGTCATGGTCGAGGGGCTGGCGACCGCGCTCGATCCCGACATCAACATGTGGGACGTCGCCGCGCCTTTCGTGAAAAGCTGGATCCGCGACGAACTCGGCCCCGAGGCGGTGATCGCCGACCGCCTGCGCGAAGACCTCGGCACCCTGTTCCGCCTGCCCGCGCTGGTGCGGCGGATCGAGGAGAAGTTCCCGGCCAAGGGCGGGGCGCCCGAACAGGCGCCGCTGCCCGAAGTCGACCTAATCTGGTCCCCCGGCCGCGAGCGTAAACCTCAAAGTAACCATTGGGCGGGTTATGCTCTGGCGGCAATCCTGGGGGGCGGTGCTGCATGGGCGTTGACGTACTGGACACTGCTGGCGCACTGAGCGTGCCGGCCGGCAGCACTGCGGAGGCCGCCGCGCCTGCTGCGGCGGGCGCTGCGCTGGTGTTTGCAGCCTGGCCGGTCTGGTTCGCGCGTCTGGTCCTGGCGCTTCTCGCCGCGTTCCTGGTGGCCTCGGCCCTGGTGCCGGTCGCCAAGCCGGGCAGTCGCTCGCCGTGGTCCGGCCCGGTCGAAGGGCCGATCCCGGCAGCCGGTAAACCCGGCGCCGCGGCCAAGCCCTACGACGAGGACATCGCGCTTTACGAAGCGGCCATCGCCCGCATCGCCCGAGGTGAGGCCTATTACGACTTCATCGTTCCCGAGCAGCGCGCGCGCGACTATCCGGTGAACCCGGCCATTGCCGTGCGCCTGCCGACCCTCGCCTATCTCGATGCCTGGCTCGGCACGGCGGGGCAGATCGCGGCCGCCATCGCGCTGATGCTGGCCATCATCGCGGCGTGGTGGCGCAAGCTGCGCGAGGCGGGAGTCTCGCCGCGGCTGGCCCGGATGGCGACGGCGCTGGTCTTCGTGGGGGCATCGCTGGGGCTCAACCGCCATTATTTTCCGCTGCACGAACTCTGGGCGGGCGGGCTGATCGCGCTGGCCTTCGGGCTCCACCGCATCGGCGCGCGAGGCCAGGGCGGCCGCTGGCACGGCGCCTTCGCCGCCGCCGCGCTGGCGCTGGCGATCCGCGAGCATACGCTGCCCTTTGTCCTGCTGCTTACGGTGACCGCGCTGTGGCAGCGCAACTGGCGCGAGGCGGCGGCATGGTCGGCCCTGGTGGCGGTGTTCCTTGCCGCGCTCGCCTGGCACGTGTCGCTGGTCTCGTCGCAAGTCTTGCCGAGCGATCCGCACTCCGCGCCCTGGCTGGTGCTGCGCGGCCTCTCCGGCTGGCTGGGCAATGTGGTCCAGTCGAGCAACTTGCGCTGGTTGCCGCACTGGCTGTCGGGCCCGGCGGTGATCCTGATGACGTTCGGCTGGCTGGGGTGGAACCGCAGGGAAGGGCTCTTCGCCTTCCTGCTGGCGGCGGGCTACGGGGTGCTGTTCATGGCAGCGGGGCGCTGGGACAATTTCTACTGGGGGGCGATGCTGGCGCCGGTGATCTTTGCCGGTATCGCCTTTGCGCCGCGTGCGCTCTCGGGGCTTGTGGTTGCCGCGAGGATACCCAATTCTCCGGTGAAACCCTGACTTGCCCTGTCTAAACTGATTGCGCGCCCATGAACGCTGTTGCACAAGCCCGGACCATGAGTGGTCCCCGTATTCTCCTGGTCGTCGGCGGCGGCATCGCTGCCTACAAGGCCTGCGAACTCGTGCGCCATATCCGCAAGGAAGGCGGCGAGGTGACTTGCGTGCTGACCGAGGGCGGATCGCACTTCGTCACCCCGATGGCGCTGGCGGCGCTGTCGGAGCGGCCGGTCTTCACCTCGCTCTGGGACCTCAAGAACGAGGTCGAGATGGGCCATATCCAGCTCAGCCGGGAGGCTGACCTGGTGGTGGTCTGCCCGGCGACGGCGGACCTCATGGCCAAGATGGCCTCGGGCATTGCCGATGACCTCGCCACCACGATGATGCTGGCCACCGACAAGCCGGTCATGGCCGTGCCGGCGATGAACGTGCGCATGTGGCAGCACCCGGCGACCATGCGCAACGTGCAGATCCTGCGCGAGGCAGGCGTTGACGTGATGGAGCCCGACGAGGGCACGATGGCCTGCGGCGAATTCGGCCCCGGCCGCCTGCCCGATCCCATCGCGATCTGGCAGCGCATCGCCTGGGCGCTCGGGCTGGGGCCGGTGGAAGTGGCCCCGCTGCCGGGGGCTATGCCCGCTTTGCCGCAGTCGGAGGCCTATCCCGAAGTCGGCCTCGATCTTGCCGATCCGTTCCCCTGGCAGCCGCAGTTCGCCGCGCCCGAACCCGAGCCGAGCGCCGAGGAAGCACCGTCGGACAGCTTCGGTCTGGGCGGCCTCAGCGGTTCGATGATCAGCCGGGGCCTGCAGAAGGCCAAGAAGGCGATCAGCTTCGCCGCCGAGGACGGAGCCATTGCCGATCCGCTTGGCGGCGGCGGGGCGATTGCCGATCCGGCCGCGGGCCTGCTGATCGCGCGCAAGGGCGCCGCGCGCTCTGCGCCGCCGACCGATCCGGCGGCGATCAACCACACCGTCTCTCCGGCTCCGGCGCCGCAGCCGTTCGGCGGCGCGGCGTTTGGTGCGGCGCCGTTCGAGAAGCCGGCCAACGGCGCGCTCTCGGGCCGCCATGTGCTGGTGACCGCAGGCCCGACCTGGGAGCCGATCGATCCGGTGCGCTACATCGCCAACCGTTCTTCCGGCAAGCAGGGCTTTGCGATTGCCGCCGCCGCCGCTGCCGCCGGTGCGCGGGTCACGCTGGTGGCCGGGCCCGTCCATCTGCCGACCCCGCCGGGGGTCGACCGGGTCGACGTCGAAAGCGCGCAGCAGATGGCCGATGCGGTGAAGCAGGCGCTGCCCGCCGATATCGGCGTGATGGTGGCCGCCGTGGCAGACTGGCGCACGATCAGCGTTGCCAAGGACAAGCTCAAGAAGCGCGGCTCGGCTCCGCCGGCGCTGCTGCTGACCGAAAATCCCGACATTCTCGCCAGCGTTGCCGCGCGGCCCGACCGGCCGCCGCTGCTGATCGGCTTTGCCGCCGAGACCGAGGACGTGATCCGCTACGCCAAGGAAAAGCGCAAGCGCAAGGGCGCGGACTGGATCATTGCCAACGACGTTTCCGGCGATGTCATGGGCGGTGACGTCAATGCCGTTCATATCGTGCGCGGCGACGATGTGATTTCTCTTCCCGAAATGCCCAAGGAGGAGGTCGCGCGCCTCCTCGTCGAAAGGTTCGCAGATGCACTCCCCCGCCACTGAAATCCCGGTTGCCGTCAAGATCCTTCCCCACGGTGAAGGCCTGCCGCTGCCGGCTTACGCCACCGACGGCGCGGCGGGCATGGATGCGGTCTCGGCCGAGGACGTGACGCTGGCCCCCGGCGGCCGCCATGCGGTGGCCACCGGCCTTGCCATGGCGATCCCGGCAGGCTTCGAGATCCAGGTGCGCCCGCGCTCGGGCCTGGCGCTCAAGCACGGCATTTCGGTGCCCAATGCGCCCGGCACCATCGATTCCGACTATCGCGGTGAACTGAAGGTCATCCTCATCAACCACGGGGCCGAGCCTTTCGAGATCCGCCGCGGCGACCGCGTGGCGCAGCTTGTCCTCGCCCCCGTCACCCGCGCCTCGTGGCTGCAGGTCGAGGAGCTTGACGAGACGCTGCGCGGCGAAGGCGGGTTCGGTTCGACCGGCGGCGTGGTCGCGCTGGGGAACTGACTGTTTTCGGGTCAGGCGCCTGAAAGGGCGCCGGACCACCACAGGATCAGCACGAGGGCGGCAGCCAGCAGCAGGAGCGCGACGAGACAGCCGTTGCAGCCCCATTTGCGGTGAACGCTGTCCGCCGTGTCGATGGCGTCGACGGCATCGGCGGCAAGACTGATGGCATCGGCAACATGATCGAGAGGCATGCTCCCATCTCTGGACAGCGGGGCGTGTTTTCAAGGTGATGCGATGAAATATCAGTCGCTTGCGAGAATTTGACGGTCGCGCTCCGCGCCGGCTCAATCCTTGCGGTCGATTCGCGAGCGCTTCTCGCGGTGTCGCCTGAACCCGTACCAGCCCACCGCGCCCAGCCCGAAGATCGCAGCCAGGCCTTTGGCAAGGAACGAGAAGGCCGATGTCAGCGCTCCGATGGTCACCCCCCAGAAGAGCTGCGACATGATGGCCATGAAGGTGTTCATTGGTTCCGGGCTATAACGGCGGCGCTCCTGCGGAGATACCCCATATAGCGCAAGACGGGCCCGCCGGTTGCCCGGCGAGCCCGTCTCCTGCTGGCCCCCGCCTTGCAGCGGAGCGCGCAGATCCGTCAGGTCACTTCTTTTCCGGCGCCACCGAGATGCGCAGCGTCTCGCCCGAGTTGCCCGGGAAGTCGGTGAACATCGCCTCGACCAGGTTCGGCACGAGGTACTGCAGGCGGTTCGAGGTCGAGACCGCTTCGGCCTTGCCTTCGAACAGGCGCTGGTTGTCGGCCGCGCGGTCGATCTTCAGCGAGATGCCGCTGGTGAACACGGTGTAGCTGTCGACACCACCGTCGAAGAAGGGATCATACCAGCCATAGGACCAGGGGCCGCCCCAGCGCGCGCCGTAGAAGCCGCGGCCGTAATAACCGCGACCATAGAAGCCGCCGCCGTACCACGGGCCCCACATGCCGCCCATGCCGGGCGAGGAGCGCACGCGTTCGCGGCCATTGTCGACGCCGTAGTCGAAGCGCACGATCAGCGTGGCCTTGGCGGGATCGTCGACCGGGGTGTAGCCGAGCTTGGCCACGCGGTCGCGCACCAGCGCGGCATAAGTCGCGAATTCGAGGCCGCCGGCCAGCTTCGGATCGTCGGCGACGACGGCAAAGCTCTGGCCCTGCGGGGCCGGCAACTGCGACTGGAAGCGCGATACGTCGGCCTTGAACGGGGTGGCGCATGCAGCAAGCGCCATGAGCAGGACGGCGACTGCCGCGATCCTCAGCTTGCCGAAATGCGTTCCGGGGCCGAAATCCGTTCCGGAATTGTCTGTCATTGGTCTTACTCCATGAACCCGACAGGCCCGAAACGCCCTTCCCAAGCGCGGCCTGTGATTCCTTGCGACTCTGCCTTATTATCAATGCCCTGAATAGCGGTTGAATAGTGGCACAACTGTGATGGATCGTGGCCCCGTTCATCCGCCGCTCATGGCCCCGGAACACCGACCCCATGTAGGAGCGCGATGTCATGTCCACCAGCCCCCCGATCGTCGACCGCGTGGCGATTCGCTCGCTCCAGTGCGGGCAGGTGCGCCCGTTTCGCGGGCCGGAGGAACCCAGCGCCATCGCCAAGCAGCCGGTGGCGGGGGCGGTGCGGGTCCATCTGTTGGGGCTGGAAGGTGATGCCCAGGCCGATCTCTCGGTCCACGGCGGCCCGGATAAGGCGATCCACCACTATCCGCACGACCACTATGCCTTCTGGCGTGAACAGCTGGGCGACCACCCCCTGCTCGCGGACTACGGCGCCTTCGGGGAGAACATCGCGACCGAGGGGCTGACCGAGGAGGCGGTCTGCATCGGCGACCGCTGGCGGCTGGGCACGGCGCTGGTGGAAGTGAGCCAGGGGCGCCAGCCATGCTGGAAGCTCGATCACCGCTTCGGCGGCGTGCCGATCAATGCGGGCGTGGTGCGTTCGCGCCGGGCGGGCTGGTACTACCGGGTGATCGAGGAAGGCGAGGTGACCGCCGGGGATACCATGGCCCTTGCCGCGCGGCCCTGGCCGGACTGGAGCGTGCGGCGGGTCTTCGGCCTGCTGATCGCGGGCGAGTACAAGCAGGACCGTGCGGGGCTGGAAGCGCTGGGAGAGGTGTCCGAACTCGCGGCGCCTTGGCAGCTGCGGCGCGCGAAGCTGCTGGAGATGCCAGGCCGTAAACTCATGAACGGCACCATCGAGGTTTGAGGCAAAATGGTTCAGCGTGAGGAAGGAAGGCGACGGAATATGTCGATATTTCCAGACTTCCTGACGCAGCGATGGACCATTTTGGGCAAGCGAAGCTCACCGCAAGGTAAACCCCGCAGGGGCGTCCAAATGGCTTCCATCTCGAACCGAACCGCCCTTGGACGGGCAACCAGCCCGCCCGGCGGCCGCTTCGGCCCGATCTGTTCGCCATTTGGGCGCCTCGATGGTGCCGCTTATGAGTTTACGGCCTAGGCTGAGGGCGAGGCGGCGCGAACCCGCGCCGCGCCGTTCCGGCATCAGCCGCGCACGAGGCCGAGGGCTTCGTACGTCTTCTCGAGCGTCGGGATCGCCAGCGCGCGGGCCTTTTCGGCGCCCTTCTTCAGGATCGCGTCCAGCGCCGCGCGGTCCTGCCGCAGTTCGACGAAGCGGGCGTTGATCGGCGAGAGCTTCTCGACCAGCAGGTCGCCCAGCGCCGGCTTGAAGCTGCCGAAGCCCTGGCCGCCGAACTGCGCGAGTACGTCCTCGACGCTGGTGCCGGCCATGACTGCGTAGATCGAGACCAGGTTCCTGGCTTCCGCGCGGCCTTCGAGGCCGTCCTTGTCCGAAGGCAGCGGTTCGGGGTCGGTCTTGGCCTTCTTCACCTTCTGCATGATGGTGTCGGCATCGTCGGTCATGTTGATGCGGCTCATGTCCGAGGGATCGGACTTGCTCATCTTCGACGACCCGTCGCGCAGGCTCATGATGCGCGCGGCTTCGGGCGGGATGAACGGCGCGGGCAGCGTGAACAGCGGCGCGTCTTCACTGCAGAAGTCGTTGTTGAACTTCTGGGCGATGTCGCGCGCGAGTTCGAGGTGCTGCTTCTGGTCCTCGCCCACCGGAACGTGGGTGGCCTGGTAGATCAGCACGTCGGCGGCCTGGAGCACCGGGTAGGTGAACAGCGCGACCGACTGGCCCTCGCGGTTCTTGCCGGCCTTGTCCTTCCACTGCGTCATGCGGTTCAGCCAGCCCATGCGGGCGGTGCCGTTGAGCAGCCACTGCATCTCGGCGTGCTGGGGCACCTGGGCCTGGTTGAACAGCACCGAGCGGTCGGGATCGATGCCGCAGGCGACGAGGGCGGCGACCATCTCGCGGGTGTTGGCGGAAAGGTCCGCCGGGGTGTGCGGCATCGAGATCGCGTGGAGATCGGCGAGGAAGTAGAGGCACTCGCCGCCGTTGGCGGTGGCGTCGTCCTGCATCGAGACCCAGTTGCGGATGGCGCCCAGGTAGTTGCCGAGGTGCAGGTTGCCGGTGGGCTGAATGCCGGAGACGATACGCATGGACGCGTCCTTCGCGAGTTTATGGGTGGTCGGTCGTAGAGAGTGGGTGCGCCGGTGAGGGCGCGCATGCAGACAGGGTCAGCGCGCTGCGCGCGCGACGCTCCGCCATCGCCATGAAAGGCGACGGGTCAAGGCAGACTTCGGATGCGAAAGACTCTGCATGGGCGTGGCTCATAGCACAAACCGGCATGGATGGAAGCCTCAGGACGCGGTGCGGCGGCGGCGCAGCAGGGCAAGGTCGGCGCGGGTGAAGGCGCCGGTTACCAGCGTCGCCAGCGCGTAGACCAGACCGCCCGCCGAAACCAGCGCCGCCAGTGCGAGGCCGCGCACCAGCCAGGTGCCGTGGAGATAGGGCGTCAGCAGGTCCTGCCCGAACCACAGCACCACCCCCATGGCAACGGCCGCCAGGGCCAGGCGCGGGGCGCGGCGCTTCAGGCGGGCATCGACCTGGAAATGGCCGCGCCTGACCAGCGTCCAGTAGAGCATGGCGACATTGACGGTGGAGGCGATGGCGGTCGCCAGCGGCGGCCCCATGTGCTGCAGCGGCACGATCAGCGCGAGATTGAAAGCGAGGTTCACCGCCATCGAGATCATCGCGTAGCGCACCGGGGTGCGGGTGTCCTGGCGGGCGTAGAAGCCCGGCGTCAGCACTTTGACGAGGATGTAGCTGGGCAGGCCCAGCGAGAAGGCGGCGAGCGCCTCGGCGGTGCGGGCGACGTCGCCCGCGTCGAACTTGCCGTAGCCGAACAGCGCCGCGGCGATCGGCTGGCCGCAGACGATCAGCGCCACCGAGGCGGGCAGGGTGAGCAGCAGGGCCAGTTCCATGCCGCGGTTCTGGGTGTCCATCGCGGCCGCGTCCTCGCCGCCGCCGAGCTGGCGCGAGATGGTGGGCAGCAGCACGGTGCCAAGGCCGATGCCGATCAGGCCGAGCGGCAGCTGGTTCAGCCGGTCGGCCATGTAGATGTAGGTCACCGAGCCGTGGGCCAGCAGCGAGGCGGCCAGCGCGGTGGAGATGACGAGGTTGATCTGCACCGCGCCGGCGCCGGCGGCGGCGGGCAGGATCAGCTTCATCAGCTGTTTCACGTCGGCGTTCCAAACCGGCAGCCGGAGGCGCATCGACACCTTGTTGGCGCGGCAGGCCCACATCAGCCAGAGCAGCTGGAGCGCGCCCGAGACCGAGACCGCGATGGCCTGGTTGCGCGCCGTCACCAGCGCGTCGGCCGAGTGGAAGCCGAGGATCGCCACGATCTGCGTCACGTTGAGCAGGATCGGCGCGGCGGCATTGACCCAGAACTTGTTCAGCGAATTGAGGATCCCACCCAGCAGCGAGACGAGGCTGATGAACGCGAGATAGGGCACGGTGATGCGGCTGAGCATGACCGCGTAGGCGAACTGGTCGTGGCTGACGCCGTTGAACTTGCCCGAAAGCAGGAACGTCACCGGCCAGGCGAAGACCTCGAGGATCACCGTCATCGCGAGGAGGATCGGCAGCAGCACCGACAGCGCCTGCTCGGCAAAGGTGATGCCGGCCGAAAGCCCGGGCCCGTCCTTGTCGGCCACCTTCTGGTTGAACATCGGGATGAAGGCCGATGCGAAGGCGCCTTCCGCGAAAAGCGCGCGGAACAGGTTGGGCAGCCGGAAGGCGATCAGGAAGGCGTCGGAGGCGAAACCGGCGCCGACGAAGCGCGCGAACAGGCTGTCGCGAACGAGCCCGAGAATGCGGCTGGCGAGCGTAAGTCCGCCGACACTGGCAAGCGCCTTGGTAAGATTCATGCCCCTCGGGGTCCTTCGAAAGATCTCGGGTCTGGAACGCAGAAGGCCCGTCCGCGCCCATCGCCCTTGCGGGCGGGGTGCGGACGGGCCTTCATGTCATTGGCTGCGAGGCAGGCCTCAGGCGTGGCCGACCGGCTCGCCCATGCCTTCGGCTTCGGCCTGCTGGCGGGCGGCGAGCTGCTGGAAGTAAAGGCCGTTGAAATCGATCGGCTCGAGCATCAGCGGCGGGTAGCCGGCATCGCGCACGGCATCGGCCACCACGCGGCGGGCGAACGGGAACAGGATGCGCGGCGCTTCGGCATAGAGGAAGGCGTGCATGCTGGGCTCGTCCAGGTTGCGCATGCCCACGAGACCGCAATAGGCCAGGTCGACGACGTAGGCGGTGCCTTCGTCGGCCTTGGCGGCGACGGTGATCTTCAGTTCGACTTCGTGGACTTCGCCGTCGATCGGGCGGGCGCCGATGTTGAACTGGATGTCGACTTGCGGCTGGTTCTGCCAGGAGAAGCTCTGCGGCGCGTTCGGGTTCTCGACCGAGAGGTCCTTGACGTACTGCGAGATGATGCCGGCGGCCGGCGCGTTGTCGTCGGCGTTGCCGAGGTTGATGTCGGAGATGACGTTGCCTTCGTCGGCCATTTCGATTCTGTCCCGTCTATAAGAATACGGATGGAAGTCTGGTGAAACTCAGGGCAGGGCGCCTAGCGCGTTTTCGCGGGCGGTGGAAGCTATCGCCCCGAATTTGTTGCGGGCGGCACGGGTATGGGCACGGGCATGGCCGTGGCAACGGATCGTCTTGTCATGCGTTGGACCGGGCAGGGCAGCCGTGAAAGGGTAAAGCGCAATGCCGAAAAATTCCCTGAATCCGCCGCTCACGCGTTGTTCATTTGTAAACTGTACTTATCTGGGGTTATGATGACGCTCCCCGGGCGTGTGCCCGGCCTCTCGCGCAAGCGGACGATTCGTCCACTTCACCGCGCCCTGTCGAGGCTTGCACCACCCGAGACAACAGACGCGTCCAAGCAAAGGATGGACAAAGGAACGTGACACCGGAAATCGTGATCCTGGCCATGATCGCAGCCTTCCTGGGACTGCGGCTTTATTCGGTACTCGGGCGCCGCGCCGAGCATGAGGAAGAGCCGATCCAGGGACGCTTCGAAGGCCGCCAGGGCCAGCCCGGAAACGCACGCGTCCCGGTCCCGCCCAAGGCTGACGGCAAGCAGGACGCCAAGCAGGCCGACCGTTCGGCGCTGGCCCCCCGCCAGCGGGAAATGCCGCTCGCCCCGCCTTCGGTGGAGCGCGGCCTTGCCGAAATCGCCGGTGCCGATCGCCGGTTCGATGCCTTCGCCTTCCTCGAAGGCGCGCGCAGTGCCTACCGGCTGATCCTCGAATCGTTCTGGAAGGGCGACAAGGCAGAACTTCGCGCGCTGTGTGACGGCGATGTCTACGACAGCTTCTCGGCTGCGATCGATGCCCGCATCGCGGCCGGTGAAACGCTCGACAACCGCCTGATCCGCATCGAGGAAGCCGCGATCACCGGCGCCGGCGTCGACAATGGGGTGGCCCGCATCACCATCCGTTTCCGCTCGGACATCGCCGCTGTCACCCGCGATGCCGAGGGTCACGTGATTGCCGGCTCGCTCGACGATGCGATCGAGGCGGTCGACATCTGGACCTTCAGCCGCCGGATCGATGCGGCCGGGCCGGACTGGCTGCTCGACGAGACGGACGCCGGGTAACCCTGATGCGCCGGATAGGCGGTTGATTTCAGGCATATGATCCCACAAGGATCGAGAGGCCGGGCCGAAAGGTCCGGCTTCTTGTTTTATGACCGGGCGGCGTGTGCGTGCCCGGCGCGCAGTGCGGAGAATGGTCGTGCAGGCAGCTTTGGCGAAGCCGCGGAAATGGCAGTGGCGCCGTTCAGGGGCGATTCTGGCGCTGGCCCTGCTTTCGGGCTGCGTGCGCATGATTCCCGGCGCCTCCGGGCCCGGCACCGTCACCCCGCCAACCCCGCCCGGACCGCCGCCGCCGGCCAATGCCGTGGCGCTTGGCGTACGTGCGGGCCCTGCCGTCACCTCGCTCCCGGTCGGCGCGATCGACGGCGCGGCGGCGCTCGCCTCGTTCCGCGAGAGCTGTGCCAGCGTGTCGCGGCGCACCGACGGCAGCGGCCTCACCCGCCCGGCCGACTGGCAGCCGGCCTGCGCCGCGGCCCGGGCATGGCCCGGGGCTTCGGCCGCGCAGTTTTTCCAGACCTATTTCGAGACGGTGAAGATCGGCGACGGACGCGGTTTCGCGACCGGCTATTATGAGCCCGAAATCGCCGGCGCGCGCCAGCACCTGCCGGGCTACGACGTGCCGATCTACGCCATGCCCGCCGACCTCGTTCGCGCCAGGCCCGGCGATGCCACGCCCAATGCCAAGGGGCAGATGCCGCTTGGCCGCTACGACCAGACCGGCGCCTTCGTGCCCTATTACGATCGCGGCGCCATCGAGGACGGGGCATTGGCCAATCGCGGGCTGGAGATCGCCTGGGCGCGCGATCCGGTCGAGGTGTTTTTCCTGCAGGTGCAGGGCTCCGGCCGCTTGCGCGCGCCCGACGGCACCGTCATGCGCATCGGTTATGCCGGGCAGAACGGCTGGTCCTATACCGGGATCGGCGGCGTCATGCGGGACCAGGGGCTGATCGGCAGCGGGCCGGGGCAATACTCGGGCTCGATGCAGGGCATCATGCAGTACATTCACGAGCACCCGGTCGAGGGGGATGCGCTGATGCGGCAGAACCAGTCCTGGGTGTTCTTCCGCGAACTGACCGGCGACGGGCCGCTCGGCGCGCTGGGCGTGCCGGTGCGCGCGCGCGCCTCGGTGGCCGCCGATCCGCTGTTCGTGCCGCTGGGCGCGCCGGTCTGGCTCGGGCTCGACCGGCGCGAGGCGAACGGCCTGTGGGTGGCGCAGGACACCGGCGGCGCAATCAAGGGCGCCAACCGTTTCGACACCTTCTGGGGAGCGGGTGACCAGGCCCGCGTGACCGCCGGCGGCATGAGCGGTCGCGGCGACGCGGTGGTGCTGGTGCCCAAGGGCACGCTTGCCCGGTTGCAGCAGCAATGAGGAGGCCCGGTCGGCGACTGAGCACGGAAGAGGCGCAGGTCTGGGCGCAGGTCGCCCGGACGGTGACCCCGCTCGACAAGCGCCGGCCCAGGGCGGAAGCGGTGGTGGCCGAGCCGGTTCCTGCCTCCGCCCCCGCTCCTGTCGTCGTATCTGCGCCGCCTCCGTCCGGCAGGAAGGTTAAGGGCCGGGTGCCGCCGCCGCTGCCGCCCAAGCCGGCCGCGGCCAAGCCCCAGGCCGAATCGCAGCTGCAGCTCGATGGCTCGTGGGAGAAGCGCATTTCCAAGGGGACGCTGCTGCCCGATTTCAGCCTCGACCTGCACGGATCGAGCCTCGATCAGGCCTATGTGCGGCTGATGCACGGGCTGACCCAGGCCAAGTCGATGGGCGCGCGGGTGGTGCTGGTGGTGACGGGCAAGTCGCGCCCGGTCGATTCGATGGACCGGGGCAGTGCGCGCGGGGCGATCCGCGCCAAGATCATCGACTGGCTGGCGGCCAGCGAACATGCCTACGACATCGTCGCGGTGCGCGGGGCCCATCGCCGACACGGCGGGCAGGGCGCGCTCTATGTGGTGCTGAAAAAGCGCCGCTGATCGGTCGCTGATCGGCCGTGGATCGGCCGTGGATCGTCCGATGCCCGGCGCGGGAGGCTCTCCCGCGCCGGACCGGAAGGTTTGCCTACATCTTCACGCCGATGCGCAGATAGCCGAACTGGCCGGGGACGTCGTACGTCGTCGGGTCGTAGTTCGGGCCGGTGCAGGTGTTGCAGGCCGGCGGGTCGGTATCGAAGACGTTGTTGACGCCCAGCGTGAAGGTGAAGGCGCTGTCCATGAAGCTGGGGGTGTAGCTCAGCTGCACGTCGCCGTAGAAGCGGTCACCCAGCTTGTGGCCGTCGCCTTCGGTCACGCCCTTGATGTAGCGGCCGGTGAACGAGCTGTCGAAGCCGCCGATCGACCACGAGAGGATGCTGGTGGCCTTCCATTCGGGGTAGGACTGGTCGGGGAAGCCGCGGGTCGTGTCCTTGTAGCTGATGGTGGTCGAGCCGGTCCCGGTGGGGAACGATTCGGTGTACTTCATCAGGTGGTTGGCGTTGACCGAGAGGCCGAAGGTGCCGAGGTCGGTCATCGGCGAGCTGTAGTTGAAGCTCACGTCGAGGCCGCGGGTGCGGATCGAGCCGATGTTCTGCAACAGGCCGAGCACGCTGGCGATGCGGCCGCTCGAGGTGCGCACGACGTTGTCGCAGGCGGCGGTGTCCCCCAGTTCGGCGCAGCGGGCGAGCGTGACCTGCGGGTTGATCGCCGAGATCGCGCCGTCGACGGTGATGTCGTAGTAGTTCACCTCGAGGCTGAGGCTGCGGGCGAAGCCGCCGCGCGCCCAGGCCGGGCTGTAGACCGCGCCGAACAGCCAGGTCGTGCTGGTTTCGGGCTTGAGGTTCTGGTTGCCGCCGGTCAGCGTGCCGATCTGGCCGCCGAGCGGTTCCTGGTAGCTGCCGTCGGCGGGAACGCCGTTGGCGATGCAGTTGGTGCGGATGGTGGCCGAGCTTTGCCAGCCCGAGCCGGTGACGTTGGTGCACGGATCGTCGATCGGCGCGTCGGCGCGCGACTGGGCGCCGAACAGTTCGCCGATCGCCGGGGCGCGGAAGCCCTCGGCATAGGAGGCGCGCAGCAAGAGGTCGGGCACCGGCTTCCACAGGCCGGTGGCGGTGAAGGTCGTGCTCTTGCTGCCGGTCGAGTAGTCCGAGTGGCGCACCGCGCCGTCGGCTTCGAGCAGTTCGAAGAACGGGGTGTCCTTCAGCAGCGGCACGCGCACTTCGGCGTAGAGTTCGTCGGTGTTGTAGGAGCCCGAGGCCGCCTGTGCGGGAATGTCGGCGCCGAGACCCGCCTGGATGACCGGGTCGGGCGTGAACGAGCCGTGCTGGTAGCGGTGCTCGTAGCCCATCGCGAAGCCGACCGGCCCCGCGGGCAGGTCGAACAGGTCGCCGGTGAGGTTGGCGGTGTAGTCCTGCATGCTCTGGCTCGAACGGTCATGCTCGGTGAACGAGATGTAGTCGAGCATGGCCTGGGTGATCGAACCGGCGCCGCCGAAGATGTTGAGCGGCACGCAGTCGCCGGTGCAGTTCGCCAGCGGGCCGAGCGCCTGGGCCACCCGGGCGGCGTTGACGTTGCCGGTGAAGGTCAGCTTGGCGTCGTTCCAGCCGAAGGCGGCGTTGACGTCCCAGTAGAACTTGCGGCTGCCGACATGGAAGCTGCCGTCGAGCGAGGCATTGGCGGTCATCGTGTCGACGTGCTGCGTATAAGTGCGCTGCCCGGCCTCGACGAGGCGGCGGCCGATGAAGCTGTAGGTCGCCGGCTGGCCGTTGGTGCCCGAGTTGAGCGTGATGCCGAAGGGGTTGTAGGGGTTCGTCACGTCGATCGAGACGGTGTCGAGCAGGTTGCCGTTGCCCGCGTCGGGGCCGATGAACAGCGGCAGGAACGCCGCCTGGTTCTGCGAGTTGCGGCGGTTGTAGACGAGCTTGGCGCGGAACGTGACGTTCGAGCCCAGTTCCTGCTTGGCGCTGCCCCAGAAGCCGTAGCGTTCGGACGGCGTCAGGAAGTAGTTGTAGGGCGAGAAGTTGAAACGGTCGGCCGCGGTGAAGGCGCGGAAATCGCCGCCCGTCAGCGTCGGATCATAAGTGCCCTGGCCCATGAGCGGGGCGTTGCGCACGGTCACGCTGCCGCCGGCGGGCAGCGAGGGGTTGCCCGGATTGAACACGATGCGCCCGTTCACCGCCGCCGAGGAACAGCCGCCGCGCGGATCGAGGCAGCTGGACTGGCCGGGGTTGGGGAACTGCGAGATATCGCGGTCGGCGGTGCTGACCTTGCCCTGCTTGACGTAGCTGGCGCCCAGCACGACCGAGGTGGTCGGCCCCTTGATGCCGTAGCTGACGTTGTAGTCCTGGGTGTGCCCGTCGCCCTGGCGGAAGCTGCCGTACTGGGCGGTGGCGCGCAGGCCGTCCTGCTCGGACTTGGTGATGATGTTGACGACGCCGGCGATGGCGTCCGAACCGTAGAGCGGCGACTGGCCCGATTGCAGGACCTCGATGCGCTCGATCTGGTTGGCGGGAATGGTGTTGAGGTCGACCGTGGAGGGGATGCCGCTCGCCGCCGTGGCGTTCACGTAGCGCATGCCGTCGACCAGCACGAGCGTGCGCTTGGCGAGCAGGTAGCGCAGGTCGATCTCGCTGGTGCCTGCGCCGACGCCGCCGCCGTCCTGCGGGTTGCCGATGTTGCCCGAGTTGTTGACCTTGGTGTTGAGGCCGCCCGCGGCGCTGGGCAGGCGCTGCAGCACGTCGGCGACCGAGGACAGGCCGGTCTTGGCGATCGAGGTGCTGTCGAGCACAACCACCGGGCTGGCGTTGTCGAGCGGGTTCTGGCGGATGCGCGAGCCGGTGACGACGATGGCTTCTCCCGGTGTCGTCGCGGCGGCATCGGCGTCCTGCGCCTGTACGGTGGCGGGCATCACCAGCGCGCCGAGCGTGAGCGCGGCAATGCTGCAATGCAAATGGAAATTCCCCGTCCTCATGTCACGACCCCCAAGAAAAACACCCGATATCGGGCTCTTGGCAACGTCTCCGGCGGGATGATGCTGCGCAACGAAATTCTGCAACATTGCAAAATTTCTGAAACATTCGTGCAATGATGTTGCTATCTCGCAACAATAATATCGTTTGCGTGCCATTTTTTCGAATGGGGGCAACGCAAAATTAGAGCGCCCGGTCAGGAAATTGCGCGCTCTGCCCCTGCCTGCCCCCCACCCACACGAAAACGGGCGGACACCTCCCGGTGCCCGCCCGCTTGCTCGGGGGGATGCTGTCTGTCGTCAGGCCACTTCGAGCGCGGCGACCGGAGCCTCGTTGCGGATCAGGTAGTCGAAGGCGGAAAGCGCGGCGGTCGCGCCTTGGCCCATGGCGATGATGATCTGCTTGTAGGGCACCGTGGTGGCGTCACCGGCCGCGAAAATGCCCGGCAGGCTGGTCGCCGCCTTGTCGTCCACCACGATCTCGCCGCGGGGCGAGAGGGCGATGCCGCTGTCCTTCAGCCACTCGGTATTGGGCACCAGACCGATCTGGACGAACACGCCTTCCAGTTCGACCTTGTGCTCTTCGCCGCTGGTCCGGTCCTTGTAGACCAGGCCGTTCACCTTCTCGCCGTCACCGGTGACCTCAAGGGTCTGGGCGCTGGTGAGGATCTGCACGTTGGCCATCGATTCGAGCTTGCTCACCAGCACCTGGTCGGCGCGCAGCTTGTCGTCGAACTCGATCAGGGTGACATGGCCGACGATCCCGGCAAGGTCGATCGCCGCCTCGACGCCCGAGTTGCCGCCGCCGATCACCGCCACGCGCTTGCCCTTGAACAGCGGGCCGTCGCAGTGCGGGCAATAGGCCACGCCCTTGTTCTTGTACTCGGCCTCACCGGGGACGCCGAGGTTGCGCCAGCGGGCACCGGTCGTCAGCACGAGGCTGCGCGCCTTGAGCGAAGCGCCGTTGGCGAAGACCACCTCGTGATAGCCGCCGAGTTCGCTGGCGGGCACCAGCTTTTCGGCGCGCTGCAGGTTCATCACGTCGATCTCGTATTCCCCGACGTGGGTTTCCAGCGCGGCGGCGAGCTTGGGGCCTTCGGTATAGGGAACCGAGATGAAGTTCTCGATGCCCATGGTGTCCTGCACCTGGCCGCCGAAGCGTTCCGCGGCGATGCCGGTCGAGAAACCCTTGCGTGCGGTGTAGATCGCGGCCGAGGCCCCGGCGGGGCCGCCGCCGACCACCAGCACTTCGAACGGCTTCTTCTCGGCCAGCTTGGCCGCCGCCCTGGCATCGGCGCCGGTGTCGAGCTTGGCGAGGATCTCCTCGACGCTCATCTTGCCCGAACCCCACATCGCGCCGTTCAGGAACACGGCCGGTACGGCCATGACGCCGCGGCCCTCGACTTCGTCCTGGAACGCGCCGCCCTCGATCAGGGTGGCGGAGACATTGGGGTTGTTGAGCGCGATCAGCGTCAGCGCCTGCACCACGTCCGGGCAGTTGTGGCAGGAGAGCGAGAAGTACATCTCGAACTCGTAGCGGCCTTCGAGATTGCGGATCTGCGCCAGCGTCTCGTCGGAGACCTTGGGCGGATGGCCGCCGGTCCACAGCAGGGCGAGGACGAGCGAGGTGAATTCGTGGCCGAGCGGCAGGCCGGCAAAACGCACGGCGGCATCGGCATCGGCAGCGCGGCGGACGAGGAAGCTGGGCTTGCGCGCGTCATCGCCGTCGAAAGTGGCGGTAACCTTGTCCGAGAGCGAGGCGATGGTGGTCAGCAGCTCGCGGGTCTCGGCAGACTTGGCGTCGCCGCCCAGCGAGGCGACGAGCTCGATCGGCTCGCGCAGCATGGCGAGATATTGCGAGAGCTGTTGCTTCAGGGCGGGGTCGAGCATGAGTCACAGGTCCTTATGAAATGCGTGGGGAGAGAAAGGGGCGGCCCGGGGGTCTGCCAGCCGCGAAGCGCACGGGGGTGCGGCTCCGGGGGAGGGATGCCCCGGGCCGCACACCTTCACCGCGCGACCCGGATGGCCTTACGGCCTGGTCGCGTAAGTCTTAGAGCTTGCCGACGAGGTCAAGCGAGGGAGCGAGGGTTTCCGAACCTTCTTCCCACTTGGCCGGGCAGACCTGGCCGGGGTTGGCGCGGACGTACTGGGCAGCCTTGATCTTGCGGACCAGTTCCGAAGCGTTGCGGCCAACGCCCTCGCAGGTGATTTCCATGATCTGGATGACGCCTTCGGGATCGACCACGAAGGTGGCGCGGTCGGCCAGGCCCGAATCTTCGCGCAGGACGCCGAAGGCATTGGTCAGCGCGTGGTTCTGGTCGCCCAGGAACGCGTACTGGATCTTGCCGATCTTGTCCGAGGTGTCGTGCCAGGCCTTGTGGCTGAAGTGGGTGTCGGTCGAGACGCCGAACACTTCCACGCCCATGCCCTGGAGGGCGGCGTACTGCTCACCGAGGTCTTCCAGCTCGGTCGGGCAGACGAAGGTGAAGTCGGCCGGGTAGAAGAAGAACACGGCCCACTTGCCGGCGATGTCGGCGTCGGTGACGTCGAAGAAGTCCTTGCCGGCCTGGAACGCGGTGTTCTTGAACGGCTTGATGGTGCTGCCGATGATACCCATGGATGTAAGCTCCCTCGATTGGGTGTTGAAACTGACAAGAGCGGAGATAGGCCGCTCGTGTGACGATGTGTAGGGCCTTGATCCGATTGGGTTGATCGGATTGATCGATCAGTGGGCGATGGACTGAGCGATTTCGTCGATAAAACCAGCGCACTTGCGAAAATTCGTGCGGCGGTGCGGCAACTGGGGCAGAGGGGAGGCATGAACATGCTCCGACTTGGCCGTTCGGGCCGGCTTGCGCTGCTGCTCGCCGCCTGCACCTCGCTGGCCGCCTGCAACAGCTGGCCCACTTCGCTGGACAACCGCGCGGCGGGTGACATGACCTTCCGCTACCATCACCGGCTCTACGACCAGTGGTCGCTCTGGGCACCGGTGCGCGAGGGCCATGCCGTGATGTTTGCGCACGAACACCGCATCCGCGACATTTCCGGGTTCGAGATCACCGAGGGCGGGCGCACCTATCGTTATGGCACGCGGGCGCTGGCGCCGGTGCAGAGCTTCTGCGCGGGCAGCCAGAGCTGCGTGCTGGTCTATCGCGGCGAGGGTCGGCTGGAGGCCCGCACCGCGCCGCTGGCGGACGCCAAAATGGATTGAGCGGCGGCGAGGACCGGGGCGGGCGTCGATCCGCCCGCGCCCAGCGGCTCTGGTCCAGCGGCCCTGGCTCAGCAGCCCTGTATCAGCCGCACTGGCCGCGGTGCAGCAGCTTGTGATCCGCCAGCACCAGCGCCATCATCGCCTCGACCACGGGCACGCCGCGAATGCCCACGCAAGGGTCGTGGCGGCCCTTGGTGAACAGTTCGGTCGCCTCGCCGTCCCGGTTGATGGTGGGCTGCGGGGTGAGGATCGAACTGGTCGGCTTGAACGCCACGCGCACGACGACCGGCTGGCCGGTCGAGATGCCGCCGGCAATACCGCCTGCGTGGTTGGCGCTGAACTCGGGGCCATGGGAACCCGGATACATCGGGTCGGCATTCTGCTCGCCGGTCAGGCGCGCGGCGGCAAAACCATCACCGATCTCGACGCCCTTCACCGCGTTGATGCCCATCATCGCGGCCGCCAGATCGGCATCGAGCTTGCCATAGAGCGGCGCGCCCCAGCCGGCCGGAACGCCGGTGGCGACGCATTCGACCACCGCGCCGACCGAGGAACCGGCCAGGCGCGCGTCGTCGACGATCTTCTCCCAGCGCTTGGCGGCCTGTGCGTCGGGGCAGAAGAACGGGTTGTTGCCGATCTCGGCCGCATCGAAGCTCGTCCTGTCGATAGCGTCCCCGCCGATCTCGGAGACATAGGCGAGGATCGTCACGTCCGGGATCACCAGCCGCGCCACGCCGCCCGCCGCCACGCGGCTGGCGGTCTCCCGCGCCGAGCTGCGGCCGCCGCCGCGATAGTCGCGCAAGCCGTACTTGGCGTCATAGGCATAGTCGGCATGGCCGGGGCGATAGGCCTTGGCGACGTCCGAATAGTCCTTCGAGCGCTGGTCGACGTTCTCGATCATCAGGCTGATCGGCGTGCCGGTGGTCTTGCCTTCGAACACGCCGGACAGGATGCGGACCTGATCCGGCTCCTGCCGCTGGGTGGTGAACTTCGACTGGCCGGGGCGGCGCGCGTCGAGGAAGGGCTGGATCAGCCCCTCGTCGATGGCAAGGCCCGGCGGGCACCCGTCGACGACGGCGCCGATGGCAGGGCCATGGCTCTCGCCCCAGGTGGTGAATCGCAGAAGGCGGCCGAAAGTGTTCACGCTCATGCCCCGCGCCTTGGCGCGCAATCTTCGGATTGTCCAGCGTTGGCGGTGCGTCACATGCTTGCGGAATGGCCTGCGAAGGGCCATGAGCGCGGCCATGTTCCTGGTAGTCTTCCGCAATCGCAAGCGCGCCGACATCGACGCGGCCGCCTATTCCGCCGATGCCGAGGCGATGGACGCGCTCGCCCGCGCGCAGCCCGGCTTCCTTTCGTTCAAGAGCTACACCAGCGAGGATGGCGAAGTGATCGCGCTGTCCGAATGGGAGGATGAGGCCGCCGCGCTGGCATGGCGGCGCGTCGCCGCCCATGCCGAAGTGCAGGCCAAGGGCCGCGACCACTATTACCAGAGCTACACCGCCTTCGCCTGCAACGAACCGCGGGTGCGCCACTTCGAGAGGGAAAGCGAATCGTGAGCCTTGAATTCTACGGCATCCCCAACTGCGACACCGTGAAGAAGGCGCGCAAATGGCTGGAAGCGCGCGGCAGCGACTACACCTTCCACGACTACAAGAAGGAAGGCGCCGACGCCGCGCGGCTGGAAAAGTGGATCGCCGTGGTGGGCTGGGAAAAGCTGCTGAACCGCGCGGGCACCACGTTCAGGAAGCTGCCGGATGCGGACAAGCAGGACCTCGATGCGGCCAGGGCGGCGGCGATCATGGTCGCGCAGCCCAGCACCATCAAGCGGCCGGTCGTCGAGTATCCGGGCGGCTTGCTGGTGGGTTTCAAGGAGCCGGAATGGGAAGCCGCGCTTGGCTGAATCCTAAGGAATAACGGGGGCGACAATGGATCCGGTAGAATGGGTCGCGGCGGCACTGGGGCTTGCCAATATCGCACTTCTGGTGCGGCGCAGCGTGTGGAACTACCCGTTCGGCATGGCCATGGTGGCGCTCTACTTCGTGGTGTTCTGGCAGGCCAGGCTCTATGGCGAGGCCGGCCTGCAGATCTTCTTCTTCGCGGCGCAAGGCTGGGGCTGGGCGCTCTGGGTGCGCGCGGGCGGGGGTGAGAGCCGGGTGCCGGTGCAGCGGCTGGGCGGTTTCAGCCGCGCGCTCTGGCTGGTGGCGACGGCGGCGCTGGCGCTGAACCTCGGCTGGGTGATGCACAAGTTCACCGATGCCTCGCTGCCCTATGCCGATGCCGCGATCGCCGGGGCTTCCATCGCCGCGCAAGTCCTGCTGGCCTTCCGCCGGATCGAGAACTGGGTGCTGTGGATCGCCATCGATGTCGCCTCGATCGGGGTCTATGCCTACAAGGACCTGTGGCCGACGGCTGCGCTCTATGTGGTGTTTCTGGTGATGTCGGTGCTGGGCCTGATCGAATGGGCGGCGGCCGAGCGGGGCCAGAATCGGGAACTCAAGGCCGCGTGATCACGGTCTGCCTCCACGGCGCGGAAAGCACGGGCAAGTCGGTACTGGCGGCGCGGCTGGGGCTGCCGTGGGTGCCGGAATATGGCCGTGCCTATTGCGAGGAGCGCGGCACCGACCTGACGATGGCGGACCTCATCGCGATTGCCGAAGGGCAGGCGGAGGAGAACCGCAAGGCGATGGCAGCGGCCCCGGCGGTGCTGTTGCTCGATACCGATCAGTTGATGACGGCGGCCTGGGCGCAGATGCTGTTCGGCGAGGTGCCCGAAGTGCTGATGGGTTATCCCAAGGCCGATCACTACCTGCTGTTCTCGCCCGACGTGCCGTGGCGTGATGACGGGACGCGGTTCTTCGGGACCGGTGACGCGCGGGCCCGGTTCGCGGCGCTGGCGGAGGAGATGCTGGTGCGCGCAGCGGTGCCTTTCACGCGGATCGGCGGATCGTGGGACGCGCGTGAGGCGCAGGTTCGCGCGGCGATTCGTGATTTGAAGCAAAGAGGAAGTCCTGAGGCTCTGCGATAAACTCAGGAAATCCCGCAGAGCTGCAAAATGTTCATGCTGCCCCTCGCCATCTGTAGCGCTCTGCTTGCGGTGCAGCCAACAGGTCTCCCGGCAATGCCATTGAGCACGCAGCGGATAGTGCAAGGAACCACGGAGACGGTAATCGGGGTGCAGGGGGTGTTGACCCCCTGCTGTATCCCTTACTTCTTCTTCGCAGCCGTCACGATGAAGTTCAGCGAGAGATCGTCCGACAGGTGCAGCCCCTTCGTGGGCGACCATGCGATGCCCTTGGGCTCGCCCAGCGTCAGGCCGGCGCCTTCGGCCAATTCACGTAGCTCCTCGGGCGTGGCGAACTGGTGCCAGTCGTGCGTGCCGCGCGGCACTTTGCCCAGCCGCTCGGCCGCCTCGACCAGCAGCAGGCGCGAGGCGGGGGTGCGGTTGGGGCAGGACAGGATCATCAGCCCGTCGTCCGCCAGTGCACCGGCAAGCTGGCCGATGAACAGCGCCTTGTCGATCACGTGCTCGATCACTTCCAGCGAGCAGACGAGGTCGTAGGCCGAGAGCCCCAGCGCGCCCAGTTCGCCGTGTCTGTAATCGATGGGAAGCCCCATCGCTTCGGCATGGGCACGGGCCGCCGCAACGTTCTGCGCCGCCGCGTCCACGCCCGTCACCGCCGCGCCGAGGCGGGCGAGCGGTTCGCAGAGCAGCCCGGCACCGCAGCCGGCATCGAGCGCGCGCTTGCCGGCGAGCGGCTTCAAGGCACGGGAATCGCTACCGAAATGCCGGTCGATCTCGGCACGGATGAAGCCGAGGCGCACCGGGTTGAGCTGGTGGAGCATCGCCGAAGTGCCCTTCGGATCCCACCACTCGGCCGCCAGCGCGCCGAAGTGGGCGGCTTCCTTCGGATCGATTGTTGCGCCGGAAGGCGTGTTCGAAGCAGTTGCATTATCCATGACTCCCCCCTAACAGCCCGCCGAACTCTTATCCACACGCGCATCGTTCATGCGCACAATCTCACGGGGAGCAACGGCACCTTGGCACGTATCGTGATGAAATTCGGCGGCACTTCGATGGCCGGGACCGAGCGAATCCGGCGCGTGGCGGGTATCGTCAAACGTCAGCAGGAAGCCGGCCACGAAGTCGCGGTCGTCGTTTCGGCGATGGCGGGCGAGACCGACCGTCTCGTCAACTTCTGCCGTGAGGCCAATGCGCTTTACGATCCCGCCGAATACGATGTCGTCGTCGCATCGGGCGAGCAGGTCACTTCGGGCCTGCTGGCGCTGACGCTGCAGGCCATGGGCTGCAAGGCCCGCTCGTGGCTCGGCTGGCAATTGCCGATCAAGACCGACGATGCCCACGCCAAGGCCCGTATCGAGGACTTCGATTCGGAAGCGTTGCTGGCATCGATGGCGGCGGGCGAGATCGCGGTGATCCCCGGCTTCCAGGGCGTTTCACCGGACAATCGCATCACCACGCTGGGCCGTGGCGGTTCGGACACTTCGGCGGTGGCCGTGGCGGCGGCGGTCAAGGCCGACCGCTGCGACATCTACACCGACGTCGACGGCGTCTACACCACCGACCCGCGCATCGTCGCCAAGGCGCGCAAGCTGCCGCTGGTGACCTATGAAGAAATGCTCGAACTGGCCTCGGTCGGCTCGAAGGTGCTGCAGACCCGCTCGGTCTCCCTCGCGATGAAGGAGAACGTGCGCGTGCAGGTGCTGTCCTCGTTCATCGACGAGAACGCCCCGGCGGCAGACACTCTCCCCGGAACGATGATCGTCAGCGACGAAGAACTTGAAGGAAGCGATATGGAACGCCAGCTGATCACCGGCATCGCCGCTGACAAGAACGAAGCCAAGGTTACCCTTACCCGCGTGCCGGACCGTCCGGGCGCGGTGGCCGCGATCTTCGCGCCGCTGGCCGAGCAGAACATCAACGTCGACATGATCATCCAGAACGTCGCCAAGGACAAGGGCGAGACCGACGTCACCTTCACGGTGCCGCAGGCCGATCTCGTCCGCGCGCAGGCGCTGCTGGAAGAGCGCAAGGAAACGATCGGCTTCTACCGCATGATCGCCGACAGCAATGTCGCCAAGGTCTCGGTCGTCGGCGTCGGCATGCGCAGCCACGCGGGCGTCGCATCGACCATGTTCAAGACGCTGGCCGATCGCGGCATCAACATCATCGCCATCTCGACCAGCGAGATCAAGGTTTCGGTCCTGATCGACACCGACGAGACCGAACTGGCGGTGCGCGTGCTGCACACGGCTTACGGGCTCGACGCGGCGGCCTGACCCTTCGACACGCTCAGGGTGAGCGGTCGAACAGTCTGAGTCAGGGAAAGGCGGCGCGGTGAGCGCCGCCTTTTTCGTATCAGTCTTCCACAGATGGCTGCGCGAGTTCGAAGACGTGATTGCGCACGTCTGCCGGCCATGCCGCCATGGCGGCGGCGAACGCCTCCAGCCTGTCTGCAAAGAGCAGGCGGCTTGCCTCCTCGAAACCGGGCAGGTCTCCGCCGAGCGCGGACATTACGCGGTAGGCGCGTTCGTGGGCGGCGCGTTTCGCGGTGCGGCCGCCGTCCGTCTTGCGCGCCTCGTCGACAAGCCGGCGCAGGGCCTGCGAGGCACCGCCGGGTTGCTGGGCCAGCCAGTCCCACTGGCGGGGCAGCAAGGTCACCTCGCGCGCGGTTACGCCGAGTTTCGGGCGGCCGCGACGGCGCGGTGCTTCGCTTTCTTGCGGAATGGGCGCAAGGCCCCGCCAGTCGAGATCGACAGGCCTGCCGGTGGCGTCGTCGAACACCAGCACGCCTTGTTCCTGCCCTGAAAGAGTGGCGATCAGCTCGGCGGGCGTGCCGTGCGCCAAGCGGGTGGTGCCGAGGAAGGCGGTGCAGGTCTGCGTCATGTAAGGGGTCCTGAAATATTTTTGCCCGGGTAAATTGAAATCGCGGCCAGGTCAATTTATCCGGGTAAAAATTACTTCAGGGACTCGAATCATGGATCGTGCCGATCGCAAGGCGGCCCTCGCCGAATATCGTGAACGCAAACCCGAACCGGGCGTCTACGCGCTGCGCTGTACCGCCAGCGAAGAGGTGTGGGTGGGGCGCGCGCCTAACCTTCCGGCGATCCGCAACCGGATATTCTTCACCTTGCGGCTGGGCTCCACGCCGCAGCGTTCGTTGCAGGAGGCATGGAACACGCACGGGGCAGCGGCCTTCGCTTTCGATGTGCTGGAAGCGGTGGACGCCGAGAAGATCGGCCTCGGCTGGGAGCGCGAACTCAAGAAGCGTCACGCCGACTGGGTGGAGCGTCTGGGCGCGACGGCAATCTGATCGCGCGCGCCAAGGCTTTCCGCTTTCGGTATCAGAGCGCTTTGGCCAGTTCATCGCGGAACTTCGGATCGGCAAGGCCGATCAGCAGTTCCGCCCGCTGGCGCAAGGTCTTGCCGCGCAAGTTGGCGGCGCCGTGCTCGGTGACGATCCAGTGGACGTCGTTGCGCGGGGTCGTCACCGGGCCGTCGAGGCGCGGCACGATGCGGCTGACGGTGCCGCCCTTTGCCGTCGAGCGGCAGGCGATCACCGAGACCCCGCCTGTCGACGCATTGGCCCCGCGCACGAAGTCGAGCTGGCCGCCTGCGGCCGAGTGCTGGTGTCCGCCCATGAATTCGGAATTGCAGGCACCTTGCAGGTCGACCTGGATGGTCGCGTTGACCGAGACCATCTTGTCGTTCCGAGCGATCACGGCGGGATCGTTCACCACGTCGACCGGCATCGAATAGACATGCGGATTGGCGTCCAGCCAGCGGTAGAAGGGATCGTCGCCCATCGCGAAGGAATAGACGCTGAGGCCCGGCTGCGTCGTCTTCAGGCGATTGGTGACCGCCCCTTGCTGCGCCAGACGGGCGAGGGCCGGAGTGAGCAGTTCGGTATGGATGCCCAGGTCGCGCCGGTTCGCGATGCGGCGGCAGACAGCGCCGGGCAGGTTGCCGATGCCCATCTGCAGGCAGGCGCCATCATCGATCATTTCCGCGATCAGCGCGGCGATGGCCTCGTCCTCGGGGGCGGCCTCGGCTTCTGCGAAGCCGAGCAGCGGCGCATGGTTCTCGACCACGGCGGTGACCTGCGAGATGTGCAGCGGCGCCGGGCAGGCGACGCGCGGCATCGCAGGATTGACCTCGACGATCACCGTCTTCGCGCTATGGGCGGCGGCGGAGGTATAGTCGTTGGCGGCGCCGAAGCTGAAATAGCCGTCGGCGTCCATCGGCGAGACCGCAAGCACGCAGGCATCCATGCCCACTTCTGCGCACATCACCCGCGGAGAGCCGCTGAAGGCGGTGGGCACGAAGTCGATCAAGGCCTCGGCGGCAGGGTCGGCCTTGATGAGCGCACGTTCCACCCCGCTCATGAAAAGGCATTGAGGGCGGATGCGGCCAAGCAGGTCGCGCCGCAGGATCGTCGACCCGGCGTGGGCCTGCGAAAGCAGATACCAGACACGCAGGCCGGTGAGCGTTCCCGCTTCGGCCCGGCGGGCAAGCGCGGCAAGCAGGGCAGGGGGTTCGGCCACGACCATGCCCATGGCAAGGTTGCTGTTGCTGGCGATCGCCTCGACCGCTCTGTCGGCGGTGGTCAGGCGGGCGGCGTAGAGAGTTCTGGCATCCATCTCCCCATGGCTCTCACCATGGGGCGGCCAGATCAAGTGCCACCTAAGTCGTAGGGACGAAGGGGCGCAGTGGCCGGCCCGCTCAGGCCGAGCGGGCGGCCGCCATGCGGGTGCTCAGGTCGTTCAGGATGCGGGCGGCCTCTTCGGTTTCGCCCTGCGCCGCGGCATCGCGCGCACGGGCGATGCCCGCCGCGATCGTCTCGCGCATGGGCGCCGGCACGCCTTGCTCGAGCCCGTCGACCGAGCTGGCGAGCGAGGCAAGCTGGGCGGTGGCCAGGGCGCGGTCTTCATGTTTGTCGTCGAGGCGGGTCGCCGTGCGGGCGGCGGAGACCTCGATGTCGAGAAGGGCGCTGCGTGCGCTTTGCGGCAGGGCTGCGAAGCGCAGCGAGGTGTCCTGGGGGACGGCGATCCCGGCTGCCGGGGTGGCGGTTTGCACGCGCTCGATCGCCAGCCAGGCGATCACCAGGCCGGAAACGGCGGCCAACATGAGGAGGAACAGGCTCGAGGGCTGGAGCAGGGTGCTGCGGCGGGAGGCTTTCGACATAGGGGGGGAGTCCGGAGGTTTTGATCGATCAAAAGGCATTATAGACGGGCGCAAGTGGGCGCGGTGCGGGTGCTGCCGCTTGTGCGGCGGCATTCCTCATCCTATGGCGCAGGCTCGTTTATGACTGCGGGCTATGGGAGCATCGATGGCCGCCACCTCTAAGACCGCCGCGCTGATGGCGCGGGGCCGTGAATTTCTTGGCAGCGAATACGCGATCCTGTGCGGCGCCATGTCCTGGGTTTCCGAACGCAATCTGGTTTCGGCGATCAGCAATGCCGGCGGTTTCGGCGTGATCGCTTGCGGGGCGATGAATCCCGAGCTTCTCGACAGGGAGATCGCCGGGACGCGCGCCCTGACCGACAAGCCGTTTGGTGTCAACCTGATCACCATGCACCCGCAGCTGTTCGAGCTGATCGAGGTCTGCGCAAAGCACGGTGTCAGCCATGTCGTGCTGGCAGGCGGCATTCCGCCCAAGGGCAGCGTGGAAGCGATCAAGGAATCGGGCGCCAAGGTGATCTGCTTCGCGCCGACGCTGGCGCTGGGCAAGAAGCTGCTGCGCTCGGGCGCGGATGCGCTGGTGATCGAGGGCATGGAAGCGGGCGGCCACATCGGCCCGGTCTCGACCTCGGTGCTGGCGCAGGAAATCCTGCCGGCGCTGGCCGAGGAGCATCTGGTGTTCGTGGCCGGCGGCATCGGCCGCGGCGAGGCGATGGCCGGTTACCTCGAGATGGGCGCAGCGGGCGTGCAGCTCGGCACCCGGTTCGCCTGTGCCAGCGAATCGATCGCGCACCCGGACTTCAAGAAGGCGTTCTTCCGCGCCAATGCCCGCGATGCCGTGGCCTCGGTCCAGGTCGATCCGCGCCTGCCGGTGATCCCGGTGCGCGCGCTCAAGAACAAGGGCACCGAGGAATTCACCGCCAAGCAGATCGAAGTGGCGCGTCTGCTCGATGCCGGTGAAGTCGACATGGGCGAGGCCCAGCTCAAGATCGAGCACTTCTGGGCGGGCGCACTGCGCCGCGCGGTGATCGAGGGCGATGTCGAGAACGGCTCGATCATGGCCGGCCAGTCGGTCGGCATGGTCAGCAAGGAAGAGCCGGTGGCCGACATCATCGCCGCGCTCATGGCCGAATCCGAAGCGGCCCTCGCCAGCCGCGCGGCCGCCTGAGGCCTGCCGCGATGCCCGAGACGAAGTCGCAGCCGCTGGTCCTCGCGCTGTCCTGCGCCGATCGCCCGGGCATCGTTGCCCGGGTGACCGGATACCTTGCCCAGGCCGGGGGCAACATCATCGAGGCGCAGCAGTTCAACGACCTCGATGAAGACAAGTTCTTCATGCGGGTCGCCTTCGATCCGGGCACCGCCAACCGCGAGGAATTCAGCGAAGGCTTCGGCCCGATCGCGCATGAATACGGCATGGCCTGGTCGATGACCCGCCGCGACCGGCCGCGCCGGGTGCTGCTGCTGGTCAGCAAGTTCGACCATTGCCTGGCCGACCTGCTCTACCGCCAGCGCATCGGCGAGATGCCGATGGAGGTCGTCGGCATCGTCTCCAACCACCCGCGTGAGGCGATCAGTTCGCTGATGATCGGCGACGTGCCGTTCCATCACCTGCCGGTGACGAAGGACACCAAGGCCGCGCAGGAAGCGCAGATCCGCGCGCTGGTGAACGAGACCCGCGCGGAACTCGTCGTGCTGGCCCGCTACATGCAGATCCTGTCGGACGAGATGGCGGCGTTCCTCTCGGGCCGCTGCATCAACATCCACCACTCGTTCCTGCCCGGCTTCAAGGGCGCCAAGCCCTACCATCAGGCCCATGCGCGCGGGGTGAAGATGATCGGGGCAACGGCGCACTACGTCACCGCCGACCTCGACGAAGGGCCGATCATCCATCAGGATGTGGAAGCCGTGACTCACGCCGACACGCCCGAGGACATGGTGCGCAAGGGCCGCGACATCGAGCGGCGCGTGCTGGCCGAGGCGGTGCGGCTGCATCTTGAGGACCGCGTGCTGCTGAACGGCTCGCGCACGGTCGTATTCAGAGGGTAAGAGGGATTTATGGCGGTCAGCGGTATCGATCACGTCAATGTCCTGACCGACGACCTTGAGGCCACGGCCCGTTTCTACGAGGACGTGCTGGGCCTCTCCCGCAGCCCCAACCCGACCGTTGCCGTGCATATCGCCGGGTACTGGATGCGTGACGGCGAGGGCAACGCGGTTGTCCATCTGGTCGACCGCACGACCGCGCGCGGGCGCTACGACGCCTACCGCCCCGGTGAGCCGACCAATGCGCTTCACCATTTTGCGCTGCGCTGCGCGGGCTACGCGCAGATGCGCGCAAGGATCGAGGCGCTCGGCCTGCCGCACCGGGTGAACGAGCATCCTGCCCTGGGCCTTGCGCAGATCTTTCTCGTCGATCCCAATGCGGTGAACATCGAGCTGAACTTCCACGGCGCGCTCTGACGCTGGCTGCTCGGGGCGGGACTGGCCATCCGCCGCGCCGCGGGCTAGCCTAGACGCCTTTCTCGAACCAGCAGCGGACCCGCCCTGTCGATGTGTGACGATTTCACCGCCGAGGCCGAAGAGGCCAACCTTGCCCGCCGCGGGCTGAACCGCCGCGAATTTTCCGCGCTGGGCGCCAGCATGGCCCTGGCGGGCTGCGCCGCCGGGCTGGGCCCCAAGTCCACCGGCAGCGACGTGCAGGAAAAGATGGTCTCGATCACCACCGACGACGGTGTGGCCGATGCCTTTTTCGTGCACCCGGCCAAGGGCGCCCATCCCGGCATCATCATGTGGCCCGACATTGCCGGTCTGCGCGAGGTGAAAAAGATCATGGCGCGCCGGCTCGCGGCGGAAGGCTACGCGGTGCTATGCGTGAACCCCTATTACCGCGGCGGCCCGGCGCCGACCTTCGAGAGCTTCTCGGACTACCGCACGGCGGAAGGCCAGGCCAAGGTCGCGCCGCTGCGCGCGGCGCTGACCCCCGCTGCTATCACCCGCGATGCCCGGGCCTATGTCGCCTTCTTGCGGGGCGATCCAGCGGTTGACGGCAAGCGCGGCATCGGCAGCCATGGCTATTGCATGGGCGGGCCGTTCACCGTGCGCACCGCCGCGGCCGAGCCTTCGCATGTGCACGCCGCCGCATCGCTCCACGGGGCGGGGCTGGTGAGCGATGCGCCGGACAGTCCGCACCGCCTGATCGCCGGGACGCGGGCCGGGTTCCTCTTTGCCATCGCCCGCAACGACGACGCCAGGCAGCCCGACCAGAAGACCGAACTGCAGAAGGCCGCCGCCGCTGCAAGCCGGCCCGCCGAAGTCGAGGTCTATCCTGCCGACCATGGTTGGTGCGTGCCCGATTCTCCCTCGTGGGATCCGGATGCGGCGGACAAGGCGTGGCAGCGGATGCTGGCGCTCTACGAGACGCTCTGAGATTCCGGTTTCCGCGTTTTCCGGGGCCTCGGGTGATCCCACCTGACTGGAAAGCGCTTTAACGGAAGAACCCGCGCCCCCTGAGGAACAGGAAAGTCGCCAGCGCCGATCCGGCCGCCAGCACCGTGGCACCCACGGTGCCGTGGTGGCCGACCAGCGGCAGGTCGCCGGTGTTCATGCCGAAGATGCCGGTCACCAGCGTGGCGGGCAGCATCAGCGCGGTCATGACCGAAAGCAGGTAGAGGTTCTGGTTGACCCGCTGGTTCGACTGGTCGTTGATCTCGTCGCGCACCGAGCGCAACTGGTTGAGCACGCTGATGATGTCGCCGCCCACGCCTTGTACCCGCTGCGAGAGTTTCTCGACCGTGGGCAGCATGTCGGCGGGCAGGTCATCGTCGATCTCGAGCCGGCGGAACACGCTTTTCATGCCGTCGAGCATCCGGTGGAGCTGGGCGAGGCGGCGGCGCACGTCGAGCAGGCGGTGACTGCCGGGCACCGGGCGGTCTTCGACCAGCGCGTCCTCGGCGGCCTGCACTTCGCCCGAGAGGCGGGCGATCACCCGGCCGAAGTTCTCGAGCATCGCGCTCACCATCATGTCGAGCGCGCGCGGCGGCGTCATCGCCATCTCGCTGCCGCTGAGGCGGCGATGGACGATGTCCGCCGAGCCGACCGGATGATGGCGCGCCGAGACGATCAGATTGCCGGTCAGTGCCATGTGCAGCGCGCCGATCCGGCCGGTGTCCTCGCTATCGAAATCGCGCTCGAAATCGTGCAGCACGCAGGCAACGGTGATGGGATCGACCAGCGCGCGCTGGTGGCGGTCCTGCGAGAGCAGGACCTCGCGCGCGGCGGCGGGCAGTTCGGGCGAGGTCTCGACCCACTGGCGGGTGCCGTGATCGGCAAGGTTGAGATGCAGCCAGCGCAGGCGACCGTCATGCGCGCTGTTGCAGTCTTCCACCGCGCGGTTGCCCTCGGGGGTGAATTCGATGCCCCAGATCAGACCGGGGCCGAGAGCGGGTGGTCCCCCTTCACGCGGTTCGCGCATGGTGTTTCCTCAAGCGATTCCAGACATTCTTCTAGTGGATTGATTTTGGCATTGGCATCCCCTGGCGGATGGATGGGTTTGCAAATGTCAGGATCGACCCACTGGCACAGCGATGTTGCATCGCCATTGAAGGAGACTGGAAAGGCGGGCCCCGCCCTCCCATATGCGCGCACAAGGAGACGCCGATGACCGACAAGATCCATCTCACCGACGCGCAGTGGCGCGAGAAGCTGAGCCCCGAGCAGTATCATGTGCTGCGCGAGGCCGGCACCGAGCGCGCCTTCACCGGCAAGTACGACGGCAACAAGCAGGCCGGGCTCTATACTTGTGCAGGCTGCGGGGCGCCGCTGTTCCAGTCGGACGACAAGTTCAATTCAGGCTGCGGCTGGCCGAGCTACACCGCGCCTGCCGAGGCCGGTGCAATCGACGAGCATGTCGATACCTCGCATGGCATGATCCGTACCGAAGTGCGCTGCGCCAGGTGCGAGGGACACCTTGGCCACGTGTTTCCCGATGGCCCCGCACCGACCGGCCTGCGCTACTGCATCAACAGCGCCTCGCTGGACTTCACGCCCGAGGCGGAAGGCTGAGCCCGGACGACGGGCGCACCAGCGCATAAAAAAGGGGCCGGATTTCCGGCCCCTTTTCGTGTGTCCTTATCGTCTGGCCGATCCGGCGTCAGGCGCCCGGGGTGCGTTCCGGAGCCGGGGTGCGGACGGCGCGCGGGGCGTTGGTGTTGGCCGGGTTCTGGCGCGTGCGCTGGCTTTCCTCCGAGGAGGAGCGCCCGGTGGCACGGTTGAGGAAGTCGGGGCTGGCGGCAGGTGGCACGCTGCCGGAGCCGCCGCCACTGCCGCTGCCGCCGTTACTGGGCGTACGCTGGCCGGGCGCCGATGCCGCACCGGGGCCGTAGTCAGGCATCTGCGGGGTACCGGGGCCGGGGCCCGGACCGACGCTGCCATCCTCGTAGCGGGGCTGGTCGTCGCTCTGCTCGCCATTGGTGCCGGGATGGACGACGTTGCCGTTCTCGTCGACGTAGTAATAGTCGTCCGGGCTGCCCTGCAGGGCTTCGTCGTCGGGTTCCAGCTGCCATTCGGGCAGCTTGACTTCGGTCTGGAACTGCTCGACCGGGCGGGTCGAGACGGCAACCTTCATGTAGTCGGCAAAGGCGCGCGCCGGGGCATGGCCGCCGGAGAGCCCGCGGACGGGCTTGGCATCGTCGCGGCCCATCCACACGCCGGTGGTGATGCCGCTGGAGAAGCCGAGGAACCATCCGTCCTTGTTCGAGCTGGTGGTGCCGGTCTTGCCGGCTACAGGGCGCCCGATCTGCGCGGCGCGGCCGGTACCGGTGGCGACCGTTGTCTGCAGCAGGTCGGTGATCTCGGCAGCAACGTTGGGCGGGACGAGCACCTGGCCGCGCGCCGACTTGTGCTGGTAGAGCACTTCGCCCGAGGTGGTGGTGACCTTGACGATGCCGTAGGGCTCGACCGAGGTACCACCCGCGGAGATCGCCGCGAAGGCGCGGGTCATGTCGATCACCCGCACTTCGGATGTGCCCAGCACCATCGCCGGCTTGGTGTTGATCGGGGTGGTGATGCCGAAGCGGCGCGCCATCGAGGCAACCGTGCCGAAGCCCACTTCGTTGCCGAGCTGGGCGGCGACGGTGTTTTTCGAATAGGCAAAGGCGGTGCGGATGTCGATCTGGCCGGCGAAGTTGCGGCCGTCGTTCTGCGGGCTCCACCCGTCGATGGTGACCGGTTCGTCCATCACCCGGTCGTCGGGGGTATAACCGGCTTCGAGCGCCGAGAGATAGACAAACAGCTTCCACGACGAACCGGGTTGGCGCACGGCATTGGTGGCGCGATTGTAGTTCGAGTTCACGTAGTCGGTGCCGCCGACCATGGCGAGCACGGCGCCGTCGCGGTCAAGGCTGACCAGCGCGCCCTGCGCTCCGCTCGGGGCATTGGCGGTGATCGAATTGGTGGCGGCCTGCTGCATCTTCGGGTCGAGCGTGGTCCAGACCTCGATCGGCTCGTTGGTGTCAGGCAGCAGCATGTCGAGCTGCGGCAGCGCCCAGTCGGTGAAGTAGCGGACCGAATTCTGGCCCTTCTCGTGGACCACGGCAACGTCGGCAATGTCGGCCCGGTCGGCGTCTGCCTGCGTGATCGCGCCGTTCTTGACCATCAGGCCCAGCACCACTTCGCCGCGCGACTTGGCGGCGTCGAGGTCTGCCGTGGGCGAGTAGTTCGAAGGGGCCTTCACCAGACCGGCGATGATCGCGGCCTCGGCAGTCGACAGTTCGGTGGCGGGGTGGCCGAAGAACTTGCGGCTGGCCGCGTCGATGCCATAGGCGCCGCCACCGAAATAGACCTTGTTGAGGTAGAGTTCGAGGATCTGGTCCTTGGAGAACTTGCGTTCCAGCGCCAGTGCCAGCACCGCTTCGCGGGCCTTGCGGGTCATCGAGCGGCTGTTGTTGAGGAACACGTTGCGGGCAAGCTGCTGGGTGATCGTCGAGGTGGCCTTGGCGCGGCCACCGGTGGTCAGCGAGACGTAGACCGCGCGGACCAGGCCAAGCGCGTCGACGCCGATATGCTCGCGGAAGCGGCGATCCTCAACCGAGACCATCGCGCCGCGCATGACCGGCGGGATCTCGTTGTAGCTCAGCCACTTGCCATAGCTCGGCCCGAGCGAGACGAGTTCGCTGCCGTCACGCGCACGCACGACGATCATCTGGCCGTTCTGGCTGCTCTTGAGCGCGTCGAAGGCGGGCAACTGGCTCATCGTCACGGCCACCGCGGTGCCGAGGCCGATCGCGGCCAGCAGGACCAGTGCGCCGCCCCAGATGGCCACGCGCCGCGCAAGACGGCCGAGGAACGACGATTGCTGCGGTTTCGAGCGGTTCGGATTCGAGGAGGGCTCGCCGGGCGAGCGGCTCCGGCCGGTATTCTTGGCCATTGTCTAGGTGCAGATCCCTTTTACGGACCAAGCGGTCCGAGCGCTCTCTAGTGGATTGATTTTGACATTTGCATCCCCTGGCGGATGGGATGGGTTTGCACCTGTCAAAATCGCAAAATCCACTAGGATCACATAAATGCTAGTGGCTCGAAAAGATTCTGACATTTGAGCGCGCCCTTTGCGATAGGGTCGCACATGTCAGAATCGAACCACTAGCCCATGGGCGCGGGTTTTGTAACCCGCCCTTAACAGAAAGCGCCGCCATATTGCGGAGAGTGGCAGGGGCGAGACGCGCCATCGCACTGGAAACACCGTGCGCCGACTGGCACAAGGCGGGCATGGCCAAAGACCTTCCGACAAACCTTGCTTCCGCCGATGTTTCCGCCGAACTGGCGATCCGCGCGCGCCGCGCTGCCTTCAACCGGGCGATTGCCGATGGCGATGCGGCTGCGATCGGCCCGATCCTCGCACGCGACTGCGTGATGGTGACGGGCAGCGACAGCGCGGTGATTGCCGGGCGCATGGGGCAGGTGAAAGTCTGGCGCCGCGAGTTCGCGGACAGCGGGCGCATGGTCTATGTCCGTACGCCCGAACGCCTGGAGATTTCGCAGGCCCTGCCGGTCGCCATGGAATACGGCGCCTGGCAGGGCCGCGATGCAGCAGGCACCACTACCGCTTCGGGCAGTTATGTCGCCAAATGGCGCGAGGCGGGCGGCGACTGGGTGATCGAGGCGGAGATCTTCCTGACGCTGGCTTAGAGGCGGGCTGGCACAGCCATGGAAGTGGCCCTGCGGGCATTCATGGATGAGTTGACGGCCTAGCTTGTCGCGTGTTCGGCAGCGGTCACGTCGTCGGCGGCGGCGCGGGCGCGGGCGGCTGCGGCTGCAGCGGCATCGTCGAGCGGGGGAGAGGCAGGCAGGCGCGCAGCGGGTGAGCGAGAGAGCGGCAGGGCTTGCGGTGTCGGTGTGAACTGGCGCTGGCGGAAGGCCGGCGGGGCATAGGCATTGTCGTCCCGGTCGTCGCCAAGATCGTCGCGATCTGCCCAGCCCATCGGGCGGTAACTTCCGTCCGGCCCCCGCAGGACCATCATCTGGTCCGGTGGCGGCGCCTGCTGGAAGGCCGGAGCGCCGGGCGGCGAGGCATAGGCGAAGTCCTCGCCGCTGCCTTCGAGCGGATAGCCCTGTTCGTCGTCGTAGCCGTGACGGTGCAGGCTGCCGCGATCCTGCGCGGTGTCGCCGCCGGCGCCTTCGAAGCGCACGAAGTCGCTGCCTTGCGCCGTGTCATGTTGGCCGAAGCGCTCGGTCCAGTGGCGCAGCGGCCCGGCGGTGAGGCCGCCGGCGACGACACCCAGTCCTGCGCCCGCGCCGAGTCCCGCCACGAGCAGCAGAACCATCCATTTACCTGCACCCATAATCCCTTGCGTCCCGTCTGCGTGCCCTGGTTTCCGGCAGGGCGGGTAGCCCGCCTGCCCTGTCGGTGCGGTGAATGGAAAGGCGCCATGGCAGGCGCGCTTCCCGAACTCCGCATCGTTCCGCATGCCGCCGATAACCGCGCGGCAAGAGGCCTTGTGAAACGATTAAGTTCAATCCGTGAGGGTATTTTAGAAGATGTACACACGGCGCGACAGCTTTGCGATGACACCTTGCTGGTTCAAGGGCGCGCATCAGCCCGAGGGACGGCGACGGCGGGAGGAAGACGGCTCAGTGCTGTGTACCTGCCGGTTTTGCCGCAAGGAGATCCGCTCGCGCGAGGGCAAGACCTGGAGCCTGGCCGAAGGGCTGGACCTCGATGCCCTGGCGGCGGCCTGCCTGTCGAGCCACTTCAGCGTGGTCGATGTCGTCGATGGGCTGGTGATCGCCCGCTACCCGATCGGCGCGGATCTCGGCGAGGACGAGATCGCCGTGCTGCGGGCCCGGATCGCCGAGACACACGGGGTCGACGACGACGGCGATCTCGAAATTCGCCTCGTCTCCCACAAGGCCCTGCTCGACCGGCGGCATTGAAGCGCGTTTTGTCTTTCGGTCCGGCGCCAGGGGACCGACCGGACATGCAAAAAGGCCGCCGTTCCCAGGGGAGCGGCGGCCTTTTTACAATCAGTGGCTACGCTGGCCTGCCCGGCGGGGCGGCAGCGACGCCTCCCCCTTACTGGGTGAGGGCGGCAGCCTGCTCGGCGGCGAGCGCGTTGCGGGCGTCGGCCAGACGGAAGTCGACGTTGCGCGAGTTGTAGGTGCCGGTCACGCGGTTGCCGCTGACGTAGAGGCGGAACGGAACCTGGCCCGAAGCGGTGCCCGAGATCACGGTCACCTTGCCCTTCTGGGCGGTGGTGTAGTTGTAGTGAACGCCGTCATGCGAGAAGCTGCGGGCGTCTTCGGCCTGGGCAGAGGTGGCGAAAACGGCGGCAAGAGCGGCGGCACCGGCAAAGACAGTCTTGAACATGGCAAAATCCTTTTTCTCAAGAAGCGGGAGATTGCCTTGGGGCATCTCTTATCTTGTTGCAGTGCAACATGTGTCGCGGGCCAGTTGTTCGCAATGGCAACAAATGCCACCAGTGTTGAGAAAAGTGCAACTCAAAGGAAAAACTCCGACAAGTTATGCGCTTAGCCTCCGTGGCCGATAAACCGTGTCATTTCGGGAAATTTCGGCCTCGGTGGCGGAGCCGGGGCTGACCGGAGGGCATTCTTGCAGGATGCAGTCACTGCAATCGGAGGGGGCGCCGGCCGGCTCTTGCCGGGGCTTCCGGGCGCCGGTAGGCTGGCAGGATGCCAATGCGATCCGATACTTGGGAGACCCGGCGCCAGGCTGCGGCCGGGCGCTCTATCGCCTGCGTGCTGGTGCTGACGGCGAGTGTTCTGCTGGCGTCATGTCATGACAGCAGCGGTGCCCATGCGGTCCCCGGCGATCGCGACGACCACCGGCCGTGGAACGGCATCGCGGCGGGTGAGGGGGTGCGAATCATCGGCACGGAACCGTTCTGGAACGCCGAGATTCGCGGTGAGGTGCTGACCTATCGCACTCCCGAATCCCCGGATGGCGAACAGGGCCGGGTCAGCCGCTTCGCCGGACGTGGCGGCCTGTCCTACAGCGGCGAGCTGGAAGGCGGCGCAACCGGCGGCGCCCATGATGGGCAAACGGTGCGCTCCTTCACGCTGGCGATCGGGCCGGGGCCGTGCAGCGACGGCATGTCGGACAAGCACTATCCGTTCAGCGCCCTGCTCAAGATCGGAGACGAATTGCGCAAGGGCTGCGCCGCGAGCGACCGTGCACCTGCCAGATAAGGTTGCCGCCCGTTAAGGCGGCGGAAGCATCGGGGGCGGTCCGTCCACGCCGCTCAGGGCGCCAGCGGAATCCGGGCGCTCGGTTCCTGGCGGGCGGCCGTCACTTCGGGTGCGGCGAAGTGTGTCTGGGGCAACTGTGTTTGGGGCAACTGCGTTTGGGCCGGCTCGGCTGTGGCAGCGGCGCCTCTATGGGTCGGGGCGGGCCGGTCGGCGCGGGCGGAAGCGCGATCGGTTCCGGCGGGCAGGACGGCGCCGGTCAGTGCCCCCAGGGTAATGGCGCCTGCCGCAGCGACGACGGCGCCTGCGGTCAGCGAAGTACGGTGTGCCAAGGGCGATCCTCTGTTGGTTGTCCTCCGCTCTCACAACGCCCGGGGCATTCTCCCGTTCCCTGGGGGGCAAGGTCCCCAGGGGCCGGAGTCCCACGCCGGGACGGCTGGCGCCGCCACGGGCGCCGACCGTCCCGCCGGCCTCAGCTTTCCAGCGACTTCTCGAGTGTGATCTCGCAGTCCAGCAGCTTGGAGATCGGACAGTTCTGTTCCGCCTCCTCGGCGATCTTGGCGAAGTCTTCGGCAGAAATGCCCGGGATCGCGCCCTTGAGCACCAGCGCCGACTTCGTGACCGCGAAGCCGCCATCGGCCTGGTCGAGCGTCACCGTGCACTGGGTGTCGAGCGTGCCGTCCGCATAGCCGGCCTTGGCGAGGCCGAAGCTGGTGGCCATCGTGAAACAGGCGGCATGAGCGGCGGCGATCAGTTCTTCGGGATTGGTGCCGGGCTTGCCTTCAAAGCGGGTGCCGAAGCCGTAGGGCTGGTCCGACAGCACGCCCGAGCGGGTGGTGATCGAACCCTTGCCGTCCTTGCCGAGTCCTTCGTAGCGGGCGGAGGCGGAATTGGTGGTCATCGCAAGGTCCTTTTGCTGCTGCGCCGAAAGCCGGAGCCGGAGCCGGCGTGGGTGGGAGGAAGCTCTCACGAAATGCGGCAACTGTCATGACGGTGCCCGGCCGGACCGGTCGAGGATCGGCGGACAGGGCAGGTTTTGCGGCCGGCGGCGGGACCAGGCGCGGCGGTCACTGCTCCGAACGGATGAGGCCGGGCGCGTCTCTCATGGCAAACAGCGCTTTGGAATCGTGCTGCCGGCTGGTATGGTCGCCGCTCAGGACAAGGCGGTCCGCACGAACGGTACCGCCACTGGAAGAGGATGATGTCATGAAGCGATTCCTGGCAGCATTGCAGGTGGGCCTTGTGGCCTTCGCGCTGGCGACAACCATGTCCGTCCAGGCGCGGGACCTGTCTGCCGCAGTGCCGCTGCCGGCCCTGTCCGAAGGGGCGGCCTCGGAGGTGTCCAATCCCGAAACGGCGATGACCGGCGCCTATCTTCTGCGCGATACCCTGGTTCCCCGAGCGGACGATCTCGCCCTCATCCAGCGCAAGCCCACGCTCTACCTGTCGAGCTTCAACGACGACATGGCGACCGTAGCCTATTCGCTGGAAGGGGGGCGGATCGTCTACCGGGTGGTCTCGGGCACCGTGGCTGGCGCCGCGCGTGATGCGATCGATCGGGCGCTGGCACGCATGCAGCGCAGGGTGGCGCTTTAGAGCGTTTTCCGATCTGATTGAATCAGATCGGGCTCTCCAGAGTCTTTGTTTTCCGCGTTTTTCCGGGTCACGGCGTGTTCCGCTCCGTTCGAAAAACGCTCTAGTTTGCAACTCGCGCACCCGGACAACCGGGGCGCCGGGCCGAGGCTTGGGGAGAAGGACAAGGCGCGGCGGAGAAATCCGGCGCGCCTTGTGGCATCCGGGCCTTTCTTTGGGGGGGCGGCGACCGGGGATATGACGGCGTGTCATGCACAGGGCAGGTTGGCGCGCTCTGGACCGCAATGCTGCTGTGCAGCATAAGCCTGCGCCATGGAACTGGTTCACCAATATGAGCGGCTGATCAGCTGGATCGTCAGCCAATGTCCCTCTCCCGACAAGTTCGCGCATACTTATGCAGGGCTGGCCATCTGGTTGCTGGCGGCGATGATCATGCGCCGCAAGCTGAGTACGCCAGCGCCGTTCCTGGTGGTGGCCCTGGCGGAAGGCATCAACGAATATGTCGACCGCCTTGCCCACGGTTCGTGGAATTGGCCCGATACCCTAGGCGATATCGCGGCAACCCTGTTCTGGCCGCTGGTGATCATGATGGCGCTGCGTTTGCGTCCCGCCATTCGCGGCTGAGGGGCCCGCTTGCGGGTGGACAGCGGCGCCGGCACGGGCTCATAATGGCGCGGGGGCGGGTGAGGGCCCGCGAGGCTGCGGGCTTTCCATCGCATGAGGAAACGATCCGATGCAGCATGTGCGGCAGTTGCAGCGCGAATCCCGGAACCGGCGCGGCATGGCAGGGGCGGCCGTGGTGCTCGCGGTGCTGCTCGCCGTGCTGCTGGGCTTCGCGGGGTGCAGCGGCAAGAGTTCCACGCCCGCACCCACAGCTACGCCGTCACCCACACCGGCACCCACACCGGCACCCACACCGGCACCTGCACTGGCACCTGTACAGGCACCTTCGGCCAATGCCGGACCGGATCTCTCGGTCTATGTCGGTCACAGTCCGCTCGACAAGGTCGGGGACCATGCCTTTTTTGACGATCCCGCCGTTGTCTCCGGCGTGGCGGCGGCGGTGGGCGATCCTGCGGTCGCAGCCGCCATCGCGGCGATGAAGGGGCCGGTGGGACCGGTCAAGCGGATCGGCGCGGCCATCGCCGCCTCGCGCTGCGAACTGCACAACTGCGGCGCGCACAATTATGCCGTGCATGTCGATGCGGCGAGCAACCAGGTTTCCGCGGTCTGCTACTACGACGAGAAGGCCGGGCCGATCGCCACCTGGTACAAGGGGGATGGCACGAGGACGAGCGAAGGCGGCGGCTGCTTGGTCGGCTGATCAGGGTTGCGCCGCAGCGCCCGGCGTCTGCCCGGGCGCCCAGCCCGGAGCGGCAAGTTCGAAGCCGCCGAAGTGAAAACCGGGCGAAACCACGCAGCTCACCAGGGCCCAGCCGCCGATCGGTTCGCTGGCCTGCCAGTGGCCGGTCGGCACCAGTGCCTGTCCGGCCTCGCCGTCGAGGACCTGCGGACCCAGCACGGTGCGCGTGACCGGGCCGGAATCGCCGGGGGCGGTCAGCAGCGCGACCGGGGCCCCGGCATGCCAGAACCACAATTCGGCACCGTCCACCCGGTGCCAATGCGAGCGCTGGTGCTCTTCGAGCAGGAAATAGATCGCCGTGGCCGTGGGGCGACCGTCCTGCCCTTCCGTTGCCGCTTCCGCCCGCCAGGTCTGGCGATACCAGCCGCCTTCCGGGTGCGGTTCGAGGCCGAGGCGCGCGATTATTCGGGAGGGGATTTGGGCGGGATCGGACATGCAATCCTTTCATGCGTGCATTGGCTCGCGGGGCACGATATTGGGAAGCATTGCAGTGCACTGCAAGGTTCACAAGTCTTACGGTCCATGAAGGACGAGAGGATCCGATAATGCCCCATCCGCTCGGTATCGAGTCGCGCACGGTCGCCGGAATGGGACCGGTCGAGCATATCCGGCTGGCTGCCGAACTGGGCTGCACGCGGGTCTCGCTGGGGCTGGCGCAGGATGCCGGCAGCAACACGGGCTATCCCGCCTGGTCGCTGCGCGAGGATGCGGCCTTGCGGCGCGCGGTCAGGGCGGCGCTGGCCGAAACCGGGATCTGCATCAAGGTGGGCGAGGGCGTGGCCGCCTCCGATCTGGTCTCCCCCGCCCAGCGTGCGGGGGACTTCGATCTGTTCGCGGAGATCGGCGCCAAGCGCATCTCGGCGCACGACAACGGGCTCGAGCGCGCGCGCGCGCGGGACCAGTTGGGCGAACTGGCCACCATGGCGCAGGAGCGCGGCATGGACCTGTCGATCATCTTCGCCCCAGTGCTGACGATCCGCAGTCTGCCTGAAGCGCTCGAACTCGTGCATGAGATCGGCGAGGACAAGGCCAGCCTCACCATCGATGCGCTGCACTTCTTCCGTACCGGCGGGACCGTGCGCCAGATCGCCGAGCTGGACGCCGCGCTGGTCGGTCATGCCCGCATCTGCGACGGGGCGCTTTCGGGCAATGCCGAAGGCGATTCGCGCAGCCCGCGTCTGATCCCGGGCGAAGGTGACCTGCCGCTGCGCGAATTCGTCGATGCCCTGCCGCGCAGCAAGACGCTGGGCATCGACGTGACGCTGCCGCAGGCCGCGCTCGGTTTCGAGGCGGCGAAGGACTATGTCGGCGAAGTGGTGGCGCGCACCCGGGCCTTGCTGGCCTGAGAGACCGTTTGGAAATTCGCGAAAAGCGAATTTCGCGGGAGCGGCGCGGCATGATCCGCCTTATCGCCGCGCGTCTTCCAGCAGCATCTCGGCGCCCTTTTCGGCGATCATCATCGTCGGCGCATTGGTGTTGCCCGAGGTGATCGTCGGCATCACCGAAGCGTCGATCACCCGCAGGCTGTCGACGCCGCGCACCTTGAGGCGCGGGTCGACGACACGGCCCATCGCCGCAGTGCCGACCGGGTGGAAAATCGTGGTACCGATCATGCCCGCGGCCTGGCGCAAGTCTTCCTCGCTCTGGAAGCCGATGCCGGGGCGCAGCTCTTCGGGCGTGAAGCGGGCCAGCGCCGGCCGGGTGACGATCGCGCGGGTCAGGCGGATTGCCTGGGCGGCGACACGCAGGTCCTCTTCGGTCGAGAGGTAGTTGGGGCGGATTTCCGGGGCCAGCGCCGGATCGGCGCCGGCGATATGGGTCGAGCCCCGGCTTTCCGGTCGCAAGTTGCAGACGCTGGCGGTGAAGGCGGGGAACGGATCGAGCGCGCCGCCGAAGGCCTCGAGGCTGAGCGGCTGGACGTGGTATTCCAGGTTGGGCGTCGCATAGTGCGGATCGCTGCCGGTGAAAACCCCGAGCTGGCTCGGCGCCATCGCCATCGGCCCGCTGCGGCGGAGCATATATTCGAGCCCGATCAGCGCCTTGCCGAATAGCGTCGCGGCGCGCTGGTTGAGCGTGGACACACCGCTGACACGCCAGGCGCAGCGCAGTTGCAGATGGTCCTGCAGGTTGCCGCCGACTTCCGGCCGGTCGAGCAGAGGCACGATGCCCAGGGCGGACAGCCGCGCCGCATCGCCGAGGCCGCTGCGCTCGAGAATCGCCGGAGAGCCGATGGCGCCTGCCGCCAGCACCACTTCGCCGCGCGCGCGCGCCGAGCGGATGGCACCGCCCAGGGTATAGTCCACCGCGACCGCGCGGCCGTGCTCGAACACCACCCGGTCGACCAGCGCGCCGGTCTCGACCTTGAGATTGGCGCGGCTGCGCACCGGTTTCAGGAAGGCGTCCGCCGCGCTCCAGCGCCAGCCGCGCCGCTGGGTGACCTCGAAGAACCCCGCGCCGTTGTTGTCGCCGGTGTTGAAATCCGCGCTCGCCGGAATGCCCTGTTCGAGGCAGGCGGCGCGGAAAGCCTCGAGAATGTCCCAGCGCAGCCGCTGCCGTTCGACCCGGATCTCGCCGCCGCTGCCGTGGAAGCGGTCGGTGCCGCCGAAGTGGTCCTCCGCGCGCTTGAACAGCGGCAGCACGTCGTCCCAGCCCCAGCCGGGATTGCCCGCCTGCCGCCACCCTTCGTAGTCGGCCGCCTGGCCGCGCATGTAGATCATGCCGTTGATCGACGAGCAGCCGCCCAGCACCCGCCCGCGAGGATAGCCGAGCGCGCGGCCGCCGAGATGGCGTTCGGGCTGCGTCGTATAGCACCAGTCGGTGCGCGGATTGCCGATGCAGTGGAGGTAGCCGACCGGGACCTTGATCCAGATGTAATTGTCCCGCCCGCCGGCTTCGAGCAGCAGGACCCGGTTGTTCGGGTCGGCGCTGAGGCGGTTGGCCAGCACGCAGCCGGCACTGCCGCCGCCCACGACGATGTAGTCGAACTCTCCCATGCCCAAGGGCTAGGCCGCGCCTGCCGGACGATCAAGCCAGGCCGCGAAACCCGCCGGGGCGATGCACATTGGGTGCCATTCGGTTCCCGGATTACATTATTTTAACAGGCCGCCCCTCTTGCCCTGTGCGCTCAGAGTTTTAACCAGTGATCAAGGGAGTGTACCTATAGGTCGATCCGCAAAGGATGGCCGGGGTAAACGGTCTCGAACAGAATTTGTCCTAGGGGATGGCGAGAATTCGCCATTTTACCGGGAGCCGTCGGTGCTTGGTCCGTGTGGTCGTCGGGGGGCGATCCGCGCTGGATAAGGTAGAACGAGAACGGGAGGTCGCGCCCGCCTCGCGCCTTCGCCGACGGCTCCTTTTTCCTCCTGCGGCCGATTTCCCAGTCCGATCAGATATTTTTCGCGTTGCTGCACTTGCACAAACGGCCTGCCTGTCGTTTTCTTCCGCCCAGCCCGCAAGGCACGGGCAGACAGGTCGCAACAGGGGGCAATGATGACAAAGTACCGGAACCTTTGGCTGGCGGGCGTCAGCCTGGCTTCGGCCGCGACGATGTCCGCTCCTGCGGCTCTCGCCGCGCCGACCCCGGAACAGGTTGCCGAGGCTGCCTTGCGCGCCGCGCCGGTATGGGACGGGCACAACGACGTTCCCGAACAGCTGCGCGAACGCCGAAAGGACGTGCTGGCGGGTTTCGACTTTCGTGACACCACCAGGACCGCCGATCCCGCGAAGGACGAGCAGGCCATGCACACCGACCTCGCACGGCTGCGCAAGGGCCATGTCGGCGCGCAGTTCTGGTCGGTCTACGTCTCGGCGGCGCTCGACGATCAGCATGCCGTGCAGGCGACGCTGGAGCAGATCGACGTGACCCGGCGGCTGGTCGCGGCCTATCCCGGCGACCTGCAACTCGCCACCAGCGCTGCCGATGTCGAGAAGGCGATGAAAGCGGGCAGGATCGCCTCGCTCATCGGCATGGAGGGCGGCCATTCGATCGGCGGTTCGCTGGGGGTGCTGCGCCAGATGTATGCGCTCGGCGCGCGCTACATGACGCTGACCCACTTCAAGAACACCCCTTGGGCGGACAGCGCCACCGACAAGCCCGAGCACGATGGCCTCACCGATTTCGGCCGTGACGTGGTGCGCGAGATGCAGCGCATCGGCATGCTGGTAGACCTCAGCCACACCAGCGAGGCGACGATGATGGACACGCTGGCCGTGGCCAGGGCGCCGGTGATCTTCAGCCATTCGAATGCCCGCGCGATCAACCACCATACCCGCAATGCCTCGGATACCGTGCTCAAGGCGCTGGCCGCGAACGGCGGCATCATCATGGTCAACGTGTTCCCGACTTACGTGGTCGAGGAGACGCGCCAGTGGAACGCTGTGCGGGCCGGTGAAAAGGCGCGGCTGGAGGCGCTGTACATCGGCGAGCCCGAGGCGGCGGCGAAGGGGCTGAAGGACTGGGAAGCCGCGCATCCGATGCCGCGGGGCGCGATCAAGGACGTGGCCGACAACATCGACCATATCGTGGCCGTGTCAGGGATCGACCATGTCGGCCTCGGCGGCGATTTCGACGGGGTGGGCACGACCGTCGTCGGCATGGAGGATGTCTCGACCTACCCGGCGCTGTTCGCCGAACTGGCGCGGCGCGGCCATTCGCAGGCCGATCTCGAAAAGATCGCCAGCGGCAACATGCTGCGGGTCATGAAAGCGGCCGAAGCCTATGCGGCGGCGCACCGGGCAGACCCGCCGATCGAATCGCCGACCGCCTTCTGAATGCCGCTTTGCCTCAGCTGCCGAGGGCGTGTTCCTCGGCGGTGACCGGCCCGCCCTGGCGCGGCTGGTCGTGGATCGCGCGGGTGATCCAGATCGCCGACATCGCCAGCACCGCCAGCAGCAGGCCGAAGATCAGCATCCAGCGCACGACATGCGGGGTGCTGCCCGAGCGGGCTTCATCGTCATCGAGGTGAACTTCGTCGCCAACGCGTTGCATCATGGCTCTCCCGATGGCCGGCGGACCTGTTTCGGGCCGCGCTTCGCGCATGCAGGGATGGCCACCGGGCCACGCTGCATCACGGGCCAATGCGGGAACGCCGCAGCCAGGCTGCGGGTTCCCGCAAGTTCAGCCGGGCAGCGGGATGGGCAGGTTGAGCAGGTCCAGCGTCAGCGCGTCGCGCCGGCCCTCGCAGAAGACGTCGAGCGCGCGCGAATAGCGATCGCCGCCGCCCGCCGCCTCGAACAGGGTCATCGACGAGCGGAACTTCACGGCGTCCGCTTCGCCCAGGATGGCGGCGGCGCTGCGCTCGCCCGCCCAGCCGAGCATCACGTCGGTGCACTCGTCCAGCCGGGCGCCGAGCAGCAGGTGGGCAAGATAGGCATGGGCTTCGGCGAGCCCGGTGACCGCGTAATGGCGGGCGGTCTCGCTCCGGCCGAGCCCGGTGATCTGGGGGAAGACGTACCACATCCAGTGGCTGGACTTCTCGCCGCGCTCGAGTTCGGCAAGCGCGCCGGGGTATGTGGAGGCTTGGGCGGCGATGAAGCGGTCGAGATCGACCGAGGCCGTGTCCGGGCAGGGAATTTCCATGTCGCAGCTCCCGCAAATGCCAGTGGCTTTCAGCGGGGAAACGCGCAAGGCAGGCGCCGCGTTCCGTGCCGGGCCATACGAAAAGGGCCGGATGCATCGGCATCCGGCCCTTTCGCTCGGCAGTGCCTGTCGGCAGGCCGGATCAGTCGCGCAGCAGCTCGTTGATGCCGGTCTTCGAACGGGTCTGCGCGTCGACGGTCTTGACGATCACCGCGCAGTAGAGCGACGGGCCGGGGGTGCCGTCGGGCAGCGGCTTGCCGGGCAGCGAGCCGGGGACGACGACCGCGTAGGGCGGAACCTTGCCGATGTGGACTTCGCCGGTCGCACGGTCGACGATCTTGGTCGAGGCGCCGAGGAACACGCCCATCGAGATCACCGCGCCTTCGCCCACGACTACGCCTTCGGCCACTTCCGAACGGGCGCCGATGAAGCAGTTGTCCTCGATGATGACCGGGCCGGCCTGCAGCGGCTCAAGCACGCCGCCGATGCCGACGCCGCCCGAGATGTGCACGTTCTTGCCGATCTGCGCGCACGAACCGACGGTCGCCCAGGTGTCGACCATGGTGCCCTCGCCGACATAGGCGCCGATGTTCACGAAGCTCGGCATCAGCACGACGCCCTTCGAGATGTAGGTGCCGCGGCGGGCGACGGCGCCCGGGACCACGCGGAAACCGGCCTGGCGGAAGTCTTCCTCGGCCCAGCCGTCGAACTTCACCGGCACCTTGTCGAAGGCGGGCGCGCCGCCGGCGCCGTGGGCGACGGGGGCATTGTCGTTGAGGCGGAACGAGAGCAGGACCGCCTTCTTCAGCCACTGGTTGACCTTCCAGCCGCCCTGGCCGTCGGGCTCGGCAACGCGGGCCGCGCCCGATTCGATGAGGCCGAGTGCCTGGTCGACGAGCTTGCGCACGTCTTGGCTGGCGGGGGTCACGGTGTCGCGCGCTTCCCAGGCGGCTTCGATCGCGGTTTCGAGTTCGGTCATGTTCGCGTCTCCAGAAAGTCGGCCAAACGGCATGTTTGCAGGCGCGCCTAGAGGGTGGGGACCGGCGCGACAAGCAGGAAGGATGCGGCGGCTATAAGCAGCGCATCGCAAGGGCATGGAAATTCACCTGGTTGAACGGAAAGTGCGCGGATGCGCATTTTCCGTTCGGGTGCCTGTTTGAAAATCCGCACTGGGCGGATTTTGGCGGCGCCGGCCCACTCCCCCACCCGACTGCCCAGATTCTACCCGTAGGGGCAGCCGGGTGGGGGAGTGGGCCGGTGCCGCCTCCGGACGTCAGTCCGGAATCACGGCGCCATCAGTTCGCGCACGAAGCCGATCAGGCCGGTCTGGCGGGCGCGGCGCATGCGTTCGGCGGCGAGGATCTGCTTCACCTTCTCGAAGCACTGGTCGATGTCGTCGTTGACGACGACGTAGTCATAGCCGTCCCAGTGGCTGATTTCCGAGCGGGCGCGTTCCATGCGGGCGGCGATCACGTCCATCGAATCGGTGCCGCGCCCGGTCAGGCGGCGGCGCAGTTCGTCGATGCTGGGCGGCAGCAGGAACACGCGCACGACGTCGCGCTCCAGCTTCTGGTAGAGCTGCTGGGTGCCCTGCCAGTCGATGTCGAACAGATAGTCCTGCCCGTCCTTGAGGCCGGCCTTCACCTGGGCCTTGGGGGTGGCGTAGCTGTTGCCGAACACGGTCGCCCATTCGAGGAACTCGCCTTCGGCGGCCATCCGGTCGAATTCGGCCTGGCTGACGAAGTGGTAGTCCTTGCCGTCGACTTCGCCGGGGCGGGGCTGGCGGGTGGTGCAGGATACCGAGTTGCGGATGTGGGCATCGTGCTCGAGCAGCATGCGCGAGATCGTTGTCTTGCCCGCGCCCGAGGGCGAGGACATGATCAGCATCAGGCCGCGCCGGGCCAGCGTATCAGCGGGGTTTTCGGGAGAGTTGACCATGGGCCCCGATGCCGATGGTTGCGCATCAAATCAAGAGGGCAAATCAGCAGGCAGGCTCGGCCCGATCAGCTTTCGGTGCCGTCCTCGGCCATTTCGGCGAGCTGTCTTTCGCCGCTGGCACGGGCCTTGCGGGCGCGGGAGCGGTCGTAGAGCGTCTTGATCGCCAGCCCGCCGACAACCGCGATGGCGCCGGGGACCGAGTTCAGGGCGACCCGGGCGAGAAGCCCGTGGGCGATCGATTCGCCGAACGAACGGCCGTCGAGAATCGCCTTGGCCTTGCGCGGGGTATAGGCCTTGCCGAGCACCGCCTGCTCCATCGCGCGGCGGGCGATCGCGGCGCCGCCGCGCAGGGCGACGTCGGCAATGATGAGGTTGGTGGCCGAATTGGGGCTGGGGCCGCGGATTTCGGGGGGCTTGGCCTTCGCCTTGAGCTTGTCCCTGACCCGGGCGGCGCGGCTCCGGGGTTTGGCGGCGCCGGGCGCGGGTTTTTCGGATGCCTGTGTGCCGGAGACAGCAAGAGCGGCGGTCCCGGCGATTGCCGCCTGCCGCTCCTGTTCATCGCTGATTGCACGCTGGAACTTGCCCGGGGCCATGCCCTTTACGCTTTCCCGGGCTGACGCTGCCCGCCTACTTCTTTTTCCCGAAGTCGACCGAAACGACGTTCGATCCGTCTTCGCTGGGAGTAATGCGCGAGGCGACGTCGCGTTCCGCGTCGTTGCCGGGCTCCACGATCGGTTCGTCGTCCAGATCGTCGTCGGCGATGGCCTGGAACTGCAGGCCGAAGTCCACCGCCGGGTCGACGAAGGCGGTGATCGCCGAGAACGGGATCACCAGGTTCGAGGGCCGCTGGTTGAAGCTGAGGCTGACCGAGAAGCCCTGTTCGCCCACCGCCAGGTCCCAGAATTTGTTCTGGAGGACGATCGTCATCTCGTCCGGGAAACGGGCGCGCAGTTCGGCGGGAATCGAGACCCCCGGAGCGCCGGTCTTGAAGGTGATGTAGAAATGGTGGCCCCCCGGAAGGGCGCCGCCGGAGGCTTCCACCTGGCCGAGCACGCGGCCAACGACGGCGCGCAGGGCTTCCTGTACGATCTCGTCGTAAGGGATCAGGCTGTCTTGAGGCGTATCGTTCATCGCGCTCTAGGTGCTGATGCAAGACCGGCGGGTCAAGCATGTTCGACCAGAAAATAGCATGACCAGCCGGGTTTTCCCTAGGTCGTTTTGCCTGAATGCGACCAAAGGAGGGTGTGGGAGGGGAGGTTCGCCCACCGAAGATTGCCGGACGGCGGCGCGATACGCACAATTGATTCCACGCGGCATCGGTCTATAGGCCCTTCGCATGCGCACTGCCTCGATCAATCGCAACACCCACGAGACCCGCATCGCGGTTTCGGTCAACCTCGACGGTACCGGGGCTTACGACGTCTCGACCGGGATCGGCTTTCTCGATCACATGATCGAGCAGTTCTCGCGCCATTCGCTGATCGACATCACCTGCCATATCCAGGGCGACCTCCACGTCGACCAGCACCACACGGCCGAGGACAGCGCCATCGCGATCGGCCAGGCGATTGCGCAGGCGCTCGGCGACAAGGCCGGCATCGGCCGCTACGGCGATGTCCACTCGCCGATGGACGAGGCGCTGAGCCGGGTCTCGCTCGACATTTCGGGGCGTCCCTATTTCGTGTGGAAGGCGGGCTTCACGCAGGAGAAGCTGGGCGAGTTCGATACCGAGCTGGTCGAGCACTGGTTCCATTCGATCTCGCAGGCGGTGGGCATCACCCTGCACATGGAACTGCTCTACGGCACCAACAACCACCACATCTGCGAAGGCCTGTTCAAGGGCTTTGCCCGCGCCATGCGCACCGCGGTGGAGCTTGATCCGCGCAAGGGCAGGGCGATCCCCTCGACCAAGGGCATCCTCGGCGGAGACACCCTGTAATGGCCCTCTTCATCATCTCGCTTCGCTACATCGCCCCCGTTGAGCAGGTCGACGCGCTGCTGGACGAGCATGTCGCCTGGCTGCGCACGCACCATGCCGCCGGACGCTTCGTCGCCTGGGGCCGCAAGGTCCCGCGCGAGGGCGGCATCATCCTCGCCCGGGGCGACAGCCGCGAGGCGATGGCCGCGCTGGCGGCAACCGATCCCTTCGTGGCGGGCGTTGTCGCCGAAGTTGAAGTGATCGAGTGGGCGCCCGGTTTCCTCGATGACAGCGTGGCAGGGCTCGCCGGATGACGGGAGGCGGTCAGACTCTGGCGCTGATCGACTACGGCGCGGGCAATCTGCACTCGGTGGCCAACGCCCTGCGCGCCGCCGGTGCCCGGAACGTGGCGATCACCGCCGATCCCGCGGTTGTCCGCGCGGCCGATCGCATCGTGCTGCCCGGCGTCGGCTCGTTCCGGGCCTGCGCTGAAGGGCTCTGGGGTATTGCCGGCATGGTCGAGGCGATGACCGAGCGCGTCCATGTCGGCGGCGCGCCGTTCCTCGGCATTTGCGTCGGCATGCAGCTGCTCGCCACGCGCGGGCTGGAGCACGGCGTGACCAGGGGGCTCGACTGGATCGGCGGCCAGGTGCAGATGATCGAGCGCACCGATCCCGCGATCAAGATCCCGCATATGGGCTGGAACGATGTCTCGCTTGGCCGCAAGGACCCGGCGCAGGGCCTGATCGATGCGGGCGAGGCCTATTTCCTGCACTCCTACCACTTCCAGCCCGACGACGGTGCGCATGTGGCGGCGATGACCGACCACGGCGGCGGCCTGGTCGCGGCGGTGGCCAGGGACAATGTCGTCGGTGTGCAGTTCCACCCGGAAAAGAGCCAGGCTTACGGCCTGGCGCTGTTGGCGCGGTTCCTGGAATGGAAGCCTTGACGGAGCCCTGCCGAGGGGACTTCGACACGCCCGCTGCCCGCCTGCTGCCCATAGGATCTCAGGAACCCAAGCCATGATCGTATTCCCCGCCATCGACCTCAAGCAGGGTCAGGTCGTCCGCCTCGCCGAAGGCGACATGGATCGCGCCACCGTCTACGGGGACAATCCCGCCGCGCAGGCGATGCTGTTCGCCGAGGCCGGTTCGCAGTATCTCCATGTCGTCGATCTCGACGGCTCCTTCGCGGGCAAGGCCGAGAACCGCGAGGCGGTGGAAGCCATCCTCGAGGTGTTCCCCGGCCATGTGCAGCTCGGCGGCGGCATCCGCACCCGCGAGGCGGTGGCGGGCTGGTTCGAGCTGGGCGTGTCGCGCGTGGTGATGGGCACCGCGGCGCTGAAGGACCCGCAGTTCGTCAAGGACATGGCGAAGGAATACCCCGGCGGCATCGTCGTCGCGGTGGACGCGCGTGACGGCATGGTCGCGACCGAGGGCTGGGCCGAAGTCTCCGACGTGTCGATCGTCGACATGGCCCGCCGGTTCGAGGACGCGGGCGTCGCCTCGCTGCTGTTCACCGACATCGGCCGCGACGGCCTGCTCAAGGGCGTCAACATCGATGCCACCGTCGATCTGGCCCGCCGTACCGACCTGCCGGTGATCGCCAGCGGCGGCGTCAAAGGCCTCGACGACATCCGCCTGCTGGCGCTTCATGCGCGGGACGGGATCGAGGGGGTCATCACTGGCCGCGCGCTCTACGACGGCCGGCTCGACCTTGCCGCCGCCATCCAGATGGCCGAGCGCGAGGGATGAACGAGAACCGCCTCATCGCGGTGATGGCGCTGGTGGTGCTGGTGCCGAGCGCGCTCTGGGCGCTGCGCGACTTCCGCGAGGGCAAGGCCAAGCTGCTGCTGTTCAGCCGCGCGCGCTCCACAGTCGAGACCACGCTGGCCGAGCATCCGCGCAAGTTCTGGGGCTATTCGGCGTTCAACCTTGCCGTGTGCCTGACGCTGGGCGCACTGTGCGTGATGCTGTTCTTCAAGCCGGTAGAGTGAAGCCATGCCAGGGATCTTGAAATGACCGTCCGAATCCGCGTCATCCCCTGCCTCGATGTCCGCGACGGGCGCGTGGTGAAGGGCGTCAACTTCGTCGACCTGATCGATGCCGGCGACCCGGTCGAACAGGCCCGCGCCTATGACCTGGCCGGGGCGGACGAACTCTGCTTCCTCGACATTTCCGCCAGCCATGAAGGCCGCGGCACCCTGCTCGACGTGGTGCAGCGCACCGCCGAGGTCTGCTTCATGCCGCTCACCGTGGGCGGCGGGGTGCGCACCGCGGAAGACGCGCGCGCTTTGCTGCTGGCGGGCGCCGACAAGGTGGCGGTCAATTCCGCCGCCGTCTCGCGCCCCGAAGTGGTGGCCGACATTGCCGAGAAGTTCGGCTCGCAGTGCATCGTCGCCTCGGTGGACGCGCGGCGGGTGGCGCCGGGCAAGTGGGAGATCTTCACCCACGGCGGCCGCAAGGCGACCGGGATCGACGCGCTGGAGCACGCGGTGAAGCTGGCGGACTACGGTGCCGGCGAACTGCTCGTCACCTCGATGGACGGCGATGGCACCCAGAACGGCTACGACCTTGCGCTCACCCGCATGATCGCGGAAGCGGTCTCGATCCCGGTGGTTGCCAGCGGCGGTGTCGGCAATCTCGACCACCTCGTGGCGGGCGTGACCGAAGGCAAGGCCAGCGCGGTGCTGGCCGCCTCGATCTTCCACTTCGGCAAGCACTCGATCGCCGAGGCCCATGCCGCCCTGCGCGCCGCGGGATTGCCGGCGCGGGGGTAGAATCGGCCTTCATGGTTAGTTAACGCCATGGCCCGAATCGAGACATTCCCTTATACGTACTTGTAGCATGCCGCTCCCCGGTGAAGATCGGGGCAGACGTGTCGGCAGCTGATTGGAGAGGCCCGTTGCAGCGCTTTCATGGCAACCCGTTACCGATTGCACCCTTGTCGCTGGGGGTTGTCGTCGCGGGCGCCCTGATCCCGCTGCCGGCCTTCGCGGCCGATGCGATCACCCTGCCGGAGCCGAGCGGGATGCTGCTGCTGGGCATCGGCGTGGCCGGTGTCTGGCTCGGCCGGCGCTTTTCGCGCGGCAAGGGCAGCGATTGACGCATCCGCGGGCTTGACCCCGGACATGGCGTTGCCCATGGCTTGCCGCGATGAGCACTTCCGAAACCCTGGCACGCCTTGAGGCGACCATCGCCGAACGCCGCGATGCCGATCCTTCGTCGAGCTATGTGGCCAAGCTTCATGCCAGGGGCATCGGCAAGATCGCGCAGAAGCTGGGCGAGGAAGCCACCGAAACGGTGATCGCCGCGCTGACAGAGGACGACAAGGCGCTGGTCGGCGAGGCTGCGGACCTGATCTTCCACCTCATGGTGCTGCTGGGGACCCGCAATGTCCCCTTCGCCTCGGTCCTCGCCGAGCTCGACCGGCGCGAGGGCGTCTCGGGCATCGCCGAGAAGGCGTCCCGGCCCCGGTCGTGATGCCCGATCCTGACGGCAAGATACTGAAGTAAAGCGGAGATTTCGATGCCGATCGACCCCAGGCAGCCTTACGACGACAGCAACATCTTCGCCCGGATCCTGCGCGGCGAACTGCCTTGCGGCAAAGTCTACGAAGACGAGTTCGCGCTTGCCTTCAACGACATCCGTCCGCAGGCGCCGGTCCATGTGCTGGTCATTCCCAAGGGCCGCTACGTGTCGTGGGACGACTTCACCGCCAAGGCCGATGACGCCGAGATCGCCGGTTTCATGCGCGCGGTGGGCACTGTTACCCGCCAGCTCGAACTCGACGGGCCGGGCTACCGCCTGATGGTCAACATGGGGACCAACGGCCACCAGGAAGTGCCGCATCTGCATGTCCACATCTTCGGCGGGCGGCAGTTCTTCCAGATGATCGCCGACTGAGCGGGATCCTCGAGGAAACCTGAGGAAAACCGGGCTGCCCGCCTCGCGCGGGCGGCATGACGTCGGCATTCTTGCCGTGTGAGCCCCGCGCAGGGTTGCACCGCGCCCCCCTCCCGTTACACAGGCCCCCGGCATGAGTGCACAGACCCCCATCCCCCCCGTGTCATCGCGGGACCCCAGCCCGCAAGGCGGGGTTTTCGACGGTGCCGTCCACCGCTACGCGCTGCGCGTGTTCTACGAGGACACCGATGCGGGCGGGGTGGTCTATCACGCCAATTACATCCGCTGGTTCGAACGCGCGCGCTCCGACCTGCTCGACCTGCTCGGCATCGACCAGCGCGCCGCGCTGGATTCGGGCGCGGGGCTCTACACGGTGGCGGAAGTCCACGTGCGATACCTTTCGCCCGCGCGCCTTGGCGACGCGGTGGTGATCGAGACCCATGCCCTGCAGGTCGGCCGCGTCAGCTGCACCTTGCGCCAGATTGCCCGGCGCGGCGAAATCCGGCTTGCCGAAGCGACGGTAAAGGTCGGGTTCATCAGTCCTGAGGGACGACCGCGCAGACAGCCCGAGGCCTGGCAACAGGCCTTCGCCACCCTACTCGACAGCTCCTCGCAGGACCTCCAGACCGGCCCGGAAGGACAATGATGACCTTTGAAATGCTCGCCTCTGCCATCTCCATCGGCAGCGATTCCAATCACCTCAACCCCATCGAACTGTTCCTGCACGCGGATATCGTGGTGCAGGCGATCATGGGCGGGCTGCTGCTCGCGAGCCTCTGGGTCTGGACGATCATCATCAGCTTCATGCTGCGCATGGGGTCGGTCGCGCGCGCCTCGGACGATTACGAGGACGGTTTCTGGGAGGCCCAGAACTTCGAGGCCTACCAGAAGGACCGCCGCCGCGGCGACGTCCCGATGGGCAAGGTTGCCGGCGCGGGTCTGGCCGAGTGGCGCCGCAATGCCTCGATGAAGCAGATCGACCTCGAAGGCGCGCGTGAGCGCATTGCCATGGCCATGGGTTCGTCGGTCGGCGAGGAGGCGGACAAGCTGTCCTCCCGCCTCAACTTCCTGGCGACGGTGGGGTCGGTAGGTCCCTTTGTGGGCCTGTTCGGCACCGTCTGGGGGATCATGAACAGCTTCTTCCAGATCGGCCAGCAGCAGAACTCCTCGCTCGCGGTCGTTGCTCCCGGCATTTCCGAGGCCCTCTTCGCCACCGCCATCGGCCTGTTCGCGGCAATTCCGGCGGTCATCGCCTACAACCGTTTCTCGCACCGCGTGAACATGTTCGAATCGCGCATGCAGCGCTTTGCCGACAAGCTGCACTCCGCGCTGACCCGCGAGCTGGAGCAGCGCTGATGGCAATGGGTTCTTCGGGGGGGATGTCCGGCGGCGGACGGCGGGGACGTCGCGGTCGTGGCGGCCGTGCTCCGATGGCCGAGATCAACGTGACGCCGCTGGTCGACGTCATGCTGGTGCTGCTGATCATCTTCATGGTCACCGCGCCGCTGCTCAAGGCGGCCGTGCCGATCGACTTGCCCGACAGCCGCGCCAGCGCGACCAACGACGAAAGCGACCAGCTGACCATCTCGATCAAGCGTGATGGCACCGTCTTTTACGAAGAAGACGCGCTGGCCCCCGGCGAGCTGGCCGAACGCCTCGCCGCCGTGCCTGCGGGCGCGGACGGCAAGAAGCCGCAGGTCACGCTGCGCGCCGACAAGGCGCTCGACTATGGCCGGGTGATGGAAGTCATGGGCGAACTCAATCATGCCGGGTTCACCTCGATCGCGCTGGTGACGGGTGTCAGCGGCGGTTCAGGCCGCTGAGCTAGGCTGGACGCAATGGCAACGGTTAGAACCAGGTCCGGACTGAGCAAGGAAGAGGGGCTTGGCCTTGGGGTGGCGCTTGCGCTGCACGCGGGGCTGCTGGTCCTGCTGCGCGCGCAGCCGGGCGAGCCACCGGTGATTGCGCCGCCGCAGCGCATCGAGGTGACGCTGAGCGACGATGTCGCGCCCACCTCGACGTCGCCCAACCCGTTCGAGCAGGCCGCTCCCGACATCGCGCCGACCCTGGGCGAGGCCGTTCCGGCCCCGGCCCCGGCCCCGGCACCCGAACCCGCACCTGCGCCCGAGCCGGTGCCGCCAGCGCCTGCGCCGCGGCCGGTTCCGCCGCAACCCGCGCCGCGACCGGTCCCGGCGCCGAAGCCGGTGCCTAAGCCTGCGCCGGTGCCGCCGCGGCCGATTCCCAAGCCGGCGCCCAAACCGGCCCCGAAACCTGCGCCAAGGCCCGTGGAGCCGGCTCCGAAACCGGCTACCAAGCCCGCTGCGAAGCCGGCCACGCGCACACCGCCGCGCAAGAACCCGATCGACCAGATCCTCACCGGCATCGACCGTTCGGCCAATACCGCCGCAAAGCCCTCGGCCACGCCGAAGAAGGCCGGTGGAAGCCGTGTCGGCTCCGATTTCCTGTCCGGCGTTTCCGGCGCGACCAGCAACCAGGGCAAGGGGACGCCTGCCGCCGCTATAGGCCCGCAAGTGCGCTCGGCGCTGTCGGGGGCGATCACCCGGCAGCTCAAGCCGCACTGGAGCCCGCCGGATGGCGCCGATGCCGATCAGCTGGTGACGATCCTCTCGTTCAATCTCAACCCGGACGGCAGCCTTGCCGGTCGGCCTACCGTCGTGCGCCAGACGGGTATCACCGCCGCCAACCGCGCGCAGGCGCAGCGCCATGCCGAACAGGCGATCCGCGCGGTGCAACTCGCTTCGCCTTTCAATCTTCCCTCGGAATACTACGATGCGTGGAAACGCGTTTCGTCGTTCCGTTTCGACCTGAGGCTCTCGCAATGACTTCTCGTCCGCTTACGCTCGTCCTGTCGTTCGCTCTGGCTTCGACTGCACCGGTCTACGGTGTCTATGCCCAATCGCAGCCGGCACCGGTGCCCGCCCAGTCGGCGCCTGCTCCGGCGGGGCAGGCCGATCAGGGGCTCGAAGCCGACGATGCCGGCCTCACCGGCTCGGTTTCCGCCGACGGCGCCTGGCAGGACCTCGGTATCGCGATCACCAATTTCGCGACCGACAACGACGTGCCGACCCAGACTAATGCCGGCTCGACCGGCGCGCTGGGCCGCGCCCTGTCGCAAGTGGTTGCGTCCGATCTTCGCAACAACGGCCTGTTCAAGCCCTCGGGCCCGGACGGCCTGCCGCAGCCCGCCTATGCCCAGGTGCAGGCGCCTGACTACCCGACCTGGTCGGCACGCGCGGCGAACATGCTGGTGCAGGGCTATGTGCGCGCCGGTGCCGACGGGAACCTGACGATCGGTTGCTATCTCTACGATGTCCAACTCAAGCAGCAGCTGATGAAGGGCGGTTGGCAGGTCGCTCCTTCCGACTGGCGCCGCGCGGCACACAAGTGCGCGGACATGGTCTATTCGCGGCTCTCGGGTGAAAGTCCGTTCTTCGATTCGAAGATCGCCTACATTGCCGAGACCGGTCCCAAGGATCACCGCATGAAGCGGCTGGCGATCATGGATTCGGATGGCGCCAACCACCGCTATCTGACCAGCGGCCAGGCCACCGCGCTCACCCCGCGCTATTCGCCCGACTATTCGAAGATCCTCTATCTGTCGTATCTCAACGGGCAGCCGAGCATCTACATCTACGATCTGGCCAGCGACAGCCAGAAGCTGATCGCCCGCACGGGCAATCCGACGATGGCGCCGCGCTGGTCGCCGGACGGCAAGTGGATCCTTTATTCGATGGCGAGCGGCGGCAATACCGACATCTACCGCATCTCCTCGAGCGGCGGGACGCCGATCCGCCTGACCAACACGCCCGGCATCTCGATCGGCGGTTCCTATTCGCCCAACGGCTCGCAGATCGTGTTCGAGAGCGACCGTTCGGGCACCCAGCAGATCTACGTGATGAACGCGGATGGTTCGAACCAGCACCGCATCAGCTTCTTCGGCGGCCGCGCGGCGACGCCGGAATGGAGCCCGCGCGGCGACCAGATCGCCTTCACCCATATCGCGGGCAATCTGCGCGTCGCGGTGATGAGCCCCAGCGGCGGCGGGTTGCGCTACCTGACCAATTCCTGGCAGGACGAGGCGCCGACCTGGTCGCCGAACGGACGCATCGTCCAGTTCTTCCGCACCGAAAAGACCAGCGGCAAGAGCTCGATCTGGCAGGTTGACCTCACCGGCAAGAACGAACGCAAGCTGCCGACCCCGGTGGGCGCCTCCGATCCGGCCTGGGGGCCGGTTCGCCCCTGACGCCGCGGCCGATTTTGCTGTAACCTGCGCGTTGCCGGCCCCTCGGACGGCAACCGTTCAGGTTGACAGTGTTTACATTTGCACGAACACCTAAACAGACGGGGCCGTTCGACCGGCCGCGCACCACAGGAGATTGCCTCATGCCTGCCCTCATGACCGCCAACCGATCCGTGAAGACCGGTACCACCGTGCTTCTCGTCGCCGGTGCACTGGCCCTTTCGGCTTGCGGCACCAAGGCACCCAAGCAGCTCCCGCCCGAGCCCGGCCCGGCCACCACCACCCAGACCCCCGGTCAGCCCGCCGGTCCGGTCCCCGGCAGCCAGGCCGACTTCCTCGCCCGCATGATGGGTTCGGACACCATCCACTTCGGTCTCGACCAGTACGACATCGACGCCGAAGACCAGGCTGCGCTCGCCAAGCAGGCGCAGTGGCTGATGCAGTACCCCAGCAAGCGCGCCACGATCGAGGGCCACTGCGACGAGCGCGGCACCCGCGAATACAATATCGCGCTGGGTGAGCGCCGCGCCAATGCCGCCAAGAACTACCTCGTCAGCCTTGGCGTCGATGCTTCGCGTCTCAGCACCGTCAGCTTCGGCAAGGAACGTCCGGTCGCACTGGGTTCGGACGAGGCGTCGTGGGCACAGAACCGCCGCGCGGTGACCGTCACGATCGACTGATTGGCGCCGGTTTCCCGGTTTGGCAAAGGCCCGGTTCGCATGCGCGAGCCGGGCCTTTCGGTTTCTGCCTCATTTGTCGCGGGGGCAGTTGGGGCTTGCAATGGTTTCGAGTCGGCAGGTATCGGCGGTCGAATGAGCAGAGCAGGTCGATCCATGGACTGGGGGTTCCCGCGCTGGCGCAGCTATGGCAGCTCGCGCGAGGCAGCGCAGGTGCGCCTGTGCGACCGGCATGGCTGCACCGAGCCGGGCGATTGCCCGGCACCCAAGAGCCCCAACAGCCGCGATCGCTGGTACTTCTGTCAGAAGCATGCCGCCGAATACAACGCGGGCTGGGACTACTTTGCGGGCCTCGATGCCGAGGAAGCCGCGCAGCGCGAGGCTGAAGAGCGTTCCGAGACCGACGGCTACAAGGAATCGGCGCATTACGGCTGGGCGGGCTCGGGCGACGGCAGCCGCAGCCGGGATGAGCTCAACGCCTTGGAGGCGCTTGGGCTCGATCCCGATGCCGACTTCGATGCCGTGCGCAAGGCCTGGCGGATGAAGGCCAAGGAAGTCCACCCGGATGTCCGGCCCGACGATGCCGAGGCCGCCAAGGCCTTTCAGACCTACCAGCTGGCTTACGAAGTCCTGCGCGCGGCGGAAGAGCGCCGTGAGTGGAAGGGCGCGTAAACACACGATTTTTCGAAGCGGCTTGACGATTTGCTGCACCTGCTCAATCCTGCGCGGGTGAGCGAAGCAATCGTCGATCCCGTGCCAACGCGTTCCGGCCCCTCGGTGGTGCTGCCGGCGCGTCCCGAAGCGATCCGGCTCGATGCCGCGACAACCGCGGTGATCGTTGTCGACATGCAGAACGCCTATGCCAGCCAGGGCGGCTATGTGGACGAGGCGGGCTTCGACGTTGGCCCGGCCGCCGGCGTGATTCCCAAGATCGCCGATGTCCTGGACGTGGCGCGCAGGGCGGGCATGCCGGTGGTCTTCCTGCAGAACGGCTGGGATGCGGGCTATGCGGAGGCCGGCACGCCGCTCTCGCCCAACTACCACAAGTCCAATGCGCTGAAGACCATGCGGGCCCGGCCCGAGCTTGTCGGCAAGTTCCTGGCACGGGGCGGGTGGGATTACGAACTGGTGGAGGCGCTGGCACCGCAGGACGATGACCTTCGCGTGCACAAGCCGCGCTATTCGGCGTTCTTCAACTCGCAGCTCGATTCGGTGCTGCGCGCACGCGGCATCCGCACGCTGATCTTCACCGGCATCGCCACCAACGTCTGCGTCGAATCGACCCTGCGCGACGGCTTCCACCTCGAATACTTCGGCGTGCTGCTGGAGGACGCGGTGCACCACCTCGGGCCCGACTTCATCCGCGAGGCCAGCCTCTACAACGTCGAGAAGTTCTTCGGCTGGGTGAGCAGCGTCGCCGATTTCCGCACTGCTGCCGGCCAGCTTCCGCCGCGTGATATGCCTTCTGGGGAGATCTGATGCCTTTCGAACCGATCAATCCGCCGCAGTTTCCCACGCCTATCGCGCCGTATTCGGCCGGGGCCAAGGCGGGCAATGTCGTCTACGTCTCGGGCGTGCTGGCGCTGGGGGAGGGCGGCGCGGTGCTCCATGTCGGCGATGCCGCCGCGCAGACGCGCCATGTGCTGGAGGTCATCAAGACCACGGTAGAGGCCGCCGGCGGGACGATGGCGGACATCGCCATGAACCACATCTTCCTCAAGGACCTGAACGACTACGCCGCCTTCAACGCGGTCTATGCCGAGTATTTCCCGGGCGACAAGCCCGCGCGCTACTGCATCAAGTGCGAGCTGGTGAAGCCGGATTGCCTGGTCGAGATCGCCTCGGTCGCCCATCTTGCCTGAGGCGGGCGGGCTCTACTACGAAATCCATGGCAGCGCGGATGCGCCATGGCTGATCCTGTCGAGCGGCCTTGGCGGGTCGGCAGGCTACTGGGCGCCGAACCTTGCGGCGCTGGCCGCGCATTTCCGCGTCTTCGCCTACGACCATCGCGGCACCGGCCGCAGTGACCGCGCGCTTCCCGAGACCACATCGGTCGCGGATATGGCGGGTGATGTCATCCAGCTGATGGACGCTCTCGGCATCGAGCGGGCGCATTGCATCGGCCATGCGCTGGGCGGCGCCATCGGGATCGAAACCGCCCTCCGCTCCGGCCGGATCGACCGGCTGATCGTCATCAACGGCTGGCGGAGGCTCTCCCCGCATACCCGGCGCTGCTTTGCCGCCCGACTTGCGCTGCTGCACGGAGCGGGCGAGCGCGCCTTCCTCGAAGCGCAGCCGCTGTTCCTCTACCCGCCCGACTGGATCGTCGCGCACGACAGCGATCTTGCGGCAGAGCTCGATCATCACCTTGCCGCGTTCCCGGGCATCGCCACCACCGCCAAGCGCATTGCCGCGGTGCAGGATTACACGCCGGATCCGGCTGGCCTCGCCGCGCTCGACAATCTGCTGGCCATCGCCACGCGCGACGATTTCCTCGTGCCTTTCGCCACCGCGCTCGATCTCGCCGAGCCGGTGGAGCATGCCGACGTCGCCACGTTCGACTGGGGTGGCCACGCCTGCAATGTGACCGATCCGAAAGCTTTCAATCGCCTCGTTCTCGAATTTCTCAGGAGCTGAAGCCCATGCAAGTCGGCGTTTTTGTTCCCATCAACAACAATGGCTGGCTGATCAGCGAGAATGCCCCGCAATACCTGCCCAGCTTCGATCTCAACAAGGAGATCGCCCGGCGGGCCGAGAAGTACGGGCTCGATTTCCTGCTCTCGATGATCAAGCTGCGCGGCTTCGGCGGCAAGACGCAGTTCTGGGAATATGGCCTCGAAAGCTTCACACTGATGGCGGGCCTCGCGGCGGTGACCGAGAAGATCAGGATCTTCGCCACATGCCCCACGCTCATCATCCCGCCCGCCTTTGCTGCGCGCATGTGCAACACCATCGACAGCATCAGCCATGGCCGCTTCGGCCTCAACCTCATCACCGGCTGGCAGCCGCCCGAGTACACCCAGATGGGCCTCTGGCCGGGCGACGAGCATTTTCGCAACCGCTACGATGTGCTGGGTGAATATGCGCAGGTGCTGCGCGAACTGTGGGAGACCGGCCGCTCGGACTTCAAGGGCAAGTACTATGAAATGGACGATTGCCTTGTCCGCCCGCAGCCCGAAGCCGACATGAAGATCATCTGCGCGGGCTCGTCCGACGCGGGCCTCGCCTTCTCGGCGCAGTGGGCGGACTATGCCTTCTGCCTCGGCAAGGGCGTCAACACCCCCACCGCCTTCGCCTCCAACAACGACCGCCTTGCGAAGTTCACCGCGGAAACCGGCCGCGACGTTTCGGTCTTTGTGCTGGTCATGGTGATCGCTGCCGAAACCGACGAGGAAGCCATGGCCAAGTGGCAGAGCTATAACGACGGCGTCGATCTCGAAGCCATCGCCTGGCTCGCCGACCAGGGTGCGAAGGACACGGTCAATACCGACACCAACGTGCGCCAGCTTGCCGCGCCGGAAGGGGCGGTGAATATCAATATGGGCACGCTGGTCGGCAGCTACGAAAGTGTGGCGCGCATGCTCGACGAGATGGCCGAGGTGCCCAACACCGGCGGCGTGCTGCTGACTTTCGACGATTTCCTCGAAGGCGTGGAGGCCTTCGGTACGCGCATCCAACCGCTGATGAAAAGCAGGGCTGCAGCGGTATCTCCTGCCTGAACGGGGACTGCGCTGCGATCATTGGGGGGAGGGCAGCAACTGTCCCTCAGGGCGCGGCGATCCGGCGCAGGGCCAGCACATCGGGCGCATGGCGCAGGCGCTGGGCGGTCTGGCGGTCGCCGGAAGCAGGGCAGTCGAACACGACGTTGAGGCGGTCGCGGCGGCCAAATTCGAGCCACTGGATGGTGAGTCCCGCGTCCCGGGTCGGCAGCGTGCAGGCAAGGCCGGACATGTGCACGCTCGCCTCGCCCGTGGGGCGGTCGGCCTTGAGGCCGGCGGCAAAGGCATTGGCGGCGTTGCGCTTCACCCTGGCCTTGTAGTGCTGGTAGTCCCAGTCGCGCTGCACCGCGTCCCAGTGGCCGAGTTCGATCAGCACTTCGCCGGTCGGGGAGACGGTGATCTTTGTCAGCCGGCATTGGGGGCAGGTTCCCGCCGGTGTGACAGTGAAGACGATCGTCGCGCTGGTATCGGGGAAGATCTGCGGCTTCGGCTTGCGCGGCACGGCGCCGGTCACGAGGATCGGCGCGGATGTCGTCTCGGGCGGCGGGGCGGGCATTCTTGCCGCCGTTCTTGCCGCCGCCGTCGCAGGCTCGGGGGCGACCGGCGGCTTCACGGCTTCGGGCCGTGGCATACTGGAGAGCACCGGCTCGCGCTGTTGGGGAGGCGGCGGGGCTTGCTCTTCGCTGGCTGCCCGCCTTGTACCGAGCGGATCGGCGTGCATCAGCGATCCGGCGCAGCCGCTGGTGGCCAGCAGGACGGCGACCGGTGCGGCCCAGTGCACGGATGCAAGGGGCGGGCGCAGGGAGCGGGGCAGGAAGGGTGTCATTGGAATGAGCAGCGCAGGGCCTCGGGGCGGGGTCCGGGCGGTGTGCCGGGACGTCCTTTTCTGGCGCTGTCATTCCAAGCGCATGTTTCACACGGATTTCCAATCGGGCTCCCGGGGCGCTCGCTCCTTGCAACAATCGGTCTTTTCAGGGCGCCTATTCGATGATGACGCCCACCACCCGCCACCTGCCTTCTTCGCGTTCGAGCGAGACGGTCTCCACCGCACTGGCCTTGTTGGCATAGCGGGTGCGGAACCTGACCACCTGGTAGCCATTGGGCGGGGCGGGGAGTTCCTCCTGGCTGAGCAGCACGCGCGAGAGCACGGCGCCGAGCGGCTCGCGCACTGTTTCGGAGGTTGTGGCCCAGACTTGAGCGGTGTTCAGTTTCCGGAAGGCCGAGCCGGTGTCCCGGTAGCTGTCGTCCCAGCGTCCCTGATCGACCAGCGTGAGCCACTGGCGGGCGGCGTCCACCACTTCGCTGTCGGCTGCGGTGGCCGTGGCCGTGGGTACGCCTGGAGCGCTTGCCTGGGGGAGGGCGGCAAGCACTGCAAGGCCGAGGGTCAATGACATGAGCAGGACTCCGATGATGATCCAGGGCCGGCGACGCACCAGCCCGGCGCCGTCACGCGGCGCATTGTCATGATCGTTCGCGGGGCGATCCGGGTCCTCCCCCATTCGTCTGTCCCCAAGCATTTCGGGGAGCGAGCCTGGCGCGTCGCTTTCCGCCGCCAGCAGCAGGCGCGCGGCTTCGCGGCTGCTCGACACCGCCATCTTGCGGCGGGCGTCGCGCAGCCGCTCGTTGATCGTGTGGACCGAGAGGTCGAGATCGCGCGCGATCGACTTGGCATCGTGGCCGCGCACGATCAGGCGAAGCGTCTGCTTCTCCTTCTCGGTCAACCCCCAGGTGGGATCGCTGGCGGGATCAGGCATCGGCATGTTCATGGTCCCGTGAATCTAGGGCTGGGGCGCGATTCCTCGCTACCCCCAAAAATTTGTAGTCCGGCCTCTCCTGTTTGCCGTTTGGCATGAGTACAGCGGGGGAGTTGATGTCCGGAGAGTACAGCCATGCAAATTCGTGTCGCCACCGAGGCCGATCTTCCCGCGCTGCATTTGGTGATCGAGCGTGCCTATCGCGGCGACAGCGCGCGGGCGGGGTGGACGTTCGAGGCGGACCTGCTGAGCGATGACCGCACCGATCTCGGCGAATTGACGGCCATCGTGCGCAGTGCCTCCGATCGCCTGTTGGTGGCGATTTCCGAGGACGGCGCGCCGATCGGCTGCGTGCAGGTGACCTTCAAGGGGGCGGGACTGGCCTACCTCGGCCTGCTCTGCATCGATCCGGTGCTACAGGCGGGTGGTCTGGGCCGCCAGTTGATCGCGGCCGCCGAGGATCTTGCGCGAGGCGTGTTCGGCGCGCACGCCATGGAAATGACAGTGATCGACCAGCGCCTTGAGCTGATCGCGTATTACGAGCGGCGTGGTTATGGGCAGACGGGCGAGAAGCGCCCCTTCCCGGTCCTGGTCGATCCGCCGCTGGCGATGGTCGTGCTGGAAAAGGCGTTGGCTTGAAAATTCGCCTTAGAGCGTTTTCCAATCAGGTGGAATCACCTGATGACTCGGAAAACGCGTAAAACCAAGATCTTAGAGCGTTTTCCAATCAGGTGGCATCACCTGATGACTCGGAAAACGCGTAAAACCAAATCTTAGAGCAGTTGATCCGATGCAATCGGATCGGAAACCGCTCCAAGCGGTCTTTCGCAGAGCCGGCCCGCTTGCCCACAAGAACCGGCCCCGAACGACAAAGGGCGCGCCTCGCGGCGCGCCCTTTGCGTTAGGCCCGATTCGATGTGCCTTGCTCGCCTTACTTGGGCGAGAGCACCATCAGCATCTGGCGGCCTTCCATGCGCGGATAGGCTTCGATCTTGGCGATGTCAGCGACGTCTTCCTGCACGCGGCGCAGCAGGTTCATGCCCAACTGCTGGTGCGAAAGTTCACGACCGCGGAAGCGCAGGGTGACCTTCACCTTGTCGCCGTCACCGATGAAGCGGACCACGTTACGCATCTTGGTTTCGTAGTCATGGTCATCGATGTTCGGACGCATCTTGATCTCCTTGATCTCCTGCGTCTTCTGGGTCTTGCGCGCGGCATTGGCCTTTTTCTGGGCCTCATACCGGTACTTGCCGACATCGAGGAACTTGCACACCGGCGGATCGGCGTTCGGCGAGACTTCAACCAGGTCGAGACCGACATCGGCCGCCTGTTCGATGGCCGCACGCGTGTACATGACACCCAGGTTCTCGCCATCCTGGTCGATAACCCGGACCTTGTCCGACTGGATCATGTTATTGTAGCGCGGTCCACTCTTGACCGGTGGCGTCATCATGCGCCGGGGTGGGGGTGCTATATGCGTTCTCCTGAATCGCTTCTGTCAAATGGCTGCAAGTTCGGGCGTCATTAATGCGAATCGCCTCGACACGCAAAGGCCGATTTCAAGGAAATCTACAGGACGCCCCGACCGTATGAAACGGTCATGACGCATATAGGTGCTCAGGCGGCTGCTCGCCAGAGGGGATAGCGCAGAAGTTGGTCCTTGGCGGCGACCAGGGCGTCGATCTCGTTGGCGGGCTGGAGCGCCTTGACGATGGCGGGATCGGCTGCGTCCATCCCGCCGGTAAGCGCGCCGAAAGCAGGCAAAATCAGCCGGTTGCCGCCATGGACCACGCAGGGGCGAGCGATCCGGCGACCCCGTGCATGGACGATCAGGCGGGGGTGATAGTGGCCCGAAAGTTCCGCTCCGGTGCAGCCCGGCTTCGCCTCATGGCGCAGGGTGATGCCCGAGACCGCGATTTCCTGCACCTGGGAGCCACCTGCCTCGTGGCCGAGATGGGGATCGTGATTTCCGGTGATCCACACCCAGTCGAGCACGCGGGTAAGTGCGCAGAGCATGCCTGCGCTATGCGGATCAAGCCGCTGTGTCCCGGCGCTGTCGTGAAAATTGTCTCCCAGAGCGAAGACCCGCCGCGCGCCGGTCTGCCGCACCGCGTGGGCGAGGCGCTCCAATGTCTCGCGGCTGTCGTAGGGCGGCAGCATCTGCCCGGTCTGCGCGAAGAAGCTGGCCTTTTCGAGATGCAGGTCCGCCACCAGCAGCGCCTGCTCGCGCGGCCAGTAGAGCGCGCTCCCGCGGGTCGCCGGGGCCGAGGCGGGCGGCGGCACCAGAAAGATCTCCTGCGCGCAGAACGAAAAGGGAACCATGGCTTTCCCTTGCCGTGACCTTCGCGATTTGGCAAGCGCGGCCGCAAGGGGAAAACGAATGACTGACTGGACTGCCCACACCGACCGCGCCCGTCACTGGTTCGAGACGTTGCGCAGTCGCATCTGCGCCGAGTTCGAGGCGATCGAGCGCGAGGCAGGCTCCGCCGCTTCCTTCGAATACGCCCCGTGGAAGCGCGCGGCGGTCGAAGGTGGAGAGGCCGGCGAGACCGGCGGCGGTACCCGCGCGCTGATGAAGGGCGAGGTCTTCGAGAAGGTGGGCGTCAACGTTTCCACCGTTGTCGGTGCACTTTCGAAGGATTTCGCCGGCACGATCAATGGCGCCTCGGCCGAACAGAACGCCTTTTCCGCCACTGGCATCAGCCTCGTCGCACACATGCGCAACCCGCACGTGCCGGCCGTGCACATGAACACCCGTTTCCTCACCACCACCAAGGCCTGGTTCGGCGGCGGTGCCGATCTCAATCCGCCGCTGCCTTATGACGAGGACACCGCCGAGTTCCACGCCGAACTCAAGGCGGCCTGCGACGCTCACGGAGAGCGCTATTACGAGCGCTACAAGGCCTGGGCGGACGAGTATTTCTACATTCCCCACCGCAAGGTTCATCGCGGTGTGGGCGGCATCTTCTACGATCACCTTGAATGCGCCGATGATGCCGCGTGGGAGGCCAATTTCGCCTTCACCCAGGCGGTGGGCGAGGCCTTCCTCGCGGTGTTCCCGCGCCTCGTGCGCCGTCGGATGGGGCTGGCTTTCACGCCCGCCGACAAGGCCCGGCAGCTCGAATGGCGCGGGCGCTACGCCGAGTTCAATCTTGTCTACGACCGGGGCACGCTGTTCGGGCTCAAGACCGGCGGCAACATCGACGCCATCCTGATGAGCCTGCCGCCCGAGGCGACCTGGAGCTAGGCCGTAAACTCATAAACGGCACCAGCGAGGCGCCCAAATGGCGAACATATCGGTGCCTCGCTGGCGTGATTGGAGCGTTTTTCGAACGGAGTGGAACACGCCGTGTTTCGGAAAAACGCGGAAAACAAAGATTCTGGAGAGCCCGATCTGATTCAATCAGATCGGAAAACGCTCTAATGGGTCCGCGCCGCCTAACTCGAAGGTAGTCCCCGCTTTTCTGGAATGGGGCGTGTCGTTTTCGTCGATGGACAGGCGCCAGGGCATTCGCGGATAGAGGAACGGGGTTTCCTTCCAGTGCGAGTATCCGATGCTGCTTTCCCGACGCTTGTTCACGCAGGCCGCGCTTCTTGTGCCTGCGCTTCCCGCTCTTGCCGGCGTGCGCGCACTGGCGGCGCCCGCAGACGGCGCGGCGGGCGACATGGCCCGCTTCATCGCGGCAATGCCCAAGGCGGAATACCACGTCCATCTCGAAGGCACGCTGGAAGCCGAGATGAAGTTCGCGCTTGCCCAGCGTAACGGGGTAAAGCTGCCTTACGCCGATGTCGCGGCGATGAAGCGCAGCTACGTCTACCACGACCTGCCGAGCTTCCTGGCGATCTACTACGACGGCATGAACGTGCTGCTCAAGCAACAGGACTTCTACGACCTGGCCTATGCCTATCTGGCCAAGGCCCATGCGCAGAACGTGCTATATGCCGAGATGTTCTTTGATCCCCAGCAGCATATCGATCGGGGCATCGCGGTCGAGGCGGTGATCGAGGGAATCACGCAGGCGCGTGCCGATGCCCAGGCGAAACTGGGCATCGAATCGCAGTTGATCCTCTGCTTCATGCGGGATCTTACCGCTGACAATGCGATGAAGGCGCTCGATGCCGCGCTGCCCTACAAGGACAGATTGGTCGGTGTCGGCCTCGATTCCGACGAGAAGGACAATCCGCCCGGCAAGTTTGCCGCCCACTTCGCCAAGGCACGCGCGGCCGGCCTGCACGTGACGACGCACTGCGACGTCAACCAGAAGGATACGCTCGGCCATATCCGCGAGGCGCTGCTCGACATCGGGGTCGAGCGGATCGATCACGGCGGCAATATCCTGCAATCGCCCGAACTGATGGCTATCGCGCGCCAACGGGGCATCACCTTCACCGTCTGCCCGACCTTCTCGGGGCAGATCCTCGTGAACGGCAAGCCGGTCGACGTCGTGCGCGGCATGCTCGACAATGGGCTCAAGGTCACGCTCAACTCGGACGATCCCGCCTATATGGGCAGCGAGTACATCAACGAGGTCATGGTCAAGGCGCAGATCCGCAGCAACCTGACCAAGGCCGAACTGCTGCGGATCGAGCGTAACGCCTTCGATGCGGCCTGGATCGCGCCCGAGCGCAAGGCCGCTTTCCAGGCCCGGCTCGATGCCTTTGCCAGGGCGCAGGGCGTCACGGTCTGAGGGGGCGCAGGAGGCTGATGCGCCGCGCGGGCTTCAGGGAAATGTTCAACGCACTGCGGACTTAGAGCGTTTTCCAATCAGGTGGAATCACCTGATGGCTCGCAAACCGCTCTAAGCGTAGCTGACGAGTTCGAACTCGATGCCGTCCCAGTCGAAGAAATAGAAGCGGCGGCCCGGCTCATAGTCGGCATGGTTGAACGGCACGAGGCCTGCCGCGATCACCCGGCGTTCGGCCTCGTCGAGGTCGTCCACCACCAGGCCGACGTGGTTGAGCGGGGCGCCCTTGCCGAAGCGCCTTGTGCCGTCCTTCGCCTGCGTCTTGCGGTCGGTGTAGACCGCGATGTAGCTGAAATCCCCGCCGACATGGATCGTCTCGCCGCCATTGATGGCGGGCCCCCGCCAGCGTTCGTGCCAGCCGAGCAGATCCTGCAGCAGCGCGGAAGAACGGTCGATGTCGCTGACGGTGATGTTGGCATGTTCGAGGCGGCCCTGGGCCATCGGAATGTCTCCTGCATTTTCCGCCGGTCGAATCGCCGGCCTCGCCTTGATGCAACCTCAAGCTAACTTGAGATCAAGCGAAAAAGGCGGCAGAAGTCGCTGATGGTCGAGGATCGCTTCATCTCCATCGGGTATCTCGCCCGCCGCACCGGTGTCGCGGTTTCCGCGATCCGCTTCTATGAGGAGAAGGGGCTGCTTACTTCGCTGCGGTCGAGCGGCAACCAGCGGCGCTTCCTGCGCTCCGACATTCGCCGGGTGAGCTTCGTGCTCATCGCGCAGAAATTGGGCCTCGGCCTTGCCGAGATCGAGCGCGAACTCTCCAGTTTGCCGCAAGGGCGCACGCCGACGATGGAGGATTGGGAACGCATCAGCCTCTCCATGCGCGAGGCGATCGACGCGAGGATCGCGCTGCTGGAACTGACCCGCCGCAAGCTGGATGAATGCATCGGCTGCGGTTGCCTCAGCCTTGCCAAATGCCGCCTGTACAACCGCGATGACGAGGCAGGAGCGCTGGGGCCAGGGCCGCGGTTCGTGCTGAAGTGAATCAGCCGCGCTCTGCCGTCTTGCGTACGGCGCCGAGGATTCGCCTGCGGATCAAGCCGCTGACGGGGCGGATGAGCAGCCAGTAGGGCCGGAAGCGCCGGAAGGATTCGCGATCCGGGCAAAACACGCGGGTCTGCGTCGTCAGGCGATGACCTTTGGGCGTCTGGTGGACATCGAAACCGAGCGCCAACTGGGGGGTGCCCGCTTCGTCGAAAGCCTTGAACGCGTGGCCATCCGTCACAGGGCGAAGTCCGTAATCGGCCTGCCAGAACTGACCGATCAGGCCGTAGACCAGTCCGTTCGGTGTGCGTTCCAACAGTGTGAAATTCGCCATACCGAAGGGTTCCGGTCGTTGCTTGCCGGTGAGCCGCGCAGGCAATTCGCGGAGCGCAATCATGGTGCGAAAGAAAGGATCACTTTCCGGGCGATAGGCCGTCACGGCATCGAGGATGGCGTCAGGGGCGGCCTTCACAGCGGCGGAATGCGTCTCGGAGAATTGGAACTGCGGCAGGTACTCGTCGATCAGGGGCATCATTCCGCCGCCAGCAGTTGCTCTGCACCGACAAGGTCGACGCTGACGAGGCGAGAGACGCCCTTCTCGACCATCGTCACGCCGAACAGGCGGTGCATCCGGCTCATCGTCACCGCATTGTGGGTGACGACAAGATAGCGCGTGTCGGTTTCCTTGGTCATCGCTTCGAGGAGGTCGCAGAAGCGTTCGATATTGGCGTCGTCCAGCGGCGCGTCGACTTCGTCGAGCACGCAGATCGGTGCCGGGTTGGTGAGAAACAGGCCAAAGATCAACGCGACGGCAGTGAGCGCCTGCTCGCCGCCCGAAAGCAGCGTCAGCGACTGCAGCCGCTTGCCCGGCGGCTGGGCGAAGATTTCGAGGCCGGCTTCCAGCGGATCGTCCGAATCGACCAGCGCGAGGTGCGCCTGGCCGCCCTGGAACAGCCGCGTGAACAGGCGGCGGAAGTGGCCGTCGACCGCCTCGAAGGCGGCGCGCAGACGTTCACGGCCCTCGCGGTTGAGATTGCCGATCGAGCCGCGCAGCCGCGCAACCGCTTCGGCCAGCTCGGCCTTTTCGGTGACGCTCACGCCCAGACGTGCCTCAGCCTCGGCCAGTTCGTCGGCGGCGAGCAGGTTGACCGGGCCGATCCGCTCGCGGTCGGCGACCAGGCGGTCCATACCGGAGCCTTCGTTTTCGGCATGGCCGACATCGGCAGGCGCGAAGCCGAAGCGTTCGGCGAGCACCGGCGGCGGGCACTGGAAACGCTCGCCCGAAACGCGCGTTGTCTCGATGCGGCGGGCGTCCTCGTTTTCGGCGCGGGCAGCGGTTCCGGCGCGGTATTCGCGGGCGGAGGCCATGGTTTCCTGCGCGGCGGAGAGCGCCGTGTCGGCTTTGCGCGCGGTTTCGGTCAGGGCGCTGACCGTCGCGTCGGCCTTGGCCAGTTCCTCGGCCAGACGGCTGCGGATCGCCTCGCCCTGTTCGATCTGCTCGATCAACGAGGCGGGCTTGGCTGCGATCACCGCGCGCTCGTTCTCGATCTCTTCCAGCCGTCCGCCCATCTGTGCAAGCCGGTTGGCGGCATCGCCAGCGCGGGCCTGCCAGCCGCGAATGTCACCGGCTTGCGACGTCGAGCGTTCGCGCGCGACGGCCAGCCCCTGATCGTGCGCGGCCAGTGCTGCCGTGGCGGCTTGCAGCCCGATGCGGGCCTCGTCGTTCTTCTGCTTCGCGCCATCGAGCGCGGCGCGGCCGGTTTCGGGATGGGGCAGGGCCGCGCGCTTGGCCTCGGCGGTGGCGACATCCTGCTGGGCGGCTTCGCGCTGCTCGGCGAGTTCCGTTTCGGCGCGGGCGATTTCGGCGCGGCGGGCGGCGTGGCGTTGGCGGGCATCCTCGGCCTGATCGACGCCGCGCAAGGCGGTGCGCTCGGCCGTGGCGGCATCGGCAATGGCCCGCTCGGCGGCGATCACGGCAGTGGAGAGCGCGGCCAGCTGCTGCTGCACTTCAGCCTGCCGTGCCTCGGCAGCGGAAACCGCTGCGCGCAAGGGGGGCAATTGTGCGTCGAGTTCGGCGAAGCGGTTTTCAGCTTCCAGCCGTGCCGCTTCGGCAGCACCTTCGCCGCGCGCGACGAAGCCGTCCCAGCGCCGCAGCACACCGCCGCGCGTGACCAGCCATTCGCCGGGCCCCAGCGCCCGTGCATCGTCCTCGTCGGCGACATGGACGAGCGCAAGGCGAGCGGCGAGTTCCGGCGGGCAGCGGGTGACATGCGCGGCAAGGCTGTCCTTGACTGCAGCGGGCGCTTCGGCGCCGGTCCAGAACCGGCCGTCCGCCTTCGCGACTTCACCCAGAGGCGCGCGGGCATCGCGGCCCAGCACGGCGGCCAGCGCCCGCTCGTAACCGGGCGCGACTTTCACCGCGTCGATGGCGACAGGCAGGCCATGCGCGGCCTTGGCGCCCTTGGCGCGGGCCTCGCGGTCCTTGAGCAGCGCGGCATGTTCGCGCTCGATGCCGGTAAGATCGGCGCGGGCAGCGGCCAGTGCCGAGGCGGCATTGTCACGCTCCGCCTGAAGCTCGCCCTTGCGCGCCTGTTGCGCTTCCAGCCCTTCGCGGGCGGCGGTGAGGGCGGCGCTGGCGGTCTCGGCGCGGGCACGCGCTTCGGCCACGGCGGCATCGAGATCGCCCGCCTGCGCCAAAGCGTCTACTTGTGCAGCAAGGCGGGCCGCTTCGGCGGAAAGGCGATCCAGCCGGGCGCGGGCCTGTGTCAGTTCGGCTTCGGCGATGCGCCATTCGGCCTCGACCCCGGCCTGCGCGGCGGTTGCCTGCGCCAGATCGAGTTCAGCGGCGCGGGAGGCGCGCTCGGCCCCCTCGAGCGCATTGGCAAGGCGCGGGCGGGCCGCTTCGTCGAGTTCGAGTTGGCGGCGGCCGTCGGCCAGTTCCTTTTCAAGCCGGGTGAGCGCCTCGGCTGCATCACGGGTCAGCCGGTCGGCATCGCCGCGATCTTCTTCCAGCCGTTGCTTCTGGCGGTCGAGGTCCTTGAGCCGCTGTTCGGCGGCTTCCAATTGGCTGGTCAGCGTCGCCATGCGGTGACCTTGCGCGCTGGCATCGTCGCGCCGGTCGGCAAGGTCGTCACGGGCGAGGATCAGTGCCTCGGCAGCCTCAGCCTGTTGTTTCTGCGCCTCGGCGGCGAGGTCCTGCGCGGCGGTGACGCGCAGTTCGGCGGCCTGCGCTTCCTTGCGCGCCGCTTCGGCAGCGGCTGCGGCATCACGCCAGCGGGCGAACACCACGCGGGCTTCGGCGAGGCGAATCTGGTCGGTCAGCGCCTTGTAGCGCTCCGCCGCCTTGGCCTGACGGCGCAGCGCGAGGACCTGCTTGTCCAGCCCCGCCATGAGGTCTTCGAGGCGGGCGAGATTGGCTTCGGTGGCGCGCAGCTTGGTTTCTGCGTCCTTGCGGCGGACGTGGAGGCCGGCAATGCCCGCGGCTTCTTCCAGCATGGCGCGGCGTTCGGCGGGCTTGGCGGCGATGACGGTGGCGATACGGCCCTGCGAGACCAGCGCGGGGCTATGCGCGCCGGTGGCGGCGTCGGCGAAGATCAGCGCCACGTCCTTGGCGCGCACGTCGCGGCCATTGACGCGGTAGGCGCTGCCGGCGCCGCGCTCGATCCGGCGGACAACTTCAAGTTCCTCGCGCACGCCTTGGGCGTTCAGCGCGGTTTCGCCGTGGAGCACGACTTCGGCGAAAGCGCGGGGAGGGCGATTGGCCGTCCCCGCGAAGATCACGTCCTCCATCCCGCCGCCGCGCATCGACTTGGCCGAGCTTTCGCCCATGACCCAGCGGATCGCTTCGAGGAGGTTGGACTTGCCGCAGCCGTTGGGGCCGACGACACCGGTCAGCCCGGGTTCGATGCGCAGTTCGGCAGGCTCTACGAAGCTCTTGAATCCGCTGAGCTTGAGCCGCTTGATGCGCATCGATCGAGGTCAGGCCGAGGGCTGGCGGGGCATCAGCGCGCGCCGGCTTCCTGGAGCTTGGCTTCCAGTTCCTTGAACTCCACCGAACCGACGGTGTTGCCGTTGATCAGGAAGGTGGGCGTGCCGGTGATGTTGAGGTCCTTGGTGGCCTTTTCGGTCTGGTCGGCCAGCGCCTGGGCCTTGGCGGCGTCGCCGAGGCACTGGTTTGCCTGATCGCGCGAGATCCCGCGCGAGGTGAAGAACTCGGTCATGCCGCTGACTTCGGAAAGCGCGGCCATCTGCTGGTTCTTGGGCAGGTTCTGGATGCCCTGCAGCTTGGCTTCGCCCGCCGCCTGCAGCTTCTGGAACATGTTGGGCTGCCAGGCCCAGAACTGTTCGGCCAGCGGCAGCACCGCCTCGGTCGAGCCGCAAGTGGCCTGCAGGGTGGCGGCGATGTCGTAGATGTTGAGCATGAAGAAGCGCACTTCATAGCTCACGCGGCCGCTGTTGATGTACGTGTCGCGCAGGGTGCCGAAGCCGTCGTTCGCGAACTTGGCGCAGTGCGAGCACGACAGCGCGCCGTATTCGACCAGCTTGATCGGGGCCTCGGGATTGCCGATGCGGTAGCCGCCTTCGGGCGTCTTTGCGACCACGTCCGACCAGGTCTTGCCGGCAGGCGCGGCGACCTTGGCCACCGGTTCGCCGGCGATGGGCGCCGAAGTGCCGCCGTCGGCCGGGTCCTTCTTGCCGCAGGCGGCAAGGCCGAGCGCGAGCGGGGCCAGGGCGAGGCCGAGAACGATCTTGCGGAAAACGGGACGGGTCATCGATGCGAATCCTCGATTGGAATTGCGAAAGCTAGCCTATGGCCTTTCGCGTTCAAAGCTGGGGGGATGCCCGGAAAGCCTGCTTTCCCACAGGATTTCCGGGGCTTTCGAGTGGTCGGGCGAGGTTAGATGCTGCCCTTGCGCTGGGCGGCCTGCTTGGCGGACAGGGCCTGCGAGAGGCCGGCCCAGTCATGCGCGTCGAGCAGCTTGCCGTCGAGCACGAAGCTGGGCGTGGAGTTGGCGCCGACCGCCTGCACGGTCTTCTGCTGCTGCTCCAGCTTGGCGAAGGCGGCCTTGTCGTTGATGCACTGGTCGGCCTTGGCATGGGTGACGCCCCAGGGCGCGACCATCGAATAGAAGTCGAAGTCGGCTGCAATGGTGCGCATACGGGCCTGAATGTCGCCCTGATACCATAGCTTCTGGCGGTCCTCGCCGATGGTGTTCAGCTTTGCCATCCAGATATCCTGGGTAGCGAGGAAGGCATTGTGGCGCACCACGAAGCGCTTGGGATCGCCGCAGGTCGTCAGCATGGCGATGGTGAGGTCGATCGGGTTGCGCAGCAGGTTGGTGATGGTCAGCGCGACCTGGCCTTTCGCCACCATGCCCTGGCGCAGCGGGGCGTCCGATTCCTTGGTGAAGTGGGCGCAGTGCGGGCAGGTGTAGCTGACGAATTCGGTGACCCGGGTCGCCGCCCTGGGGTTGCCCAGCAGGTGACTGCCGTCGGCCGTGATCGTCACCGTCGCGGCCCAGTTGGCGGTGGTGGGAGCGGGTTTGGCGGCCGGCTTGCGTGCCGGTGCGGCGCCGGTCGCGAGAAGGGCGGTTGCGACAAGCGCGCCGAGCTTTGCAGCGCGCGACTTCGAGATGGTCATCATGTACCCCGTTCGTCCTTTAATGTCTCGTCCTTGGCGGCCAGACTGCGGGCCAGCGATTCCAGCACCGCGCGAAGCTCGGGATCGCCCACGTCGCGCAGCGATTCGCCCAGTTCGAAGGGCACCGGCTTCACGCTTGGCGGCGCGGTCCGCGGTCTTGCAGCAGGTGGCGGCTTAACCTCGCCTTGCCGGATTTTTGCCTTGGCCACAGCCTTGTAGCCGAAGAAGCGGTTCACCCGCTCGATGATCTCGGGCACGACATGCTGGATCATCGGCGCATGGGCGGGGGCAACCACCAGTTGCAGGATGCCGTCGCACTTCTCGCCGGGCGGAAAGCGGATCGATTCGGGTGAGCAGACGCGGGCGTGGCGGGCGCCGACGATCTCCGGCCAGCGGGTCACCACGCTCGACTGCACGAAGCCGAAGCGGCGGAACGCGGTGCGGCCCACTTCGGGCATGAGATCGGCGATCGCGCGCGCCTGTCCGCCGCGTGGGCGCTCGAAGCGCTTCGGCGTCTTTGCGGCATTCTTGCCGGTGTTCTTGGGGCGATCCCGTTCCATTGTCGGCGCTCCAATGCCATAGGGCTGGCATGGACGCCAGCCGCGATACGATCTCCGACCTGCTTCTGGACTGGTACGACCGCAATGCCCGCGTGCTGCCCTGGCGCGCGGCGCCGGGAACCCCGGCACCGGAGCCGTACCGCGTGTGGCTTTCCGAGGTCATGCTGCAGCAGACCACGGTCGCCGCGGTGAAGGACTATTTCGCCAGATTCACCGCGCGCTGGCCGCAGGTGACCGATCTCGCCGCGGCCGCCGACGAGGAGGTCATGGCGGCCTGGGCGGGGCTTGGCTACTATGCCCGTGCCCGCAACCTGCTGGCCTGCGCCCGCGCGGTGGCGGCACGGGGCGGGGCCTTTCCCGATACCGAGGACGAACTGCGCGCGCTGCCGGGGCTGGGGGCCTATACCGCTGCCGCCGTTGCCGCGATTGCCTTCGGGCGGCGCGCGGTGGTGGTGGATGCGAACGTCGAACGCGTCGTCTCGCGCCTGTTCGCGCTGGAGGAGCCGCTGCCCGGTTCGCGCCCGGCAATCCGCGCGCTGGCTGATACGATCACGCCGGACAAGCGCGCGGGCGACTTTGCGCAGGCCATGATGGACCTTGGTGCCACGGTTTGCACTGCGCGCGCGCCGCGTTGCCTGCTCTGTCCGCTGGCTGGTCCCTGCAAGGCACGGGCACAGGGCGAGCCGGAGAGGTTGCCGGTCAAGGCGGCCAAGAAGGCCAAGCCGACGCGGCAGGGCCGGGCGTTCTGGATCGAGCGCGATGACCATGTCTGGTTGGTGCGCCGTCCGGACAAGGGCATGCTGGGCGGGATGCGGGCGCTGCCGGATGACGGCTGGATCGCCCGCAGCGACGGCAGCGGCGAAGGGCCGGTAGCGGGGCCGTGGGAGAGTGCGGGGCGGGTCGGCCACGTCTTTACCCACTTCGCGCTGGAACTCTCGCTTCAGGTGCATGTCGGCAGGTTGGCGGGCGATCCGCCGGGCGAAGGTGAATGGTGGCCGCTCGATCGGATCGACGAGGCCGGGCTGCCGACCCTTTTCGCCAAGGCCGCCCGCCTCGCGCTGGCGGGGGCCGGGGCCGGGGCCGGGGCCGGGGCCGGGGCGGAGGCGGCGTGAGCCTTTCCGCCCTGATCGATCGCCGCCTGATCTTGCGGCTGGGCGCGGTGGCGGGGCTGGGGGCGGCGGTGATGCCGCGTCTGGCATGGGCGGTGGGGCAGCCTGCGGCGCTGCCGAAAGTCTCGGCCCTGGTCGACCGCTGGACCGGCACCGGCAAGTTTCCGGGCATGGTCGCCTCTGTCGGCATGGCGGGGCGCGAGGCCAGTTTCGTCGCGCGCGGCGCGCAGGGCTTCGACGACGGCACGCCGATGGGGCCGGACAGCCTGTTCCGTATCTATTCGATGACCAAGCCGATCACCGGCATCATGGCGATGCAACTGGTGGAGGAAGGTCGCCTGTCGCTCGACCAGCCGCTGGCCGACGTTCTGCCCGCCTGGCGCACGATGCAGGTGCAGGACCGCTATGACGGGGCGCTCGACCGCCTGCATCCCGCGCCGCGCCCGATCACGATGCGCCATCTGGTCACGCATACCTCGGGCATCGGCTATTCCATCGTCCAGACCGGGCCGATCCGCGATGCCTATGTCCGGCAGGGGCTGGTGCCCGGCAGGATCAGCCGGATCGAAGTGCCGGGGCTGACCTATGGGCCGACCGTTCGCGGTCTCGATCATTTTGCCGACCGGCTGGCGACGCTGCCGCTGGTGGCCGATCCGGGTACGCGCTGGTCCTATTCGATGGGGCTGGATGTGATGGGCCGGGTGATCGAGGTGGTGACCGGCAAGAGCTTCGATGCCTATCTGGCCGAAGCGTTGTTCGGACCGGCGGGCATGGCCAGCACCACGTTCACCGTGCCGCGCGCACAGGCACGGCGGCTGACGACCAATTACGGGGCGCTGGGCGGCGTGCTGGTGCCGATCGATCCGCCGGAAAGCTCGGTCTATCTCGACCCTCCGGCCTTTCCCTTTGGCGGCTCCGGCCTGGTCAGCACCCCGCGCGATTACGACCGCTTCCTGCGCCTGCTGGCGCAGGGTGGCGTGATCGACGGGCGGCGCGTGTTGTCGCAGCGGGCAGTGGCGCTGGGTACGTCGAACCTGTTGCCCGATGGTGTGGACCGTTCGCACATGATCGGCGGGCCCGCGGCGTTCGGGGCCGGGGGGCGCATCGGCCTTGGCGCGGAGGCGGGCGTTTTCGGCTGGTCCGGCGCGGCGGGAACGGTGGGCATGGTCGACATGAACCACGCGATCCGCTCGCAGCTGTTTGTCCAGTTCATGCCGAGCGATGCGACGCCGCTCCTGCCCGAGTTCCAGACTGCATTGAAGGCCGATGTCATGGCCCTGTTGGAGAAGCCCGCTTGATCCTGCCCATTGCCTTCTCAGGCGCCCATCTCGACCGCGCCGATCATGTGCGCAACGACCCCGAAGCGCTCGCCGCCTTGCAGGGACCGGATGCGCGCCTGCTGCGCATGGACGGGCTGGACGCGGTCCTGGCCGGAAGCGGGGCGCTGTTGTGGGACGGAATCGACCGCGCGGCGCCGGACAGCGAGCTGATCTTCCTCGGCCTCGACGGCGAGGCGGCCTGCTTTGCCGAAGTGCCCGCCGTCACGCCGCCCGGCGGGCCGCATGCCACGCCGGTCAACTGGCTGACGATGGCGGTCTTGCCGCCTTACGAACTGGCCGCCTATGGCACGGCGCGCAGTCTGGTCAGTTGGCATTGCCGCCACCGTTTCTGCTCCACCTGCGGGTCGGGCACGGTGCTGGCCAAGGGCGGCTGGCAGCGGACCTGCACCAACCCGGATTGCGGTACCGAACATTTCCCGCGCGTCGATCCGGTGACGATCATGCTGGTCGAGCACGAGGGCCGCGCGCTGCTCGGCCGTCAGCCGCGTTTTCCCGAGGGGCGCTATTCCACGCTGGCCGGCTTCGTGGAGCCGGGCGAAACGGTGGAGGAAGCCGTCGCCCGCGAGATCTTCGAGGAAGCGGGCGTCAGGGTGCGCGATGTGCGCTATGTCGCCAGCCAGCCCTGGCCGTTCCCGTCCTCGCTGATGATCGGCTGTTACGCGGTCGCCGAAAGCGACTACCTGACCATCGACACCACCGAGCTGGAAGATGCCCGCTGGTTCACCCGCGAGGAGGTGGCCGATGCTCTTGAAGCCATCGGCCGGAACGAGAACGGCATGGCGTTCGGGGCGCCGCCTGCCCATGCCATCGCGCATGTGCTGATGCGCTGGTGGCTCGATAAGGGCTGATCAGCGCGCCTCGGCAGGCGCCAATAGCAGGTCGCGCAGGGCATGGAGGCTGGGCAGCACTTCGGCGCTGGCGAGCACCATTTCCTCGGTCGGCGGCAGCAGGTCCGGCACCAGCACGGTGGCGATCCCCGCTGCGGACGAGGCGGCGACGCCCGCCGGGCTGTCCTCCACCGCCACGCAATGCGCCGGATCGACGCCGAGGCGGCTGGCGGCCAGCAGGTAGGGCTCCGGGTGCGGCTTGGCGTGGGTCACGTCGCTGCGGGTCACAACGACGTCGAAGTAGGAGAGCAGCCCCGCCTTCTCCAACCGCTGCGCCGCGTAAGGCGCTTCGGTCGAAGTGGCGATGGCGAGCGGTATGCCGGCCCTGGTGAAATGGTCGAGAATTACTTCGGCGCCGGGGCGCAGCGCGATGCCCGCCTCGACCATGGCCTCGAACACCACGTCGCTTTCATCGAAGAAATGATCGAGCGGGAAATCGGCGCCCATGCGCTCCGCCACGAGGCGGCGGCTGCCGCCGCGATGCACGCCGACCATCGAATGGAGCAGATCGTCCGGCAGCGGCAGGCCGAGGGCATGGCCGGTCTCGACAAAGGCACGGCGATGCGCGGCCTCGGTGTCGAGCAGCGTTCCGTCCATGTCGAATATGGCTGCCCGGATCGGATCGGGCAGCACACGCGGCGGTGTCAGTATCGATGTAGCCATGGCCTCAATATGAAGCCGGATCGCGTCGGCACCATTGCAAAACGGGAAACCGCATTTGCAAAAACCGCTTTCAGTACCGTGCCTGATCGAGTTCGGGCAGTTCCAGTTCCCGGCACAGCGCCGCGCGGGCGGCAAGGCATTGCGCCCAGATCGCAGGTTCGGACAAGTCGTCGACCGACAGTTGCTCGGGCCAGAGCCGCGCAACCAGTGCTTCGATGCGGTCCAGCTTGTCGGTCGTGGCGATGAAACGCGGATCGACTGTTGCCGGATCGGCCACGACGCGCAGGCGCAGGCAGGCGGGGCCGCCGCCATTGGCCATCGATTCGCGCAGGTCATGGACGAAGAGCTGTCGGATCGGGCCATTGCCCGAGACCAGTCGCTCCAGCCATGTCCAGACGCTGGGGGACTCGCGGGCCTCGGTCGGCAGGATCAGCGCCATTTCCCCCGAGGGCTGCGTGATCAGTTGGGCGTTGAACAGGTAGGACTGGATTGCATCGAACAAGCTGATCTCGCTGGCCGGGATCTCGATGATCTCGACTTCGGGAAACTTGGCGCGCAGTTCGCCGTAAAAGCCCTCGCGATTGGCGAAGGCGTTCTCATGGGCAAACAGTACCCGCTCGTTGGCGACGGCGACGACATCGTTGTGGAAGGCGCCCGAGGCGATCGCTTCTTCCGATTGGCGGACAAGGATCGTGCGTTCGGGATCAAGGCCGTGGCGGCGCGCGATTGCCGCGCTGGCCTCGCGGTGCTGGCGGGCGGGGTAGGGGCCGGTGCCGAGGTCTCCCGCGCCGGTATGGCCGTAGACGAACACTTCCACGCCCGGCGCGTCGTGGCGGGTGCAGAGGCGCATGTGGTTGGCCGCGCCCTCGTCACCGAACGGGGCCGGGATCGGGGCATGGACCGCGAAGCGTTCGGTGTCGGCAAAGGCAAGGCGAAGCTGGAACAGCGTTTCGCGCCATTCATGGCTGCGGTGCGGCATCGTCATGAGATTGGCGACGGTCAGGTGGCAGCGCCCGTCTGCGGTATCGGCTGCGGGCGAGACGGTGGCGGCATTGGCCGCCCACATTGCCGAAGCCGACATGGCATTGGCGCGAAGGCGCGGCTCGGCCGCCTCGACGGTGGTGCCCAGCTGCTGGAGCCAGCACGTGTCGGGCCGCCGATGCGGTAGGAAAAAGCCTTGAGCCACGCCACGCTCGAGGTTGGCGCGGATCTTTGCCAGCCCCTGCAAGGCCGCCGCGCGTGGCTCCGATACCTTGCCGTAATTGCGGGTGGAGGCGAGATTACCGAGACTGAGGCCCGCGTAGTTGTGGCTGGGTCCGACGATGCCGTCGAAGTTGATCTCGGTGACCATGGGCGATCATGCACTCGCGTAAGTGATTTCGTCGCCCCCCTTCGTTATGTCTAGCAGGGCCGCCGCGGTGGCATCAAGGGTCACGCCGCCCTCGACAATGGTTACTTTCCCCAGGCATGCGCGGAAAGCGGCCAGCCGTCCGGTAGAGACGATATGAGTGGGTTCGCTGCCGTCATCCTCGACAATGGCGACCACCGGGGCGGTGCGGGCTTCCTGCACGGTGCGGATCTGGTCGGTGCGCGCGAGCATGGTCGGGCCGCCGTCGAAGATGTCGACGTAGTTCTGGAACGAGAAGTTCTCGTTCTCCAGCATGCGCATCGCCGGACGCCCCGAATAGTGCGGCTGGCCCATCACCTGGCGCGCGGCTTCGGACAGCAGCGCGCAGTAGATCGGGTGCTTGGGCATGAGGTCGGCGATGAACTGGTTGCCGTGGGTGGCGTTGAACTCGTCGGCGTCGCGGAAGCTCATGTCGAAGAAGCGCCCGGCCAGCCCGTCCCAGAACGGCGAGTTGCCCGCATCGTCGATGGCGCCGCGCAGTTCGGCCAGGGTGGTGTCGCCAAAGCGCGAGCGGTGCGTCTTGATGAAAAGGTAGCGGCTGCGCGCCAGCAGCTTGCCGACACCCGCCGAACGCTCGGTGGCGTCGAGATAGAGCCCGCCCACTTCGCTCGCTCCGTCAAGGTCGGTGCACAGCGTCAGCATCTCGGCCCGGAAGGTGCGGTCCAGTTCCTTGGAGTGCTGGGTGATCCGGCCGATGCGGTAGGAGTAGAACGGATACTCGGTACCGACTTGCGAGAATGCCTGGCAGGTGCCGCGCACTTTGCCGGTGGCGGTGTCCTCGAGAATGAAGGCAAAGAGGTCGTTGGCGATCTCGTCGCTGTCGCACGCGAAGCTTCTGGCGGTGCGTTCCAGCTTGGCCTTCAGAGTCGGCTTGTCGGGCGGCAGGTTGGTGAAGCCGCCGCCGGTACCCTTGGCCATGCGGTAGAGGGCTTCCAGGTCCTTTTCCTGTGCGGTGCGCAGGAGGAATGTCATGTGGGCAGAACTCCGTGGCGGTCCAGTCTATGCAGGACAAGAGCAGTAAGGCGGGCGCGGGCATCCAGCGAATCCGCCAGCAGATATTCGTCCGGCGAATGGATCGAACCGCCCAGCACGCCCATGGTGTCAAGGACCGGCACCCCGCAGGCGGCGATGTTGTTGCCGTCGCAGACGCCGCCGGTGTCCTTCCAGCTCATCGGCTGGCCAAGGTCGGCAGCGGCCTTGCTGACAAGACCGTAGAGCGCCTCGGTCTTGTCCGTTATCGCCTTGGGCGGGCGCGAGACGTGGCCGTGGACATGCAAGTGCACTTCGTGCGCAGCCGAGACCTGGGCGACGGCGGCCGTGATATGGGCCTGGGCTTCGGCAGCGCGTTCGGGGGTGGCGGGGCGCATGTTGAAGTGCAGCACGGCAAGGTCCGGCACGGTGTTGTTGGGAGCGCCGCCCTCGATCTTCGCCGGGTTCACCGAAAGGCCGGGGCGGCGCATCGCGGCAAGCCGCAGGGCAAGGTCGCTGGCGGCAAGCAAGGCGTTGCGGCCGTCCTCGGGGTTGCGCCCGGCATGGGCGGAGCGGCCATGGATAACCACTGCGTAATTGCCCGAGCCGGGCCGAGCGCGCGCCATCTGGCCGCCGGGCAAGGCGGGTTCGTACGTCAGCGCCGCCAGCTTGCCGCGGGCCAGATCGGCGATCAGCGGGGCAGAGGAGAGCGAGCCGGTTTCCTCGTCGCTGTTGACGAGCACGTCGTAACCAAGCGTCGGATCGCCGCGCTCGTAAGCCGCAAGGCCCGCCAGCATCACCGCAAGCCCGCCCTTCATGTCCGCCGTGCCGGGGCCGTGGAGGGTGTTCGCATCCAGCCAGTCGCAGATCTGGAAGGGGTGGTCGAGGGGGTAGACGGTGTCCATGTGTCCGGTCAGGATCACCCGTCGCTCGGCCTCGGGACGCACCGAAAGCACGAGATGGCGTCCATGGACAACCTCGCGGGTCCGGCCCTGGCTGTCCACTTTCTCGACCGGGGCAGGATCGACCAGCCGCACTTCTCCGGGCAGCGCCGCAAAGGCGTCGGCTAGCCGCGTGGCCATGGCCGCCAGCCCGTCGAGGTTGGCGGTGCCGCTGTTGATCGCCGCCCAGTCCAGCGTGTGGGTCAGGATCGGTGCGCGTTCGACCGGGGCGAGCAGGGCCTGTTCCTCGAAGTTCAGTCCGCTCATGCCGAGAGCTTCCCTGCGAGCGCACCGCTGTTGCCGGTGACGCTGGCCGCTTCGAAACTGGCGACCGGGTAGGCGCAGTAATCGGCGGCGTAATAGGCGCTCGGGCGGTGGTTGCCGCTGTCGCCAAGGCCCCCGAAGGGCATCGAACCGGCGGCTCCGGTGGTCGGGCGGTTGCGGTTGACCACGCCTGCGCGGCTTTCCAGCATAAAGCGATCCCACAAGGCGTCGTCCGCGCTGACGAGGCCTGCCGAAAGACCAAAGCGGGTGGCATTGGCGGCAGCGATGGCGGCATCGAAATCGGGGACGCGGGTCACTTGTACGAGGGGGGCGAAAATTTCCTCGTCGGGCACATCCACGCCGGTGACGTCGAGAATGCCGGGGGTGACAAAGGCATCGCTGCGGCCTTCAACGCCTTCGAAGGGGCGGATCACCGCGGCGCCGCGCTCGACAAGCCGGGCAAAGCGAGCCCTGGCGGCCCCGGCGGCATCAGCCGAGATCAGCGGTCCGAACCACGGCTCGGGCGTCTCGTGCCATTCGCCGATGATGATGCGGTCGGCTAGTGCGGCGACGGCATCGACCAGCGCGGTGCCGAACTGGTTGTCCGGCACGATCAGGCGGCGTGCGCAGGAGCAGCGCTGCCCGGTGGTGATGAAGCTCGACTGCACGACGAGCGAGGCGGCCTCGTCCAGATCGCCGTCCCAGACCACCAGCGGGTTGTTGCCGCCGAGTTCCAGCGCGAGGATCACGTCGGGCCGGTCGGCGAAGATACGCCGGAAATGCGCGCCTGCGCCCGCCGAGCCGGTGAACAGCAGGCCGTCGATATGGCCTGCCACCAGCGCTTCGCCGGTGGCGCGGGCGCCGTGGACGATCTGGAACACGCCTTCGGGAAGGCCTGCCTGCGCCCAGGCATCGGCCATGGCCTGCCCGGTCGCCGGGGTCATCTCGGAGGGTTTGAACACCACCGTGTTGCCTGCCAGCAGGGCGGGGACGATATGGCCGTTGGGCAAGTGGCCGGGGAAGTTGAACGGCCCCAATACCGCCATCACCCCGTGCGGGCGGTGGCGCAGCACGGCGGCGCCGAAGGGCATGTCCTGCCGCTTCTCCCCCGCCCGCTCGGCCTGCGCGGTGATCGAGAGGCCGACCTTGCCGATCATCGAGGCGAGTTCGGCGCGAGTTTCCCAGAGCGGCTTGCCGGTCTCGCGCGAAATCACTTCGGCGATCGTGTCCTTGCGGGCCTCCAGCACGGCCTTGTAGCGCAGGACCGCCTCGACCCGCGCGGCGGGCGGAAGCGCGGCCCATGCCGGAAACGCCGCATGGGCGCGCGCCAGCGCGGCATCGACCGCTGCGGCGTTCGCCGCCTCGCCCTCCCAGACCAGTGCGCCGCTGGCCGGGTCGAACGATTGGAGCAGGCTCATGCGCTTCTCGTCACCGCGAAGATGCCGGTGGCATTGCCCGAATCGAAAGTGAGGTCGAGCTTGCCGGTTTCCGGGTCGATGTCGCGGGTGATGAATTCGTAGAACGAGCCGGGCACGTCCAGTTCGACCGCACTGCCGTCGGCTTCGAGGAACGGGCGGGCCACTTTGTCGGCAATGATCGCGGTCTGCCGGACACGGCCGTTCTTGGACACTTCGACCGCGGCCTTCATCGGATAGCCCTCCGCCTTGAGACGGTCGGACAGGGCCATGACGTCGGCGGTGCGGGTGGTCGCGTGGTTGAAGGCATTGCCCTCGGTGGCGATCCAGGCGCCTTCCCCGGTTTCCGGCAGCAGCACTTCGTAGTCGGCCAGTGCGGGCGGCTGATGCTGGCGTTCGAAACAGGCGATCACGCCCTTCAATGCCGTCAGGGCGGTGGCGAAGTCCGCCGTGCCGTCGCTGGCCAGCGTGTCGAGCGCGGCCCATTCGGTTTCACCCAGCGGGTCGCTCGATGCGCCGAAGATGTTTGTACAGGCACCCTGCGCGGCCTCGGCCAGCTGGTCGACATGGAGTTCGGAGACAAAGAACTGCGGGATCGTTTCGGGCAGGTCGCGCTGGGCATAGGCGCGGCCGGTCATCTTCAGCTTGGGCAGCGGGTAGAGGCCCACGACTTCATAACCGAGCGGGGCCAGGAAGCGGCCGAAGGCCATGTGGCCGCGGGGCAGGTCGCCGGTCTCGCCATCGATGGTGCGCAGGGCGCCGTGGTCGAACACGATGGTCTCGCCGGCGCCGCGTACGGCATCGATATAGCGCTGCGCGGTCGGCACGCGGTCGAGCAGGTCGGCGAACAGCGCGGCGTTGAGCGCCATCGCCACTTGCGCGCGGCTGACGGTGTCGCCGGTGCCCGCCAGCGCAGGATCGATGGTCAGCGTGGTGAGCGCCAGGTGCGCCTTGCTTTCGCCGATGGCGGCGGCAAGCAGGCGCGGCAGCGTCTGGTCGGGGTTCGCGAGAGTCTGGGGAGAGGAGGGCATCGTTTTCCCGTCGTTCCTGTTGTTGCGCGTGGCGTCAGACATAGGAAAGCGTGGCAGCCAAGTCCATGGCATGGACGAGGACGGGCTGGTTTTTGTCTAGACTATTTTAGTCGTTCATTTTGTGGACATTTCTGCACGTTTCGAATCGCCTGAGTTGGTAATTTACGGCGACGGCATGCGGCTGGAGAGCAGCGGGGCGCCGCGATCTGTTCGAAATGCACGGTAGGGCGTTCCTGCGGAACACTTTGGCGCGCGGCTACGTTTTTTGCGCAGGCGGGGGGGAAACGCATGGCATGATCCGGGTTTGAGAGAGCGAAATCCCTCCTGTCCCCCAAGGAGCGTGCATGAACTTGTTGTCTCACGACCAGCAACCCGGTTGGCAATCGGGTTCGGACAAGGTGCGTTCGATCTTCTCCGGTGCAAGCATGCCGGAAGAACCGTCGGTGCGCAGGCCCGCGCATATTGCCCTGATCGGGAATTTTGCTCCGCGAAAGTGCGGTATCGCCACGTTCACGAGCGAGATATTCGAAAAGCTGCGTGAACATCATCCTGAAATCACGGTCGATGTGCATGTTCTGGATGATCGCGCGGCGCCGCTGGGCTATGGTCCGGTGGCCGGCACCATTGCCCATGACGATCCGCAGGACTACGCCCGCGCTGCCCGGCAGATCAACGAGAGCGGCGTGGATGCGGTCTGGCTCCAGCACGAATACGGGATCTTCGGCGGCGAGGATGGGGCGATGGTCTGTCCCTTCGTCGACCGGCTGGCGCCGCCGCTGATCCTCACGCTGCACACCGTGCTGTCCGAGCCTTCGCCGCGCCAGCGGGCGATTCTCGACCATCTCGTGACGCGCGCGTCGCGCATCATGGTCATGTCCCGCCATTCCCGGGACTTGCTCGAATGCGAATACGCAGTGCCCGCCGCCATCATCGAGGTGATCGAGCATGGCGCTCCCGACCGGCCATTCGGCCGCCAGCAGGAATTCAAGGCGCGGCTCGGTCTTGCCGGGCGCAAAGTGTTGATGACGTTTGGCCTGCTCGGCCCCGGCAAGGGGCTCGAGCATGCCATCGCCGCATTGCCGGCGATCGCCGCGCGCCATCCCGATGTGCTCTACCGGGTGGTCGGTGCCAGCCATCCCAACCTCGTCGCGCGCGAGGGCGAGGCCTACCGCGAGAAGCTGGAGCGTCTCGCCGCCGATCTCGGCGTGGCGGCGCATCTGGCCTGGGACAATCGTTTCCTCGAAACCGGCGAATTGCTGGACCAGCTCGAGGCCTGCGACATCTACCTGACGCCGTATCCCGGCCTCCAGCAATCGACGTCGGGCACGCTGAGTTATGCGGTGGCGCTGGGCAAGGCGCTGGTATCCACGCCCTACGTCCATGCCCGCGAATTGCTTGGGGACGGAGCGGGTGTCCTGATCGAGCCGGGATCGAGCGAGGCCATTGCCGCTGCCGTCAATGCCCTGCTGGACGACCCCGGCGAGCGGCTGGCCATGCAGCGCCGGGCCTGGGCGCGAGGGCGCGAGACGGTCTGGCCGCGCTTTGCCGACAGCGCGGCGCGGCTTATCGACCACGCCCGTGCGCCTGACTGGCGCTGGGGCCTGCCTGCACCGCCCATCACCGCCACACCCGGGCTTTCCGCGGTTTTCGCGATGAGCGATGCCACCGGCATGCTCCAGCATTCCATCGGCGTCGTGCCTGATCGGCGCCATGGCTATTGCCTCGACGACAACGCCCGCGCGCTCATGCTGATGAATCTGGCTGACGGGCTGCCTGCTGCCGAGCGCATGAAGTGGAGCTTCGCCTACGCCGGCTTTATCCAGTACGCCTGGAATGGCGAGGCGGGACGGTTCCGCAATTTCATGAACTACGACCGCACCTGGTGTGAGGACGAGGGCTCGGAGGATTCGAACGGCCGCGCGCTGTGGGCGCTGGGGCAGACCTATGAGTCAGGCAACGACCCGCTCCTTGCTGCCTGGGCCCTGCAACTCTTCGAGCAGGTCCTGCCCTCGCTCGCCGAGATGGGTTCGCCGCGCGCGATCGCCTTTGCCATGCTGGGTGCCTGCGCGGTGCTGCGCAGCGCGCCGGATCACGCGGCGGCCTGCGCGCAAGTGGAGAGCGGCGGCGCGTTCCTGATGCGGTTGCTCGGCCATGGCCGCCGGCCCGACTGGGGCTGGTTCGAGGCCGTGCTCGGCTATGACAACCCGCGCCTGCCGCAGGCGCTGATCGAGGCGGGTGTGGCGCTGGGGCGGGAGGATTGGATCGGTGACGGGCTCGCCACCCTGGAATGGATCTGCCACCAGCAGGTCTCGGCCCGCGGTGCGTTCCGTCCGATCGGTTCGGAAAGCTTCCACAAGCCTTACAGCTATCTGCCGTTCGACCAGCAGCCCCTCGAGGCTCAGGCGGCCATCGAGGCGGCGCGCTCAGCCTGGCGGGTCACCGGCGGGGCATTCTGGCGTGAGCATGCCCTGGCGGCGTGGCGCTGGTTCTTCGGCAGTAACGATCGCGGCGTGGTGCTGGCCGACATCGCCTCGGGCCGCTGCCATGACGGGGTGACGCCGCGCGGGGTAAACGGCAATTGCGGGGCGGAATCCATTCTCGCTTTCCAGCTTTCGCATTATGCTCTGTGCGAGCTTGCCCGATCGGGGCCGCTCGTTTCGTCCGGCCCGCTCGCATCGGCGGGGGGCTGATGTTCGTTCGGGGGCGGCCAAGGAGGTTTGCGTGAACCGGCCCGAAACAGCCTGGACTGAGCCGCTGCACATTTTCGAGACCCGCCTGCACGCCGATCCGGCGCGGGTGGTCCTGCGACCCTTCCACCTCGGCTGGCAGGCGAAAAACGCCCCCGGCGGCCGGGCGGTGCAACTGGTGGAGGACATCGCCGCGCTCACCGAGGAGCGTGCCGATGCCGAATACGAACGGGTGCTGCGCGACTTCAAGGAACGCCACTGGCAGACCGAGAACATCTTTGCCGAACGCTTTGCAGAAGTGGCGGCCAATCTCGATCTTGATCCGGCGCGGTTTTCCGAGGCGCGCAAACGCCTGATCGGCTCATACTTCTGTCATGAATACACGTTTGCTGCTGCCGCGCTGATGAACCCCTCCATCGTGCCCGCACCCGATCAGTCGGGCATGCAGGATGGATCGGTGCGTTTCATCATGAGCCTGCGCGCGGTGGGCGAGGGGCACATCAGCTCGATCGCCTTTCGCGAAGGCATCGCCGAGGAGGACGGCACGTTCAGCCTCTGGCCGCAGGCAGCCTTCGCGACTTCGGTGGAGCTCGACGACGAGGAGCAGATCGATGCCGAGGACTGCAACGTCTTTGTCCATCGCCAGCCCGATTCGAGCCTGTCGAACACGGTGATCTTCCCGATCACCGAGCAGCAGCGCGGCGGGCTGGAGGATTTGCGCCTCGTCCGCTTCGACCACGGCGGCGGCGACTACGAATGGGTGGGGACTTATACCGCCTATTCGGGCAGCTCGATCCGCTCCGAACTGCTGCGCACCCGTGATTTCCGGGCTTTCGAACTGGAACCGATCCGGGGGCGGGCCGGGCGCAACAAGGGCATGGCGCTGTTTCCCGAAAAGATCGGCGAGCAATTCTGCATGGTCGGGCGCCAGGACGGCAAGAACCTTTTCCTGCTGAAGTCCGACGACCTGGCGGTGTGGGATGATGAAGGGGTGATGCTGATGGGGCCGAAATACCCCTGGGAGTTCATCCAGATCGGCAATTGCGGCAGCCCGATCCCGACCGAACACGGTTGGCTGTTGTTCACCCACGGCGTCGGCGCGATGCGCAAGTACGCGCTGGGCTGCGCGTTGCTCGACCTCAAGGACCCGTCGAAAGTGCTGGCCCGCACCGTGGAGCCGGTGCTGACCGCCGAGAACGCGGACCGCTCGGGCTATGTGCCCAATGTGGTCTACACTTGCGGCGCGCTGAAAGTGGGCGAGCGGCTGCTGATCCCTTACGGTATTTCCGATAGCACCGTGGGTTTCGCGACGTGCGAGATCACGGCGCTGCTGGGCCTGATGGCGTAGCGGCTGCGAGCGCTTACCCCAGCGCCTCGTCCTTGCGCAGCGGCAGCATGATCGAGGCGGTGGTGCCGCTGCCGGGGCGGCTGTCGATGTCGAAGCGGCCGCGGTGGCGCTCGACGATGTGCTTGACGATCGAGAGGCCGAGCCCGGTGCCGCCCACTGCGCGGCTGCGGCTGGTGTCGGCGCGGTAGAAGCGCTCGGTTACGCGGGGCAGGTGTTCGGGAGCGATGCCCTCGCCCTCGTCGCGCACGGTGACGAGGACCCAGCCGGTCGCGGTCGCCTCCAGCGAGACCTCGACGTTGCCGCCCTGCTTGCCGTATTTGATCGAGTTGTCGATCAGGTTGCGCAGCACTTGCGCCAGTTGTCCCCGGTCTCCGGTCACCACTGCACTCTCGCAGTTGGCGTGGACGGTGACGTTCGAGCCCGGCTTCGATTCGCCCGCCATCGTCTGCGCCAGCGAGACCAGTTCCACCTGATCGGAGGGCACTTCGTGCTTCACCGCCTCGATCCGCGAGAGGCTCATGAGGTCGAGGATCAGCGCCTGCATGCGCTGCGCCTCGTGGCGGATGGTGTCGAGGAAGCGGTTGCGCACGCCTTCGTCGCCGCCTGCCTTGGGGTTCATCAGCGTTTCGACATAGCCCATGACATTGGCCAGCGGGGTGCGCAGTTCATGGCTGGCATTGGCCACGAAGTCGGCGTGCGACTTTGCCACGCTGACCCGTTCCGACAAGTCGTAAAGGCTGACCAGGCGGTCCGTCGGCGAGAGCACGCGGCAATCGACTTCCCACACGCTGCCGCCGGTCGAGAGACCGGACACGCGGGCAATGCCGCCTTCCTCGCTGAGGATCGCGGCCACCGCGCGCGGTTCGCGAATGGCGATGCGCACGTCCTGGCCGACGATATGGGCGCCCAGCAGCGCCTTGGCGGCGCCATTGGCGAAGCGCACCTGTCCGCGCGAGACCACCATCGCCGGGGTCTGGAGGTGTTCGAGGAGGTGGACGCCGTCTGCGGCCATGAGACTTTGCTTTCTAAGGTTCTAAACGTCTGACCTGTTTCCATGCATGCACTGGACGACAGGACAAAGACGCTGGGGCAAGGAACTTGCGGAAAATCGCCTCGATAATGGCGGTCCTATACGTATGCACACATTGTATGAGTTCAAATGGTGCAAACGTGGTTGAGGTTTGCCGCGCTCTCGCCTAGCACTGCCGACGCAGTCCATGCTATGCTGCAACCGCGAAGACCAGACGTCCAGCCTGACACCGTTTCATCCTGTTCACATCTTCAGGATCGACGAAATCCCATGGCCGACCCTTTCTTTACCGGTGCATATGGCTGGAATGCTGGAGGAGGAAACCCGCCGGTCCCCGGCGGACATGACGAAGAAGGTGAATAACCCCCAGAAGGTGGACAGCGCCCTGTGACCAATTCTACTACGGCCCAATTCACGTCCGACCGCTTGTTGCTGTTCGGCGCCACGGGCGATCTTTCGCGCCGCATGCTCCTCCCATCGCTTTGCGCGCTCGATGCCGAAGGCTTGCTCGATCCCAAGATCGAGATCATCGGAACCGCCCGTTCCGAACTCGACGATGCGGAATTCCGCAACTTCGCGCGGGCCTCGCTCGAGCAGTTCCTGCCGGCCGACCGGCGCGGCGGCATGGCCCGTTTCCTCAACCGCCTGTCTTACCAGACGCTCGATGCCAACCAGATGGAAGGCTTCAACGCGTTGGCAGCCAAGGTCGGTGAGCCCAAGGACGGGTTGTCGATCTTCCTCTCCACCGCGCCCAGCCTGTTCGAGCCGACCATTCGCGGCCTCCAGGCCAGCGGGCTTGCCGGTGAGAACGTGCGTATCGGCCTCGAAAAGCCGCTGGGCATCGATCTTGCCTCCAGCAAGGTCATCAACGACGCCGTCGCCCGCGCTTTCCCGGAAGACCGGATCTTCCGCATCGACCACTATCTGGGCAAGGAAACCGTCCAGAACCTGCTGGCGCTGCGTTTTGCCAACCTGATGTTCGAGCCGCTGTGGAATGCGGCGCATATCGACCATGTGCAGATCACCGTCGCCGAGACCGTCGGCCTTGAATCGCGCGTCGCCTATTACGACGATTCGGGCGCGCTGCGGGACATGGTGCAGAACCATATGCTCCAGTTGCTCGCGCTCGTCGCGATGGAGCCGCCGGTGAGCTACGATGCCACCAGCGTGCGCGACGAAAAGGTGAAGATCCTGCGCTCCTTGCGCAAGGTTGCCGCCAACGAGACGGTCACCGGGCAGTACCGCGCCGGTGCCATCGGCGGCCAGGCCGTACCGGGCTACGACGATGAGCTCGGCAAGGATTCGAACACCGAGACCTTTGTCGCGATCAAGGCGCATATCGACAACTGGCGCTGGCAGGGCGTGCCCTTCTACCTGCGCACCGGCAAGCGCCTGCCCAAGCGCACGACCGAGATCGTCGTGCAGTTCCGCGACGTACCGCACTCGATCTTCCATGGCCGCGGCGCCAAGACGGTGCCCAACCGCCTGGTCATCGGCATCCAGCCGAGCGAGAACATCACGCTGTCGCTCATGGCCAAGGTGCCCGGCCTCGATCGCAACGGCTTCGGCCTGCGCTCGATCCCACTCGCCATCACCATGCCCGATGCTTTCGCCGGTCCGCAGCGCCGCATCGCTTACGAGCGCCTGCTGCTGGACCTGATCGAAGGCGAGCAGACGCTGTTCGTCCGTCGTGACGAGGTGGAAGCGCAGTGGGACTGGATCGACGCCATCCGGGCCGAGTGGGAGGAACAGGCGCAAGAGCCCAAGACCTACACCGCCGGAAGTTGGGGCCCCTCCGCCGCCATCGCCCTCGCCGAGCGCGATGGCGTCACGTGGCACGAGTAAGCAGGCCAGAACGGGCATGATCGCGCAGCGCACCCTATATACCGGGGTGCGCGCGTATCCCCGTGCCCATTCCTCCGCGAACCGGTGGAAGATAGCTATTGACACCGGTTACCTAAATGCCTTCAAGCCTCGCCCGGGAGATCCCGAGCGCGCGGCTTCGGGAGGCTGAGACAAGACAGACGCCACGACAGAAGTGGCAGACGGACAGAGCAGGAGTAACCCCATGAGCAACCTCAGCCCGGTGGTCGCCCGCGTGACCGATCGTATTATCGAGCGGTCGAAGCCCACCCGCGCACGCTATCTCGCCATGGTCGACCGCGAAGCCGGCCGCCATTCGGATCGTTCGTTCCTTTCCTGCTCCAACCTCGCGCATGGTTTTGCGGCGAGCGGAGAGGACAAGCCCGCCATCGCTACCGGCAAGGCGATCAACGTCGGCATCGTCACTGCCTACAACGACATGCTTTCGGCCCATCAGCCCTATGGCCGCTATCCGGAGCAGATGAAGCTCTATGCCCGCGAAGTGGGCGCGACCGCGCAAGTCGCCGGCGGCGTGCCCGCCATGTGCGACGGCGTGACGCAGGGCTTCGACGGCATGGAACTCTCGCTGTTCAGCCGCGACACCATCGCGCTTTCCACCGCCGTCTCGCTCAGCCACGCGATGTATGACGGCATGACGCTGCTGGGCATCTGCGACAAGATTGTGCCGGGCCTCGTCATGGGCGCGCTGCGCTTCGGCCACCTGCCTGCCGTGTTCATCCCATCGGGTCCGATGCCCAGCGGCATCTCCAACAAGGAAAAGCAGAAGGTCCGCCAGCTCTATGCCGAGGGCAAGGTGGGGCGTGAGGAACTGCTCGCCAGCGAGAGCGCCTCTTATCACTCGGCGGGCACCTGCACGTTCTACGGTACTGCCAACTCCAACCAGATGATGATGGAGATGATGGGCCTGCACATGCCCGGTGCTGCCTTCGTGCCGCCCGGCACCTCGCTGCGCCAGGCCGTGACCCGCGCCGCTGTCCACCGCGTGACAGAGATGACCCGCAAGGGCGACGACTTCCGCCCGATGGCGCATGTCGTGGACGAGAAGGCGATCGTCAACGCCATCGTCGGCCTGCTGGCGACGGGGGGATCGACCAACCATGCGATCCACCTGCCCGCCATGGCCCGCTGCGCCGGCATCCATATCGACTGGCAGGACTTCGACGAGCTTTCCGCCGCCGTGCCGCTGATCACGCGCGTCTATCCCAACGGCTCGGGCGACGTGAACCACTTCCACGCCGCCGGCGGCATGGGCTGGGTGGTGCGCGAACTGCTCGACGCGGGGCTGGCGCATGAGGACATCCTGACTGTCTCCAAGGACGGCATGCGCGCCTATGCGACCGAGCCGACGCTGGACGACGGCGAACTCAAGTGGAAGCCCGCCCCCGCCGTCAGCGGCGACGATGCGATGCTCAGCACGGTGGCAAAACCCTTCCTGCCCGACGGCGGCATGCGTCTCGTCTCCGGCAACCTGGGCCGCGCCACGTTCAAGACCAGCGCGGTCGATCAGGAGCGCTGGACCATCGAGGCGCCTTGCCGCGTGTTCGAAACGCAGGAAGCCGTCATCAATGCCTTCAAGGCGGGTGAACTGGACCGCGACGTCGTGGTGGTCGTGCGCCATCAGGGCCCGCGTGCCAACGGCATGCCCGAACTCCACAAGCTGACCCCGCCGCTGGGCGTGCTTCAGGATCGCGGTTTCAAGGTGGCGCTGGTCACCGACGGGCGCATGTCGGGCGCCTCGGGCAAGGTTCCGGCCGCCATCCATGTCACCCCGGAAGCGCTGGCCGACGGCCCGATCGCCTACCTGCAGGATGGCGATATCGTGCGCCTCTCGGCAGAAGACGGCACGCTCTCGACCACGGCGGACCTGTCCGGCCGCACGCCGGCCCCGCTGCCGGCGCCCGCCGAGGGCATGGGCCGCGAACTCTTCGCGATGTTCCGCATGAATGCGGGCGGCGCCGAGCAGGGCGGTTCCTCGATGCTGGAGGTCGCCGGCCTGTGAGCAGTCACGAGACGACCGAACTCGTCGCCGTCGACATCGGCGGCACCCATGCCCGCTTCGCCCTGGCCTCGGTCGGCGCCGATGGGCAGATCACGCTCGGCGAACCCGTCACCCTCCATACCAGCGAGCATGGCAGCTTCCAGCTTGCCTGGCAGGCCTTCCGCGAGCGCATGGGCGGCACGCTGCCCGATGCCATCTCGATCGCGATCGCCGGCCCGGTCGGCGGCGAGGTGATCCGCTTCACGAACAACCCGTGGATCATTCGCCCGGCGATGATCCCCGAGAAGATGGGGGTGTCGCGCTACACCGTGGTCAACGACTTCGCCGCGGTCGCCTATGCCGTGGCGCTGGCGCCCGACGAGGCGTTCCTCCACCTTGCCGGGCCCGACGTGCCGCTGCCCCGGTCGGGTACGCTGAGCGTGCTCGGGCCGGGTACCGGTCTCGGCGTCGCGCACTTGTGGCGCAACGGGTTGCCGCACGGGCAGGGCGGCTTCTACCACGTGCAGGCGACCGAGGGGGGGCATACCGACTATGCCCCGCTCGACCTCATCGAGGACGCCATTCTCACCCGCCTGCGCAAGCGCCACAACCGCGTCTCGACCGAGCGCGTGGTCTCGGGCCCGGCCATCGTCGACATCTACCAGACGCTGGCCGCCATGGAGAACCGCGCGGTGCATGACCTCACCGACGTCGAGATCTGGACTGCGGGCACCAACCACTCCGACCCGCTGGCCGCCGCCGCCGTCGACCGTTTCTGCCTCGCGCTGGGCAGCGCGGCGGGCGACTGCGCGCTGTCCCACGGCGCCAGCGGCGTCGTGATCGCCGGCGGGCTTGGCTACCGCATCCGCGAAACCATTCTGTCCTCGGGCTTTGCCGAGCGATTCTGCGCCAAGGGCCGCTTTGCCGGCATGATGGCGCAGATGCCGGTCAAGCTCATCACCCATCCGCAGCCCGGCCTGTTCGGCGCGGCTGCCGCCTATGTCAGGGAGCACCATCAATGAGCAGCCCGTCCGAAGCCGTCGAAAAGGTCATGCGTCTGGCCCCGGTGATCCCGGTGCTGGTGATCGAGGATATCGAACACGCCCTGCCGATTGCCGAAGCGCTGGTGGCGGGCGGTCTGCCTGCCCTGGAAGTGACGCTGCGCACCGAATGCGCGATCGAGGCGATCAAGGTGATGAAGCAGGTTCCCGGCGCCGTGGTCGGTGCGGGCACCGTGCTTTCGCCCGACGACCTCAAGCGCTCGATCGATGCGGGCGCCGAGTTCATCGTCTCGCCGGGCCTCACGCCGATGCTGGCCGAGGCCGCCTACAAGACCAAGATCCCGTTCCTGCCCGGCACCGCCAATGCCAGTGACGTGATGTTCGCGCTGGAATGCGGGTTCGACCGCCTGAAGTTCTTCCCCGCCATGGCGGCGGGCGGACCTCCGGCGCTCAAGGCGATCTCGGCCCCGCTGTTCAAGGCCAAGTTCTGCCCGACCGGCGGCGTCACCCCTGAAAACGCGCCCGAGTGGCTGGCGCTGGACGCGGTGCTCTGCGTCGGCGGCAGCTGGATGGTGCCCAAGGGCAAGCCGGACGTCGCCAAAATCGAGGCGGCGGCCCGCGCTGCGGCAGGGCTCGCACGTTGAGCCGGGCGGCGCTGACCACGGTCGAGGATCTCGACCGCCGCCTTCAGGAACTCCATGTCCTGACCGCCCAGACGCCGCTCTACAATCCGGTTTTCCAGCTGGGGCTCGAACTGTCGCGCCAGCTGGAAAACGGCGAAATGGGCCTCGATGCGATCGAGGCCCTCGTCGCCGAGATGGAGTGCGAGGGGCTGCGCACCCGCGCCGCGCGGCTGGACCGCATGCTGGCCCCGATCGCGCCCGCCGAGAACGCGGCGCGGCTCGATGCCGCCGCCAGCGAGGACGACTTCACCGCCTTTGCCGTGCGCTGGCAGCGCCCCGCCGCCCACGTGGTGTTCACCGGGCACCCGACTTTCCTGCTCTCCACCGCCCAGACCGAAGCCGTGACGCAGGCCGCCTCGACCGGCGACCATAGCGAGGCCGCCGTCTGCGTCGCCGCGCCCGACCGTGACACGATCACGCTCGATTACGAGCATGGCAAGGCGATGGATGCCATCGCGCGCGGCCAGAAGGCCCGCGACCGCATCAACGAACGCCTGTTCGACATTGCCGCGGCCCGCTGGCCCAAGCGCTGGAAGGGCCTCAACCCGATGCCGGTGCGCTTCGCATCGTGGGTCGGTTACGACATGGATGGCCGCACCGACATCGGCTGGTCCACCTCGATTCGCTACCGTCTGGAAGAAAAGGCCCAGCGGCTTGCGAGCTATGCCGAAACGCTGGCCCAGGCGGCGCCGGAAACTGCGGCCAAGTTGGCCCGTGCCGCCGCGCACGCCGCCGATATGGCCGCGCGCTTCGCCGCCGACCTCTCCGCGCCCGAGGCGCTGTCAGCGGCTGCCAATGCGCTGACCGCCGAGCATGCCGACAAGCTGGTCAGCCTCGACCCCATCATCAGCGACCTCGAATCCGAGGCGCGCCACGCCGATCAGGATCAGGCCCGCACGCTCCTCGTGGCCGCGGCTGCCATGCGGGCGGACGGCCTCGGCATGGGCTGGATCCACTTCCGCGTGAACGCCTCGCAGCTGCAGAACGCGATCCGCCTGCGCATCGACCCGGAAGGCAGGCTGAACCTTGCCAGCCAGGCGGCGCTGGTGCGCATGCGCGAGTTGCTGGCCGAAGTCACGCCGCTGAAGTCCAACTTCGCCGCGCTCGCGATCGAGAACTCGACCGCCGTGCGCCAGTTCCTGGCAATGGCGCAGATCCTCGGCCATATCGACGCCGATGCGCCGATCCGCATGCTGGTGGCCGAGTGCGAGGAGCCGACCACGATCCTCGCCGCGCTCTATTTTGCGCGCATGTTCGGGATCGACGACAAGGTCGACGTCTCGCCGCTGTTCGAGACCGAGTCGGCGCTTGAGCATGGTGGGCGCTTCCTCGATGCGGTCCTGGCCGAGCCTGCCTACCGTGACTATGCCCACAAGCGCGGCCGCGTCTCGATCCAGACCGGCTTTTCGGATGCGGGGCGCTTCGTCGGGCAGGTTCCCGCCGCGCTCGCGATCGAACGTCTTCAGGGCCGCCTCTCCGAAGCGATGGTCGCCAATGGCCTCACCGACGTCTCGGCGCTGATCTTCAACACCCACGGCGAATCGATGGGACGCGGCGCGCATCCCTCCAGCCTGGAGGACCGCTTCCAGTGGCCGATGAGCCCCTGGGCGCGCCGCCGCTTCCTGCGCGCCGGCATCCGGCTGGAGCCGGAAGTCTCGTTCCAGGGCGGTGACGGCTACCTGTGGTTCGGTTCGGACGAACTGGCGCTTGCCACGCTCACCCGCATGGCCGAGATGCCGCTGTGGGGCGCCGACGCCGATGCGCCGACCGACCTGTTCTATCGCCGCACCGACCTCAGCCTAGACTTCTACCGCGCGATCCGGGGCGTGCAGCACGAGCATCTGGAATCGGCCACCTACAGCCGCGCGATCACCGCATTCGGCCTCGGCCTGCTCAACGACACCGGCAGCCGCAAGTCGCGCCGCCAGTCGGACCTTGCGTCCGACCGCTCGATGAGCCTCAGGCAGATCCGCGCGATCCCGCACAACGCGATCCTCCAGCAGCTCGGCTATCCGGTGAACGTGATCGCCGGGATCGGCACCGCGTCCGACGGCAACCGCGAGGAAGTCGCCGCCCTGCTGCGCGAGAGCGAGCGCGGGCAACAGCTCATGCGCCTTGCTCGGCATGCCAATGCCCTGGCCTCGATCAAGACGGTGGCGGCCTATGGCGAGCTGTTCAACTCGGCCTACTGGGCCAGCCGCCCCTATCGCGGCGACGAGCAGCACATCGCCGGGGCCTGTCTCAAGCTGGCGGAATACCTGACCAAGGACGACCGCACCGGGGTCTATCGCCGCCTCGCCTCGCGCCTGCGGGTCGATGCGATGAAGCTGCACTTCCTGCTCGACCTCTTGCCGGACGAAACCCCGCTGCCGGACCGCGAGCATACCCGCCGCAGCCTCGGCGTGCTGCAAAGCCTGCGCATCGCCCTGTTCAAGCACATGTTCCTGCGCGCCGTCATGGTCCCGCAGTTCAGCCGCGCGAACGACATCAGCCGCGACGACGTGCTGGAGATGTTCTTCACCCTGCGCGTCGAGGACGGCCTGGCCCAGCTTCGCCGCGCCTTCCCGACGAGCTTCCCCTCGATCGACGACTTCACCGTGGACAGACCCAGCGACTACCCGGATTCGAGTGCGACCGGCTATGCGCAGATCCACCGTGAATTCATCGATCCGATCGCGCGCTGCTATGCGCTGTCCTTGCGCATCACCACGGCGCTGGCGAATGAGTTCGGCGCCCACGGGTGATCTGTTCGAACGGAGGCTGCGGTTATCCGCGGCCTCCTTTCGCAAATCCTAGAGCGCTTTCCGATCTGATTGGATCAGATCGGGCTCTCCAGAGTCTTTGTTTTCCGCGTTTTTCCGGGTCACGGCGTGTTCCAGTCCGTTCGAAAAGCGGTCTAGTGGTTCGATTCTGACATTTGCTACCCTATCGGAAAGGGCGCGCTCAAATGTCAGAGTCTTTTCGAACCACTAGCATTTATTTGATCCTAGTGGATTTTACGATTTTGACATTTGCAAACCCATCCCATCCGCCAGGGGAGGCAAATGTCAAAATCAATCCACTAGAAGTCGAGTTCGAAGCGCGTGCCGATGACGTTCGCGCCATAGTCGGTCCGCCCGGAGGGCAGGGCTTTGGCGCCCTTGTAGGCGAGCCGTGCGTAGTTGAGATTGAAGCGCAGGTATTCCACCGGGGTCCAGACCAGCGCGGCGATATAGGCCCGCTGGCTGCCGCCGCGAATGTCGCGGTCGTCAAGGTCGAGCCAGTCGTAGCGCGCGGTGAGCTGGAGCGAGCCGAAGCCGCCACTGCCGAGCGGACGCGCCGGGGCCTTGTTGGTGAAGATACCTTCCTTGTAGCCCCGGCTGTCGCCGGGCGTCAGGAACAGGCCCAGTTCGCCATAAGCGCCCTGGAAGCGCACCGAGCGCGCGTCCACACGGTTCGCCGTGAGCGTGTTGTATTCGGCGGCGGCATGCCAGCGGCCCCGGATCGCTGCCATCTCCACGCCCCAGTTGAATTCGCTGCCGACCTGCATCGCCGGGCTTCCGATCAGGCGCGTGTTGGTTGAGTGGACGAACGGGCGCTGACGGTAGCGGGTATCGCTTTCGGACAAGCGTGCGAGATCGCGCCAGTGGACGGAGCCGCCCAGGTGCAGCTGGGTCTTGCCCAGCCTGGGAGCATAGACCAGCCGCGCATCGGCACCGTGGCTGTCGTTCTCGTCGCCCCCGGTTTCCCCGTCCGCATCGTTGGCGAGCGCGCCGATGTCGTCGCTGAACAGGCCTGCCTGCGCGAGCAGGGCGCCGCGCTGGTATTGCACGGAGGCGCCGAGGCGGCGTTCGAAGTTGAAGGCATCGGTGAAGGCGGCGCGTTCCATCACGCTGCCGCTGGTGTCGCCGGTCAGTTCGTCGAGCGACTGGAACGGGTTCTGGTTGCCCAGCTTCACGGTCCACGGCCCACTGCGATAGCTCACGTAAGTATCGACGAGGTCGACCGCGTTGTCGGAGAGTTCGAGTTCCAGCTTGTAGCCGAAGCCGCCGCCGATCGTCCCTTCCGCGCCGAGGCGGATGCGGCGCATCTCGTTGGAGTAGCCAAGCCCCTTGTCGCCGAGCGAGGCGGGGGCGCCGACATAGTTGGCATCGGCCTGGATGCGTCCCTTGACCTTGAAGGCGCGCTCGCCCTCGGTGATCTGCGGGCTGCCCTTCCAGGCGATTGCGGCGCCGGCCCGGGGTTCCGCCGGGGCGGCCGAGTTGGCTGCCGGAGCGGCGGCGACAACCGCTGGCGGCGGGAGGGCGGAGGCTGCCGCTTGCGCGGTGGGCGCGATACCGGCGGCGGCGAGGCGGGCCTCCATCTGTTCGACTTGCGCCTTGAGCGCGGCGACCTGGGCGCGCAGCGTGGCGGCGTCCTCGGCGGAGATCGCCTGCGCGTGCGCAGCGGCGGGGGACAGCGCGCTCAGCATCACGAGCGGCGGGGCGAACAGGGCTGCAAGCGCCGGGGAAAGGGAAGGGCGGGACATGTTCGCCATTTTAGAGGGCATCGGGCGTCGGTTTCCGGGTTGCAGGGCGATAATCGCAAAGAGGCCCGCAAGCGGGCGCCGACCGGCCGACTATGGCCCTGCCATGACGCTTCCGTGACAATTGTGACGACGGGGCGGGCAGTCATGCTTTGTCATGGAGCAGCCGCAAACGGGCCATAAACTTTCGTAGCAAAATCCGCAGGAAACCGCGCTTTCCGGCGCTTGCGCTATAAAGTGTCATGGAATTGAAACACGCCAGTCATACTGGCGTCGTGTCGCTGCCATCAAAGTTTCATGAAAGGTCGAGCAAGGTGAGGAAACAAAAGGCAATTTTTACGCTGGCGCTGTCCGTGCCGGCACTTGCCATTGCTGCGGGCTGGGCGAATCCGGCTGAGGCGGCATCGTCTTCGTCATCGGATTCGGCTGCGATTCGCCAGGAACTGGAAGCGATGCGCGCGCAGATGAAGGCGATGGCCAGCCGCATCGATTCGCTCGAAGGCCAGTTGGCGAACGCCAATGCCCGCGCCGATGCCGCGACTTCCGCCGCCGCCAGCGCCGCCCAGAGTGCGGCGCAATCGGCCAGCGTCGCCGCTGCCGCTAAGGAAACCGTTACCCAGCAGGCCGCCAAGGCGCCGCCGGTGCAGGTCGCCTGGAAGGGCGCGCCGGAATTCAAGGGCGACAACGGCTGGAGCTTCAAGCCGCGCGGCCGTCTTCAGCTCGATGCGGGCGGTGTCGACGCGCCCTCCGGCCTCGACGAGACGTCCAGCAACCACCTCGGCGTCAGCACCGAACTGCGCCGCGCCTACCTGGGCTTCGACGGCACGATGCCCGGCGGCTTCGGCTACCGCTTCGAGGTCGACCTCGCCAATTCGAGCGTCGCCATCAACGACATGTACCTGACCTACCGGGTCAATCCGAAGATCACCCTGGCGCTCGGCAACCAGAAGCCGAACACCGGCCTCGAGGACCAGACCTCGGACCTGTTCACCAGCTTCATGGAGCGTGCCGCCTTCACCGGTGCCTTCGGCTTCGAGCGCCGCGTCGGCCTCAACGCCCAGTACCTGGGCAAGGACGTGGTGCTGCAGGGCGGCGTGTTCAGCGATGATCCCAATTCGCTCAACAGCGACTACGACAAGTCGTGGAGCGTGGACGGGCGCGCGGTGTACATGCCCAAGCTGGCGGGCGGCACGCTGCACCTGGGCGGATCGGTCCACTGGCGCACGCTCAACGATTCGATCACCACGGTGACCTATCAGAGCCGTCCCTTCGTCCACACCACGGACTTGCGCCTGCTCAGCGGCGGCGTCACCGGAGCGACCAACGAACTCGGGCTCGGGCTGGAAGCGGCATGGATCAAGGGCCGGTTCCACGCCTCGGGCGAAAGCTACTGGCAGAAGGTGCGCCGCACCGGCTTTGCCGATCCGACGTTCAACGGCGGCTACGCGGAAGTGGGCTATATGCTCACCCATGACGAGACCGCCTACAAGAACGGCGTGTTCGAGCGCATCCGTCCGCACGACGGCTTCGACAAGGGCGGCCTCGGCGCGGTCCAGCTCAATGTCCGCTACGACTGGCTGAACCTCAACGATGCCGGGATCGTCGGCGGGCGCGAACAGACCGCGGGCATTTCCGCGATCTGGATGCCGACCGACTACGTGCGCTTCATCCTCAACTACGGTCATATCTGGGTGAAGGATTCGCCGGTGCTGGTGAACGGCACCGATGGCACCTACGGCGTCGATTCGATGGGCATGCGCGCCCAGTTCGACTTCTGAGGCAGGGCTGCGGGAGTGCCCGGAGGGCATTTTCGCAGCGCTTTTGTCGCCGCCGCCATCCCGCATGCGAGCCCGCATGCAAGCCGGCAATTCAGGCCGGGCGGCGGCGATTTTTCGACCAGACCTGCACCAACCGTTTCACCCGGCGGCGGCTTTTCGCCGCCGGGTCTGAAAACGCGCGTCCCGGCGCGCGAAATCCTGCGAAAAACCAGCAATTGCGCCGATTGGCGAACAATGTCACTTCTTTGTCATGGAAGTGTCATTGTAGCCCAATAGGGGCATCTCACACTTGAAGCCCAAGGGGTGACATCATGCGTTCCACCAAGACCTTCCTTATCGTCGCTGCCTCCAGCATGGCGCTTGCCGGTTGCGGCGGCTCGGGCGGCTCCTCCGCCGGTTCGCGCGACTTCGTCCGCGCCGTCGGCTCCTCGACCGTCTATCCCTTCGCCACGGCGGTGGCCGAAGAAGTCGCCAAGGCTGGCGGCAAGTCGCCGGTGATCGAATCGACCGGCACCGGCGCGGGCATGAAGCTGTTCTGCGCCGGCGTCGGCGCCCAGCACCCCGACATCGAAGACGCCTCGCGCCGGATGAAGAAGTCCGAGTACGAGGAATGCCAGAAGAACGGCGTGACCGACATCGTCGAGATCCAGGTCGGCATCGACGGCATCGCCTTCGCCGAGGCCCAGAACGGCCCCGGCATGAAGCTGACGCCGACCGACATCTACAAGGCGCTGGCCGCCAACCCGTTCGGCAAGCCCAACACCGCCAAGACCTGGAAGGACGTCAACCCGTCGCTCCCCGCCGAGCCGATCCTCGTCTACGGCCCGCCCTCGACCTCGGGCACGCGTGACGCGCTCAAGGAACTGATCCTCGAGGCCGGCTGCAAGACCGACGCTGCCACCAAGGCGCTCAAGGAAACCGACAAGGACAAGTACGAGGCGATCTGCCACGACATCCGCGAGGACGGTCCTTACGTCGACGCCGGCGAGAACGACAACCTGATCGTCCAGAAGATCTCGCAGAACCCCAAGGCCATCGGCATCTTCGGCTTCTCGTTCCTCGAAGAGAACGCCAAGACCATCAAGGGCATCCCGATGTCCGACGTGGTGCCGACTTATGCCTCGATCTCGGACTTCTCGTACCCCGGTGCGCGCCCGCTCTACATCTACGTGAAGAAGCAGCACCTCGCGCCGATCAAGGGCCTGCAGGCCTATGTGAACGAGTGGGCGAAGTCGTGGGGCCCGGATGGCTACCTCAAGGCCAAGGGCATGGTGATCTCGCCTGACGCGGTGCGCGCCAAGAGCGCGGACATCATCGCCAAGATGACCCCGCTCAACCCCGCCGACCTCAAGTAATCTCGTCTAGACCGAAAGGCGCCGGAACGGCCTCATGATACTCACGGGAGTTCTCCTGGCCGTTCTCGGCCTCGGCTTCGTCGGCTGGTTTGCCGCACGGGGCCGGGCCCGGCTGCTCCACACGGGGCGCGGCTCGCTTCACTCGATGCCCAGCTACCATGGCTGGCACGTGGTGCTGTGGATCGTGATCCCGGCGCTGCTTGCCTGGGCCGCCTGGTCGGCGATCATGCCGGGGCTCGTCGACGGTGCGGTCATGGCCGATCCGGCCGCCGCGCAGCTTCCTGCCGATGCGATGAGCCGCGCCGCGGTGGTGTCCGAGGCCAAGGCCATCGCCCAGAACCCGGATCAGGCTGCGTTCAATCCGCTGGCGCAGACCCTGGCCGAGCCGGTGCGCGCCGCCCATCAGCGCTTCGGCCTGATCGGCGCCCTGCTGGTGGTGATCGTGGCGCTGGCCGGCGGCGGCTGGGCCTTCACCAAGGTCCGCGCCAACTATCCGGCCCGCACCCGCGTCGAACGGGCGGTGATGGGGGTGTTGCTGCTCGCCTCGCTGATGGCGATCCTGACCACGTTCGGCATCGTCGCCTCGCTGGTGTTCGAGGCGGGCATGTTCTTCAAGGACGTCTCGCCGATCGACTTCCTGCTTGGCACCCACTGGTCGCCCGGTTCGGCGCGCGGCGACAACCTGGGCGAGAGCTTCGGCGCGGTGCCGCTGTTCTGGGGCACGATCTACATCGGCGCGATCATTGCCATGGTCGTCGCCATCCCGCTCGGCCTGATGAGCGCGGTCTACCTCACGCAGTACGCCACGCCGACGATCCGCAAGTGGCTGAAGCCGGTGCTGGAAATCCTCGCAGGGATTCCCACCGTGGTCTACGGCTACTTCGCCGCGCTGACGGTAGCGCCGATCTTCCGCGATTTCGCCGCCTCGCTCGGCATGGCCAATCCCTCCACCGAAAGCGCGCTTGCGGCCGGTGTGGTCATGGGCGTGATGATCATTCCCTTCGTCTCCTCGATGGCCGACGACGCACTCGCCGCCGTGCCCCGCGCGATGAGCGACGGTTCGCTGGCGCTGGGCGCGACCAAGTCGGAGACGATCAAGAAAGTGCTGCTGCCCGCCGCGCTGCCCGGCATCGTCGCCGGCGTGATGCTGGCGATCAGCCGCGCCATCGGCGAGACCATGATCGTGGTCATGGCCGCGGGCGCTGCCGCCAACCTTTCGGCGAACCCCTTCGCCTCGATGACCACGGTCACCTACCAGATCGTCCAGATGCTGACCGGCGACCAGGAGTTCAACAGCCCCAAGACGCTCTCCGCCTTCGCGCTGGGCCTGGTGCTGTTCATCGTCACCCTCGTTCTCAACATCATCGCGCTCCGTGTGGTGAAGCGTTTCCGGGAAGCTTATGAGTAACGCACGTCTCAGTGGCGCCGCCCAAGGCAATGCGCGCTGGCAAACGCCGGAAGCCGCGCGGCGCATCGCGCGCCGCAACGCCGCCGAGCGCCGCTTCAAGCTGATCGGCCTTGGCGCCATCGTCCTCAGCCTCGCCTTCCTGGCGCTGCTGCTGGTGATCATGCTCAAGAACGGCCTCTCCGGGCTCGACTGGTCGTTCCTGACCGGCTCGGACTCGACCGATCCCGACGTCGCCGGCGTCTGGGGCGCGACCAAGGGCTCGTTGCTGACGATGCTGGTCACGCTGCTGCTCTCGTTCCCGATGGGCGTGCTGGCGGCGATCTACCTCGAGGAGTTCGCCCCCAAGGCGCGCTGGATCGAATGGGTCGAAGTCTCGATCAACAACCTCGCGGCAGTGCCCTCAATCATCTTCGGCCTGCTGGGCCTTGCGGTGTTCATCAACACGCTGGGCATGCCGCGTTCGTCGCCGCTGGTCGGCGGGTTGACGCTGGCGCTGATGACGATGCCGGTCATCGTCATCTCGGGCCGCAACGCGATCAAGGCGGTGCCGCCCTCGATCCGCGACGCGGCGCTGGCGATCGGCGCGAGCAAGATGCAGACGGTGTTCCACCACGTCCTGCCGCTTGCGCTGCCGGGCATTCTCACCGGCACGATCATCGGCATGGCCCGCGCGCTGGGTGAAACCGCGCCGCTGCTGATGATCGGCATGCGTGCCTTTGTCGTCACCCCGCCGGGCGGGATCACCGATCCCTCCAGCGTGCTGCCGATGCAGATCTTCCTGTGGTCCGACGAAATCGACAGCGGTTTCGTGCAGAACACATCGGCCGCCATCATCGTCCTGCTGGTCTTCCTGCTGGCGATGAATGGCCTGGCCATCTACCTTCGCAACAAATTCGAGGTCCGCTGGTAAGGACATGAAAGTCGAGACAATGCAGCAGACCAAGCTCACCGCCCGCAACGTCGACGTCTACTATGGCGCGAAAAAGGCCATCAACAACGTGTCGATCGACATCGACAACGGGGTGGTCACGGCTTTCATCGGCCCTTCGGGGTGCGGCAAGTCGACCTTCCTGCGGTCCCTCAACCGCATGAACGACACGATCGCAGACGCCCGCGTCACCGGTGAGATCCTGCTCGACGGCGAGAATATCTACGCGCCCGACATGGACCCGGTGGCCCTGCGGGCCCGCGTCGGCATGGTGTTCCAGAAGCCGAACCCGTTCCCCAAGTCGATCTATGAGAACATCGCCTATGGCCCGCGCATCCACGGCCTGGCGCCGTCGAAGGCGGACATGGACGGGATCATCGAGAGCGCGCTGACCAAGGCGGGCCTGTGGGACGAAGTGAAGGACCGTCTGCATGACGCCGGCACCGCGCTGTCGGGCGGCCAGCAGCAGCGCCTGTGCATCGCCCGCGCCATTGCCGTCAGCCCCGAGGTCATCCTGATGGACGAGCCGTGCTCCGCGCTCGACCCGATCGCCACCGCGCGCATCGAGGAACTGATCGACGAACTGAAGGACACTTACGCCATCGTCATCGTCACCCACTCGATGCAGCAGGCCGCGCGCGTGTCGCAGCGCACGGCGTTCTTCCACCTCGGCAATCTCGTGGAGTATGGCGATACCAGCCAGATCTTCACGACCCCGCGCGAGGAGAAGACCAAGGACTACATCACCGGTCGCTACGGCTGACGGCGAAGACAGGGAAAACAGGACAAGAGCCATGGTTGATCACACCGTAAAGGCCTTCGACAGCGAGATCGGCCAGCTTCGCGGCCTCGTCGCCGAAATGGGCGGCCTCGCCGAAGTCGCGATCCGCGACGCCATCATCGCGCTGACCCAGCATGACGAGGAGCTCGCCGCACAGGTCGTCGCCGCCGACGCCCGCCTCGATGCGCTGGAAGCCGAAGTGGACCGCCTCGCGGTCCGCACCATCGCGCTGCGTGCGCCGATGGCCGACGACCTGCGCGACGTCATCGCCGCGCTCAAGATCTCCGGCGTGATCGAGCGTATCGGCGACTATGCCAAGAACATCGCCAAGCGTGTCAACGCGATGGAGAACCGGGGCAAGATCGAGCCGCTCGAACTCGTGCCGATGATGGCCGAGATCGCCGAGGGCATGGTCCGCGACGTGCTCAATGCCTATGGCTCGCGCGATGCCGCGCTGGCGCAGGAAGTGATCCGCCGCGACGAGAAGCTGGACCAGTTCTACAACACGCTGTTCCGTTCGTTGCTGACCCACATGATGGAGAACCCGGCAACGATCACCAGCGCCGCGCAGCTGCTCTTCATCGCCCGCAACCTCGAACGCATCGGCGACCATGCCACCAACGTGGCCGAGATGGTCTACTATGCGGCCACCGGCGACTACCATGCCGAGCGCGACAGCATGACCAACGACACGAGGAACCTGCCGTGAACCCGTCGGTCCTGGTCGTCGAGGACGACCGTGCGCTCTGCGAGCTGCTGACCTGGAACCTCAGCGCCGAAGGCTATCAGGTGCGCAGCACCGGCGACGGCGAAGAGGCGCTGCTGATGGTGCAGGAACAGGTGCCGGACGCCATCATCCTTGACTGGATGATCGAGCATGTCCCCGGCATCGAGGTCTGCCGCCAGCTGCGCAAGGACAAGGAAACCGCGCAGATCCCGATCCTCATGCTCACCGCCCGCGGCGAGGAGGAGGACATGATCCGCGGCTTCAAGACCGGTGCGGACGACTATGTCACCAAGCCGTTCAGCCCGCGTGAACTGATGGTCCGGGTCGAGGCGCTGCTGCGCCGGGCGCGACCGTCGCTGGCGGGCAATGTTCTCCAGTGGGGCGACATCGAGCTGGACGTCACCAGCCACCGCGTGCGCCGCGGCGGCGAGGCGCTGCATCTCGGCCCCACCGAATTCCGCCTGCTGCGCTATTTCATGGAGCGTCCGAACCGCGTCGTCTCGCGCCAGCAGATCCTCGACGGGGTCTGGGGCATGGATTCGGACATCGACGAGCGTACCGTCGACGTCCACATCCGCCGCCTGCGCAAGGCGATCAACCGCGATGGCGACGTCGACCCGATCCGCACCGTGCGCGCGGCCGGTTACGCGATGGACGTGACCTGATTTTCGGACAGTTTACGGTTTACTTGCAAATCTCTCCTGCGACCGCATCGAGTTCACGGTCGTAGGAGGCCCGCTCGGCAGCGCTGAGAAAGCCCTGCTGGCGGGTGAAGGTGTCGGTGTCCTTGCGCACCTTGTCGACCCGCTTCCACAAATGCCGGGCCTCGCCCCGCGACAATGTGCGCGCCTTGCGGGCCGTGCCGATATCGGCCTGAAGAACATTGGCGCGTACCGAGATGTGCGCTTGCCGGGGATCGGTCACGGTTCCGCCGATCTCCCCTTCGATGGCATGCTGCGCGGTGAGGTCGCAGCTCGGATAGTCGGCCGCCGCTGCCACGTCGGCCGTCGCGAGCGCCGTCAGTAAGGCGAGTGCCGAAATACCTGCATGGGTAAGCCGGTGCTTCATTTGCAATTCTCCGCAAAACGCGCAGCTACGCACGATCACTGCCCGCGCCGTCTAGACAGCCTGGGTGTATCTTGATCAATATGTTCAAGTATTTGTCGGAGACAAGCCATGCGGGTCCGACCGAGTTCCCCGTTACGTTTGGTGATCGCGCTGCAGGGTATGATTGCCGGAGCACCGATGGCTGTGGCAGCGCCCGCAGCGCCGATGGACAGGATCGCCATCATTCCCGCGACGGTCTCTTTCGACACGTCCCTGCAGGAGCGGTGGATCCCGCTTGCCGGGCCGGCGTCAGCACCGCCGATCATCTCGATTCTGGTGAATGGTCAACCCGTGGTTGCGCTGGTCGATACCGGCATGCCGACGACGACGGTGGATAGGAGCTGGGCCCTGCGCCATGCCATTCCGTCACAGCCTTATAAGTCCCTTGGCAGTCTGGGCGGCGGCGTTTCTCCCACGGAGATTGGTTCCCTCGTGGCCCTGCAGATCGGCGGCATGCGGCAGTCGGGCGGCGCGGTTCAGATAGCCGACTTGTCCAGCCTTTCGCGGATCGCAGGGATCACGATCGAGGGCATTGTCGGCGCGGACTTCCTGGCCCGGCATGCCGTGGAGATAGATTTCGACAATCGCCGCATCCGGTTTCGCGCGAGCGGCGCGAAACCGCCACAGGGAGAACGCATCCCGTTGGATCTGCGCGAGCGAGGTGGGCGCCTGTTGACGATGCTTGAAGTGGGCGAGCGGCGGTTCGCGCCGGTATTGATCGACACCGGCGACGACTCCAGTCTGACCATCACGCGGGCAGCATGGCCGGACGCCGCAAGCAGTCTGCGGTTGACCGACATCGCAGCAGTGAACCTGGCCGGCAATATCTACATCACCGAGATCGGTCGTATCGATGGCGTGCATCTTGGCGACCAGAACGTCGATGCGGTGCCGGTGCGCTTCGAGGACAAGCCGCTCGATGCCGGCGATGCCGCCAGGATCGGGGCAGCCCTGCTCAGCCGCTTCAATGTCTTCATGGATGCAGGGCGCGGGGTCATGGTACTCTCCCCGCGGCTGACCTCGCCTTCGCCTGCTGCCGTGTCGATGGCGGGTGTTCAGGGCGTATGGACGGACGAGGGTATCAATATCCTGCATGTCATGCGCGGCTCGCCCGCGCATGACGCCGGGCTGGTCACCGGGGACCGGATATGCACGATCGATGGGCAGAACGCGACTGCGGCTGCGCAGAAAGGGGCTTTGGGGCGATGGTCGCAAGGCCCGGCCGGGAAGCGGGTCGTACTCGTGCTTTGCGATGGGCGGACCCTGACGTTGATTCTAAGGGAATTCTATTGAGATCGGGCTGACCTTGAAATTCGCGTTCCGTTCCGCTATATGGGGCAGGCTACGTCGCTTAATGGCGAGATGATTTTCAGCCCTGGTGTCTTGGAACCTGTGGGTTCCTGAACCGGCTGCACGCTCGATATCCTCTTCAGCTTCCTGGCAATCGTTTCCGGACACGCGTTCGTGTGTCCGGTGTCTGGCAATGCATTTGAGGGTTGAGCGCCGTGGCGAAAGAAGAACTGCTGACGATGGAAGGCTTCATTGAGGAAGTGCTTCCGGACGGACGGTTTGCCGTCCTGCTCGATAATGAGCATCGCATCATTGCCTATACGGCAGGAAAGATGCGCAAGTTCCGGATCCGCACGGTCGCGGGTGACCGAGTCCACGTCGAAATGACGCCGTATGACCTCAGCAAGGGGCGGATCGTCTTCCGCGAACGCTCCCCGGGGCAGGCCGCACCCAGCAAGCAGCGCAGCAATTTCAGAAGATAGAAAGATGCGGCCAGGAGCCGCGATAACAGGACTACATGATCAAGAATATTACGGGCGCATTTGAACGCCCCTTCCACAAGAACGACAACCGCCAGCAGCCGCATTCGAGCCGGCAGGGGATCGGCACCGCCAATGGTTTGCTTCCCCTGCGCGAGCTTCGGCTTCTGGTCGCCGGCATGGTCGACTGACATCGTTCCGGGGCCTTGCGGGCCCGGTCTATTGCAGGAACCAGCATCGTTGCAGCGCCCGGAGACAGGTCCCTGTCTCCGGGCGCTGTGCGTTTGAGCGGGCGCGGCGCCTGAGCGTTCCAAGCGGCGGATGCATCAGCATCACTGCAGCTTGGAATGAGGCTACTTGCCCAGCTTCAGGCCCTTGAGCGCGGCGAAGGCGCCGTTGTCCTCGGGCGTGCCGATCCCGGCGGCCAGCCTGGCGGCGTCGGCATTGGGGCCGGTGAGGAACGGGTCGATGGCGAGCGCAAGGCTCTGCGCCACGGCTTCGCCGATGTCGATGTGGGTGCCGGTGTACTCGATCTCGTCGAGGTCGTCGGCGGTCAGTTCGACTTCCTCGTCGGGGGTGTGGTCGTCGGTTTCGGGCACGAAGCGGAAGAACACCGGTTCCTCGACGCTGACCGGCAGGTCCTCCGCCGAGATCGCGCAGGACTGCACGAAGGCGGCCTTCAGCGTGCCGCGCGCCTCGACCTGGCGGTCGTTGCGGGTGAGGGCGAGATCGGCCGCGAGGCTGTCGATCCGGACAAGGCCGAAGCGCATGGCCAGTGCGGCGCGTTCAGCAGCATTGGCCTCGAAGTGGCCCGGCTTGCTCTCGACCTGCCGGATGTCGAGGCGGCGCGAGAACTCGGGGGCCGCATCGGGGGCGGAATCGGGAGAGGGGGGCAGTGCGCTCATCGGTCTATCCTTGCGGCCAGGAGGGCCTCGTTCGAAGTGGTTTCGAGGGCGGCGGCGAGTGCCTTGACCGGCGCGACCAGCATGGCGGCCTCGGCGCCTTCCCTCAGTGTCATGTTGCGTTCCAGCGCGGCGGCCAGTGCGGCATCGACCTGCACGGCATCGGCCTGTGCGAGGGCATCTCGCAGCGCGCCGATGCGGCCGCCGAGCGCGCTTACCAGCTTGCCCATGTGCTTGCCGACGACAAGGTCGCCGATGCCGGACTGGCGCAACTGGCCGTCCATGTCGGTCACGAACAGTTCGGTCAGCCGCGCGGCGGGGTCGATCAGGTCCTCGCTGCGTTCCATGCGCAGCACCACCAGGGCCATCACCAGCGTGATCGTGTCGAATCGCCCGGCGACGGTATCGGCTATGCCGTGTTCGGCATACCACGGTTTCTCGCGGGCGATCTCGACCACGCGGTGCCACAGCGGGCGGACGGCCTCGCGGCGGGCCTGGGTGCTTTCCGGGTTTCTGCCGGTCAGGCGGCGGAGCAGGTTCACGTGGTTTCGGGCCTTTCCTCTCGCCGCGCGCCGACGGTACTCTTGGTGGAACGGGTGGCGGGGCTTCTTGTTCAGGGGCAATTCAAGCAACCTGCCCCAACGCCCATTGCGCGACAAGCCGCTGGGCCCTAAGGCTCGGTACCGTAGTTTCGGGTCGATATATGGCTCTCGCGCCGGCAGGCAATGCCCGGAGCGGACCAGCCCCGTGAATTGGAGTGGGAAAATGCGCGGTTCTGGTCATGGCTCTGGTCTCAGGGTGAAGACCGCTGGCGTCGTTCTGGCGCTGGCTGCACTGACGGGGGGCTGCACCTCGATCCGCGATCATCGCGGTTACCTGGTCGACCAGACGCTGGTCGATTCGGTCTCGCCGGGCGTTGACAATCGCCAGTCGGTGGAAAGGACCCTCGGGCGTCCGACTTTCGTCAGCCAGTTTGGCGAGAAGGACTACTACTACGTGTCGCAGACCGTGAAGACGCCGCCGTTCGGCCGTCCGCGCACTGCGGAACAGACGATCCTGCGCGTGCGCTTCGATCCGGCGGGCAATGTCGTTGCGGTGGACAAGAAGGGCATCGACGATGTCGCGCGCATCCGCCCCGAGGGCGATACGACGCCGACGCTGGGTCGTCATCGCGGCCTGCTCGAGGACCTGTTCGGCAACATCGGCCAGGTCGGCGCTGCCGGCATGGGCACCGGTACGCAGCCGACCGGCCCCGGTCCGAACGGCAGCTGATCCGGGCGATCACGCTTTCGAAATGCCCGCGCAAGCCGTCTGGCCTGCGCGGGCATTTTCGTTTCGTGCAACCACTTCGCGGCGGCCAGCGCTTGAACCCGCCGTCTGCCGCCATATATTCGCGGCATGGACAATAGCGGGGCGAGCCACGGCCTGATCCAGTGGCACGGAACCACCATCATCGGTGTTAAGAAGGGCGGCAAGACCGTCATCGCCGGCGACGGCCAGGTTTCCATGGGCAATACCGTCATGAAGCCCAACGCGCGCAAGGTGCGCCGGATCGGCGACGGCAAGGTGATCGCGGGCTTCGCGGGTGCCACGGCCGATGCCTTCACCCTGTTCGAACGCCTCGAGCGCAAGCTGGAGCAGCACCGCGGCCAGCTGATGCGCGCGGCGGTCGAACTCGCCAAGGACTGGCGGACCGACAAATACTTGCGCAACCTGGAAGCGCTGATGATCGTCGCCGATGCCGAGACGCTGCTGGTGCTCACCGGCAATGGCGACGTGCTGGAGCCCGAAGGCGGCATCACCGCGATCGGTTCTGGCGGCAACTATGCACTGGCTGCCGGCCGCGCGCTCGACGAGTACGAGGAAGATGCCGAGCGGATCGCCCGGCGCGCCATGGCCGTCGCCGCCGACATCTGCGTCTTCACCAACGACCGCGTCACGGTCGAGACCATCTGAATTTGCAGGACATCATGAAAGACAACCTGACCCCCAAGGCCATCGTCCGCGCGCTCGACGAGCACATCATCGGGCAGGCCGAAGCCAAGAAGGCCGTCGCCGTTGCCCTGCGCAACCGCTGGCGCCGCCAGAAGCTGTCGCTCGACCTGCGCGACGAGGTGACGCCCAAGAACATCCTGATGATCGGGCCGACGGGCTGCGGCAAGACCGAGATCAGCCGCCGCCTCGCCAAGCTGGCCGATGCGCCGTTCGTGAAGGTGGAAGCCACCAAGTTCACCGAAGTCGGCTATGTCGGCCGCGACGTCGAGCAGATCGCCCGCGATCTGGTGGAAGAGGCGATCCGTCTCGAGAAGGACCGCCGCCGCGAATCGGTGCGCGAGGCGGCCAGCAAGGCGGCGATGGAGCGCCTGCTCAACGCGCTTGTCGGCGACGGGGCTTCCGAGGCGACCCGCGCCTCGTTCCACCAGCGCATCACCGAAAACGCGATGAACGAGACCGAAGTCGAGATCGAGGTCGAGGATACCCCCTCGGCGCCGATGGAGATCCCCGGCATGGGCGGCTCGGTCGGCATGATCAACCTGTCGGACATCATGGGCAAGTTCGGCGGACCCAAGCTGACGCGCCGCAAGATGAAGGTGCCGGACGCCTGGGACAAGCTGGTCGACGAAGAGTCGGAAAAGCGCATGGACCAGGACGATGTCGCCCGCACCGCGCTGGCCAATGCCGAGACGAACGGCATCGTCTTCCTCGACGAGATCGACAAGATCGCGGTTTCGGACGTGCGCGGCGGTTCGGTCAGCCGCGAAGGCGTGCAGCGTGACCTGCTGCCGCTGATCGAGGGCACCACGGTTGCCACCAAGTACGGCCCGATGAAGACCGACCACGTGCTGTTCATCGCCAGCGGCGCGTTCCATGTGGCGAAGCCTTCGGACATGCTACCCGAATTGCAGGGCCGCCTGCCGATCCGCGTCGAGCTGAAGGCGCTGACCGAGGAAGACTTCGTGCGCATCCTCTCCGAGACCCGCGCGAATCTGGTGGCGCAGTACAAGGCGCTGCTGGCGACCGAGGAAGTCACGGTGGACGTCACCAGCGGCGCGGTGACCGAGATCGCCAGGATCGCCGCGCAAGTGAACGAGAGCGTCGAGAACATCGGCGCCCGCCGCCTGCAGACGGTGATGGAAAAGCTGCTCGAGGAACTCAGCTTCGAGGCCGAGGACCGCAAGGGGGAGACGGTGACGATCGACGAGGCCTATGTCAGCGCCAAGCTGTCGGGCCTGGCGGGCAATGCCGACCTGTCGAAGTACATCCTCTGATCCTTCGCCTCAGGGCGGGACGCGAAACGGGCGCGGGACTTCGGTCTCGCGCCTTTTTTGTTCCTTGAATGTTCTTTTTATTCGGCTAGATTCGGCGGTGACAAGGAGAATCGTCATGAAGCTAGAAGGGGGGTGCCAGTGCGGCGACGTGCGGTACCGCGTCGAGGGGGAGCCGCTCCACGCCGCATTTTGCCACTGCGCGGACTGCCGCAAGTCGGCGGGCGCGCCGGTGGTCGCCTGGGGGGCATTCAAGCACGATGAATTCGAAGTGCTTCAGGGCGATGCCGCGGTGTTCAATTCCAGCGGCACGGCGATGCGCCACTTCTGCCCGCGCTGCGGGACGGGGCTGTGGTACACCAATGCCGAATATCTGCCGGGCATCGTCGACATCCAGATCGCGACGCTCGACGATCCCGAGGCGCTGCCGCCCGGTGCCCATATCCAGGTGGCCGAAAGGCTGTCGTGGATGAAGGACACCACCCAGGTGCCGGAATTCGAGCGTTATCCGGGTGGGTGACCTTGCCGCGTCGGTGGTTCGCGATGTTTCGGACCTCGATCTCGACCGCGATGGGGCCTGTCTTCATCGCGGTCTGGCGGCGGCGCTGCTGAACGATCTTGCGGTGATCCTGGCGAAATGGCCGGACGGTCATGCGGGCGTGCGGATTTCGGGCGATCCCGATCTGGCGCGTCTGCTGGATGCGGATGGTCCCATCGGCGGGATGGCGGCCAAGGCGCAGGGCTGCGATGTGCGTCCGGTCCGCGCGGTGTTGTTCGACAAGAACGGGCGGACCGATTGGTCGCTCGGCTGGCATCAGGACCGCACGATTGCCGTCCGTGAACAGGCTGAGGTCGCGGGTTTCGGGCCGTGGTCGGTCAAGCAGGGCATCCGCCATGTCGAACCGCCCTTCGCGGTGATCGAGGGCATGGTGACGGTGCGTATTCATCTCGATCCGGTGGATGCGGACAACGCGCCGCTGCTGGTGGCGCTGGGCTCGCACCTGTCGGGACGTATTCCGGTGGGTGAAGTGGATGCGGTGGTAGCTGGCTTGGCAGTTTACACCTGTCTTGCCGATGTAGGCGACGTCTGGTGCTATCGCACGCCGATCCTCCATGCTTCGCATGCGGTGTCCTCCCCGGTAGGAGCAGGGCATCGCAGAAGGCGCGTGCTTCAGGTCGATTATGCTGGCGGGGACTTGCCAGCCCCGCTGGAGTGGCTAGGCGTCTGAATCTCCGAAAACCGAGAGGGATGCCGATGTACCAGACCCCCGAAGACCGCCCGATCTACCGCCTGCTCACCGGAGCGGACGACCGCGCCTTCTGCGAGCGCGTGTCCGAGGCGCTGGCGCAGGGCTGGCGGCTCTACGGCTCCCCCTCGCTGTCGTGGGATACCGCGGAAAACTGCATGAAGGCGGCGCAGGCGGTGGTCTGGCACGAGGCTGATGTCGTGAAGTGACGGAAAATCGCCGTGGATCAGCAGTCCACGGCGCCTTCTGACAGCAGCGGGGCAAGTCGTTTGACGATCATGCGGCCCTCGGCGTCATCGATGCTTTGGCCCATGCGGATCGTCGAGGCGCCGTAGTCGAAAGAGATGCAGCCCATCCGCCGCGTCATGAACGGGCCGCCCCAACCGCGACTGAAGTTGAACGCGAACGGCATCGAGCCGTTGATGCGCATATGCCGCACTTTCGCCAGCGGGTAGGCACGCTCCCGGCTGAAACCGAACATGCGCCAGCCATGGATCAACTGGCCGGAATCCACGCGGATTATTTCCGAGCCGGTCAACTGCCAGAGGATCGTACTGGCAGCGAAGACCCAACCCACAGCCCAGAATACCAGCCAGAGCGCGATGAAGGGCTGCGGCGTCGTTAAAAGGGCCGTCAACGCCGCGACGCCGCCGAGAGACCAGCACGTCAGCCAGAAACACAGGAACACCAGTCCGAACCAGAATTTCCGCGCCGGAATCTGGATTTCCGGCTGACGCACGCCGCCTTCGATCGTGAAACGGGCAGGGCGGAGAGGAGCTTCCTTGATGGCCATGCGCTAGGGCTAGGTCAGGTTTCGAGCAAAAGCGAATTAAATCAAATCGCCCTGCACTTCATTCGGCCGCCTCGATCATGGCTTCGGCCTCGGCGGCCTGACGGGCCCACATTTCGGCGTAGAGGCCGTCGATCCGCAGCAGTTCGCCATGCGTGCCGCTTTCGGCAAGACGGCCCTCGTTCAGCACCAGAATCCGGTCGGCGTCGGCAATCGTGGAGAGCCGGTGCGCGATCGAAAGGCTGGTGCGGTTTTCCGACACGCGGTGGAGTGTCGCCAGGATGTCCTGCTCGGTGCGGGTGTCGAGCGCGGAGGTCGCCTCATCCAGCAGCAGGATCGGCGGGTTCTTCACCAGCGTGCGGGCAATCGCCACGCGCTGCTTCTCGCCGCCCGAAAGCTTGAGGCCGCGTTCGCCCACTTCGGTGGCGTAGCCTTGCGGCAGCCGGTCGATCAGGCCGAGCAGCGCGGCACCGCGGGCGGCGGCCTCGACATCGTCCTGCGTCGCATCGCTGCGGCCGTAGGCGATGTTGTAGCCGATGGTGTCGTTGAACAGCACCGAATCCTGCGGCACGATGCCGATCGCGGCGCGCAGGGATGCCTGAGTCACTTCGGCGATGTCCTGCCCGTCGATCAGGATGCGGCCCTGCTGCGGGTCGTAGAATCGGAACAGCAGCCGCGCGATCGTGGACTTACCCGCGCCCGAAGGCCCGACGATGGCGAAGTTCTGCCCGGCGGGCACTTCGAACGAGAGTCCCTTCAGAATGCCGCGATCCGGTTCATAGCCGAACACCACGTTGTCGAACACGACCGAGGGCTGGCGGATGACCAGTGCCGGGGCGCCGGGCCGGTCGGAGACTTCCTGCGGCTCGTCGAGCAGGCGGAACATCTCCGCCATGTCGATCAGGCCCTGCCGGATGGTGCGGTAGACCATGCCCAGCATGTCGAGCGGGCGGAACAGCTGGGTGAGGTACGTCTGCACGAAGACCAGCTGGCCTGCCGTATACTGGCCCTTGTACCAGCCCCACACGGTGTAGCCGAGCGCGCCTGCCATTAGCAGGTTCACCACTACGCCCTGCGCGATGTTGAGCAGGCCGAGCGAGTTCTCGCTCTTCACCGCCGCATCGGCATAGGCACGGGTCGCCTGGGCATAACGCGCTTTCTCGCGGTGTTCGGCGGAGAAGTACTTCACCGTCTCGTAGTTGAGCAGTGAATCCACCGCGCGGGCCAGCGCCTGGCCGTCGAGCCGGTTCATCTGCTCGCGCAGCTTGGTGCGCCATTCGGTGATCGTGCGCGTCACCCAGATATAGGCGGCGATGGCGACAGCGGTGGCGACGACGAGGCCGGGGCCGAAGTTCACGTAGAAGATCACAGCCACGACCAGCAATTGCAGCACGGTTGGCGCGATGTTGAACAGCATGAAGTAGAGCATCGTGTCGATGCTCTTGGTGCCGCGCTCGATCGTCTTGGTCACTTCACCGGTCCGGCGGGCGAGGTGGAAGCGCAGCGAGAGGTTGTGGAGCTGGCCGAAGACGCTTTCCGCCAGTTCGCGGGTCGCGTCCTGTCCGACACGCTCGAAGACGATGTTGCGCACATTGTCGAACGCGGTCTGGATCAGGCGTCCGGCCGAGTAGCCAAGCACCGTGAGCATCGCCAGTTGCACGAGCCTGGGACCCGTCGCCCCCATGAGGTCGACCGCCCACTTCATCATGTAGGGCAGGGCAAGCTGGGTTGCGGTGGACAGCAGGATGAACAGGCAGGCCCAGACGATCCGCCAGCGCAGCGCCGGATTCTCGCGCGGCCACAGGTAGGGCATGAAGCGCAGCAGCGTGCGCCAGCCATCGTGGCGGGCAGCGGGAGAGTTTACGGCAGTGTCTGGCGGCATTCGCGCTATTTAGGGTGCGCGTCGCTGGAGGCAATCCTCTTGACGAGATCGTTGGGATCGCCGCGCCGTTTCCCGCTCGCGTCCTCCACCGTGACCGGCAGGTCGAACAGCACCTTGTGGGTCGAGAAATCGATCGCGATCCGCTTGAAGACCTTGAGTTCGCGCATGCCGAGGAACAGGGCCGGGCGCCGGTGCAGGCCCAGCTCGTGAAAGGCAGGGGAATCGGCAAAGGCGATGGCGACATTGGTGAGGATCAGCTTCTCCACTTGCAGCTTGTGGGCGATCACCAGTTCGGCCGGAATGTCGTCGCCGGTCACGCCCGCCAGATGCACCAGTCCGGCCACCTGCTTGCGCATGGCCTGTTGCAGCGCGAGATTGCCCACCGCGCTGCTTGCCCCGGTATCGATCACCACGTCGACATGGATGCCGTCGACTTTGGCATCGGCCATGATGAGGCGGCCGAGCCGCTTGCGGGCATGGACAACGATTTCGTAGCCGTTGGCCTGCGCGGAGGGCCTGGTCGGCGCGATGGCGATCGTCTCGTTCTCGAAATCGAGGGTGACGCGCTGGCCTTGCAGACTGTCGGTGCCGATGATGCCGTCCGCGCCGATGTGCCGGGCTTCGAGCAGGGGCACGGTCAGGTCGTTGAACGCGCGTTCGCCGATGGCGATGCTGTCGACCCGTGCGGTGGCGACATCGCTGGCACCGGCCATGCCCAGCACCGTGACCTTGGGGCCAAGCGAGAGGCCAAGCAGGCCGGCAAGGTCGTTCGAGACGACGGTCTGCTGCGATCCGGTGTCGATCAGGAAGTGATAGGGGCCTTTGCCCTGAACCGCGACGCTCACGGTCATGCGCTCGTCGCGATCGGTAGCGGTCTTGAGCGTCTGCTCGCGTTCACCGGTGGTTTGGTCGGTCTTGCCGGCCGATGTCGCAGGTATGGGCGCTGCGCCCGCAGCCGCCGTGTCGGCGAGCAGGAGCGTCAGCGCAAGCGCGCCGCCAATCATGTCATCCTCCCCGCGAAGCTTGAGCTTCGTCGGATATTGTCCGGTCAGGAGAGTATCACGAGTCGGCGGATTTCGCCACGTTTTGCCAGCGTCGCAGGGCAGGCATGCGGGACAGCAGCGGCACGACAAGATGTCGTGCCATTCCAGCAAGATCGTTGCGGGCGGGGTGGCGCAGAACGGTGATTGCCAGCACCCACGCCAGGCCGCCCAGCGCCGCACTGGCGACGAGGCCGCCAAGGCCGAGGGTGTCCGGTCGCCGCCAGAACGTGACGGCCCAGAATGCCGGCAATGCGCTTGCCAGCGCCACCCCGGCGCTCGAGGCATATGTGCGCAGCAGCGCCGGCCAGCGGAAACCCACCAGTCGGTGCATCCATCCGGCATAGATGCAGATCCAGCCAAGCCCGTAAACGATGCGCGAAGCTGCGGCTGCATCCACGCCGATGGCGGCGCCGGCGATCAGGGTGCCTACCGAAAGCGCGGTGTCGGCCAGGTTGAACCAGAACAGTCGGCGCAAGTGGCCCAGCAGGATCGGCAGGTCCATGTGCAGCGGCAGCGCGACGAAACAGCATTCGGCAATCGCGACATAGGCCAGCAGCGGCGCCGCGCCCGCCCAGCCGGGGCCGTAGAGCAGCAGGATCACCGGTTTCGACAGCACTGCCAGCAGCGCCATGGCGGGCCAGACGATGGCGCCGTGGGCGGCGACCACACGCTCGTAATAGGGCCCCAGATCCTTGCCTTCGTCGCGCAGGCGGGCGAACGTCGGATAATAGATCGAGCCGACCGCTCCGGCGACCAGGTAGTGCAACTGCGATGCCAGGGCGACGCCGCGGCTGAACAGACCGGTTGCCGTCATGCCCTGAAGACGCCCGACGATCAGGTCCGGCGTGCGCATGCCGATGCCGCCCGAGAGGTAAAGTAGCGCGCTGCCCGAGCCGAACGAGATGATTTCCCGAAGCTGCGCGCGCTTGAGGCCGAGCCCGGGCCGGGCGGGGCGTAGTGCTTGCGCGACCACCGCGCGCACCGCGGACTGTGCGATCATCGCCCAGGCCAGCGATTCGGCCGAATAGCCGAGTGCAGCCAGACTCAGCGCGCAGATGCTGTTGCTTGCCGCGCCCAGGGCATTGACGAGGAAAGTGCCCCGGAAATCGAGCCGCCGCGAGAGCATCGCGACCGGGACCACACTCCAGGGATTGAGCAGGTAGGAGGCGGCGATCAGGCCGAGGATCGCAAACAGCCGGGGCTCGCCGTAAAAGCGCGCGACCGGCCAGGCGCAGGCCAGGATCAGCGCGGCGAGCAGCACCGAAAACGTGATCGCGATCACCGTGCAGTGGCGCACGGTTTCCTCGTCGGCTGTGGGATGGCGGCCAAGATAGCGGGTCAGGCCGAAATCCTGGATGACCGAGAGGATCATGGCCGTTGCCAGCGCGACCGAGAACAGCCCGATCTCCTCGGGCTTGAGGAAGAAGCGCGAGACCAGCACCGACGTCACGAACTGCAGTGCGAACTGGGAATACTGACTGGCGGCAGCCCAAAGTGCGGCTGTCTTCACGTTACCGCTGCCGCGCCCACTTTCCGTTGGCGGCGTTTCCGGCGGGCTGGGCGGCGTCTCGTTCATCCGCGGTCAGACCAGTGCGGTCATGGAAAGCGTCGCGGCCAGGCGCAGCGCACGCAGCGGTTCCCCGAAGCGGACGAGGCGCATGACCGTGCGCCACATCCCGTCGCGCCGGCCGCCATCGCGCAAGTGGTTGACCAGCAGGTCGAACCCTTCGTTGCGCAGGGCATCTTCCGAATAACGCAGCGCCAGCGCCACTTGCGCACGCACTTCGCGGGACGTGCCGGGACGGTGGAACAGGGTATCCAGACCGTCGATCGGTGGCAGTCGCTCCAGTGTCGCGGTCGGATCGATGCGCCCTGCCCTGCGCTCGTGCCAGGCAAGCCGTGCCACGGCAGTGCCGATCTGCAGTTCGGTTGCGTGGCGCGAGGAGACCTGTCCGGGGTAGCGCCGATAGCGCACCAGTCGTTCGGGCACGTTTCCCATCCGGGTTATGCTGGACAGGCGCAGCCACAAGTCGAGATCCTCGCAGTGGCGAAAGGCAGCGTGATAGCCGCCGACGGAGCGCACGATGTCGCGCCGATACATCGCGGCGGGATGGCAGATAAGCTGCCCGCCGTTTTCGATCGCTCGAACCATTTCCTCGTGGGTGAGGGGATGGTCATCGCCGCCGCGCGAGAGCGGTTCGCCGAATTCGCCGATATCCTCGCTCCAACTGCCGACCACACCATAATCCGGATGCGCCGCGAGGAAGGCGACCTGCTTTTCGAAACGGTCAGGCCGACAGATGTCGTCGGCATCCATGCGCGCGACCAGCGGCGCGCGTGCTTCGTTGAGCATCTGGTTGAGGCTGGCGACGAGTCCGCGATTTTCCCGGATGATCGGACGGATACGGGCATCGCGTGCGGCATGTTCGCGGATGATCGCGGTAGAGGCGTCCTGCGATCCGTCATCGATGATCAGGAACTCGAAATCCGAAAAGCTCTGCGCGAGCACGCTGGCGATGGCTTCGTCGAGATAGCGCTCGCCGTTGTAGACGCTCATGGCAACGCTGATCGCCGGTGTCGGCATGATCCTCAAATTCCGATTCTGTGTTGCGGCCCAAGGCATGCCGTGCTCGGCTTCGGCCTTAGCCTCACGTGGTAAACAAAGGGTGTGGTGGCATCTTGCAGAGCGTTGGGCAAACGATCTGAGTTCTGTGCGCCGCACTATATACCGCCGCCAGGCTGAGTGGAGCGGGAATGCGGTGGCCGGATGGATAGATGAGGCGCATCAAGCCTTCGAAAACCGGCGTTTTTTGGGAAAGTGACGTTTTTTTGAAATTAG
>NZ_JAPCWC010000089.1 GCF_026420865.1 Novosphingobium clariflavum | reverse complement strand
CTAGGTCCTGTTGACAAAGTTCGGTAGCCATCTGCGGATTGCAGCGAGATTGAGGAAGCTGGCGAACGAGAGCGCAGTCTTGTCGTAGCGGGTTGCGATGCGCCGTTGATGCTTGAGGTGACCGAACATGCGTTCGATGCGGTTGCGGTCCCGGTAGCGGCGGAAGTCGCATACTATGGGCTCGCGCCGATTGGCTTTTGGCGGAATGATCGGCAGGATGCCGCGCATCAGCAGGTTTGCCCGGACCGCATCGCCGTCATATCCTTTGTCTGCCAGCAAAGCTTTGGGCTTGTTGACTGGCAAAGCCATCAGATCATCGACCGCCCCGTAATCCGAGGCCTCGCCGCCGGTCAGGATAAAGCCGAGAGGGCGTCCCTGATTGTCGCAGCGGGCGTGGACCTTGCACGAAAAGCCGCCGCGTGATCGACCAAAAGCCTCCTTACGAGTCCCCCTTTAGCGCCCGCTGCCGAAACGTGGCCGCGAATTGTGGTGCTGTCGATCATGTGTTGCCAATCGTCGGTCAACCCGAACTCGACCAGCGTTGCCAGGATTGCATCCCAGACGCCTTGCTCGGCCCATCTCCGGAACCGCACGTAGACCGAGTTCCACTTACCGTAGCGTTCATGCATGTCGCGCCACGGGCAGCCAACACGCAGCACATGCAGCATGCCATTCAGAAATCGCCGATTGTCATGGGCGGGGCGCGCCTTTCGACCGCGCTCCGAGGGCAGCAAAACCTCGATCACGCCCCATTCTTCGTCCGTCAGATCACCACGCGCCATCGCCGCTCCCCGCAAAGAGCAGCCTTGAATCAGAGATCAACCCATTTGTGAATCGTCAGAATTCAGCGTCTGCGGGTGGGCGCACGTTTTTGCGGTGACGAACATCGCAGGCACCGCAGTCTGCGAAATTCACCCGCGCCTGAAGCAATGACAGTGAGCCGTTCGGACCGCCCCGGACCAACTCAGCATCGTGGTCGTCCTGGCCATCATCTTCCCAAAAACACACCGGACAAATCTCATAGCCGCCCCGCTCCGAGAGCGTAGCGAAACGGCAGCATGGGCACCTGAAGGCTCGTCCTTCCGTACAAGGTTCAATGACGTTGCGAAACTTCACTCAAGCAAAGTCGCCGTGGCGGCCAACTTTGTCAACATGACCTA
>NZ_JAPCWC010000088.1 GCF_026420865.1 Novosphingobium clariflavum | reverse complement strand
CATTATGGAGGCCGATGTCGACGGCCTGGTCGGCGCTGGCCGCCATGAACGATCGGGCGAACGCACGACCTGGCGCAATGGCTACCGCGACCGCAGTCTCGATACCCGGCTCGGCACGCTCAACCTCAAGATCCCCAAGCTGCGGACCGGCGCCTACTTCCCCGGCTTCCTGGAGCCGCGCAAGACTGTTGAGAAGGCGCTGGTCGCAGTAATCCAGGAGGCGTGGATTGCCGGGGTCAGCACCCGGCGCGTCGATGAGCTGGTGCAGGCGATGGGCATGACCGGGATATCCAAGTCCTCCGTGTCAAAGCTGTGCAAAGACATCGACGAGCGCGTCCATGCCTTCCTCAAGCGCCCGCTCGCCGGTGACTGGCCCTACCTCTGGCTAGATGCCACCTACCTCAAGGTGCGCGAGGGGGGACGGATCGTCAGTGTCGCCGCGATAATCGCCGTCGCCGTCAACACTGAGGGCAAGCGCGAGATCGTCGGCCTGCACATCGGCCCTTCCGAAGCCGAGCCCTTCTGGTCGAGCTTCCTCAAGGACCTCTCCCGCCGCGGCCTGACCGGCGTGAAGCTGGTCATCTCCGATGCCCACGAGGGCCTCAAGGCAGCGATCACCCGCGTGCTCAGCGCCACCTGGCAGCGCTGCCGCGTCCACTTCATGAGGAACGCGCTCGCCTACGTGCCCAAGGGCCAAAACACGGTTGTTGCTGCTGCGATCCGCCAAGTCTTCCTCCAGCCCGATCATGCGGCCGCAACTCAGGTCTGGCGTCAGGTCGCCGATCAATTGCGCGCCAGATGGCCCAAGCTCGGCGCCTGCATGGACGATGCCGAGCACGACGTGCTCGCCTACATGACCTTCCCCGAGCAGCACCGGGTCAAGCTTCACAGCACCAACCCGCTGGAACGCCTGAACAAGGAAGTGAAGCGCCGCGCCGATGTTGTCGGCATCTTCCCGAACGAGGACAGCATCATCCGCCTCGTCGGTGCCGTCCTGCTCGAGCAGAACGATGAATACCAGCTCCAGCACCGCTACATGCAGATCGAGGGCATGGCCGCCCTTGCCACACCCATAACCGAGGAGGTTCAGCCGCTACAGATTACACCCAAGGCCGCCTGAAAATGCAGCCCGATGGCCAGCACCGAAATTACACCACATTGACGGACGTGA
>NZ_JAPCWC010000087.1 GCF_026420865.1 Novosphingobium clariflavum | reverse complement strand
TGTCAACGGCGGAGCAAAAGTCGGCCATGGGGCGGCGTAAAACCAGGCCATCGAGTTACACGCCGGGGGGAGTGGCGTGAGGGCGTAGCCCGAGGGCCACTCCCCCCGGCATTGGCTTGATTTTTAGGGTCTGGTTTTGGCCTTGCGGGCCCGGCTGTGAGCGAGGCGATAGCTTTCGCCATTCATCTCGAGGATGCTGACGTGATGGGTCAGGCGGTCAAGGAGCGCGCCGGTGAGACGCTCGGATCCGAAGGTTTCGGTCCACTCGTCGAAGGGTAGGTTGCTGGTGATCAAGGTGGAGCCGCGTTCGTAACGTTGGGAGATCAGCTCGAACAACAGTTCGGCGCCGGTCTTGGAGAGCGGTACGAAGCCCAGTTCGTCGATGATGAGCAGTTTGTATCCGACCATCTGCTTCTGGAAGCGCAGGAGACGCCGCTCGTCGCGCGCCTCCATCATTTCGCTGACCAGCGCCGCCGCAGTGGTGAAGCCCACCGACAGCCCTTTCTGGCATGCTGCCAGTCCGAGCCCCAAAGCTACGTGCGTCTTTCCGGTGCCCGATGGTCCCAGAGCGATGGCGTTCTCACGCCGCTCGATCCACTCGCAGCGCGCCATCTCGAGCACCTGCATCTTGTTGAGCCTGGGGATGACGGCGAAGTCGAAGCTGTCGAGGCTTTTGACGGCGGGGAAGCGCGCGGCCTTGATGCGCCGCTCGACCATACGACGCTCCCTGTCGATCATCTCCATCTCGACGAGACGGGCGAGGAAGCGGATATGATCGACGCCTTCGGCGGCACATTGCCGGGCGAGCTTGTGATGCTCTCGCAGGCACGTAGGCAGCTTGAGTGCCTTGAGATTGTGAGCGAGAAGAAGCTCCGGGGCCTGATCGCTCATGCGGCCTCCTGCTGGTCGGAGAGCAGGCTCAGATAGGCTCTGGCAAAGGTCTTCTCGACCGTTGTGCGTGGCAGGAAGGGATAGACGTCCAGGTCCAGCCTGGGCGGTACGCGTTCGACCCGGCACAGGACGAGGTGCTTGACGGCATCGAAGCCGATGGCGCCAAGATCAATGGCCTGTTCCACCGCCGCCTGGAGATCGGCGACGGTGAACGTTTCCAACAGGCGCAGCACCTGTACATATTCACGCCTGCCATGCTTGTGCATGCGGCCTTCCATCAACCGCTGC
>NZ_JAPCWC010000086.1 GCF_026420865.1 Novosphingobium clariflavum | reverse complement strand
CGCTCTCAATATGCACATGGCTCAGGGCGTCACGGCCGATAAGGGGATCGGCGTGATGCTCTCCTATGAGCATAACCTCTCGAACCAGCGCCTCTTCAACGTCCTTGTTACCCGCGTTCGTGACGGTCTCACCATGATCGTCGATGACCGCGAGAAGCTGGAATGGCGCCTGAACTCCAATCCCGGCGACAAGACCTCCTCTCTCGAAAGCACCGGGCAGCTCAACATCGATGGTGTCGATGCCAAGCAGGAAGCGGCAGACGCTGCACTTACCGCGGCATTCGATGCGCTTGACGCAGAGAGCGGTGCCGTTGGCGCGCCGAACGGCCCTGGCAGCGATGCCACCGCTGATTTGGGCGACCTGCCCCCAATGCCCGAAGCCGATGCACATGACGGCGGCGCTGGCACTGGCAGCTATGGCAACGAGAACTCGCCCGCAGGGCGCAGCGACGTTGAGACGAGCCGGAACGGCATGTCCGGTACCGATTCAATGGATCTGGATGACCTGCCCCCGATGGGACCATCGGAAACTGACTATTCCACCTTCGATGCCAGTGCCGATCAGATCTACGACCCCGGCGCTGATGAGCCGCCTGCCCCCGCGCAGGACAAGGAAGACGCCGATCCGCTCCGGCAAGCACTGCTGGATCACCTCGAGGGGGATGGGCTCGGCATCGTCGACACCACCATTGATGATCTCACCGGCATTCCGCCGATGCCTGGCCGTGATGACGGCCAAATTCCGGGCCTGCCCGAAAAGAACCTGGGACTCGATCTATGACCAAAATCATCCCCTTTGACCGCTGTGCCTCCCTACCCTCCGTACCCAAGGGGCTGATTGATCATGGATGAAACCAAAATCGGAATGCTCATCCTGCTGGTGGTGGGATTAGCGCTTCTGAAGGCTTTGGCTGGCCTCAACACAGCGCCGAAGCCTGTCTCGAAACCCTTCCTGACCAAACGTGAGGCTGCGATGCTGATCGCTTTGGAACGGGCCCTGCCCCATTGCCGCATTCACGCGCAGGTGGCGATGGGTGCTTTGCTCAAGGCCCCCACAAACCCATTGCGAAAATCCCGTCACTCCGATCGCAACGCGTTCTCGCAGAAAATCGTTAATTTCGTCGCGCAGGATCGGGCGACGGGCGCGATCCTCGCGCTGATCGAAGTCGATGATTACAGTCACAATGCGTAAGCGCGCATTTCGTAGCACGTTGCTTCCGGAGGCAGTGCGGCCATCATAA
>NZ_JAPCWC010000085.1 GCF_026420865.1 Novosphingobium clariflavum | reverse complement strand
CCCACGCCTTGAGGGCATCCAGGACCGGGACGCTATGTTTCTGGCGGAAGCGGCGCATGTAGCTGGCCTGCGTTTCCCCCTCATCGGGTATTTCGTCCCGCGCCTGCCTTTCGATCCGGTAGAGCTGGTCGAAGAACTTGAGCGCCTGTGCGGGCGGCCCGCCTTGTTTCTTCCTCGCCTTGAGGGCGTCGGCAAAGCGCCGTCTGGCGTGGGCCATGCAGCCTAGATGCGTGGCGCCTTTCAATGTGCGCCAGGCCGTATAACCGTCGCTCATCAGGATACCGCGATAGTCGCCGAGGAAGGCCTGCGGATGTTCCTGCCCGCGACCGGGTTGATAGTCGAACAGCACGATCGGCTGTTCGCTGTCCTCGCTGCTGCGGTAGACCCACATATACGAAGTGCTGGTAGGGGCCTTGCCCTCTTCCTTGAGCACCTGAACCGTAGTTTCGTCGCCATGAATGACGTCCTGGGACCGAAGCCGCAGCTTCAGGGCGTCAAAGATGCGATGCAGGTGCCTCTCGCTCGAAGCGATCACCCAACGGCCCAGTGCACCGCGGCTGACAGGTACCCCTGCGCGCTCGAAGGTTTGCGCCAGACGATACAGCGGTGTGCCATCGACGTATTTATGAACAAGGGCAAAGGCCAGCGTCGAGGCCGTGGCAATGCTGCCCGGCAAGGGCTGTGCGGGCATCGGCGCAATGACAATCGGCGTGGCGATCCCGGTGCGGTCGCAATTGCGGCATGCATATTTGGCACGGGCATTCTGAAGGACCGTGGCCTTCACCTCGATGTGAAGCTGCTCGGTTACCACTTCCCCCATGCGATGCATTCGTTCGCTGCAGCACGGGCAGACCTTCTGGTCGTCGGCGAGGTCATACTCGACGCGCTGGCGCGGCAGGTCGGCGGGAAGTGCCTTGCGCCCGCGCTTCTTCCCTTCTGGCTTTCTCGCCTCCGGCAATCCCGTGTCGGGAAGATCGGCGGCGATCGGCTCATCGACGTCGTCGTGTCCATCGTCGGTATCGTCCTCAAGGGAGGCCTGCTCGGCTTCATTGAAGACACGATCCAGGTGCTTTTCGCTGCGCGGCGCAAAGCGGTGCAACCGCGCCAGCGCCAGTTCCTCCTCAAGCTTCAGGATGCGCCGGGCAAGGGCGTCTCTCTCGACCGCCAATGCCTCGACCTCAGCGGCTTTCGTCGCCAGAAGCGCCATCAATTCCGCAATAGTAGGGACGCCGCCTCGATCCATCGCAGTCTTGAATCGAAAGCCCGTTCCCGCGTCAACGGC
>NZ_JAPCWC010000084.1 GCF_026420865.1 Novosphingobium clariflavum | reverse complement strand
CCGACCGGTTGGCCGAGCGCGTCTTCGCCGGCACATGCGCTAACGACTATGGCCAGTTCGACGATCTGATCTCTCTGATGGCGCCGGCGCTCGGGCAGTCCGGACTTGCCATCCTAAAAGCGAAATTCGAGGCCCTGGCCAAAAGACCACCTGTTGCGACGAAGAGCGAGACCCGCACGATCATCGGCTACGGTTCGCAAGGACCGGTCTACGAAGACGACTACAAGGCACGCAATCACACGCGTCTCGTCAAGCGCACGCTCGCTGAAATCGCCGATGCTTCGGGCGACGTCGATGGGTTCGTCGCACTGCAGTCCGATGACGAGCGGACGAACCCGGCGATTGCCGCGCAGATCGCGCAAAGGCTGCTCGATGCCGGACGCGCAAACGAGGCATTGGCAGCCCTTGACCAGGCCCCCGCCGAGATGCGCGACGGCGGTCGCTGGCCTGACTGGCAGAAGGTTCGGATCGATGCGCTCGAAGCTGCGGGACGATCCGAAACGGCACAGCGCGAGCGGTGGGAAGTGTTCGAGCGCACGCTCAATGCCGAGTACCTGAAGGCCTACATCAAGCAACTGCCCGACTTCGACGACATGGAAGCCGAGGAGCGCGCGCTGGCCCATGCGCGCGCGTTTCCCAGTTTCCATCAGGCATTAGCATTCCTTGTCGAATGGCCGGCGCTCGATGCTGCTGCCGAATTGATCCTCGCGCGGCCCGATGAAATCGACGGAGACCACTACTGGCTACTCACTCCAGCGGCTGAGGTGCTCGAGCCCAAGCATCCGCTTGCAGCGATCCTGCTGCTGCGCGCTATGATCGACTTCGCGCTCGATAGGGCTCGCACCAAGCGCTACCCCCACATCGCCCGCCACTTGCAGACCTGCGCTTATCTTGCCGGCAAGATCGATGCGTTCGGCGACCATGCCGACCACGAGGCGTACGCGGGATCACTCAAGGCGAGGCATGGAAGGAAAAGTGGGTTTTGGAACAGTTGAGCGAGGAGGGATTGTGCAAGCGCTGCGAATACCGCGATCCGATGAGCTTGACTCATCGGGTCTTGGTTAAGCCCGTGCGGCGCTTGAGAAAATCCAAGGCGTCATGCGTCAGCCGCTCAGCACCTTGGTATAAGTCATTGGTTTAGCGGGATCGGATAGACTGATTTCAAAAAGCGGGAAAGCGGACCTTCCACACCTGGAAAGCGAAAACCGCCCCTTGAATGGCGACAAAGGGTCGGCAGCCGACACCGAATGAGCGTCAGCTATCCATGTGACACGCCTCCGATGCAGACAT
>NZ_JAPCWC010000083.1 GCF_026420865.1 Novosphingobium clariflavum | reverse complement strand
TGAACCGCCCCGGCTTTCCCGGAGGCTCCAATTTGTGGGAAGGAGCTTTCTTTATGAGCAAGACCCGGAACAAGTTTTCTCCTGAAGTCCGCGAACGCGCGGTGCGCATGGTTGGCGAGCATCGCGCCGATTACGGCTCGGAGTGGGAGGCGATGACCTCGATCGCCAGCAAGATTGGCTGCACGGCCGAGACGCTGCGCCGCTGGTGCCGTGAGGAGGCAAGCCGACGAACGGCACCAGCGGCGCTGGCCGCCGATGATCAGGCCCGGCTCAAATTGCTGGAGCGCGAGGTCAAGGAACTGCGGCGCGCCAACGAGATCCTGCGCAAGGCATCAGCGTATTTTGCGATGGCGGAGCTCGACCGCCGCGAGAAATGATGATGTCGTTCATCGACGCCCATCGTGAGGATCTGGGTATCGAGCCGATCTGCCATGAGTTGGCGATCGCCCCGTCCTCCTACCATGAACATGCACGTCGCCTGGCCGATCCTGGCAGGCGCCCCGCGCGTGCCCGTCGTGATGACGAGATCAAGGCGCAGATCAAGCGCGTCCACGAGGCCAGTTCCGGGCTCTATGGAGCGCGCAAAGTCTGGCACCAGTTGCTGCGCGATGGCGTGGCTGTCGCCCGGTGCACCGTGGAGCGCCTGATGGCGGCCATGGGGCTGGCGGGCGTTCGGCGTGGCAAGACGACGATCACCACGGTCAGCAATCCGAAAGCCCCGTGCCCATTGGATAAAGTCAATCGCGAGTTCCGCGTTGAACGTCCCAACGCATTGTGGGTGGTCGATTTTACATACGTCCACACCTGGGCCGGCTTCGTTTATGTAGCTTTCGTGATCGACGCCTATGCCCGCCGGATCGTGGGCTGGAAGGTCAGCACGTCGGCTACCGCCGGCTTCGTGCTGGACGCCTTGGAACAGGCGATACATGCCCGCAGGCCAGGGCCGGAAGATGGCCTGATCCACCATAGCGACAGGGGTGTTCAATATCTCGCCATGAACTACACCCAGCGCCTGGCCGAAGCCAACCTCGTGCCATCGGTCGGCAGCGTCGGCGACAGCTACGACAATGCTTTGGCCGAGACGATCAATGGCCTCTACAAAACTGAGGTCATCTGGCGGCAGCGGTCATGGCCCAGCGCATCGGCCGTGGAAATGGCTACCCTGCGTTGGGTCGACTGGTACAACAATCAACGCCTTTTCGGCCCCATCGGCTACATCCCGCCCGCCGAGGCCGAGGCAAACTACTATGCAGCCAGAGAGACCCTCGATATGGTTGCATGACTCAATTCAAAATGCCTCCGGGAAAGCCGGGGTGGTTCA
>NZ_JAPCWC010000082.1 GCF_026420865.1 Novosphingobium clariflavum | reverse complement strand
CAGGTTGCGGAAAAAGGCGTCGCAGTGGTCGTCATCGGCCCGATTTCAAAGGTCCTGGGCACGGTAGTCGGTCATTTTCGGGTGAAATTCGTAGAGACCTGCCGTGTGGCCGGTCCTGGCGATGTGAGCGGCGCGGCTAGGCCGCCGCCAGCAGTTTCGGCAGTCGGATGAGGTTGTAGGCCGCAGCGGTGAGCGAGAACGACCATCCGACGCGATCCTGGCCGCGATGACGGGTTTTTCGCATGTTGCCGCAGGTCTTGGCCCAGCCAAACACCTCCTCGATCCGCTTGCGGATTCTCTGCGAGACGGCGTAGCCGGGATGGCGTGTCGTCCGTCCGTCGATGGCGGAACGACGATTGGTGTTGTTCTGGGCCACGTGCGGGGTAACGTCCATCTCGCGCAACGCCGCGACGAAGCCAGCCGTGTCGTAGTTCTTGTCGGCGCCCAGCGTAATCCGATGACGTCCCTCCATGCGCCCCAGCATGGTCAACGCGGCCTCGCGTTCGGCGGTGCCGGTGGCATGGGTGAGCGTTGCATCGACCACGAGACCGTTGCGGTTTTCCATGAGCACATGGGCCATGTGGCACAGCTTCGCTGCCTGGCCACGCGCCTTCTTGAACAGCCGGGCATCGGAATCGGTGGTCGAGGCATGGGTCGCATTGCTGCGCTTCTCGCCCCGGAAGTCGCATTCGGCATTGCGGCCGGTCGGCCGCGTCGCCTGTTTGCTCTGGCTAGACACCGACCCACTGTCACCGTCATCGCCGGGGCCGCCTTCATCCTTGGGCCTGAAGCTCTTCACGCTGGCCCACGCTTCGATCAAGGTGCCGTCCACGGAGAAATGATCGTCCGACAGCAGCGCCTGTACGCGCGGCTGCCCGATGACGGCGGACAGGAACCTGGCGGCGATGTCGCCTGCCAGCAGCCTCTCGCGGTTCTTGGTGAAAACCGTGACATCCCAGATCGGCGCATCCATCGCCAGGCCGACGAACCAGCGGAAGAGCAGGTTGTAGTCCATCTGCTCCATCAACTGGCGTTCCGACCGTATCGAATAGAAGGCCTGCAAGAGCAAGGCGCGAAGGAGCTTCTCGGGCGGGATCGAAGGCCTGCCGATACGCGAATACAGGCCATCGAAATCCGCCGACAGCACCTCCAGTGCTTTGTCGACAATCGCTCTGATGGCGCGGAGCGGGTGGTTCGCCGGTACCCGAGCCTCGCAGCTCACGTACGAAAACAGCCCCTCACTCCGCTCATCATCGCCGCGCATCCCGATCCCTTCAACATCGCTCGTCGCAATCCTGGAATCAGCAATGCCTCTTCAGGGCAAGCTACTTTTTCCGCAGCCTG
>NZ_JAPCWC010000081.1 GCF_026420865.1 Novosphingobium clariflavum | reverse complement strand
TTAGCAGGCTGCGGAAAAAGGCGCTTGCCTTGATGTGGCATTGCTGATTCCAGGATCCCGTCGAGGGATGTTGAAGGGATCGGGATGCGCGGCGGTGATGAACGGAGCGAGGGGCTGTTCTCGTACGTGAGTTGCGAGGCTCGGGTGCCGGCGAACCATGCTCTTCGCGCGATCCGGGCGATTGTCGATGAAGCGCTCGAAGTGCTGTCCGCGGACTTCGACGGCCTGTATTCTCGTATCGGGAGGCCGTCGATCCCACCCGAGAAACTTCTTCGGGCCTTGCTCCTGCAGGCCTTCTATTCGATCCGCTCGGAACGCCAGTTGATGGAGCAGATGGACTACAACCTGCTCTTTCGCTGGTTCGTCGGCCTGGCGATGGATGCGCCGATCTGGGATGTCACGGTCTTCACCAAGAACCGCGAGAGGCTGCTGTCCGGGGACGTTGCCGCCAAGCTCCTGTCGGCCATCATCAACCAGCCACGCGTGCAGGCTCTTCTTTCGGACGATCATTTCTCGGTGGACGGCACGTTGATCGAAGCGTGGGCAAGCGCGAAAAGCTTCAGACCCAAGGATGAAGGCGGCCCCGGAGATGACGATGACGCCGGGTTGGCTTCCAGCCGCAGCGAGCAGGCAACAGCGCCGACCGACCGTAATGCCGAACGCGATTTTCGCGGCGAGAAGCGCAGCAATGCAACCCATGCATCGACCACAGATCCTGATGCCCGACTATTCAAGAAGGCGCGCGGCCAGGCAGCGAAGCTGTGCCACATGGGCCATGTCCTGATGGAGAACCGCAACGGCCTCGTCGTCGATGCGATCCTCACCCACGCCACCGGCACCGCCGAACGCGAGGCCGCGCTGACCATGTTGGGCCGCATGGAAGGACGCCACCGGATTACACTGGGCGCGGACAAGAACTACGACACCGCCGCCTTCGTCGCGGCGCTGCGCGAGATGGAGGTCACCCCGCACGTAGCCCAGAACAACACCAACCGGCGCTCCGCCATCGACAGGCGCACGACACGCCATCCCGGCTACGGCCTCTCCCAGAAAATCCGCAAGCGGATCGAGGAGGTGTTCGGATGGACGAAGACCTGCGGCACCATGCGAAAGACCCGCCATCGAGGCCAGGACCGCGTCGGATGGTCCTTTACGCTCACCGCTGCCGCCTACAACCTCATCAGACTGCCAAAACTTCTGGCCGCGGCCTAATCGTGTCGCTCACGTCACCACGACCGCGCCAACGTGGTCGGTATCTCCGAATTTCACCCTGAAACGAGCGACAGACCAGTCCCCCTCCTTCGAACGCAGATCGACGGTGACCACTGCGGCGCCTTTTTCCGCAGCCTGTTAGA
>NZ_JAPCWC010000080.1 GCF_026420865.1 Novosphingobium clariflavum | reverse complement strand
TGTCAACCGGCGCGCAAAACTGACCCCCTATCGGCGCCCAATATTGACCCCACCTTTCGGCAGCGCGGCGGTTATCCCGGTAGTCGATAGGAGGGGCCCACGGACGACGACGCGCACCGTCAGGTGTGCTGGCGGCGGCGTCCGTGGGAGGTCCCTGTTGACCCACCGGGTTAACCGCCGGGGATGGGGGTCCGGGGGAAGGGGTTTTGGGCTCAGTTTCGGTTTTTGAACCGCCAGCTGTCGTTGCCTGTCTCGATGATGTCGCAATGGTGGGTGATGCGATCAAGGAGCGCGGTGGTCATCTTGGCGTCGTGGAAGACGCTCGGCCATTCGCCAAAGGCGAGATTGGTCGTGATGATCACCGAGGTCTTTTCGTAGAGCTTGCTGATCAGGTGGAAGAGCATCTGGCCGCCGGAACGGGCGAACGGGAGATAGCCCAGTTCATCGAGCACAACGAGATCAAGCCGTGAGAGTTGAGCGGCAAGGCTTCCGGCTTTGCCCAGTCGTGCTTCTTCCTCAAGCCGGTTCACCAGATCAACCGTATTGAAGTATCGGCCTCTGGTGCCGGCGCGTACCACTGCGGCAGTGATGGCGAGCGCCAGGTGGGTCTTGCCCGTGCCCGTTCCACCTACCAGCACGATATTGCGCCGTTCCGGCAGGAAGGAGCCGGCGTGCAGGGAGCGGATCAGCCCTTCGTTGATCGGCGTTCCGTCGAACATGAACCCATCCAGGTCCTTGATTGCCGGAAGCTTCGCCGCGGTCATCCGGTAGCGGATCGACGCTGCCTCCCGATGTGCAGTCTCGGCACGCAGCAGGTCGGCCAGCATCTCCATGATCGTTCTGTCGCGGCGGATGCCATTGGTGACGGCATCATCGAAGGCAGTGACCATGCCCTTGAGCCCCAGCCCCTTGAGGGCTGCCACAATCTCATGCCGCTGCATTGAGGCCTCGCACCGTGTCGTAGCGGGCGCAGTCTGCAATCGGCGGATGCTTGAGCTTCAGGTTGACGACGACGTCCATGGTCTGGGCATCGCGAGGCTCACGCCGGCGGGACAGGATGTTGAGGATGACCTCGTCGCTGACCGTTCCTGCGCTGAGGGCCTCGGCGACTGCGGCTTCAACAACCTCGAGGCCGTCGTCGGGAATGGCGGCCAGGACGCGGACGAAGCGGCGATCCGCATCATCGCCCTTGCCCAGCTTGCGCCGCAGTTGGGCCAGTGCAGGTGGGAGAGCCCAGTCCTGGAAGGGGGCGCCATTGCGCAACGCACCGGGCTTGCGGGCGAGGATGGGCAGGTAATGCCACGGATCGAAGATCGTCTGGTTCCGACCGAAGACCCGTTCGTGTTCGGCAACGACAGCGCCGTCGCAGCGGATCACGATGCGCGTTGCGTA
>NZ_JAPCWC010000008.1 GCF_026420865.1 Novosphingobium clariflavum | reverse complement strand
CGGCAAAGCGCAAACATGGAAGCATGGGGAAGATATTTTCGCGCCGGCCGGCGTCCACCGCGCAGCGCCGGCTCCCTATAATGAACTGCCGAAGGAACCCGTGGGGACGGGGCGCGTTTCCCATGGGCCCGGACTGCGGCCAAGCCGGAGTGTCTAAGGCAGTTCCACTAGACCCGCGCAAACGTGTGGCTAGGCAAGACAATGGCAAGATTACACAATGACTGAAGCCCCCACCGGTTCGCAATTCTCGTCAGGCGGCGCCCAGGGTGTCGATCGCGGGCGCCGGGCCCGCAGCCGGTTACGCGTGCGCCTGCCCGTTCGGGTGGTGACGCGCACGCAGACCAAGGTGGGCATCCTTGCCGACCTGTCGCAAAGCGGCGCGAAGATCGCCACCGATGCATTGCTCAAGGTCGGGGGGGAAGTCCTGCTCGAATGGGGCAAGTTCGAGGCTTTCGGCGAAGTCGTGTGGACCCGCGGGCAATATTGCGGCGTGGCCTTCTTCGATCCGATTTCCGAGGGCATCCTGCTCGGCACACGCGCGCTGGACGATAATGCGCACCTGCCGCGCGATACCGACTTGCTGCGCCAGGCAGCGCGCAACTGGGTTCAGGGCGGCTCCAGCCTTTAACCGGCAGGGCTCTTCAGACGCACAACGAAAAACCCCGCCGGATTGCTCCGGCGGGGTTTTTGTTTCGGGATCAGACGTCCTTCTTGCGGTTCGCCTTCTTGCGCTCGTGCGGATCGAGGATCGCCTTGCGCAGACGGACCGACTGCGGGGTCACTTCGACCATTTCGTCGTCGTCGATGTAGGCGATCGCCTGTTCCAGCGTCATGACCTTGGGGGGCGTGAGGCGGATGGCGTCGTCCTTGCCGGTCGAACGGAAGTTCGTCAGCTGCTTCGACTTCATCGGGTTCACTTCGAGATCGTCGGGCTTGGCGTTCTCGCCGATGATCATGCCCTCGTAGATCTTTTCCTGCGGCTTCACGAACAGGATGCCGCGATCTTCGAGGCTGTTCAGCGCGTAGCCGACGGCTTCACCGGTGCCGTTCGAGATCAGCACGCCGTTGAGGCGGCCTTCGATCGGACCCTTGTGGCTGTCGTACTTCTCGAACAGGCGGTTCATGATGCCGGTGCCGCGGGTGTCCGAGAGGAACTCGCCGTGGTAGCCGATCAGGCCGCGCGAGGGGGCCGAGAAGGTGATGCGGGTCTTGCCGGCGCCCGAGGGGCGCATGTCGGTAAGCTCGGCCTTGCGGCGCTGCATCTTCTCGACGACGGTGCCCGAGAATTCGTCGTCCACGTCGATCACGACGGTTTCGTACGGCTCGGTGCGGCCACCGTTCTCGTCGGTGCCGAACAGCACGCGCGGGCGGCTGATGCCCAGTTCGAAGCCTTCGCGGCGCATCGTCTCGATCACCACGCCCAGCTGCAGTTCGCCGCGACCGGCGACTTCGAAGCTGTCCTTGTCGGCCGATTCGGTGACGCGGATGGCGACGTTGGTTTCCGCTTCGCGCATCAGGCGGTCGCGGATCATGCGGCTGGTCACCTTGTCGCCTTCACGGCCGGCGAGCGGCGAATCGTTGACGGCAAATCGCATCGCCAGGGTCGGCGGATCGATCGGCTGGGCCTTGATCGGCACGCTCACTTCGGGGGCGGCGATGGTGTTGGCGACGGTGGCCTTCTCGAGACCGGCCAGCGCGATGATGTCACCGGCGCGGGCTTCGTCGACCGGCACGCGGTCGAGGCCGCGGAAGGTCAGCACCTTGGAGGCGCGGCCCACTTCGATCACCTTGCCGTCGGCGTCGATGGCGCGGATCGGGTCGTTGACCTTGAGCGTGCCCGACTGGACGCGGCCGGTGAGGACGCGGCCCATGAAGTTGTCGCGGTCAAGCAGGGTGGCGAGGAACGAGAACGGCGCGTCGACGTCGAGGTTCGGCGCGGGCACGTGCTCGACGATCTTTTCGAACAGCGGGGTCAGCGTGCCTTCGCGCGCGTCCGGATCGTAGCTGGCGTAGCCGTTGCGGCCCGACGCGTAGAGGGTCGGGAAGTCGAGCTGCTCGTCATTGGCGTCGAGGCTGACGAAGAGGTCGAACACTTCGTCCAGCACTTCGGCGTGGCGGCCGTCGGGACGGTCGATCTTGTTGACGACGACGATCGGCTTGAGGCCGAGGCCGAGCGCCTTGCCGGTGACGAACTTGGTCTGCGGCATCGCGCCTTCCGACGAGTCGACCAGCAGGATCACGCCGTCGACCATCGAGAGGATGCGTTCCACTTCGGCGCCGAAGTCGGCGTGGCCGGGGGTGTCGACGATGTTGATGCGGTAGCCGTTCCACTCGATCGAGGTCGGCTTCGCAAGGATGGTGATCCCGCGTTCCTTTTCGAGGTCGTTCGAGTCCATGGCGCGTTCTTCGACGCGCTGGTTGTCACGGAAGGTGCCGGACTGGCGGAAAAGCTGGTCGACGAGGGTGGTCTTGCCATGGTCGACGTGCGCAATGATTGCGATATTGCGCAAGGGAAGCGGGGCGGACATGCGTTGCCTATCGGTTCGAGGAGTTGGCCAGCAGCGCCTGCTGCGCCGCAAAATTGGCGCGCCCTTAACTGAAATGGTCTGTTTCGGCAAGCGGGGCGCGACGCGCCGAAATGTGACATTCCCGTCACGCTGGCCGAAAAGTCTCCGAATCCGACTTTCGAGTGATTGTAAGCCTTCGGCAATCCGATAGAGTGGCGGCAACGAAAGAATAAGGCGGATCGGAACAGCGACAAGTTCCGGGCGTCGGTTGAGAGGAAGGCTGGGGTTCCCGCCAGACGATCGGTCCGAAGTTGTCGGACAGGTTCTGGCGGATCTTCTTCAGGCTTGCAAATATCAGGAGGAACCAGCCGTGTCCCACGACACGGCGGCGCGTTACCGGCATAAGTCCGGAACGTGAAAGCGGTTCGTGCGCTGCGGGGAGGAGACGCGCGGATTGCAGACTGACAAGGGGCGCGCAGCAATGTGCGCCCCATTTTGCTTGCCGGGGCGATCCTGATCGGCAAATATATCTCCCTGAATTTCAAGGGGGAATATATGCTTCAGAATATGATTCTGCCGTTCCGGCGCTTTGCCGACTTCAAGGGCAGGTCGGCGCGCGGCGAGTATTGGGCGTTCGCGCTTCTCAACTTTCTCGTGATGATGGTGTTGGGCGCGGTGTTCCTGGCCTTCGCATTCTCGCTCAATCTTTTCCAGGACATCGAAAACGGTGCCGGCCCTTCGGCCTTGTTCACCGCCAGCATGATCGTGCCATTGTCGATTCTGGGCATCTACTGGCTGGCGATCATCGTTCCGTCGCTGGCGGTGACGGTGCGTCGTTTCCATGACCGGGACATGAGTGGCTGGTGGTATCTGGGGTTCTTTCTCGCAGGCTTGATCCCGATGGTCGGCTGGATCGCCAGCATCGCCTCGCTGGTCATCATGTGCCTGCCTGGCACGCCCGGTCCCAACCGTTTCGGTGACGATCCGCTCGATCCCACGGGCGCCGACGTCTTTGCCTGAGGGGCCAGGCGACGCGAAATAGAGGCAAGGCCCCGGGGGCATGATCCCCTCGGGGCTTTTTTGGGGCCCTATAGTTCCCTCAGCGCCCTGGCCGGTTTGGCCCGAAGCAGCGGGAGGGAGCCGGCGAGGGCGAAGCCCAGCACCAGCACGAGGCCGGCGCCCAGCACCGCCAGGATGCGGGGCCAGTCGGGCAGCCAGTCGAATTCGAACAGCTTGACGATCACTGCCCAGGCCATAGCGCTGCCCAGAACCAGCGCGACCGTGGCCAGAACCAGCGACAGCAGGCCGTATTCGACCAGCTGGATCGTCAGCAACTGGCCCCGGCTGGCGCCGAGCACGCGCAGGATCACGTTGTCGTACGTGCGGCTGGCCCGTGCGGCGGCGATGGCACCCAGCAGTACCGCCAGGCCTGCCAGCACCGCCACCGAGGCGGCGGCAAGGATCGCCACGCTCATCTGGTCGAGCAGGTCGCGCGCCTGGGTCAGCACGGTGCCGGTCTCGATCACCGAACTTGACGGGAACATGCGGGCGAGGCGCGGCAGCAACCGCGCGCCGTCGTGGCCCGGCGGTGCCTGGATGGTCGCGGCCAGCTTGTGCGGGGCATCGGCCAGCGTGTTGGGGGAGAACACCAGTACGAAGTTCAGCCCCATCGTGTCCCAGTCGATCCGGCGCAGCGCCGCGACTTTCGCGGTGCGTTCGACGCCCAGCAGGCTGACAGTCACATAGTCGCCCACCTTGAGGCCAACCGACTGGGCGAACTTCTCGTCCAGCGAGACCAGCGGTTCGCCGCGCCAGATCGGCGGCCACCACTGGCCGGACGTGACTGTGCTGCCTTCGGGCAGGTAGGCCGAATAGGTCAGGCCGCGTTCGCCTTTCAGCGCCCAGGCCTCGTCCGGGATGTCCTTCATGTCGGTGACGCGCGTCATCTGGCCCTTGGGGCCGAAGGCGAGGATGCGGCCGCGCAAGTTGGGGACAATGTGGGCCGTGGCGCCCGGAATCTCGTGCTCGACCAGATCGTGGAAGGCCTGGGCACCGTCCTGCGGGATATCGAGCACGAAGTAGTCGGGCGCGCGGTCGGGCACGCTCTTGCGGATATTGGCGTCGAGACTGGTCTGCACCCCCGCGATCAGCACGAAAGCGGAAAGCCCGAATCCCAGCGCCGTCACCAGTGCGCCGGTCTGCGCGCCGGGGCGATGGAGATTGGCGAGCCCCGCACGCAGCAGTGGGTCGCGTGGACGCGGCAGGCGCGCGGCCAGATGCCGGATGCCGGTTCCCAGCAAGGCAAGCAGGCCAAGCATGACCGCCGCACCGCCAAGAAAGCCCGCCGTCACCATCGGCTGTGCGGCGTTGAGCATGGCCAGCCCGACAATCGCGGCAAGGCCGAGTCCCACCGGCAGCGCCCATGCCTTGCGCCGGGCCGCCAGCGGCGAGACGCGGGCGCGCATCAGCGCCATCGCCGGAAAACTGCGCGCGCGGGCCAGCGGCGGGGCGGCGAAGACCAGCGCGACCAGCAGGCCATAGGCTGCCGCGGTCAGCAGGGCGAAGGGGGAGAATGTGAAACCCGCCTCCACCGGCAGCAAGGTGCCCAGCGCATGGGCGAGCAGCGGCGTCACCGCCACCCCCACGACGAGGCCGGCCAGGCTTCCCGCCAGCGCCGCCGCGCCGACCTGGAGGAGGTAGACACGAGCGATGTCACGGCTTGTCGCGCCCAGCACCTTGAGGGTGGCGATGCTGCTGCGCCGCGCTTCGAGATAGGAGGACACGCCGCCGCCGATGCCGATCCCGGCAATCGCCAGCGCCGCAAGCCCCACCAGCGAGAGGAACTGGCCCATCCGGCTGACAAAACGCTGCGTGGAAGGCGAGGCGGCCTTGCGGGTACGGGTTTCGAAAGCGGCATCGCCGAACTGGCGCTTGAGCGCATCCACGACCGCGTCGGGATCGCGCGCGGGATCGGCGAACTTCACGCGCACCGCACTGCGATACATCGCGCCGGTGGTCGTCAGCCCGGCGCGGTCGGGCAGGGACAGCGCCGTGATCGCGGTGTCGCCGAAGGAAAAGCCCTCCGAGAGCGTTTCGGGATCGCTGGCGATGATCCCGCCGACCTTCTGGGGCACTTCGGCCACCGTCACTGTGTCACCCGGCTTCACTTCGAGCCGCGCCGCGGTGCCCTCGGCCAGCCAGATCGTTCCCTCTCGCGGCGCGCCGACCTTGCGGCCGTCCTGCAGCGTCAGGCGGCCATAGAGCGGCCAGCCCGCATCCACCGATTTTAGCGCCACGGGCGCGGTAAGGTCGCCCTTGCGGACGATGGCCTGCAGGCGGTAGCCCCGCGAAACCGTGCCGTAGGAGGCAAGCGCCTTCATCTCCGCGTCGGAGAGCGTGCGCTGCCATGTCCGCAACTCAACGTCACCGCCCAGCACCTGCCGCCCGCGCGCGACCAGTTCGTGCTCGATCGATCCGGTGAGGCTGCCGATCGCCGCCAGCGCGCCGACGCCGAGGAACAGGCAGACCAGCAGCAGTCGCAGGCCCTTGAACCGTGCCGACAGGTCACGCCGGGCCAGCGTCCACGCGGTCCGCCAGGAGATTGTGCGTTCAGTCAGCAAGCGTGTCGCTCGCGATCCGGCCATCGGCCAGCGTCACCACGCGCTCGCAGCGATGCGCGAGGCTTTTGTCGTGGGTGATGATCAGCAGTGTTGCCCCGGCTTCGGCGCGGCGGGCGAAGAGCAGGTCGACGATGGTGTGGCCGGTCGCCGCATCGAGGTTGCCGGTCGGCTCGTCCGCGAAGACCAGCGAGGGGCGCGGCGCAAGTGCCCGGGCGATCGCCACGCGCTGCTGCTCGCCGCCCGATAGCTGGGCGGGGTAATGGTGGAGGCGGTGGCCAAGCCCGACGGCGGCGAGTTCCGCTTCCGCTCGGTCTCGCGCATCGTCGATCCCGGCGAGTTCCAGCGGCGTCATCACGTTTTCCAGCGCGGTCATCGTCGGCAGCAAGTGGAAAGCCTGAAGCACCACGCCAATCCGGCCGCGCCGCGAACGGGCAAGAGCATCCTCGTCCATCGCCGAAAAGTCCTGTCCCGCGACATGCAGCGCGCCGGAGGAAGCCCGCTCAAGTCCGGACAGCACCGACATCAGCGAGGACTTGCCCGAACCCGATGGCCCCAGCAGTGCCAGCGTCTGCCCCTGCTGCACCGCAAGATCGATGCCCTTGAGGATCTCCACCGCGCTGTCGCCGCTTCCTAATGCAAGCCGCAGGTCTTGCGCGTGGACGGAAAGGGCGGCGGAGGGGGGCTGGGCAGGATCGGTCACGGACCCCATATGGGTGGGCAGCTTGCCATTCCACAAGTCATTTCACCGGAGAAACCCTTGCGCGCCAAAGCGATCGTCCTTCTCGGGGCTGTGTCCATCCTGCCTCTCGCCCTGAGCGCCTGCGACAGGGGCAGCCCGCCCGCGCCCGAGCAGAGCACCAGCGCGCTTGACTCGCCGCCGTCGATCCCGGTGATGGGGCCGGAGCGGCCGATCCTGGCCTTCGGGGATTCGCTGCTGGCGGGCTATGGGCTGGAGGATGGCGAAAGCTACCCCGCGCGGCTGGAAAATGCCCTGCGGGCACGCGGGGTCAACGCGCGGATCACCAACGCCGGTGTCTCGGGAGATACCACGGCGGCCGGGCTGGAGCGGCTGGACTTCACGCTCAAGAGCCAGCCGGTGAAGCCTGAACTGGCGATCATCAGCCTTGGCGGCAACGACATGCTGCGCTCGCTACCGCCGGAACAGACGCGCCGGAACCTTGAGGCAATCCTGAAGCGGTTGCAGGGCGAGGGCATCCGCGTCGTGCTGCTGGGGATGATGGCCGCGCCCAATCTGGGCAAGGACTATGCCGCGCAGTTCAATCCGATCTACCCGCAGCTTGCCCAGAAGTACGATGCCGTGCTGGTGCCGTTCTTCCTCCAGCCGGTGATCGACAAGCCGGACCTGCTGCAGAAGGACCACGTCCATCCCACCGCCATCGGGGTGGAGGAAATCGTCACGGCAACGGTCGACGATGTGGCGGATGCATTGCCCAAGAAGACGGGGCCGAAGCAGGCAAGTAAAGGCCGTTAATCCAACCGTCGTACCGCGCCGCCGCTGACTTCCCATATCGCCGCTTCCGCGGCGATGGCCTCGAACGGGGCCAGTTCGGTGCCGGTCAGCCAGACTTGCGCCGATCCGGCGCGGAGGCGATCGAACAGCGCTTCGCGGCGCAGCGGGTCGAGGTGGGCGGCCACTTCGTCGAGCAGCAGCAGGCGCGGGCGTTGCTCCGTGCCGCCCTCCAGCAATTGCGAGTGGGCCAGCGTGATCGCGATCAGCATCGCTTTCTGCTCGCCGGTCGAGCATTCGGCGGCGGCTTGGCCTTTACCAGCCCCCTTGCCTGCCATCGTCACCAGTATTTCGTCGCGATGCGGGCCGGTGAGGGTGCGCTGGGCGGCGCGTTCGCGGGGGCGGCCATCGCGCAAGGCGCGGGCGAGGGCTTCGGCTTCGATCGGTCCGCCCGCCTGATAGGCCAGCGAGGGGCGTGCGAAAGGGGATTCCGGCAGCGCGGTCAGTGTCCTTTCCAGGTGCTCCACCAGTTCGGCGCGCGCGGCAGCGACCATGGCGCCGGCTTCGGCAAGCTGGCTCTCGATCGCGTCCAGCCAGCGCGGATCGGGGGCATATTCACCCGAGAGCAGGCGGTTGCGCTCGCGCAGGGCGTTTTCGAGGCGGGTCGCGTGGCTGGCGTGGTCGGGGCGCATGGCCATGACCATCCGGTCGAGGAATCGCCGCCGTGCCCCGGCGCCTTCGACAAACAGGCGGTCCATTGCCGGGGTCAGCCAGCCGATCGACAGCCATTCGGCCAGCCGCACCGCCGGAGCCTCGGCGCCGTTGACCTGCACCAGCCGTCGTCCGGGCCGCTCCGCCGTAACGCCGGTGCCAAGGCGGACGGGTTCGTTGCCGGGCACCATCAGCGATGCGCTGACCGCGAAGCCGCCATCGAACTGCTGTCCCGGCACGTCGGCCAGCGCAGCGCGCCGCAGGCCCCGTCCCGGCGACAGCAGCGAGATTGCCTCCAGCACATTCGTCTTGCCAGCGCCGTTTTCGCCCACCAGCAGGTTGAACTGTGCCGTGCCGTCCACCGCGGTTTCGCGGTGGTTGCGGAAGCGGGACAGGAGGATGCGGTCGAGCATGGCTGCGGCGGACCTACCGGGGCCGACCGGTCATGCCAAGTCGTCTGGCCGGCTTATTCGCTGGTTGCAGCCGCGGCCTTGCGCGCCTTGGCGAAGGGGGAAAAGTCGACATTGCTGTCGTAGACGTCGACGCCTTCGCGCTTCTTGAGCCAGCCGACCACGACGTAAGTCACCGGGGTCAATACCACTTCCCAGCCGGTCTTGATCGCCCACTGGGTGATCGCAAGGAAAGCGATGGAATGCGGGGTGAAGCCCGCGACGCCAAGGAAGGCGAGGGGGTAGAACAGTGCGCTGTCCACGCCTTCGCCAAGCACGGTGGAGCCGATGGTGCGTGTCCACAAGTGCTTGCCCTGGGTCATGATCTTCATGCGGGCAAGGACAAAGGAATTGACGAACTCACCCGCCCAGAACGCGCAGACCGAGGCGAAGACGATGCGCGGCGTCTGGCCGAAGATCGAGTAATAGGCAGCCTGGTTCGGCGCCGTCACCTGCTTGCCCTCGACGGTGTAGGTGGCCGAGGCAAGCGCCCATTCGGCATTGGCAGGGATGTTCACCACCACCACGCTCATCAGCACCATGAACAGCAGCGCGAAGAAGCCCGCCCAGATGCAGCGGCGGGCATTGGCATAGCCGTAGACTTCGGTCAGCACGTCGCCGATAATGTAGGACACCGGGAAGAACAGTACCCCTGCGCCGAACGTGATCGGCCCGAACACGGGGAAGGTGACTTCCGCCTGCTTGGCGGCGCCGATCAGGTTGGAGAGCAGCAGGATCACCACGAAGGCGACCATCACGTAGTCGAAATAGCGGAAATGGCGCCGGGCGCCGGCCATGCCGTCGATACGGGAGAGGTGTGCTTCGCTCATTGCCGCCATGCGTAACCCGCCGGCAACGTTCGGCAAAGCACAAGTTGATGGGGATCGATCGGATGTGCGGTTTGCGTGAGCGCAGAACCGCGCTATGGGGAGCCCCGCAGACTTAGCGCGCGCCCGTAGCTCAGCTGGATAGAGCACGAGCCTTCTAAGCTTGGGGTCGCAGGTTCGAACCCTGCCGGGCGCGCCAGATTCTCCCCCTTCATCACCGCCAAATGCCTGTGAGAACGGGATTGCCGCGCGGCTGCGGGCTTGCCTGCGGCGGGACGGCGTGGAGGTCGGCGTTGCAATGGGTGGCAATCCGTATACGATATATGTAACTATGGAGTGGCGGCGCGCGGTTCTAGGGTGCGCCGTCCGATCAGGCGGGGAACGTGCCTTCAATGCGCAAATTCATGCAGGGCTGTGCTGTCGGCAGTCTCATCATCGCCCTGACGGCCCCGGCTTCGGCCCGCGCGCAGGCCACGCCTGAGACCGGCCCGCCGGAATGGGAGCAGCCCGAAGTCATCCGTCAGGGCGCGGAGCCCATGCATACGACGTTCGACGGCTTTGAAACCCGCGCCGGGGCGCTGTCGCGCGATGTATCGAAGTCGCGCTACCATCTCTCGCTCGACGGCGACTGGAAGTTCCACCTCTCGCCCAGTCCGGAGGCGCGCCCGGTCGATTTCTACAAGCCCGGCTTCGACGTGAGCGGGTGGGAGACGATGAAAGTCCCCGGCATTCTCCAGGCCGAGGGGCATGGCCGCCCGGTCTTCGTCGGCAGCGGTTACCCGTTTCCGCGCAACCAGCCGTGGATCGCGCATGACCTCAACGAAGTCGGCTCTTACCGCCGCGCGTTCACCGTCCCGGCAAACTGGTCGGGCCGCAGGCTGCTGCTCACGGTCGGCGCCGCGGGCGCGGCCTATTACATCTGGGTCAACGGGCAGCGTGTCGGCTATTCGGAGGATTCCAAGCTTCCCGCCGAGTTCGACGTGACGCGCTATGCCCATGCGGGCACGAATACCGTCGCCATCGAACTCTACCGCTTTGCGGATGGCAGCTATCTGGAAGATCAGGATTTCTGGCGCGTCAATGGGATCGAGCGAAGCGTCACGCTCTACGCGGCGCCTGCCACCCATATCCGCGACCTCAACGTCGATGCCGGGCTGGAGAACGGCTACCGCGACGGCAAGCTGGACCTCAAGGTCGACCTTGCCGGCCAGCCTGCCGCCATGCGTGTACGGGCAACGGTACTGGACGGCCAGCGCGAGGTCCTGAAGCGCGAAGGCACCGCGAACGGCGGCACGGTTTCGCTGGCGGGCACGCTTGCCGCCGTGCGCTCGTGGTCGGCAGAAGACCCGCAGCTCTACACGCTGCTGGTCGAACTGCTGGACGCGAACGGCAAGCTGGTGGAGGCGACCAGCCGCCGCATCGGCTTCCGCACCGTCGAGATCGCCGGCGGCGAAGTGCGCGTGAACGGGAAGCGGGTGATGATCCGCGGCGTCAACCGCCACGAGCACGATCCCCATACCTTCCATGTCGTTTCCGAAGCGACGATGCGCCGCGATGTCGAGTTGATGAAGGCGGCCAACGTCAATGCCGTGCGCACATCGCACTATCCCAACGATCCGCGCTTCTATGACCTTGCCGACGAATACGGCCTCTACGTCATGGACGAGGCCAATATCGAGAGCCACGGCTATCTCAGCCTTTCGCAGGAACATGGCAACGATCCCAAGTACTTGCTGGCCACCGATCCCAAGTGGCAGGCCGCGCACCTCGACCGGGTGGAGCGCATGGTGCAGCGCGACCGCAACCACCCCTCGATCATCTTCTGGTCGCTCGGCAACGAGAGCGGTGTCGGCCCCAACTTCGAGGCGGCGGGCAAGTGGGTGCGGGCGAACGATCCCACCCGGCTGATCAACTTCCTCGGCTGGAGCATGAGCAACTGGCGCCACCCGACCAACAGCTACGTCGACATCTTCGCGCCGATGTACGACGACGTGCCCAAGATGATCGACTATGCCAAGGATCCGGCCTTCACCCAGCCGCTGATCCTGTGCGAATATGCGCATTCGATGGGCAACAGCCTGGGCGATCTTCAGGGCTATTGGGATACTATGCGCGCCTATCCCAAGCTGCAGGGCGGCTTCATCTGGGACTGGGTGGACCAGACCATGGAGCTGAAGGACAAGCAGGGCCGCACGTACTGGGGGCAGGGCCTCGACTACGATCCCGACCCCAAGGCGCCGGGCGTCCACGGCGATGACAGCCCGGTGGGCGACGGGGTGATCCAGTCCGACCGCACGCCCGATCCCGAATACTACGAACTGGCCAAGGTGCAGGCGCCGATCGCCTTTACGCACGACGCCAATGGCTACCGCGTGGTCAACCGCCACGACCATATCGACCTCTCGCGCTTCACGCTCGACTGGACGGTGATGGAGGACGGCAGAGAAGCCTCTAGAGGGGCCTTAACGACCCCTGACGTGCCTGCAGGCGCCTCGGCGCCGCTCATCCTGCCGATCCCGGCGGCGAAGAACCCCTCGGCCGAACGCATCCTGGTCCTGCGTGCCCGCGCCAGGGCCGGAGCGGTGCCGACACAGCCTGCAGGGCATGTCGTCGGCTGGGAGCAGTTCGCGCTTTCCGCCCCTGCCGTGGTGCCGGTCGCGGCCGGTACCGTCGCGCCCGGCGAGACCGCCTCCACCCTTCGCCTTGCCGCGGGCGATGCGGTGCTGGAGATCGACAAGGCCACCGGCCTCGTCACCCGCTACGAACGCGGCGGCACGCTGCTGCTGACCGGCGGCGCGCCCAACTTCTGGCGCGCGCCCACCGATAACGATGTGGGCTCCGGCGTGCCCAAGAGCCATGCCATGTGGCAGTACTTCTCCGAGCATCGCCGCGTCGAGCGCATCGAGCGGGACGGCAATGCCATCGTCGTCCACCACGACATGGGCGTCGGCTCGGTGAAGACCGAGACGCGCTGGACGATGGCCGCCGATGGATCGGTGGGCGTCACCGTCCATTTCGAACCCTTGCGCGATACCCTGCCCGATCCGCTGCGAGTCGGCCTCGCTTTCGAGACGCCCGCCATGCTGGACCACGTTCGCTGGTTCGGGCGCGGGCCGCAGGAGACGTATGCCGATCGCAAGACCGGCGGCCTAATCGCCCAGTGGCAGGGCAGCGTGGCCGAGCAGTTCCACGACTACGCCCGCCCGCAGGAATCGGGCAACAAGACCGACGTGCGCTGGATCGAACTGACCGGTGCCGGGACGGGGCCCAAAACAGGACTGCGCGTCACCGGCGCGCAGCCGCTTTCGGTCAATGCGCTGGCGTTCCCCTATGCCGATCTGGCGATGAAGCCGCCCTCGCAGGCGCATAGCTCGGACATTCGCCCGCACGGCAACGGCACGCTGCTGATCGATGCGGCGCAGGCCGGCGTCGGCGGGGATACCGGCTGGAACATCGATGGCCGGGCGCACATGCCCTACCGCATCGCGCTCAAGCCGCTGACCTACGCCTTTACCATCGGCGCGGCGCGATGAGACGAAAGTCCGGCCGGGCATCGCCCCGGCCGGACTGCGCGGCTTCAGAACGTGACGGTGAAGGCGCCGACCACGCGGGCTTTCGACAGCCTGCCGAGCTTGTCGAGGTCGGTGTCGTAATAACGCAGGTCGACCGAGGCGCCGGGCAGGACCTGATAGCTCAGGCCCGCATTCCAGGTCGTGTAGTCGCTCAGGCGGTCGATCTGCTGGCGCGCGGCGGCCGCCGAGATCGAGAGCTTGTCGATCACCGGCGCGGAGGCGCCCAGTTCGACGTAAGTGGCGTTCTCGCCGGTCCCGAAATAGTCCCAGGTGTGATACCCCGCGAGGCTGACCGAGGCCGGGCCGACCTTGCCCGACAGCGCCGCCTTCACCTCGAAGGTGTCGATGTCGATCGGCGCATCGACATAGCCATAGCGCACGAAGCCGACATCGAGCGCCACCCCGCCGCCCAGCCTGGCGACATAGCCGCCCCACATGTCCCATTCCTGCTTGATGCCGGCAAAGCGCACGTTCTCGGTCTCGGCGCCGAGATAGAAGCCCTTGTAGCCGAGGTTCACGACCGCAAACACGGCCGGGTCGTTGTCCGACTGGCTGACGCCGCGCCAGACGTAGTCGGTCGTGCCCTTGAGCGTGACGCTGACCGAGAGATCGGATGCCGGCTTGGTATTGGCGCTATTTGGGGCGCTGTTTGGGGCAGGGGGCTGCGCAGCACTGTCGGTGGCGGCTGCGGCATCCTGCGCCGAGGCCGCCGGAGCGCAGGCAAGACTGGAGAGGGCCGCGGCGAGGCACGCCGCAGCAATCTGGCGGTTCGTCATGTTCGGATAATCCTTCCCTGTGGCGTGAAGCTCTTACGGCCGCACGCCTTGTCGTGTCGAAAATGCGCGGTTACGGAAAATGCCCGACGCGGGCGCTTGGGAGAGAGCGCATGACGCGCCCGCGCCGGGCTGGTGCGACCCCGCAGGGTAACGCGGTGTTCAAGGCCGCTGCCCGCGTCGGGGCAGCGGCAAGGCGATCAGAAGAAGCCGAGCTTCTTGGGATTGTAGGACACCAGCAGGTTCTTGGTCTGCTGGTAGTGGTCGAGCATCATCTTGTGCGTCTCGCGGCCGATGCCGGACTGCTTGTAGCCGCCGAAGGCCGCATGGGCGGGATAGGCGTGGTAGCAGTTGGTCCACACGCGCCCGGCCTGGATGGCGCGGCCGAAGCGGTAGCAGGTGTTGATGTCGCGGCTCCACACGCCGGCGCCGAGGCCGAACATCGTGTCGTTGGCGATTTCCAGCGCCTCTTCCTGCGTCTTGAACGTGGTGGTGGAGACGACCGGGCCGAAGATCTCCTCCTGGAAGATCCGCATCTTGTTGTGGCCCTTGAACACGGTGGGCTGCACGTAGAAGCCGCCAGACAGGTCGCCGCCGAGCTGGGCGGCGCCGCCGCCGATCAGCACTTGCGCACCTTCCTCGCGGCCGATGTCGAGGTAGCGCAGGATCTTCTGCTGCTGTTCCTGCGAGGCCTGCGCGCCGATCATCGTCTCCATGTCGAGCGGGCTGCCCTGCTTGATCGCGGCAACGCGCTTCAGCGCCTTTTCCATGAACCGGTCGTAGATCGATTCCTGGATCAGCGCACGGCTCGGGCAGGTGCAGACTTCGCCCTGGTTGAGCGCGAACATCACGAAGCCCTCGATCGCCTTGTCGAAGAAGTCGTCATCCTGCGCGCAGACATCCTCGAAGAAGATGTTCGGGCTCTTGCCGCCCAGTTCCAGCGTCACCGGGATCAGGTTCTCGCTGGCGTACTGCATGATCAGGCGGCCGGTCGAGGTCTCGCCGGTGAAGGCGATCTTGGCGATGCGCTTGGAGCTGGCGAGCGGCTTGCCCGCCTCGATGCCGAAGCCGTTGACGATGTTGAGCACGCCGGGCGGCAGGATGTCGGCCACCAGTTCGGCCAGCACCAGGATCGAGGCCGGGGTCTGCTCGGCGGGCTTGAGCACCACGCAGTTGCCGGCGGCGAGGGCGGGGGCCAGCTTCCAGGCGGCCATCAGGATCGGGAAGTTCCAGGGGATGATCTGGCCGACGACGCCGAGCGGCTCGTGGATGTGATAGGCCATGGTGTCATGGTCGATCTCGCCGATCGAGCCTTCCTGCGAGCGGATGCAGCCCGCGAAGTAGCGGAAGTGGTCGATCGCGAGGGGAATGTCGGCGAGGGTGGTCTCGCGGATCGGCTTGCCGTTGTCCCAGGTCTCGGCGGCGGCCAGCTTGGCCAGGTTCTGTTCCAGGCGGTCGGCGACGCGCAGCAGGATCAGCGAGCGATCGGCGGGCGAGGTGCGCCCCCAGGCGTCCTTGGCGGCATGGGCGGCGTCGAGCGCCAGCTCGATGTCGTCGGCATCCGAGCGCGCGACGCGGCAGACCGGCAGGCCGGTGATCGGGCTGACATTGTCGAAATAGCGGCCGGCCACGGGGGCGACCCACTTGCCGCCGATGAAGTTGTCGTAGCTGGCGGCGAAGGGTGACACCAGCACCGAGGGCCGTTCGGAGACGTTCGTGTCGGACATGGTCTTGATCCTCTCTATGTGGTCCGGGCGGGTTGCCCGTCCTTGGCGTGAAGAGTGTCAGCTTCCGGGGCGCCCAGACAGGGGGGCGCCCCAAGCCGCCGGGCCGGGTGTATCGCGGGTGAGACGGTCGCGCGGGCTGCCGTCACAACCGCGAAACACTCGGCCGGAACAGGCGCCGGGGCCCGCAAAGCCGCCATTTCGCGGCGGCCGGGCATGGCGGTCGCACAAGCAGGATGGGCGGCCTGTGCTTGCAGGTAGGGGGGGGGCGGATTGGCCGGAGGATTGGGGGGGGGATTGGTCGGGGGCGCCGCTTTCGCTGCCCGCCGCTGCGCCGGTTATTGTCCCGGCGAGATGCCCACGCGTTCCATGCGGCGGTACATGGTGGCGCGGCCGATGCCGAGGTCGCGGGCGGCGCGGGTGACGTTGCCGCCCGAACGCGCCAGCGCCTGGCGCAGGATCGCGCGCTCGCTGTCGTCGAAACTGCTGGACGAATCGCCCATCACGTCGGCCAGCGGGCGCGGGCGATCGAACGGGTTGGTGCCGAGCCGCAGGCTGAGGCGCGCGGCGCGGGTGGCGCCGATCACCAGGTCGTCGCGGTCGACCGCCAGCAGCGAGATCCCGCGTCCGCGCGGCACGCTGCCCTGGCGGTCGGGGCTGTAGACGATGCGGGCATCGGCATAACGCATGCAGAAGTAGTCGCGCTCGATCTGGCGGGCGGCGTCCTGGACCAGCGCGGCGATCATCGTCGCCATCGCCTCGCCGTGGTCGGCGCGCGCGCTCGAGACGTCGAGCGCGGCGACCAGTCGTCCCTCGGGATCGAAGACCGGGGCGTCCATGCAGCTGACGCCGATGTTGCGGCTGGCGAAATGCTCGCCGCGCAGGATCGTCACCGGGCGCTGCTCGACAAGGCAGGTGCCGATGCCGTTGGTGCCCTCGGCCGCCTCGCCCCACTGGCCGCCGGGGGCCAGGCCGATCGAATCGAACAGGGCCACGTCGCTGGCGCCGGTACGTGCCTCGATCACCACGCCGTCGATGTTGGAGAGGATGACGCAGCATCCCGTGCGGCCGACGCTGCCGAACAGCTGGTCGAGCGCGGGAGTGGCCGCAGCGATCAGTTCACCGCTGCTTTCGCGCAGGACGGTGAGCGAGGTGCCGCCGATTCGCTCACCCTTGCGCGAGGCGGCGGGGTCGAGACCGTGATGCAGCGCGGAGCGGCACCAGGATGCGGCCACGGCGGACACCGCTGCGGCATTGCCCTGATGCACGGTGTGCATGACCTGATCGCTGTGATTCAGCTTGTCGCTGGCCATTCTCGGTCGTCCTTCTCCGCCATCATGACCCGCCGCTTCGCTTGAGCTGCAAGGTATCGATTCAGGCGCGGTTATCCTGCTATCGATTGCAGTCCGGACGCAATTCCGGTCGAGTCCGGATAGAGGCGGGAATGTCTCATTCATGAGACGGTCGTTCCAGTGAAAAGTGGGCAGCGGGATGGCCTTTTGCGCCGAGCTGCGCGGCAGAATATGCCGTTTCGAAGTGCATTCGTTTGCGATCAATTTGACGCTGGGCGCACATAATCTTGAGTGGGCAAAATTGACCTCGCACCGCGTTGACACGCGAAAAATTTCAAATACGGTCGAGCAACAGAAACGAAATAATATTACAAAATAATATTTCCAGGGGTCGATGTCCGAAGGAAACACGCAGGACCAACTTTATGAGGGGGCTGGTCAATGTTCTTCGGGAATTCGCGTGCCTATATCGGCGTTGATTACGCATTGATGAAATCGTTTTTGGTGCATTTCAAATATACATAGAAAAATTTCAGGGAACGTGGTCGCATCGTAGTGTGTCCATGAGGCGGAGCCTTGCTCCGGGCGACCTGCTGCGGCCGTGATGCCGGCAGGAGGCGCGTCATCCTGCAAGATCAGGACCTCGCCATGAGGTGACCGCCGGTCCGGCGTGCCTGCAGCGATGTCGCCGTGATGCGGCATCCGGGGCGACGGGGCCTGCAGCGTTTCCCGAATGAACTCAATTCGCGGCGTTCTGCTTCAGACGCGCTTCGGCCGCCCTTTCGCAAGGGCCCGGTCCGGCGCCGTTTGCGTGCACGCGCTTTCCGGGCGGCCTTCGGGCCGTTGTCCGGCCGTCGGGGGCATTTCGGCGGCGGGGGAGGGTGCGCGTGCCGGGCGCAGGCAGGGTGACCGCGAGACACAGGGAGAGGCCGTAACCGTGGACATGAACCAGGCAAGGGGGCCTAGATGAAGTACAGGGTATCCGTATCGGCATCGGCGCTGGCAGCAGCGCTCATCATGGGGTCCGCCCCGGCACTGGCGGACGAGCCGGTCGAAGGAGAGGCGACCGAAGCGGCAGATACCGCCACCGGCGCGATCATCGTCACCGGCACGCGCACGATCGGCATGAAGGCTGCGGACAGCCCGGCGCCGATCCAGATCATGAGCAGCGAGGCGCTGGGCCGCACCGGCCAGCCGGATCTGGTCCAGAGCCTTGCGCAGAACCTTCCCTCGATCCAGGTGCAATCCTTCGGCAGCGATCTCCAGGCGCACAACCTGCAGATGAAGCTGCGCGGCATGTCGCCCAACCACACGCTCATCCTCGTCAACGGCAAGCGCCGCCACGGCACCGCCAACGTCTCGGTCGCGGGCGGGCCGTTCGGCGGCAGCGCCGCGCCCGACGTCAGCTTCATCGTGCCGGAATCGATCGACCACGTCGAAGTCCTGCAGGACGGCGCCGCCGCCCAGTACGGCACCGATGCCATCGCCGGCGTCATCAACTTCATCCAGAAGAAGAGCGATCACGGCGGCACCGTCAACGTGATGGGCGGCCAGTACATGGACCAGGGCGGCCAGACCTATTCGATTTCGGGCGACATCGGCCTGGCCCCCTTCGACGGGGCCTACCTCAACATTGCCGCGCAGAAGAAGTTCAAGGACTACAGCTTCCGCGGCGACATCAACCCGCAGTCGATCTACTATGCAGAGCACGGCTATCCGGGCGTCAAGGACCTTCCCGGCTATCCCTACACCAACCGCATCATCGGCGATCCGCGCATCGACCAGACGGTGGTCAGCTACAACGCCGGCTACGAGTTCGGCGACTACGAGATCTACAGCTTCGGCAGCTACGGCCACAAGGATGCGCGCGCCTACGAGAACACCCGCGCGCCCACGGTCATCCCCGGCATGTACCCCAGTGGCTTCGCGCCGCAGGAGCATATCGACGAGACCGACTACAGCGTCACCGGCGGCTTCAAGGGCCTGATCGGCGACACCACCTTCGACTTCGCCTCGACCTACGGCAAGGACATCGTGCGCGTCTACGTCGAGAACTCGGGCAATGCCGAGCTTTACGCCGACACCGGCTTCTCGCCCACGCACTTCCACAACGGTGACTTCAAGGCCAGCCAGTGGACCAACACGCTCGACCTCACGCACCAGTTCGACGTGGGCCTTGCCGAACCGCTCAACGTTGCGGCGGGCCTCGAATACCGGCATGAGACGTACGGCATCACCGCCGGCGATCCGGCCTCGTACTACGGCGGCGGCGCGCAGTCGTTCTTCGGCTACAGCCCGAACGATGCCGGCAGCTACAAGCGCAACAACTTCTCGCAGTACCTCGACCTCTCGGTGAAGCCGGTCGAGGCCTGGCTCGTCGACGGTGCGGTCCGCCACGAGCACTACAGCGACTTCGGCGATACCACCGTGTTCAAGCTGACCTCGCGCTACGACTTCACCGATGCGGTGGCGGTGCGCGGCACGGCGAGCACCGGCTTCCGCGCGCCGACGCTCGCCGAAGGCGGCTATTCGGGCCTCAACGTCGGCCCGGGCTACATCGGCGGCGTGCTGCCGCCCAGTTCCGCCGCCGCGCAGGCGCTCGGCTTCGGTGCGCTGAAGCCCGAGAAGTCGACCAGCTTCAGCGCCGGCCTCGTCTTCAACCCCGCGCCCAAGCTGACGATCACGCTCGATGCCTACCAGACCACGGTGCGCAACCGCATCATGATCTCCAGCACCTTCTACGGCTTCAGCGGCAATTACTGTCCTGCCGGCTCGACCCAGTCGGGCTGCCTTCCCTACGATGCCGACAGCTACAACATCTACAACCAGCTGGCGGTGCTGGGCGCAGTCAACGCGGCGCTGGGCGGCAGCGGCACCCTGACCGACTGGACCCAGGCCACCGCGATCCCCTCCTACGTGCTCTATCTCGACGACGGCGTCTCGCGGAACATCGACGGCTCGGTCGCGGTGCAGACTTTCGTCAACGGCGTGAAGATGCGCACCCGCGGCGTCGACCTGGTGGTCAATTACCAGACCGATCTCGGCAGCCTCGGCATCGTCGACTGGACACTCAACGGCAACTACAACGCCAACAAGGTGCAGGGCATCAACGGCCTGCCCTCGGCGCTCTACTCGAGCACCATCAGTCCCGAACTGACCGCGCTGATCGACGACTTCAGCGTCGTCGAACTCGAGCACAGCACGCCCAGGTTCCGCGCCACCGCCAATGCCTTCTGGACGCTCGGCAAGTTCAGCGCGAACCTGCGCGAGCGCTACTACTCCGAGGTCTACCAGATCGAGACCGCGCCGAGCGGCAGCCCGGTGGCCGGCCAGAACATCAAGGTCCCGGTCAAGTCCTCGTTCCTCACCGACCTCGAGCTGTCCTACCAGATCGCCGATCCGATCCGGATCTCGATCGGCGCGGACAATCTGTTCAACAAGTATCCGACCGAGCGGTCCTACGAGCTCATCCGCAAGTGGCAGCTCGCCCGCGGGGTCAGCGGCCGCAGCTACTCCTCGAGCAAATACCCGACCTACTCGCCTTACGGCATCAATGGCGGCTTCTACTACGCGAAGCTCAGCCTGACGTTCTGATCCGAAGTCCGGAGCGGGAGGCTGCCGGCGGTACGGCAGCGCTCCCGCTCCCAGGTTTCCCTGGAATAGCAAACAAGGGGTTGTACGTGGTGGAAAGTGTAGGCTGGCTGGTGCCGGCAGTGGGATTGCTGATAGCGGGCCTTGTGGCCGGCTTCGCAGGCGGCGTCTTCGGCATCGGCGGCGGCTTCATCGTCGTTCCCGCGCTGTTGCTGATGCTGCCGCTGCTGGGCGGCGACCATGCGCAGTACGCGCATGTCGCCATCGGCACTTCGGCGGCGACGATCATCGTCACCTCGATCCGCTCGGTCATGAGCCATGCCAAGCGCGGATCGGTCGATTTCGAGATATTGAAGTCCTGGGCGCCCTGGGTGGTGCTGGGCGACGGCGTCGGCGTGCTGCTGGCCAGCCATGTCGACGGCAAGGTACTCACCATGGTCTTCGCCTCGGGCGTGCTGCTGATGAGCCTCAATTTCCTGGTTCCGCGCATGGGCGACAAGGTGATCACCGACCAGATGCCCTCCGGCATGCTGCGTGTCGGCATCGCCGGCGGGCTCGGCACCTTTTCCTCGCTGCTGGGCATCGGCGGCGGCACCATCGCGATCATGGTGATGACGCTGTGCGGCCGCTCGATCCACAAGGCGGTGGGCACGGCCTCGGGCGTCGGCACGCTGATCGCCATTCCCAGCGCCATCGGCTTTGCCATCATCGGCCTGCACGACAAGGGCCTGCCCTGGGGTTCGCTCGGTTTCGTCAACGTGCCCGCGACGCTCGCCATCGCCTCGATGTCGGTCCTCACCGCGCCGCTCGGCGTGGCCGCCGCGCACTGGCTGGAGCCGCGCATGCTGAAGCGGATCTTCGGCGTCTACCTGATCGTGATCTCCATGGTCATGTTCCACAACGCCCTGAAAATCTGACCCAATCCGACTGCCACCTGATTCGAGAAGGAGTTTGAAAGATGCAGCTTGAGCAAGACATGCTGGCCGAGCGTATCGGCGGTGAAGAGGTAACGCAGGACCTGCTGGCGCGCGGCTATTCGCGCCGCAACCTGGGCAAGATCGCGGCGCTGCTGGGCGGCGGCATGGCGGCGATGCAGGTCATGCCGGCGAGCGCGCAGCAGGCCGCCAAGGCCGCGGTCGGCGCCGTGCGCATCGGCGCCAACGAATGCTGGACCGGGCCGTTTCCGGCCGGCGCGCAGGCGGCCATGGCGATCGTCTCGCAAGGCAATCGCTACGAGCCCAACGACGATCACGCCAAGCTCTTTGCCGCCGTTGCCCAGGTCGAGGGCATTCCCGAGGATCGCGTGGTCGCCTGGCCGGGATCGAGCGACCCGCTCAGCCGCACCGCGATCACGTTCGCCTCGCCCTCGCGCGGGATCGTCACCGCGGACCCGACCTACGAATCGATCTGGCGCACCGGCGCCTGGATCGGCGCCAAGGTCACCAAGGTGCCGCTCACCTCGGATTACCGGCACGACGTCAAGGCCATGCTGGCCGCCGATCCCAACGCCGGGCTTTACTATATCTGCTCGCCCAACAACCCGACCGGTACGCTGACGCCGATCGCCGACATCGTCTGGCTGGCCGAGAACAAGCCCAAGGACGCGGTCCTGCTGGTGGACGAGGCCTATATCCACTTCGCCGGCACCGAAAACGCCGCGAAGCTCGCCGCCTCGCGCGACGACGTGCTGGTGATGCGCACCTTCTCCAAGCTGTTCGGCATGGCGGGCATGCGGCTCGGCCTGACGCTCGGCTCGCCGGCGCTGCACGAGAAGATGATGCGCTACGACGGTGGGCAGGTCACCTCGATGCTGCCGATGACGGCGGTGGCCTGCGGCACCGCCTCGCTGACGCTGGCCGACCAGATCAAGGCCCGCCGTGACCAGATGATCGCCGCGCGCGAGGCAAGCATCGCCCATGTCGAGAAGCGCGGTCTCAAGGTGCTGCCGGGCAGCCATGCGAACATGTTCATGGTCGACTGGGGCGGCAAGGCGCCCAAGGCGATGATGGAGGCGCTGCTGGCGCAAGGCGTGCAGATCGGTCGTTCGTGGAGCGCCTATCCGACGATGTCGCGCGTGACGGTGGGCTCGGCGGAAGAAATGCAGAAGTTCCGCCTCGCTCTCGACAAGGTGCTGATGGCCTGATCGCCGGCATCGCCCCTGCCGCGCCGGTTCATGGGGGCATGGACCGGATGGCGGCGGGGCGATCGCCCGTCAGGTTGGACCCGGTGCGCTCCGCAAGGGGAGGGGCGTGCCGGGTCCATTTTCGGTTTTGGGAGCGGGAAATAGGCCGGCCTTGGGGGCACGGGATCTATCCATGTCCGCTTTTGCAGATTCTTTGAGCGAAGCGGACTTTCTGGAATCGCCCCATTGCGGACTTTTATGATTGCTGCTGCTACGTTGTTCATATTCTACCGGAGCGAACCTACATGCGCCTCGTTGACGCTACGAATACGATGACCCCAGCCTATCTGACGATCTTGTCGAGGGGCTATTCGGTGCGGTCCGAAGGCAGCCTAATGTTTGCGGAACGTGCGGAAAACTCGTTCGCAGCCAACGGCCCTGTCGCTCTTCTCGGTTTGATAGCGATGGCGGAAGCTAGAGGCGAGGCATGGCAGGCTTCTGATGAAGAAATCGACAATTTTGTCCAACTCTTCGGTTAGTTCTCCAGCGCCTGCTTACCACCCAAATCAGACATCTCCATCCCGCTCAGCCTGAGCCTGTCGAAGGCCCCGAGGCTGGGCGCTGTGGCTCCATGCTTCGACAAGCTCAGCATGAGCGGAGTGGGTGGAGCAATGGCCGCAATCCCCGGCCTCGCTGCCCTTTAACATCTCGAATGGCCAACTCGAATGCAGCCGTTCCGTTGATCGCTAAGCGGCCGAAGGCCTTTCCGTTCCGCCTCACAATGGGCGCGCAACGTGTAGAGGGGCGCAAGGTAGACGTTTCGCGGGTCCGGGGGATCATCCCCGGAATCTGCTTTTTTCCTATGAATCTTTCCGCCTGATCGAGAGCGATCCCGGCGATGCAAACAGGCTCAGCCCGGCAGGCTTCCCGTCTGGCGCAGGGCCTCGCCCAATGCGAGGGCGGCGGCGGTGGCGAGGTTCAGGGAGCGCACTTCGGCGCGCAGCGGGATGCGCACCCGCTCGTCGCAGATGTCGGAGACCGACTGCGGCACGCCCGCGCTTTCCTTGCCGAACAGCAGGATGTCGTCGGCTCTATATTCGAACGCGTAGGCCGACCGGGTGGTCTTGGTGGTGAACAGCACCAGCCTGCCGGTGCCGACGGTGGCGCGGAAGGCGTCGAAGCTGGCGTGGCGGGTGATCGAGACGTGGTCGATGTAATCCATCGCGGTGCGGCGCACGCGTCTGTCGTCCCATTCGAAGCCCAGCGGCTCGATCAGGTCCACGGCCGCTCCGAGGCAGGCGCCGAGGCGCAGGACGGCGCCGACGTTTCCGGCGATTTCGGGTTCGAACAGGGCAATACGCATCGCCGCTGCTTGGCGGCGTCCGGCGCGGCTGGCAAGTCTGCTTGCGCGTAATCCTGCCCCGTTTCCGCTTGCCAATGTCCAGTAATGCCCTTTTATATGATTAAAGAGATAGAATAGCGAGGATGCCGCGACTGTCATGCCCGTAGACCCGCAGGAAAACCGCGACGCGCTGGGGCGCAATCTGACTTATGGGCTGCTCGACCGTCTGGGCTCGCAGATCGTCGGCGGCACCTGGACGGGGCGTTCGTTTCCCACCGAAATGGAACTGTCGCAGCAGCACGGGGTGAGCCGCTCGGTCACGCGCGAGGCGGTGAAGATGCTGACCGCCAAGGGCCTCGTTACCGCGCGGCCCCGGCAGGGCACCTCGATCCTGCCGGTCAGCCAGTGGAACCTGTTCGATACCGACGTGCTGCGCTGGATGCTGGAGCGGCGTTTCTCGATCGACCTGCTCAGGCAGTTCAGCCAGCTGCGCGTCGCCATCGAGCCTGCCGCAGCGGCGCTGGCGGCGCAGGCGGCCGGCGAGGAGGGGCGGGCGCTGATCGAAGCGGGGTTCGCGCGCATGCAGGCCGCCGAGGCCGGGCAGGACGATGTGCTGGAGGCCGACGTCGCCTTCCATGTCGCCATCCTCAAGGCTTCGGGCAATCCGTTCTTCGGGCAGTTCCGCGACGTCGTGTCCACCGCGCTCAAGACCTCGATCCACTATACCAACCGCATCGTCGGGCGCAGCGCCGATCTCGATGCGCACGAGGGGGTGATGCGCGCGATCCTTGCCCGCGACCCGCATCTGGCCCGCGCGCGGATGGAAAAGATCATCGTCGATGCGCTCGACGCCATCCAGCACAACGAAAGCGCGGCCTGATGGGCGGGCAGAGCGGTTGACCGTCCTGAACATATATATCATACAAATAAGCGAAGAGTGGGGAGCCTGAACTGCATGGGCCCGGTCGCGCGCGTGACTGGGCGGGCTCCCGACTGTGCCGAGAACAGCTGCCTCAGCGACACCTAAGAGAGCCCCTGAAAGACATGACCGACTCCCCCCAAATCGTTCGGCCCCGCATTCTGACGACCGACCGCCGCAAGGCCATGGCGCTGGGCGTGGCCGGCCTCGCCGCAACGACGCTGCCGCAGGTCGCCGCAGCGCGCGCGGAGGAGGCTACTGCCCCGGCTTCCGCCAGCCCGCGCCGTACCTGGCTGCTCGACCGGGGCTGGCGTTTCCACATGGGTCATGCGGCGGACATGACCAAGGATTTCGACTGGGGCATCAACCAGCGCACGTATGCTAAGCCCGGTCTTGTCACCTCTCCGGCAGCCGTGGCCGATTTCGACGAGAGCGCCTGGTCGCACGTCTCGGTGCCGCACGACTGGGCGGTGGACCTGCCGTTCGCGCCGCCCGCCGCGCCCGCGCCGGAAGACAAGGCCGATGCCGTCGCCGCGCATGGCTTCAAGGCGATCGGCCGCGCCTTCCCGGAAAACAGCGTGGGCTGGTACCGCCTGCGCCTGCCGGTTGGAGGGGGCGACAAGGGCCGCGCGATCTGGCTGGAGTTCGACGGGGTGTTCCGCGCCTGCAAGGTCTTCGTCAACGGCTTCGAGGCGGGCGGCAGCGAGAGCGGCTATGCGCCGTTCAAGGTCGATATCGCCGATTTCCTCGACTACGAGGGCGGGCCGAACCAGCTGGCGCTGCGCGTCGACGCTTCGCTGGGCGAGGGGTGGTTCTACGAAGGCGCGGGCATCTACCGCAATGTCCACCTTGTCAGCGCCGATGCCGCTCACGTGCCGCAGTGGGGCACCTGCGTGCGCAGCGAGATTGACGCGGCAGGCGCCAGGGTCTCGCTGGCGACGACGCTCGCCAACCACTCCGAGGGCGCGCTGGCGGTGACGCTGCGCCAGTCGGTCCGCGACGATGCGGGCCGCGAGGTGGCGCGCGCGGCGGACCGACAGGTGGAACTGGCGCCGCTCGGCCGCACCGAGACCGCGCAGGACACCCATATCGCCGCGCCGCAGCTGTGGTCGCCCGCGAGCCCGGTGCTCTACACGCTCATCACCGAAGTGCTGCGTGACGGCGCGGTGGTGGACCGCACCGAGACGCCCTTCGGCATTCGCACCGTCACCTTCGATGCGGTGAAGGGCTTCACGATCAACGGCCAGAACGTGAAGCTGATGGGCGTGTGCAACCATCAGGACCACGCCGGGGTCGGCACCGCGATCCCCGATGCGCTGCACGCATGGCGGGTCGATCGCTCGATCGAGATGGGCGTCAATTCCTGGCGCAGCGCGCACAATCCGGCGGCGCAGGCGCTGCTCGACATCTGCGACCGCAAGGGCATGATGATGATCGCGGAGACGCGGCTCAACACCACCAATCCCGAAGCGATGGACGAGCTGGAGCGGATGATCCTCTCCTCGCGCAACCACCCCTCGGTGATCCTGTGGTCGGTCGGCAACGAGGAAGGCCATCAGGGCAGCGAGCGTGGCCGCCGGATTTCGGCCGAACTGGTGGCGCGCTGCAAGGCGCTCGATCCCACGCGCCTCACCACGCAGGCGATGGACACCGGTTGGGACGGCGGCGCGGCAGAGGCCGTGGACGTCGTCGGCTTCAACTACCGCACCGACAAGATCCCGGCCTGGCACCAGCGCCACCCGAACAAGCCGGTGATCGGCACCGAGACGGGCAGCACCGTCTCCACCCGCGGCGCCTACGAGAACGACGCGGCGCGCCACATCGTCAAGGCCTACGACACCGAGCACCCCTGGTGGGCCTCCACCGCCGAGGAGTGGTGGACCATCGTGGCGAACGCGCCCTATATCGCGGGCGGCTTCATCTGGACCGGCTTCGACTATCGCGGCGAACCCACGCCCTATCCGGCGTTCCCCAGCGTTGCGAGCTACTTCGGCGCGATGGACAGCTGCGGCTTCGCCAAGGACAACTACTATTACTACCGCGCCTGGTGGCGGCCGGACCAGCCGCTGGTGCACCTGCTGCCGCACTGGAACTGGGCGGGCCGCGAAGGCCAGCCGATCCCGGTCTGGGCGCACGGCAACTGCGAGGAGATCGAACTCCTGCTGAACGGCAAGAGCCTTGGCCGCAAGGCCATGCCGCGCAACGGCCACCTCGAATGGCAGGTGCCTTACGCACCCGGCAAGCTGGAGGCGCGCGGCTACAACGGCGGCAGGCTCGCCGCGCAGGACACGCGGGTGACGGCAGGCGCTCCGGCGAAGCTGCGCGTCACGGCCGACCGCAAGCGCTACTCCGCCGCGATTGCCGATGCGGCGATGCTGCGTGTGGAAGTGCTGGACAAGGCGGGCAACCTGGTGCCTACCGCCGACAGCGCGCTCAATTTCACGGTCTCCGGCCCGGGCAAGATCATCGGCCTCGGCAACGGCAATCCCACGTCGACCGAGCCGGACAAGGGCGCCGCGCGCAAGGCGTTCAACGGGCTGGCGCAGGCCATCGTGCAGGGCACTGGCCAAAGTTCCGGGGCAGGCGGGGCGGTGCGCGTCACCGTCTCGGGTGCGGGGCTGGCCAGCGCCGCCGTCGACCTCAGCTTCTATTCCTGAAGGACATGCATTCCATGAAAGCCATCCGCGCCGCGCTTGCGGCTGCCACCCTGTTGTCGGCTGCCCAGGCCCATGCTGCTGAAAAGCTCTACCTCGGCGCCGACCTGTCGTTCGCCAACGAGATGGAGGACTGCGGCGCGGTCTTCCGCCAGAAGGGCAAGCCGGTCGATCCCTTCGTGCTGCTGAAGCAGAAGGGCGGCAACCTGATGCGCGTGCGCATCTGGAACGACCCGGAGTGGACGCATTACTCGAACTACGAGGACGTGCTGAAGACCGTGCGCCGCGCCCATGCGGCGGGCCTCGAGGTGCTGCTCGACTTCCACTATTCGGACGACTGGGCCGACGGCGACAAGCAGATCGTCCCCAAGGCCTGGGCGGGCATGACCACCGCGCAGCAGATTACGGCCGTGCATGACTATACCCGCGATGTGCTGGCGAAGCTGAACGCGGCGGGCGAACTGCCCGAACTGGTGCAGGTGGGCAACGAGACCAACCCGGAGGTCATGGGCGGGGTCAAGGCCAAGGCGATCGACTGGAAGCGCAATGCCAGCTTGCTGAACGCGGGCGTTGCCGCCGTGCGCGAGACATCGAAGGTCACCGGCAAGCCGATCAAGGTCATGCTCCACATCGCCCAGCCCGAGAACGTGCTGCCCTGGTTCGACGATGCCACGGCGGCGGGCGTGCTCGATTACGACATCATCGGCATCAGCTATTATTCGAAGTGGTCGACCTACAATCTCTCCGGGCTCGCCAAGGTGATCTCGGCGGCGCACCAGCGTTACGGCGCCGATGTCATGGTGGTGGAGACGGCCTATCCCTTCACCGAGGAAAGCGCCGATGCCTCGACCAACCTGCTGGGCACGGATTCGCTGATCCCGGGCTATCCGGCGACGCCCAAGGGCCAGCTCAAGTATCTCGAGGACCTGACGCAGACGGTGGTGAATGCGGGCGGCAACGGTGTCGTCTACTGGGCGCCGGACTGGGTCTCGACCCAGTGCAAGACGCGCTGGGGCACCGGCTCGAACTGGGAAAACGCGGCGTGGTTCGACCTCAAGCGCCACGAAGTGCTGCCGGCGATGGACTTCCTGGCGAAGACCTACACCAAGGCGCAGTGATGCTGACGCATCAGCAGCTTGCAACGCTCAGGCGCCGCGCGGGCTTAGCCGACCTGCAATGAGTCACGCTCAATGCAGGTTGGCATTGCGTCAAGGCGGCACAGTGACCTGACGGTAGCGATGCCCTGAATGCAGCAAGGCCGGTGGTTCCGAAAGGGAAGCGCCGGCCTTGCCAGTATGTCTGTCTGTGCGCCTCGCCTAGGCCGTAAACTCATAAACGGCACCATCGAGGTTTGAGGCAAAATGGTTCAGCGTGAGGAAGGAAGGCGACGGAATATGTCGATATTTCTAGGCTTCCTGACGCAGCGATGGACCATTTTGGTCAAACCCCGACGGGGCGTCCAAATGGCTTCCATCTCGAACCGATGCGGCCTTGGACGGGCAACCAGCCCGCCCGGCGGCCGCTTCGGCCCGAGCTGTTCGCCATTTGGACGCCTCGATGGTGCCGTTTATGAGTTTACGGCCTAGAGCGTTTTGCGATCTGATTGAATCAGATCGGGCTCTCCAGATTCTTTGTTTTCCGCGTCACTGCGTGTTTCACCGCGTTCGAAAAACGCTCTTGTGGCCGCTCATCTGAGCCCGAAGCCGATCACAACGGAGTGCGCACTGCAGGCGGTGCTTTGCTCGGGGCGGTAGGTGGGGTCGTACTGCACATTCCCGGCCAACGCCGTTGCCGCCTCGATGAAGATCAGCGGAGGGTAGGCCGCCAGCGCGCGTACGTTGGCGGGCGTGCCGTCGGCCTTGATGTCGTGCTCGATGTTCACCCAGCCCTCGAAACCCAGAAACAGGGCCGAGAGCGGATAGGAGGAGCCGGTCGCATTGGATCTGCGCATCGCCGGCGGCAAGCTGATGAGCGCGCATTGCTCCGCGGTCAGCCCGGTCTTGCCATAATAGTCCTGTGCCTGGGGCAAGTCGTGATTGGCGGCGGCGCGGTTGGCCAGTTCCAGCCAGCTCAACTGACGCAGCGGGTGATGTTCGGGCAGGCGCGCATCCTGCGCGACGCTCAGCAGCCAGGTGTTCGACTGGGGCTGGCGGCGATAGAAGCGCTCCTGTGCCGCTGCCAGCAACAGTGTATCGACTGCCAGCGGATCGGTGGCCAAAGCGGGATCGCCGGCGAGCTGCGTAAAGGTCTGGGGGCGCGGCTTGCCGGCCTGGTTACCGGTCTCGTAGCTGCCATGCTTGATGGAGCGTCTGAGCTGCTCCACGCGCAGCCAGTTGATGGCAGCTGGCGGTGCCTGCGCCCCGGTTGCGAGATCGAGCGCCGTCTGCGCGGAGGCATCCGGCGCGAACGGGTCGTAGGACAGGATCAGGCCAAGCGCGGCGGCGCGGGCGGCCGGGGAAGTCGCTCCGCTGGTATCGGCGGCCAGCGGACGCATGGTATTCAGCACGCTCTTGCGGTCGTCGCCCGCCGTTGCTGTGGCGGGAAGCGCGCTTTGCGCCCATTCGCGAAACCGCGTGGTGAGGGGGGCCCAGACGTCGGGGGCATCGCCCAGCCGGTTGCTGCAACGCAGCTCCATGCGCACGGCGGCGCGATAGAACGGTGGGAGCTTGGCCGCATCCTCGGGCTTCCAGTACCACTCGCGAACGGCCTGCTCGAAAGCGGCTGCCACCTCTGGGCCTCCGCGCGAGTAGACGGTTTCGGCATGGGAGATCGTGCCGTCATCCCTGATGCCGAACTCCACGATTGCGACATCGTCAGGACGCAGGCCGGTTTCCGTCCCGCACAGCGGCGATTCCATCGATTCGGCGGGCATGAGCGGCGCGCCGCGGGTGCGACCGGCGCCGGTATAGGCCAGGTAGCGGCGGGCGTCGCTCGGGTGCTTCGTCAGCATCGCCGCCATCGCCAGATCGCTGCGCAGCGAGATTTGCTCGACCGAAGAGCGGAAGGTCAGCCCACCGCTCAGCGACAGCGCTTGCCGGAGTTCCGTGTAGGCCTCTTCATTGCGGCCCTGGTTGAGCAGCGTGCGGGCGTAGAGCGTGTGATAGCCGGCAAGCACCAGCTTGTTTGTCTGTGACCCGGAGCCGAGGATCTGCAGGGCCTCGCGGCTGGGAGCCAGTGCGGCCTCGCCCCCGTCGAAGGCAAGGGCGCGGGACAGGCGGGCCAGCGGGACGAGGCGGGTCTCGCCGGTCCGGCTCTCCAGCGCCTGGCGGAAGTACCCGGCCGCCCCGGCACGGTCGGAGCGGGCCATGTGCACGTCGCCCAGCGCGAGGCGGGCATCCGAGACGTCGCTGGCGAATTTGGGGCCGGCGGCCACGAGTGCGGCGAGGCCGGTGTCGATGGCGCTTTCACCTTCGCTGTAGCGGGCAAGGCGCACGAGGCAGGTGCCCTTGCGCACCGCGATCGAGGCGGCGGCAAACGAGCCGGGCTTGACGTGCGGGGATTTTTCGAGCGCTTCGAACCGGGGGACCGCCTCGATGCACTTGTCGGCGGCAGCCAGTTCGCTCGCCGCATTGAAGCGTTCCTGCAAGGTTCCGCCGGCCGCAGGCGCGGGGGCCGCATTGGGCGCGGCGACCGCCGCAGCGGCCAGAAACACCATCAAAGTCATCAATATTCCCCCGCATGCACAGATGCTTGCAAGCAGAGACCTATGATGTGTTCGGGGTCTTGTCCATTCGGGGCGTGGGAGCGGACGGGGGGGCTGCGAAATGCGCCTCTCGCGAATTTCCGGAGGGTCGCTCGCCGCACGAACGAAAACGGGAAGGGTGGTCCCGCAGGACAACCCTTCCCGTTCCTGTTGCCTTCCCGTCTCGGTGGCGGGTCGGAAGTGTTTAGAAGCGGTAGCCGATGCCGACCACGCCGGCGTCACGGCCGCCGAAGTTCGATTCGTATTCGGTGCGCTGGTATTCGGCCGAGATGTAGGTCTTCGGGGTCACCGCGTATTCAAGACCGCCGCCGTAGCGCACGCCTTCCAGCGAGTAGTTGCCGCCGGCAACCGGCTCGAAGCGGGTGTTGGTGTAGCCGACCTTGGCGAAGGCGAGGACCTTCGGGGTGACCACGTAGCCGGCGCGCACCGAGGCGGTGAGGTCGCGGCTGACGTCGGTGGTGGCGCTGTCGGTGGTGGCGTCGCCGAGGGTCACTTCGGGGCCGATGGTGATGCGGGGGGCAACGCCGATGTCGTAGCCGGCGTTGACGCCGTACGAGAAGCCTTCATCGCCCTGGATCTTGTCGAAACCCATGGTGATTCCGGCGCGCGGGCCCGTGAAAGGCTCGCCGTCCTGCGCAAAGGCGGGGACCGAAGCCGAAGCAGCGAGAGCGGCGGCAGCCGAAAGAACGATGTACTTCATAAGATTCCTCATAATTCCATTATAAATATAGATCCAAAGGGCGGCATTCATCGACCAGTAAATCGAGTATTACTCGACCTGCGGTGCTTTGCTTGGTTCGTTTCTACCATGTTGCTCGGACATTTCGGGGGGTGATATGTTTGTCGAGCAACCCCTTGGGGTGAATTTGCTATGCTCGTTCAAGGGTGTACTCAAAATTAATGGGCCGTAATGTCGGCGTTCACAAATGTGACAGCTTCGTCATGGCGCGGGTCGGTTCGTGGCGATTTTGGGGCAGCGGCCGGGCTGGCGGGGGCGCTGCGCTCGCGCTTGTCCGCCCTGTCGCAATCGCCTGAAATCGCCGTTTCATCGGGTTTTCAGGGCCATGCGGCGTCTTGTGCGCCAGGAGCGCGGACGACGCGCGGACTACGCTTGGGCTGCGCGCCGCAAGGTGATGATTTTGCGCCACATGGTTACACTTTCGCACAAACCGGCGGCACTTTTGCCTAGGCGGCAGGCACGAAAAAAGGGGCGCCGGGAGGAGTTGGCGCCCCTTTTCGAGGTTTCGGCCCGTATGGGCGGGCCGGTTATAGGGCCGCGATGGAGGCGCGGCCCGATCCGGAAGATCAGTACTTGAAGGTGATGTCCGCCAGATAGCTGCGGCCATACTTCTCGTAACGGGCGATCTGGTCGGGGTCGTTGTTCCAGTAGAAGCGGGCGACCTGGTTGGTCAGGTTGTTCGCCTGGAAGCGGACCGAGATGCTCTTGTTGATCGCGTAGGACACGCTGGCCCCCAGCGTCGTCTCGGATTCGAGGCGGGTCAGCTGCGAGGCATCCCAGCCGTAGATCACGGTGAACGGGCTGTGGTGCTTGAGCGCGACGCGGGCGTCGATGCCGTGGCCCGAATACCACAGGTCGAATTCGCCGGTGAACTTGGTGAGACCCACCGCCGGGAACGGATTGCTGGCGGGCGCCAGCTCCTTCATGTTCGAATCCACGTAGCTGGCATTGGCGTAGAGGCCGAAGTTGTCGATGCCGAGGAAGTAGAACGGCGTCTGGATCGTGCCTTCGACACCGGCGACATGGCCGCCCTTGCCGTTGCCCGGCGAGGTGACGGTGTAGGTGTCGCCGCCGATGACCTGCTGGGTCTGGGTATAGCCGACGTTGCTCGACACGTCCTTGTAGTAGGCGGCGACGGCGATCATCGCGTCCTTGTGGAAGTACCACTCGAGGCTGAGGTCGCCCTGCGTCGCCATCAGCGGCTTCAGGTACGGGTTGCCGCCCGAGGCGGTGTTGGTCGGCGGGTAGTTGCTGAGCGCGAGGCTGGCGCGCAGTTCGTCGAGCGGCGGACGCGAGATCACGCGGGCGGCACCGGCGCGCAGCTTGAGCGTGTCGGTCAGGTCGAAGTTGAGGTTGAGGCTGGGCAGCGCGCGGAAGTACTTGCTGTTGTCGTTGACCGGCGAATACTCGGTCACGTTCTGCGTGCCGTCCCAGTAGGTGCGGCCCGAGAAGGCGTTCGAGTGGGTGGCCACGTTGACGAAGCGCACGCCGAGGTTACCCGTGAAGAAGGACCCCGCGAAGTCCGACATCAGGTAGCCTTCGAAGTTGTCTTCCTTGACGCGCCAGTACTTCGACTTGTCCTGCGTGGGGGTGCCGATGGTCAGGTATTCGGCGGCCAGCGTCTTGTAGTTGCCCCAGACGAGCGTGGGCACGTCGAAGCCGTGGACGTCGAAGGCGGTGAGGTACGAGGAATCGATCGTGCCGCTGCCCGAGACCGAGGCGCTGTAGGCATCGTAGCTCTTCACGCGGTTCGAGTAGCGCAGGCCCGCGCCGAAGCCGGTGAAGAAGCCGCCATCGATGTGGCGGTAGATGTCGACCTGGCCGGCGCCGAGATCGTCCTTGAGGCGCTGCGGGCCGTCATACTGGCCGCCCGAGACGACCTGGTTCGAAAGGTCGGCGGTGTTCGCGCTGACCGAGACGCTGGGCACCTGGTTCCGGCCGGTGGCGAACGTCGTGCTTTCGGGCCACATGTCGACGTAGAGCGCGCCCCACGAATTGTCGCGGCGGGCGCGCGAGTACGAGGCGTCGAACTTCACGGTCCAGTCGCCATCGTCGTACTTGGCGTTGAGGCCGGTGACGAAGAGGTTCTTGTCCTCGGTGTACTTGGCGATCGCGTTGGTGACCGACGAGTAGTTGTTCAGCGTCGCGCCGGTGATCGTGTTGCCCGAAAGCGTGTAGCTGCCGTTCTGGTAGATGTCGCCCGGCGCGCCGATGGTGCCGCCCCAGTCGCCCCAGCCGTTCGAGCGGCCGTACCACTGCTGCGCCTGGTTCTCGTCGATCTTCACCTTGGAGTAGAGAACGTCGAGGTTGATGTCCCAGTCGGTGGTCGGCTTCCACTGGATCGCGCCGGTGGTGGACCAGCGGGTTTCCTTGAGCGCCTTGATCTCGGTCTGCGCACCCCAGGGGGCGTTGACCGGCTCGCCGTTCAGCGTGGGGGCCGAGGCGCCGTTGACGTCGTAGGTGTTGTAGCCCCAGCCCTGGAACGAGTTGTAGCCGTTCTTCTGGCGCTGGAAGGTGCCGCCGACGACGACCGCGAGATTGTCGGTCAGGTGGCCGATGTACTGGGCGCTGCCGCGCGAACCCCAGCCGGAATAGCCCGGAATGTCCTTGCCGCCGTCGTTGTAGAGCGCGCCGGCGCGCACGGTGAGGGCGGGGCCCTGATAGTCGAGCGGGCGCACGGTGCGGATGTCGATGGTCGCCGCGACGCCGCCCGAGATCACGTTGGCGGCCTGCGACTTGTAGACGGTGACGCCCGAGACGATTTCGGAGGGGTAGATTTCCCAGCGGACGTTGCGGTCGGGCTCGGACGAGGCGACTTCGCGGCCGTTGATGAGGCCGAGCACGAGGCGGGGGCCGAGGCCGCGCACGGCGGCCTGGCTGGCGTTGCCGCGGTCACGCGTGGCGGTGACGCCCGGCAGGCGGGCGAGCGAATCGGCGATGGTGACGTCGGGCAGGGCGCCGATGTCCTTCGCGCTGATCTGTTCGGTGACGACGGTCTGCGCGCGCTTGGCGTTGAGCGCGTCCCGCAGCGAGGCGCGCAGGCCGGTGACGACGATGGCGTCGTTTTCGGCGGCGCTCTGGTCGGCTGCGGCGGTGTCGGTCGATTGTGCGAATGCCGGCTGCGAAAGCGCCTGCACGCCAAGTGCGATGGCGAGCGCGCTGGACGCACGGAATGCGGTGCGAAGCTTCAGGTCCACGTATCCCTCCCAATAAGCAGATGTCTTATTTATCGGACAATTATATTTGTCGGACATGAAAGTCAACGCGCAGCCGTGGGGAACGCCGGGAATCGCGGTAAATGGCGGATTGTCGAGGGTATCGGGAAAGGCGCCGTTTTTAAGGTAGCGCTATCAGTCTGCCGGGGCCTTGATTCGCAGCGCGGCGACGGCGGCGACGAGCAGCGTCGCGGCGGCAAAGGCCATCGTCCAGATCGGCTCGTGTGGGAAGAAAGCCTTCATGATCGAGCCCATGACGGTGGCCACCAGCAGCTGCGGAAGCACCACGAAGACATTGAAAAGGCCCATGTAAATGCCGAGTTTCGCCTGCGGCAGGCTGCTTGCGAGGATGGCGTAGGGCATGGCGAGAATAGAGGCCCAGGCAATGCCGATGCCGATCTCGGCCAGCACCAGCAGGTGGGGGTCGCGCAGCACCAGGAACAGGGCGAAGCCGAGGGTGCCGAACGTCAGGCACAGGGCATGGGTGCGCGCCTTGCCGAGGCGGCGGGCCAGCCAGGGCAACAGGGCCAGGGCGGCGATGGCTGCCACGCCGTTATAGACGGAGAAAAGCACGCCCACCCAGTTGCCCGCCTGCTGATAGGCGGCGCTGGCGGGATCGGCCGAGCCGAAGTGGTACTGCGCGACCACCGGGGTCGTGTTGATCCACATGATGAAAAGCGCGGACCAGCTGAAGAACTGCACGAAGGCGAGGCGCTTCATGATCGGCGGCATGCCGGCAAAATCGCCGACGATCCCGGCCAGCATCGAGGCGCTGCGGCCCGCGCGGGCCAGCAGGACGGCGGCGATCACCGCAAGGCCGTAGCCCGCCAGCAATCCGCCGAGCAGGTAGACTTCCTTTTCCAGATTCCACGTCCAGACGCCCAGCGCCACCGCTGCGCCGGCGGCGATCCAGACGAGGCCGCCAAGCGGGCTGCGCGTGGCCAGCGCCTCGGCGCTGGGGGCGTGGAAGGGCTCCTCGCCCTCGAAGGCGGCGAGTTCGTGCGGGGCATATTCGCGGGTGCTCAGCACCGTCCACAGCACGGCGGCAAACAGCGCCGCACCGCCCGCCCAGAAGCTGAAGCGCACGGTATCGGGAATGCCGCCGGGGGCGGCGATGTTGCTGACGCCGAGATGGTCGAGGACATAGGGAAACAGCGAGCCTGCGACCGCGCCCACGCCGATGAAGGCGGTCTGCACGGCGTATCCGGCGGTGTGCTGGTCTTTCCTCAGCATGTCGCCGACGAAGGCGCGGAACGGCTCCATCGAGACGTTGAGGCTGGCATCCAGCATCCACAGCAGCAGCGCTGCCATGAGGAGGCCGGAGCTTTCCGGCATGACCAGCAAGGCCAGCGCCGCCAGCAGCGCGCCGCCGAGGAAATAGGGGCGGCGGCGGCCGAGCCGCCCGAGCCAGGTTCTGTCGGACAAATGGCCGATCACCGGCTGCACCAGCAGGCCGGTCAGCGGAGCGGCGATCCACAGCGCGGGGAGATCGTCGATCGCGGAGCCGAGCGACTGGAACACGCGGCTCATGTTCGCGTTCTGGAGCGCGAAACCGATCTGGATGCCGAAGAAGCCGAAACTGATGTTCCACAGGCCGGCCCAGCCTTGCCGCGGCTTTTCCGCCCTGATCGCGCCCGAAACCGCCTGATCCATCACGTCCTTTTCCCTGGTTCCGCAAGGCATCGAGGCCCGGCGTTTGTGTAACGCCGGGCCTCGCATGGGCGGTGCGCCTGGGCAAGATGCATACGAATGCTTTGGCGGTGCGGGCCGGGGGCGGGGGGATGCCGGTCAGGAGCCGCAGACAGATCCGATCACGCCCCATAGCAGTCATAGGGGGCCTGAGTTACGATACCGTATGCTTCGATATCTCACCCTGCTGCCAGCCTTTTCGTTGCTGGCAACCCCCGTGCCTATCGCAGCCGACGCTCGGCTTCCGTCAAACTGCAAGTGGGTGACAGGCCGCCTGTTTGTCGCAAACGGGACGCCCAGCATCAGGATTTGGCCTCGCGGTACAAAGCGAATTCTTGGAGTTCTCAACCGCGAGGGGGCAGCAGAAGGGCGCGGCGTTCTTCCGGACAGTATCTCAAGGCTGTCGCCATCTTTTGAACGAAGTGTCTGGGGCACATTCCACACATGCCCACTGACGCGGAACCGGCCAGGTTGGATGAGGATGGTCTACATCGACAAGGCCCGAGCGCTAACCGTCAGTCCGACCGGCACATAGCCACCCGAAACGGACCAAACCCGCTCCGCCTGAGCTTGTCGAAGGCCCCGAAGCGGGGCGCTCAGCCCCCATGCTTCGACACGCTCAGCATGAGCGGGGTGGTTAGGGCAGCGTCCGCTTTCCACCCGAACATGACCTCCCATCCCCCTCGTTTCCCCACGTTACGCTGACTTCAGGGTACTGGCCCGCGCGATCAGGCGTGACGGCAGGGTGGGGGCGGGCAGGGGGGTGTCCTCGATCTGCGCGACCAGCGTCTCGACCAGCCGTTCGCCCGCGCCCTTGAGGTCCTGCATCACCGTCGTCAGCGGCGGATGGGTCATGCTGGCGGCAGGCAGGTCGTCGAAGCCCATCACCGCGACGTCGTCCGGGATCGCGCGTCCGGCCGCGGCCAGCGCCCGCATCGCGCCGATGGCGATGAGGTCGCTGGCGGCAAACACCGCGTCGAACCCGGCGCCGCTGTCCAGGATGTCCTGCATGGCGCGCTGGCCGAGTTCCTCGTGGCTGATCGCATCGCGCTGGAGCATGGGGTCGCAGGCGAGGCCGGCCTCCGCCAGCGCGCTGCACAGGCCCCGGTAGCGGTCGGCGAATTCGGGGTAGTGCTCGTCCGCCTGGCCGAGGAAGGCGATGCGCTTGCGGCCGAGGCCGATCAGGTGCTCGCCCGCCAGCTTGCCCGCGCCGAAATTGTCCGAGCCCACGGTGGCGCCGATGGTGCGATCGTCCACCGAACCCCAGCGCACGAAGTGGGTGCCTTGCCTGACCAGCTGTTCGAGGCGGCTTTCGTAGAGCGTGTAGTCGCCGTACCCCAGCAGGATCAGCCCGTCGGCGCGGTGGCTGTCCTGATAGCGCACGTGCCAGTCGTCCTCCATCTTCTGGAACGAGATGAGGAGGTCCAGGGCGCGATTCGCGCATTGCCGGGTGATCGATGCCAGCATGGCGAGGAAGAAGGGGTTGATCTTCGAATCGTCGGGCGTCTGCTCCTCGAAGAACAGCAGCGCGATGGTGTTGGCGCGCTGCGAGCGCAGCGACGAGGCGTTCTTGTCGACCGAGTAGTTCAGCTCGCGCGCGATGGCCTCGATCCGCTCGCGGGTGGCGGCGCTGACCGCCTTCGACCCCCTGAGCGCGCGGCTGACCGTGGGCTGCGAGACCCCGGCGCGATAGGCGATGTCGAAGCTGGTCGGCCTGTTGCTCGGCTTGCGTCCCACCTTGTCCTCTTCCGTAAAAAATCCAGAATTTCCACGAGACTGCGCGTTTCCACGGAGGTGGCAGAACGGCAACGCCGCGTGGCCTACCGGCACTTGCGTATACGTATGCCATATTATGCATTCACCTGTCCCGTCCTAAGCAGGGGGAGAGCGGAAGCGTCGCGGTGGACAACCACCGGGCCTTCCACGGCGCTTGGGGATGCGCATTTGCCCCGATCCGCCGGTCACTTTGGAGGAGGACACAGATGTTGCTTCACGACCCTATCTCGCGCCCGAAGACCGTGTCTTCGCTGGATTTCATGTCGGGCCCGAAGACGGTGTCTTCGCTGGCCTTCATTTCGGGCGCGAAGACCGTGTCTTCGCTGGCGCTCGCCATCGCGCTGGTTGCCATGCCGCACGGCGCATCGGCGCAGGAAGCGGGCACGGTTACCTCCGACGCCGAGACCCAGTCGATCGTCGTCACCGGTTTTCGGGCCAGCCTTGAATCGGCGGTCAACAAGAAGAAGGGCGCCGAGCAGATCGTCGAATCGGTCTCGGCCGAAGACATCGGCAAGCTGCCCGACGCCTCGATCGCCGAATCCATCGCCCGCCTGCCGGGCCTGACCTCGCAGCGCGTCAACGGCCGCTCGAACGCGATCTCGATCCGCGGCTTCGCGCCGGACTTCTCGACCACGCTGCTGAACGGCCGCGAGCAGACCTCGACCGGCGACAACCGCGCGGTTGAGTACGACCAGTATCCCTCCGAGGTGATCAACGCGGTCAACGTCTACAAGACGCCGATGGCGAGCCTGGTCGGCCAGGGCCTGTCGGGCACCGTCGACATGCGCACGATCCGCCCGCTCGATGCCGGCAAGCGCATCGTCACCGTGGGCGCGCGCGGCGTCTATGCCGACCTCGGCAAGCTCAACAAGGGCTCGGACGACAAGGGGTACCGCATCAACGGCATGTACGTCGACCAGTTCGCGAACGACACGCTCGGCGTGGCGCTGGGCGCCAGCTACAACAGCGAGCCCTACCAGGTGCAGGAGTTCAACGCCTGGGGCTATGCCGACACCGCCGACGGCAACAAGGTGATCGGCGGCTCGAAGTCGTACAACACCTCGAGCAAGCTCAAGCGTCTCGGCCTCAACGGCACCCTGCAGTGGCGCCCGAGCCCCGACTTCACCTCGACCCTCGATGCCTTCTATTCGAACTTCAAGGACAACCAGATCAAGCGCGGCATCGAACTGCCGCTCTACTGGTCCTCGGCCACGCTCGATCCCGGCTATACGGTCGAGGACGGGCTGATCAGCGCGGGCAGCTTCTCGAACGTCAAGGGCGTGCTGCGCAACGACGTGTTCCAGCGCCACGCCAAGCTCTATTCATTCGGCTGGAACAACACCTGGAAGGGCGACAATGGCTGGACCGCGATGGCCGATGCCAGCTATTCGAAGACCGACCGCAACGAGCTGACGATCGAGAGCTATTCGGGCACCGGCCGCGCCGGCACCGGCGCCACCGACACGATCGGCTTCACCAGCGCCGCCAAGGGCACGACCTTCACCCACGACATCGATTATGGCGACTGGAGCCAGATCCTGCTGACCAGCCCGCAGGGCTGGGGCGGCACCCAGATCGGCACCGACGGCACTGCGATCTACGGCGGCCAGGACGGCTACTACAACAACCGCAAGATCAAGGACGAGCTCTGGCAGTTCCGCAGCGAGGTGACGAAGGAGCTGGAATCCTCGTTCTTCAGCTCGATCCAGGCGGGCATGAACTACACCAACCATTCCAAGACGCTGACGCCGGAGGAATATTTCCTCGGTCTTGCCGCCAATACCGACGGCACCGTCAGCCTGGCAGTGCCCGAGCAGTACCGCCTCGGCACCACCAACCTCAAGTACCTCGGGCTGGGCAATGTCATCAGCTACAACCCGCTCGCGCTGATCCGCGACGGCATCTACAATCTCGTGCCGAACCCCACCGGCGATGTCGTCTCGAAGGGCTACGCGATCCGCGAGAAGCTGATGACGGCCTATCTCCAGGCCAACATCCGCTCGCAGATCGGCGCCTCGGAGCTGACCGGCAACATCGGCGTCCAGGCGATCTGGACCGACCAGAACTCGACCGGCGGCAGCGCCGCGCCGAACATCGATCCGGCGACCGGCCAGCAGGTGGTCAATGCCAATGGCTCGCCCGCCTACATCTACGCGGTGCGCCGTTCGAGCACGGACTATCTCGACGTGCTGCCCAGCCTCAACCTCTCGCTGCGCATGCCCAGCGACTTCGTGGTGCGCTTTGCCGCCGCGCGCGAGATCATCCGCCCGCGCCTCGACGACATGCGCGCCTCGCTGGAATATGGCTATACCTTCACCAATGGCGTGGCGCAGGTGACCGGCTCCTCGGGCAACCCGGACCTGCGGCCCTGGCGCGCCAATGCGCTCGACCTGACCTTCGAGAAGTACTTCGCCGCCAAGGGCTACATCGCCGCGCAGTTCTTCTTCAAGGACCTCAAGAGCTACGTCTACAACCAGGACGTGGTGATCGACAGCGCCACGCTGGCGCTGCCCGATCCGGGCGCGGGCTACACGATCTCGCCGACGGCGGTGATCAACATCCCGGTCAACGGGCAGGGCGGCAAGCTTTACGGCGTGGAAGTGGCGGGCACGATCCCGTTCGATGCCTTCACCTCGGCGCTCGAGGGCTTCGGCGTGACCGGCTCGGTGGCCTATACCCAGTCGAAGATCCACCCGACCCCGGGCGAACCGGCCTCGGCGCTGCCGGGCTATTCGAAGTGGGTCGCCAACGGCACCGCCTTCTTCGAGAAGTGGGGCTTCAACGCCCGCGCCTCGGTGCGCTATCGTTCGACCTTCATCGGTGAAGTGTCCGGCTTCGCGGCCAACCGCGTGCGCCGCCGCGCCCAGCCGGAAACGATCGTCGATGCGCAGATCGGCTACGACTTCCAGCCGGGCAGTTCGCTGGAAGGGCTCTCGCTCTACATTCAGGGCCAGAACCTCACCAATGCGCCGTTCGTGACCACCAATCCGGGCGATAACCGCCAGATCATCGACTACCAGCGCTACGGCGCGCGGTATCTGGCCGGCTTCACGTATAAGTTCTGAGCCCATCCGGGGCTCGGGTAAGTTCTGAGCCCATCCGGGCCCGGGCAAGTTCTGAGCCCCGCCGGGCTCGGGGCAAGTTCTGAGGCCAGTTATCGGTGCCGTGCGGGGAACCTCTCCTCCTCTCCGGCGGCACCGCCATGGGCGGAACCGGGAAGTCCCTCTCCCTCCCTTCCCGGTTCCGCTTCCCCCGAACGGGTTTCGGGGCGACGATGAGACAAGACATCGGAGAGTGCCCGAGATGAAACGCCTGCTCCCTTCTCTCCTGACCCTGGCCGTAGCGCTTGTCGCGACGGGCGCGGCGGCGGGCCCGCTGGAAGACCTGCGCGCCCGCAGCCCCGAGCAGGAAGTGATCTACTTCGTCCTGCCCGACCGTTTCGAGAACGGCGATCCGTCGAACGATGCGGGCGGCCTCAAGGGGGGCAGGCTGACCACCGGCTTCGATCCGGCGGACAAGGCGTTCTACCATGGCGGCGACCTCAAGGGGCTCACTGCAAGGCTGGGCTATATCCAGAACCTCGGCGCGACGGCGATCTGGGTGGGGCCGATCTTCAGGAACAAGCCGGTGCAGGGGCCCAGGGGCGGCGAGAGCGCGGGCTATCACGGCTACTGGATCACCGACTTCACCCATGTCGACCCGCATTTCGGCACCGACGCGGACTTCAGGGCACTGGTCGATGCCGCCCATGCGCGGGGGCTGAAGGTCTACATGGACATCATCGTCAACCACACGGCGGACGTGATCCAGTACAAGGAGGGCAGGGCCGAGGGCTATCCCTACCGCTCGAAGGCGGATTACCCGTTTTCGCGCAGGGGCGGTGTCTCCGGCGCGCCGATCAATCCCGGCTTTGCCGGTGACGGCGATGCGGGCGCGTCGAACTGGGCGAAGCTGACCGATCCCTCCTTCGCCTATACGCCTTATGTGCCCCGGGGCGAGGAGCGGGTGAAAGTGCCCGCCTGGCTCAACGATCCGATCTTTTACCACAATCGCGGCAATACCGACTGGAAGGGCGAGAGCGCGCAGTACGGCGATTTCGTCGGGCTGGACGACCTTGCGACCGAGAACCCGCGCGTGGTCGAGGGCATGATCGCGATCTACGGCGACTGGATCGACCGGTACGGCGTCGACGGTTTCCGCATCGATACCGCCAAGCATGTGAACCCGCAGTTCTGGCGCGCGTTCGTCCCCGCCATGAAGGCGCGCGCGGCGGCGAGAGGCATCCCGAACTTCCACATCTTCGGCGAAGTGATGACGGGGGACTACGACCCGGCGCTGCTGGCGAGCTGGACCCGCAATGCGGGCCTTCCCGGCGTGCTCGACTTCGCCTTCATGCACGCGGTGCTGAAGGCGGCGGGCGGCGGCAGCGCCGAGGAACTGGCGCGCCTGCCCGAGGATGACGGGCTTTACGAGGGCGGCCCAAATACCAGCAGAGGCGCGGCGGCGATGCAATTGCCGACGTTCCTTGGCAACCACGACGCCGGGCGCGCGGCGATGTTCCTCAAGGCCGCAAACCCGGCGATGGGCGCGGACGAACTGCTCCGGCGGGACGAGCTGGCCCATGCCATGCTGCTCACCCTGCGCGGGGTGCCGACGATCTATTACGGTGACGAGCAGGGCTTTGCAGGGGGCGGCGGCGACCAGCTGTCGCGCCAGGACATGTTTGCCAGCAAAGTGGCGATCTACAACGCTGAGCCGCTGGTCGGCACGGCCAGGACGACGGCAAGCGCAAGCTTCGATCCCGCCCATCCGCTCTACCGCCTGATCGCGCAGCTTTCCGCCTTGCGCGTGAAGACCCCGGCACTGACCCAAGGCCGTTCGGTCACCCGCGCCGCTTCGGACAAGCCCGGCCTCGTCGCCGTATCGCGCTTCGATCCCGGGACGGGCCGCGAAGTGCTGCTGGCCTTCAACACCTCGGACGCGCCGGTTTCGGCGCAAGTTGCCGTCGATCCGGCCTCGCTCGCCTTCGAGACGCTGGCGGGCACGGCCTGCGCCGCCGCGGCCAGCGCGCCCGGCTCGGTGCGCGTCGACCTGCCGCCGCTCGGCTTTGCGGTCTGCGCGGCCAAACCCTGATTCACTCCCCCCGGAAACGACCATGACCCAGACAGCCCCGTGGTGGCGCGGCGCCGCCATCTACCAGATCTATCCCCGCAGCTTCGCGGACGCCAACGGCGACGGCATCGGCGACTTGCCCGGCATCGCCGCGCGGCTGGGGCACGTGGCCAGCCTTGGCATCGAGGCGGTGTGGATTTCGCCGTTCTACGCCTCGCCCATGGCCGATTTCGGCTATGACATTGCCGATTACTGCGCGGTCGATCCGATCTTCGGCACGCTGGACGACTTCGATGCGGTGATCGCGCGGGCCCGCGAGCTGGGGCTCAGGATCATCGTCGATCAGGTCTACGCGCATACCTCCGACAAGCACGCATGGTTCGCGGAAAGCCGCTCCAGCCGCGATAACCCGCGCGCGGACTGGTACGTCTGGGCCGATCCGAAGGAGGACGGCACGCCGCCGAACAACTGGCAGTCGATCTTCGGCGGCCCGGCATGGCGCTGGGACGCGCGGCGCGGGCAGTACTACATGCACAACTTCCTGGCCGAGCAGCCGCAGCTCAATTGCCACAACCCCGCGGTGCAGGACGCGCTGCTGGGCGTGGCGAAATTCTGGCTGGACCGGGGCGTTGCGGGCTTCCGCATCGATGCGCTCAACCATGCGATGCACGATCCGCTGCTGCGCGACAATCCGCCCGCGCCGCAGGACGGCAAACTGCGCACGCGGCCCTACGACTTCCAGACCCAGCGCTACAACCAGTCGCACCCGGATCTCCTGACCTTCATCGAGCGGTTGCAGGCGCTGATTGCGTCCTATCCCGATACCTATTCGCTGGCCGAAGTCGGCGGGCTCAATGCCGGGGTGGAGATGAAGGCCTTCACGCAAGGCCCCGCGCGGCTGAACAGCGCCTATGGCTTCGACTTCCTCTATGCCGAGAGCCTGACGCCCGCGCGCGTCGCCGCCACGCAGGAATTCTGGCCCGATGAGCCAGGCATGGGCTGGCCGAGCTGGGCTTTCGAGAACCACGATGCCCCCCGCGCCGTCTCGCGCTGGTGCCCTGTTGAACTTGGCCCGGGACACCGTGATGCCTTCGCGCGGATGAAGGCGATGCTGCTGCTTTCGCTCAGGGGCAACCCGATCGTCTATCAGGGCGAGGAACTCGGGCTGGAGCAGGACGAGGTGCCGTTCGAACTGCTGCAGGATCCCGAGGCCATCGCCAACTGGCCGCTCACCCTCTCGCGCGACGGCGTGCGCACGCCGCTGCCGTGGCAGGCGCAGGACGAGCATGGCGGCTTCACCAGCGGCCACCCGTGGCTGCCGCTCAGCGAAGCGAACCTGGCCCGCGCGGTGGACCGGCAGGAGGCCGATCCCGCCTCGCTGCTGCACCTGACGCGCCGCCTCATCCACGTGCGCCGCAGCGATGCGGCGCTGCGCGAGGGCACCTGCGAGGTGCTGCTGGCTGACGCGGCGCGGCTGGTGCTGCGCCGCGCGGCGGAGGGGCGTTCGGTACTGGCCGTGTTCAACATCGGTGAAAACGAGGCGCTCTGGCCCGAGGGCGTGCCGGTTGCCGGCCCAGTCCTCGCCGCCGTCAACGAGACTGTACCCGGCTGGCTCCCCGCCTGGGGCGCGATCTGGATTGAAGAAGGGGCCAAGGCTCCTAACGGAGAACCCGCATGAAGCCTTTCCGCCTGCTGGCCCCCGCCCGCTTTCTTGGAGCCGGCATCCTCGCCGCTGCTCTCGCGCCGCTTGCCGTCCATGCGCAGGAAGCCAAACCCAGCGTCACCGCTGCCTCGCCCGATGGTTCGATCGTGCTCACCGTCAGCACCGACAACGACAGCCGCCCCACCTGGTCGCTGTCGCGCAAGGGGCAGCTGCTGATCGCGCCGAGCAAGCTGGGCTTCGTGCTCACCGACGGCGTCAACATGGTGCGCGGCTTTGCGATTTCCGGCAGCGAGACGGGCGCGCAGGACGATACCTGGCAGCAGCCCTGGGGCGAGCGCACCGATGTGCGCGATCACTACAACGAGGTGACCGTCCACTTCCGCCAGTCCGCCGCGCAGGGCAGCCGGTTGATGGACGTGCATTTCCGCCTGTTCGATAACGGCATCGGTTTCCGCTACGAACTGCCCGCGCAGCCGGCGATGAAGACGATGAAGATCGCCGACGAGACCACCGAATTCGACATCGTGCCCAAGGGGACGGCGTGGTGGATCCCGGGCGGCGAGTGGAACCGCTACGAGCAGGTCTACCAGAAGACCGCGATCGACGCCGTTTCCACCGCCCACACGCCGATCACGATGAAGCTGGAGGACGGCACCCACCTCTCGTTCCACGAAGCGGCGCTGGTGGATTATGCCGGCTACTGGTTCAAGCGGGCTGACGGGCAGACCTTCCGCACCACGCTCTCGCCCTCGTCACGCGGGGCGCGGGTGGTGCGCGATCTGCCGTTCAACACGCCCTGGCGCACGATCCGCATAGCGGACAATGTAGCGGGCCTTGTCGAGAACGATCTGGAACTCAACCTCAACGAACCCAACGCGCTGGGCGATGTCAGCTGGGTCAGGCCGATGCGCTACATCGGCATCTGGTGGGGCATGATCCGGGGCGACTGGACCTGGGCGACCGGCCCCCGGCACGGCGCCACCACCGCGCGGGCCAAGCAGTACATCGACTATGCCGCGCGCCACAATTTCGGCGGCGTGCTGATCGAGGGCTGGAACAAGGGCTGGGACGGCGACTGGTTCGGCCACGGCGATTTCAGCTTCACCGAAGCGACGCCGGACTTCGACATCAAGGCAGTGACCGACTATGCGCGCAAGAAGGGCGTGGTGCTGATCGGCCACCACGAGACCGGCGGCAATATCGCCATCTACGAGAAGCAGATGGATGCAGGCTTTGCGCTCTACGAGAAGCTCGGCGTCACGGCGGTCAAGACCGGCTACGTGGCGGACGGCGGCGGCATCATCGCCGGCACCTGGCATTTCGGCGAGAAGCCGGGCGAAACGCATATGGAATGGCATGACGGCCAGCGTCAGGTGAACCATCATCTCGACGTGGTGAAGCTGGCCGCGCAGCACCACATTTCCATCGACGCGCATGAGCCGGTCAAGGACACGGGGCTGCGCCGCACCTATCCCAACTGGGTCAGCCGCGAAGGCGCGCGGGGCATGGAATACAACGCCTGGGGGGCCTTCGCCAACGGGCCGGACCATGAGCCGACGCTGGTCTATACCCGCATGCTGGCAGGTCCGATGGACTTCACGCCCGGCGTGCTGAGCCTCGAGGGCGCGAAGCACGATCCGCTGGCCTCCACGCTCGCCAAGCAGCTCGGGCTCTATCTCGCGATCTATTCGCCGATCCAGATGGCGGCGGACTTTGTCGAGAACCTCGACAAGTACCCGCGCGAGATGGAGTTCATCAGCCACGTCCCCACCGACTGGGCCGAAAGCCACCTGATCGCAGGCGAAGTGGGCGATTATGCGATCTTCGCGCGCAAGGACCGGGGGAGCCCCGAATGGTTCGTCGGCGGCGTCAACGACGCGACCGCGCGTAGCGTCACGCTCTCGTTCGACTTCCTCGAACCCGGCAAGACCTACAAGGCAACGATCTGGAAGGACGGGGAGGGCGCCACTTACCTGACCGAGGCCCGCCACCGGATCGCTTATGAAACGCGCAGCGTGAAGAAGGGCGATACCTACACGCTCTGGCTGGCGCCGGGCGGCGGCGCGGCGATGCGGCTGGTGCCGGGCAAGTAGACGGGGCCGGACCAAAAATGCCCCTTCGGGCATTTTCCCGGCAAAATCTCAGAGGCGCGGGGCGCGGTGCGGGGATTTTCCCTGCGGATCGCCGCGATCTTGACGGATAGGGACGATTGCAGGTGAGGGCTTTTGCCGCGCGCCGGTTGTGCTTAGACAGGCGGGCATGAACCGTCTTCTCGCGCGCCTGAACATCGATCCCTATCTGCTGCTGCTGGTCTCGACCGTGGGGCTCGCCTCGATCGTCCCGGCGCGCGGCGCCTGGGCGGGGATCGCCGGAGGCGCGGCGGATGCGGGCATTGCGCTGCTGTTCTTCCTCCACGGCGCCAAGCTCTCGCGCGAGGCGATCATCGACGGCGCCAAGGCATGGAAGCTGCACCTGACGGTCGCCTGCCTGACCTTCGTGCTGTTCCCCGTTGTCGGCCTCGGCGTCAGCGTCATTCCGGGGCTGGAACCCTCGCTGGCGATGGGCCTGCTGTTCCTGACCCTGCTGCCCTCGACCGTGCAGTCCTCCATCGCCTTCACCGCGATAGCCGGGGGCAACGTGGCGGCGGCGGTGTGCAGCGCCTCGTTCTCCAACCTGGCGGGCATCTTCATCACCCCGGTGCTGACGGCACTGTTCATCACCGGCAAGACCCAGGGCTTCTCGACCGACCCGATCATCACCATCGCCGTCCAGTTGTTGTTGCCGTTCATCGCCGGACACTTGCTGCGCCCGTGGATCGGCGGTTTCGTCAGCCGTCACAAGAAGCTGCTGGGCTACACCGACCGCGGCTCGATCCTGCTGGTGGTCTATACGGCCTTTGGCGCCGCGGTGCTGGACGGGCTGTGGCACAAGGTGACGCTGGCCGAGCTGGGCCTGATCGCGGCGCTGTCGCTGGGCATCCTTGCGGTCATCATGGTGGCGGGCAATGTCATGGGGCGCCTGCTCGGCTTCAACCACGAGGACCGCATCGTCATCCTGTTCTGCGGCTCGAAGAAGAGCCTCGCCACCGGGGTGCCGCTGGCAGGCGTGCTGTTCGCGCCGGCGCAAGTGGGCGCGATCATCCTGCCGCTGATGTTCTTCCACCAGATCCAGCTGATGGTCTGCGCGGTGCTGGCGCGCCGGCTGGCGGCGCAGGCCGAGGCGCAAGCGGCCGTTCCGGCCCGCGCGGAACTTGCCAAAGCGCCCTGATCCTGGCGCTGAAAGTAAGGTCAAAGTAATGTCGAGGCGAAAATTCTGCTTTTTCGCCAATGTATTGTGCGGTGATCTGAGTAAATTCCGGGATCTGTTCTTGCGCTTAACAAAGTGTAAACCCTGTCTCGGTACAATGCGGCTATGGCCCGCTCTTCATCCCCCAGGCAGGCATCGCGCCGTGCTGTTTCGCTGACTGCGCAGTGCCGCACGCAAAGCGGCCTGCGCGATCGCGGCGAAATTTCCGACATTTCCGCCAGCGGTTGCTGCGTGCGGGTATCCGGGCTCTATTTCCGCGTTGGCGCCCGCGTGGTCATCCGCCCGCAAGGGCTGGAAGGGCTGACCGGCGTGGTGCGCTGGGTCGATGGCGATTATGCCGGGGTCGAGTTCGACCGCGAGATCTACCAGCCGGTGGTCGACCATCTTGTCCGGCTCCACGGGGTGACCACGGTCGTGCCGGGCTGAGGGCGGCTTCGGAAAAAAGGCCCGCCCGGAGCTTTCCCGGACAGAATCCAGGCCGCTTCGCCGCGGCGGTATTTGCGCGCGGCCGGGGCGAAGTGTCTCGCCCGCCGGGCCGCAGTGCCTAGGCTGCCTTCCCAGACAAAGCATCCGGCCACGGGCCGGCGAGTCGGGAGAGAGACATGGCACCTGATGCCGATGCGGCCGTTCACGAGGCCCCGAACCATCCGCTGGCACGGCGGATGGGCGTCATTGCGGGCATTTCGCATAACCTGGTGATCGGCACGATCATGGGCGCGTTCAGCATCATGCTGGCCCCCGCCGAACAGAGGCTGGGCGTCAGTGCGGAAGCGGCCGCCGCCGGTATTCCGCTGGTGCTGGTCGGCTCCTCGCTGCTGGCCCCCTTCGTCGGCGTGCTGATCGCGCGGTTCTCGCTGCGGTTGCTGATGCTGCTGGGCGCGCTGCTGGGCGCTGCGGGTTTTGCCATGCTGGCGCTGACGCACAGCTATGCGCTCTATCTTGCCGTCTATGCGCTGCTGCTGGGCCCGGCGATGATCCTGGCAGGATCGATCGCCCCGGCCACGCTGGTGACGCGCTGGTTCGTGCAGAACCGGGGGCTGGCGCTCGGGCTTGTCCATCTGCCGGTCGTTATTGCGATCATGCCCTGGCTGGTGGAGCGCGGACTGCGCGTCTTCACGCCGACCGCGATCTATCTCGGCATCGCGGCCGCCATTGCGCTGATCCTCGTGCCGGCAAGCCTGCTGGCGATCGATCACCCTCCCGGCGGTGAGGGCAAGGCCCCGGTTTCGGCAGGCAAGCGCACGTCGGACGGCTCGCTGAGCGTTGCCCAGTTGCTCTCGCGCCCGCGTTTCTGGGCGCTGTGCCTGGCGGCCATCGCCAGCATGGCAAGCTCGGTCATGCTTGGTTCGCTGCTGGTGCCGATGGGGCAGTCCTGGGGCTTCACCCGCGCCGAAGCGGCGCTGCTGCAATCGGGCATGTCGCTGGTCGGCATCGCCGGTTCGGTGCTGTTCGGCTGGGTGGCAGACCGGCTGGGCGGCGGCCGCTCGCTGGCGCTGATTGGCTTCGATTGCGCGGTGCTCTGGGCGGTGCTGCTGCTGCATCCCCCGTTCGCGGTGACCGGCGTGGTGATCGGCCTGATCGGCCTGCACGGGGCAGGGGCGATCCCGGCGCTGGGACGCGGCCTGTCCGATGCCTTCGGGCAGGCCAGCTACAGCCGTGGTTTTGGCCTCAACACGCTGATCGGCCTGCCGTTCATTGCCATCTCGGTGGTCGGTTCGGCCAAGGTCTTCTCGCTGACGCAGAGCTACGACGGCGCCATCATGGCGATGGCGGGCTTCTTCGTCGTGGCCATGCTGCTGGGGCTCTACGCCGCCGGAGGGCGCCTGGCGCGCCCTGGCGTGGCCGAGGCGGCTCCCGCTTAGAGCGTTTTCTAATCAGGTGGAATCACCTGATGACTCGGAAAACGCGTAAAACCAAAATCTTAGAGCAGACGATCCGATGCAATCGGATCGTCTGCTCTAACCCCTTTGCGCGGTCGCTCTTGGCTGTCCGTCCACCGGATAGCCGAGGTCGGCCGGGATCGTCAGCCATTGGGCGCCGTCCCGAATCTCGATGCGGGGATGGATGCGGCGGACCGGGTGGCGGGCGATGTCTTCCAGTGCCTCCTCGTGGCTGGCAAAGCGGGCGAGGCGTTCGAGATTGCGGCGGGTCGGGAAGATCACCGAGATCTCGCCGCGATCCGCCATGGCGAGCGCCTCTGCGGCGCTGGTCCAGAACAGGCGGGTGTTCTCGGTGGCATCCACCTCGATGTCGACGGCGCCGGTGCCAAGGTCGATCACGAAGAAGCGGGTGTCGAAGGCGCCTTCCCATGGCGGGCACCAATGCGCGTAGAGCGCCAGCCGCTGGGGTTCGAGATGCCAGCCGAAGTGCTTGAGCACCGGGGCCAGGCTGCCCTGTTCCAGCAGCATCGCCCGCGCCCCGGCAGCCTCGGCGGGGGAAACCGGTGCGGTCGTGGCGACCATCAGGCCGGTCTCTTCCAGCGTCTCGCGAATGGCGGCGATGCGGGCGGCGGCGATTTCCTCTGCCTCGCCGGGCAGGATCCTGCGCGCAAGCTCGCGGTCGGCCGCATCCACCCGGCCGCCCGGGAACACCGCCGCGCCGCCCGCGAAGCGCATTTCCTTGGCGCGCTGGACCATCAGCACTTCCGGCGGGCCGTCGGCAGCCCCCCGGAAAATCACCAGGGTGGCGGCGGGAATGACCCTGGGGCCATCGGCGGGCATCGGCTGGTCGCTCGGGGGCGTGCTCTGGTAAGCGCTCGGCTGGTCGCTCTGGGGCGGGCCGCTTGTGGACGGAGCGTTCGGCGGTGTCGTGGTCATCGCCCGATCATGGCGCGGCCGGGCGGGGTGGCAAGGCGAATTGTCGGCAAAGGCGGCAAACCGGCAATTCGTCGCCGGGGCGGCAGGGCAGACCGGCGCCGGATCGCAGCGGATCGGCGTCTATTGTCGGTTCTCTTTACAATCGTTGACAATTCGTTGCCTCGCGAATCATACGAATGGCGGAATTCCGCGAAATTTGGAATTTGGCACGACTTGTGCTTATATATCTGCGTACCCCGAGTATGTCTCGACTGAGACGGGGCCGAAAGTCTCCCGGCCCCGTCTCCCCGAGCCTCTCCCCTTTTTCGAAATCCGCGAAATTCCTGCTCTCGCTGGCGGCGAAGCTGTATCGCGCGCATGCGAAAACGCCCGGAGGTTTCCCCCCGGGCGCTTTGCAAATGCTTTACGCTGGTTTTTAGAGCGTTTTCTCATCAGGTGGAATCACCTGATGACTCGGAAACTGCTCTAGCCCTGCGTGGCGAGGCCTGCGTCGATGAAGAGCTGCGAAAGCTCGCCGGCCTCGTACATCTCCATCATGATGTCGCTGCCGCCGACGAATTCGCCCTTCACGTAGAGCTGCGGGATCGTCGGCCAGTCCGAGAAGGACTTGATGCCCTGGCGGATTTCCATGTCCTGCAGCACGTCGACGCTCTCGTAAGGGGCGCCAAGGCGCTCCAGGATGGCGACGGCGCGGCTGGAGAAGCCGCACTGCGGGAACAGCGGCGTGCCCTTCATGAACAGGACGATGTCGTTATTGTTTACAATCTCGCCGATGCGGGCGTTGACGTCGGACATTTTTCGAAACCTTCAGAAACGGACCGACGTCAGTTGGGAACGGCGGTGGTAAGTTGCAAGGCGTGGAGGACGCCGCCCATGCGGCCGCCCAGTGCTTCGTAGACCATCTTGTGCTGCGCGACGCGCGGTTTGCCGGCAAAGGCGGCGCTGGTCACGTGGGCGGCGTAATGGTCGCCGTCACCGGCAAGGTCGGTGATCTCGACCTGGGCGTCGGGCAGGGCCTCACGGATGAGAGCCTCGATCTCGGGGGCGGACATGGCCATCGTGCGTGATCCTCAGCCCAGGAAAGCGCGGCGGGCTTCGACCTGCTTGGCCTCGAGCGCGCTGCGCACTTCGGCTTCGCTGGTGTCCACGCCGGCGGCGGTGATGTCGCCGATGAGCTTGCGGATCACGTCCTCGTCGCCGGCTTCCTCGAAGTCGGCCTGGACCACGGCTTTTGCATAAGCTTCGGTTTCGGCGTGGGAAAGTCCCATGCGCTCGGCCGCCCATTCGCCCAGAAGGCGGTTGCGGCGGGCCTGGATGCGGAACTGGATATCGGCGTCATGCACGAACTTGGCCTCCTCAGCCCGTTCACGATCCTGGAAAGTCGTCATCTTGCACCCTCTGTCAATACAAGTGTCCATACACTGGGCCGCACGGATTAGCACGTGCCGATAGGGCGGGGATTGATCCTGTTCAATCCCGTTTCACAGAATGAAACGCAAAAGCGCGGCAGTGCGGCGGCCGGAAACGATAGCGGCCCGCTCTCCGGTGGGAGGGCGGGCCGCTATCCGATCGCCGGGCGCTGCGGGCAGAAACCCGTCAGGCCGCCGTCGCAGGTGTCTTCGCAAGGAAGGGCAGGTCTGCCTTGGCCTTGGCTTCGTAGACCGAGATCGCATCGCCCTGCGCCATGGTCAGGCCGATCTCGTCGAGCCCTTCGAGCAGGCAGTGCTTGCGGAAGGCATCGATCTCGAAGGTCCAGCGGTCCTGGAACGGGGTCGTCACCGACTGGGTTTCGAGGTCGACGTCGATCGGATGCTCGCGCGCGACTTCCATCAGGCGGTCGATCGCCTCCTGCGGCAGCGCCACGGTGAGGATGCCGTTCTTGAACGCATTGCCCGAGAAGATGTCCGAGAAGCTCGGCGCGATCACGCAGGAGACGCCCATGTCGAGCAGGGCCCAGGCGGCGTGCTCGCGGCTCGATCCGCAGCCGAAGTTGTCACCCGCGATCAGGATCGGGGCGCCCGCATATTCGGGATCGGTGAAGACGTTGCCCGGCTCCTTCTTGACCGCCTCGAAGGCGCCCTTGCCAAGGCCTTCGCGGGTGATCGTCTTGAGCCAGTGGGCGGGGATGACGACGTCGGTATCGACGTTCTTGCGGCCGAACGGGATGGCCCGCCCGGCGACGTGGGAAATCGCGTCCATCAATCGGTCTCGGTGGCTTTTTCGGGGTGCAGCGCCTTTTCGTTGCTGCGGGCCTTGCGGCGCTTCACGAAGAGCAGGGCCGCGGCGATGGCGGCCGAACCGATGGCGGCACCGGCAGCGATGGCGGCCTTGCCGGCCAGATCCTTGGTTTCGTCGGTCATCTCGTGATCATCCCATCAGTTCGCGGACGTCGGTGAGCTTGCCGGTCACGGCGGCGGCGGCGGCCATGGCGGGGCTCATCAGGTGGGTGCGGCTGCCAGGGCCCTGGCGGCCGGTGAAGTTGCGGTTGCTGGTCGACGCGCAGCGCTCGCCCGCCGGAACCTTGTCGGGGTTCATCGCCAGGCAGGCCGAGCAGCCCGGCTCGCGCCACTCAAGGCCGGCATCGATGATGATCTTGTCGAGACCTTCGGCTTCCGCCTGCGCCTTCACGAGGCCGGAGCCGGGGACGACGATCGCCCACTTGACGTTGTCCGCCTTGTGGCGGCCCTTGAGCACTTCGGCCGCGGCGCGGATGTCCTCGATGCGGCTGTTGGTGCACGAGCCGATGAAGACGTTCTGCACTTCCACGTCGGTCAGCTTCGTGCCCGGCGTCAGGCCCATGTAGTCGAGGCTGACCTTGACCGCCTCGCGCTTGGAGGCGTCGGCGAAGTCTTCCGGCGCCGGCACGCTGCCGCCGATGGCCGAGGTGTCCTCGGGGCTGGTGCCCCAGGTGACGGTGGGCTGGATGTCCTCGGCGCGGATCTGCACGGACTTGTCGAAGGTCGCGCCTTCATCGGTGGCGAGGCTCCGCCACCAGGCCAGGGCCTTGTCCCAGTCCTCGCCCTTGGGCGCGTAGGGGCGGCCCTTGACGTAGGCGAAGGTCGTCTCGTCGGGCGCGATCAGGCCGGCGCGGGCGCCGCCCTCGATGGCCATGTTGCACACCGTCAGGCGGCCCTCGACGGTCATTTCCTCGAAGACGTTGCCGCAGAACTCGATCACGTGGCCGGTGCCGCCGGCCGTGCCGATCACGCCGATCACGTGGAGGACGACGTCCTTGGAGGTGACGCCGGCGCCGAGCTGGCCCTCGACGCGCACTTCCATGGTCTTCGAGCGCTTGAGCAGCAGGGTCTGCGTGGCGAGCACGTGCTCCACCTCGCTGGTGCCGATGCCGAAGGCGAGGGCGCCGAGGCCGCCGTGGCAGGCGGTGTGGCTGTCACCGCAGACGATGGTGGCGCCGGGCAGCGAGAAGCCCTGTTCGGGGCCGACGACGTGGACGATGCCCTGTTCGGCGTCGGTCGAATCGATGTAGCGGATGCCGAATTCGGGCGCGTTCTTCTGCAGCGCGGCCAGCTGCTGGGCGCTTTCGGGGTCGGTGATCGGCAGGATATGGCCTGCCGCGTCCTTGCGGGCGGTGGTGGGCAGGTTGTGGTCCGGCACCGCAAGCGTAAGGTCGGGGCGGCGCACCGGGCGTCCGGCGACACGAAGGCTTTCGAAGGCCTGCGGGCTGGTGACCTCGTGAACGAGGTGCCGGTCGATGTAGATGAGGCTGGTGCCGTCATCGCGCGTGTCGATGACGTGGGCGTCCCAGATCTTCTGGTAGAGGGTGCGCGGCTGTTTGGTCATGATGGATGCGCGATTAGGCGCGCCTGTCCCGCAATTCAAGGGGGATCGGCGCGCCTTTTCGCGCAACTTTATTTGCTGGGCCGCCAGGGGGAGCCTTTATCGGCGGGCCCCATTACCCCCTGTGGCCGTTGCGATCGCTGCGTTCACCGCGCAGCGCGACGTGGACCTTGTCGATCCGGCGCTCGAGCGTCTCCATCTCGCGGGCATTGAGGCCGCCGCGGGCGTAGGCGGTGTGGAGGCGCTGGATGTCGGCGGCTTCACGGCGCAGGCCGGCGGCTTCGCGCTGGCTGATGGTGCGGCGGGTGGCGGCGCGGTCGATCTGCGCCCGCAGGCCCGCGATGTCGGCACGGATCGCCGCTTCACGCTTGGGGGTGACATGGGCGGCCTGCTGGCGCGGTGCGTCGTAGCGCGGCGCGGCCTCGGCCATGCCCGGCGCGACGGCCGAGAAGGCCAGCGTGGCGACGAGGGCGGGGGCGATCAGGCGGGCAATCTTGCGCATCGAATTTTCCTTCCATTTTCGGATCTTGTTTCGTGAGTTCAGATTTAGAAGTCCGAAGATGAACGGGAGACGACCAAGAGGTCACAGTCCTGTCGGCATTTGTAACTAAGTGTCGCAAGGGCGCTGCGGTATGAACCCGCTTGCGACCCGAGGGAGAGGGCGCCTGAAAACAGAAGGAATGCAGGCGCGGACGTGTTTCGCCACCGAGCCGACACGGCCGCCTCTGCATTCCCGATTCTCCCGACTTTCCGACAATTCGAGAGCGTTTGCCGTCCTGCGTTGCGGTGCGCGCAACTTGAAGTGCGAAAAACGCAACCTTTGCGGGCCTGGAGGGGGAGTTGCGTGCGCTGCGTGCAATTTTGTTGCGTCCCGCGCAACTGGCAGTTCCACCTAGTCATTTGCGGTTAGGCGCGGTCTGACGCAAAAGGAACTCGCCTTTCAGGCATCCTCTCCCAAAGACTTTCAAGGGCTGGTCCTCACGGACCGGCCTTTTTTTTGTCCTGCGCCCTTCTTGTCCTGTGAACGGGGGGCTGGCCGGGCAAAGTCGCGGCGAAAGGGCAATCGGTTCCTGACAAACCGGGGGGGCGGCGCTAGGCTGGCCGCATGTCCTCCATTCCCGCCTTGCTGCTTCCGGTTCTTGTTGTCCTGGCCACGGTGGCCGCGATGGAAGGGATCGCCTGGGCCAGCCACAAGTATGTGATGCACGGCTTCGGCTGGGCCTGGCACCGCGACCATCATGAACCGCACACGGGCGTGCTGGAGAAGAACGACCTCTATGCCCTGTTCGGGGCGGGGATCAGCATCGGCCTGTTCGTGCTGGGCTCGCCGATGATCCTGGGGGCGCGGGCCTGGGCGCCGGGGACGTGGATGGGCATCGGCGTGCTGATCTACGGCGTGATCTATAGCCTGATCCACGACGGACTGGTGCACCAGCGCTATTTCAAATGGGTGCCGCGCCGCGGCTATGCGCGGCGACTCGTGCAGGCGCACCGCTTGCACCATGCGACGCTTGGCAAGGAGGGCGGGGTGAGCTTCGGTTTCCTGGTCGCGCGCGATCCGGCGGCCTTGCGGCGGGAGCTGCGCCAGCAGCGGCTGTCCGGCATCGCGGTGCTGCGCGAGGCGGTGGACGGCGATGCCGGGCGCGGATTCGAGGAGGCCGGAGAGCCCTGAGTGGGCACCTCAACTCGTCGCTCATAATGCACGCCTTGCCGCGCATGCTACAACCGTCCATATAGGCCCCCCGGCATCGGGAGTACGTATTTTTCCGTGCCACCGGAACGCTTAGACGTGTGATCCCAGCCGTTCCTTTCCCGGCACGTGTCTTTGGGAGTGTTGCCCCATGAGAAAGGACATCCTGAAAGTGCTGGTAGCAGGCGGCCTGATGACGGGCAGCCTGGCAATGGGCGGCTGCTCGTCGAGTGGGGACACGATTCCCGCGCCTGCCCCGCCGCCGCCGGCAAGGCCGCCGCTGCCGCCGGGGGCGATCCCCGGAACGATGGCGGCCGATCGTGACGGCGATGGCGTGGTCGATGGCTACTACACTTCCGACGGTGTCTACCACCCGACCTGCGTGCCGCCGCCGTCCGGCAGTCGGGGCGAGCGCGGCTGAGCGACGCCCTCGCGGGTGTTCGCCCAGTGGCGATGACCTTGCGATGAGCTTGCCATGACCTTGCCATGACCTGCCGCCCGCTTCTCCCTGGCGCCGGCGCGGCTGCGCTGGTCCTCGCCGCGACGGCGCTGCCGAGCGGATCGGCGCTGGCGTCGGTGCGTGCATCGGGGCCCGGCACGCCTGCCAGCAAGCTCTCCGGTGCGCCTCCGGACGCCGCTTCAGGCGCGCCGGGAGCCGCAGGGGAGCTTGCCCTCCAGGCGGCGATCCGGGCCGAGGCGGGCGGAAAGCTCGGCCGGTTCTACGCGGCGCGGGGTTACCGCCCGCTCTGGCTGGAGAACGGGCAGATCGGCAGGCCGGCCGAGCTCCTGCTGGAGGAGCTTGGCGAGGCCGATCTCGATGGGCTCAGGCCCGGCCATTACGATCCCGCCGCCCTGCGCGGCGCCTTGGCCGCCGCGCAGGGCGGCGATCCGCGCGCGCAGGCCCGTGCCGAACTGGCGCTGTCGCGCGTCTTTGTGCGCTATGTCCACGAGATGCGGGAGACGCGCGATGTCGGCATGACGTTTGTCGGGCCGGGGCTCGAACCGCCCCGGCTCGACGACGAGGCGGTGCTGCGCGCGGCAACGGCGCAGGACCTAGGCACCCATCTGCAGACCATGGCCTGGATGAGCCCGCACTACCTGCGCCTGCGCGATCTGCTGCGCACCGCGCTGGCGCGGGGTGAGGGCGAGGAGATGGTTGGGGTCATCCGCCTCAACATCGAGCGGGCGCGGGTGCTGCCGCCCGCCTCGGTGCGCCATATCGTCGTCGATGCGGCCAGCGCCCGCCTCTGGTACTATCAGGACGGCAGGCTGGCCGGATCGATGAAAGTGGTGGTGGGCGCGGGCCGGACGCAGACGCCGATGCTGGCGGGCTACGTCGGCTGGGCGGTGTTCAATCCCTACTGGAACGTGCCCGACTACCTTACCCGCGACAGCATCGCCCGCAAGGTGCTGGCCGGGCGTACGCTGGCCTCGATGCACATGGAGGCCCTGTCGGACTGGGGTGACAATCCCCGGCGCATCGATCCCGCCACGATCGACTGGCGCGCGGTGGCGGCGGGCACGCGGGACTTGCGCGTGCGCGAACTGCCGGGGCCGACGAATTCGATGGGCAAGGTCAAGTTCGTGTTCCCGAACGGCGAGGGTATCTACCTGCACGATACGCCGAGCCGGGACTTGCTGCTGAAGGAGAACCGGCACTTTTCCAACGGCTGCGTCCGGCTCGGCAATGCGGATGAACTGGGGCGCTGGCTGATGGGAGCGGCCTACCGGCTTCCTGCCCCGGGCAGCGCGCCCGAGCAGCAGGTGGCCCTGCCGGCCGCGGTCCCGGTCTATCTCACGTACCTTACCGCTGCGGCAGACGGGGACGGGGTGGCGCTGCTGGAGGATGTCTACGGCCGCGACGGCCGGCCCCGGCAGGTGGCGGCGCGCTGATCCTTCAGAGCGTTTTTCGAACGGAGTGGAACCCGCAGTGACTCGGAAAAACGCGGAAAACAAAGAATCTGGAGAGCCCGATCTGATTCAATCAGATCGCAAAACGCTCTAGAGGGCCGTCTATTCGGCGCGGGTCCAGATCCACGGGCCGATCACCAGCAGCACGCCCGCCGGGATCAGCACCCAGGGCCAGCCGACGGTGAATCCGGTGAACGGCACCGAGGCGCTCATGGCAAGGATCGCCGAGACCTTGCCCTTGCGGCTGATGGCGCGCCGGTCGCGCCATGCGCGCAAGTGATGGCCGTGGGTGGGGTGGTTGTAGAGCCGTTCGGCCCATGCCGGGTGGCTCTTGCCGAAGCACCAGGCGGCCAGCAGGTAGAACACCACCGTCGGCATCACCGGCAGGAAGATGCCGATCGTGCCCAGCGCCACGAAGAACAGCCCCGCCGCCATCCATGCGTGGCGGCCGACGTGCCTCATTCCGTTCCCGCGCCTTGCGCATAGCGCGCCGCCGTCTCGCGGATCAGCGCGATCATGTTGGGCACGCCCTGGGTGCGGTTGGAGGAGAGCTGGTTCTTGAGGTCGAACGGCTCCAGCGCGGCGGCGATGTCGGTCGCGGCCACTTCGGCGGCGGGGCGGTCCTGCACGGCGGAGATCACCAGCGAGACGATGCCCTTGGTGATCGCCGCGTTGCTGTCCGCCAGGAAGTGCAGCGTGCCGTCCGCCTGCGCCATCGGATAGACCCAGACGCTGGCCGAACAGCCGCGCACTTTGGTGGCGTCCGTCTTGAGCGCATCGGGCATGGGGTCGAGTTCGGAACCGAGGCCGATCAACAGGCGATAGCGTTCATCGCCTTCGGAAAACTCGTATTCTTCGCGGATGTCGTCGAGGCTGCGCATGACCTGCCATTTAAGCGCGGCGCGGGGGAGGGCAAGGGGAAGTTGCCTCTCGCGCTCGTTCCTGTCAGGGATTTGGCCATGAGTGCACATCCCTTCTATTCCATGCACGAACACGGCTTCGTGCGCGTCGCCACGTCCACGCCCAAGGTCCGCACCGCCGATGTCGCCTTCAACCGCGACGCCGTGCTGGCCGAGGCGCAGCGCGCGCATGAGGCGCATGTGGACCTCTTGGTCTTTCCCGAACTGTGCCTCTCCTCCTACGCGATCGACGACCTGCACTTGCAGGCGGCGATGATCGAGGCGGTGGAAGCGGCCGTGGCGGAAATCGTCCACGCCAGCGCCGATCTTTCACCGGTGCTGCTGGTCGGCGCGGCGCTGCCGCACAAGGGGCGGCTCTACAACTGCGCGCTCGCCATCGCGCATGGGCGGCTGCTGGGCGTGGTGCCCAAGTCCTACCTGCCCAACTACCGCGAGTTCTACGAAAAGCGCTGGTTCGCCAGCGGCAAGACGCTGAAGGGCCAGACCATCCGCGTGAACGGGCAGGAGGTGCCCTTCGGCGTCGATCTGGTCTTCGCCTCCGAAGTCTTGCCCAACTTCCGCTTCTTCATCGAGATCTGCGAGGACATCTGGGCCGCCACTCCGCCCAGCTCGCACGGCGCGCTCGCCGGGGCGACCATCCTGTGCAACCTTTCGGCTTCCAACATCGTCATCGGCAAGTCGGACGAGCGGCACCTGCTCTGCCGCTCGCAGTCGGCCCGGGCCACGGCGGCCTATATCTATTCGGCGGCGGGCCACGGCGAGAGCACGACCGACCTTGCCTGGGACGGGCAGGGCATCGTCTACGAACTGGGCGACCTCCTGGCCGAGAGCGAGCGCTTCTCGCTGGAGGCCGAACTCTGCATCGCCGACGTCGATGTCGATCGCATCGTCATGGACCGCATGCGCGTGCCCACGTTCAACGACGCGGCCGAAGTGGCGGGCAGGCCGGACGAGACGTTCCGCACCGTGCGCTTCCGCCATGCCCCGGCGGGCGGCGACATCGGGTTGATCCGCCCGGTCTCGCGCTTCCCCTTCGTGCCCTCGCGCGCCGACAAGCTCGATGCCGACTGCTACGAGGCGTTCAATATCCAGGTGGACGGCCTGATGCGCCGGATCGAGGCTACCGGCGCGAAGTCGATGGTGATCGGCATCTCGGGCGGGCTCGATTCCACCCACGCGCTGATCGTCGCCGCCCGCGCCTGCGACCGGCTGGGCCTGCCGCGCAGCTTCATTCGCGGCTACACGATGCCCGGTTTCGCCACCAGCGACGGCACGAAATCCAATGCCTGGACGCTGATGAACGCCGTGGGCATCACCGCCGAGGAGATCGACATCCGCCCCGCCGCGACGACGATGCTGCAGGACATCGGCCACGCTTTCTCGAATGGGGAGCCCGTCTATGACGTGACCTTCGAGAACGTGCAGGCGGGCCTGCGCACCGATTACCTGTTCCGCCTCGCCAACCAGCACGACGGCTTCGTGATCGGCACCGGCGACTTGTCCGAACTGGCGCTGGGCTGGTGCACTTACGGTGTCGGCGACCAGATGAGCCACTACACGGTCAATGCGGGCGTGCCCAAGACGCTGATCCAGTACCTGATCCGCTGGTGCGCCACGACCGGCCAGTTCGGCGCGGAAACCGAGGAAGTGCTGCTCGCCATCCTCGGCACCGAGATCTCGCCCGAACTCGTGCCGGCAGGCGCGGACGGCGCGATCCAGAGCACCGAGGCGAAGATCGGGCCTTACGAACTCAACGACTTCTTCCTGCATCACGTCATGCGCTTCGGGCAGAAGCCGTCGAAAGTGGCGTTCCTCGCGCTCCATGCCTGGCACGACGCTGCCCTCGGCACCTGGCCTGCGGGTTTCCCCGAGGACCGCAAGAACGAGTACGACCTCGCCGCGATCCGCTCCTGGCTGGAGAAGTTCCTGCGGCGTTTCTTCGCTTTCAGCCAGTTCAAGCGCTCGGCGGTGCCGAACGGGCCGAAGGTGTCGTCCGGCGGCGCGCTGAGCCCGCGCGGTGACTGGCGCGCGCCGTCCGATGCCAGCGCGGCGGTGTGGCTGGCCGAGTTGGAGGCGAAAGTGCCGATCCGCTGAAGGATCCGTGGTCGCGACTTCATTTGACAAAATGTAAGGCGCGGCCATTTGCGATGTTCGGCTCATGCGGCTGAGTGCCGCCTATAATAAGGCCTCAACACTATTGAGGTTCAGGATGATTGCCGCTCTTTCCGATGACCAGATCGCATCGCTGAACGGCATCGATATCGAGATTCGGGGGGACACCCAGTTCCTGTACACCCATCACGATACTAGCGAGACGATCATCGAAAGCCCGGCACGGCTCGATTACGGCGTCTTCAAGTTCGGTTTCATGGGCGCGTTTAGCTATATCGGCATCAATGGGTCGAGCACCTTCATGCTGCACATCGAATCCATCGGCCGCTTCTGTTCGATCGCAGCCAACGTGATTTGCGGCCAGTCCGAGCATCCCACCGATTTCGTGTCCGCCAGTCCGATCTTCCTAGGTTTCCCGATGAAGGGGAGTGCGATCGAGACCTTCAAGGCCAACAACCGGCACGGCATGGCCGTTGCTGGACGCAAGTTGGCCTCGGCACTGGGCGAGCGGGCGAACAAGGTCCGTATCGGAAACGATGTGTGGATCGGCGAAGGCGCCTTCATTCGGTGCGGGGTGACGATCGGTGATGGCGCGATCGTTGCGGCGCGCGCGGTGGTGACGAAGGATGTCCCGCCTTACGCGATTGTCGGCGGCTCGCCCGCGCGGATCATCCGCTATCGTTTCGAGCCGGAAGTCATTGCCGAACTGCTGCGCCTGCAATGGTGGAACTATGGGCTGACAGCGCTGGAAGGAGCAGACTTCACCGATATTGCCGATGTCATCGCGACTGCGGACCGCCGCATCGCTTCGGGCGAGGCGCGTCTTCACGACGGGACGCTGGCGGTGATCGGGCACGACCGCAGCCTCTCGTTCTGCCGCTACGATGCCGATGCGCAGGGAATGGTTCCCGTCTCGATCTGAACCGGAATGGGGATGGGAGCCGGCGAACGCATGCGGTCTATGGCTATCCAGTTCACCTTCGCTTAAGCGTCGCGGGCGGATCGCCGGAGCCCGGTGTTACGCTTTCATACCCTCCTGGATTCGATTCGATGATCCCGACGCCGCCGTCCTGGCGCCTGCAAGATAGTCCCGTGGCCGCTGCGCACGATGCACAGGCCGCCGCAATGGCCACGGCCCTGGCGGCCCTGCGCAAGAGCGGGCCGCGTCTGCGGCGGCATTTGCTGGTCGCTCTGCTGGTCAGTCTCTGCGTGCTGTCGCTGCTGATGCGCCGCGCGGCGTTGCACATCGATCCGTGGCACGGTGACAACCTGCCGTTCTATGGCGCGGGCCTGGCCTTGCTCATCCTGCGTTTCGGCTTGCCGCGCAGCGACTGGCGCCACGCCGTACCGGTCGCCCGCTTCAGCGAGTATGCGGCGCTTTTCACGCTGATCTCGCTGATGGGGGCGACGGCGAGCTATCCGGTGGCGGCGCTCACGCATGGTTATGCCGATGCGGCCTTGCAGCGCATCGACCTGGCGCTTGGGTTCGACTGGCTGGCCTGCTACCGGCGCGTCGCCGCGCATCCCTTGCTGCAACTGCTGGGCACGGCCGCCTACCGCAGCATCTATTTCACTCCGGCGGTGCTGCTGGCCCATGCGGCCTGGACCGGACGGCAGGGCCGGGCCTACGAGTTTCTCGCCGCCTTCTGGCTGGCGGCCGTAATCACGCTCGGCGTGTTCAGCCTGATGCCGGCGGTCGGCCCGTTCTCCTACCTGTGGCACGGGGCAATCCCCTATATGCCCGAGAGCGAGCTGTGGCAGCAGGGGCTGATCCCGGGCTTGCGGGCGCACAGCGTGACGCAAGTCGACATCGCCCACTTGCGCGGGATCGTCTCGGCGCCGAGCTTCCACACCGCGGCGGCGGTTCTCTATATCGCGGCGGGCTGGCGGATCGCCGGGCTGCGCTGGCCGATCGTTACCCTGAACACGGCGATGCTGCTGTCGACCCCGGTGGAGGGAACGCACTACCTGATCGACATGATCATCGGTGCGGCGGTGGCGGGGGTCTCGCTCTCGCTGGTCATGGCCTACCGGGCGATGCTGCGGCGCAGCGGCGCGCGAGAAGCGGGGCTTCTCGCGGCCTGAGAGAGGTCTGTAAATTCGCTTGCGGGCGGACTTTACTCAATCCCGCAGGGCCTCAACCCCGGAGCGGCCTCAATCCCGCAGCGCCTCGATCTGGCGGGCGAGGTCGGAACCGCGCTTGTCATCGGTGGCGATGCGTTCGAGCACGGCGATGCGCTTGCGCAGGTTTTCGACTTCGGCTTCGAGTTCGTGTTCGCGCTGGCCATCGTCTCCGGCGCCGAAGCCCAGCTTCTCGCCGCGCAGCTTCTGGGCGCGCAGCCAGACCCCGCTGGCGATGGCGAACATGACGACAACGGCAGTCCAGAAGCTCATTGCTTGGTAACCTCGTGGCGGGCCTCGCGCAGGCCTTCGATCTGGCGGGCTACATCATAACCCTGGTCGGTGACAATCCGCTCGACGCTGGCGAGGCGGTCCTTGATCGAACCGACTTCGGCGCGCAGCTGGGCATTCTCCTGGGTCAGCAGTTGCACGCGGGCCTGGGCCTCGGTGTCGTCCTTGGGGTAGACCGCCTTGCCCCACGAATTCTCGAGCGGATAGCCGTTGCGCATGCGCAGCCAGTTGTTGACCACCCAGCCCAGCGTCGCCACCGCGGTCGCCGAGATGATGACGGGTGCGAGCGCTTCGATCATGACGAAGTCGAGTGCCATGTGTGAAAGTCCCCTGTGGTCAGTTCGCGCGCGGTTCGCGCAGCGTTTCGATCTGGCGCGCGGTGTCCCAGGCGCCGTCGGTGACGATGGTTTCGAGGGCGCGCAGGCGGCTCTCGATCTCGGCATTATGGGTGGCGTACTGCGCGGCCTTTTCGGCGGCGTTCTGGGCGGTGATGCCCGCGGTCAGCTCCAGCTTGCGCTCCAGGAAGGCAAGGCGGCGCTTGTAGGCCCCGGCAAGGATCGCGGCCATGGCGATCATCGCGCCCATGACGGCGGCCAGGCCCATGAAGTCTCCGAAGCTCACTGGCGGGTTTCCTTTTCCGTCGTGCCGGCTTCCATGGCGCGCTGATCGCCGATCCGTGTGTCGCGCAGGGCCTCGATCTGGAGCGCGGTGTCGTAGCCGCCATCGGTGATGATGCGTTCGAGCACGCGCACGCGCTCTTCCAGCTCGCGGGAGTTCGAGGCGTATTGGGCGGCCTTTTCGGCCGTCGCCTCGACCTGCAGTTCCGCCATCTTGCGCTGGTGGCGGGTCCAGATCGCGAAACCGCCGATGATGAACGGCGCCAGCGGAATGAGCAGCGCGATCGTGTGGTTGTCCATGGTCCTGTATCTCTCTTGCCGTCGGGGGGCGGGTCAGCGCAGGCTGTCGATTTCGGCGGCGAGGCGCGAGGTGCTGCTGGTCTTGTAGTGTTCCTCCATCTCGGCGACGCGGCGGTCGATGTCCGAGATGTCCGAGCGCAGGCGGCTGGAGCGGGCGGTTTCGCGGGTCATGCCGAAGCCGCTGAGATTGAGGCCGCGATCAAGCCCGCGGCTGCGGCGCACGCGGCGCTGTTCCATGCGGCGCAGCAGGCGGTCCTCCTCCTCTTCGGAATAGAGGTACATCGGCTTGTCGTCGGCCAGCCAGGCGATCATGATGTAGGCAAAGATCGTGAAGCCCGCGAGGCCGAAACACGTGAGCAGCACGGCCGCAAGGCGCACCCACAATGCGTCGATCCCGGTATAGTCGGCGATCCCCGCGCAGACGCCCTTGATCTTGCCGTTCGACTTGTCGAGATAGAAATTTCCGCGTGACACTGTTTGTTTCCTTCCCCTGAAACGCTGGAGGCCGCAGGCCTCCGCTCCCGGTCACACGCCCCATCTGAAGGGGCCGGACGGCGCGCGCATGCCGGGAGGCCAGGTGCGCGCCGACAGGATCAGAACGGGTCGCCGTCCGGCTTGGCAGGAGCGCTGGCGGCAGGCGTGCCCATCGCGCGCTTCATCTCGGCCAGTTCGGCGTCGATCGTGTCGCCATCGGCGAGTGCGGCGATCTCTTCGGCGAGCGTCGGCTGGCGCTTGTCGGCCAGGCTCATCGCCTCGGCACGGCCTTCCGCATAGTCGACACGGCGTTCGAGCTGTTCGAAGCGCACCAGCGCCTCGTCCACGCGCTCGCTCGACAGCAAGGTGCGCAGTTTGACGCGATTCTCGGCGCTCTGCAAGCGCGCGGCGATCGAGGACTGGCGGCTGCGCGCTTCGCGCAGGCGGCTCTGCAGCTTCGCGATGTCGGTCTCGTAGGCGCGCAGGGCATCGTCCAGCACGAGGATCTCGGCATTGAGCTGCTCGGCCATGTCGGCGGCCTTCTTGCGTTCGAGCAGGGCGGCGCGGGCAAGATCCTCGCGGTCCTTGCTGAGCGCGAGCTGGGCCTTGTCGCCCCAGTCGGCCTGGAGCCGGTCGAGCTTGCCGACGTGGCGGCGCAGTTCCTTCTGGTCGGCGATGGTCCGCGCGCTGCTGGTGCGCACCTCCACCAGCGTCTCTTCCATCTCGAGGATGATCAGGCGGATCATCTTGGCCGGGTCTTCGGCCTTGTCGAGCATGTCGTTGAAGTTGGCGGCGATGATGTCGCGGGTGCGGGAGAAGATACCCATCGTGGTCGTTCCTTTGGTGCCGAAGCCCGAATTATTGATGCCCGAAGCCTTGAAGCCCGTGGTGCCGTGGTTGCCGCCTGTCCGCGTCCGGTTCTCGAAACCGAGCTGGCTCGGATCGAAAGGGCGGGCGCGGCCGTCCCGGGCGCTGCCGGCGGCCTGGCCCGAAGTCTGGAGAATTTCGATCTCCGCGTCGAGCCTGCTCATTGCAGGTGGCTCCCCATGCACACGGGGGCCGCCGCATGGGCCTTGGTGGCGAACTGATCGCTCATGGCCACGAGGTTGAGCGAACCCATCGCCAGGATGCTGATGAGGATCGCCCAGTCGAGCTTGCTGCGCACCGGGGCGCCGGCGGCGTCGCGGCTGGCTGCGGGAGCTTCATGGAACGGCATGGCATCGGTCCTTCGGTTGGGATCAGTGAGATTGCCCAATGCTTCGCAAGGGGTGTGCCAAATTGCGGAAATGGCGGAATTGCGTGATTTCAGTGTCTTGTCTCGGATGCGCTGGAAATATGAATTGCCAATGAATGGGAAATTTCGCTAACATTTGGGAATGGAGCGCGAAGTCCAGTTCATCGGCCAGTCCTCGGCCTTCCTCGACGCGGTCGAGCGGGCGAGCCGTGCCGCTGCCGTGCGCCGCCCGGTGCTGGTGATCGGTGAGCGGGGGACCGGCAAGGAACTGATCGCCCAGCGGCTCCACCACCTCTCGCCGCGCTGGGGGGAGCCGCTGGTCACGCTCAACTGCGCGGCGCTGCCCGAGACGCTGATCGAGGCGGAACTGTTCGGGCACGAGGCGGGGGCCTTCACCGGCGCGGTGCGGGCGCGGGCAGGGCGCTTCGAGGAGGCCGATCGCGGGACCCTGTTCCTCGACGAACTCGGCACCCTGTCGATGGCGGCGCAGGAGCGGCTGCTGCGCGCCATCGAATATGGCGAGGTCGCGCGGATCGGCGCCTCGCGGCCGGTGCAGGTCGATGTGCGCATCGTCGGCGCCACCAATGCCGACCTGCCGCGCATGGTGGAGGAGGGGACGTTCCGCGCCGACCTGCTCGACCGGCTCAGCTTCGAGGTCATCAACCTGCCGCCGCTGCGGGCGCGGGAAGGGGATGTGTTCGAACTGGCCGATTATTATGGGCGCCGCATGGCCAGCGAGCTGGAGTGGGATCGCTGGCCGGGCTTCGCGGCCGAGGCGATGGCGGCGCTGGAGGCGCATCGCTGGCCCGGCAACGTGCGTGAACTGCGCAATGTGGTGGAGCGGGCGGTCTACCGCTGGGGGTTGGAGGAGGAGCCGATCGCGCGAATCGTCTTCGACCCGTTCGATTATCCCTGGCGGGCCGAGCCGGTGACAGTTCCGGGGGCGGGGCCAGTTCCGGGGCCAGTTCCGGGGCCGGTGCGCGTGTCGCCGCTTGCCGATGTGCCGGTTCCGCCTGCGGTGCAATCTGTGCCGGTTTCGGCAGGTCCGCCTCGTGCCGGGCGCGACTTGCGGGGCGCGGTCGAGGCCTACGAGCGGGCGCTGCTGGTCGAGGCGCTGGAGGGGCATCGCTGGAACCAGCGGCGGGCGGCGGCGGCGCTGGGATTGAGTTACGACCAGTTGCGCCATGCGATCAAACGGCATCGCCTTTCCGCCGATATGATTGTGGCGCCGTCTTTGGCTGCCGGGCGGCGGGATTCGCTTTCGGACACCGAATCGGTTTAAGGGGCCCGGTGAACCCGTATGGGGTTTTTCTGGGCGGACTTGGGAAAGCCGGACATCCGGCGACTGATTTCCTGAAGATATTTTCTTTAAGGGACTGCCCGTATAGGGTGGTGTTCTGGTATAGTAGCCCGGCGGGCATGGACCCTGGGATACACCGATTGAGGGCAGTGTGGACGACGTGACCGACATTGCGGAAGGCAAGGCCATGCTGGGCAGCCTGACCGACAAGCAGGTCGAGGTGCTGGACCTGCTGGTCATGCATCGCACCACCAAGGAAATCGCCCGTGAGCTGGCGATTGCGCCCAACACCGTGGATCAGCGGATCGGTGCCGTGCGCGACAAGTGGGGAACGGTCAACCGCAAGGATACCGCGCGCCTCTATGCCCAGCTGGTCGAGCTATGTGGCAAACCCCTATGTGATTTTTCCCGTGTCGACGCCGACCCCGCGCTGCCGGATGAAGCGGATCAGGACTTGCCGGTCGATCCGGTCTTCGTTCTCTCCGATGCCCGCCCGATGGAGCGGCATCCGGACTGGTACGGAGCCCCGACGATCGAACCGGCGGGTCTGGAGGCTTTCGATGCGAAGTTCGGCCGGGCCGGGCGCATCGTCGCGGTAATCGTGCTGGCCCTGATGATGGCGGTGACGCTGGCGGCAACGCTGTCGATCGCCGATGTCCTGGGGCGGCTGATCTAGCGGCGCCTGCCCTTGCTCTCGTGCCTGGCCGCTGCCGATGCCTCCGTCACGGGAACCGGCGCCAAGGCGCAGATAGGGGTTAGAGGCATGACACCGGAAATCGCAGGCATGCGGATCGCACGCACCATTCGCTCGGTCGAGAACGACATGGACGAATTGCTCGCCAAGTCGAGCGAGCTTTTTGCCGAGATCGCCCGGGCGCGTATCGTCACCGAGGAAGCGGCCCGGCTTGGCCAGCAGCCGATGGCGCGCGTCGCCCGGCTGCAGCAGAGCCTGATGGATGCCCGTCTCGAACTGGTGCGGGCGCACCGCGACCTCTCGAAGATCGCGGAAACCATGGACATTCCGATCCGCTGCCCCGATGAAGCACGTCTCGCGGAGATGACTGCGGAAGAGATCGGCGCGATGGTGGCAACCGCCGCCTGATCGATGGCGAAGGGGCTGGTGTGATCAATTCGGAACAATTGGTTTTCTTCCTGCTCCTGGTCGTTTCGCTGGCATTGGCGCTGTGGAAGGGTGGGGCTCCCGAACGCTGGGGCGCCGTGGTCATCCTTGCGATGGTCGGGTTCGAGGCTACCGCCGAGATCTTCCTTCCCAGCGGCTTCCGGACCGTGGACCCGCTGTCGCTCCTGACGGACCTGGTAGGGACCATCGGTTTCGGCATGCTGGCGCTTCACGCGATGAGGATCTGGCCGTTATGGGCAACTTCGCTGCAATTGCTGAGCCTCAGCGCGCATTTCGCACGGTGGGCGGACATCGGCATCCCGCCGGTGGTCTATGCCGTGATGCGCAGTACGCCGACGGGGCTGGCGCTTGCGGTGCTGCTGGCGGGGACGCTGATGCATATGCGCCGGATGCGGCGGGATGGCAGCGATCGTTCCTGGCAGATCTGGTCCCGGGATACTGCCGGGTCCGTCCGCTCTCGAGCCGGTTACTCGAAACGCTGGTAGTCCGGCTTGGCCGGCTTGGCCGGGAAGTGCTGGTGGAACTGCCGTTCGACCGCGCCGGGCGGCTGATCGGCGAGGCGGTGTGCGTCGCCGGCGGCGTCGCCTCGATCGGCAGCAGCTATCGGATGCTGGTCCAGCGGGCGCTGGCCTGTGACGCGGCGGGCATCGTGCTGGCGCACAACCATCCCTCCGGCAGCTATCGGCCGAGCCGGGCCGACGTTGTCGCCACGCGCCAGATCGCCGCGGTATGCCGGGCGGTGGACCTTGATCTGTTCGACCATCTCGTGATCGGCGGGCGCAGCGTTGCCAGCATGCGCCAGGCAGGTCTGATGGCAGGCGCGGGGTAGCGCCTGCGGGGCGCGGGGCGATCATGCCCGCGCCGGCAACAAGAATGACGTGGTTCGGCGACACCTCCCTCCGTCGCCGGACGCAGGCCGGGTGGGCCCCACCCCCACACACGATCCCGCCCGGCCTGCATGTCCTGTGAGGTGCGCTCGCCACTCTGGTGGCGGGTTGGCGGCACCGATCCGTCGCTCTCCTGGCGGGCCCGAACGCGACCCTCGGGTCCTTTCGCCAAGGTGGAGAAACCGGCTGACTTCCCGGCGTGTGTCCTGACGGGAGGTCGCCAAGGCGGCGGGTCGGTGCCGTTTACGGCGGTTCATGCGCCCTTGTGCCCGCGTCGCCGCGGCTGCGACTCTCGCTCTTGCGTTTTTCCGGCAATGCGCTTATCTGCGCCTCATCCCGACATTGGTGAAACAAGGTTCGGGCTGGCGCCGGAAGGGGCCGGCGCGAAACTGCGTTGCCCCGGTGGCCGGTTTCACAGCAACGAATCGATTCGGAGAATACGGCTTGGCCGACATCGCACGCCTTATTGAAGTCATCGAACCGGAGGTTACCGCCCTCGGCTTCGATCTCGTGCGCGTGCGTGTGTTCGGCAAGAGCGAAGTGGGCGACGACGAGATCGCGCTGCAGATCATGGCGGAGAACCCGGCAACGGGTCAGCTGGTGATCGAGGACTGCGTGAAGCTCTCGCACCGCATTTCCGATCGCATGGACGCGCTGGAAGAAGCCGGCGACGTGCTGATCGAGGAAGCCTATCGTCTCGAAGTCAGCTCGCCGGGCATCGACCGTCCGCTGACCCGCCCCAAGGACTATGCGAACTGGGCCGGGCATGAGGTCAAGGTGAACCTGACGGCGCCGGTCGACGGCAACCGCAAGGGGCTGACCGGCGAACTCGTCGGCATCGACGGCGACCAGGTCACGGTCGACGACAAGAAGTCCGGCCGCGTCACGTTCCCGCTGGACATCATTCATTCCGCAAGGCTCGTCCTTACCGACAAGCTGATCGCCGCAACCCGCCCGCTGGACGTCAGCGGGGCCGACGAGATCGTCGAGGAACAGGAAGACTAAGCCATGGCCAGTGCGATTTCCGCCAACCGCGCCGAGCTGCTTGCAATCGCGAACTCGGTCGCGTCGGAGAAGATGATCGACAAGTCGATCGTCATCGAGGCGATGGAAGAAGCGATCCAGAAGTCGGCCCGTAACCGTTACGGCGCCGAGAACGACATCCGCGCCAAGCTCGATCCGCGCACCGGCGACTTGCGCCTGTGGCGCGTCGTCGAAGTGGTCGAGCATGTCGAGGACTACTTCAAGCAGGTCGACCTCAAGCAGGCCGAAAAGCTCCAGAAGGGCGCGCAGCTCGGCGACTTCATCGTCGATCCGCTGCCCCCGGTGGACCTCGGTCGCATCGACGCGCAGTCGGCCAAGCAGGTGATCTTCCAGAAGGTCCGCGACGCCGAGCGTGACCGTCAGTACGAGGAATTCAAGGACCGCGTCGGCGAAGTGATCACCGGCGTGATCAAGTCGGTCGAATTCGGCCACGTGATCGTCAACCTCGGCCGCGCCGAGGGCGTGATCCGCCGCGACCAGCAGATCCCCCGCGAAGCCGCCCGCGTCGGTGAGCGCGTCCGTGCGCTGGTCCTGCGTGTCGAGCGCCAGAACCGTGGTCCGCAGATCTTCCTTTCGCGCGCCCACCCGGACTTCATGAAGAAGCTCTTCGCGCAGGAAGTGCCCGAAATCTACGACGGCATCATCGAGATCAAGGCCGCAGCCCGCGATCCGGGCTCGCGCGCCAAGATCGGCGTGATCAGCAACGACCATTCGATCGACCCGGTCGGCGCCTGCGTCGGCATGAAGGGCAGCCGCGTCCAGGCCGTCGTGCAGGAACTGCAGGGCGAAAAGATCGACATCATCCCCTGGAGCGAGGACACCGCGACGTTCGTCGTCAACGGCCTCCAGCCCGCCACGGTCAGCCGCGTCGTCATCGACGAGGAAGAAAGCCGCATCGAAGTCGTCGTTCCCGATGACCAGCTGTCGCTGGCGATCGGCCGTCGCGGCCAGAACGTGCGCCTTGCCTCGCAGCTGACCGGCTCGCAGATCGACATCATGACCGAGGCGGAAGCCTCGGAGAAGCGCCAGAAGGAATTCACCGAGCGCTCGAAGATGTTCGAGGAAGAACTGGACGTCGACGAGACGCTCTCGCAGCTGCTGGTCGCCGAAGGCTTCAGCGAGCTGGAAGAGGTCGCCTACATCGAAGTCGGCGAACTGGCCAACATCGAGGGCTTCGACGAGGAACTGGCCGAGGAACTCCAGAGCCGCGCCCACGAAGCGCTCGAGCGCCGCGAAGAGGCAAGCCGCCAGGAACGCCGTGCGCTCGGCGTCGAGGACGGCCTCGCCGACCTGCCGCACCTCACCGAAGCGATGCTGGTCACGCTCGGCAAGGCCGGCATCAAGACGCTCGACGATCTGGCCGACCTCGCCACCGACGAGCTGATCGCCAAGAAGCGCACCGAGCAGCGTCGCCGCGACGGCACGGTGAACAAGCGTGCGCGTGACGAGGACAAGGGCGGCGCGCTTGGCGAGTACGGCCTGACCGAAGAACAGGGCAACGAGATCATCATGGCTGCCCGTGCCCACTGGTTCGAAGACGAACCGGCAACCGAGGAGGCCGCCGATGCGGAATCCTCGCAATGAGCGCGTAAGCTCCGACATCGATGGCACCGGTCCGGAGAGGAAATGCATTCTCTCCGGCGAGACCGGTGCGCGTGAAGACCTGATCCGTCTGGCGATTTCGCCGGACGGTCTGGTCCTTCCCGACGTCCACGCGCGTGCCCCCGGGCGCGGCGCGTGGATCGGCGTTTCACGCGAGACCCTTGAAATTGCCCTCGTGAAGGGCAAACTAAAGGGCGCGATGGCGCGCGCCTATAAGGGCGCAGCACTCACCATTCCGGACGACCTCGGCAACAGGATCGAACAGGCGCTCATCCGCGCGCTGACCGACCGGCTGGGGCTCGAACTGAAGTCGGGCAAGTTGCTCATGGGCTCGGACCGCATTGCGCAGAACGCGCGTGAGGGCCGGGTCACGTGGCTTGCCCATGCCGCCGATGCGAGCGAAGACGGCTCGCGAAAGCTCGACCAGGCCTGGAGAGTCGGGAGCGAGGCGGAAGGAAGCGGTCTCAAGGGCACACGCTTGCCACTGGACCGGGAGACGCTGTCTGTGGCATTGGGCCGCGACAACGTCGTTCACCTGGCGCTCAACGATCGCGGCTCGGCTTCCCGAGTCGCGGCGCAATTGCAGCGCCTACTGCATTTCCAGGGGCAACCCCGCGCCGATGCGGCCGGGGGCGATATGGCTAGTGGCACGGATCCGGCACAGGCTGCCGCATCCGCGACGACGAATTGAGACCGAAGGGCAAGACGAGAGATATGAGCGAGACCGACAACAAACCGACCCTGGGCCGCAAGCCGCTTGGGCTTAAGCGCTCAGTGGAAGCGGGTGAGGTCAAGCAGACCTTCAGCCACGGCCGCACCAACAAGGTGGTGGTCGAGGTGAAGAAGAAGCGCGTGATCGGCAAGCCCGGCGAGGGCGGTGCCGAGGCTGCCCCGGCTCCGCAGGCTGCACCTGCACCCGCACCCGCACCGCAGGCTACGCCCGCGCCGCAGGCCGCTGCGCCCGCGCGCCCGGCTCCGCAGCCTGCGCCCCGCAAGCCGACCTTCATCCCCGGTGAAACCCCGCAGGAACGTGTCGCCCGCCTGCAGCGTGAGGCCGAAGAAGCGCGCCTTGCGGTGCTGGAGGAAACCACCCGCCGCGAGCAGGAACAGAAGCTGCGCGCGATCGAGGAAGAGAAGCAGCGCGCCGAAGCCAATCGCCGCGCCGAGGAAGAAGCCGTCAAGGCCCGCGAAGCGGCCGAAGCCGCAGCCAGCGCCGAAGCGGCTGCTCCGGCCCAGCAGCCGGTGGCCGCGCCCCAGGCTCCGACAGAGGCGCCTTCGGCAGAGGCTGCTCCGGCAGAGGCCGCTCCGGCCGAGGCACCCGCTGCTGCGGCGCCTGCTGCCCCGGCAGCCGCGCCCGCTCCGGTCGCCAAGGCACCTGTGCAGGCCGCCGCACCGGCACCCGCGCCGCGCCGCTTCACCCCGGTGCAGCGCCCCGAGCCGGTGCGCCGTCCGGAAGCCGCTCCCGCCAATGCCGGTGGCAATACGGCTGGCAACGCCGGCGGCAATGCAAGCGGCAATGCAAGCGGCAATGCCGCTGGTTCGAGCAACGCCGGCAGCGCGCCCAAGGGCCCGGCCGGCGCCAAGAAGACCAGCGCCCCGCCGCCGCGCAGCACCCCCGAGCGTGACCGCAAGGGCGGTGATCGCCGCCAGTCGGGCAAGCTCACGGTCAACCGCGCGCTCAACGACGACGAGGGCGCCCGCGCCCGTTCGCTCGCGGCGCTCAAGCGCGCCCGCGAGAAGGAACGCCGTGCCCACTTCGGCGGCCAGTCGCAGCAGCGTGAGAAGCAGGTCCGCGACGTGATCGTCCCCGAGGCGATCACCGTCCAGGAACTGGCGAACCGCATGGCCGAGAAGGGCGCCGACCTTGTGAAGGCGATGTTCAAGATGGGCATGATGGTCACCGTCAACCAGACGATCGACCAGGATACCGCCGAACTGCTCGTCACCGAATTCGGCCACAACATCCAGCGCGTTTCGGACAGCGACGTCGACATCGACACCTCGGTGGACGTCGATGCACCCGAAACCCTGAAGTCGCGTCCGCCCGTGGTTGCCATCATGGGCCACGTCGACCACGGCAAGACCTCGCTGCTCGATGCCCTGCGCGGCACCGACGTGGTAAAGGGCGAAGCCGGCGGCATCACGCAGCACATGGGCGCCTACCAGATCAAGACCAAGGGCGGCGATCTCGTCACCTTCCTCGATACGCCGGGTCACGCCGCCTTCACGCAGATGCGTATGCGCGGCGCCAACGTGACCGACATCGTGATCCTGGTGGTTGCGGCCGACGACGGCATCATGCCGCAGACGATCGAGGCCATCAATCACACCAAGGCCGCCGGCGTGCCGATGATCGTGGCGATCAACAAGATCGACAAGCACGAAGCCAACGCCCAGCGCGTCCGCGAGCGTCTGCTCGAGCACGAGGTCGTCGTCGAGGCGATGTCGGGCGACGTCCAGGACGTCGAAATCTCGGCCAAGACCGGTGTCGGTCTTGACGAGCTGATCGAGAAGATCCTGCTCCAGGCCGAACTGATGGAGCTCAAGGCCAACCCCGACCGCGAGGCCGAGGCGACCGTGATCGAAGCCAAGCTCGACAAGGGCAAGGGCCCGCTGGCGACCGTGCTGGTCAACCGCGGCACCCTCAAGGTCGGCGACATCCTCGTCGTCGGCACCGAGAGCGGCCGCGTGCGCGCCATGCTCGACGACAAGGGCCGCCAGGTGAAGGCCGCACCGCCGTCGATGCCGGTGGAAGTGCTGGGTATCGGCGGCGTGCCGATGGCCGGTGACAAGCTGACCGTCGTCGAGAGCGAGCAGCGTGCCCGCGAGGTTTCGTCCTACCGTCAGGAACAGGCGACCGCCAAGCGCACGGCAACGGCGCCCGCCAACATCGATACGATGTTCTCGGCGCTGGCCGCCAAGCAGAATGTCATCGAGTATCCGGTGGTGATCAAGGGCGACGTCCAGGGTTCGGTCGAGGCGATCAGCGCCGCGCTCAACAACCTGTCGAACGACGAGATCAAGGTTCGCATCCTGCAGTCGGGCGTCGGTGCCATCACCGAAACCGACGTGGCTCTGGCTTCGGCCTCGGGGGCTCCGATCGTCGGCTTCAACGTGCGTCCGAACGCCAAGGCGCGCGAACTGATCGCGAAGACCAAGACGCCGATGATGTACTACGACATCATCTACGAACTGACCGCCGAAGTCGCCAAGCAGATGGCCGGCATCTGGGGCCCCGAACGGATCGAAACCGTCGTCGGCCGCGCCGAAGTCAAGCAGGTCTTCCCGGCCGGCAAGCGCGACAAGGCCGCCGGTCTGCTGGTGGTCGAAGGCTACATCCGCAAGGGGCTCAGCGCGCGTCTTACCCGCAACGACGTCATCGTTTCGGCCACGACCATCTCCTCGCTGCGCCGGTTCAAGGACGACGTGGACGAAGTGCGCGCCGGGCTCGAATGCGGTGTCGTGCTGGCCGACACGAACGACATCAAGGCGGGCGACCACCTCGAAGTCTTCGAAGTCAGCCACCGCGAGCGTACCGTCGGCTGATAGACGGTGCCCGTTTCGCGCGGGCGCCGGCCGAAAGGACAGCAGCGGCCATCGTCGGGCGACAAGCCCGGCGGTGGCCGCCCTCGTTTCAGGCGCCGTGATCGGATCGGCAGGGCCTTCGGGAATGCCCTTGTCGATGAAGCGGTGACGCGCACCGGATGCGGCTGCCTTGGAGCTTTGACCTGCGCGGCGATGTTAGAGATCGTTTGGAAATTCGCGCAAAGCGAATTTCGCGGCACCGGCCCGCTCCCCCACCCGACCACCCACAGGATACTGCCGATGGGCGGTCGGGTGGGGGAGCGGGCCGGTGCCGGACCAAAAATGCCCTTTCGGGCATTTTTCAAACAGACTCTTTCTGCCAATAGGACTGATGATACTGCGATGACCCGCTATTGCGCCTTTTTCGAGAGCCTGACCGTTCGCGGCGACCGCCTGTCGATGGCGGACCTCAGGTATGCCTTCGAGCGTGAGGAACTGGAGAATGCCGAGACGGTGATCTCCAGCGGCAATGTCCTGTTCGAGTATGAGGAGCGGCCGAGCGAAGGGCTGGAGGACCTGCTGGCCTATCTGATGCGCGACCGGTTCGACCTCAAGGCGTTTGTCGCCGTGCGTACCCGCGCGGAAATTCGCGCGGCGGTGGAGGAGAATCCTTTCGCCGGGGAGAGCGGTGACAGCTTCGTGCACACCTTGCTGCTGTCGGGGCAACCGGCGCAGGCGCAGTTCGAGCGGTTGCAGGCCGATCATGGCACGCTGGGCGGCGAGCGTCTGGCGCTCGGCACGCGCTGTCTGTTCATCGATTATGCCCGTCCGCCGGCGGAAAGCCTGCTGACGATGGAATTCGTCGGCAATCGCCTCGGCTGCCGGGCCACCGCGCGCAATGTCCGCTCGCTGGCGCGGATCGACGCCAAGATGTAAAAAGGGCGGCGCCTTTGCAGGTGCCGCCCTTTTCGGTTTTCAGGTCCGCTGAAGGATCAGTGGAACATGTTCATGGTCACGGCGGCAACCAGGCCGCTGGTGATGCCCACGAGCAGCAGGTCATTGCCCGAACGCACGTAGTGGTAACCCTTCGGCGGGGCCTTCACGTTGCGATACTTGCGGTAGTCGACCGTCTGGTAGTGCGATGCGCGGCTGCGGTCGAACTTCTCGCCCTTCTTGAAGCGGTGCGGGGTCTGGCTCGGCTTCTTGGCCGGGGTCGCGTGACCCTGATTCGAATGACCCTGGGTGGGCTTGCCGGGCTGCGCCATCGCCGGGGCTGCCAGGCTGGGCACGACGATCGCGGCGGCGAGCAGGGCTGCGGTGAATTTACGCATGGGTTCGGCTCCTTGAACGGGTGGGGGGAATGTGTCTCTTGCAGCCCTTAACCACAGGAACGGCGATGGGTGCCGTAATCATTTGTTGCAAATTGTCGCATTACGCCCACATGGAGGTCGTCATGTCCCGCCAGCAGATCACGCCCGAGCAGCAGTCCGTCCGCCTTCTCAAGGTTGGCGAGCAGGTGCGCCACGTCATTTCGGAAATCCTCACCCGCCAGCAGGTCCACGACGCCACGCTGAGCGGGCATTCGGTCTCGGTCACCGAAGTGCGGATGAGCCCGGATCTCAGGATCGCGACGGTCTATGTGAAGCCGCTGCTGGGCGAGGACGAGGAAGCGGTGCTCAAGGCCCTGCGTACCAACACCGCGTTTTTCCAGCGCGAGGTTGCCCAGCGTCTCAAGCTGCGGTTCGCCGCCAAGATCCGTTTCCGGGCCGACGAGACGTTCGACGAGGCCAGCCGCATCGATGCGCTGCTGAGCGATCCGCGCGTCAAGCGCGACCTCGACGAAGAGTAGGTCTTCCGCGCGGAGTCGTTATTCCGGCAGGAAGGTCAGCGTTACCCGGTCCCAGCGCCGCTCGGCCATGTCCCGGGCGGAGAGGCGGAACTGGAACAGGCCCTTGTGGGCCCAGTTCCATTCCATCATGTCGTCGCATCCGAGCTGGAGCAGCAGCACGTCGCCGTCCGGCGGCGGTGCATGGCGCGGACGCGGCGCCGCGATGCCGAAAAGCTGGTGCTGATGGCCGATGGCAAGGCGGTGCTGATCGTTGATCCGCGCCAGCTCGGCCGCGGGCACCTGCGCGAAGGCCCGGGCATCGCCGGTCATCATCGCGCGCAGCGACAAGGTCGTGAGTTCTCCCAGCGTTTCAGGCACGTAGAAGCGGACGAGGGTGGGGCAGTCGCGCTGCACATGGGCCAGCAGTTCGCCCAGCACCGCGATTTCCTCGGCGTTGAGCGCCGTCCACGGATCGCGGTCGGCGACAAAACCGTCCATCGCCGTCACCACTTGTGCCAGACTGGCCTGTTCGGCCAGGATCGCGGGCAATTGCCGTTCGCAGGCGGCCAGCGCCTCGCCGGCCTCGTCGAGGTCCTCGATGCTGGTGGTCGGATCCTGTTCGAGCCGGGCCAGCCGCGCGGCTGCAAGGGTTCCCCGCTCACGCTCGGTGGCGACGGCATGGGCGGCGCTGTGGTGGGCCATGTGCAGGCAATCGGCCAGGTGCACGGCGCCGTGCCACCAGAGGTGCTCTGCGGGCTGGGTTGCGGTGAAGCCTTCGCTGCGTGGGGCCGTGTCTCCGGGCAGGTCCATAGAGAGCGGTTCCACCGGCCAGAACGGGAAAAATGCGCGCGACAGCGGACCGGCATGGGCGGGCAGGGGGTGTCCTCCCTCGTCGAAGGCGGGGGGCAGGCCGGGAGGCGGCTCGGTGAAGAGTTCCGGCGCGCCGGGCACTTCGATGACTGCGCCGGAGCCGAGGAAAAAGGCGAGCGAACCGGACCTGGGCAAAGGGCTGTCGGGGCAGGCGGCGGCGATCGCGGCGAGGTCCAGCTGGGCCGCGAAGGGCAGCGGGCCGCGTTCGTCCGCGGGCCAGGCGGCCGTGCCGAGACGGGGCAGGCCGCCGAGCCAGCTGGTCTCGTCGAACCAGGCCTGCTCGCTGGTGGTGCGCTCGCGCGGTTTGCGGGCCAGCACGATCGCGCCGGGGATCGGCGGCAGGGCAGGTTCGTCGTCAAGGTCGGGCATCAGCGGCGGCGCCGCCGGCGTGCGGGCGGCGGCGACCGGCGCGCCCGTGCCGGTCCCGGCTTCCGCATCGCCGGCGGCGCGGCGCTCAAGGCCGGGGACATGGTCCATCTCCGCCTCGACGGGTTCCGGTTCGGGGCGCCAGACGGCATCGGGGTCGGGGCGATTGCCCTTGCGGCCTCCCGGCATGCGCTTGCGTGCGCCCCTGGCAGCGGCCAGGCCGGCGCGGTGGGCGCTGGCGGCGAGCAGCAGCGCCAGGATGATCCCCAGCGCCAGCGGCGTGAGCACTGCCAGTTCGCGCCCCGAACGGACGACGAGGTTGGCGGCGGTATCGTCAAGCCTGGACAGCAGCGGGGCAAGCGCGCCGCCTTGCGGTGCCAGCGGGAACAGGGCGATGTAGGCCGCAACCAGCACGGCCAGTGCCAAGACCGCAAAGACGGCGATCCATCGTCTCATGACCACCTCCACTCCCGGCCCCCGCGTGCCGCCCGGAACCATTAGATAACCTTGGGCCTGTCCATTCAAGCGGGGACAATCGCGGATCGTGCCCGTGCGCGGGGCAAACCGGCATGTTATCCCCAGCTGCGATGGCCAAGCTCTATTTCTATTATGCCAGCATGAATGCCGGGAAGTCGGCGACCTTGCTCCAGGCGAATTTCAACTACCACGAACGCGGCATGCGCACGATGCTGTGGACCGCCGCGCACGACGACCGGGGCAGCGGCGAGGGGGGCGATGATCACGCGATCGAGAGCCGCATCGGCCTGCACACGGCGGCGCATCGCTTTTCGCCTGATACCGACCTTTCGGCGCGCGTCGGGGCGGTCCACGCGGTGGAACCGCTTGCCTGCGTGCTGATCGACGAGGCGCAGTTCCTGACCCCCGAGCAGGTCTGGCAATGTGCGCGTCTGGCTGACCGGACCAATATCCCGGTGCTGTGCTACGGACTGCGCACCGATTTTCGCGGGCAGCTGTTTCCGGGCTCGGCGGTGCTGCTGGGCATTGCCGACGCGCTCATCGAGCTGAAGGCGGTATGCCACTGCGGCCGCAAGGCGACGATGAACCTGCGCGTCGATGCCTCGGGCGCGGCGGTGCGGGAAGGCCAGCAGACCGAGATCGGCGGCAATGACCGCTACGTCGCGCTGTGCCGCCGTCACTTCGGGGAATCGCTGGCCTAGCCGGCGCTACTCGCCCAGCCGCAATGCCCGTAACGTGATCAGCCCAAGCAATATCGCGATGACCAGTGCGAGCGACAGGGCTCCGGGCGGGGTCAGTTCATGGACCAGCCAGGTCCATCTGTCTTCCACCAGAAGGCTGTCGTTTCCCTTGCCGCCGAAGACCATGACCCCGGCCTTGCTTTGACCCACCAAAGTGACCTTGTCGTCACCGTCGCCGCCTTCGAAGACAATCGGGAACGGCGCGTTGCCGGGCAAGGTCGATGTGCCGGCGCCGACCGGCTTGATATATGCGGCGTCCTTCGGGCAATCGGCCGGACGGTCGGCCGGCCTGGGCGGCCCTCCGGGCTTCGACAACAAGGAACAATGTTCCGACAAGGGTTCGTTGGCCATGGCGGTACTGTTGACGCTGCAGGGTTAAGATATTTCCTCCCCGGGGGGGCATCGCATTCCGACTGCCGCAGCTGTTCCCGGCACGCTGTCATTTCGCCGCAAACTATGCGAAATTCGCAGGCAACTTCTACACCGTCCCCTCGTTGGCAGTGCGACAACGGGTGCAGACGGGCCGAGATGCAGAGTGCGATAGTTCATCTGGGATATCACAAGACAGCCACGACCTGGCTGCAGCAACAGCTGTTCCCCAGCGCCACCAGTCATGACTATGTGCCGCGGCAGACCGTGCAGGAAGCCTTTCTCAAGCCTTGCGGCATGCATTTCTGCCCCGAGCAGGCGAGCGAGGTGCTCTCGCTGCATGGCCGCAACCGTCCGGTTCTGCTGAGCGAGGAGAACCTCTCGGGCTATCTCCACAATGGCGGGCTGCACGGGTTCCTCGCCCCGGAAGTGGCGCGGCGGATCAAGGCGGTGCTGCCGGACGCGCATATCGTCATCTTCATCCGCAACCAGTTCGACATCTGCCGGGCGAGCTATGCGCAGTACGTCTCGGGCGGCGGCACCTGGGGCTCCCACCGTTATTTCGAGACTGCGCGCAAGGTGCGCGGCGCGCTGACCCGTCCGTGGAAGGCGCCGGCCTTCGAATTCGAGCATTTCGAATATGACCGGCTGATCGCCCATTACGACGCCCTGTTCGGACGCGATCACGTCCACGTCTATCCCTATGAATGGCTGCGCGAGCGCGATGTGCTGATTGCGCGGATGCAGCAGGACCTCGGCCTCGCGATCGAGAGCCTGCCGCCGGAGGGCTCGCGCGCGAATCGTTCGCTGGGGGCGGTGGGGCTGGCGATGGTGCGCGGGGCCAACCTGTTCTCGCGCCAGTCGGTGGTGAACAAGCACTATGTCATCGATCTGCCGGGCAGCCAGGCGCTGCGCCATGGTGCCAAGTGGCTGGCAGGCCGGGTGCCGGTGATCAACAACCGCCCGGCGCGGCTTTCGCCGCGCATGCAGGCCCGCATCGCCGCGCACTATCCTGAAAGCAACCGCCGTCTGATGGAACTGCGCGACCTGCCGCTGGAGGAACTGGGCTATCCGCTCTGAGCCGGTCCGGCGAGGCGGCCATTGCGATAGCGCGGTACGCTTCCTAGATCGGCGGCATGGAAAATACCCTGCTGCAAGCCGCGGCGCTCATCGTTCCCCTCATCGTCGCCATCGTCTTCCATGAGGTCGCCCATGGCTGGACTGCCCTCGCACTCGGCGATCCGACCGCGCGGGAGCAGCGGCGGCTGTCGCTCAATCCGCTGCGCCATGTCGATCCGTTCGGCACGCTCATCCTGCCGGGCTTTCTGGCGCTGACCGGAGCGCCGGTGCTGGGCTGGGCGAAGCCGGTGCCGGTGAACGCCTGGCGCCTGCGCAATCCGCGCCGGGGCATGATGGTGGTCGCAGCCGCCGGGCCGCTCAGCAATCTCGTGCTCGCCGCGCTGGGCTCGGTCCTGCTCGGCCTGCTGATGCGCTTCTTCGGCGATGGCAGTGGGTCGGTGCTCTCGTTCGTCGTGACGAGCCTCGGCTTCTTCGTCATGGTAAACGTCTTCCTGGCGTTCTTCAATTTGCTGCCGATCCCGCCCTTCGACGGCTCGCACATCGTCGAGGGGCTGCTGCCCGACGGTCTTGCGCGCCGCTATGCCCGGCTGCGGCCTTACGGGTTCCCGATCATCGTGCTGCTGATCGTCGTGCTGCCCTGGCTGGCGCCGGGCCTCGGGCTGGTGCAGCGGGTGGTGCTGCCGCCGGTGCTGTGGATGCTCGATCATTACGAGGCGCTGGCGCGCGCTGTCGGCGGGGTTTGAACCGTCGGGCGTTGACATCGCCGCCTGCCTCGCCTTGGGGAAGGGCATGAGCGAAACCCTGAAGACGCCGCATGGCTGGATCATTCTCGACAAGCCGCTGGGCCTCGGCTCGACCCAGGCGGTTGCCGCCGTGAAGCGCAACTTGCGCGAGGCGGGCTATGGCAAGAAGGTCAAGGTCGGCCACGGCGGCACGCTCGATCCGCTGGCCACCGGCATCCTGCCGGTTGCCCTCGGCGAGGCGACCAAGCTGACCGGGCGGATGCTCGATGCCAGCAAGACCTACGCGTTCACCGTGCGCTTCGGCGAGGAGACCGACACGCTCGACCTTGAGGGCAAGGTCATCGCCACCAGCGTCGTCCGCCCCTCGCAGGCCGAGGTGGAGGCCGTGCTGCCGCGCTTCACCGGCCCGATCGAGCAGGTGCCGCCGATCTATTCGGCGCTGAAGGTCGATGGCGAGCGCGCCTACGATCTGGCGCGCGCCGGGCAGGAGGTCGAAATGAAGTCGCGCAGCGTGACGATCTTCGAACTGAGCCTCGAGCGATTCGATGCGGAGGAGGGCGCTACCCTGCGGGCCCACGTCTCCAAGGGCACGTACATCCGGTCCCTTGCACGCGACATCGCACAGGCCCTTGGAACCTGCGGAACAGTCTCCATGCTACGCCGCGTAAAGGCCGGTCCGTTCGACCTGTCTCACGCGATTTCGCTGGACAAATTGAACGAAATCGGCAAGGGGGCAGCGCTTGAACAGATACTCTTGCCACTGGAGGTGGGGCTGGACGACATCCCGGCCATCGACCTCGGTTCGGAGCAGGCAAGAGCGGTCCGCCAGGGCCGCGTTCTGACCGGACTGCCTTATGAAGACGGGCTGCATTGGGCGCGAGAAGGGATCACACCCGTCGCGCTGATGGAGCTTTCGGGCGGAGAAGCCCGCGTCGTCAGAGGGTTCAATCTATCGGATGTCGCGGAGTAAAGTACTATGTCGGTTACCGCTGAAAAGAAGCAGGACATCATTTCGGACAACGCACGCGTCGCTGGCGACACGGGCAGCCCGGAAGTTCAGGTCGCGATCCTCACCGAGCGCATCCGCAATCTGACCGAGCACTTCAAGGCTCACCACAAGGACAACCACTCGCGTCGCGGTCTGCTGGCCATGGTCAACAAGCGCCGCTCGCTGCTCGACTACCTGAAGAAGAAGGACGTCGCGCGGTACAACGCCCTGATCCAGAAGCTGGGTCTGCGTAAGTAAGACTTAACGGGAAGCGGCCCCTAGCGGGCCGCTTCTTGCATCAGGGGCTCCTTCGCAATCCGGCGGAGGGCCTGAGGGTCGAAACGGCCCCATACCGGACCGGGACGGCATACCCGGCAGTAAACCCCGCCGCGCAATAGGGCCGGTGGGCTGAGGAAAACCTCTTATGTTCGACGTCAAAACCGTAAGCATGGAGTGGGGCGGCAAGACGCTCACTCTCGAAACCGGCCGCGTGGCCCGTCAGGCCGACGGCGCGGTCCTCGCCACCTATGGCGAAACGGTCGTGCTCTGCGCGGTGACCGCCGCCAAGTCGGTGAAGGAAGGCCAGGACTTCTTCCCGCTGACCGTGCACTACCAGGAAAAGTTTTCGGCCGCCGGCCGCATTCCGGGTGGCTTCTTCAAGCGTGAACGCGGCGCCACCGAAAAGGAAACGCTGACCAGCCGCCTGATCGACCGTCCGGTCCGTCCGCTGTTCCCCGAAGGTTTCTACAACGAAATCAACGTCATCGCCCAGGTCCTGAGCTTTGACGGCGAAACCGAGGCCGACATCGTGGCGATGATCGCCGCTTCGGCTGCGCTGACCATCTCGGGCGTGCCGTTCATGGGCCCGATCGGTGCCTGCCGCGTCGGCTTCGTCGATGGCGAATACACCCTGAACCCCAAGCAGACCGCTGCGCTGGCCGATGGCCGCCTCGATCTCGTCGTCGCCGCCACCGGCGATGCCGTGATGATGGTGGAATCGGAAGCCAAGGAGCTGACCGAGGAAGAGATGCTGGGCGCCGTCATGTTCGCGCATGACGAATGCCGCAAGGTCGTGAACCTCGTGATCGACCTCGCCGAGCAGGCTGCCAAGGACCCCTGGGAAATCGACCTGTCGGACAACACCGCCGACATCAAGGCGAAGCTCAAGAAGGCCGTCGGCAAGGACGTCACCGCTGCCTACAAGCTGACCGACAAGTCGGCCCGCGCCAACGCCCTCAACGCCGCGCGCGCCAAGGCGAAGGAAGCGTTCTCGGACGAAACCCCGCAGACGCAGATGGTCGCCATCAAGACCATGAAGAAGCTGGAAGCGGAAATCGTTCGCACCGCCATCCTCAAGGACGGCAAGCGCATCGACGGCCGCAAGCTCGATCAGGTCCGCCCGATCGAATCGATGGTCGGCTTCCTGCCGCGCACCCACGGTTCGGCGCTGTTCACCCGCGGTGAAACGCAGGCGATCTGCACCACCACGCTGGGCACCAAGGACGCCGAGCAGATGATCGACGGCCTCGAAGGCCTGTCGTACTCGTCGTTCATGCTGCACTACAACTTCCCGCCCTACTCGGTCGGTGAAGTGGGCCGCTTCGGCGCCCCGGGCCGTCGTGAGATCGGCCACGGCAAGCTGGCATGGCGCGCGCTGCACCCGGTGCTGCCCGCCAAGGAAGACTTCCCCTACACCATCCGCATCCTCTCGGACATCACCGAGTCGAACGGCTCGTCCTCGATGGCGACGATCTGCGGCGGCTGCCTTTCGATGATGGACGCCGGCGTGCCGCTGGCCCGTCCGGTTTCGGGCATCGCCATGGGCCTGATCCTGGAAGGCGACGAGTTCGCGGTCCTCTCGGACATCCTGGGCGACGAGGATCACCTCGGCGACATGGACTTCAAGGTGGCCGGCACCGAGAACGGCATCACCACGATGCAGATGGACATCAAGATCGCCGGCATCACCAAGGAAATCATGGGCAAGGCGCTGGAGCAGGCGAAGGCCGGCCGCGCGCACATCCTGGGTGAGATGAACAAGGCTCTGGGTTCGGCCCGCACCGAACTGTCGGCCCACGCACCGCGCATCGAGACGATCCAGATCGACAAGTCGAAGATCCGTGACGTCATCGGCACCGGCGGCAAGGTGATCCGCGAGATCGTTGCCGAAACCGGCGCCAAGGTCGACATCGACGACGAAGGCGTGATCAAGATCTCGTCTTCGGACGTGAACCAGATCGAAGCCGCCAAGAAGTGGATCCTCGGCATCGTCGAGGAAGCGGAAGTCGGCAAGATCTACACCGGCAAGGTCGTCAACATCGTCGACTTCGGTGCCTTCGTGAACTTCATGGGCGGCAAGGACGGCCTCGTCCACGTCTCCGAAATGAAGAACGAGCGTGTCGAGAAGCCGACCGACGTCGTCAAGGAAGGCCAGGAAGTCAAGGTCAAGGTCCTCGAGATCGACCCGCGCGGCAAGGTTCGCCTGTCGATGCGCGTCGTCGACCAGGAAACCGGTGCCGAGCTGGAAGACACCCGTCCGGCCCGCGAACCGCGTGAACCGCGCGGCGATCGCGAAGGTGGACGTGGTGGCGACCGTCGTGGGCCGCGCCGTGATGGTGGCCGTGGCGGCAACGATCGTGGTCCCCGTGGTGAAGGGCGCGGTCCCCGCGGTCCGCGCGGCGGCGACAACGGTGGCGGTGACCCCGACCACATGCCGGCGTTCCTGAAGGAAGACTGATCGCAAGGCGATCAGTGGCCTTTGACGGGCACTGACGGTAAAGCGGTCGGTGCTCCGAGGTCGCTCGGAACATGAAGCGCGCCCGGACTCCTGGAGTTCGGGCGCGTTTTCATGTGCATGCAAGGTGCGCTGCCGCGCCTCTGCCCGGCGATGGGTTGCGGGTCTGCGATGGATACGGTCCGCCCAAGGGCAAGGGCGAGGGGATCAGCACCGGAACGATGCTGTTCGGCCTTGCCGCGAAAGAGCGTGACATCTGCCCGGGGGGTGAACGCCGATCTGGCGGCTCTGCCGCGCCGCTTGGAGCGTTTTCTAATCAGGTGGAATTACCTGATGACTCGGAAACTGCTTTAACCCGGCTCTTGCCCGGATCAGCCGGTGACGGTCAGGCGCGGCGCCGGAACTTCGTCCCGCTTGCCGCGCCGTTCGGCGACAACCACGCGGTTCTTGCCGCCTTGCTTGGCGGCGTAAAGCGCGCAGTCGGCGCCGGGGACGACATCTGCGGCCTTGGTCGCGGTCTCCGGCACCGAGGCGATGCCGAACGAAGCGCTGATCGCCACGCCGTGCGCCTCCGAAAGGCTCTCGATCCGCTTGCGCAGGACTTCCGCCTTGGTTGCCGCGTTGTCGAGACTGCACTTGGGAAGGATCAGGACGAGTTCCTCGCCGCCGTAGCGGGCAACGACATCGGAGGGACGCAGTGCTCCGACGAGCTGTGCGGCGACGTCGCGCAGAACAGCATCGCCCTTGGCATGGCCGTACTCGTCGTTGACGCGCTTGAAGTTGTCGAGATCGACCATGACCACCGAGGTGGCGGTGCCGGTGCGCTCGGCAAGGCTGATGTAGCGTTCGAGCGCGTCTTCCATGTAGCGGCGGTTGTAGAGCCCGGTCAGCGGATCGCGCAGCGACTGGGTGCGCAGCTTTTCGCGCAGGGCGATGTTGGAAAGCGCGAGCGACATCGAATCGGCCAGGGCGCGGGCGATGCGGTGGATGTCGGTGTTGCGTTCCATGGCATCCACCGCCGCGCTTGCCAGCATCAGCAGGCCGACCACCTGGCCGCGCGCCATCATCGGTTTTTCGATCGTGGTGCCCGAGCCGACCGCATGCATGCAGCTCAGGGTGCCGTGGGCGGGCGCATTGACGTGGGCTTTGCCGCGCTTGAGCGCCCAGCAGTTACCGGGCAGCAGGCTGGCGGCGGGCTGGAACGAATCGGAGTGTCCCCAGGACTTGGCAAGGTCCAGCCGGTCGCGCGAATTGTTGAAGACGTAGAGGGCGCCGCCGAATTCCGGCAGCAGGCGCAAGGCCGTGGCCATCAGCACGGCACCGGCGTCGTCGTAGTCCTCTGCGGCCTGGAGCATGTCGGTCATCGCGAACAGCTCCTCGACCTGGCTGTGGGCGTTGCGCGCCTCGTCGACCAGCCGGATGTGGTCGTCCAGTTCGGCGACCGCGCGGCGCCCCATGAGCACCCCCACGAAGAGCGTGAAGAGCGAACAGGCGGCGGCGACGGTGGCAAGGGCGCGGGCGGTTTCGCCCTGAGCGAACATGGCGGTGAGAGCGCAGGCAGTGCAGACGGCCTGCACGAGGTGGAGCGTGAAACGCCGGGCCGAGGCGGTCCTTTCCTTTGGCGACAGGATACTTTCGTGCTGCACGATCGTTCACCCAGGTTCGTTTCAAGGCAAGCCTAGGTAGGAGTCGCTAATAAACAGTAACTTTCGAAACGGGATTTTCGGATTACATTTTCGACACTTGCATATGGTGAGGGCGGTCTTGCAAAATACTGATGTTAACCATGTTCAAGTTGCAATGCCTTCGCCCGGATCCTCGAGGCTGGCAATGAACACGCGGTTGCGCCCGGCATCCTTGGCCCGGATCAGCGCTTCGTCGGCGGCGCGCAGGGCGGCGCGGGGGCTGTCGTAGGCGTGGACATCGGCGAGGCCCGCGGAGAAGCTGACGCGGCCGAACGGCGTGTCGGTCCAGCGATTGACCAGTTTGCGGGCGGCCATGTCCTCGCGCAGGGCGTCGAGCGTGGCGAAGGCTTCGTCCAGGCGTTTGCCGCGCAGCAAGGCGACGAATTCCTCGCCGCCGTGGCGGGCGACATGGCAGGTGTCGCTGGAAATCCTGGCGAGGGTCTGGGCGACCGTGCGAAGTACCCGGTCGCCGGCATCGTGGCCATGCATGTCGTTGATCCGCTTGAAGTGGTCGATGTCGCAGAAGGCGACGCAGAGCGGCTCGCCGGAGGCATGGCATTCGGCGTGTTGCTGCTTGAGCACGGCCTCGAAGGCGCGGCGGTTGGGCAGGCCGGTGAGGTGATCGATCTCGGCCTCGCGGCGCGCGTCGATCAGGTTCTTCTGCAGGACCTGGGTTTCGCGTTCCGAGCGAGTCAGTGCGCGCTCGATGTCGCGGGTGCGGGTGATCATGTCCTTGGCGAGCGCGGTGAGTTCGAGGATCGTGCGCTGGGCCTCCTCGTCACTGCGCGCCGCGCCGCGCCGGGCCGAGGCGCCGTGGAGGCCGACGTGATCGGCATGAGCCTCGAGCGCGGAGTTGTAATCGCTGGTGGCGCTGCGTGCGGCGCTGGCGGTGGCGGCGAATTCGCACAGCGTGGCTTCCAGCCGATGGATCAGGACGTGGATCTGCTCGATACCGTCGCGGCGGCCGAGTTCGCTGATACGGTCCTCCAGCCAGTAGAGCGTCACCGGTTCGCGCTGACCGACCCGCTCCGCCACGTCCTTGCCCAGGCAGGGGTCGGCGCCGGTGATGATGTCGTGGGCAGCTTCGAGCGTGAAGGGCGTGACCGGCAGGCGGTGGGTGAGCAGGAAGCGGGCGATGTCTTCCAGCGTCTGGCGCCGCCGCTTGTCGCGCGAGGTTTCGTGGAATAGCGGCGCCGGGGCCTGGTCCTCGGGGGCATGGACCGGGCGGGAGCCGGCGCCGCCCAGTCCGAACCAGCGGCGCAGGCCGCTGCGGGCCATGGAGGGATCGTAGGCGGTCATCCCATGCGTCAACGGCCGTGAACGCGTGAAATTAAGTCCGGATAATCCCGGATCCTGCTGGCCGGGACAGGAAAGGGGCTATTGTGCGGGGGCAGGCGCGCGGCGGGCGCTGAGGATTTTCACCGGCGGCTCCAGCATCTGGCCGCGCATCACGCCTTCGCCCTTGGTGGCCGAGCGCGGCGCGTCCCAGATCTTGCGGACGACATCCATGCCCGAGACGACATGGCCGAACGCGGCAAAGCCGGGGCGCAGGTCGGGATTTTCGGACGCGGGGCTGGCGTCGAGTGACAGCACGTCGCCGATCATGATCGTGAAGTCGGCGGTGGCGGTGCCGGGGGCATAACGCGCCATCGAGATCGTACCCGAAGTGTGGTGCAGGCCGGTCACGTTGGTCGGCTCGTGCGCGACGGGGGCAAGTACCTTGATGCCCTGGAGGCCGCCCTGCAGCAGGCCTGAGGGCTCATCGCCCCAGTCGAGATGCATGGCGCGGTAGAACGTGGTTCCGTCGAACTTCTTCGCGTCGACGTACTTCAGGAAATTGGCGGTGGTGAGCGGCGCGTGAGTCTTGTCGAGCGCCAGCAGGATCGTGCCCTGGCTGGTGACCATCGCGACATAGGCGTATTCGATCGGCGTTGCCGCCGGGGCAGGCGGCGTGGCCCCTGTCGTTGTCGTTGTTGTCGCAGGCGTCGTCGCGGCCGGTTGCGCCATGGCCGGAGCCACTGCGGCAAGTGTCATGGCCAGCGCGGCGGCCATGACGGGCACGGCAAGACGCCGGTGGAAGCGGGCGCCTGGCCGTGCCGTCGTGGTCATCGGATCAGCGTACCCGCGGTCCGCCGAACGGCAGCGGCGGAGGGGGACGGCGCGCACCGCGCGGCAGCTGGGCCTGATAGGCACGGCCGCAATGCTCGACGCAATAGGGGAACCCGGGGTTCACTTTCTCGCCGCAGAAGTGGAAGTCCGGTTCGCCCGGGTGGCCCATCGGCCAGCGGCAGACGCGGTCGCTAAGGTCAAGCAGGCTGGTCTTGTCGGCGATTTCCGGGCTCGGCTTGGCCGGAACCAGACGGCGCGGCGGGGCCGGCGGGATCGGCTGCTGCTGATCGCCGGGGCCCTGGCGCAGGAAGCCGCCGGGGCCGACCGAAACGACGCGCGGGCCGGTGGGCGCCGGCGGCGGCGCATCGGCGGCCTGCGGAGCTGCCGGTGCCGGTTCGGGCGCGCGCGGCGCCGGGGTTGGCGCGGGGGTTGCCGGGGCTGCGGGGGCGGCGCGCACGACGGGCGCCGCGGCCTGCGGGGCCGGAGCGGGTGCTCGCTCTTCAGCGGGCTTCACCTTTTTCGGTGCGGCAGGGCGCGCCGGCTTCTCGTTCGCCTTCACCGGCGAAGGGCGGGCCTTGAGGCCGAGGCGATGGGCCTTGCCGATCACCGCGTTGCGGCTGACGCCGCCAAGCTCGTCCGCGATCTGGCTGGCGGTGGCACCGCCTTCCCACATCTTGGTCAGCTTATCGATCCGCTCGTCCGTCCAGCTCATTCCTGTTCCATCTCGTTCGTCAGGGGCGATACGCGAGAATCGCCCCGAAATTCCTAGCCACGACTTGCGTTGGGAAGTCGCAGCCGATACTCGCCGCTCCATGGTCGATCAAACGAATTCGTCCGATCTGCAGACCCCAGAGGGCATCGTGCAGCCACGCCACTTCCCGGCAAAGGGAGAACCCCTGATACACCAGGTGAACTGGGAGGGGCTCAAGACCCTTTATATGAAGGAGGTGCGACGCTTCTTCAAGGTCCAGACCCAGACGATCTGGGCACCGGCGATCACCACGCTGCTGTTTCTGGTGATCTTCACGGTGGCGCTGGGCCGCGGCGGGCGTGAAGTGCTGGGTGTCAATTTCGCGACGTTCGTGGCGCCGGGCCTCATCGTCATGGGGATGATGCAGAACGCTTTTGCAAATTCCAGCTTCTCGTTCCTGGCAGGCAAGATCCAGGGCACCATCATCGATTACCTGATGCCGCCGCTGAGCGAGGGCGAACTGATGCTGGCGCTGGTCGGTGCTTCCGTCACCCGCGCGGTGCTGGTCGGCCTTGCGCTTTGTGCCGCCATGCTGCTGTGGCCGGGGGTCGACCTGACCGTGCATCACCCCTGGGCGGTGGTGTGGTTCGGCCTGTGCGGTTCGGTGTTCCTGGCGCTGCTGGGCCTGCTCTCGTCGATCTGGGCGGAGAAGTTCGACCACAACGCTGCCGTCACCAACTTTGTCATCGCCCCGCTCTCGCTGCTGTCGGGCACGTTCTACGTGATCGACAACCTGTCGCCCGCATTCCAGGCGGTCAGCCGCTTCAACCCGTTCTTCTACGTGATCTCGGGCTTCCGATTCGGTTTCCTGGGGCAGAGCGACATCGGCAATTCCAACGAGGCCGTGCTGCACAGCGCGATCGGCCTGGGTGTCGTCAATGCCCTGTTCGCCTTTGCGGTCTACCGGGTGCTGCGTTCGGGCTGGAAGCTGAAGGGCTGATCCTGCCGCTCGTTTGGGCAGAAAAAAGCCCCGGACGCAGGCAGCGTCCGGGGCTTTTTTTGTGTCAGTGGCTCGGCGGCGTGGATTGATTCCGACATTTGAGCGCGCCCTTGCCGATAGGGTGGCAAATGTCAGAATCGAACCACTAGAGCGTTTTTCGAACGGAGTGGAACACGCAGTGACTCGGAAAAACGCGGAAAACAAATAATCTGGAGAGCCCGATCTGATTCAATCAGATCGGAAAACGCTCTAGTGCGCGAGACCGTGGCGCAGGCGGTAGCGCCCGTTCTTGAAGGCCTCGAACAATTGCGGGACCGTCGGATGGTCCACCGGGCCGCCCTCGGCATCGCCGGTCAGGTTCTGCTGGCTGACATAGGCTACGTAGCTCGATTCCTCGTTCTCGGCGAGCAGGTGGTAATAAGGCTGGTCACGCTCGGGACGAATGTCTGCGGGGATCGATTCGTACCATTCCTCGCTATTGGCGAAGACCGGATCGATGTCGAAGATGACGCCGCGAAAGTCGTGACTGCGGTGGCGGACGACGTCGCCGATCGCAAAACGCGCCTTCGTCTGGCGCGGTGCGTCGATGATTTTGCCGGCCTGTGGTGAGAAAAACGACGCCCTGTTCATGGACACAATATAGAGGTGGGGGTGGGGGCTCACAAGTTTGCCTGTGGATTGTTCCCCATTTTTTGAAAAAAGAGGGCTTGGCAAGAGCGATTGCGCCAGCTAGAGGCGCGCTTCCCGACCCGATGGAGACCTTCCATCGCTATCGCATCTCTAGCGGAGAGGTGGCAGAGTGGTCGAATGCGCTGCACTCGAAATGCAGTGTACGGGCAACCGTACCGTGGGTTCGAATCCCACCCTCTCCGCCAAGAGCCTTTCCCACAAGTTCCCAGAAGTTCCTCAACCCCTTTACAAAGCGCTGATTTCAGCGGATTTGGCGGGTGGAGTTGTTCCCAGTAATACCCAGGAGTGCGACAGCAATCCGGGGGCATTGTTGGGGCACCGGAACCGACGAGTGGGGGCATCGGGTGCTAACCGATCAGCAGTGCAAGAATGCGAAGGCGGATGGCAAGGACCTGAAGCTCGCCGACGCACAGGGCTTGCATCTGTACGTTACGAAGTCCGGCTACAAAAGCTGGCGCCTCAAGTATCGGTTCGGCGGCAAGGAACGGCGGATCGTCTTCGGGGCGTACCCGGAAATCTCGCTGAAGCAGGCGCGGGAGCTCAAGGACGACGCGCGCCGGGATCTGCGCGAGGGACGCGATCCGGGGGACGAGTACAAGCGCAGATCCGCACGCCGAACGACGGCGCCGGACGAATCGACGGCGTTCAAGGTGATGGCGCTGCGCTGGCACGAGCTCCAGAAGCCTTTGTGGAAGCCGGTGCACTTCAACGACGTGCTGCTAAGCCTGGAGCGGGAAGTGTTCCCTGTGATCGGGCACATACCGATCGGCGACATTCGTGCACCGCAGATTCGCGAATTGCTCCAGGCCGTTCAGGCCAAGGGCGCAATCGAATCGGCGCATCGCCTTCGCCAGCGGATTTCGGCGATCTTCAGGTACGCGATCGCGCACGACCTGGCCGAGAGCGATCCGGCGTCAGCAATCAGCGATGCGCTTCAGCCCGTGGTCAAGGGGAAGCAACCGGCGCTGTTGAAGCTGAAGGCCTGCAAGGGCTTCATTCGGGCGTTCGAACAGGAACCCGGCCATCCGCAGACGAAGCTGGCCTCGCGGCTACTGGCGCTGACGGCCGCGCGGCCGGGGACGGTGCATATGGCCGAACTGGACGAGTTCGAGGATCTCGACGGCGAATCGCCAATCTGGCGGATACCGGCGCAGAAGATGAAGCTCTCGCGGGCGAAGTCCGAGCGCGAGGAATTCGAGTTCATCGTTCCGCTATCACGGCAGGCAGTGGAGACGATCAAAGTGTCGGCCGAGTTCGCCGGCAACCGGAAGTACTTGTTCCCGTCTGCCAGGCATTCGCATCGGCCGATGACCGAGAACACGTTGAATGTCGCGTATCGGCGCTTGCCGCTATTCGCCGGCCGGCATGTTCCGCACGGGTGGCGGTCCAGCTTTTCCACGATCATGAACGAGCGTGCCGTCGATCTCGATCGTCCGGCCGATCGGGCGATCATCGATCTGATGCTCGCCCATCAGCGCGAAGGGGTGGAGGCCACCTACAACCGAGCGGCGTACATGGTTCGCCGGCGCGAGCTCGCACAGGAGTGGGCGGATCTGCTCATGGATGGAATGCAGCCAGCCGCGGTGCTGATCGATATCAAGCGCCGCGTGCGCTGACGAAGGACGGCCGCGCATGACGGCCGCCACTCCCCGGCACGACGCGTCGCCGTTTGGCCTGGTCGCCGCCCGCGTAGCCAAGACAACGCTTTGTAGGAAGGCGCGCGCCCTGCTCGAGCGGGGCGACAGTCCGCGTTCCGGCGAAAGGGTCTGGCGCAACTCGTACACCGAAGGAACGATCGAGGATCGGGTTTGGAAGCCGATTCACGATGGGTCGAAGCGCGGAGGCAAGCGCTGGACCAAAGCGCTGCTCAAGGCGGCGAAGGATTTCGAGAACCGCACGCGCCGTGAGCGCCGCGAAAAGGAGCCCGGCGTGCGCAACGGCGCCCTGGGCGAAGTTGGTATTGCCGTGCTCGAGTATCTCTACGAACTGGTCGACTATGCAACCGGGCGGCTTGAGCCTTCCATCCAGCGTATCGCCGACGACATCGGTCGTTCCTATTCGGCCGTCCACAAGGGGTTGTGTCGTTTGCGCAAGGAAGGCTTCATCCACTGGATGCGGCGTTCGCGTCCGGTCGACAATCCGGAGCCGGGCGGCCAGCAGGTGGAACAGATACAGAACGCCTATGCGTTGCTGATCCCGCAAGGCATGAAGTCGTGGCTGGCATCGCTTCTCAGAAAGGCGCCTACGCCGGGCTGTGAAGAGGACCGCCGCAAAAGCGACAAGGAAGCCTACGAGGCGATGCTTGTGGGCCTGACGGCCGAGGAGCGCCACGTGACGACCTGGAACGGCGACAGCCTGCTGGGCGAGACGCTGAGGAGGCTGGCGGCCTCCCTCGACGCGCGTGATCTCCGCAGGGGCGAATCGTCCACCAACGGAGAGACCGGGGGATCATACTGATCCAATGACGAATTAGGGCGCTTCGGCGCCCTAATGCTCCGGCTTCGCCCCGGTTTGTTCCGTCCCCCGAGGCCTCTAGGTCATATCCGTATCTATACGTAGCGCCGGTCGCACCGGCGCGTGAGGGCGGCTGCGCCGCCCAGGGGTGTCCAGGGGGCCGGGAGCGAAAGCCGTGCCAAGCTGCGGCCTTGCCCCGGCATCTACTGGCGCTCTGTCAAACGGGCGCGAAATTGCTGATGATCAGTTCGTTCACGCGTTTTGCACCGCCGGTCGAGGCGGTCGACAGGGACCACGTCGTCTCGATGTCCTTGATGTCGAAGGCCGAGAAGATCTCCCGCACTTCAGGCGTATCGTTGATCGAGAGAAGGAACTTGCCGCGCGCGGCGCCGAGGATCGCGGCTAGGCGTTCGAAGTCGGCACGATCGAATGCGCCGGCGCCGTAGTCGGTCTCGCAGCCAAAGTAGGGCGGATCGAGATAGAATAGGGCGCCCGGCCGATCGTAGCGCGGAATGAACTTCTCATAGGGCAACTGCTCGATCACAACGCCGGCGAGCCGCTCATGGATTTCGGCGAGGAGCGGCTCGAGCTTAGTGAGGTTGAAGCGCGCGCCATTGGCCGCGTCCACGCCGAAGGTCCGGCCCACGATTTTGCCGCCGAATGCCAAGCGTTGAAGGTACAGGAATCGCGCAGCGCGTTGCAGATCCGTCATGCGATCGGGGTCCATCCCACGCAGCCGCTCGAATTCGGCGCGGCTTGAAACTCGCCACTTCAGCATGTCGATGAAATACGGGTAGTGCTCCTGCAGCACTCGGAAGAAACTCGCGACATCGCCCGAGATATCATTGATGACCTCGGCCTTTGGCCGCCTGGACCGGCGTAGGAAGATCCCGCCCATTCCGACAAACGGCTCGGCGTAGGTTTCGTGCGCAGTGCGATCGATCAGGGCGCAGATTCGGCGAGCGAGATTGCGCTTGCCACCTTGGTAACCAGCTGCTGGGGAAACTGGTTTAACACTCTGTATTGACATGATTTTTGTATTGGTATCCAAGACCCCACCCGCGAGCGGGTGCGGGGCGGCCGGCAGGCCAGCTGTGTCGTGGCGAGCCAATACTCGTCGGTGGCCGGGGTGCATCCCGGAAACCCCCGCCCTCCGCCGGCTTTAGGCAGCGGGCGGGGCTAGAAGATCGCCCCATGTATCGAACAAGGCGCGGCGTCGGCCCAGCAGCTGGGCCCTGTTGTATGCGGCTTCGACCTTGTCCTTTGGTGTGTGGGCAAGCGCCCGGTCGATATCGCTCGCTGCGTCCGGGCCCAGCGTTTCGTTGAGGATCGTCGAAAAGCTTGATCGCCAGCCGTGGGGTACATGCCGGCCAGAAAAGCCGGCGCGATCGTACAGCGCGCCGATCGCGCTTTCGCCGATCGGCTTGCCCCGATCTCGCCCAGGGAAAACGAGCTCATCGGGGCAGGAGGAAAGGGCATCATACCCGAACTCGTGCGCGGCCAGGCGCAGTACAGCGATTGCCGCGCGTGAGAGGGGCACCGCGTGGGCGAAACGATCATCGCCTTTTTTCGAGCGCTTCAGCTTCATACGCGCCGCCGGCACGCGCCACAGCGGCTCGGCGCCGTCCAGCTGCTCCACTTCGCTCCAGCGCATGCCGCGCACCGCCTCGAGGCGAACGGCGGTGAGAGCGAGGAAACGTGAGGCGAGGCGCGTGCTGGCCCGTCCAGGCTGTCGATCGGCTGCGTCGAGCAGATCACGGCACTCGGCGGCCGTGGTCAGCGCCGGCTGCGGTCGCACCGGGCGTGCAGCGGTCATGGCGCGACCGACGTGAAGTGCAGGATCTTTGTCGGTCAGGCCATTGGCGATGCCGTAGCCGAAGATCGCAGATAGGCGTTGGCGCTGCCGGCGGGCAGTTTCGATCCGGCCCCGGTCTTCCACCTGGCGAAGTACTTCGAGGATTTCCGGCGGTTCGATCGACGCGATCGGCCGCGCGCCGATCGCCGGAAAGACGTCGCGCTGCAGGCTGGCCATGACGTCGGCCGCGTGCGCCGGCGACCAGCTGTTCTCGTTATGTCGATACCAAGCGCGGGCAACCTGTTCGAAAGTGTCGAGCTTCTCGTCGATCGACGATGGATCTTCGCCCTGGCGCAGCTTCGCCTTTGCCTCGTCGCGATAGGCTCGAGCCATGGCGAGCGAGATTTCCGGGAAGCGACCGATCACGAGCAGCTTTTCGCGGCCTTGCCAACGATACTTCAGTCGCCAGGACTTCGTGCCGCGTGCGGTGACATAGAGGTACAGGCCGCCAGCATCGCTCATCTTGTAGGCGCGAGTTTGGGCGGCGGCGGCTTTCACTGCGCCGATTGTCAACATATTACTTCCTGTCGAGTAATGGCGAACGCGAACCTGGCGCGTTCAAAAAGGCGAGATTTATGACGTGCGCGCAGATGGTGTTCGAGTTCGCGAAGCTGCTCTTCCAGTTTGGCGGAGCGGTGTTGATTGCTTGGCTGGCAGTGCGTTGGGCACTCGCTCGCTATAAGTCTGAGAAACTGTGGGACAGGCGACTTGCTGCGTATGCAGACGTCATCAGTGCCGTTGCAGAACTTGAAAGGCTCAATGAGCTGTGGTTCGAGGAGGCGCTTGGCTCCACATTTGATGAAGAGACAACCCAGGAGCAAATTGCTTCCTACACTTCGGCACGCCGCAGAGTGCGTGATGCCCTAGCGGTGGGATGGCTGATCATGCCCAGCCGCTCGCAAAATGTTCTCAATGATCTTCAACGCTGGTTTGACAGAACATCGCGGGTCAGGGGGCCATCGGACGGTAGCATACATCTCGAGGAAGGGGCGCTCGTAGGCCAAGCGCTTATCGAGTTGAAGCAAGAGGGCCGGAGGCTTCTAGAGATCAATGAGGACGAACACGGCGGATGATCCCTCCGCCGTCATGGCGAAAACACTGGCCAAATTCTGGGGTGTTATCGGGGTAGGCATCTGGTCGGTACCCCCGCGTGATACCCCCGCTCATTGTGCTATTGCCGTTCCATCTAACTTGGGAACTGGCTGCAGGAGACCGAAATGAAATTGATCATAATCCTTGCGGCAGCGGCGGCTACTGCGACCGTGAATCACAAGGTTGAGATCGATGGAAAAACCTACCGTGTGGAGGTGAAGGGCAGGACGGTGGAGGTCTTTGACAAGTCAGCCTTCACAAAGCGCTCTCCCGAGGCAGGGCAACGACTCAAGGCTGCGGTCAAGGCGGCAACCGGATGCCAAATCACCGAGGAATACTGGGAGGCAGCCCATCTCGCGGGGATCCTAGACTGCTCCAACTCACCCAGTTAAGGCCGCGCTTCCACGCTCCGAAAATGCCTTGCCGCGCAATCGCCGTACATCGCGATCATCGTGTTTTCCCAGACGCCCCGCTCCGGATCATTGAGCGGTGCCGGCGGTTTAGGGAGCGGCGGGCACGCCTGGCGCAGGTTGGCCTGAAGCTCGGGCGTTGGCGGCGTCGACCGCGTTGTCGAGCACGCTACGAGCAGCATCAGGCACGGCGCAGTCAGCAGGAACAGGGCGATCCTTGTAGATCTCGCGGATCGTGCTTTCGCGCACAGAGGATTGAGCGGCTGCAATGGGCTTCTCCTGTTCGTAGGCGGTAGCGGCGCGGTCGACCGTGGCGCGGGCCGCGTCCAGCTGCTTGGCGGCCGTCTCCACGGCGGCCAGTGCCTTGCTGTCGTGGCGCCAGTCGTTGACGGTCCAGCCGCCCCAGGCGCCGAGCAGCGCCGCGGCGCCGGCACCGGTGAGGCACCAGCCGATCGGGATCGGGTTCATCTCACAGCCCCTTGAGGCAGACGGCGCGCTCGGCGCGGCGGCGATTGTCGAGGCCCTTGACCACCCGGCCTCCGGCACGGTTCCACATCAGGAAGGCGTCGCAGGCGCCGCGCCAGTCGCGCGCGGAGAAGCGCCGGGCGACCGTGGACTTCGCATAGTTGGCCGCGCCGATGTTGTAGGCGAGCGAACTGGCGGCGATGACCTGGTTGTCGTGGCCGGCCAGTTCTGGGTTCCGCTGCAGGACCGGCCCGGCATAGTCAGCCAGCCGGGCGGCGAGCATGTCCGAGCATTCCTTGTCGGTATAGCGGCGCATGGGCGCCTGCGTCTCGCCGTAGCAGACCGTCCAGACGCCGACGATGTCGCGGTACGGATCATTGCTCTTGCCCTCCCACGCGCCGACCAGCGCGACCAGCGCCGCCGCGGCGCCGGTGCCGATTAGCGCCGCGAGGGGCTTGCGAGCGGAGTTCTGGTCACTGGTTGCCATTGCGCTTCTCCTCGAGCTTGGGCTGGACGAAGAGCCGCGCGATCAGGCCGCCGACGAGCAGCGCGATCGAGATGCCCTGGGCGTAGGGAATGGCGTGGCGCAGGTCGGCCGGCATGGAGTTCCAGGCGTCAGTCGCGATCTGGCAGCCGGTCAGCAGCAGCAGGCCAAGGCCATTGAGGCGCACCGACCAGAAGCGGAAGAACAGGCGCCAGTCGGCGATCAGCCGGGCGCGGATGGCTGCGATGATCTTCACTGCCCAAGTCCTTTCATTGGCTTGAAGGTGAATTCTGCTTGGCCTCCCGATCGGCCAGCATGATATCCAGCTTGGTTTCGATGCGGGCGAGGCGATCCGTGGTGGCCCCGTCCTTGCCCTTGAGCTCCGCGATCGCGGCCTCGTGCATCTGCAGCTTCGACCAGACGACGCCGGCCGAGAACACGATCGAGCAGGCGCTGGCCAGGACAGAGAAGACCACGCCCCATTCGAGTTTCGTCATCGCGCTGCGGGTTTCCTCCTGGGGGGTCATGGTTCGACGTCTTCGTCAGGGATTTCGACGTCTTCAGCGGGGATCTCGACCGCGTAGCCAAGATCGATGGAGAGCCGATCAAGCGTAATGCCAAGCGCCTGCGCGACGTCTTCATTGCAGCCCAGGCATTCCGCGACGAACGGCAGCAGCGAGTGATAGTCTTCCACGACAGGGCGCGCCTCCGCGACCGCCGACAAGAGCGCGGCCGTGTCGCCCGGTTCAGCATCCCAGGTGCGCAGAGCCTCGCCCGAGGCCAGCCTGTCCCTGAAATGAAGGGTGCCCTCGGGAACGAGGACCAGAACGAACCCGTTTTCACTCACGGCCATTGGCTGGCTCCTTGCGATCTCTGGAAAAGGAGGGGGTGGCCATCAGCCGACCCCGGCGACCTGCATGCGCGCGTTGAGCGCGCCCAGCGGCGTGTAGGTAATGGTGACCCGCCCGGTGCCGGCATCGTAAGCAATGGCTTGCGAGGCGACGTTGGCGGAATTGAGCGACCCGTTGACGACCGTGAGCTTGTAGTAACCGGTGCCGATCGCCACGTAATCGACGCCAGCGGTCCCGCCAGGCGCCGAGTAGGTATAGCCCCCCGAGATCGTGACGTCCGCCAGCTTGGAATAGTCCGATTGCCGATTGGCCATCCACGTGTAGCGAATGTTGCGCCCCGGCTTGACGATGATGGCCAGCATTTCGTCCGCCGCGATCGTCGTCGCCTCGGCAGCGGATACGCCGGTCGATCCCTCCGCGTATCCGCCGCCCTCCAGATCGATCTGATAGGTCTTGACCGACTGGACGAGCGTGGGCGGCTCCGGCGCTTTCACACCATCCAGCAGGTTATTGCGGATGCGGCGCTGCCCCGGCGTCAGGTTCGTATAGTTGAAAGGCGCCGTGATGGTGACGCCGTGCTTCCACATGTGGACGCGCTCGATCTCAACCACTTCGAGAGCAGGCGCGGCGCTGTTGAACAGGAACACATTTTTTGCATCAGGATTATCGATGCACGGGGCATCGATAATCGCGTCGTTGATGCGCACATACCCCGCCAGCGCGGCCACCGTAGTGACGAACTGGCCGCCGATGTTCGTGAAGCGGCCGCCCTGGATATTGATGTTCTTGCCGCCCAAGGCAAAGGCGCGCGGTTGATAGGTGGAGCTGACACGAACGTCTTTCATGTCGACGTCGATCGCATCAAGGCCGTTCGTGTACTCATCGAAAGTGATGCCGGCGCGGATGCCACCCGCGGCACCGCGGATCTTCGGCGCCAACAGCACGATGTCTTCGACCGTGTTGGTCAGCACTTCGCCACTGGGCGTGGTGAGCGAACCCGAGCGGCCGTTGCAGTGGATCGCGCCCTGGGAGATGCCCGCGCGCGACACCGCGTTCTTGATGGTACCGCCGATCACGCCGCAATTGCGCACGCCAAAGGTGCCGTAGGAGCTTTCGGACGAGAAGTAGATGCCCGCGCATTCGGTCTCGTCGATGTCCGGCTGCATGAACCAGACGTCGCGGCCGCCCACCACGGTCATGCCGCGCTGATTGCCCTGCCTCACACGGGCGCCGTAGACGCGGATATTCTCGCAAAGTTCGCTGCCGCCGTAGGTTACGACCGCGAAGCCGTCATCGCCCGGGCGGATGGCGGTGTGGCCGTAAACCGAACCGTCGCGCGTCCCGTTGGTGCAGTGATAGGCATCGGCCTTGGTATCCATCACCAGCGTGCCGCGCGATTCGAAGCGCTGCACGTTGTCGAGCAGGATCCCGGCGTTCCCGCCGCTGTCGATGATGATGTTTTCCAGCAGCAAGTCGGTGGCGTCGCGGACAAGCACGCCGATCGCATCATAGGCCGAGGTGCGGCCGGTGACGTTGAGCGATGACTTGTGCAGGTTGCGCAGGATCGGCCGCGCTCCGGTCAGCTGGATGCGCGCGCGCGCTGGATTGATCGCTTGGAAATTGCAGCCCTGCCCGTCGAACTCAACCCCGTCGAACGCCAGCATGTCGCCGTGCTTGTAGATCGAATGCGGTTCGGCCACGAGGTTGAGCATGTCTTCGCTAGCGATGGTCAGCGCATTCATCAGCGCGGTCTGCTGGTCGGCCGTGCTGGCGTAGTTCACCCCCATCTGCTTGAGGGTACGTACCTTGCGCGGAATGGCGTCCTGCGCGGTGCTGCCGTCGGGCAGACCGATAAGCGCCGCCCCCTTCAACGGATCGGATGAACGCAAGGCGGAAGCGGTATTCTCCACATAAAGCAAATCGGAGCCGACAGCATTGCGCAGGCGGACTTCCGCGGTGCCGCCAGCGCTGTCCACTAGCTTGAAATAGGTTCCCGCTACGACCGATGCTTCGGCGGTTGCGAGAGGTACATCCACAAAGATGTTTTCTGCGCGGACAAGGTCTGCCGCCTGATTGCTGGCCTCTTGTGCGATACCGGCCCATTCAAGAGCGCTACTCGTGCCCGAACCACCCGGCTCCACGCCTTCAGCCCATGCTTGAGCCTTGGTTGCGCTGGTCGCGGCGTTTCCTGCCTGCGTGTCGGAAATCCACTGCCAAGCGAGCGCCGTAACGTCCCACTTGTAGAAGCCGGCATTGGGAACGAGCTCCGCGGTGACGGGGTCAGTGTGGTTGCCCACATCAACCGGCACCACCGCGTTGCGGTCAGCCGAGCCAATCACGGTTTCGAGGGCTGCCCAACTCAACTGGATGTCGGCGCCAACGTATTCCTGCATCAGATCGAGGCCGGGCTTCAGCACCTGGTCTGTGGTTGCCGATTTCTGGCTTCCGCCCTGCCAGACAGGAATCATGTCGGTGCCCGCCAGCTCAACCGCAGGCGGGTAATTGGGGAGAGTCGTCATTGGAAATTCTCGCAATCGAGTGCTGGCGATCGCCAGGTGTCAGCCGTCAGGATGCGGCGACGGATTCAGGCCACAGCGGGTTCTTGCCGACGTCAAAGTCGCCGAGGTCCTCGTCAGCAGTTTCGCCGATCTGCAGTTCGACTGCGTTGCTGGCGCTTCGAACCGCGTCGATCGCCGCGAACCGATTGGTCGCTGCATCGCTCGGCGATCGCAGGTCGTTCAACTGGCGCCATTCCGGACTGATGATCAGGATCCGCCTGGACGCCTCGCGCTTGACCGAGGCGAGCAGACGCGCGCGGGTCGTTGCGGGATCGTTCACCGGGGCGACGACCTCTGGCATGCCGGTGGTCGTGCATGCCGAAATTGTTCCGCCGTTCGCTTGCCCATCGAGGAGGGAAAGACGCTCAGCGTCGGAGATCTCGACGCAGTCTTCAGGACGCGTTGGATGAACGGCATCGCTATAGAAGCCGCCTGTCATAGCGGAATAGAAGAATGTCATGATTAGGATCCCACGGCGATGTAGCAGGTCGGGTCATTCTCATCGTCGGCGTTGAACACTGAGAAACCGGTCGCGGTGATCGTGGAAGCTACCACTGCAGGCGTATTGTCCTGCGAACCGGTTCCAGCATTGATCACGCCGCTTACAACGACCGAAAAACAAGCTGACGCGAATGCCAGAGGGAAGGTAACGGAGGTCGCACCGTTCGCTGTCGCGGTGAATCTCCCCCATGCCACCATGAATGACCGGGACCCGTCCGAAAGAACGATATGGCCGTTCAACGTCAGACTGGCGGAAACAATTTTGACTGTAGTCCCGTCCTTGGCCTGGAACATCTGCTGAAGCGCTGCGAGCAGTTGTACGTGGCTTGCCTTGTCGAGCGCGATGCCGGCGGCGGCGATGACCGCTACAATCTCCTCCTGAACCATGTTTGCCCAGTCGGCCGTCAGAATGGTCGGGATCTGTCCGGTTGCGGGGTCACCGCGGCCGAAGAAGCCGGGTGTGCCAGCGGCAAGCGCCGCCGGAAGCGCCGAAACGGCACTGGCGTTGTCGATACGAAACACGGAGGGACCTCGTTACTGGAAGAGGACGTAAGTGTGAGCGGGCTTGAGCGCCTCGAACTCGCAGACGAGCACATCGGTGCTGAGGCCGCCGGTGTTCGACAGCACGGTCACCACCCAGACGAAGAGCCAATCTTCGTCGTAAAGCGGGGTTTCAACGGTGCTGGTTTCCACCCTGAAGGGCGAAATCGCGGTGATCGAGATTTCGAAGCCCAGTGCCGCGGCGTAACTGGTGAAGAATGATCGGCTTTGGCCGCCGCCACCGACGAAGCGGGCCAGCACCTGCGCAGCACGTTGCTCGATCGTGGCGTCCTCGCCGGCGCATGGATCCGGAAGGCCGAGTGATTCCTCCCACTCGGTGATCAGGTCGAGATTGCTACCCGGAAGCGATTGATCGAGAACTTCGGTCGCATCGGCATCTAGGCGAGCCCATTGCTGCGCAAGCGCGAGAATAAGGCTCTGTTGGCCGCCACCTGTTTCGGCCTGCCACACGCGGCCGCGCGGGAGTAGGGCGCGGATTGCGCCAGCATAATCTTCAGAAGTTCGTGCCATCAGATGTACGTGATGTTGCCGGCAACGGGCAAAGCGCCGACGTTGGACGAGATGTTGCCGGTAGGACCTGGGCTGACAGCGCCGGCTGAAGCGAAAATCTCAGTGATGACGAAACCTGTGGCTCCGGACACGGCCGCGATTTTGCCTTCGATTGCGCTGAGCGGTGTGCTGGCGCCCGGGACGGCCGTTGCAAGGAGGGCCGCCGCGAACGCGGCGGCGATTGCGGCTTTGGTGGTATCCGTTGCGTCCGAGATCCCGGCGATCGTAAGGTCGATCGTGTTGGCGGTACAAGCCCGGGCGAAGACAATGGGGCCAACGGGCTGAAGCTCGAACAGCGCGTTTGCGACGATCAGCTGATCGCCGCTGGCGGCCGTGGCTCGACTCTCGGCGGTGGCGACCCCGTTGGTTCCCTGCGGGAAGCCCCCGTAGTCAGCGCGCGATTCGTCCATCATAAAAAGGACGCCCACGGTACCGGCGCCGAACACGGTGCGTTCGCACCATGCCCGCGTCACACCTGGGATGCCTAGCGCCCAATTTACATAGTCATTAGCTGAGCCGCCCGAAGCCGGCCGGGAGTATTCCGTGATCATCCGTGACCGTAGATCATCGTCACGTTCGACATCGGTGCCGCCGGCGATCGCCACGCTGACCGTACCCAGCGAGTTCACGCCGGAAATAGCCGAGGCCAGCGACAATGTCGTGCCGAGGATCGTGTTAGACGAAGACCCTGTCGCGGCGGCGGTGACGGGCACGACCGCGACGCCGCCAATCAGCGCTATGTCAGCGTCGACGGTGAAACTGGCGCCATCCGAGCGCGTGAGCGCCGTTCCGGCAGGCACAGTCCCGCCAGTACCGTTCAATGTGACCTTTCCTGTAGCGGCGACGGCCGGCTTGCGCGTGACGCCCTTCAGGGCCGACCAACCCTCGAGGAACTCGTCCTCTGAGGTGAAAGGCACAGATTGCTTGGTGATCCAGTCGAGATAGCCATAGCAGCCATCGACCAGTCCGGCCTCGACGTCGCCGAGGATGGTCAGGTTGTTGTAGCGGAGCAGCGCGTTCAACCCCGGGAGGCCGGCGGCAATGTCGGCCGCTACCTGGCTGCGCAAGCTGGTGAGCGTGGGACGGGAAAAAACCATCAGATCAGGTCCCAGAGATTGGCGAAGCGCAGGGCAACGTTCGTTCCGTCAGGGCGGTGGATCACAACCCGAGTTCCAAGCATTCCTGGTTTCGTGAATTCGGCTTCAACGTTGATCGAGGCGGCAACGCCATCCTCGATCATCCATGCAAGGCCAGCTTTGATGTCGTCCTTGACTAGCTGGAGCAGTGTTTCGCTTTGCTTTGAGCGCTGGCGCAACCAGAGTTTGGAGCCGATTTCGCCTGCCCACCACCCACGCCGATCGCCAGACTGATCTGGTAGCGTGTCGTCGTCGCTGGCAAGCGCATCGCTGAACAGGCTGATAAGGACGGCCGTGGCCAGGTCGTGCGATGACGGCAAGGTCGGGGCGACCACGGCATTGATGAGGCCGCCGTTCTCGTCGACGATCGGATCTCCGTTCTCGTCCGTCCAGAGCATCGGATACTCGGGCGTGAACAGCCAGTCGCCGGATCCTGTCTGGGTATCCCAGGAGGTGAGGATGTCGGTCATACGGCGTGATCGGTCTTGCCAGAGGTCGCGGTACCGGTGCTGATGCCGGTGTGCCCATGATCGTTGTATGCGTCGCGGAGCGCGCCGAGTTCGATCGCGGTACCGCCAGTTAGGCCAGTGATGGCGCCAGCGGCGGCAAAGTCGCCTTCGGTATCGATGTCGCCAGCGACGTGAAGGTTACCGGTCAGATAGACGTCAGGCACGTCGAGCGTCGCCTTACTGGCATTCGAAACCATGATTTCGAGCCCCGCCGCGTCGACCTCGATGCCATCGGCGGAGAGTTTTACCTTTGCGCCGCGGACGTCGTAGATGATGGTATCACCGGGCTGCAGATCGCGCGGTCGGGATGGTCGATGGCTCGTACCCATGATGAGGGAGCAGGAGCGATCGGCGCCGCGGCGGAGCATCACAACCTCGCTGTCGATCGGCGGCACTGATCCGAATCCGAATTCCGTCACCCGGCGAACGTTGTCCGTCACCCGATCGGCAAAACCGGATCCCGCTGCGCCCTCCGTTACCTGCATCAACTGAAGTTCGCCGCTGTCGTCGATGGTGGTGGCGCGGCCGATGCCCATGAGGTTGGCCAGGAATTGCGGGATCATTGGCTCGCCCCTGTATCGACGTCGGCAAGGTTGACCGGCACCAGCGTGATGGGCTCCGGTGTGAACGCTTCCTTAGGCATGCATAAGAGCTCGGCCGTCGTGCCGCGTTCTTCGTCGCGCCGGTAAGTGACTTCTGAAAGGACCATTTGGATGCCACCAGTTGTTCCCGGCAGATTGACGGGCACCAAAGTATTCGGGGTCCAAAGCGTTCCTTCGCTATCGCGCCAGCTATCGATAGTTGCTCGCAGTACGAACGATCGGCCGGCGCGCCGTTGCGCTTCCCACTTTGCGCGCTGAATCGTGAACGCCTGCGGGTCAGTCGCAACGTTCTCCACGATCAGATAGGTAAGCCTGTGGCGGGGCACATTGGGGTCGGTTTCGGTGTGGAAGAAGTCGCTTCCGCCAAGTTCCATCATGGCATCCATGGATGCGGAGCAGCAGACGTAATGAGAGTACCGCTGATCCATCGAACGCTCGACACTCCAGCTTTCGACGTTTGTGCCAAATTCGATGCCGCTTGATGCTTCCGTGTCTCCTACGGATGAAAGCAGGACCTTCCCCTCGTAATTCTCGTACGCCAGCAGGCCGGCATTACGAGCCACACGCTGGATGATTTCCGCCGGGCTTTCCCCGTAGTTCAGAACCCATTGCGGAACATCAGCACCGGGTGACGCGTCCTCGCCCATCGCAACTTTGATGCCGTAAGGCTCAGCAAGTTTGGATGCGATTGTGAGGGCATTGCCGCCAATCTGCTGGTGAGAGGGCCATTCCGCTCCGCAATCGACCAGATCCTGCGTGCGCCCGCGACCGACGATACTGATAGTGTGACTGTCAGAGTCGCCTGCGTTGATAACACGATCGACGTAGCCGGATATCACTGTGTCGGCACCCATCAGGACAACGCATTCGTCGCCAGCACTGCACGGGTTTTTCTGATTGGGAGGGATGCTTGCCCGGATATCGAATGAATTTGGGAAGCCTTCAGCCCGCAGTGTGACTTCGACCTGCTCCCACCCTTCGAAGAGCAAGCCCGCGACCTGAAGCCGAAGTTCGTTCTTATCACGGCCGCTGATGATGATCTCTGTATCGCTCATGATGCGAGGGCCTGGAAGCTGGCGGGCATGAACAATGGATGCGGAGGGTTTGCCTGCGTGACCAACTGGGCGGCGCGAGTGGCATCCGCGTAGATCGACTGCGCCAGAACAAGCGAGGGCAGAGCGGCTGCAAACTTGAATGTCCGCATCTGAGCGAGCGTACCGCCACGGTTCCTCAGATCCGTGGCGATCGCGCCTCGGCACTGACGGAGCGCTGCGGAACAGGCATCGGCGCGGGCGTCGGCAGCGGTTAGCATCAAAGCATCGAGTACCGAACCGATTTCCGAAATACGGGTTGCGGCATCGTCTACGCTCTGCGGCTGATAGCTTGCCGCTGCGGTGGTCAAGGCTGCAGCTGCCGAGCGTAGGACAACCTGTGCGATGGCGTCGGACATGGCGTTTCCAAGGCCGAGCGTCGCCGTACCCATGATGCCGAGCAGCAGGCGAATGGCATCCGCCGGGTCAGCGCAGGAGGTGACCAGAGCATCGAACATGCTGTCGGCCGCATTGATCACGCTGGAGGCGGCCGACAGGTCCACCTCGGTTGCAGCCTCAACGAACGTCGCTGCGGCATCGATCGTTGCCTGCCGATTTGCCGAAGCAATTGGGATGATGTCCGCTACCGAGGTACCGGAGGTGTAGGGAGAGGAATTGCTGCCCGAAAGACCGGCGTTGGCACCTGCGGAATATCGCCCGTAATTCCCGCTGAGTTGGGCAACGATTCGGTGCATTGCAGTCGCATCAACTGCGGCGGAACTAACAGTGCCTGACCAGTTCGCTGCGGCAGTGACGGCTTCGTCGCGGGATCCGCCGGAGAGGTAGGTGCTGTAAAGAAGCGCCGCCGTTTCGACGGCCGAAGCGGCCTTCAGCGCGATTGCCGCGATTTCGTTTAGCTTGGCGGTGACCGAGGTTGTCGGGAAGGTCTGGGCACCAGATTCAACGAATTCGAGTTCGACTTCGGAATAGCTGTTCGCGCCTAGGCCTTCGCTGATGGACGCACGCTCGACTACCACCTCCATCGAGCCGAGGGTGGGATGGATGAGAGTGCCGGAACCCTTCTTCTCGATAGCGCTGATGAGTGTTGCGCGGAGCAGAACAACGGGAAGGCCGCCCAGGCGAACATCGCCGTCGAGAACGAAGCCGCGCAGCCGGAACCGGCGTGGAGCGCGGCCCATGTCTTCTGCCCACGGCTTGTCGCGCCCGGGATACTGGTGAAGCGCGATCCGGCGCCCGCCCAGCGCGTCAGATTCGGTCACCGCGAACGGAACGCCGCGGAAGGATGCCGGAAGCAGCATAGGAAAATCTCGTTGGCCCGATGGCCGGGTTCAGTAGCGGTAGGCGCCGACGTTCATGGAGTGGCTGACAGCCGGGGCGTTCCCGTTGCCCTGGGTGGTCTTTACGCCGGTGACCTTGCCGTGCTGGTTGACCTGAATGTCGACCTTCACTGGGATTTGGCCACGCTCGCCGTAATGGCCTTCCATGACGCGCTGGACGTAATTGCGAGTTTCCTTGAACGGGATACGCGCCGCGAATTGCTGCTCGGAAATCCCACCTTTGCGGGGGTCCCCGATCGACTGCAGCCACTTGTCCACGCGGCCTTCGCCGGCGTTGTAGGCCGCTGTGGCGAGGGTTTCGTTTCCGCCGTACCGGCGAAGTAAAAAGCCCAAATGCTGCTGGCCGAGCATCCGGTTGTAGCCTTCGTCCTTGCGGTACCGGCTTTCATCGAATGGGATGCCTAGCCGCGACGCGGTCGCCCGCGCCGTGCCCGGCATCACCTGCATGACCCCAATCGCGCCCTTGGGGCTGATCTGGTTTTGCCGGGAACGTTCGCCCAGCTTCTCGATGCGCGTTGCAATGCCCCCGACGGTTGGAGCGCCGCCGCCGCTACCGCCAAACAGGTTGCGGGCACCGTCGACGAGGTTGTCCACGGCACGGCCGAACTTATCTACCGCCGGCGCAAAGTTCCCATGAACCGCCTCGTCGATCGCCTGGGCGGCATCAACGGCCGCATCCGCCGCGCGACCGCTCAGCTGCTCGGCCGCTTTGCGACCGGCGTAATCGAGCATGCGGTCTTTGGCCTGTCCGAGCAGCACGCTCTTTCGGGCGGCCTTCTTCGCCAGGTCGCCGACCGTATCGTCAATGACTACGCCGGTGCCATCGGAATCCTTCATGTCAGCGCTCAGCGCTTTGCCGCCTTGGCTGAAGGCAGGGAGGGTCGATTCAGGAATTCCGAGAAGGCGTGCGACGGTGCGGCGGCCGCTGGAATTCTGACGCTGGATGGCGTCAGCGATCGCCGGCAGCATGGCGGCCGTGTCGACGGTACCATCCTTGTTCAGCTTCATGCCGACATTGAGCCGCCGAAGTACTTCGAGCGCCTGCGTGTTCCGGCCATAGCGCGCATCGTTCAGCGTCTGAGACAGACTGCCGACCGCACCCACCGCAGCGCCCTTGTCCACGCCGGCGCGCTCGGCAGCAGACGAAAACTCCGTAAGAGCCTTCGTCGAAATGCCGATGATCTCGGCCGTACGGGCCAGCTGAGCGGCGCCCTGTGCCCAGCTGTCCGTGAACTTGAATGCCGCATAGGCCGCGGCGCCGAGGACCGCGATCGTGCCGCCGACAGCCATCGTCACGCCGCCGGCAGCCGTTTCGAGGAGGCCACCGGCGGCAGATGCACTGGCCAGTCCTTCGCCCATGGCGGAGGCGGCCTGGCCGGCCGCGCCGAACCGGCCAGCAAGGCCTGCAGTCAGCGATCGGCCGCCGAGGGCCCGAGCAGCGGCCTGCTCGATCCTGGCGAGCGAACTGACCATCGACTTCGTGCTGCGGGCAGTTGCGCGATCGTTGTCGTTGAAGGCCTTGCGGTTGAGGCTGCCGACACGCTTCTGCGACTGTTCGGCCCGTTTTTCTGCCGATTTCCAGCCCGCTTCACTGCGATCGTTGGCGACGATCGCGACGCCGATCTTGGCAACTTCGTCAGTCATCAGCCCATTCCAGCCATGCATTCAGGACCGACCAGGGCCGGTTAGCGACCTCGTCGGGAAGTTTACCGAACATGCGGCCGATCAGGATCAAGCGCCGGCGCCAGTCCGGCGGCTTCACTCCAAAAAACGGGCGATGAACCTCGAAGCGGTGATGATGTCGCGAGCACCGATTTTAGCGACGGCCTGGCTCGGGACGCCGGCGATTACGGAGATCGCAGTGATATCCGCGTCGACGCCCTTCTTTCCGTCCCATTCGTTCCACTGGGCGGCCGTGGGTTCCTTCAGCGTCAGCTGGGTGTACGTCATGCCACCGTGTTCAACGGGCTTCCGGAGCGTCAGAACAAGTTCGTCCAGGGTTTCAGTTTCGGCGCTCATGTCACTTGACCTCCTTCACGTCGGCAGATTCGAACACGACGTTGAATGTTGCGTTCTCGCTGCTGACTTCGACGGGATCGCCGGCGCGCCAGGCATTGCGGGCGATCACGTTCTTGCCGTTGGCGAGCTCCAGTTGGACGGTGACGTCGACGGCATCGTTCAGGTCGGTAATGCTGAGAGCGCCGCTGTCGCGGCCCTGCCAGCTGATCATGCCGGCGGTGGGCGTTTCGGAGTAACCGTGAACGCCGTCCTGACCGATCAGCGTCTCGCGCTTGTTGGTCGAGATCCGGTAGGTGCCTTCGCCGGCGATCGCGTAAGAGGTGCCGTCGATCGTGATGAAGGCGAAGCCGGCGATAAGGTTGTTGGTGGCCATGGTGGGCTCCTCAGGTCAGGCGGAACTGGACCAGCATCGCGAAGACGCGCAGCTGTTCGATCAGGGTGCCCGGCCAGAGCACGTTCACGCGGTTGGGGGTGTTGGCGTCCTTCTCGACGATCAGGTTCGCCGCGAATTCGTCGGACTTCTGGACGTAGCCGCCTTCCTCGAGCTCTCGATATGCGGCGATCTGGTCAGCGCGGATCGAAGAGGGCGTGACCACCTTGCTGCCGGCGATGAGGCGCGTGCCATCCGCCGCCAGCTTCATGCGGCCGAACTTCGTCTCGATGCGCGATCGCATGAAACGCAGGACGTACATCAGGGTGAACATCGTCTCGACCTCGAGGTACGAGTTGTCGTTGTTGCCCTGCGAGTTCGTGACGTAGGTCGTGATGATGTTCTCGATCACGATGTTGCCGCTGGCATCGACCTGCCACGTCGAGATTCCGCTGTAGAGCAGCGTGGAGTTGCGAACGCCGATCGAGAAGCGCGATGCGATCGGCGGCGCCAGGACACCCGAGACAGTCAGGTACTGCAGCGGCAAGGCGGGGTCGCCCCGGAGGCTGACCGCGGCCTGACCGACAATTGCAGCTGCCCAGACCCAGAACGGGGAGGGGCTGTCGTTGAAGCCGATGATCGAGAGGTGCTGATCGTTCCGACCCACGCCGAGTGTCGCCAGCGTGCCAGCAGTGCCACGCGCCGCCGTGAAGACGTGCCCGTAAAGCTGCTGCATCGGCGACCAGCGTCCGGTCGTATCAAGCTGCAGGGCCTTCAGTGCATCGAGCGAGGTCGCGTCATTCAGTCCGGAGACGATGAAGTCGAACGTCTTGTCGCCCAGTGCAGCAAGCTGCGTCGTGATTGTCGGGTTCGTCGCGCCGCCCGTCAGGGCAACGATCGCGACCGCGACACCTGCCGGAAGCGTCTCGCCGCCGGCACTGCCAAGATAGGACAGGCGAACGTCGATTTCATTGCCGACCAGGCCCTTGTTGCGCGCGGTGAGGGTCACGACGCCGGCGGCGGCCGTTGCCGTCACAGGTACCAGGGCGGCATTGATCTGCGCGGCAACGTTCGTGGCGATCGCCGCGATGGTGTCGCCCACCGCGACGGCTACCGAAACCTTCGTCCCGGCGATGTAGAGCGGGATCGTCCCGCTGCCGGTGGCGGTGCCGGTGATGGTAAGCGTCCCGGCTGCAGCGGTAGCGGCGCCGGCGTCCGAGATTGGGAGTACCCATACCTCGCCGGTTTTGTCATTCTCACGCCAGGCCTGGATCATGCCGGCAAGCACCGAGCCTGCGCCTGCGCCAGCGATGCCGTCAGCGACCGAGGTCAGCTGGACGGGCACGCCGGGCGTATAGGTCCCGGCTGCGGTCATCTGGCCGACGAGCAAGCCGCGCTGGGCGATTGGAGTGGTGTTGGCGAACCGCGGATCGAGCTCGGCATAAAAGAGCGGGACGCGCAGGTTCGACGGGATGTTTGAGAAGTTGATGCTCATGGGGGCTTACTCCTTCTCGCCCTCGGCATCGGCGGTGCTGACGGGTTCGTCGGCGCCGATCGCGACGTCACCGTCATCGATGAGGCGGGTCCAGTGCGGATCGTGGGGATTGACGACGATTCCTCGCTCGTCGACGACGCGGCGGGTCACCGGGTCGACGATGCGTCGTCCCGGCACGCTGACTACGCGCATGGCGGTCTCCTGTTTACTCGGTGAGCCCCGCGGTCAGGGTGACGGGCGGGTAATTGGTGGCGGTGAGCGAGATCTCATCGAGATCCTCGGCAAGCACTGGCGCGAAGTTGTCGGGGCCTTCGTAGAACTCGAGATCCAGATCGAGGACGACCATGGCCAGGTGCATCGCGGCTTCGGCCTTGAATGCGAACTGCGCGCGGATGCTGGCGATCTGCTGGATCTGCAGCATCAACGGATAGGAGTTGACCACTGCGACCTCGGCCTGCCGCTTCAGCTTCCAGACGGCGGCTTCAGCGATGCCGGCGCCGGCGTCATCCTCCGAAGCCGGTTCTTGGAGCTCAAGAAACGCACGGATCGTTGCAGTCGTGGTGAACTGTGGTGCACCGCTGCGCGAAATCGATGCACGGTTCTCGCTCAGCAACCGCAGTTTGATCTGCGGCGCTGTTGACTGCTGCGACGGCCAGTCGCCCGGTCGGTAAATCCGGTCATCTGCGTCGGTACCGGCAGCCAAAATGGCGGCGTGGACGAGATCGAGGAGGTCCAGGGAGGTTGTCATGCGGTGGCCATCAGCTTGAGGTGTACGTGGCCGTGGCCATCGGGGATGGGCTCGCGCACCACGTAGACCTTGCCGGTCTTCACGATTTGCACCCGGTCGCCCTGTTTCGGCTCGACGGGCAGGGCGCTTGCGCGAATTCCCAGAACGGGACGGCGTTGGGTGGTCGTTTGGCCATCCTGGTCCAGCTGAAGCTCGATCGCTTCCTCGTCGAACACCGCGTCGGGGATCGTCACAGGGGCGCCCCCGCGCGGTGTGTAGATGACCTTTTCTCCGAAGAGGCCCATCGCCGGGCCGAGGACAAGGTCATCCCAGTCGATCGACACGGATCAGGCCTCGTCCTTGCGGACGCCGTCTTCCTGATTCACGGCCGGGCCGGAGGCCGAAACCGCAACGGTGCCGTCATCCTCGGTGAAGAAGCCGCGGGCGCGCAGATATTCGCCTTCGGTCGGATCGAGCGAGACGGTCTGGCCCGGGCCGAAATCCTTACCGTCGATATGGACGGTGCGGCGGGGTGCCACGGTGAATTCGGCCGTATCGGCGGCGGTATCGTCTTCCGAGGTCGCGGAAGTGCTCTTGGCAGTTGCCATAGTGGTGTTCCTTCAGATGCGAGGGAGGTGGTGGGCCGGGCTCAGAGCACGGTTGCGCAAAGGCAGGCGTTGACGCGGCTCGGGATGACGATCGGAGCCGACTGCATCATCAGCATCTGCTGTGCGGGATCTTCCTGGATCCAGGTCTTCGGCGCGTAAGCCATGGCACCATAGGCAAAGCGCGGATCGATGATCATGCCGAAGGCGCGGGTGCCCATAAGGGCATCGCCACCCGACATGATGACGGTACCGTCGGCAAGCATCGGCTGCTCAACGCCGTTCGCGTCGATGTACCAGTCGTTGTAGACCCAGAGGTCATACTGGCCCCAGCGGCCTTTGTAGACGGCGCCGGCCTTGACCTGCGAGCCCGGGTTGATCTCGTTACCCTGGCTGGCAAGGGCAGGGTAGTAGATCGCGCCCTGGACACCTTCCGCCATGGTGAACTTCGACCAGGGCGTGGTGGTGAACACGAGGTCCGTGACCACAGCGCCCGACGATTTCAGGATCGCGGCAGCCCAACCGTCGATCTGGCCGACGATGTTCGTGTCACGGCCGGCGGGGTTCAGGGTCTGGCCCCAGCGCGCGGCGCCGGTGAGTGCGACGGTCAGAATGGATGCGCGGCCGAAGTCGATGACGGTGGTGGGGAAGCCATCGCCCGAAATCGTGATGGTGCCGGAGGTGAGGGCGCTGGCGGCCATCCACTCGAGGCGGCGGTTCACCATGTCGACCTGATCGCTCATCTCGAAGTTGAGATTTGCCATCATGCGCTCTTCGCCGGAGAGCTCGCCGCCGATGCGTTCACCGATCTGGCGACGGACCGGCTTGCGAAGATCCGGTGCGCGCTTGTCCTTGATGTAGGCCGGCTTGAACTTGTTGGTCTGGTAGCGACGCTGTTCGACCAGCTTGCCTTCGACCAGGGGAGAGCAAAACGGAGACATGCGGCGCAGACCGACATCGACGTCGATCGCGACTTCCTCGGTGTCGAATTCGACGAGATTGGGGAAGAAGCGGTCGAGCAGAAAGTTCTGCGCAACCTTGAGGTTGGGAACGACCTGGACGATTTCCGCGGTCGTATACGAGAGAGAGTCGGCCATTCAGCCCTCCTGAAATAGAAAAGGGCGCCCGGAGGCGCCCTACAATGGTGTTGGGATGAAAGGCCCGATCAGGTCGGGTCGGCGGCCGAGACCGAAGTCTTCAGATAGATGTTCTTCAGTTCGAGCGCGGCCGTTGCGGCGGCAAGGGTGATGCCCGTGCCCAGGGTGACCGCATTGCCGTTGAATTCGCCCATCTGATAGAGGCCGGCCAGGACGGCAGCGCCGCTGGCGTCAACGTCGTCGGCAAGAATGACTACCGGCGTCTGCGAGCCATCGCTCGAGGCCAGCAGGGCAGTCTTGTAGGTGCCGTCGGACGAGATCTGGCCGAGCACGGTACCGCGCTTCAGCACGCCGGCGCCGGCCGCGATCGTCCCGGTCTTGGTAACGACCTTCAGATCGCCAGCGATCAGCTGGTCGGGGACGAACACGTCCTGCTGCATGCCGGGCTGGAACGGGTTGTTCCCGTAGTTGGTGGGGGTGACCATGGTGTTACTCCTGAGGGGCCAGCCTTAGCGGCCGGCCTTCTTCACGGCCGCGGCAACGCGCTCGCCGAAATTGGGCTTGGAGGACGTCGACGAAGACACGTCGGCGCCGGGGCGTGCCTCGCGGCGGGCGTTCATGCGGGCATCGAGGCCGGAGCCGCGTGGCTGCTTGCCTTCGCCCACGGTGCCGAGGATGCGGCCCGCTTCAGCGCTGCTGTTGCGGGTGCCGAAGGCGAGGGTGGCAGCGAGATCCGGACGCGGGCCGGCGCCCTGATGGCCGAAGATGCGGGCGCATCGCGAATTCTCGCGCGCACGGCCGAGGGCAACGCCCTGACGGAATGCCTTGCGCTCGTCCTCGTCCATGTCTTCCTCGGCGCCGATCTCGTCCTCGTCGCCGTCGTCGGCTTCGGGATCCTGATCTTCGTCATCGTCTTCAGCGCGCTTGGCCTTGCGGGCACGACGGGCCTTCTTGGCCTCGTCGTCGGGCTGCTCGTCGTCTTCCGAGGCTTCGCGTTCCTCTTCGGTCTCTTCGCCCCCGGGGATTTCGGGTTCATCGTCCTCCGCGCGCTTGGCGCCGCGGAAGCCGGAAAGCAGGTGGGCGAACGGGGACGTTCCCGTCGCCAGGGTTTTCTTCGACATCGGGTGTCTCCGGTAAGTACTGGTGGTCAGGCGGCCTCGGCCAGCAGGGCTGCGAAGGCCTGCTCGGGCGCCATCACCGCATCGGCCAGGCCGTGGGTGACGCCGAGTGCGCCCATGAAAGTCCCGGCCTTCAGGGCCTTGACCTTGTCTGTTGTGAGATCGCGGGCACGTGCAATCGAGTCCGCGAATATCTCGCCCATGGCGGATATCTCCGCCTGGAAGTTGGCCAGGGCTTCGGCGCTGAGTGGGATCTCAGCGTGCCCGTCGGCTTTGCGTTCGGCCCACTCCGGCGTGATGAAGGTGACCTTCATACCGGCCTTCGAAAGCGCTTCGGACCAGTCGACGTGCATGCAGATCACACCGATCGAGCCGGTACCGCCGGTGCGGGGCACGATGACCTTGTCCGCGGTCGAGGCAAGCCAGTAGGCAGCCGAATAGGCACTTTCAGACAGGATCGACCAGCAGGGCTTGTTGCCACGCATGTCGAGCATGGTTTCGAAGAGGTCGGCGCATCCTGCGACTTCACCGCCACCGGAATCATAGACACAGGCGATCGCCGAAACGTCCGGATCATCGTGCGCTGTAAGGAACGCCTGGCGAATGCCGTCATAGCCGGTCATGCCCGACCATGGGCGGAGCGAGCCCAGTTTGTGGACCAGCGTGCCTGAAACCGGCAGCACGGCAACGCCGTTGAAGACGTCATAGCCCGGGTCTGCACGCGTTTCGCGGCCGCCGGTGAAGAAATCATCATCGTCGTCGAACCACGCTTGCGGCCGCACCGGCGCGCCGTCGAGGTGGGCGATACTGGTGATGCCGAGGCGCTCGGCCAGACCCGCCATCACAACCTCGGCCTTGCGAGGGTGGATGGCGAGCGGCGTGTTGAACAGACGGGTGGCGAGGTTGGCGAAGCGGGTCATTGCGGGGACGGATCCTCGATCGTCTTGTTGGCCGGGACGTCGTTGAGGCCCATGCCGGCCCAGCTGGGCGGCTCGAGCCCGGCTTCCTTGAACCGGCGGATGGTGTTCTTGCGCGCGAGGATCATGTCGTCGCCGTCAACGCCTTGCTCGGCGCAGATCTCGTCGTAATCCATGACGGCGGCATCCATGCCGAGGATGGCGCCCTTCACCTCATTCACCGGATCGATCCAGCCTCGGCCGGGACCGATCCACTTGGCTCGGGAATAGGCCTCGGGATGTTCGAGGAATTCCGGCGCGCCTGCGGGCAGGGGGAGATCGTCGACCTCGTGCGCTTCCTCGACGACTGCGCCGAAAATGGGCTGGCAGAAGCCGGCGGCGAAATCGTCGCGCCGGCGGGTCATCGTTTTCCAGAACTCGAGCATGGCACCGCGCGCCGAACTATAGTTCACGTCGCTCCAGTCATTGCTGACCTGCTGCGCGGACATGCCGGCGGCCGACGCTACGTTGCGAAGCACCGCTTTTTCGAAAGTGGCGAAGTTGGTTGAGGGCCGTTTGGCATCAAGTGTTTTGATGCCTTCGCCCGGGAACAGCTTGGGAAGGATCGAGCCGGTGCCAGGAACGCGGATATTCGCCTGTTCGTGATAGTCCAGACGTGCGTCTTGGTACGCGCCAATTTTGTCGCCACCTTCCAGCGCTTCCTGAGCGAACTCCTGGTCAAAGGGGCTTTCAAGCCAAGCCCCGAGAATTGCATTGAGGATCGCCGAATCCAGCTCCGCGATATCGTAGCGGTAGAGCATCTTCAGGCGGGTCATGACGGGGCCGAGGATCCCTACGCCGCCACGGTGCTGGTTGGAGCGTTCCGTGTCGAAATCGTGGACCATGACGGGGCGGCCCCACTCGGTCTCACGCTCGATGCGGTCCCAACGCAGACTGTCTGCCGCCGAGAACCAATCCCCCTGATGAGCCCGGCGCACGTGGTAGCCAACGGTAACGCCATCGTCGTCGACTTCGCAGCCGCCGCGCATCAGCTGATCGTCGAACTTGTAGTTCGGGTTGGACAGCCGATCCGGATCGATCATCTGCAGCGCGGTGGCGTAGCGCGCTCGACCGCGGCCGAGACGCTCCGGTCGCCACTGGAGCATCGCCAGCGCGTCGCCGTCGATCAGCTTGTGACGGAAGCCGAGCCTGAAAAGCTGCGATGCCGACTGCCGCCGCTGAACATCGCACCACCGGCCCCGGCTGTTCGCCCAGGTGCGGTAGCTGGCATCGAGCGCTTTCGAGTATTCATAGGCCCACTGTTCGTCGAAGCCCTTGATGCCCGTCAGAATGGCGAGCGCGCGATAGTCTGGCTTTGCGATCGGCCGGAAGTTGGCGCCGACGGCATTGTCCAAGATGCGGGTTACCGCGCCGGATGCCCAGCCATCGTTTCGCACCAGGTCGCGCATGCGGGCGACGATGGTGTCGCGCCACGGATTGAGCTCGCCATCCGGCGACCACAGATAGGGCTGCCACTCCCGGGTATGGGAACCGAGCAGATCTGCCGCGTCGTAGGGTACGCTGCGGCCGCCGCCGGCGAGACCCATGGCCGGCCGGCGGGCAGGCGCCATCGGGTTCCCCTGCGCATCGAGGATCCTCACAGGAGCCTCCATCAGAAGACAAACCTGAAGGCGCGTCGGCGTTGGCGCATGCCGAGGGCCGATTGCAGCTGGGCGATGAGGGCCGTGCATTCGGCCACGGTAGTAACGCGCCTGGTCACTGCCTTCGCGCCGTCGCCCTGCGAGTACGAGACGGAGGCGAAGGCCTTGCCGGTCTGAAGCTCGATCAGCGCCTGCTGCGCGGCGGTGAGAGCGGCTTGCAGCTGCTCGCGCGGCATGCCCGCAAATACGCTCATTCTATGCTCCTCGGGCAAGCATCGCGCCCAGTGATCGCTTCTTCGGCCGCTCTGCTGGGGCAGCGGTGATTGTTGGGCCGGTGGCTTCGGTGTTCGTGGCGACGGCCGGCGTGTCCGGCGGCGGCAAGATGGTCTGACCCTCGACGGTTGCGCCGACCCGATCAGCCTCGCGGTTCAGCTTGAAATTGCGGTGCATCAGGCCGTGCAGTGCCGCGTAGGCGTAGACACGACAGTCGAGCGCTTCGTTCGCGCGGCCGCCTGGAAGTTCCCAGATCCGGAACTTCTGGCCGCCGATGACTTTCAGGACGATCTGTTCGGCTGTCAGCTGGGCGAAGTAGATCGCATCTCGATCGACGTTGAAATGCATGTACCCCGGCCCGGGTTGGTCCTTGCCGAGATAGTTGCGGATCGTGTCCTTTGCCGCGTTCACGCCGACGATGATCGGCCGGTAGGTCTTTTTGCTCCGGGACGATGGCCGCTTGGTAGGCCAGACCGGGTTACGCTGTCCTGTTCGCGCGCTCTCGCCTTTTACGCCCCAGATGAAGCGGCCCAGGCGAGCTTTTGCGAATTCGTAGACGGCGTTGGTATGGTGGCCGCCGGTATCGATGCACGCTGCATGGATCGCGAAAGGGCGACCGTCAGCACGGTAGAACTTCTTCTGCAGGTACTCGTCCAGGCGGGCCTGGAGCCGAGGATCGTCGAACTCGCCGTCGAAGATCTCGTAGTCGATCGACCAGCTTTCCTCGTCGCGCCCCCAACCGACGGTTTCAAGCTCTACACGGTAGTCCTGGACGTCGATGCCGCAGGTGATGACGGCAACGCCGTCGGGAACCTGAGCGGCCCAGATCTCGCGCCTTGCAGTGAGCGTATCCGGGTTCATGGCCTTGCCGACGTTCTGCCGGTAGGTCCGCGCAAGCTGCGTGTTGTAAAAGGTCTGCTTTCCGTCCTCGTCGGTCGCTGCCAGCCATTTTGCCGCTTGGCGCGGCGGGGCATCGTTTGCCCAAGGACTGAACAGTTTGCCGGCCTGGAAGCCCGCGTGCTCGTTCGAAACTGCCCAGTCGCCACATTCGCGGCATCGGGCCCGATAAACCGCGTGGCGGGGGCTTTCCCACCAATCCCAGACCAGGCCGAGCGGATCCGGATGCCCTTCGGTTACGGCAGCTGTGTAGGCCTCTTGCGGCACCTGCCACTGGTCGCAGCATTGGAACGGCCGCGTTTGGTGCCAGCGGATCGTTGTCAACGCGCGGAGGCGTTGCCCTTCAGTCCAGCCAACGCCGCACTTCTCGCAGTAGACCCGCGCCGTTTCCGGCCGGTGTGAGTTGTCGTCAGCGCCCTTGTCCCAGTGAACGTGGGTGAAAAAGTCGGGGAACTGACGGTGCCCGCACTCCGGACATTCGACCGAAGCGCGGCGCTGGTCCGAAGCAAGGTAGCGAACCTCGATCTTGCTCTCGCCGGTAACGGTCGGCGAGCAGACCGCAACGTTGAGCGAGTTCGAATCAAAGGTGGCCTGACGTTCCTCGACGATCGCGAGGGGATCGCCCTCCTTCAGCGGAAGGTATTTGTCGACCTCGTCGCAAAGCACGATGCGGACGGGGCGGCGTGCAAGGTTGTCCGGACTGCCGGCGCCGACGATGCCCAGGAAGCCACCGGGAAAGGCCTTGTAGTCGATCGTGTCGCCGGCATCGCGGCTTTTGGTCTGGCCTACCAGCTTGCGGAGAGCCGGCGTGGCTTTGATGAATGGTCCTACGCGTTCCTTCGAAAACTGCTCTGCTGCCGCATCCTTTGGCTGCACGATCAGCATGGGGCAGGGATCGAGGTGGACATGAAAGCCCACGATGTTCTCGATCAGCGTGGTCTTCAGCAGCTGCGTGGCGACCATCGCCGAAATCTTACGAACCCCGGGCTCGGTGGCTGCGAGCATCGGTCCGCGCGCAATTTCCACGCGCCCAGTTCGGTATTTACCCGATGTGCTGCCGGCTTCGCGCGCCAGGACGCGGAAGCGGTCCGCCCACTCTGGCAGACTGATGCGGGGAGGCGGCGTCCAGCCTCGGCGCGCTGCCCGGCGCAGCCGTTCAGCCTTCTCCGTCTCCGGTGAAGTCGAGCAGCGGCTCGCCGAGCTCGTCGAGCTGCTGATGGACATACGGCTTCAGCGCTTCCGTGAGCTTGGCGCTATCGATGTCGAGGTCTGCGGCCAGCAGCGGAGCGAAGCGGCCGGGCCATGCCATCCAGGCATCGCGCGCCGCGCGCCGGTCTTCGAAGATGACCGACTCTGCGACCTCGATCTCGATAAGCTTGCTGGCCTCCTTTTGGGCCACGAGGAGATGCTTCAGCGCGAGCGCGTTTTCCTTGATCGCGCTGGCCTGAACCTTGGTTCTGAACTGGCCGGCGAGCAGCTGCTCGATGAAGCCGCCGGCGATGTCTTCGTCGATCTCTCCACCGTCAGCGGCGGCGCGCAGGTCGTCGACCACCTCGTCAACCGCAACCGCAACCTCAGACGCAACCGGGTTGCGGTTGCGGGTTGCGGTTGCGGGTGTCGGTTGCGCCGTCTGCGCCCCGTCCTTGAACCGGCCTAGGCCAGCCTTACGCATCCTCTCATCGGATGCTGCAATGTCGATGCTCTCTCCGGAAAAGACCAGAACGCCGCGGGATTTCCACTTCGCCGCAGCTTGGCGGCTTGCGCCGTGCATGGCGGCGTAAGCGGTCAGCGATACCGTCGTCATAGCGCCCCGTGAGGATCAGGTTGCCCCCGCAACCAACTTTTTGAACCCGTAGCTGGGCACACAACGCGGTCGCGCAATACCCACGTAGTCAGACCCCCGGGAGGGACCCAAAAGGCATGGGGATGGTCCCGAAGGGCTGGGCATGGTCGGGGGTGTCAGCCCGCGGCCTTCAGGGCCCAGACCAGTGCGAGCAGGTCGAGAAGGGCCACGAGCCATGGAGGGAGGCGATGGATCATCGGGACCGTCCCTTGTCGGACCTGGGCATCAAGGAGGGGCGTGGTTCGCCAGGCTCGCGCTTCAAGAAGTAGACGCGATCGGCTCCCCACTGCCAGCTGTTGCCCGTTGCCCGGCAATACACGTTGTAACCGAACAGATTGGCAACACTTCCGATGAGGTTGACGATAAACCAAGGGATCATGAACGTCTCCGAGATGATGCGAGCGCTTGTCGGAGGGCCGCGCGGAACTCGTCGGCAGCGTGCCGTGCCACATACGCCCTGGCGCGCTCAAAGAATGGAAGGTGCTTGGGAGCCTCAGTCGTGTCGCTGAAGCGGATGAGCAGCTTCAGTCCGGACTGGGCAGCGCGCCCAGAGTTCCGTTTACCCCGGCCGGCGCTGGCGCTGGGACGTTGCCACACGCCGGCGATCTGCTGCCCGCCTTTCGTCGCGACCGTACCTACGAACACGTTAGGCTTGCCCTTGAGGGTCTTGAGCTTGTTGCGCGGCAGGTTCCCGTATTGGTTCGTGCCGGACGCCTTGGGAACGAGCATAGTGCGCTTTGCCCCGAGGGAGCGTTCGCCGCCGAAGACATAGGGCGCGAGGTACTGTGCTGCTATGTCCTTGGCGCTGACATAGGCGATGGGCACTGCCTTGGTCGCTGCGCGGACGGTAAACGCCTTCTGGGTGAAGGGCGTCGGATTGTCGAATGTGTCGACGACAGCCCGGCTTTCCTCTGCCGAAACACCCTTGGCGAGCCGCGTCAGCGCGAGCGCCTCGGCGAAAGGCATCTGCTCGGTGCCGAATGCGCGAGCGGCGCGCTGCAGCACGGACAGATCGAAATCAGCACGGATGACGGTCATCCGGTCTTCCTATCCCGCGGCAACGTCGATCGAGATCGCGGACCAGCCTGCTTTCGGGTCGGTACGCTGATACATCCGAACGTAGCGCTTGGAGCCAACCACGCGGATGCTGTCACGGATGGCGCGCATGGCGTCCTGCCAGCGGGCATCTTCGATTTCGAGCCGAAGCAGGCTGAAGAGATCGTTGCGGTTGATCCGGCCCTGGTTGTCGACATCGAATGCGCGGTTGATGATCGCGCGGATCTCATCACGGCTGCCGGCGGACCATTCGCGAAGGCATTGATCGACCAAGCCCTTGGCGACCTGCAGTTCCGGTCCGAACACGACGTTCTCGCTCACCTGCACGCAGATTTTCAGGAGGCCATCGAAGCTGGTGAAGGTCAGGTTGCCCTTCGACCCACCGCGGCGTGCGCCGTATTCCTGTTCGAGAAGAACAACGAACTCGTCGACCTCGTCCAGCGTCTTCTGGCGGAAGTCGGATACCAACGTCGAGAGCGGCAGCGCGCCACCGATGATCCGTCGAACGATCTCGTCTTGCAGTTTGTCAGCCGTCTTGACGGTACCCTCCGGGATGAGGGAGCCGTCGCCAGCGACAAAGTAGGTATGGCCGTCGATGGATCGGCGGCCGGGTAATTGCTTGTCCTGGTCGCTCACGTGCGGGTTCCTCGAAATTGTGGGCGGCGGAATTCAGGCAGTCTCAAGCGTGAGAATGCAGATCGTGACGAGAGTGCTGGGCGCCGGCCGAAGGTCACGATCGACATGAACGACTGCCGCTTCGGCAACGAGTACGTCGGCGAGGCCAAACTCATGGGCGGGGAACGCCACGATGAACGCTTCGGCGGCGGTAACTTTTGCACCCCCGACAAACTCCAGCGCTATTGTGTGCCGATGTCCCCTGAAGGTGCCGTGTCCCCATTGGCGCTCACGATGGAACGTGACGTTGCCGGCAGGGCCGGCCAGATCGGTCACATACGAAAGGACGGCCGACACGACTACTGGGTGAGGGCTGCGGCGAGCGGGACAACATCGAGGTGAGGCACGATCGGCTGCCGGCGCGCTGCATCAGCGCGGCTCGCAGCAAGCTCGGCAACAACTTCCCGTAGCCAGCTGCGGGATACGGTGACGGCGAATTTGTCATCGCCTTTGGCAAGCAGCGCGGCGCGTTGAAGGTCGATCATGTCGGAGAACTCCGATTGCTTCGAAATGCCGCGGTGATGCCGCGTGCTACTGAACTGGCGCGCTCCTCGAGCGCGTCGTAATGGCCAGCGCTGCGTACGCCCAGTTGAAGCTCCGAAAGGATCTCGTCGAGCTGGCAGCGCTGCTCATCTAGCTGAGCCGCAAGGCTCGGCCGGGCGTCTACGCGGCGGAGCACGACAGGTGACGCTTGACGCGGATCGGCTTGCGATAGGCCGGATCATCGCTGCGGGAAGGCTTGGGAAGGCGATAGCTGCGGCGCCCGAACGGCACTGGCGGCAGTTGGCGCGCAACGGCGCGCTCTGCTTCTTCCATCGCCTGGGTCGGCGTCAGGCCCAGTTTGATCTGCTCCAGGTAGGCGATCTGCAGGGCCTGCGCGACGCGCACGTTCGGGACCGGCGAGAAGCCGACGGAGGCACGCTGCCTCGCACGCTTGTCGAGGATATGGGCCTTCTTCGTCATGTACTTCCCCTGTTGACGCAAAAAGCCCGCCAACCAGATGGTCGACGGGCTTTCTCGGGCTTCAGACTGCCGCCCACCGAGGATGGACGCAGCTATCGCGGGGTCGGATTTGCCGCTTCAGGTGACGAAATGGCAGGGTCGTTTTTGCGCAGGGGCCTATTTTTTCCGGAACGATGATCGGGAGGAGGGGGAAGACCGGCTAGGCTTGAATCTCCAACTCGATGCCTTCGCGGACCGAAGATTGTTGATCTCGCGCTTTTTTGCGGCGTTGGCCGCCTGTTGGCGGGTCAGTTCAGCCCGTTGCGCTCGCACCTTGCTCTCCAGGCGCCTGATCTGCAGATCGCGTCCGCCGATCGGCGAATGCATCGGGCGGTAGGTGCCATGATACCCCGGATCACGATACAGATACGTCTGCTGTTGGCCGCCAGATGTGATGCGGCCGATAGCGTAGCCGGCCATGCCACCGATCAAGTAATCGTCGATGTCTCCGCCGGCGTCGCTCCACTGCCGGCATTCTGCGGGGTTGCTGGCTGTTTGGCAGCGATCCGTGTCACATGCCGCAAGTGGAACAGTAAGGACCGCGACGGCAAGCGCGGACATAATGGATTTCGCAAACTTCATGGTGAGTGCGCCTCCCGCGCAATGTGGCAACGCCGGGCTGAAGGTTAGAGAATTCCCGCTTGGGCAGCGGCCAAGGTTGCGTTGTCGATGGCCTTGCAGGCTTCGATCGAAAATCGCTCCCATGCGTTGAGCGCGTCGATCAGGATCCTCTTGGCCCGCGAATTGCGCATTCCGAAGCGCTTGGCCGCGATAGAGATCCCGACGTCATCGATGAGGATCGCGAACACCAGTGCCTGGTGCTCGATGCTTCGACGCCAATTTGTGTACGCAACTTCGGCCCTTACGGTGCCGAGTTTTTCGAAGAAGGCGGCATCTGCTCGTCCGCTTTGGTCAACACGCGTTTCGAAGCTCACAGTGCTGACGGTGACATCGCCAGTTATCCGCGCGTGCGTCGCGGCGATCGAAACGGCGGCCGACAGCTGGAATGCATCGATGTCGCCGGTTTCGAACAGGCGGGCGACGGCGCCTTGGCGCGTTGCCGCGGCCTTTGCATGGGTTTCCGGAGTGCCGCTGGTTTGGTGCGCCCAGTTCTTTTTCGTCGAGGCGTTGTAGCGCTGAAGCTGTTCCTCGGCGCGCGCCTGGCGCGGATGACGTTCTGCCCATCGTCTGTAACCGGGGGATTGCAGGTGCGCCGGTTCTTTGGCCCGCTCACGTATGCGCCGTGTTTTTGCTTTCCCCATTTACCCTGTGTCTCCGCCTAAGGATCAGGGTGGTAGTCCAGCATTGGTGGCGCGAGCAGAGACGAATCTGCGCAGGGGGGCAGGGCAAGGCCAATCGCATCATCGACCTGCCAGCCGAGTTCGCGCAGTTGGCGGATTGCGTCCTCAACTTGCGTCGGAAGGGAAAGGCCACGCGGGCCGGCCTTGCGGAGCAGCTGGCCGGATTTGACCAGCGCCTTCACAAGTTGCCGCGCCCGCGTGGCGCTGATGGCCAGACCGTTCGCGATCTCGCCGTAGGAGGGGCTTTCGCCCCATCGTTCGATGTAGTTCCGGACGAAAGCCAACACCAGCAGGCGCCGGCTCGTCATCTCAGGCCTCAGCCGAAGCGAGGCGTCAGTTGCCACCTCGCGCATCGGCGCCATGTTTCCCTGTTGTCATCGTGGTTTGCCCCGGCCCCGCAGAGCAGAACATAGCAAGAATTCAGGGGATTTACAGGGGCTAGTCTCGCGAAGCTTCGGCGTCGGCGATCGCAGCGCGCACCAGTTGTGCAGCTTCTTCCAGTTCTCGCTCGATATTGACTGCAGCGCGCGCATGGGATCGTCCAATCTCTGCGATCGGTGCCAACGCGAAGATAGCGCCGTGCCGCAGCCGGTGAAGATTGTCGGCCAGGTCCAACTCCTCAAGCGGTGCGATTACGGCCCGACGCACAGTCTGAGCCAGGTAACGGCTATCCCAGCGCGGGTGCTCGCGGCGCGCATGCTCGATCCGCCGGAGAATCAGACGCATGTCGACGATTGTCGTGGAGATTGATGTGGGTGCAGCCGGGGTGTCGCTGTGGATGAATGGCGCAAGTATACGGTGCAGCCACGTTTGGGCATTGGCGGAAACGGCGTGAATGGTAGAGGCAGCGGTAGCCATGCTCGATCTCCAGTTGATCGGTGTTGGTAAGGAGCGGCGCAAGGATTAGGCCCCTTGCGTCGCTCCGCATTTTTCGTATTACGTTTAATCTATGGCGTCAACGAATAAACGTAATACGAAAAATAGGGGGCGCCCAGCAACCGGCGTCGACCCCATGCTATCGTTCCGTTCACCATCGGACCTCACGGCCCGAATAGACGCCTATGCCGCTTTTCGATCCCAGCCGAGATCGGCCGCTCTCCGCGAACTGGTTGAAAAGGGGTTGGCGAGTGATTGAGGGCGTCATTCAGTCCCGTCGCACGCCAGTAATCGCAGGAAAGTTCGACTTCGACGCAGTTCTCAGAGGAAAGCCAAACTGCATGAATGCTGCGCATTTCAAGCTGCTCGCTGCGTTGCTCACAGTGTGCGCGCAAGTAGTGGTGAGCGCCTCGGTCCCTGCGCATGCTCAATCCAGTTCATCTCACACTGTGAGGGGGCAATTATCTGTTAGTTGCGAGCCTGAGAATGGTGCCGACGAAGGGCGATACGAATATCAGTTAGCGGGCAAAACTATCCCCGCGCTCAGCAGCGAATGTGAGCCGGGTAACAGCACATCGTACATTTCGATCGAGCAAGTTTTCCAAGCCGAGCGCAGTACGACGCTGCTGATCATTGAAGGCGTAAGTGCAACCTCGCAGAACATTCGGGTGCTGAATATCCCAAATGAGGGGCGCGCGTCCGTTGTTGATGCTTATGGTGGCGATGGATATGCGTTGGTGCAGAAGGCAGACGGGCGATTTCGCCTGATAAGCCCCGGCGGTGGGTTCGCATTAAGTGCCGACCGAATGAGCACCTGGACCTGCGCGGTCGATATCGACTTCGCACATCAGTCTGCGCACGGCGCCTTGGTTGTGCCTTTCGAGCCTGGTCTTCCAGAATCGGTGTGTGAAGTTGGGGTAACTGAACTGGCGCTCTGAACCGTGCCCCAAGGACCGAAACGGCGGATAGTCCGTCCGCCGTGCCTAAGGCTCAAAGCCGCAGGGTTCTGCGGTTTCGGCGATAGCCGGAAACGGCCGGTACCCCCGGGATGTACCCCCGCTTTTCACCAGTATCAGGCGGCCTTGGCAATGCGCTCGACGACGAGCTCGTCCCCGTGCTCTCGCACCTGGGCAAGATCGTAGGCGGTTTGCATGCGCATCAGCGTATCGGCCGAGATCCCGAATGCCTTTTCGAAACGCAGTGCCATCTCGGCGGAGAGGGCGGCCTTGCCGTTGAGCAGGTTGCTCATTGCCACGCGGGTCACGCCCAGCGCGGTCGCCGTTGCCTGGACGGTCAGGTGATACGGCTCGATGAACTGGCGCCGAAGCCAGGGGCCCGGGTGGACGAAGATCGAGTGGTGAACCTTGATCGCCATCAGTGATAGTCCTCGAGATCGAGGTCGGCGATTGTCTGCTCGTCGACCTTGGTGAATGTCAGGCGCCAATTCCGCGTTACGGTCATGGCGAAAGTGCCAGCGCGATCGCCGGTCAGGGCATGGAAACCAAAGTTCGGCGGGACAGTCAGTTCGTTGAAAGTGGCGGCCGCAACGATGAAGGCGATCATGTCGGTGATCCGCTCCGGCTCGATCAGGCCCTTCGCCTTCCCGGTCTCGAGAAACTTGCGAAGGTTCTTGTGCGAGACGGTTTCGATTTCCATGAGGAGTGTATAGTATGGATTTACGGTGATGTAAACCCATACTATACGAAAATAGTGCTACCGATCTGGGTCGTCCAACTCGTCACCTTCCCATTCCGGCTCGATGAAAATCTCTCGCGGTCCGCCTTGAATGGCGATGCCGTTGTGCCCGCCTTGGGTCATGAATACGGCGTGGATTCCGGTGGCGAAACTATCGTCCCATGGGCCGGCGCGCATCGTGACTGCGTAGCAGGCACCAGCCTTGGAGTCGCACCAGATTTGCTGGACACGGCTTAACAGGAGTGGGCTCAATGCATCGACCACTCGCATCATCTCGGCGAATTCGGCTTCGAGCTCGTAGCGGCTAGAAAGTTCTACGCCTTTGTATCGGTTCATATTGTCGGGCTCTCCGTGATTCCGTCGGTCGGAGAATGATACAAGGTGGGTTCGTCTGTGCTTAGGGGCGTCGTTAACAACGATCCAGGCTCAGTCGGTGTGTCCTCGGTCCCGCCATCAGTCGGCTCAGGGTAGTCGTGCTTCTTTAGCGGCCCAGCCAGCAGGATGGCCATATCAAGCGCAAGTTTCGCCATGCCTTCAGGGTCATCGAAGCCGATCAGTGCACTGCTGCCATTGGCCAGTGGGGCGACCGAATAGTGAACACGGATATCCAGCTTTCCGCTCAACGAACCAACTTGAATTGCGGGGTTGTTCGCGAAGTCGCTCGCTAAGAGTAGTCTGGCGGTATCTTCAGGAATACCAGCCAGGTTCACAGACGCCGAGCATTCGGCCCGTTTCGTCTGGGGATCGAACTTCTCCAGAAGAATATTGGATAAGCCATTCGCGCCAATCCGTTCTGTGGCCTCCGCCCATGCGGTCGCCAACTCTGGGCGTTTGAATTCTGGATCGTGACCCGGCTTTACCAAGTCTTGAAGTACCTGCGGATTTGAGCAAATCGCAGCAGGATCATCCGGCATGCCGAGAAAATTGCAGCCAGTTACAGCCACTGAAAATAGTGCGCAACCTATAGCTCCGCAGAGCGCAGATCGAGATTTCAGCATGTAGTACCCCACCCCCATGGCATGATGCCCCTATCCATGGACGCTCGGCGACTTCGCGCTGGTGGCCAGTGACCTAATCAATACCAGGGCTGCAGCGCGTTCCTTTGGGGGAAGGGCGCGCATCAATTCCAGAATTTCTCGATCTTCTGAGGTGATTGCGGAGTCCGAGCCTTCAGCTTCCGGATCGTCCGTCTCTCCAGAAAGGAAAGCGGAAGTTGTCTGCAACTCACGTGCAATCAGGTGGAGCTTCGTCGTGGAGCGCTGCTCGCCGCGAATCAGTCCATTTATTGTGCTCTGTCTCACGCCGATTCGGCGCGCCAGCTCCGACTGCGACATGCCGATGACCGCAAGCTGGTCTTTTATTCGTTCGCCGAGGCCCATCGAACCGCTATCTATCGAAAACGCGATAGCGCCAACGCAAGTATTCCGTTGACTCATCTATCGGCATGTCGTTAGTAAACGGAATGCCGATAGAGCACTCATCCAGTACGCCTTTGGCGCGCGCCGTTAGAGCCATAGGCTCGCAATCCGCATTCGCGCGATTGATCGGAAAGCGCCAGTCAGTGGTGTTTGGATGGCTGAAGAGCGAAAAGCCTCTCCCATTGGAATATGTCCCCACGGTGGCTGAAGCCACCGGAATTCCGATGGCTGAACTTCGCCCAGATGCTGCTGCGCTATTCGAAACCGATTCACCCAAGCCCGTCCCCATGTCGGGCGGATTGCCGTCAGCAGTGCAAACCCCCGCCGCTGCTGACGGCATCCATAATCCGCTTCGAGGGCTTGAACGGTGATTGCGACCATGGGGCATGGAATTATCGCGATCCGTCCGTCGCTTATGCTGCAATTGCACACAGTCGCTCCAGCCGCTGCTGTGCTGAGCGTTGCTGATTCCGCCACTTCCCGAGGCTGGTCAGCCGAAGGGGCCGTCGCTCTTCTCGGCGGCCCCGGAGCAGTGGCATGACGAAAGGCCGCGCCCCGCTGACTATCGATGCTGCTTTGGCGCGCATCGCCGGCGAGATCCCTGGCGGGTGGTCGGCTATGGCCGCACTGCTCTGCAATCCGAATGGGAAGCCGCGCAGCGAGAGCATGGTCCGCGCCTGGGGAGATCCGCTGCGGCGCGAGAAGATCCCGCTGGACGACGCTATTAAGCTGGATCTGGCCTACCGGGCTGCCGGTGGCGATGGAGCCCCGCTTTTCGAAACCTACGGCTATCTGCTCGATGAAGCCGGCATGTTCCGTTTTACGAACGAGGTTGCTCTCGGCCGTCTGGCTGTTGATGCGATCCGGGAAGGCGGAGAAGCGCACGCTGCGCTTGTGCTGGCATCGCAACCGGGTGTGGATCCGCGTCAGAAGCGCGCGGCTATCCAAGAGGTCGAGGAAGCTATCCAGGCGCTACACAGCGCCCTGACCCTTCTCGAGATGATGACGCAAGCGACCGGGCCGCCCGGCTGACCGGCGCGATCCCCAAGCAAGCAATCCAATAGCCCTGCGCTCGTACAGCCTTCGCTGTTCGATGCGCTTTCCTGCGTCCGGAGTCTACGATGCCGATGTCACCCGGAACATACCTCCGGAAGCGCCGCGAGGCGGCCGGTCTCGATATGGTCGAAGTCGCGGCAGCGTTGATCGTTATCGGCGATCGCGTCCGGACGATCACGTCGGCCGATCTGCTGAAGCTCGAGGAACGGCTGTTCGCAGCTGAGGCCGACGAGCCTTGCCTTCGGGTCGAACAGGCTCGCCTGCTTCGCCAGGTCATGGTGTTCGACCTCGAGGTCTACGAACTCCTCCTGCTTCACCACCACTTCGATCCGGCGAGCGGTCTGCCTGAGCCGCAGATCTGCCGCAGTTGCGGCTGCACCTGGCACGACGCCTGCCCGGGCTCCTGCGGGTGGGTGGCGGGCGATCCAACACTCTGCACCGGCTGCCTGGGCGACGACCACGTTCACACGACCCGACAGGGAGAATTTGCGTGACGACTTACACTGACCAGACCCGGCGGGATCTGCGGGCCATGCTTACTCAGAATGGCGTTGCAGCTGATCGCGCTTCGCAAATTGCAGATCTTGCCTGCCACGCCGCTGAGCAGGCGATGGAAACGATCATGAGCCTGACCAGCAACGGGGCGGATTTCGGCATCAAGATGATGTCGTTTGAACTTGCGCTGCAACTCGCCATGGCTGGCATGCAGGACCTATTTGAAAAGACCCATAAGATCGGTGCCGGCCTTGGCGCACCGCAGATGGGCGCGGTGGTGACGATCAAGTCATGAGGGCCGCTCATCATCATTCGAAGGCGCACCCGCTTGCGGGTCAGAAGGTCGTGATCGCCAGCGGCTCATTCGAAGGTTTTTCATACTGGATCGAGGATTGGTGGGACCGGGTTACAGGGCAATCCTGGATGGATTGCGAGGGCAATCCAGCCTGCCTTGAATTCGCAATGCGGTCAGGCTTCGACGGCGATCCGATCAATGACGATGTCGTTTATGGAAAGATCGGCTCTCTCGGAAAGCTGATGCACGTGCGCCATCTGCCCGCGGTGGAGACGGCTCATGGCTGAAACCACCAACGACCGTCTCCGCCTTCTGATCGAGCGCGTCGAGCGCTTGGAGGAAGAAAAGAAGGGCATCGGCGACGATATCCGCGACGTCTACAACGAGGCCAAGGCCGTCGGGTACGACGTGAAGATCATGCGCCAGATCGTGCGCGTCCGGAAGATGAAGCCGGACGATCGCCGCGAAATGGACATGCTCATGGACACCTACAAAACCGCGCTGGGCATCGACTGATGCGCAGGGGCGGCTCGACAATCCTCCGCGCGATCGCGGCGGCCATGGTCTTGAAGATCATCGGCCGCCGGCGCCGCGCGCGCCGCACCACGCTCGGCCCCATGTCGGCCGAGGATCGCTACTTCTGGGACGAAATGGACCGGCGCCGGAAGGTTCGCCGCCCGTGAAGCGCCGCGAGCGCCTCTGCACCTGCGCCGAATGCGCGGAGCTCGATCTCGAGTTCCCGGGCGAGGGCAGGCAGCTCGCCTTTCCCCTGAAGCCCCAACCCCGCCGCAAGCGCACCAGGCGCGACCAAGCGGCCAATCACCGGAGTGCCGTGCAATGACGTACGCTACCGTACGAGTGAGTCAGCTGGTTGTTTCGCCTGCCAATGTCCGCACCAATCAGGAGGACGCGGAGAGCGTCGACGCACTGAAGGCGTCGATTCGCACTGTCGGCTTGATGCTGCCCATGGTCGCCCATCACATGCCTGAAGGCAGCGAGGCCGATTATGGTGTGCTGGCGGGCGGCCGCCGGCTACGTGCGCTTCAAGGCCTGATCGCTGATGGCGCGCTGCCCGAAGACCACGAAACCGATATCGTCCTGCGGGACCTTTCACCGGCCCAGATCACGCAGATGTCTCTCCACGAGAACCTGCTGCGGCGGGATCTTCGGCCGTACGAAATCAACGCGGCGATCGCGCGCGCGCACGTTGAAGGCGCTGCAGTTGAGACAATCGCTGCGAACATCGGGCAGGAAGCGGTCTGGGTCGCGCGCCAGCTTCGCCTCGGGCAGTTGGAGCCGGCGATTTTTGCTGCCTATGCCGATCGCACCATTTCAAGCGAGGTCGCAGAGGCTTACGCGGCAACCGAAGATCGGGATCTTCAGCGCGCGGCCTGGAAGCACTTTTCTGCTCTGCGCGACTACGATCGCACGCCGTCGCGGATCCGCGCATACCTGAAGGTCGGCGATGCGGAGCTCGAGCGGCTTCTGCGGTTCGTCGGGCCCCAGATCTACCAAGGGCAGGGCGGCCGGATCGAACTCGACCTTTTCGCCGATGGTCCGGAGCGCGGCCGGGTGAGTGACGAGGGCATTCTTCGTGATCTCGCGGAGAGCAAGCTGGCGGACTTCCGCGAGAGCATCAAGGCAATGACTTGCCGGCCAGGGCTACGTTTCGTGGCGAGCGCGCCGGGCAGCCATGGATTTGCAGATACGGCCCTCGAGCTTTTTCCCGCCGCCGGGAAAAGTGATTCGGAGCTTGAGCTTCCGGACGGCGACATCGTTGCAACCGTCGAGATCGGCAACGATGGTGCGGCCGAAGCGCACTACTGGTGGGCAAGCCGGAAGGCGAAGCGGGATGCCGAGCAAAAGCCACGGCAGGTCGCCAGTGCGGCAAAGGCTGCGGCGTCGATCAGCACTACGGTTGTTGCAGGAGCGGGATTCAATGCCTCGGCAAGCCCGGGCTATGCAATGGCTGCCCGGGCGGCCGCGAAGGAAGAGCATGGGGTCAAGGCCGAGGGCCTGCATGTCATGCGCTCGATTCGTCGCGAGATCCTCCGCGCTATCCTGGTGGACGATGCCGAGGAAGCGGGCACCATCGGTCGCGACTATATCGTGTGGGCCCAGCTGCGTATCGAACTCGGCAAGACGGTGGGCGAAACCCATGTCGGTGCGCGGGGGCTGACTTCGACCTGGCGCGGATCCGACGAGGAGGAGCCGGCGGACTTCGTAGCGCCCTTCGTGGAAGATGCTGAGGCTCATGCCATCTGGGAAAATGCCCTCGACCGCATCGTGGCCGAGCCGTTCATGCGGATGGAACAGCCGGAGGAATCGCTCGCAGCCTTCCATTCGGCGCCTGAGCATACGAAGCGGCGCGCCGCTGCTGTGCTGGCGGGCCTTGCACTTCTGCGCTCCGCAAACACGCCGGGCTGGCGTGTAGCCGCACATGACGCGATCGCGGAGCTCGCGTGCGTCGATGATGCCGAGATCCGCCGTTACTGGTCGCCCACGCCAAGGTTCATGGCGCTGTTTCCCAAGATGCGCCGCCTCGAGCTCGCACAGCCGCACGTAGAGGAAGCCTCGTTCCGTGAGTGGCACAAGCTCAACGATCAAGTGCTGACCGGCGCCACGGCCGGCGCGCTTCAACAGAACCCGGGCTGGGTTCATCCACTGCTGTCCTTCGGTGTCGCAACCGCCCCCGAAGACGGGGCAACCGGACAGAGTGCAAGCAGGGAGGTAGCTGAGTGAAAGCCCAGCCCTTCACCATCATCGAGCCCCAGATCGAGCGGCTCGTTGATGGCTACCTCTCTCGCCTTTACCGCCCGATCGGCGGACGCCTGGCCGACATTCGGCCGGGCGTACTGCTTTGGGTGCGTGAGCCGTTCCACCTGCCGCTGGAGTTCGATCACATTTCGTCGGCGCAGGCGCAGCTGAAGCGCGCGCGGCCGACGTTTGTGACCGACGTCGAAGGTGTCGGCCCCGGCCTCGGCCGCCGGCGATTCGCGCGCGAGCTCCTGCGCGATTGGCACCGCCAGCATCTGCAGGTGATTTGGGTCGGCCGCGCGCGCCTGCATTCGATCACGATCGACGAGATCCGCGCCCAGGGCTTCACCCATACCACCGCGTTTGCGCGCGCCTGGAACCAGAACCTCTCGCTTTCGAAGAAGCCGTGCAGCTGGGACGCAAACCCGGAAGTGCTGGTGATGGACTTCGTTCGCGTCGAAGCGCCCGTGCCGGCGAAGGCGGCGATATGACGGGCGAGTGCCACACAGAATTCGAGTTTGAGGGAATGAGCCCTCAAGCGGAAGGGGAGGCCGCTTGCGACCGGCCTCCCCTGAAGCGCGGCCTGGTCGCGCACCATTTTCCAAAATCAGAAGGATCGAAGGCCAATGGCTGAAACCACTCAACCCGCTCCCCGGGCTGGGGGCATTGGCCCGCTGTTGCGACGCCCCGAGGTCGAACGTGAAACCGGCCTGAGTCGGTCCGCGATCTATCGATACATGCAGGAAGACACGTTTCCCAAACCCCTGCGGATTGGGAGGCGCAGCGTCGCGTGGCCGCTCTCCGATATCGAAAAATGGAAGTCGACGAGGTCAATTCGCTCCTGAAATCGGGGGCATCCACGGGGGCATTCGGGGGGCAATCCGGATGCAAATTACACGCATTTCCGACGGTGAATGATCATGAATTCGAATTCCACCCTCTCCGCCACGACTTCCTAAGGGATTGTCGAACCACAACCTTTTGACAAAGCGTCGCTTTTCACCACCCCGGTGCGACAAAGTGGTGCGACAAAATGCGGTTGATGACGCATGTCAGAAGGACGAATGATGGCGGATTCGAAGTCCGCATTATCGTCCCTGAAAAGCTTCGATCCACGATTGGTAAATCGAGTCTGACGAAGCGCCTTGGGCGGCTTTCGAAGTCCGAAGCCAATCGTCTCGCTGCGCCCATCATTGATCAGTTTCGGACACGGATCGAGCGGGCAAGGCTCGGGGTGGTGGATGAGATGCTTCCACTACCATCGGCTATCGTCGTCGGTGCAATCACGCCAGTCAGTTCACCTTTGCGTCGCTCATCGTCGTCAAAGCTCATGGAGCTATTCGATGGCTATGTGCGCGAGCGTCAGCCCGCACCTTCTACGATCAAGCGATGGCGTCCTGTAATCGCGCATCTCATCGGCCATCTCGGGCATGATGACGGAGGGCGTGTCTGTGCAGATGACATCGTCCGGTGGAAAGAGGCTCTTGCGAATCAAGGCGTCAGTGGGCGCACCATCCGGGAGGTTTACCTCGCCGCTTCTAAGGTCGTCTTCGCATGGGCTGTCGAAAATCGGAAGCTCGGCACCAACCCGGCGGCTGGCGTGTCTGTGCGGGTGCCCAAGCGTGTGAGATCACGGGGGGCCAGCTTCACCTCGGTTGAAGCACGCACGATATTGCTGGCATCGCTTTCGCATGATCAGGGCCGGATTGCCCCTGAACATGCCCTCGCTCGGCGTTGGATACCTTGGCTATGCGCATATAGCGGCGCGCGCGTTGGCGAGATCGCCCAGATGCGAGGTTCTGATGTCGCTGTGATTGAGGGTGTCTGGTCGATGCGTATCACCCCGGAGGCTGGATCGACCAAGAGCGGGCAGGCCCGCATTGTGCCATTGCATTCTCATTTGCTGGAGCAGGGTGTGTTGAAGGTTGCACAGCGTGCGGGCCATAGGCCAATCTTCTACGATCCTGCTCGCGGTCGCGGTGGGTCTGCGGGGAATGCACATAGCAAGAAGGTTGGGGAGAGGCTGGCGGCGTGGGTGCGTGAGATTGGGGTCGATGATCCGAATGTGCAGCCGAACCACGGTTGGCGGCACCTGTTCAAAACGCTTGCTCGCCGTGCAGGTATTGAACCGGAGGTCCGTGATGCCCTTCAAGGGCACGCACCACGCAGTGTTGGAGAATCCTATGGGGAGTGGCCGGTCGATGTCCTGTCGCGGAGCATTGAACTGCTTCCGCGCTTTGAAGTGGGTTTAACTCGCTGAACGCTCATTTTTTGACAACCACTTCCTTT
>NZ_JAPCWC010000079.1 GCF_026420865.1 Novosphingobium clariflavum | reverse complement strand
CTAGAGCGTTTTCCGATCTGATTGAATCAGATCGGGCTCTCCAGATTCTTTGTTTTCCGCGCTTTTTCCGAGTCACTGCGTGTTCCACTCCGTTCGAAAAACGCTCTAGTGAAATCACCTGATGGTTCGGAAAGTTCTATGAAGCATGCACCTGGAGCCGCCCGAAGCCGGGAGGCTATAGGCCTGTCGATCGGGCAGTCACGCTCCAGCCCGGCCGCGCCCGTTCCAGGAAGGTGGCTCGTCGATCCGGCTGGCGGGGGAACCCGGCGTTGTGCGTGTGGGCTCTCGGCCATCCCTTTGCGTTCGGCGATGTGGTGAATGTCTATGCCAGGGCACGATAACCGAATGCGCGAAAGTTCACTTTGCCCTGACCTGCCGCGAAAAGCGCAGGTCTCAAGCTGAGCAAATTGTCGAGTGTGTTGGCATTGTAACCCGAGACGTAGCTGCGCACGCCGTGGCGAATCCAGGTCTTCCCGTCGAGGCTGTAGTAGAAGGTTACGACCTGATCCTGGTTGGTGATGCGCATATGCATGCGCCGGGCGGCGGGCGCGGGTTCGGACCAGTAGGACGCCTTGCCGCCGCGATAGGTCGTCATTCGCTTGCCGTCGATGCCCATGCCGAGGAACAGACGATCGTCGAAGAACAACAGCAAACCTCCCTGCGCGTCGCCGACCAGTTCCAGTTCTACCTCGATCTCGTAGGCGCGGTCTCCCGCCTGCTGTGTGAGCGGTGAACTGTCAGCGGGGCCAGTACCCTTGCCGGTGAGGATCAGTGCGCCGTTTGCCACACGGATCCGCTCGGCCTCGTCCGGAGCGCTGGCATAGAGGCTCCAGAGCCGACCCAGCGATGCCTGCTCGAAGAAGTCGGAATGGGCCATTCCGTGCGTTTGCGCTTGCCCGGCAGGCTTTGGAAGCGGTCGCGAGAGGTCTCCTCCGGTTGCCCTGAACCAACCGTCTTGTGTCCATTCAATCGGCTCGAGGAGCGTCTGGCGCCCGAGCGTGTGATAGCCGTTCTCGTAGCCGTGGTAGACCATGAACCAGCGCCCGCCGGGCCCCTCGACGCACGTCGCGTGGCCGCGCGACCACCACGGTTCGTTTTCGGACCGGGTGCGTACGATGGGATTATGCGGACAATGCTCCCAAGGACCGTGGATCGAGCGCGAGCGTGCGACCACGATCATGTGACCGGTGGCAGGGCCGCTGGTTCCGCCCACCGCGTTGACGAGGTAGAACCAATCGCCACGCCGGAACAGTTTGGGCCCCTCCGGCGACCAGGCCTCGGTGATCCAGTCATCGGGGTAGTGCCAGGCCTCGTAGGCGGTTTCGACAGCGCCTGCCGTTGCCAGGCCATCGGCCGCAAGGCGGACGCGCTTTCCTTCGTTGAAGAAGAGGT
>NZ_JAPCWC010000078.1 GCF_026420865.1 Novosphingobium clariflavum | reverse complement strand
TGTTGAGTTTCACTGAGAACTGACCCGGGATTTTCATCGAGAATTGACCCGGGTGCGCAAGGCTATGTGTTGCCCTTGAGGGGCATGTTCAAGTTGGCGCTTTCTCCTTTTTGGTTTTGGGTGCGGCCGTGCTGGCACGGAATCGGAAGCTGTCGTTTCCAGTTTCCAGGATGTGGCAGTGGTGCGTGAGCCGGTCCAGCAGCGCAGTGGTCAATTTGGCATCTCCGAAGACGCCCGACCATTCGCTGAAGCTAAGGTTGGTTGTGATGACGACGCTGGTGCGCTCATAGAGTTTGCTGAGCAGATGGAAGAGCATGGCACCCCCAGATGGGCTGAAGGGCAGATAGCCCAATTCATCGAGGATCAGCAGATCGAGACGCAGGAGCCGATCCGCCAGTTGGCCGGACCGGTTCATGGCCTTTTCCTGCTCAAGAGTGTTGACCAGGTCGACGGTGGAGAAGAAGCGGACCTTCTTTCTATGATGTTCAACCGCTTGCACGCCCAGCGCCGTTGCAATGTGGCTCTTGCCGGTTCCTGGCCCTCCGATCAGCACAACATTGTCTGCGCTGTCCATGAAGTCGCCGCGATGGAGCTGGCGCACGAGCGCCTCATTGATTTCGCTGGCGGCAAAGTCGAAGCCGGACAGGTCCTTGTAGGCCGGGAACCGGGCAGCCTTGATCTGATAGGCTATAGACCTGACCTCCCGCTCGGCCATCTCGGCCTTGAGCAACTGGGATAACATCGGCACGGCCGCGTCAAAGGCAGGTGTGCCCTGTTCGATGAGATCGTCCGCGGCCTGAGCCATGCCGTACATCTTGAGGCCGCGCAGCATAACTACCACCGCGGCGCTGGCAGGGTCATGACGCATGGCGTGTCTCCCTCAAAGTGTCGTAGCGATCCACATTGGCCTCGGGCTCCTGGGCGAGACGCAATGCCTGCGGCGCATTGATCGGCGAGGCTGGAGGAGCCTTGCCGTCGATGAGGCGATGCAGAACGTTGAGGATGTGCGTTTTTGTTGCGACGCCGGCCTCCAGCGCCAGTTCGACGGCACACAGGACAGCTTGTTCATCGTGATGAAGAACGAGGGAAAGAATCTCCACCATCTCTCTGTCACCGCCAGGCCGCTTGAGCAGATGTCCCTGCAATTGCTGGAAGGCCGCCGGCAATTCGAGAAACGGCGCACCATTGCGCAAGGCACCAGGTTTGCGCTGAACGACTGCCAAATAATGCCGCCAGTCGTAGATCGTGCGGCCAAGCTTGTGGTGGGAGCGATCGATGATCCGAGCATGCTCGCACAGGATCTGCCCCTCGGCAGCGATCACCAGGCGGTCGGGATACACCCGCAGACTGATCGCCCGGTTCGCGAAGGATGCCGGTACACTGTAGCGGTTGCGTTCAAAGG
>NZ_JAPCWC010000077.1 GCF_026420865.1 Novosphingobium clariflavum | reverse complement strand
CATTCCGAGGGCTTCACCGAGCGCGGCGAAGTCGTTAAAACGGCGGCTGTTTGTGTCCTTGGTCATGGCGCAAATCCTTGGCAGTGGTTCGCGAATAGGGTCGGGAGAGGGCTGCTACCCTCTCCCTTCCCGTCGGCTCTTAGAACGCGGGGATTTCGTCGTTCAGTTGCTCGGCAAGGCGGCCGTCGTCGGTGGCATTGCCTTCCCCGAAAGCATCGTCACGCTGGCGGCGACGCGGCTGGCGGCTGCCGTCCATGGCTTCGCGGCGAGGCGATTGGCGGTTCCAGACCACCCGGTAGCCTTCCTCGGGCTCGCCGAAGAGCATGATCTGGAGCGGTTCGGCAAGGCTGGGGTCTTCGAGACGGCCCTGATAGAATACCTCGCCGGTCGAGTTGCTGGTGGCTTCCCACAGCGCCCCGATCTGCACCCAGCGCCGCGCCACGTTCAGCGCAACGATCTCGTAGGCTGGGGCCTTCTCGTTGTCGCTGTCCACCGGGCGCATGCCGAGACGGGCAAGGTCGATGGAAACGGTGGCGATCGAACCCAGAAGCTGACCATTGACGAGCTTGAAAGTACCGATGTTCATAAGACGTACTCCTATTAATCGGGGCTTCTCCCCTAGTCTTCGGGCCGGGGCCTCTCCCCTTCCCTTCCGACACACTAATTCTACACCCTCTACTCTAAATACAGAATAACATTGATTTCTTGACAGTATTTCATCGTACATGGTGAGTCCGAGCAGACTAGAGGCCCCGGCCAGGGGCCGTAACAAACAAATAAATGTCGCATTGGCCGCGTAAGCGGGCAATTCTTCTTTTACTATGTTGTTGGGCGCAGCCCTGGCCTGATTTCATCGCACACGGAGCCGTCCTCGCAGGGTCGCAAGGGGCGGGCGCGGCCAGCGGGGGCAACAGAAATCGCGGAGGGTCCGCCCGCAGGGTGGAAACCGTTATTTCTGTTGAGGCGCCAGAGGCGCCGACCCCGGCGGCCGGGTCTGCCACGCAGGGACACTGGGAGGCGGCGCAGGGTGCGATGAAATCACTGGCCCAAAAAACACCATCATGCGCTTCGCGCATGATTCCTTAGCCGAAGGCTGAATGCGCGGCGCTGCCACCGGCACATGGTCCGATCCGCGCCAGAGAAGCGAGCCCGATGCCCAAGACGCATGACCGATGGATCCGACAACCGCGGCCATACGCCGGGCAAGGGATCGTCACCCGCAGGGCGGAGACCCGCGCAGCGGGGCTCCGGGAGCCGAAGGCGACTAGAGCCCGGTCCCGCCCCGGCGGGATGCCCCAGACCAGGACACCAGTTCTCCACCCCGCCGGGCGCCCCCGTGATGCATGCTCGATACCCCGCATGCCCGCTTGACGACTCCGGCTCGTTAGCCGACGAGCCCCGTCCACCATTTCGTCACGCCGAGA
>NZ_JAPCWC010000076.1 GCF_026420865.1 Novosphingobium clariflavum | reverse complement strand
CACAGATATACGCTCTCATGACTGCCATCCGAGACGCTGGCCGAGTTTACTCCTTCGCTGGCCGCGAGACCAGCGGTCGCATTGACCTTGGCGGGTGTGCCGCGGGCGCCTGATCGACGACGATTGATCATGCTCTCATCCGCGGGTTGATTGCCGCACTACCCGTATCCGTCGCTGGGCCTATCCTCCGTCTAAGTTCGGGCGTCGGACGAACCTGCCCCACCGTACACCGTGGATTGCCCATCACAGTCGGGTGCCCGCGGCACGCCGGCCAAGGCTATGCAGTTGGTGCGCTGGCGCCTCCTCTCGTTAATGTCGTGGGTGGATCAGCCGGCTATCGCCGGCGACACCCGACGGGCGATGTCCCAGGCATAGCCGACCAGTTCACGCGCGATCGCGGTGGTCACCTTGGGCTGAGGCTTGCCCGTGGCCGCCAGGCGACGGTAGCGCTGGCACAGGCGAACCTGCGCTTTCCACCCGATCGCCTGGATGTCCTCGGACAAGTCGATGACCCGCTCACGGTAGCGTCGTTCCTCGCGAGCGGGCAGTCGATACGACCAGCCCGCCTCAATCAGCATGGTTCGTGCCTGCGCGTTGCCCGCGCGGGTGATCCGGCCCCGTTTGGTCCGAGCGCCGCTGGAGTGCTCGGACGGCACCAAGCCGACATACGCCATCAGTTGCTTGGGATTGTCGAAGCGGGTGAGATCGCCTACTTCAGCGACCAGCGTCGCAGCGCTGACCAGCCTGATACCGCGCAGGACCTGCAGATTGCGGACCAGCGGCGCGAAACACCATGCATCCACCGCTTCGGCCAATGCTGCCTCGAGCCGTCCCACTCGCGCCTGCGCCTCCAGCACCCGCTTCTGCATTTCCTCGAATGCCAGCTGTTGGTGGGGAAAATCGAACCGCTGCTCGGACAACCACCGCCAGTACATTTTCGTCCAGGCCGCCTTGCCGCCGAAACGACGATCATGACGCAACAGGAAGCTGCGCACCGTTTGCTTGGCCCCGATGGCATCGTCCTGCGCATTTCGCCGAGCGCGGATGAGATCGCGTACCGCCTCATGCGCTTCGTCCGGCACCCAGATCGCGGTGAGTTCGCCGGCGCGTAGCAGCCGCGCCAGTGTCATCGCGTCACGTCGGTCCGTCTTCACATGGTCGCCCGGGCGTCGCGGCATCATTGAGGGGGCGATGACAATGCAATCCTGCCCCAGCTTCGTCAGCAGCCGATGCAGGCCATAGCCACAGGGACCAGCTTCGTAGCAGACGTTCAACGTAACGCCCGGTCCCGTTAGTCGCTTGACCAGCTTTCTGACCGCATCGTCCTCGTTGGCGACTGTTCCGATGAAACGCACCTCGCCTCCGCGCTGTCCATCGGCAACAGCGACCGCAATGGTTTCCTTATGCACGTCCAGACCAACGTATTTCACTGCCTCCGTCATGACTCGCCTCCGCTGCTGAAAAATCCATCATCAGCATCTCAGATTCGAGCCTCCGAGGCTCTGGCAGTCATGGGGTCTAAGC
>NZ_JAPCWC010000075.1 GCF_026420865.1 Novosphingobium clariflavum | reverse complement strand
CAGCCAGCGGCTTCAAGGCGCTGATGACCTTCTTTATCCTGTCTTTGAGGTTCTGGAACATACACGTATTTATCGGGCAAAAAGAAACCCCGCTGATTTGGCAACGGGGTTCCTCTTCAAAAGGTAGTAAATGAGAAAAAATGTCGTCTTAGAAATGGTAACATCTTCGACATATCTATTTAGTATTTTGCTGTCGAAATGCCTGAATTAGCGACGATTCTTGTTTCCATTGATTATGCCCATCAATGCAGACGCCCTCTGAGCGGAACATAGGTCTTTCTTGATCTGAGAAACTTCCTCTGCATACGAACGCAGAAATTCAGCATCATCCATTTCGCAATATGGAACTGAATTTAAGAGAACCAGCCGATCATATAATTCATCTCGATCAAGTAAGGTCGGTGTTTCATCTAATATGTCACATATCTCGTCTGTCTCTATATCAATCGCTCTCGTTATATGTAATGTCATTTTCCTCTCCTTTGTGAGTGATCGCATTCCTTGTCTTTGCGCGATCTTCTAAGTGATATTTAACGGCTTCCCTTGCTATCGCTGCGGCAATCCAGCACTCATCCAATCGAACATATTTGCTTTGCAAATCCGTTCTCTTTGGACAGTGCGTTTTACGAAGTTCTGACCTAATGTAATCCAGTTGGTTTTTATGACTGAATTAATTTGTCTGGTGTAAGTTAAGATCAATGCGCTTAGGCGTGGAGCAGATACATTTTTATCCCCCCTCCCAACATCAAAACGAAAACTGCAATGAATCAGTCTATGTTCCTTTGTTGAGAAGGGGGATGATTATGTTATGCGCTTGAGTCTTTCGCTTTCAACATATTTGGTCTAATACTGCTTTCGCAGCCAAGGGGTCGCGCCTGTCTTGTTTGCAATTAGTCATCTGGTATGCGGCGGTAAGCTATAGCAACTACCAAATTCGCAGCTACAGCCTTTGTAGGTCGCACTTGTCAGCGCGTTGCCTACGTCCTTACTCGCCTAACTCCTATGCGCGCTGTCCCTATTACGGTGAGGAATTTAATCCTCTAGCTTCACATAGTGCCACTTGAGATTGCATTTTTTATAGTAGTGCCAAAACGCCATCCTGCGAGTTTCCTCGTTTCTGCGCTATACCTTCTACTGCGCCTGCTGCCAGCACTAAGGCCTTCTGAGCCTTTCATCCATCTCGTCTTGAATTCGAGCGTGGGTTTTTTCAAAAACAGCAATGTTACTTTGGATTATTTACGCAGGGAGATTTCGAAAAGAAAGTCTACCAATTTAACCGCCACCCAATTGGCGGTGAAGTAAAAATAACGTGTCAGCGTTTGTGAATATTGGGTATACGGTAGACTGCTGAGCACGTTATTTTTGCTTCATTTTATTTAGTAATTATGCAAAAAAAATAACTCGATAAGCGATATATTTTTTAAAGAAATGGCAGATTTTTGCCGTTTTTTAAGATCGCTGGGAAATCCATAAATACGGGATGAAGACAATCCCATCACACCCGCCCCATAAGCTCATCGACCTATACGTC
>NZ_JAPCWC010000074.1 GCF_026420865.1 Novosphingobium clariflavum | reverse complement strand
TCGTCGCATCGCCTGCGCACCCGCTGCGCCTCGCTCGGTCCCGGGACGCCCTCCATGACAGCCGACCGGCACGGCTCGCTCGCGTCACGGCGACCCCTGCGGGTCGCCCGTTCGCTACGCCTCGCCGGTGCCGATCGCACCGCGCACCACCAACGCATCCGATGCCGGGATGCCGGGTCGATCACGGTCCTTCGGACCGACAATCCTGAACCGACCAGCGCGACCCTCACGGGTCGAAGGGCAGGGGGATCGGGAATGCGGTTTCAATCGGGAGACAAGCCCATGTCGATCACATTCTCGCTCGCCGTCCAGCAGCGCGCCGTCGCCAGACCGGCCATCATCACCGCTCGCCAGCTCGCCGCGTTCCGCGCCTTCGCTCGCGAGCGTGGTGAACTCATCGAGGACGACGATGATGACCCGCTTGTCAGCGCCAGTTTCGAGGCCCGCGTATGTCCATGGTCGCTCGCGTCGATCTGCGCCCTGTTCGACCATGACGAAGCCGTCATAGCCGTGGTCGAGGAAGCGCAGTTTCGCGGCCTTACCATCCGATTCTGGCGCGACGATGCGACCCGCTCCATCCGCATGTGCGTCGGTTCCTCACCCGACGGCGCAGCCGAAATCGACCTCTCCAACCAGAACGGTTACGCCGTTCTCGAAGCGATGGGTCTTGGCACAGAAGCGTGCGGCGACATTCCCCTCGACGACCTGCGCGCGCGGCTCGGAAAGCCCGACATCCGCAAAGCCATGACCGACAATGGCCTGCACAGCTATCTCGATCGTCTCGACAGGATTGCCGCGACCTCCACGGTCGCCGACGATGTACGCATGGTCTGGGGTTAGCCTCCCTCCACGGTCCCTGCGTCGGGGGTGCCGGACATTCGTCCGGTGCCCCTTTTTTCTGCCTGCATGGCACAAGATCCGTGACAATCTTTGCCTATGCAAAATGGGGGAGGGCCTGACGGCCGCTCCCCCATCATTTTGCCTGTCGGGCTTGAAGCCCGACGCTGCGCCGACCGACTTACGCGGTCAGGCGCTTGAGCGTCTCTGTCGCCCCGAGTTTGCGGATCGCTTCGAGGATGCCGGTAAACTGCGCGCTGTCGGCCTTCATCAAGCCCGACTTCTCGACCTCTTTCAGCCGGTCGCTTCGCTCCCGTTCGGCAAGCTGCTTGCGTCGCTCGCTCAACCGCTGTTCCTCCGCCTCAAGCTGCTTGCGTTCCTGCTCGATACTCCGTGCCATGAGACATGCCTTTTCTGATCGTGTGACCAGCCTCCACGACACAGGATGCCAGCGTGCCGACGACGACACAATAGCACGCAGCATCATCTCCATATGGAGCCACCATCGCGCTCGCTGATCCGGTCTTGACCGGATCAGCATAAGGGCGACGGACACTGGCCTATGGCCAGGTCCGTCGTGGGACGGGATTGCTCCGCGAAACCCCGTCCCGACGATCCCGAGGATGATTGCCTGCGGCGCTTCCCTGCCGGAATCGGAGCCAACGATCGGACAACATCCCCTGATGCCCCGACAACCACTGATAGTCCCTAGAGATTTGCACACCCTATGCGGCAGGCCGCAGGTTAAGTACCTGAAATAGCAGATGTATTCCGGTGTAATACAGTATTGCCTCGTAATACCAGCTGATATCGAACTCTAAGCCTCTGAGAAACAACGATATCTCCGGTATTTCGTCGTAATACGCAATACCGCTTCCGCTGGGCTCCAGGATCGGGTAAAAAGGCACTTCCGAAACCCCCACCATCCAGAATTTGGATGGTGCAATGTCTAATCCCCCTATCACCCTGCGTCTGTCTGACGTTCAGCGGGCAACGATAGATCGCGTAGCTTTAG
>NZ_JAPCWC010000073.1 GCF_026420865.1 Novosphingobium clariflavum | reverse complement strand
CGATGTGACCTACATCCCGATGCGGCGCGGCTTCCTGTACCTGGTTGCGATCATGGACTGGGCAACCCGGAAGGTGCTGGCGTGGCGGCTATCGAATACGATGGATGCAGGGTTCTGCGTCGCGGCGCTGGAGGAGGCGCTAGCTCGCTACGGCAAGCCTGAGATCTTCAACACCGACCAAGGCAGCCAGTTCACGTCGCAGGCCTTCACCACTGTGCTGCGCGAGGCCGAGGTTCGCATCAGCATGGACGGGCGGGGCCGGTGGATGGACAATGTCTTCATCGAACGCCTTTGGCGATCCCTGAAGTACGAAAGCGTTTATCTCCACGCCTTCGAAACCGGCTCGGAGTTGAAAGCTGGCCTTGGCCGCTGGATCACCTATTACAACACCCAGCGTCCGCACTCGGGCCTGGCCGGAAAAACCCCGGCCGAGGCCTATCGGCGGATCGGGCAATCAGATCATGGGGGCATGCCCCCATGATCTGATGATCAAACAGGCGGCGTGAACGACAACCGGGATTAGCTTAACTTAGCCGCCAAATTGTCCAAGAAGGCGGGACCACCTCAGTCATGCTTCACGGCAATTTTACTGTATGAACCGAATGCTCTTTATAGCCTTGGCCAGCACAGCAGTTTTGATGCTCACGTCCGCATGCGATAGCGATATGTATGCCGACACCTCAGCATGTCGGGACGATAACCCCAGCACGCCATGTCCAGTTGATAACGAGGGTTTCGGCAATGAACACGCAGAGGCTGAGGTGGCAGCGCCGCACTGATATGCCGAGCAAACGCACAAGAAGCTTTTTATGAGTTCACGGCCTGACAAATAACCCGGACCACTCGGTGGGGGCCGATCATGTGGGGGCCTCGGTGGTGTGGAGCCTTTGCAAGGCCCCGTAATTAGGCCCCGATCTTGCGCGATTGCAGGCGAACAAGGGCAATCACTGACAACCAGAGGCCGCCCTGGAAATAGCTAAAATAAAAGGATTTTTTAATCAACTGCGGCTCGTGCCGAACAGGATCTTGGAGCGGGTGAAGCGAACACGCCGGAACAGTAAGTGAACAAATAACAGAGCGGCGAGGGTCCTCCCTCGCCGCTTTTGCATGTCCGCCTCCGCGCCTACTCCAACGGACTATCAGCCCCCGGATGGCGTCGTTAATGCCGGCGCCATCCGGGAAGGCGCTTGGCATTTTCGCGTCTTGCGCCCGTCGCCGCGATCGCCCGCACCAACTGCACCCTTGCGCACAGATCCGCACAGCCGGCGCCACCACCACAGGATGTGAGATCATAAGCGGACCAAGCGCGAAAAGCCGCAGCCTACCGTGGGAACCTTGAGGGACATGGGTGTGTGTCGCAACCTCCTAACATTCCTAATATCGTAGGTTCTTCAATATCTTGAGCGATAATATATCCATAATATTATTCTAATCAGATTATATATATGAGACGTAATATCTCACGTTTTGAAAACCGTTGTTTTTCAATGATATAAGGTCAGAACTCAAAAAATATTATGTCCGATTAGGTCGGTGGCATAACCTGAAAAATGGCTGTTTTCTGCGGGTTTCACGCGTGATTTTTCGCCTGATTAGGAATGTTAGGCGGTTGCGACGGATGGGGGGTGGCCTTGGCCGCGCAGCAGGCCGGAAAAATGCACAATTTTCGTTGAAGAAGGCGAAAGCGAGGCGTGGGGGCGAGGGCGTTTGGGAGGGTAGAGGCAGGTTCCTTCCCCTCGGCCGCACCGCGTTGCGCCGATGTGTAACAATGTTGCGCGATGCCCGACCCGGGGCTGTCGTGCACGATTGACGGGCACCGCGCCTGGTCTGCGGGCATGCGAAAGGGGCCGAGGATCACTCCCCGGCCCCTGGCGTTCCACTTGCGAAGGTCAGTAGTTCGAGTCTTCGAATGTTGAGAACGGCGGAGCAATATTCGGC
>NZ_JAPCWC010000072.1 GCF_026420865.1 Novosphingobium clariflavum | reverse complement strand
CAGGGATGGATCGAGGGTGAACGGCGACAATGAGCCGTGGATGGCAGCGTGGGCCGCGATCTCGGCAATTTGGGCGACAGGAAAGGATACCGAAGTGATCGCCGGAAAAGTTGCACGCAGTATCGGCGAATCCTCGAACCCGGCTATGGCCACATCCTGAGGTACCAGAAGTCCCAGCTTCAACGCCTGTGCCTGTGCCCCTGCGGCCATAGTGTCATTGGCCGCAAAAATGGCCGTGGGCGGACAAGATAGGGCAAGCAGACGGTTGAGGCCCTCCACACCCGATCGATAGGAATAACTGCCCTCGACGAAAAGCTGGCCATCGCAGGGTAGTCCTGCTTCCCGCAAGGCTTGCTCATATCCCTCGCGCCTGGCTCTTGCGCCACTGCCCGCCAGCGGCAAACCGATCATGCCTATGCGGCGATGCCCCAGTGCGATCAGATGGCGCACCATCTCGGCCGCCATTTCCCGATCGTCTATCTGGATGGAAAGACCATAACGGTCCGGTGATCCGCCAAGGCGGACCAGCGGAATTTCCTCGGCTTCGAACCGGGCGAGCAATCTATCATCGTCGCTGAAGCGCGGAGCCAGAATGATTGCATCGGGTCGCAATGCATCCCCATCGAGATGGGAAAAGGCGGTGAGCCGATCCTCAAACTCGACCGCCTCGGGAACGAGCAAATGGCCCTCAGCTCGGCACAGCCACGACAATTCGACAATCAATCGAGGAATATAGCCGATCCCAGCACGAGGTACGATCATCCCGATAGTAAAAGATCGCATGCTCGACAGGCGTCGTGCCGCCAGGTTGGGACGATAGTTCAGCTCAAGAATGGCCGTTTCCACTCTTTCTCGCAGATAGGAGCGAACGGTTGGCTCCTTGTTGACGACGCGCGATGCTGTCGTAACCGAAACCTTGGCGGCTTTCGCCACATCGCGAATGGTCGCCACAATGCATTGTCCCAAGTTGTGCTCGGCCCGCTTTTCGGGATGCCTGGGGCGGATTGCAAGCTTTGGTGAGAGGCGATGGTTTCCAACCGAAGTTTCGGGGGGCAGCCGATAACCGCGACGAACTCGTCGGGGGTCTGCCGCTTGTTCGACCGGGAACATGACCGTTACCGATCGATGATCACTCCCCCCAACTCCGATCGTGTCCCCGCGCCGATCCTGCCGGCAGCATTCTGCTCAAGGCAATGCGGGGGTCAGTTTCGCATTTCGCCCGACACGGCTCGTCGCAATTCCTGCTCATGGATCGGAGCCTGCGGAAAACCCAGGAGGCCTCAAGCCTCTTGTGCTGCCGACACCTCCAGTTATTGGAAGATTAATTCTAATAAATGGAGGTGATGCATGGAATCCCGCCGCGATGCGATTAAGCTGGCTCTTGCAGGTACCGTACTCGCGTCAGGCGCAAACAGCGCAAGAGCTGCAGCGCCCACGTCTACGCTCACGTCTGCGCTCACGTCCGCGACCGGGCCCTGCGAGCCCCCCGTTCCGCAGTGGAAACGCGGCATCGAAGGTCAGCGTCAGGCTGATTGCGGTAATGGCCAGTTCCTCAACCCCGTGCTCGCAGGCGACTATCCCGACCCGTCGATCCTCAAGGACGGCGACGACTACTACATGACGCACTCGTCGTTCGACGCGGCTCCCGGCCTGCTGATCTGGCATTCGCGCGACCTGGTGAACTGGCGTCCGCTGGGGCCTGCGCTGACCCGGCCCCTCGGCACCGTCTTCGCGGTGGACATCGCCAAGCACGGCGACCGCTATTTCATCTACATTCCCTTCATGAAGGCAAGCTGGTCGCCGCCGCTTGCCAGCTTCGCGAACATCTACGTCATCCATGCCAGCTCGATGGAAGGGCCCTGGAGTGAGCCTATCGATCTCGGCATCGCAGGGTTGATCGATCCGGGGCACGTCGTAGGCGAGGATGGACATCGCTACCTC
>NZ_JAPCWC010000071.1 GCF_026420865.1 Novosphingobium clariflavum | reverse complement strand
CACCCTGTCCAGAAAAGCGGGACCACCTCACAATTTCGACCCCTTCATTGGACCGAAACCCAGATTAGGAGCGCGCCGGCCTTAAGCTCGCAAGCTCGTTCGCGACCACACCGCTGACAAGATAATTCCCGATCTGTGCGGCCTTGTAGATCACGGGATTGTGCGAAGACACGGTACGTGCGTTGCGCCAATGGCGATCGAGGTCGAGCGCGGTATCCGTGGAAGAAGCGCTACCGGCATCAAACAGTAGCCAGGCACTTTCGCCTACAAGCCGGGTATTTGAGATTTGTGCCGATGCGGCGCCGATCACAGCCTGGTCGAGTGCGTCACCGACCTTGGAGCCTTGTATGTACTTCTCGAGATCGAGCGCAAGCTGGCGAGCCGTAGCGCGCGCTGCATAAGCGCGGCTCTCGGTCTCTCCGACGACGGCGAGGACTTGATGATCCTTGCTTGGCTCCGATGTGGCGGCGAGCGGGTAGGATCGCGTGCGCCCGCGCACCGTTTCGGCAATGTCCGCCGATATGCGCTGCGCAATGCCCGCTTGCGTCGATACGTGCACGAACTGGTAGAAGGCTTGGATATACCGGAAGGCATCCTGATCGGCATGAATGAAGACATGTTCTGGGAGGACAGGCACCCGATCGAAGATTGCGGTGCCGCTGGCAGTCAGGCGCTGACCGAACCCCTGCCAATCGTCGAGTATGGTGAGCCCAGGACTGTCGCGGGGAACCACCACTTCGGCAAAGCCCTGCTCCTGCGGAACCAGAACGTTGATCCAGTCCGCGAACAGGCTCCCGGTGGTGTAATACTTTTCACCAGATAGCCAGAGTCCCTCGTCATCCTCCACGAGCCGAGTGCGGATGTCGAACAGTGTCGATGCCGCGCCATCGGGCCGCGCCTTTTCCGAGGCGGCCGGGCCGAACAGCGCGCCGTTGCCGGCAGAGCGCAGCAGCGCCTCGGAAGCCGGTGTGCGGGGCCACAACCGCAGAAGTTCCACGAATCCGAGATGACCGCGAAAGATCTGCGCCAGATTGGAGTCGGCAGCGGCGAGCGCGATGAGGACTTCTGCCAGCTCGGCAATGGTCGCACCCCCGCCGCGATAGCCGGCGGGGACCCGCAGAGCCCCCAGGCCTGCCGCAAGCAGGCGGTTGACGAAATCGACGGGCAGTTCGCGTTCCAGATCGCGGTGGGCAGCGCCGGGTGCCAGTTCGGCGATGATCTCGTCGATGGTTTCAGGCCGCGCGTCCCGCAAGGCGGTGTCATGAGTGGACATGGCGATGGTCCTTTCAGTTCCGGGCGGTAGTGGCGGTCTTGACCGGCCAGGGTTTGATCGGGGTCTGTTCCCAGACGCTGAAGGGCGCGGCGTCATCGACCACTTCCTTGCCGCCCGCGACATGGCCCTGGAACGCCCAGGTGTTCGCCTGTCGCGGCTGCCCGACATTCTGTGCGGCGGAGGGCACGGTGAAGTCGATCGGGTGCAGCAGGGTGGAGCCGATGTCGGGGCCGAAATCCCTTGCTGCCGTCACGTACTTGCGGAAGCCGTCCACGGTGACCGCTTCGAGCTTGCGGGCCACTTGCGCGAAGGTCCAGACCGCGTACCAGTCAGTGGTGACCGAACCATCGGTCGGGCTCGTGACTTTGCCTTCGGGGTCGTACTTCGCAAGCTGGCGCAGGTACTCCTTCCAGACCGGGAAGCGCTGTGCATCTTCTCCCTTTTCGAGCGCCACTGAATTGGCAAAGGGCGCGGCGCTGAGCGCGGCCAGCGTGGCGTTCTCGATCACGTTGTTGCTGCCGACGAAGGGAATGGTCAGACCCTGGGCCGAGGCGGCCTCGATCAACTGGGTCTGCTGCGCGGGAGGATAGAGCATGCCGCCCCAGACGTCTGGCTTGAGGCTGCGGATACGGGCGATATAGGGCGCGAAGTCGGTGGTCGCGGGCGGGATCTCGATGATCGTCACATTGTCCACACCG
>NZ_JAPCWC010000070.1 GCF_026420865.1 Novosphingobium clariflavum | reverse complement strand
ACGCGGGCGTAGCCGATCAGCATGGATCACAAACGAAGGTTTGAGGCGGTGACGAACATGAGCACATAAGATTGGGCTATTGTGTATCTTAACCAGCATCTCAATCAAGCTATCTCAAACCGTAGCTCGGAAAGAATAAGGAGCATGTATGCCGCGTCGCGTGACCCTGACCGATCGACAGCGCGAGGCGCTGCTTCACTTGCCGGTCGATCAAGGTGAGCTGCTGCGGCACTATACCCTCAGCGATGAGGATCTCGGGCATATCCGCCAGCGCCGGCGCGCCCACAATCGTTTTGGCTTCGCGCTGCAACTGTGCGTCCTGCGCTACCCGGGCCGGGTGCTCGCTCCTGGCGAGTTGATCCCGGCGCAGGTATCGGATTTCATCGCGGCCCAGCTCGGCCTGACCAGCGACGATCTACTCCTCTATGCCGCGCGCGAGGAGACCCGGCACGAGCATCTGGCGGACCTTCGCCGAATCTACGGCTATCGCTCCTTTTCGGGGCGGGGCGCACGGGATTTGCGCGAATGGATCGCTCGGGAAGCCGAGGCGGCGACATCGAATGAGGATCTTGCCCGTCGCTTCGTTGCGGAGTGTCGCCGCACCCGCACGATCCTTCCCGGCTCCTCGACGATCGAGCGCCTTTGCGCCGATGCGCTGGTTGAGGCCGAGCGCCGGATCGAGGATCTTATCGCCCATCGCATCACGCCAACCCTGAGCGAGAATTTGGCTCACCTGTTGGAGGATACGGTGGATGGTCGCGTCACGCGCTTCGTATGGCTGCGACAGTTCGAGGTTGGCGCAAATTCAGCAGCCGCTAACCGGCTGATGGATCGACTGGAATATCTTCAAAGGTTCGATCTTCCGGCGGATTTGCTGGACGGCGTGCCGGCGCATCGTGTGACCCGGCTTCGCCGGCAGGGCGAGCGCTATTACGCCGACGGCATGCGTGATCTGCCCGAAGACAGGCGGCTTGCGATCCTCGCTGTCTGCACCCTGGAATGGCGGTCATCGCTGGCCGATGTCATCGTGGAGACCCACGATCGCATCGTAGGCCGTCTCTATCGGGCCTCCGAACGCCTTTGCAACACCAGGATCGCCGACGAAAAGGCGGCCGTTCGGGACACGCTGAAGTCCTTTGCCGAAATCGGTGGTGCTTTGCTTGGAGCGCAGGACGATGGCACGGCCCTGGACGGGATAATCGCCACCGGGCCTGGCTGGGAACGGTTCAGAACCCTTGTCGCCACGGCCTCCGCGCTGACCAACGTGCTCGCGGCCGACCCGCTCAGCCGTGTGCTGGACGGCTATCACCGTTTCCGCCTCTACGCGCCCAGGATGCTGCGCCTGCTCGACATGCAGGCGGCGCCGATCGCCACGCCTCTTCTGGCGGCCGTTGCGATGCTGCGTAACGGGATCAAGGTCGATCCGCCGGTGGATTTTCTACGTCCCAACTCGAAATGGCATCGTCATCTTCGCGCTGAGCCCAGCGGCGACCACCGGCTTTGGGAAATCGCGGTGCTGTTCCACATCCGCGACGCCTTCCGGTCCGGTGACATATGGTTGGCGGGATCGCGCCGCTATGGCGACCTCAAGCAGCTTCTGGTCCCGCCACAGGCGATAGAGCAGACCGCGCGGCTCGCCGTGCCGCTGCGACCCGGCGAATGGCTGGCCGAGCGCAGGGCTCGACTGGATACACGGCTGAAGGAGTTTGGCCGCGCGGCGCGAACCGGCACGATCCCAGGCGGCATCATCGAGAACGGCAAGCTGCACATCGACAAGCTGAGGGCCGACACGCCCGAAGGGGCCGAGGATCTCGTGCTCGATCTCTATCAACAGCTCCCGCCCGCGAGGATCACCGATCTGTTGCTGGAAGTCGATGAGCGAACCGGATTTTCCGAGGCGTTCACGCATCTGCGCACCGGCGCGCCCTGCAGCGACCGGATCGGCCTGATGAACGTGTTGCTGGCGGAAGGCGTCAATCTCGGTTTGCGCAAGATGGCGGCGGCGACCAACACGCACAGCTTCTGGGAATTGCTGCGGATCGCGCGCTGGCATGTCGAAGGCAGCGCCTATGATCGGGCGCTCGCCATGATCGTGGAGGCCCACGCCGCCCTGCCCATGGCCGCCTTCTG
>NZ_JAPCWC010000007.1 GCF_026420865.1 Novosphingobium clariflavum | reverse complement strand
ATCCTGCTCAAGCGCAACCTGCTGGCGGCAAGCTTCGTGCCCGGCACCCTGTTCCCGAAAGCCGAATTTGCCCGGTGGGCGCTGGACTGGCTGACCATGGGCAATGCCTATCTGGAGCGGGTGAACAGCCGCCTCGGACGACCGGCGGCGCTGCGCTGCTCGCCTGCCGCCTACACGCGTGTAGGGCTTTTGCCGGATCAGTTCTTCTGGGCGCCGCGCAGCTATGCGATCTCCGACGCGGTGGAATACCCCGCCGGGGCCGTCCATCACCTTGCCGAGCCGGACCCCATGCAGGAAATCTACGGCATGCCCGAGTATCTCTCGGCGCTGCAATCCGGCCTGCTGAACGAGAGCGCCACCCTGTTCCGCCGCAAGTACTATCTGAACGGTTCGCACGCCGGGTATATCCTGTGCATCACCGATGAGAACCTGAGCGACAAGGACAGCAAGGCGATCCGGCAGGCGATGCGGGATTCGAAGGGGCCGGGCAATTTCCGCAACTTCTTCCTCCATCTGCCGAAGGGGAAGGAGAACAGCGTCAAGGTCATCCCCATTGCCAGCGTCGGCGCCAACGACGAGTTCCTGAATATCAAGAACGTCACGGCCGAGGACCTGCTGGCAGCGCACCGCGTGCCGCCGCAACTGATCGGCATGGTCCCGAAGGGGACGAGCGGCTTCGGCAACGTCAACGACGCGGCGGCCATGTTCTACGAAATGGAAATCGTGCCGATCCAGTCGCGCATGCTGGAAGTGAACGACTGGCTGGGCGTGGAAGCGGTGCGCTTCGAGCGCCCGGCGATGGCGCTGCCGAGGACTGCCGCCTGAGGATTCCTCCCGCCGATGAGGCGGGGGACTTGGGCGTTGGACCGCCTTTGTCCGACGAATGCCAGTTCGTCATGATCCCACTCGGTCCCGCCATGGGGCCATCCCGCCTACCGACTCGGTGCGGGAACGAATAAGGAACAAAAACAATGCTGTCGAGCCCCCTCTCTTCGTTCGAGCGGGTAGACCCGGTGCGCCCGCTGGCGCCCTACATCGGAGGCAAGCGCGCGCTGGCAAAGCGTCTCGTCTCGCTGATAAACTCCATCGAGCATCGCACCTATGCCGAGGTTTTTGTGGGCATGGGCGGCGTGTTCCTGCGCCGCGACCAGAAGCCCAAGGCCGAGGTCATCAACGACTGGTCGGAGGACGTGGCGACGTTCTTCCGCGTGATCCAGCACCACTACCTAGCCTTCCTCGACATGCTTCGCTGGCAGATCACGAGCCGCGCCGGCTTCGAAAAGCTGCTGGCGCTGGAGCCCAGTTCGCTGACGGACATGCAGCGGTCGGCCCGGTTCCTGTATCTGCAGCGCCTGGCATTCGGCGGGAAGGTGCGGGGGCGTGGTTTCGGAGTGGACCCGTCTACCTCTGCGCGGTTCGATGTGACGAAGCTGGCGCCGATGATCGAGGCGGTGCACGAGCGGCTCGCGGGGGTCGTGATCGAGCGTTTGCCCTGGGCCGACTTCATCGCGCGCTATGACCGGCCGGGGACGCTGTTTTATCTCGATCCGCCCTACTACGGCAGTGAGGGCGACTATGGCCGCGACCTGTTCGACCGCAGTCAGTTCGAACAGATGGCCGAGCAACTGCGCGGCGTGCGCGGGCGGTTCATCCTGTCGCTCAACGATCATCCCGAGGTACGCCGGATCTTCGCCGGGTTCGATTTCCGGGAAGAGAAGCTGGTTTACACGGTGGGTGGTGGGGCTAAGGCCAAGACGGTGGGCGAGGTCATCATAACCAACTGACGGATCTGGGCTGCGCACCGCATGGTGCGCAGCTATTTTCACCCACGTCAGCTACGCGCCCATCTAAGCCGTTCGAATGGGAAATCAGTGAGCCCATCAGCGGACCTACTGCCTATGACTGGGGTTGGGACCAAGCCGTCATTCCCAACGCACTACCTGTGTGACTGCTATCGACAAAAGCCGACGCTCGAGCCTTGTTCGGATGTCATCATCCATTGGCCGAGGCGGGCCGCTTGCAGCGTGGCAGCTTCAAGTGACCCGGCGGCGGAAATAGACACAGCCTTGAGTGCAGAGCGAGCGCGGCGACCCGCTCCACATCGTGAATGCGAGCGCGACGGCGCGGGATGTTAGGCGGCGTTACCAGACGCTCGAAGGTAGAGCCGATCCCGCAATACTGGTTCGAACCTACCGATCAGGTAGTCTTTCTGCCGCTCTAGCTCCTGCAGGCGCAATTGAAGAGATGCGGCTGTGTACCGGGACCCGACTGTAGTGGCCGCTTCCCTGCCGTGCGCGACGGCGTTGCGGCAATCGGTAATTTCATCGATGTATTGCCGCGCCCTGGGATCGTGGAGCGATGGTCCCGAGATGCCAAACGCCTCGAACACCTGATCCAAACTGGCGCACCGAATATTACCTAGCTCTTCGAGAAGCGCCTCCTCGTGAATACGCGCAGTATCTGTGGAAAAGGTACGTGAGAAGAGCGCCGATCTTCGCTGCCACTTGGCCCTGCGGCCAGGCGAAGCAACCGCCCTCAACTGAGGATCGAGTGCGAGCGAAAGAAGTTCGACCGCAAGATCGGAATGGGCGATACGCTGACCACTTATGCCTTCAGCTGTCCGGACGACAAGCAAAGTCGTCGTAAACTCGAAGGCCGCGTAGAGGAGGACGATGAACATCGCCTTTTGAGTGTTCAGGCCTGCGGATACTGAGGTACCCTCATCGGCCTCTCGGGCAGAAATCTCGGTCAGTAACGCGCGAGCCTCGGCAAAGCGGCTTGCCACCTCTGCTCGAACGGCGCTGAGTGGCATTAGGCGAGCAACTCGTTCCGCATATATTCAATACGATCAACGACCATCCGACGGCTATTCGTCGCGCCAGTCGTAAGCCGCCGCATCTGATCTGCGTTCATGATCGGCGCTGGATCCCTGTTCAGACCTGGATTTTGCCTCAATGCCAACGTAGTTCCTACGGTGACGGCCTCGTACAGGTTGAGCGGTGTCGCATTTCTCGTGCCTCGAACGACCCCATTCGGAAGCCTGGCCTGTAGCTAATTGAAGGTTGCATCGAAACCCGCGATGGACGCAGCCTGCGGTCCAGCGAGAGCATGCTCAATCATATAGTCGTTGAGAAATCCGACGACGCTATGCTCAAATGCTTGATACCGCTCCAGATAGGCAAAGTAGCGCAGCACACACTCTTCGTATATCGCTTCTTGCTGCTCATTGCTTGGGATGCGGACCACAGCCCGAAACGCCGGACGAGATGAAAGTTCGCGGAGCAACTCGCGAAAGCCGCCTCTCATCACGCAGTTTCTAATTTCTTGCGCGTGGAGCTTTACACCGCCAGTATTCAGACGCTCGAACAGATCGTACCTGACCGCAAAATCGCTTTTGTCATTCAGGGTCGTGACCCGGACTGGCCGCAAGGTAAAACCTAACTGCGCAGATTTCGGTAGCTCTTCAAATGTCATCCCATTGAAAGCGGTCAATTTCGTTAGGTTAGTAAGCTTCAGTGGGTTCTCGCGGAGAATACGAGACCGAACGTCTTTGCCTCCGCAGAAATGAACGAGCGTGCTTAGGCGTTGCACTCCGTCCACGACCTCCCAGCTGCCGTCTCGATTGGCGGCCATGTACAAGCTGGGTACCGGAATTCCCAAATAGATGCTTTCGACTAGCTCTGATTCGCGGGTATCATCCCACACGAAGCGCCGTTGGTAGTCAGGCGCCACATCAATCTCGCCACCTGCGACCATATCGACCAGCTGCCGCACGGTCATATCGTATACGTCGTAAGACACGGCTCGCTTCTCGCGATCCAACTGCTCAGTTAGGTTTTGCGACATGCGTTCTCCCCGCGCGGGTATAGGCGAATGAGGCCTCTTGCGGCAAGCCGCTTTGCCTGAGGGGCCGCAAGGCTCTCAAGGCCCGCCGTTCCGGCTGACATCATTGCGAGCATACCACAAGCCAGCCAGTCCATCCGGCATTGCACGATGATGCTGCCAAGTTGAAGAGACGGCAGCTATTGAATCTATGTATTAGGCCCTAGAATGGCTGGCGCCGGGCCGCACCGCTGCCGGACCGTTTAATCGAATGGGAATGGCGAGTTCCGGGAGGAACGGTCGTTCATGCGAAAATTCGGCAACGTCGTAGTTTGGTTGGCAGCCGACGCGGCGTAAGCGGCAGCTATCCTCGAAACCCGGCTCCAAACCGGACGGTCGCCTACCGGCCCAAACCCGCTATCCATAATGCTTGGAAATTCAGCATTTGCTCTCTGAGACAGGCGGCGGCAAAATCGTCCCGCCAGTTTTCCAGAGCACCCCAGTCGCTTGAACACGCATGCGATCTGCCGGAAGGGGGCGGTCGAAGCGGAATAGTTCTTCCAATGGGGCGTGCAGCCACGTGTCCCAATCCGTTGCATCGAGAATGACGGGGGAGCGGTCATGGATCGCGGCGAGTTCCGGCGCGTTTTCGGTCATGACACCCGTGTAGCATGTGCCCCACTCGTTGCTGTCTCGCCACAGGCCAGCCCAGGCGAATGCCGGGCTGTCCTTCACCGACAGCCATGTCGTCGTCATCGCCCCGGCCGGGCCAACCGCCTCGGCGTATGCCGCTGCGGGAATGAGGCAGCGCTGCTCTGGAAAAAGCGCCCACTGCTTCCAGAAGCCGTTCAGCTTGTCGAACCGGGCATTGTTGACCGGCTTGGGCTTCAGAGGCTGTCCGGCCTTGCTGCGCAGGTAGACCGGGAAGCCCCATGTCATCTGCTCGAGCACGCGCTCGCCGTCGACCAGGCGCACAACCCAGCCCGGCTCGCGCGGGTGAACAATCGCCGGCCCCTCGTTGAACTCGCGCAACTGGCGCGCGCCGAAGACGCTCTTGATGAGTTGGCGGTCGCCCGGTGTGTATCGGTTGCACATGCAGGGAAGCTGCTGCGTTCCGCAGTCTGATTCAAGATCAGGCGCATACCGCCGTGCCAGGCGTCTCATCTGCACCGGATCGAGCGGCTCCACGCCCAGGCGATAGGCCCACGCGGCCACGGCACTGGCGAGGCTGGTGGTGTGGACATAGGTCGCGCCGCTGTCGAATTGGTGAAACGTGGACTGATAGGCGAGGTCTTCCCAAAACGATGCCGCCTGCCACCGCTCCGCAACGCCGCGCTGGACCAGCAATTCCAGCGCGAGGCGGTGGCCCCATGTCCGCTCCACGTCGCCGCCGTGTGCGCGTGCCGCCGCATCTTCAAGGACATGGAGCGCAAGGCGCGAGAGGCGGTCGATTCGCATGATGAGGGGATAGAACATAGCGCGAACATGCGGCAAGGGCGCCTGCGGCCGCCGCCCCATGGTGGTCGAGAGGCCCGCCCCACCCGCGCGGCTACCCCCTGCCTCTCAATTGAAACATTGTTACGTCGAGGCGCAACGGATCGGCCTCGCCCTGACCCCGCGCGCCGCACTTGCCCCCACGCCTCGCCTCCTCGCTCTTTGGGCGGTTTTTTCGCATGGTCGGGGGCGGTTCTGCACCGCTGAAAGGGCGGTTTTGGGCGATATCTGGCGGGGGCGGGCGCTTCGCGCGTCGTTTTACGCCTTTTTGCACGCGCATACCTGTTACGCGCTATTTCAGTGTGCCATTCAAAGTGCGCCATTTTCGGCGGGTGTGAGGGGCAAATGGACAAGACATTCGAGAGCAAAATTCTGGAGATCGCAGCGCGCTACCGCGCTCAGGCGGCGGAATTTCCAATTTTGTACCCGCCGCGAGCGGACGATTTGAGCCAACACATCAGTATCAGGCGCGAAGTTCCGCTTGAGTGGATCGCGATGGCTGAAATCTTGGAAAAAGCCCGCCCCTTGCCAAAGCCTGCGGCTTTGAGGCGTGTCCTTGCGGCATTCGACTATGGAGTCGGCGAGATCGCCGAAGACCTTTGCCGTCGTTACGATGAGATCTCCGATTTCTCGTCTGACTAAGCCGCTAAAACTCGCTGCCGTGCTTGGCACGAGCTTTGCTCTTGCCCCCCTGGACACACCGGGGCGGCGCAGCCGCCCCCGCGCGCCATCTCCGTTGGCGCTTCGCTGAGTGCGGGAATTACCTTCCAGGCATGGGGGCAATACAAACTTGACGCCTAAGGGCGCCTCAAGCGCCCTTAGACCTTTCTATCTGGTTCTGTAGGTGGGGAATGAAGCGGCATTTCCATACTTTCAGAGACAAATGAAAGGATGCCGAGGCGGGCGTTGTAAGCGGCCTGTGCGGCTGCATCGCCGGGGTGACGGATCGCGGCCCACTGATCGGTCGGAATGTCGCCCATGAGGTCCGTCTCCGCGCGCACGAACGCGGCTTCCTCGACCTTGGTGTCGCGTTCTTTCCCGCGACGAAGGAAGTCGGCAGCGCCGGCCAGAGACTTGCCCAGGCGGTCTGCCAGACGCTGCACACGATTCGGCACCTTGCCCGATCCGGTGCGCTCCGGGTGCGAGGCGAGCGTGACGCCGCGACGCTTCAGGATTTGCCGCATCAGCATCTGAACGGGGCTGGGAAGGCGTGTGATCTCGAAGAAATAGGCGTTGGGCGCAGCCTTCGTCGGCTGCTTCTTGTTGTCGGTCGGCTCGCACCGACGCACCCAGTCGATCAACCCAAGGTCGCGCAGGATATTGAGGTGGCGATATACGGTATCGCGGCCGCATTCGGCCGCAACGGCGATCATCTCATAGGTTGCGATGCATTCGCCCGTTTTGAAATTGGTGAAGCCAAGCACCGCATCAAGCGTGTTGAGGACGTTCCACTTTAGAACGCGCCGCCTTTTGGGCTCAGTTCCCGGAGTGGTTGGTGGCTTCGACGAGGCTGCTCGTTCTGCGGCAGAAGCGATGCGCGCGTCTGCGTTGGCGTTCTTGAACCACTTTTGCGCGACCTCGATGATCGTGGATAGCACGATTTTGCCTTGCTTGTCGCTGCCGTCACCAAGGATGCGGCCGACCTGTGCGCGCGAATCGTTGACGTCAAAGGTCCGGCGCCAGAAGCGGACGCGGGCTTCCGAGGTCGGGATGCTGGCGGCACCGGCCAGCAGATTGCCAAACGAGACCGCGTTCATCACGCGGCCTCCGCTTGGGTGGTCAGCCTGCCGCTGTGGCCCGATCCTTGGCTCGCCACGGCCGGTGCGCCGGCAGCAGCAAGTGCGGCTCGGCCGCGCCCCGCATCAGCAGGTCGGCCCAGATCTGCGCCAGCTTCCGCCGCCGGGGCAGGTACATGGCGCGATTGTAGATAGGCTCGACGCCCTGCTGCGCGTGCGCGAGCATCAGATCGATGATCGCGCGGTCGCGTTCCTGATCCTCCATCGCCGCGCGTTCGTTCATGATGGTCGAGAAGGTCGAGCGCCAACCATGGGGCACGTGTACCCCCCGATACCCCGCGAGCCGGTACACCTTGCTCAAGGTGCTGTCGCTGATCGGCTTCGTCCAGGCGCCGGGACCGGGGAAGAGCCAGCTTGGCCCGTCCCGCGACTGGCACGCCAGACTTTCCGAGATTGCCGCCTTCGCGACGTCCGCCGCTTGCCGGGACAACGGAATGACGAACTCCCACGTGATGTCGCGCTTTTGCGACCGCGTGAGCTTCATTTTCTCGGCCGGGATACGCCAGACCGGGTTCGCACCGTCCAGCCCCTCGAATTCCTGCCGCTCGGCCAGGCGAACGACGCCCGGCCGCGCTGCCGTCAGCGCCAGCAGGCGCGAGGCTAGCACTGTTGACCAGTGCGACCCGGGCAAGTCCTCCACGTCTTTCAGAAGCTGCCGCGCGAATTCGACCTTGAGCGCGGCAGGGCGCAGCTTCGGGTCGGTGGGCAAAAGCGCCTTCTGGATGATCGCGGCCGGATCGGTCTCGGCCAGGCCCGAGGCAATCGCCCAGACGAACACTTCCGAGACGTGGTTGCGCACGCGGTGTGCCACGTCGTGCGAGCCGCGCTTCTCGATCCTGCGCACCATGTCCAGAACGACCGGTGGCGTGATGCCGCGTATCGGCTGCTTCCCGATCACCGGGAACACGTGCAGTTCCAAGCGGCCGAGGATCGCTGCCGCGTACCGCGCGTTCAGCGTCTTGGCCTTGGCCTCGTGCCAGGCACGCGCGATTCGCTCGAAATTGTCGAAGGCATCGGCCAGCGCCTGGATCTTGCGGGCTTGCTTCTCGGCCGAGGGATCGATCCCGTCGCGAAGCTGTGCCTGCGCCTTGTCGCGGGCGATCCGCGCGGCGCTGAGCGTCACTTCCGGGTAGGCCCCGATCGAGAGCGTCTTCTCTTTCCCGGCGAATCGATATTTGAGCCGCCAGAGCTTGGAGCCCGACTTGCGCACGAGCAGATAGAGCCCTCTGTCGTCGGTCAGCTTGCGGTCTTTCTCGCCCGGAATCGCCTTCCGGCAGGCAGTGTCGGTTAGCAAGGGTGAATACCCCCGATACCCCCAACTGTACCCCCACGGGGCCTGCGCTTGGCTGAGACGAGTAGAGATTGCATAAGCCGTATGTCGCAGAAAAAGCGGCGGAAACGCAAGGCGTTCGCGCTTGATGGAGACCGGCTGAGATAGGGAAGTGGATGCCCCGCGAGGATTCGAACCTCGATAGACGGAATCAGAATCCGTAGTCTTACCATTAGACGACGGGGCAGCTGCCGCGCCCTCTAAGGTGAGGTTTTCTGCGGGTCAAGGCTAAAGTTTTCCACACGGTGCGACGATTTTCCGTCGCACCGTGCGACGGTCCCGAATTTAGGGCGATTCGTGCGGGTTGGATAGGCAAAGAAAAAGCGGGGAAGGTGCCGTTCCTTCCCCGCTTCGTGGTCATAGTGCGGTCCGACATCAGAAGTAGCCGTTTCGGTAGTAGCCGAACCCAAAGCCCCATGAGCGGAAACGGGGCGGAAAGCCGCTCATGCAGCGCCGCAGCCAGAAGTCTCCTCGCCTTTCCATCAAGCGCTTGAACGGTCGCGCGCGGCGGGTGGACCTGATGGATTTCAACTGGCGTTTCAGGCGGACGAAGGGTGGCCGCTTGCTCACTTGGGATCTTCCTCGGATTTAAGAATGATCGGTGCCGGCGGGAATTTATTCAGCAGAGACAGTGACGATTCGGTGATACGGTCCAGCTGCTCCCGTAGGGCATTCATTTCGCCGTCATTGTCGAGGACGAATGACAACGCGAGTAGAAGGGCACGATCAGCTGCATAGTGGGCCCTTTGTCTCGCGTCTTCCGGATAGGGATAGTGCTGCTCAGCTTCGTAGGTAGCTTGGGCCAACCATCCGTCATGCATGGCCTTGGTACGAGGATCGCGGCGAAGACGGGCAATATAGCCTCGCTCTTGGCGCATCATTCCGATTGAGGATTTGTTCACTTCGCTTGCCTCCTAGATTCAATGTCTTCGAGGGTGCGCAGGACCGCTGCGACGGCTGCGCAGGCGCCGGGGGTGTCCGGCGGCATGTAGGTGTCCGCGATCGTGCGTTTGCCGAGGACGGCGTGGCCGCTGATCGCGAAGATGTTCGATTCGCGCGCGCCCATGTCCTTGAACCATGACATTCCCGAGCGGCGCATGTCGCGCAGCTGGTACGTCTCGAACCCGGCCGCGTCGAGGTGGACGCGGACGGCGCGCTGTGCGGTGTGTTCCGGCATCGGCTTTTCCGTGTCGTCCGGATGGTGGAACAGCCACTGGCTCTTTTCGAAGCGGGTCGCGATCCTGTCATGCAGGAAGGTGGGCATAGGGGCGTCGATCCAGCGACCCGTGCTGCGCCTGGTCTTCTGCGGGAGAAGGCGGAAGCCGCGCACGTCGCCGGCAGTGTCGGCCAGATAGGCGCGGTCGCGCGGGTCCAGATTTTCAAACGTGCGCCATGCAAGGCGATTGAGTTCCAGTAGATCGGCGCGGCGCTGGAGCGACCAGAAGGCAATTTCCAGCAGGAATGCGCTGTCCTCGTCTCCCGCATCACGCGCGATCGCGGCGACGTGCTGCACCTGTTCCCAATCCAGCTTTGCAGTGCGGCTTGGCGGCGTGGGGATGGGAACGCCGGCAGTGGGGTCGCCGGGTATCAATCTCTGGCCGTCAGGGCCTGCCCAGCGCATCAGGAGGCGCAGGACGCGCAGCATGGCAGCGCACTTGTGCTTGCTGCCCGGGTTGCCGCTCTCGTCATCGCCCAGCAGGGCGCGCTTGAGATCCTTCACCATTTCCTTGTCGATGGAGAGGATAGGCAACTGGCCGTCGTCTGCCCAAAACTTGAGCTGGCGCAGCCGGGAGCGATATTCCTTCTGCGTCTTGGGCGCAGTGGCCTTGAATTCGTCGCTTGCCTCGTAGGCATCCACCAGATCGGAGAACAGCCACTTGCGGGGCAGTGCACGGGTGGGATGGGCCTCGGGCACGGTGTCGGCGGCCATGGCTCCGACACCGCCAATCTTCCACTGCTCGACCTTCTCGTTGATCGCCATGGCCTTGGCGACGATTTCGAGCGGTGGCGTCTTGCTTGCGCTCTCGCCCAATTGCTGGTTCTTCCAGCCACCTTCGCGCAGTGCCGGCGACGGCTTCCAGTTCCACGCGTAGCGGCCATCTGACAGCTTGCGGGAATGCAGGTAGGTGATCTTAGCCACGGCGGGCCTCCATGCGCTGGCGGCAATCTTCCGCCCAGGTGGAGAACGCGGCGAACCAACGGCCATCATCGCTGCCGGCGTCGTTGATCGGAGAAAGATAGGCGGCGAGGTCCATCGCCATGCCGGGCGGCAGGTCGCGCGTCAGGCCGATTCGTTCGATGGTGCGGGGGTTCACCCCAAGGACGATGGAGAGTTCGTCCTTGCCGTCGCGGGCCAGAAGTTCGCGGAAAGCGCGGCGGGCCTCGGCGTCGGCGGTGTTGATGGGCTGGGCGTAGTCGGGTTTAGGCACTGTGTCGGCCTCCTGTTGCCGTGGGGATTAAGGGATTACGCAGCGGGTCGGGTCAAGCCTTGGTTCCCACTGCGGGTTCGACGGCAACGGCAAGGGTGGGTCGTCGGCGTCGGGGCCCCATTGGGACCGCCCTTCAAGCCGGGTATGCGGCCTGTCCCCTTGCAAGTGGGGCAGGATGCTCCGTCGATCGAGGGCCGCGTCACTGGACGTTCGCCCTGACTGCCGCGTCCTTCGCTTCGAGCAGCTTGCGCAAGGCGACGGTGCGTTCCGGGTTGCGCGGCAGCGTCGTCACGATGTGTCCGGCGAGATCGCAGAACGGTTTGGATGCACCCTGCAGCTTCTCGGGCAGATGCCCATAGTGGAAGAAGCGAAGGATCGGGTCGGCTTGCAGCTGGTCGGGGGCGAATTCGACGGGTGCAGGATGGATGACGTTGGTCAAGGCGGCCTCCTGTGGTGATGCCGGGTTCCTCCCGGCGCGGATATGGTCGCAAGGGTCCATCCCGAATCCGGCGTAGTCCTTGTAGCCGGTGCCGTCGCACATCGTGCAGCCGTTACGGGATGGGCTCTCGTTCATATCATGCAGCCTTTTCTTCGGCCTGCGCGCGGCTGAGCCTGATCATCAGGATGGTCTTATACGCGCCCATGGCGGCGTACTGCGCGTGGAGGAGGTCTTTGTCCTCCGCAGCCAAATCGGCGAACACGGGATTGTTGAGGAAGGCGCTGAGTTTGAGCGTCCGCTCAGCCAGTTCTTTGTGTTCGGCGGCCATACGCTGGACGTGAGGTTTGCTCATTGCATGATCCATGTAAGGTTTCCTTGCATGAAGCCGGGGACCGCCCGGCGCGGATCTGGTTAGAAAGGGATGCAGCCGAATGGCGCGGTGCAAGCGGGGTCACCGCAGTCGGGGCATGTCCCAGCAGCTTCGCGTTGAGCGATCAGTGCGTCTTGCTTCGCGCGGAAGTCGGCCCATTCCTGTTCACAGACTTCTCTCTCGCGGGCGATGTGGGCCATGAGGTCGTAGCCATCATAAAGTGCGCAGGCGAAAGCTATGGCATGGGCGCTCAACTGCTCGCGCAGGCGCTTGCCCATGCTGCGCTGGGGAACCTTGAGCCAATCGACCTCGACCGGCAGGCGGCGGTATTCTTCCGGGAGCGTGCGAACGTCGATCAGATTGGGGGACGTTTCCCGGTTGTCGTCCGGCGTGAGGCCGTAGATGAACTGCATCGGGAAATTCTGCTTGTAGACGTGATAAATCCTCTGCCCTTTGGCGAGGATATAGCCGTCGCGGCCGGCGGGGCTCTCGTTCATGCGAGCCCCCTGCAAGGCGGGGGAGATGCGACGATGCCGCGCGGGAAATAGGGCGCGAACTTCTTAGGCAGCGGTTCGGTGATGAGAATGGTGTCGACCATCCCGACAACGCGCCTTCTGCCAGCGCCGCCACAGGGCTTACAGTACGTCGAGGCGACGCCTTCGCCGGACCCGGAGCAGTCGGTGCAGCTGTGTTCCGTGGGGAACACGCTGTGCGGCTCAATCCGAATTCCCTTGTAGTAGCCGAGCGAAAACAGGGGGTTTTTGTTGTGCGCGAAGTCGGCGTTTGCGCGCTTCGTGATTTCGTTGAGGAATTCGGAGGCCAAGTGCGGCGCCAGATACATGGTCATGGTGTGGACCTCTCGGCGGAAATGGCGGCGGCCAGTTTCGCGCTGCCGGCGACGATCGTCTCGATCGAGGGCGAGACGCCGCCAGTGTGCTTCTCCAGCGTGGTGCGAACCGTCTTTGGCTTCACGCCGCGCAGGCGGGCGATGTGGCGAACGGAAAGGCCCTGCGAGCGCAGGGCCAAGGTTTCCGCGACCGCTGGGGACAGGCGGGGCTGCATCAGAAGCAAACCTCTTCCAGATCCGCCGCGGCCAGCTTGCCGCCCAGCCTACGGGCACGCTCTGCGGGCCATGGCATCAGCCATTCGTAGAACTCCGGCCATTCCTCCCAGGCCGAACCGTCGCGCCATGCCCTCAGGAAGTCCATGGCATCCCAATCGCCGCCCTCATGGGTGAAAGCCCATTCGAGCGCCTGCGTCGCCGTTCCATGGTCCCCGTAGGGCCTGCCGGTGTCAGCATCGTATCGTTCCCAAGCGGGGTCAGCGAACGAGACGGGGTTGCCGTTCAGCTTGAAGATTGAACTGGCTGCAATGTCATCCCGCGTCTTGCTGCAAATCCAATTGCCGTCCCACCCCTGAAAAGTTGCGGTTCGGGGGGTGCCGGGGCAGCTGGTGAATGCGATCCTGTCGCCCGCCTTGAGGGCTTGTTTCGCTCGGTCTATGGCGCGGATGCTCTGCGCGCGTTTGGCAAGAGTTACCGGCATCAGTCGATCCCCAGCGCCGTCTTGTAGGTATCGAGCAGCATGTCCATTTCCCGGCGGTCGTCCGGCTTCATCTTCCGGATGGAGACGATCTGGCGCATGATCTTCACGTCGTAGCCAACGGCCTTGGCCTCGTTGTAAACGTCGCGGATATCGTCACCGATGCCCTTCTTCTCTTCTTCCAGGCGCTCCACTCGCTCGATGAGCAGGCGCAGGCGGTCGTCGGTAGTCTCGGCCATTTGAGGCGTCTCCTATGCTGGGGGAGCCTTGCCCGGCAGGCGGGCAAGGTAGTGGGTGATGGTTTTGCCGATCGGCAGGCCGGGTCCGTAGGCGAAGCGGCCCATGGTGCAGTCCCAGCGGCCAGCGTGGGGCGAGCCGTCATCGGCGCGGAGGGTGAAGGGGCCTCCGGTCTTCGCGGCTTCGTTGACGGGGACGAAGGCCCAATGGCTCATGCTGGAACTTCGTCCCATGTGCGACCATCAAGCATGCGACCGGTAATCGACTTGGTGCCGCGAAACATGGAGATACCAGCACCAACCGACGGATCGACGTCATGGCCGAACCTGACCGTTCCGTCGGGCCAAGCTGTCATACCCGGCGATCCAGGCTGCGCCGGCAGTGCTTTTCCAAGTGGAGCCCAAGAACCCCATTGCTTGAAAAAGAACGGTACGCGCGCCTGGTTGCACTGGTCGCGAATTGCGCGAGCCCAATCGGGGTGCATCGGCCGAGGGCCATTCTCACCGCCGACGACAACCCAATCCAACCGGGCGGCGCCGCCAGTCCAGTAGTGGAAGTGGCCGCATTTAGGGCACGGCAGGGCATCGCAGCTTTTGCCGGTCGGATCTTGGCAGTAGCCTTTGCATCCCCGAAGCGCGCGGGGATCGTTGGTGTGGTAGTTGCAAGTAAAGCAATTCGCTGTTGCTGCCGTCCATCGGGACAGGTCGAGCGGGCCAAGCAACGGTTCGCAGGAAAGCCAGCGCTTCGCCGCGCGCGTTGACAGAAGGTCATCAATTCGCTCGTCTGCGCGAACCTGATCTTCGACGGAGACGCCAAGCCAGACATTCGGAAGCGGCCACTTCGGGGTGTCACGACCGAAAGTGTCGGCGCGCTTGCGAGCAAGTGGACCCACCGCGTCGATGCCGCGTGACAGATCGCCGATATAGCTTCTGCCGCGCTTGTTCACATAGGCGCGCATGCGATCTGCGCGTTTGGTCAGGACCTGAAAAGTGTGCTGCGTGGCCAAGGCCATGACGGCGAACACGCGATCAATCCATTCGTCTGGCACGCTCTCATGGAACAGGTCGCCATGGGCGCAGACGAAAATCATGCGAGGGCGCTTCCAGCGAAGGGGCTGGTCGAGCCATTGTTCGTTCAAACGAACTTCGCCGTTCCAGACCGGCCCGGCCTTGGTGTCGATCGTCAGGCCCTTGCGGCTCTCGTGGTTCTGCAACCGCGTGCCTGCCAGCTTCATCGCATAGCAGTTGGTGCAGCCGGGAGAGGCGAGGGAGCAGCCCGTGATCGGGTTCCACGTCGCCTCAGTCCATTCGATCTTCGAGCCATCAGCCATCGTCGTACTCGCTGAATTCGTCCGCGAAGCTGGCAGCATCGTCGGGCGGGGTTTCGTAGGATTCGAGGTCGGGCAGATCGCCATCGCCCTCGGGCGTCTCGTAGGTTTCGAGGTAGCCGGGGCGGCGCGCGCGCCGCGCGGTCACTGCTCGCGTTCCGCGCGTCGGGCTTCGAGTGCGTCCAGTTCGGCAAGGATGAACGCGCAGGCGCGGACCAGCAGCTTGCGGGCGTTTTCGTGATAGCCGAGCTGGGCGTGGTCGATGCCGCCGCGCAGTTTTTCGAGCGCAGCCTGTGCGAGCTGGCCGGGGCGCAGGCGCAAATCGTCTTCGACGGTGTGCCCGTGCGCGAACTGCGCGTGCCGATCCGCCATAACGGCTTCGATCGAGGCAACCGGGACGCCGCCGAAGGTGTGGCGCGCGCCAGAGGTGTTGGCAGTCACCTCCGACGCGCGCTCGCCCTGGTGCGACCCGAGGGCTGGGGAACAGGTAGAAGGCGCGGCGGGGGTAGTAGGGGCATTGCCCGCCGCGCCTATCGCATCTGCCTGCGTGAGATCATACTGACCGGAAAAACGGTCGCAGGCAGAGGGATTTGAGAAACCTTCGGTCATGGGTTGAGCACTCTCAGCAGCGCGCCAAAACCCATGCCGGCGGCAAGGGCCATCGCGTAGAAGATCAGAAAGCGCCGCATGGGGCTGCTCGTTACCGGGCTGACGCCTCAGTGCCGTGCGCGATCAATTCGGCGGCTACCGGGACCACGAAGAGGCAGAACAGGGCGGCGATAAGTGCCCCGACCATCCCGCCTTTCAAGCGGTCGAGCAGTGCGTCTGCCGGATCGTCGCGACGGCAGAGCATCAGCGTGCGCCAGCGGCGAGAAGCCGCGCGCGGTCGCGCATGGCAACGCGAATGGGTGCAGGCGCCGCGGCGGGGGGCGAAGCGGCGCCTGCACCGTGCGACGGCGCAAGGCCGACGCCGGGGGGTGGCGTGCGCTGGCTATCAAGCCAAGCGTCGAATTCGAGGGCGCACCAACGGCTCTTCGAGCCGATCATGTCCGCGCCTGCTTGCAGCAAGCCACGGAAACGGCGCGGGTTCTTGGGCAGCGGCATGCCGCATTGCTTCGCGAGGTCGCGAAGGTAGCCGATTTGCGTGCGCGGTTCGCCGGAAAGCGAGAGCAGGCGCACCACGTCCGCGAAGGAATATTCGCGGCGGGCGTTGGCAATCGGACGGATGGCGGCAGGGCGCATGCCCATGGCCGGGAAGGGGTGAACGTTGCGGGTCGGAGCGGGGGCCTCCGGCAGCGCAGACGGGAATTGGACAATAGCGGCGGACATCGAATTCGCCTCCTTGGCAAGCGGGTCGATGTGCAGATTTATCCAAACAGACTAATCAGGGCAAGAGGTTATTTATCCAATCTGACTATGACCGATTTTGTAACCCCCTAGCGATGCCCTGTGGATCGCGGGCAAAAGAAAACCCCGCAGCCCAGGAGGGCGGCGGGGTTCGGTGGTTAACCGCGATTTTCGGTTAGGCGCGCTTTCGCTCCGAATCGGTGTCAACCATGGGGACGATCTCACCCGTGCCCCGGTACGCCTGATGGCTTTCGCGCAGGGAATCGAACGTCTTCTTCATGGCGGCAGGCAGATCGCGGTATGTCTCTACAAGTGCGCGCTCTTCCGGGGTCAGGCCGCCATCCTCAGGATTGAGAAGATCGGCTTTGGGGAAGCCCAGTGCTTTCGCCAGCTGGTCGAGATGGTGTTCCTTGATCTCGCGCGCGCCGGTTTCGATCTTGGCGAGGTTGGAAAAGTGGATGCCCGCGCTTTCGCCCAGCTGTTCAAGGGATAGACCAGCCTGCTCGCGCAGTTCGCGGATGCGGTTGGGAAACCGCTCGATCTTGGATTTCCTTGCCATAGTGGGGAATTGTAAGACGTTCCCCGCCATGCCGTCAGATATGATTTTGACCAAAAGTGCCTCCGGGGGCTTGCGTTTAAATTAGTCAGATTGGATAAGCACGGGATGAACCTCGGTGCTCAAAAGGTCAAGGCATGGCGCTATGGCCATACCCCCAAACGGAAGCAGACGGCGCTTACGGCGCTCTTTGGCCTCTCGACTATCATGTGGAGTCGCATCGAGCGCGGCGAACGCAGACCACCGCTGGAACAGGCGGTGAAGCTGGAACTCGCGGGGGTTTGCAAGGCGACCGATTGGTACGAACCGCCTAGGCCGCTGGCCGATGCTGATACGATATTGCGTGCGAAGCCCGAAACACATGATGAATTCTCGTTAACCAGCGATAGTTTCGCAAAGGTTGCGATATGAGCGCGACACGCGAATTCTCCGGTCCGTCTGCCGGGGAAATTGCCGACATGCTGCGGCCCCATGCGGAAGCGCTGGGGCGGATGATCTTTCCGAACGCGGTGATGGCTGGTGGTTTCCTGTGCGTGGGCTCCGTGTACGGAGAGCCGGGCGATTCCCTGAAAATTCAGACGCGCGGCGCCAAGCGGGGCACGTGGGCAGACTATGCCACCAGCGATAGCGACATGAACGGCAAGGGCGATATGCTCAAGCTGTTGCAGCTGACCATCGGCGGCGGCGACATGAAGCGCGGGATCGAAGAGGCCAAGAAGTACCTCAATCTCGACAGCATGGACCCGCGCGCCCTGGAGCGCATGCAGCTGGCCGCGAAGAAGTCGCGCGAGCGGCAGGAACTGCAAAAGGCCAGTCAGGACGAGCGCAAACGGCGGAATGCCGAGGCCCTGTGGCATAGCGCTGCGCCCCTGACCCCGAGCAGCCCGCCGGTGATGTACCTTGCCGGGCGCGGGATCTTGTTTGGGGCGGATAGCCCGTTGAAACGCCCGCCGGGATCGATCCGGTTTCATCATGCGGTGTCGCATAAGGAAAGCGGGCGGAAGCTGCCCGCGATGGCGACATGCTTTGTCGGCGCCGACAACCAGATCAAGGGCGTCCACCTGACGTTCCTTGAATTCCGCGCGGGCGTGGGCTGGGTGAAAATCCCGGACATGCTGATCGAGGGCAAACTCACCAAGGTCAGCAAGAAGATATGGGGGCCGACCTATTGGGGGGCACACCTTCCCTTGTGGAAGGGAAGCCAACGTTGCCCGCTATCCGGTATTCGGGGCCATACGCCCGTTGAGGCGGCGGAAGGGATCGAGGACGGTCTTTCCTACGCGATGGCGAACCCTGACGCGCGCGTGATCGCGGGCGGCACGCTGGGGAACCTCGGTCAAATCATCCTGCCGGCACAGGCGGGCGATTTCACGATCCTTGCTCAGAACGACACGAACCCCAAGCCCATCGCCGCGTTGGAGGATGCCATTCGAAAACAGCAGCGCCAGGCGCGCGAACAGGAGTCGCGCCGCATCATCAAATCCCGCCACCCCCTGCAACAATACAAGGACTGGAATGACTGGCTGTTGGGGAAGGCGCGATGATCCCCGATCTGAACGAGGCCGACCGCAAACGCCTAGCCGCTGCATACCGGGATCGGCAACGCGCTGCGCCTCGACGGGCGGCGCCGACGATGCAGGCGCCGTCGCTGGAGGCTTGCCGTAAGTGCGGCGTTCCGGGCTCGAAAGGCTGCGAACACTATTTGCCGCTTGCACCGCGCAGCGTGAACACAATCCAAGGAAGACGGTAGAACATGGCCGGGGGCAATCAATCGCGGCTCGAAGAAATGCGGAATGCCGCAGCCGAGCCCGCGCCTGACTTTTTCGGTGCGGACCTGATGGACGAGGTGAGCGGGAAGCCGCCTTTGCTTCCGCAGCCGTGCCCTGTGGTCCCGCTGGGAATCCTAGGGAAACAGCTGATCTTTCTCGACCGGCATCAGCAAATCGTGATGGAGCCGCCGCGCAGTTGCAGCAAGGGCGAACTCGCGCTGTGGTTCGGGAAAGACTACCTGATCGAGTATTATCCAGCGAAGCCAAAGGGCTGGCGCGACGGCGATCCGGTTGAGGATTTCAACCAGTCAAAGGCGCAGTTGGCCTTGGTCGAGGACTGCTCCGCGAGGAGGATTTTCAACCCGCAGGGCAAGGTGCTGGGCCGTGGTGCGCATCGTCCGAAAGTGGATGAAAGCAAGCTGATACTGCACCTTGGCCGCTCGGTGCTCATTTCCAGCGCAGACGGCAAGGTCGAGCGGCACCCTGCAGGTATGGTCAAGATCGCGGGCAAGGAAGTGTTCTTCCCTGCGTCGGACAGTCTGCCACCGCCCGCCAGCGACGCGGCGACGCGCGCCGAGGCGCAGGAACTGCTGGAAATGCTCGGCAGCTGGAATTGGATATCCTCAGCTGCGCCGCTGCTCATGCTGGGCTGGATCGCACAGGGCTATATCTGCGGGTGGCTGGAATGGCGCTCCCATATCTGGCTTGTCAGTCCGACCGCATCGGGCAAATCGTCCCTGCAAAAGCGCATCCGTGCCCTGCTGGACGAATGGTGCCTGTCCACCGCCGACGCCAGCGAGGCAGCAATTCGGCAAATCCTGGGCAACGATACGCTGGCCGTCTCCATCGATGAGGCCGAGGCGCACGATAACCCGGAAAAGCTGCAAAACGTCATGAACCTGATGAAAAAGGGTTCCAGCGGCGACCGCATCTTGCGCGGGTCGCAGGATCACAAGGGCGTCGAGTTTACGGCGCAGAGCGCGTTCCTGCTTTCGTCGGTGTTGCACGCTCCGTTTCGCGGCGAAGACCGGAACCGTATCGCCTTGCTGGAAATGCGGCCACTGGCCGAGGACGTGCCCGAACTGGAGCTGGAATTGGGCAAGTGGCGCACCGTCGGTCGCCGGTTGCATCGGCGCATGGTCGAGCAAGCGCCCCGGTTCGAGCGGACCTATAAGGCGTATCGCCGCGCGATCGGGGCGCACCGCTTTACCGGGCGATGGCAAGATACCTACGGCACGCTGCTCGCGTGCGCGGATTTGCTGCTCTACGACTATGCGCCCGACGATATTATCCCTTCCGACGAACCGGGCATGGTGCGGGTGCAGGATGCGGTAACGTCGATCTTGCCGTTGCTCACGATGGGCCGTTCCGAGGCCCGCACCGACACCGAGCGAGTGGTGCAGTACCTTTCCAGTTATCCGCTACCGGGCGCGCATGGTCAATCGGCCGAGCCGGTCGGCGCATGGCTGGAGCGTGCCATGAAAACGAAGGTGGAGGCGGGCCAGTTCGCGACTGACCCCGGTTTTGTGGGGGTGGATGAAGCTGCCCGCAAGCGCCTTGCCGCGTCCGGCCTGCGCGTCGTGTCCTACGTGGACAAGGGCAAGGGGGCGTTCGGCATCGAGGACGCCTTGCTCGATGATGAAGGCTGGCAGAGCGGTTATCTGGCCGTGGCCTATGCGACCAACGAGGCGTTGATGCGGATCTTCGAGCGCACCGAATGGGCGGGCGGTGGCTGGCTCCAGTCGCTCAAGAAGATCGACGGCGCCATTGGCGGCAAGAAGGTTCGTTTCAACACACGCAAGCCCGACAATGCGCTTTTGGTGCCATTGTCGGCATTCCGAGGGGACGAAGGATGAGTATCCTCGGGCAAGCGATGGGCACTCAGAAGGCCCGCAAACGCAACGATTTCTACCCTACGATTGATCCGCGCGCGGTGCAGGCGCTTGCCGCGTTCCTGCCGCCGGGAACGGTCTACGCCGAGCCCTGCGCGGGATCTGGCGATCTGGTGAATCTGCTCGATGCGCTTGGCCTGGTCTGCGATTGGGCGATGGAGTTGGAGCCCCAAGGGGACTGCCTGCGCAATCGCTGGCCCATCGCGCGGGGCAATGCCTTGCAGCTGGGCGCGGGAGACGTTGGGGCGGCAACCTGTTTCGTGACGAACCCGCCATGGAACCGGCCTATGCTTCATGCGCTGATCCGGCATCTGGCCGCGATCCTGCCGACGTGGATGCTGTTTGATGCCAGCTGGAAGCATACCCAGCAGGCGGCAGCGCTGGGGCCGATCTGTACGGATATCGTCAGTGTGGGCAGGCTGAAATGGTTTGCCGGGTCGAAGTATGATCCACCGGACGATTGCGCGTGGTATCGTTTCGACGCGCGGGCAGGTTCCGAGCCAGCGGAGCCGACGCGGTTTCATTTTCGCCGCCCGCCTGCCGTCGCGGGGGCGCAGTTACAGCTGATTTAGGGTGCTATTCCGGAGCCTTGCGGGGGGTGAAGGCGGAGCGGAGGGCCGAAGAGGTCACGTCGAGCAGGGCCGCAACGTGTTCGGATGCTATCTCTGTACCGGGGGGAAGGCTCTCGAAAAGGGCGTGTAGGGCTTCGAGAGCAGCAATCGCGCGCAGCTGTTCCAACTCGGTATCAGGTGGGCGGGGTTCAGCCTGCGCCAACCGTAAATCGGCCATTTTCCTCATCATTCCGCTGCATACGGCCCCGGCCCTGATGGCTGGTGGCCGGGCGTGACGGGTTGGAAGACCGCTACAGCAACGGCAGGCGTAAGCCTCCCGACGCGCCCGACCATAGGGCACGTGGCTGTAGATTTCGGGCTTCCATTCCCGGCACCGCGACCCGCAGTGCGGGGGCGCATATGTCAGTCGCGACCCGCCGATGCAAGAGCGCGGTTTTCCGCCCTGTTTCACTTATAGGGCGGCGGGCGGCGCGCCGGTTGCGCCGCTCGCCCGAACCCGGGTTAATCGGTATCGTTGATGCCGGTGACGATCATCGGGCGGCGCACCGTCTCGCGCACGGCGGCGCCGGTGACATGCAGGAGCGCGGCAACGTGTTCGCTGGGAATGTCCGTGCCCATCGGCAGGCTCTCAAACAGGAATTGCAGAGCATCGAGGGCGGCTGTGGCGCGCAGCTGGCGCACTTCGCTGTCGGGATGCATAGTCATGCCTCCACGATGGAAGGTGCGAACAGATTCACGGTCTGGTGCCCGCGGCGAACCTTACGGGGCAGCCATCCGAACAGACGCAAGAGCGCGCCTATTCGCAAACGCATTCCCGCGTCGATCGCGCCGAGGCCAAGCGCTAGCCCAGCTTCGTCGATTGTCGTGGCCTCAACCGTTCGCAAGTAGGTTTCAATTTCGCGCGCCATAGGATCGACAGGCACGTTGGGTGCAGAAAGGGCCAGCGGCGCCGGTAGGCCAAGACGTGTCCAGATTACTCGTGCGGATTGGGGGCCGAAAAGCCGGCGGGCCTCGCGGACCGTGGCGATCGATGCGGACAGGCGCGCACTATCGAATTCTTCGACTGTGGGTTCATCGTTGGCGATGGGCAGGGCGTAATGGCCGTTGCGGCGCAGTGCGGGAAGGACTTCACCAGTTACCCAGCGGCGGAAGCGCTTTGCTTCGGGCTTACGGGACTTGAAAACGAGGGAGAACATGCCGCTTTCGTTGACCATGTTCAACGTCTGCGAGCCTCCCGGAGTGTCGAATACATGAACGCCCTTCTCGTCTTCGTCCAACTTGCTGATTGCGTCGCGGGAGTTGCGAATATCGAGCACAGCGCAGAGATCGTTTGCCGCAAACCATGGAGTTTGGCCGACCAACATTGCGCGGACGGGGGTGTTGTCGAAGTCGAAGGAATGTAGATCGTTCATAATCAGGCTCCACTAGAAGAGCCCGGCCTTGCGGAGACCAATCCGCAAAGGGGTGTCGGCAAAACCGACACCCTTGGTGGCCGGACGTGCTCGATTGGTCTTACCGTCTAGTGGAACGGCGCCCAAAGGGCTCGAACACGCCCGACCATAGAAAACCGCGCCCATGCAAGGCACGGCGCGGGGAGCGCCACTAGAACAGGGAGACCAATCCCTTGCGCGGAATTTGCCGCGCGAGTGCGGATATGCCACTTTTGACCGGTTTCGACAAGGGAGCCGCTATTGGGCAGGCGAAGGGCAACGGATTGGCTTGTGTGGGGAGGGCTGCTCGGGGTGCCCTACATGATCGTTGCGTCACTCGTTGGCCTGCCGCCCTGGATCGTTGCGCTTGGCTTCGTGCCAGGGCTGGTTGTGCTGGGCTGGATCGTTCTTGTCCTGGTCGCGCTGCCGGAACCGCATGAGTATGCGATAGGCGTTGTGCTGCTGTCATTGCTTGCGCTTTCTGGAGGGTGGCAGGGCGGCCTGACGATGGGTGTCCTGCTGGTCGCCTTGAGGCTGCTAGTTCGAGCGGTTGATGCCGCAGCGGAGCGGGCTGGCTTCCAAAGGCTGTTCGACCGTTCATAGCAGAAGCCCCTGACCCCGGCGGTCGGAAAGGAAGCCGATAGCCTGTTCCACAAGTACAACGTCGGAATTGGCTACGAACAGTTTGCGGATGATCGCTTCACCATCGCTCCAATCCGCGACCAGTTCGTTGATCCAGATGCGGCGATGTTCGTCCCGCAGGAATGAGCCATCGTCCTGACTGCTGAAACCGGTGAGGTTCCACACACGATAGTCATCATAGACCATGGTGGGCGTGATGCGATCGACCAAGTAAGGGCCGGTGCCATAACTTGTCCGGACGATCGAGCCGGGCGCAAGCAGGTCGCCCGCGTGGGGCTTGCCGGGATCTTCGCGACGCAGCTCAGCAGCATAGGGCAGACCCTTGCGGCCTGACAACTGGTAGGAATAGCTGGTTGTCACAGTAGCTTTCCTTCATTGCCAAAGCGGAACAGATCGAGCGCGCTGGCGTCGTCCTGGGGGACGATCACGCGGCCCGCGTCGGCGCGCTTCGGTGCGGCGGCGGCGAGCGCCAGGCGCAGGCGGTCTTCGGTCCCGCAGTTGATGCGGCAGGGGTGGCCGCGCAGGCGGTAGGCTTCGAAAACGTCTTGCGAGACGGTCAGGCCATCAACTTGGTAATGCTGGCGTCCGTTCTCGACGCTGAGGATCAGGTTGCACATGGGTCGGCCTCCTTTGCCGTGGTCATGCGCCCTAGGGCGGCACGGGAAGCGCGCGGACGGGGGATGCCCGCGCGCTCTCCGGTGCCGTCAGAGGTGCCAGTTCTCCCGGCCTGTGGGTTGCATGGCGCAGGTCATCCTTCCGTCACGAAGTCGATGCGCTCGCCGGGGTACTTCGCTCGAGCGGCCTGCATCGCGAGTTGGCGGTTGGCGTGCTGGACGTATCCGATGGCGTAGCCATTGCGGCGCGTCCCGACCCATGCGGTCCACCAGATATTGACGTTGATGACGTCCGGTTCGCGGTTCTTCACAGCCAGCAATCCCTATGGTCGATTTCTGCCTCGATGGCGTCGAAGCGCGCTTGGTTGGTCGGGGTGCATGCAACGTCGAGCGCATCGGTTGCCGTCATGTGGGCGCGGATCAGGTCGGCGTCGCTCATCTGGTCGGTCATGCTGTTCCAGCGCCTGCGGGTGCTGCGATAGGTCTTGGTGTGGTGCATTGGTCGGCCTCCTTTGCCGTGGAGTGCTGCCGGACTTGGCGGCACGGGAAGCGCCCGGACCCGAGGGCCGGACGCTCTCCGGTGACGTCAGTGGTAGGCGGTGAAGTGCTGGGCGGCGTAGACGGCCTTGCTGCCGATCCGGGCCAAAGGCGTTTCGAGCGTGGCAAGGCGAACGTCATCGATCCGCACGCGTCCGTCAGCTGCTCGGCGGCGCAGCGGCTCGCCCACGTACTTGCCGACGACTGGCACTGTCTTCCCCTGCTGCCAGCTGGTTTCCTCGACCTCGCGGGCGATCTCGCGGACCTCAACCATGGTCTGGCCGATCAGGGCGGTGACTTCGAACCATTCGCGATTCGTCTGTTCGTAGCCCCAGCATGTGCTGAGCACGTCGCCCACGCTGAGGCCCCGACCCGCCGCTTTGCGATCAGCTTTGCGCTTTGCCTGCCGTTCGGCGTGCTCTGCGCAAGCCTTGAAGAACGCCATGACGCGGCGGGTACGCTCATCGGCATTACGGAAGCGGTACCGCCATGAAGGCTTGAGCGAGCGGCCATGGAATACGGCTGCGCAGGGCGAGCCGTCCGCCTGCTCGTAGACGTAGGCAATGGCGCTGCTGTCCTTCGCGGTGACGCGGCGGCTCTTGTGGACGATCTGCATGCGGCGGGCGGCGTCGATCTGATCCGGGGTCATGGTTCAAGCCTCCCGACGGAGGATGTTGGCGCATTCGAGCAGCTCGACCAGCGTGCGAGCCCATGCTTCTGCCTCGGCCTGCTTGCCGCACTGCTTGTAGGCGATGGCCTTTGCGAGTGCTTGAGCGGTCTTAGAACGGTCTACCATGTGTCGGCCTCCTTTGCCGTTTCCGACAGCTACCTTGCTGCCTGCTATTTAGTCATATTGGATAAAAAACCAACTTGTCAATAGGGCATCCGAGATGCCCGGACAGCGCGCCGAAAGGCGCGCGGTGCGTCCGGGCTCATTTCCCCGGACCCCAGCTTTCCTGCGGCTCTCCGCTCCAATCGGTGCACCTTCGCATCCCTCCCTCACCGCTTACCCGGACCCATCTTGTGCAAACAGAGATTAGGCCGAGGGTCGGGGTGCAAGGCGGGTCCGGGGGCGTTCCATATGTTCCGGCGTGTTCTGTCGATGCATGGCCTAGAACTGGCGGAAATCAGCCATTTTTGAGGCATGTTCCATTTGTTCCGTACTGACCAACTGGATTTGCGCAGATGCGCAGATAGGCGCGCATCTGCGCACAACCGCTTACCTAGAACATTCAGAACAGGTCTAAAAAGGTAAGGTTTTCTGCGGTTTTTGGCGTTCTGTTCTCTGTTCTATCGCAGAACAATCGGAACGTAGCAGGCGGGGGGTTGCGCTGATTTAGTCCAATCGGATAAGGATTTCGACCATGCTCGAAGCGGTCGTGCCTCACTCGAATATTCTAGGGACCGGATATGCGGTCCAATGGGTGTTCCGGGGGCGCGAGTTCGCTGGGCTGGGGAAAATCGGGCCGGGCTGGGGAGCCACGGTCGGGCGGCGCGGCGGCGATCTTGGCAGGCGTACTGCCGTTGTCGTCCAGGCGGGGAGTGCTTCGAGCCTCCCCGCTTCGATCCTGCAAAATCAAGCACTTAGCGCCTCACGCCTCGCTGTCGTCGCACCGTCGCCGTCGCACCGCGATTGCGGATCGGCAGATTTCCGCGCGTTTGAGGGTGCCTGTCGTCTAATCGCCAGTTTTCAGACCGGGGCCACCGATCAGCGCGGCGCGGCCCGCCCGGTGCCGTCGTCGGCGCGGCGAGCCGGGGGGGTGGCCCCCCTTTCGATCGACGCGCGAATCCCCGATGGGGGTCGCGTAGACCAGACCTCGGTTTTCAAAAAACCCGGCCGTTCGGCCCCTTCGCCCTCTGGACGCATAGGCGCGGCCTTGGCCGGGGCGCGAAAGCTTCGCGCGGGCAATCCGGGGTCCGGGGTGGCAGTGCCCGTTCGGCGCGCAAATGCGGTCTGTGGCTCTGGTTCGAGCGCCAAGTCTGGAATCGAGGGGGTCAGGGGGCGCAAGGGCGCGCGCCCATGTTTCGATCTTGGCGGGACGGCAACGCTAGGCGGGGCACTGGGCTGATGTCAAGCAAGCCGTCTGCGATGATGCAGGTGATGCAGGAGGCCGGCGAGAGCGAGGCCGGGAACCAGTTCTTTCCCGACGCAACGCAGCTGGACCTGCTGCGCGACGATGCCGGACGGCTCCCGCCTGACGCGCTGCGCCAACTGCGTGCTCAGCAAGGCCGGGGACGCCCGCGCGGCGCCCGGAACAAGCGCAACGAGAAAATCGCGAAGTGGTTCATCGCGCAGTACGGCGACCCGCTGGTCGCGCTGGGCGAGATCATGAATACGCCCGTGGACGTGCTTTATGAGCAGATGATCCTTGCCCAAGGCGGGGAGCAGAAGGGCAAGCGCGTTACCGGGCGCGATGCCATGGAATTCCGCAAGTCGGCCATTCTCGACGTGCTGCCGTACATTCACGGCAAGCAGCCGATCGCCGTTGATTTCAATGGCAAGGCTGACGCGGTGATCTTCATCCCGGGCCTGAACGCGCCTGCTGGCTTTACGCATGACCAGCTGCGCGATGCGACTGAAAAGCTAGGCGTGGAGGCTATCGAGGCCGCGGGTATTCGCCTGGACGACGGCAGGCTGATTTCCGCTCCTGCATCGTTCGAGGACGATGACCAGGGCGGCGAGGATGATTGACTTCGGCGCTATCGACGAACTGGAGCGCACTGGCGAAGCCCAGGCGTTGACCATGGTTCCCGTTGGGCCGGTGGCCCATGGTTTCGTGCACGATCAGTCGTACATGAAGACGATCATGGGGCCATTCGGCTCTGCCAAGACGACGACGACGTTTCAGGCCATTATCATGGCAGGTCTGTGGCAGAATGCGGCCCCGGATGGGGTGAAGTATTCGCGCGGTTGCATCACGCGCCCGACTTACGGGCAGCTTGAAGATACCGTGATGAAGGACTGGTTTGCTTGGTTCCCGAAGACGCGGGACAACTGGAAGGGAGACCGTCTGGAGCACACGGTGGTGCTGGATATTCCCGGCATCGCGAAGCTGAACATCAACGTGCTATTCCGGGCCTGCGAAGATCGCGAAAAAGCGGAGCAGATTTTCAAGGGTATGCAGCTGACATGGCTGTGGCCGAACGAAATCGACACGCAAGACCCCAGCATTCTCGAATTCGGATTGCCGCGTCTGGGTCGCTATCCGCCCCCGGCAAAGGGCGGCTGTGCATGGTACGGCATGTTCGCGGACATGAACGCGCCGGACGTGGACAATTACACCTACGACCTGCTCGTCAACAAGAACATGGGCCTGCCGCCTGAGGTTGAGACGGCGCTTCGGGAGAAGCTTGGGCCGAATTTCCGGATCGCCTTCCACCGTCAGCCCGGCGGCCTCGATCCTGCGGCCGAAAACCTGATGAACCTGCCGGAGGGTTATTACGAGCGCTTGATGGTGGGTAAGACCACCAACTGGATCCGGCGCTTCGTTCACAACGATTTCGGCGCGGTCCGCAACGGCCAGCCCGTTTATGAAGAGTTCAACGACGAAATCCATACGGCGAAAGACCCGTTGAAGCCGCTTGCTGGTGTCCCGGTGGGCATGGCTGTGGATGGCGGCTCGACGCCGGCGGCGCTGTTCGGTCAGCGTGACGATATGGGCCGTATCCGGTGGCTGGCGGAAGTCGTCGTATTCGCACCCGGCAAAGAGCACACGCTCGAACAGATGGACGCGGAGTCCTTTGGCGAACTGTGCGGCAAATTCTGGAAAGAGCATTTCGGAAATTGCGATTTCGCGGGTGCCTGGGGTGATCCTGCGGCGTGGTATGGGGCTGAAGACAAGCACAGCTGGGTTACGCTCTTCTGGACCGCGTTCAAGAAGGAGGTGGGACGGGCAGCCAATCGGTGGAAGCTCAAGCCTGCGCCGATGGTGCACGAGAACAGGTTGCCTGAACGATTGAAGGCCGTGCGCGATCCTCTCAAGCAGATGATCGGCGGCCAGCCTGCGTTCCAGCTGTCACCGTCCTGCAAGATCACGCGGCGGGGTTTCAACAACGGCTACGTGATCGTGCGTGTGCAGCTGTCTGAGGGTGGCGGGCGCTGGACCGATAAGCCCCTCAAGAACGACTTTTCGCACGTCCATGACGCGGGCCAGTACCTCAACCTCGGCCTGACGCGCGTGGGTGCTGTCGATGACGACGGCCAGACTAAATCCAAACCTGCCAAGCGGCGCTCCAGTGGGGGTGCGAAAGTCAATTATGGCAGCAGCGCCTTTGCGCCGCGCCGACCAGCAGGAGGCTGAGCATGGGTGCAGTGGGGAAGATGTTGATTTCGCCGGTCGCGGCGATGGCGGGGCTCTTGGACAAGCCGAAGGTCACGGCGCCGGTGGCGCAGCCGCAGGCGATCGACCGGTCCAACACCGTGGTCATGGATGCCGTCGCGGCGCGGCGCGGGTCGCTGGCGAACAAGCGCACGGGCTCCCTCGGGGCTGAGGTTTCGGGCGGCAAGAAGACTTCGCTGGGCGGCTGATCGCCGGGCGTGGACACGAAGGGAACATCGGATGACCGAGAAAATTGCGAAACTAATCAAATCGACGATCGATGACATCGTTGCGGCCTTCCCAACGCTGGATGACGCCGAACTGGCAGCGCTGCGGGAGGCGGAAATTGCGGCGGCCAATCGGACCGGGATGCTCAAGGCGATCGACGTGGAGCAGGCTGCGCGCGCACTGCTGGCGCGGGAACAGAGCATCAAGGAACTGGCCGCAGAGCAGGGGGTCACGATCTTCACCGCGTCCGATATCGATGCGCTGCGGGTTGAATACGATGAGCGGTTCAGCGCGATGGAGGCCAAGCTGCGCGATGCCGAGGCCGGCACAGTAGCCCAGGCCGTACCCAGCACGGTTCGCAAGCTGGCAATCGTCGGCATGGCGGTCGGGCCCTTCCACCGCATCGCCTTTACCGGCAGCGACGATATGACGCTGGCCGATCTGGATGACCTCGAATTCCAGGCGGGCGCGTTCAAGCTCGATCATTCGCGCCGCACCATATCGCTGGAACAGCCCATCGTGTTCCCCATCGGCGCGAAGCGGTCGGAGGTCACGAAGGCATGGCTTCTCGGGGCCGATGGCGATCCGGTCTCGGTCGTGAATTTTGTCAACCCGATCGCAATCGGCGGCGGCGCCAATGCCCGCATTCCTGCGGGCCATCTCGCATTCCATCAACCGGAAACCGAAACCTCCGCCGCAGCTGCCGCTGACGGCGGCGACGACGACGACTGACGATTAGGGGCCGGGCGGATGATTACTGCTGAGGGCGTAAAGGCCAATCAGGCGCGCATGGAGATGCTGCGCTCCAACTATGACCCTCTGTGGAGCGAAATCGCCCGCCTGGTCTACCCTGAAATGAACCAGTTCTACGGCGGCGCGATGGCGGGTTGGTACGCCATGGGCGGCCGGAAGGACGCGCAGATGCACGAACCTTATGCCGCGCAGGCGATGGAGGATGGTGTCTCGCTGTTCGAGGGCTTCGTCATGCCGCGCGGGCAGCGCTGGCAGAAGCTGGCTTTGGATGCCGATCTGATGAAATCGGTTCGGGTCCAGCAATGGGTAGAGCAGAAAGAAATGCGCCTGTTTGCCCTGCGCCATGATCCGGAGAGCGGATTCGTGGGTGCGGTGCATGAAAGCGCCATGAGCCTCTACGCCTTCGCCGCGCAATCCATGTGGATCGACATTCGCTATAGCCCGGTCAGCGGCAGAAGGCTGGGCCTGTCCTACGAGAGCGAGTTCGTGGGCGAGCAGTTCGTGGAGTGGGATGCATCCGGCAATCCCTTCCGCATGCACCGCAAGTTTGCGCTGACCGCCGAGCAGGCGCTTGGCAAGTGGGGCCGCGATACCCCTGAACCTGTGGTGAAGGCCATCGGGGACGATAAGCGGAAGACGCAGGAATTCGAGTTCATCCATGTGATCGAACCGAACCTTGAGTTCGATCCTGAGCGTATCGACCATCACGGCAAGCCGTGGTCATCCGCCTATTACCTCTGCGGCGGGGATCATCAGGTATTCCTGCGCGGCGGCTATCATTCCAAGCCGAGGATCTTTTCAACCTTCACGCGCGGTTTGCGCAATAGCTGGGGGTTCAGCCCTACCATGCGGATCTTGCCGCAGATTCGGCTGTTGCAGGAAATCACGCATAACCGTGTGTTCAGTGCGGAATTGAAGATGCTCCCACCGCTACTTGCCGGCGACGATGAACTTGACGGAGCGATCCTCGAACTCAAGGCCTTGGGCGTAACCTATGGCGGCCTCGACGAGCGGGGCAATCCCAAGCTCAAAACGTTTTTCGATGCGTCCGACTCCACGGAAGGCCAACTGCTGTCGCAGGAGGCCCGCGCGATTATCGACAAGGGTTATGGGCGCGACCTTCTGCAAATCGCGCGCGAGCAGAAAACCCATATCACGGCCACCCGCACCGAAGAGGAGCGGGCCGAAAAGGGTGTCTTGCTTGCGCCGTTGGCGCGGCAAGAATCCGAATGGCTGGCGCCCATGACGGTGCGGGAATTGGCGCTTATGGCTGAAATGGGCGAGTTCAACGACGCGCCGGGCGAGGTGCTGGAATACTTCGAGGCCGAGGGCGAGTTCAGTTGGGTCTACGACAATGAGCTGACGCGCATGATGCAGGCTCAGGACACGACGGCATTTCTGTCGCTTGCGCAGCAGGTTGGATTGCTGGCGCAGTTCGACAAGACCGTGGTGGACGATTTCCGCCGTGAGTACCCGATGGCGCGCGTTCTGGACGTGTTGGGCAAGAATGCTGGTGTTCCGGCATCGATGCGCGCAACCGACGAAGACAAGCAGGCTTTCGACGCGCAGAAACAGCAGGAAGCACAGCAGCAGGCATTGCTGGCCGCGCTGCCTGCCGTCAGCGACACCGTGAAGAATGTTTCGATGGCGGCCGGCAGTGTCGCTTGATCGCGAAGTCCAGGCGGTAGCGGCCCACCGCCGATCGATGGCAGGCCGTTCACGGGCGGCGACCGCGTTGTTGCTCCGTGCCAAAACCATTCGCGCCTATCGCAAGGTGTTCCTGCGCGACGGTCAGCTGACGCCAGAGGCGGCAATCGTTTTGCAGGACCTCGGCCTTGCGGCGGGCATGGGCAAGGTTCGCCCTGGCGCCAGCGCCGAAGAACTCAACTTTCGGGAGGGGCGGCGCGCCATTGTGCTGCACCTCTTCGCGCGCCTCGATGCGCAAACCCTCGACCGACTTGCTCAACTCATAAGGGAGGCTACCACCCATGACGACCCTGACGCCTGAACCTACGCCCGCAGCCCCTCAGGCCCCCGCACCGACGCCGAGCGCGCCAGAATGGATGGGGTCGCTGGGCGATGAAGGCTTGCGCGCCAACGAGACGCTTTCGCGCTACAAGTCCGTGGATGATCTGGCGCGCGGCCATATCGAGACGATGGCCTGGGCGCGTGGCCGCGTACCGCTGCCTGCGGCTGATGATGCCAAGGCGCGTGAAGACTTCATCGGCAAGGCGCGCCCGGAGAAGTGGGAAAACTACGAGGTTGCCGTTCCTGAAGGATCGAGCGCCGAACGCTCCGACGCGTTCAAGCAGAAGGCTCACCAGCTGGGACTTTTGCCTTGGCAGGCCAAGGAATTGGCGGACTGGAGCAACGCTTACGAAGGCGATGCCGCATCGCGGATGACGCAGGGGAACCGTGACGAACTGACCACGCGCGAAATCAATCTCGGCCCTGCGGCGTACCAGCGCGCAAATACGGCGATTGCGTCCATGTTGAACCAGGTTGAAGGGCTGGACGGGTTCGACGCCGACAAGGTGATGCAAGGCCTGGAAAGCGCTTGGGGAGCCGGTCAGACGTGGGATTTCCTGCGCTGGGTCGCCGCGAAAACTGGCGAACTCGAAAAGGTCGATGGCGGCGCTGTCGATCTTGCGACGGGTACATTGGTCGGTCCTGCGGCTCAGAAGGAAATCGACCGGCTCATGGGCGACCGCGACTTTATGGCGAAAGCCAAGCAGTCCGGGACGATGGAAAGCAAGCGCTGGAAGGATTTGCAGGTCGCCGCGTCAAAGGGTTGACAGATTTATCCAATTAGGAGAAATCAGCGGGGCGTACCTCGCTGGGAATGAGCGGGCGGGGACTTCGGTTCTCGCCCGCTTTCTCATTCCGGACTTCCCTGTTGTCAGGCCCCGGATGCATTGAGCAAAAGCCGCTCCGTCTACCCGGTACGATATCCGGCAGGCCGGCCCGCGATCTAGGTCGCGCCTCCCCGTCCGAAGCAACCGACACCCGTTTGTTTTGGACATGGAGGAAAAAGTGTCCGATAATTTCGCGGAACAGCACCGCAATACTTCGTTCAGCAACAACGTCACCGCGACCCTGCGTGAAGAACCGGGCATCTACGGGATGCTTGCTGGAACGAGTGACGATTACACCGGTAACTCCAAGTCGCGCATCACCAACCGTTTCGGTCGGCTCAAGATGCAGGACAAGGGCTCGCGCAACGGCGATACCAACAACACCGATATCAGCAGCACCACGCGCTGGATCAAGCCGGGCCGCCTCAACACCGTGGCGCCGCTGGCCGATCTCGAAGACTTCCAGGAAACCATGGTCGATCTCGGATCGCCGCTGGTCAAGGAAGTTGCTGACGCGGGGCGCACCTATCACGACGACATGTTCTTCACCGGCTTCTTCGGCAACGGCTATGAGGGTGAAGGCGGCGACGACGTGGTGCCTTTCAAGGCCGCGAACATCATTCCGCACGGTGGCGCCGGGCTTGTGCTGAACAAGCTGATCGCTGCGCGTGAGCTGGCGCGCAAGCGTCATGCGCCGTTCTCGAAGGAACCGCCGATCGTCCTGCTTCAGCCTGAGGACGAGTCGGCGCTGCTCAAGGTCGAGGAATACAAGAATTCCCGCTACAGCGGCACCACTCCGCTGGTCGGCGCGGAAATCAAGCCGTTCATGGGCTTCCGCTTCCTTCCGTTCACGGCGGACGCGGAAAGCCTGCCGAAAAGCTGGTCGAACTTCTTCACCAATGGCGGCGCAACTCGCCGTCTGCCCATGATCTTCCCGAGCGGCATGCACCGCGGCAAGTGGGTCGAATTTATGGGCAAGATCACCCAGCGCGACGATAAGGATTTCGCCTGGCAGTACTGGGGCTCGGCCCGTTCGGCGGCTGTCCGTACCGACGAAGACCTCTGCTTCATCATCGAAACGCAGTGACGCATGCGGGCGGGGGCTTTGGCCTCCGCCCATCCGCAATCGCGGGCGCGGTGCGTGAGGCCCGCTCCGCACTTTGGGAGTACCCGACATGGCCGATATCTACGGCTCTGCTTACAGCGGCACCGATCCGCTTCACCGTCCGTCCGGCATCGTCGTCGATGCCGGCGTTCGTCGTTTCCGCAATGTCGTCAATCTGGCGACCGATGGCGGGGGCGCGGCGAATAACATCATCGCCGCCGATGTGCGCGAGGGCGTATCCGTGTTCGAAGCGCGCATGGCATCGAGCGTGGACCTTTCGGCAATCAACTTCACGATCGGCACCGATGCCGCTCCGACCAAGTATGGCATTGCCCAGGCAGGGCCTGCCGCCGGGGTGACCAAGGTGTTCACCATTCCAGTGGCGCAGCTGGCGGCGGACCCGCTGACCAATCCCGAGCGCATCAAGTTCTTCCCGTCCGCGGCGTTGCCGGCGGCGGGATCGATCGTTGTGGCTGTGTTCGCCAGCAAGCGCTGACGAGAACTCTCCGGGGGCGGCCTTTGGGCCGCCTTCAACTGCGGCGTGTCGGGCCCCGGCAGGGAATAGTTTCGACGGACAGGGATTGGAGAAACACCCGGCGCGCCGCCTCTTTCGAAAGCACAGGAATGTCCGGGCAGCTGACCAAAACGGGAATCGTCAACGCGGCTGCGGCCCTGCTGGGGTCAAGCCAGCGGATTACGGACATTCAGGGTGAAAACAAGTTGGCGATCTGCGCGCGCGCGTTCTGGTCGCTTTCGATCCGGGCATTGCTGGCAGACCACCCGTGGAACTTCGGCATTGAGCGCGCTCTGCTGAACGCGGGGCCTGCCCCGGCATGGGGCTATGAACGGACATTCGCGCTGCCTGCCGATTGCGTCCGGCTGCTGCCGTCGCGCATCATCGACGGCCGGGAATTCTACTATGACGGGGAGGTCGAGGGGAAGTCGATCCTTTCGGATGCCAAGGCACCGCTTGCCATCCGCTACATATCGGTCGCGACCATCGACAACGTGCAGGCATGGCCGGCGACCTTCGCCAAAGCTGCAACCTATGTGCTTGCGGATGATATGGCCGAGGACCTGACTGGTGCGTCGGGCCTTTCCGAAAAGCAATCTCAGAAGGCCGACTACTGGATCAAGCGTGCCAAGCGCGTTGATGGTCTGGAATCGCAGCGGGGCAATCGCGGCCCGGTCACCAGGCGCAGTCGCTGGTTGCAGAGCATGCGCGGCCCGTTCAACCCCCACGCGGATTGATCCCATGTCCAGAGTTACGCCGGCGCAAGTCAGCTTTAACGGTGGCGAACTGTCCAAGCGCCTGCAGGCCCGCACCGACCAGAATATCTATTCGATCGCTTTGGCCGAAATGGTGGGTTTTGCTCCGATGGTCGAGGGCGTGGCCGAGGCCATGCCGGGGACCATCCATGTCCAGACCATTCCCGGCCCCTTCCGGTTCGTGCGGTTCGAGTTCTCGACTACGCAGGGGCATGTACTGGCTTTCTCGGCGGGCAAAGTGGCGATCTTCACCAACGATGCGCTGCTGACGACGATCGACACGCCATATACCTGGGCGCAGGTACAAGGGCTGACTTTTCATCAATCCTTCGATGTTCTCTATTGCTTCCACCGGGAGCACGCGCCGCAGAAGTTCTATCGCGACGGGGCCGATGTTTTCGGCTTCGAAGAGTATGTCTTCACTGATGGTCCGTTCGAAAAGCGGAACAAGGACGAAAGCAAAACGGTCAGTGTTTCCGGCATTTCCGGCAATATCGACATGGAGTCCTCGTCGGCGCTGTTTGCGCCTACCGACGTAGGAAGCCTGTTCCGCATCGAATCCGAGGACTTGGGTGATATTACGGCGTGGGAGCCGTACACGACTGTTGTGCTGGGCCAGTACCTTTCGGCCAATGACCGGGTTTATCGCGTAGTGGGTGGCAACCCGGATAAGGACAACAAGATCCGCACGGGGACGCTGACCCCGGTGCATACGGAAGGCGTTGAGTGGGACGGCATCGCGAGCGGTGTCGATGTGAACGACAAGCCGGCGGGTGGTGTCCAACTGGAGTTCATTCACGATCGCTGGGGCGTCGTTCGCATCACTGCGTACACTAGCGCAACCAAAGTTTCCGGTACGGTATTGCGGCATCTTCCCTTTTCAACCGGGGCATCCGGTGGAAGCTACAGTTACGTCGGTGGCTATTGGAAAAACACTTACGTCGAATACGAAATGCCTGCGGTTTCCGCCGATTATTCTTATGGTAGCTATCGTTGGAGCTTCGGCTCTTTCAGCAACACGCGCGGGTGGCCTGCTTGCGGCGGCATATGGGCAGAGCGTCTGTGTCTCGGCCTCGATTCCTCGGTCTACGGCGGCGTTTCCGGCGATCTTGAAAGCTTTGCAGAGTTGAACGAACTCGGCGAAGCGAGCGACGACATGGCGTTCATCGCGGTATTGGAGGATGCAAACCCGGTCCGCCATATCGTGGCTGACGAACAGCTGCTGGCATTCACTGCTGCCGCCGTTCACGGTATCTCGGCGGCCAGCGCGGCAAAAGGGGTTGCGCCGGGCAACATCAAGTCCCGTAAGCAGCACAACGTGGGCAGCGGTACGGCCGGGTTGGTCGAGTTGAATTCGCGCACGCTCTATATCGACCGTTCCGGGAACCGGATTTACGAGACGGAACTGGACCCGGCACGAAACGTCGAGCAGGAACTCGACCTTACCCGCTACGCTCGCCATATCGGCAATCCTGGGCTGGTCGAACTGGCCGCGCAGCAACATCCGTTCAATCACCTGTGGGTGGTGCGGGGCGACGGCTCGCTGGCGCTTGCCGGTTATCTGCCTGAGGAACAGGTTTTGGGCTTTGCCCGCCGACCTATGGCCGCCGGGGTTGCCGCACGCACGATTTGCTCGATCACCGATCCGGACGGGAAGTTCGATCAGGTTTGGATCGGGGTGGAATATGCTGGCGAGTGGCATGTGCTGCGCATGGCGCCTTGGCGCATGGACGGCGAAAGCGAGGCGACCGCATGCATGGTCGATATGGCGGCTTTGTATGAAGGCGACCCGCTTTCCTCTCTTACGCACCCGATCCTTCCGAACTCGAATCTACACATTGCGGCCGACGGTGCATTCTACGCGCGCACTTCGGACGGCGATGGGCGGTTCGAAATCGCGCAGCCTGCCGCCAAGGTATGGGCGGGGCTGCCTTTCGAGGCATGGCTAGAGTCGCTGGATTTCGAGATCGGCGGAGACAACGGCCCTGCGCGGGCTCGGAAGGCGCGTTTCGGCAAGGGTTGGGTCGAAGTGTTGGACGCGCGGGGATTGGCGTTCGGGGTGCCTGGAAGTTTGCAGCCGCTTGAGGAACTTGAAGGCGATAGCGTCACTGACCGGGGGTTCGCCCCCTATTCCGGGCTCAAGTTCCTTGACGGGATGGGTGATCACACCCGCCACCCGCGCCTGCGCCTGGAGCGCCGCGCGCCGATGCAAGCCACCGTGTCCGCGTGGGGTGGCGAACTCAACATGGAGAAGCACTGAATGGATGCGCGGATCTTCGCGCCCGAGGATTTGTTGCTGCTGGCGCCGCAGTCGTCGCAGCTGCTGGATATCCCTGAGGCCAAGCGGCTCGAATATGGGTGGGAACTGTCCGAGGGTGGTAGTGCCTTCACCATTTGGGACGAAACGCCTGATGGCCTGCGGCCCGTGTTCTGCGGCGGTGCCCTGCGCCGCTATCCCCATTATGCGCTGTTGTGGGGGTTATTCTCCGTACACCGCCCCCGGGTGCCGGCGCATCTGACCCGCTGCACGCGAAACTTCGTTTCACGGCTTCGCGAACGTCGCATCGAGGCGCAGGCTTCCGCTGACAATCGCGCTGCCTGCGGGTGGGTGCGGCTGATCGGATTGCAGGAAGAGACGCGGCTTGCTGGTGCGATGCCGGATGGCAGCGATATGGTGATTTTCATCAAGAAAGGGACGAACTGATGGGCGCGGCTCTGCCAATCGCGGCGATCGCGATGACTGCGGCAAGTTCGATCATGGGTGGGATACAGCAGGCCGGGAATCTGCGTGCCGAGGCTAAGCAGGACGCGGAGAACGGTAGGCTCTCCCTGAAATCCGGTGAGCAGGAAGCCATGGATACACTGCGCGAAGCACGCTTTCAGCAGGGCGGCGCTGCCGCACAGATGGCGAGTTCAGGCCTGTTGTTCGGTGGATCGGTGAGCACGGTGCTTGCGGACAGTGCCCGTTCCGCGGAACTGGATATCGACCGCATCCGCGAAAAAGCTGCAGGCGAGGCCAATAACTATTACGCAAGCGCCGCGCAGAAGAGAAAGGGGGCCAAGAACGCGATCCTCGGGGGCATCTTTAACGCGGTAGCCAGCACGGTCCAGGGTGCATCGGGCTTGCAAAATCAGGGCAAGGTCATGGCGCAGGCGCGTGCCGAGCGCAGTTCGACGCTGGGGGCGGCAGGCTGATGGCGTCGCTAGGTTATCGTGCACAGTTGCCGGGAAGCGTCGTCCGCAAGATGGTCCAGCGCCAGCCCGGCGTTGGCGAGGCCATTACCTCTGGCATCGCGCAGCTGGGCGGGGCGCTGGCAAATGTGAGCCAGTCTAATGCAGAGACCGAAGAGAGGATCGCGCAGAGCCAGCACCGTATTGCTCTGCTCGATCAGCAGCGGAATCGTGCGGCTACGGTGGCGGATGGCATGGGCCGCATGGCCGATGTGGAATTGCGCACTACCCAGCAGTTGCAGGAATTGCGGGACACGATGCCGGCAGGCGCCCCGGAGTATGCGACGAAGGCGGAGGAAATCTATCGCCAGAACTGGACCGACTTTCAGGCGACGCTGGGTAACGATCCCGAAGTCCAGCAGCATTTTGCGTCGATCGGGGCGCGGTGGCTGGGCCGTGGTATCCAGCAGGGGCGCGACTATGAGCGCCAGCAGCGCGTGCAGCAGCTGGGCGATCAGTTCCAAAAGTCGCTCGATATGCAGTCGGGCGCGCTCTATTCGGAACCCACGGTCGAAAACCTTGAGGCGATGCTGAAGGACTTTGACGGCGCGATCGACATGCAACTGGTGGACGGTAGCGTCAAACAGGTCATGCGCGATCAGGTTCGGCAGAAACTGGTCCCGGCGATGTTTGAGGGGACGCTTGCCGGAGGCCACTTCGACGCGGTGGAACAGGCAGTCAAGAGCGGGCAGTTTGACCAGTGGATCGGCGGTGCCGATGGCAAGTCCCGCTGGCTTTCGCGGATCGGCGCTGGCCGTGACGTTGTGGCGAGGCAGGCCGAGGCTACCGCCAACGAGGCGCGCCAGTCGGCCGTCGATGCAATGGACGCCATCGATGCGCGCATCCAGTCCGGTGAGACTGTTCCGCAGGCCGACATCGAGCGGGCGCTCGATGTCGGCAAGGCGGCAGGTGTTGACCAGGCGCGGCTTATCAAGTTCGCCACCGCTGGCGACCGTTCGACGCGATCCGCCTATGCGCGCGGTTTGCAGACCCGTGAACTGGAAGGGCAGGCGAGCGCGCTGGAAACCAAGCGCAGCGCTGGCAAGGCGACCGATAACGACCTGCGGACGCTTGATGCGTTGAACCGCGAACTAGATGATCGCGCCGACAAGGGCGCTCAGGCGGTATCGACGCTTTGGAAGGGTAACGACGGTGAGAGACAGGTTGCAGTCCAGCAGCTGCACGGAATGCCCCTGAGCGAGCGGATGCGGGTTGCCTCGCGGGTGGGCGGAACCATCGGCGTGCTTGCCAGTCTTCCTGCGAAGAACGCGCAGACGGCGCTGCGCGGTGGGGCGATCCGCCGTGATCGGCCCGAAGCCTTCATGCCGCTGGACGGCGACAAGCCGAAACCGGACATGGCGCGCGATGCGTTCAATCGGTTCCTCGGCCAAGGCGTTATCAACGCGATGGGCGGCGATTACGACAAGATTCTCAACACCGCCCTGGACCTCTATGTCGGTAGCAAGGCCGACAATGGCGACCGGTCCGCATGGAACGAAGGCGAATTCCGCGACGCGATCCGCATCGTGTTCGGCCAGACACTTCGCCGCGATGGGTCGAAGCAAGGCGGCCTTGCATCTGTGCGGGGGCGCATGGTCGAACTGCCTTCAGGATGGAACGGGGCGGAATTCGACCGCACGTTTTCCCGGCTCAATTTCCCGCGCGCGATCTACGCCGATGGCTCCGCGGCGAGCAAGGCGGACATTCTGGCGAACTATCGCCTTGTCGTCGAGAAAGTGGCCGATGACGGCCATGTCCAATACCGTCTTGAAGATGGGCGGGGGCGCGCCCTGCGCCGCGATGACGGCCAGACTTACCGCGTGATCTTCAACCGCACCCCGCCCGGAGGAAATTGATGCCCGCGCCGATCGACAACACTGCGCGCAGCATGGGGCGCGTTGCGCCGGCAGAAGCGCCGCCACCACCTGACCCGACCTTTCTGGAAGGGCTGGGCGCCAATTTCACGGCGGCGCGGGATGACCAGATGGGACGCATCCAGGACGCGCAGGTTGAAGCCTATGCACCCGTGATTTCCGCGCTGGATGATATGGGGCTCGACGGGTCGCAGTACATTCTGCCGGTCCGTTCCGGCGCGCAGGTCAACTATGCGGGGGTATGGTCGCTGGTGCAGGAGGCGCGCCGTCGTAATCCGGGGGCTCTTGGGGATCTTCCTGCGACGCAGGCGGACTTTGAAACCAAATGGCGCGCGCAATTCCAAGAACGAGCGGAGCGCACAGAGCAGACCGCCGGGAGGGCCGGGTGGGTGCCACGCTTGGCGGGCGGCTTTGCCGGCGCGATGACTGATCCGATCAACCTTGCCACGATGCCGGTAGGCGGTGTGGGCAAGACGGCGGTGATGAGGGTCGCCACCGAAGCGCTTGCAAACGGCGTGATCGAGGCGGCGCAACAACCCCTTATCAATATCGAGCGCAAGGCACAGGGTCGCAAGGGCCTGACCGGCGAGCAAATGGGCTACAACATTACCGGTGCTGCCCTGTTTGGCGGAGTTATCCGTGGCGGTATCGAGGTCGCCCCGGTGCTCAAGAGCCGGTTCGTGGACACCGTGACCGCTCACCGCGCCGCCTTGCCTGAACCCTTGCGCGACCGCTGGGACGCGCATTTGCTACGCAAAGCCGATCCGCTGGATGATCCCATGCTTCTGTCCGATGTGGCTGAGGCGGTTATTGGCGATGCCAATATCTCGGAACTCGAACGCTCCGCCCTGGTCGCACTGCGGCGGGATGCGCAGGACGATGCTGCGAACCCCTTCATTGCCAACGGCGCCGGCGCCGACATGCACGATGCGCTCATGTCCGAAGCGTTCCGGGCGGCACTGAATGCGAACCCGATGGCGACAAGCCGAACTGCCATTGCCGCGACGCTGCGAACGGCAGGCCGAGAAGTCGCGTCGGGTGATGCGCGATCGCGGTTCATGCAGAAGGTGCGGGGGGCCGAATCGAACGGCGACGATGCCGCAGCCAATCCGCGATCGAGTGCGCGAGGGCGCTATCAGTTCACCAATGGCACTTGGCTGCATTATTACAAGAAACGCTACGGCTCTGGTGGGCTGACCGACGCCGAGATTGTGGCGAAGAAGGGCAGCGCAAACTTGCAGGAAACCCTTATGGGGGACCTGACGGACCACAATGCTGCGCTGCTGGCTCAAGCTGGCCATGCTACCAATGAGGGCAACCTCTACCTTGCGCATTTCGCGGGGCCGGACGGTGCGCGCAAGCTGCTCGATGCGGATCCGGTCACGGCAGCAAGCCGCGTGTTGGAGCCCGCTGCGATCAAGGCCAATCCCTTCCTGAAGGACATGAGCGCGGGCGAGGTTATCGCTTGGGCGCACCGGAAGATGGGAACCACACCGGACAGTGCCGGCTTGCGTGTTCGCGGGGATATCGGTGGCGATGCTGGGGAAGCTGGCCGCATTCAATCCGCCCTGGACGAAGCTATGGGCCGCGCGGCCAATCTTGCGGAGGAGCAGCGCCGCGCCCGCATGGGTGAGAGCGATCCTCTTGCTGACGCCCTCGATGTTGCTGCCGTGCCGGCCGAGCGCACGGACCTGTCGGACGTGCTTGACGGTGCGGCACCGACTGAGCCGCATGCGGCGGCACCCGATGCGCCGCGGCCTGAGGTGCTTTCGATCTTGCCGCAGCTGCGCGAGGTGGTTGCCGGTCGCCAGAGCCTTAACAGGCTTGAACCGTTGGCGCGCGATCTGGGCGTTTCAGAGGATGACTTGCGGGCCGGTCTCGGGGAAATGATCCGGGAAGGGCGCATTACGGTCAACCGGAAGTCGGGCAATTACATGCGCAAGCCGCGCGCGCCCGATGGCCCTGAGGACGTGCTCGACTTCGTTGCGCGCAACGGCGGCATTCGCGATGATGAAGGCCACGCCCTGGGCCTGCGCGGCATTTCCGAACGTGAGCGGCGCGAGTTGCACTCGGCGGCGATCAAGAATGTGAAGCGTAGGCGCGAGGCAGGCGGCAAGCGCGACTGGCAGCGTATGACCAGGCGCAACGGTCGCCTGCTGCGGCATGAGGGGCGCTCGATCGATGCTGTAGGTGAAAGCCTTTGGGAAGCTGGTTATCTGCGCGGACGGGACAGCGAGCGCCCGACGACTCGTGAGGTGCTGGAATACCTCGACAATCGGATCAACGGCGGCGAACCGGCTTATCCCATGGGAGAGGCGCCGGCACCGCGCTCTGATTTCGAGGGTGAACCGAACCCATGGACGATTTCGACTCATGATGCTTTCGGGTTCGAACGAACCCCCGAGGCTATCGCGCGCCTTACCCGAGAACGCGACGAGGCACGTGCCCATCTGGTGGAGCTTGGCTTCGACGAAGCGGCGATGGACCCCGACGCGATAGGTGATGTGCTGCACAACCTTTCGTTCACCGATGCGTCCCTTCCCATGCCCGAGCGCATGATGCGAGCGGTCAACATGATGGCCGAGGACGTGCAGGCCAATGCCTTTGCACACAGTCAGGATATGGACTATGACTGGTTCGACTATGACGCCAACCCCGAGCCTCGATCCGACGTTGGAAGCGAAGATTTCGCAGCAGCGCCGCATGGCCGAGGATCAGAGCCTTTCGCCGGAAGTACGGAACAAGGCGGCGTTCGTGGCAAACTTCTTCCAGAAGACGCGCGACCGGCAGGCGAACAGCTAGTCGATCTGTCGCCCGAAGATCGGGCGCCCTATCTCGATCCCGATGGCGCGGCGACGCGAGCACAGGCTGACAGCCTTGTGCATGACGCGCGCGCGGAGGTTGCCCGGCAAGCGCAAGAAACGCAGCTGCGCGCCGATGCTCCTATGCGCGGCGAGAACGTCACCGGCCAGGCGCAGGACGGCACGATGGGGCTGGGTCTGTTCGATGCCGCAGACCAACCGACCTTCAAGCTGGATGAGGCGGAGGGAGAGCGCACGCTCGACGATATCCTTGGCGAAATCGACGCCGAGGCCAACGAACTCAAGAATATCAGGGATTGCTTGTAATGGCGCTTGGAACTTGCCTTACCGACCTCCATGCGCGCGGCGCTATCAGCGATGCCCGCTTTGAGCAGCTGAGGCCCGTCTACGAGGATCTCGTGCGGCAGTATGAAGGCCGGTATGGGCGCGCAGCGGCCGAATCCATGGCGACCGAAAAGGCTCTGCAATGGGCCGAGGGCGAGGCCATGGAGCGCAAGCGGCAGGTACTCTTGCAGGCCAACAAGCAGGGCGAGTGGCTTGCCGACGTTCGCAGGCAGAGCGGCGACGGGCCGCTTTCGCGCCGAGTGGCCGAAGACAAGATCGTCGATATGGATAACCATCGCCGCGCGATCCGTCAGCAGGCGCTGGGCATGATGGATGGCCTTCTTGCCAAGCATCGCCGGAATCTTGCCGGTAGGGTGCGCGCGCCCGAGGAACTGGCGGACACGCTGGCCGAGGTATTCGGACGCGACACGGGAAACCTCAACGCGCGCGAGCTGGCCGACGCATGGCGGCAAACATCGGAGTGGCTGCGCAGCCGCTTCAATGCTGCGGGCGGCCGAATTGCCAAGCTGGACAGTTGGAACCTGCCACAGACGCATGACATGTGGGCGATCCGTGATGGCGGGTTCGACGCTTGGCGCGACTTCCTGTTGCATGGCGGTCCGGAAGGGCATGGCTTGTTGGACCGTTCCCGGATGGTCGATCGTGACACGGGCGAATTGTTCACGGATGCGAAGCTGGAAACCGTTCTGCGCGATACGTGGGAGGCGATCGCAACCGATGGCTGGAGCCGGAACAATCCCGGCGCCGTGGGCAAGGGCGCGATGGCGAATCGCCGTGCCGATCCTCGATTTCTGCACTTCGATGGCCCCGAGGCTTGGACGGCTTATGCGCAGCGGTTCGGCGGTGGCGGAACGCCGTTCGATGCCATGCTCAGCCACGTCGAGGGCATGTCGCGCGATATCGCGGCGATGGAGCGTATGGGGCCGAACCCTTCGGCAACGCTGCTCTGGCAGAAGGATTGGCTCAAGAAGAGCACAGAGCAGAAGTTGCTGCCTGGCAAGGCTGGCAAGCGTGCGTCCGACGAAGCCTCTGCGGGCATGGATACAATGCAGAAGCTGTTCGATGAATACACCGGGGCCAATAACCGACCGGTGCGTAGGCGGCTTGCCCTGGGCTTCTCGATCTTCCGTGCGCAGCAAGTCGCCGCCAAGCTGGGCGGTGCGACGCTGGCGATCGGCGGAGATTATGGCACGATGTTCCATACCTCGCGGTTCAACAAGATACCCGCAACGAAGGTCATGGCTCGATACGTCTCGATGCTCAACCCTGCGAACGCCGCCGACCGGGCGCAGGCCGCGCGGCACGTGCTCATGGCTGACCAATGGGCAGAAGGCCATGCGGCGATGTGGCGTACGACGGGGGAAGAGATCGCGCATGAGGGCATGCGCAGGCTGTCCAGTGGTGTGCTGCGCGTTTCGGGCCTGTCTGCCCATACCGATATCGCTCGGCAGGCATTCGGCATGGAACTCGTTTCCCATCTGACCCACATGCGAGAGCGCAGTTTCGACAATCTGGATAACGGCTTTCGCCGGATGCTCCAGCGCTACGGGATTGGCGAGACGCATTGGGAACGGCTGCGCGGAATGCAGCCGGAAAGCTACAAGGGGACCGACTGGCTTTACCCCGAAACAGTAGCGAATGCCGGCGAACAGGATCTTGCCGACAATCTCATGCGGATGATCGTTACCGAGGCAGATTATGCCGTGCCGGTCCCTGATCTGCGCACGCGCGCCGCGATCAATTCCGGTATGCGCAAGGGGACGTGGATCGGTGAAATCGTCCGCTCCGGGTTCCTCTTCAAAGGCTTTCCGCTGACTATGCTCAACATGCATGGTCGTCGGATGCTGGACGAGGGCGGCGGCGGTATCGGAGGGCTCGCGGCTGCGGCGGCATGGCGCTTTGGTATGCCGCTGTTGGCTATGACAACCGTGGGCGGAGCATTATCCGTGCAGGCGAAAGAGGTGGCCAAAGGGCGCGATCCGATGCCTATGAACACGCTCAAGTTTTGGGGGGCGGCGCTCGCCCAGGGTGGCGGCCTCGGCATCGTTGGCGACTTCCTCTATTCGATGCAGGATCGGTTTGGCGGTGGCATTGCGCGAAGTCTTGCAGGGCCTGGCGCACAAACGCTCGATAACACGGTAGGTTCGCTGGTGCGCAATACTACGGCGGCGCTTGACGATGATCCGGAAACCAAGACCCAATGGAAGAAGGACGCTGCGCGCCTGCTTCTTTCGGAGACGCCGGGGATCTCGCTCTGGTATGCCCGGCTCGTGCTTGAGCGCTCGTTTGGCGACATGGTGACGCAATGGGCCTACGGCGACGACGTGGAGGCCCATTATCGCCGGCTTGACCAATCGGCTGAGGACCGCGGCACCCAATATTTCGCGCCTCCTGGCGGTGGTCTTGGCGATATGCGTGCGCCGGATTGGTCAAATACGCTAGGTCAGCAATCCGCGACAGCGGAGCCTGCGCCCTATTGATTGACCAAATTCGCCAGTTGGACTAACCCGACTTCGACGCTGGCTCCACTCCCTGTCCGCCTGCGGCCCGATGAATCGTGGCCGCGATGCGCGAGGCGGCGATGGCAGTTGAAAGCGAAGTCACAGAAAAGGTCTACAGCCCAGCCTCTGCGCGGGCTGTAGAGGCCCTTTCGGACGTTTACTTTCTGGATGCGGGGGATTTGGTCGTTGAGCACTGGTTGCCCGGCGCGGAAGCTGGCATCCGGCTCGCTCAAGATCGCGATTACATAATCGCCGGCGACGGACCGAGCGCCAGTGGAACCATCCAGGCGCTTGGTGATTGGCCTGATGAAGACAAGTGGCGCATCTATCGCAAGACGCCTGCGGTGCAGCCACAGGTTTTGCCTCCCCATGAGCCGCTGCCATCGCGCGATGTAGAGCGCATGGCGGACCGGCTTGCGCTGCATGCCCAGGAACAGAATCGTGAGCTGTCGCGGCGCCCCTCGTTCCCGCCGGGCGTCGATGTGGTGGATTTCGGCGATCTGTCGGCCATGATCGATGGCGACCTTCTCGAATTCCGGGAAGGGAGGCTCCGCCGCTTTGATCGCGAGCCGTTCGCGGGCAAGTTCTACGCCGGTGGCGTTGGCGGTGCGTTAACTCCTTCGGAGGGGACGGGCGCCGACGGGGCGCTTCGTCAAGACCTAGCTGCGACTGACGGAATGCGCGGCGCCATGCTGATCGGCCTGCCGGGTGGCAGCAGCGTGCAGGATGCCATCCCGCGCAGGCGCTACACCTTGAAGCAGATGGGCGTGAACTACGCCAGCACGGCCGACCAACAGACCGCGCTGATGAACGCGCTGACCATCGCCAGCGAGGACATGCTGAACCTCGTGGCCGAGCCGCATGCGATCTACAAGCACGGTGACATGCTGGCGCTCGACGGGGTCGAGTTCGACGGTCAGGGCTGCAACTTCCAGGCACTCGATCCGACCCGTTCCCGCATCCAGCTGACCGGGGCGCGGCCGATCCTGCGCAACCTGCGCAAGTCGTCGCTGGGCGTCACCGCGCGCACCTCGGCCTATGACGCCATCGGCGTGCTTGCCCGCGACGCCACCGACCTGCTGCTGGAAAACATCATCATCGACAGCGGCGCCAATGCCGGGATCGCGCTCGACAACGTGCAGCGCTTCGAATCGCGCGGCACGCTGGTGATGGACACCAAGGCCGACGCCTTCCACTGCACCAACGGCACGCGCGACGGATCGGTCTACGGCCACACCGCCATCCGCCCCGGGGACGATGGCTTTGCGGTCGTCACCTATGGCGGCAGCGAACTGTGCGAGAATATCCGCGTCTACGGCGCCCGCATTCGCCAGGGCAATCAGCGCGGCATGACCGTGGTGGGCGGCCGCGACGTCTGGTTCATGCAGCCGGACATCGACGAGACCGAGTGCGCGGGCATCTACTTCTCGTCCGAAAGCTCCTACGGCACCTTTGGCGTGCGCAATTGCGGCGTGATCGGCGGCACCATCAAGAACGCGGTGTCGCGCGCGGGCATCTCCCAGGGCGCGATCCACTGCAACGGCCGCGCGGGCTCGCTCACCACCCCCAGCGGCGAAGTGCTGACCAACACGGTCGAGGACATCGTGCTGATGGCGCCCAAGATCCGCGGTTGCGGCGGCGGCATCCGCGCGGGCGTGACGTTCGACGATTACGCCATCGGGCTCGATGCCATGAACATCGACATGAAGGATCTTCGTGTCAGTTCCAGCTATCACCCGCGCGCCTTTGCGCTGGGCGGCAAGAACATCCAGATCCGGGGCGGCCGCTTCGCCAACATCGGCGGCCAGTTCATAACCACCGTGGGCTCGCTGGCGGGTTACCTCAGGGTGCGCGACCTCACGATCGAGGGTGTCTGCGCCGATGCGCCGGACGCGAAGAACGTCTTCCTGTTCAACGACGCCGCTCCGAACCTCGATATTGCCGAGGTCGAAGGCGTCCACATGTGGAAGCGCGGCGCCGCGATCACCGCGCCGTTCAACTACACCAAGCTGACCGCCGCCCAGCGCCGCATCCGAAACAACCTGCTGGACGGCGTGAAGGCGGCCGAGCCGCCGACGCTCGTCCTGTCCGGCAAGACCTACCAGATGGACCTCGAAGGGGGCGCCTATGCCGAAGGCGCAGCGGGCATCTCGGGGAGCGAATCCACCGTGATCGCGGCGGACGAAACGCTGGCCGTCATCTTCAAGCCGAGCCGCGTCCTTCGCTGCACCTGGCTGGCCACGCGGCAATCGGACTATTCCAAGCGGGCAGACATCACGATCTCGGGCGACGTCACCTATTCGCTGCCCGCCGGCACGGCCGGTGTCGATTACGTGGCGGTCGGCAGCTCGTACTACCGCCTGACCGATGTCAGCGGCACGCTCAACGCGGCCAATGTCGCCGCGCGGTCGATCAGCTACGACGCCGACACCAACCGGGTCACGATCACCTTCACCCCCGTCGGCGCGCTCAACGCGCGCATGCAAGTCATCGGGGTCGGCTGATGGCCCCTTCCATTTTCCAGAGATCGCAAGGAGCCAGCCAATGGCCGTAAGTGAAAACGGGTTCGACGTGGTGCTGTTGCCCGAAGGAAGCCTGCAATTCCGGGACAGGCTGGCGGTCGGGGAAGTCGTCCGCAGCTGGGACGCGGGGCCCGGCGAAACGGCGGCGCTCCTGGCCGTGGTCGCCGAGGCGCGCGTGCTGGTGGAGGACTATCACACCCTGCTGCCGTTCGTCGCCGAACGCCTCGGCTGCGATGAAAGCGTGGCGACGGCGTTGGGCATCACGCCCGGCCAGCTTGCCGCCGATCTTGGCTACGCGGTCGATACCCCTGCCGACGCCGCGCCCAGTGACCTTGAGGGCGGCGAGGTGGCGGAATGAAGCTGGAAGACCTGCTCCTGTTCCTGCTGTCGCTGTTCGGCGCGGCGGCGATGTGCGGCGCGCGCATCGCCTGGCTGCTCTTCGGGGTCGCCAGCACGCCGCCGGACGACGGCGCCGCGCTGGTCCTGTGGGAGCGCAAGCGCCGGTGGCTCATGATCTCGGAATTCGCGGCGCTGCCGGCCTTCGCGCTGATCTCGGTCCTGATCGGCCGGCTGCGCGAATGGCCGGTGGAGGGCGTGGTGCTGCTCTCCATGGTGCTGGGCGCGCTGGGCTTCGCCTTCTTCCTCGACGCCCTGCAAACGCTGGTGCGCAAGCGGATGGGCATGGCAGAGGCTCCCCTGGCGGACGAAGCGCCGTGACCGGGGGGCTCATTGCTCTGGTGATGCTGTTCGCTGGCATCTCGGGCTTTGCCTACTGGCGCGCGTCCCGCCTGCACCGCCGCATCGTCGACATCGACCCGCAGGCGCGCTGCCCGGCCACCCATCCGCTCGATTACTTCTCCCACCGAAAGGAAACCCGTCATGACTGACGCCCGCACGCTCAGCCCCGCAGGTGCCGCGCTGATCCACAAATGGGAAGGCTGCGGCAAGAAGCGCGCCGATGGCCGCTTCGATGCCTATCCCGATCCCGGCAGCAAGGACGGCAAGCCCTGGACCATCGGTTGGGGCTCCACCGGGCCGGACATCGCCAAGGGCACGATCTGGACGCAGGCGCAGTGCGATGCCCGGTTCGACCGCGATATCGCGCGTTTCGTCAACGAGGTGGCCAGGGCCATCGGATCGGCGCCGACCACGCAGGCGCAGTTCGATGCGCTGGTGTCCTTCCACTACAACACCGGGGCCATCGCTTCCGCCACGCTCACCCGGATGCACGTGGCGGGGCGCTTCGAAGATGCGGCCGACCAGTTCGCGCGCTGGATCTACAACGACGGCAAGCCGCTGGAAGGCCTCAAGAGCCGCCGGGCGGACGAGGCGGCGCTCTACGCCAGCGCCGTTCCCGTGGCGGCCAAGCAGCCGATGCCGATCGCGCGGGCCGACGTCCGCGTCGTCAATGCCCGGTCCGGCCTCAATGTCCGCAGCCGCGCGAGTGCCTCGTCGGACAAGCTGGGCCTGCTGGCTCGCGGCGCGCCGGTCACCGTGCTTCAGGACACCGGCGAATGGGTACGGATCATGTACCAGGGCAGGCAGGGCTGGGTGAATGACCAGTACCTGACCGCCGCTTAACGCGGTGAGGGAAGATCAATGCCACGAATCGCTTTAACAGCGTCGCAAGCGGCGCGGAATAGCCAGCAAATTGTCTACGCGGCGGCGCAGAAGCTCGCCGCGGAAACGGCCAAGGTGGCCGAGCAGACGCAGGCGGTTATGGATCTTACCATCGGCCTGGACGTGGACGGCATCAACACGTCGATTAACGATATTCGGGACCGCCTCGACAACTTGGAGACGCCGTAATGGGGGCATTGATTACGCTGCTCGTTCGTCTGGGCGTAGGAGAGAGCCGAGCGAAGTATTTGGCGCCAGTTTCGATCGTTCTTGCCGTCCTGGTCGCCTGTGCGGCTCTGTGGGGCGTTTTCCAACTGTGGGACGCTGCCGATGACCGGCGGGCGATTGAAGCCGCTCAGGCGAAGGCCGGCGCCGAATTCCAAGCAAGGCAAATTGCAGCGGAGCGTAATGCGTCTGCCGCGAAGGCGCACCGCGATCGCGAAGAGGCTGCGCGTCAAAACAAGATGGAGGTTCGAGTCGATGAAGCTAGCAAGCATGGCGGCTCTGCTGCTGATGACGTGTGGAATAGTGGGTTGTGGGATTAATCCTCCGATAAACTCGGCCGCGACCGATCCTGCTGTTCTTGAGGCTTGTCCGCGTCGCGTCGAATCACCGGGGGCGCTGCCGGCGCGAGTGCCTGTCCAGTTGTCTGATGGCAGCTGGGCTGTGCCGGTGGATCAGGCGGACTCGCGCGAGAACATGCTCACGAAAGGCGCTCTGGCATTTCGCGGGGCTTGGATCGGCTGCAAAAGCGTCGTGCAATTTGTGGAGGACAGGGACGCCAAATTGGCAAAATAGCCGGTGCGACGTTTGACGCAAAAACGCCACAACTCGCACAACATTTGCGCCGTAAGTGTTTGATTTTAGGGGATTGCCCGAAAACTTACCATTAGACGACGGGGCATCGGGAGGCGCCCCTCTAGTAGCGGTCGTGATTCGGGTCAACACCCTTTTTTACCGCCCTTGCTCCTTTCTCGTCTGGGCGTTAGCATCGGCGCAGGTATCCGCCACGCATGGCGGCAGATTTTTTGAAGAGATTTTGAAATATGGCGGAGCACGATCCGCCGGCAGCAAGAGTCGACGTGCCAGGCCGCCCAACCAGGCGGCGCAAGGCGAGGAGGGGCAAATCGCGCCCGTCCGGCCCGGGCACGGCCAAGGCGAAGGGGCAGGCAAAGGATGCCGGCGCCGTCGCGGCAGGCGGAGCGCCGCGCGAAGAATCAGCAAACCGGGCGTCGGCACCGCCGCGCCGGGCGAAGTCGCGTACGGCCCGCAAATCGGGCAAGTCGCGCAAACCCGGCAAGAAGGTCGAGGGCGCGCAGGCTCGCTCGGCCGAAGCGCGCGCTCCCGAGGCCGCCCAGCCGGCTGCCGCCGAATCGCGCATTCTCGAAGTGCGCGGGACCGGCGGTCTGCCGCTGATCCGCGATTCGCTGCTGGCCAATCCCGCCGGGCGTCCGTCCGGGCGGCAGTCCTATGCCGCGATCGACCTTGGCACCAACAATTGCCGCCTGCTGATCGCCCGTCCTTCGGGCGAGAACTTCACGGTGATCGATGCGTTCAGCCGCGTCGTCCGGCTGGGCGAGGGGCTGGCGCAGTCCGGGCGACTTTCCGATGCGGCGATGGAGCGCACGCTCGGCGCGCTGCGCGTCTGCGCGGACAAGCTGATGCGGCGCAACGTCTACCTCGCCCGCTCGGTGGCGACCGAGGCCTGCCGCCGTGCGGTCAACGGGCCCGAGTTCATCGAGCGCGTGCGCGCGGAAACCGGCATCGCGCTCGACATCATCAGCGCCCGCGAGGAAGCGCGGCTGGCGGTGCTGGGCTGCCATGTCCTGCTCGAATCGGGGCTGGGTCCGGCGATGATCTTCGACATCGGCGGCGGGTCCACCGAACTCGTGCTGATCGAGAGCACGGGCACGGTGCCGCGCATCCTCGACTGGCAGTCGGTGCCCTGGGGCGTGGTCTCGCTCACCGAGAGCTGCCCGCCGGAAGGGACGACGCTGGAAGAGCGGCTGGCGCGCTATCGCCACATGCACGGCATCGTCGCGGACAGCTTCGCCGCATTTTCCAAGCGCGTTTCCGGGGCCCGCGAAAGCGCCGCGCAGACCGGGCCGCTGCGCCTGCTGGGGACCAGCGGCACGGTGACGACGCTGGCCAGCCTGCATCTCGAACTGCCGCAGTACGACCGCCGCATGGTGGACGGCCTGATCGTGCCCGCCGAATCGATGCGCGGGATCAGCGCAAGGCTGTCCTCGATGTCGATCGAGGAGCGCCGCGAACTCAACTGCATCGGGCGGGAGAGGGCCGATCTCGTGGTGGCCGGATGTGCTATCCTCGAGGCGATTCTCGATCTCTGGCCGGCCGCCCGCCTCGGCGTTGCCGACCGCGGCATTCGCGAAGGCATCCTGCGCAGCCTGATCGCTTCGCATTCATCGAACAAGACCATGCTCGCCACCGCGGGCGCACAAGCATTGGAGGCCCGGCCGTGAGCCGATCCGGACGCGATCCCAAGGAGCGGCTTCGTACCGCCAAGAAGCGCACGACCAGTTCGGCGCGCTGGCTGACCCGCCAGCTCAACGACCCTTACGTGAAGAAGGCCAAGGCCGACGGCTATCGCAGCCGCGCCGCCTACAAGCTGGTCGAGCTCGACGAGAAGTTCGACCTGTTCAAGGGGGTCGAGCGGGCGGTCGACCTCGGCATCGCGCCGGGCGGCTGGAGCCAGGTGCTGCGCCTCAAGCGCCCGCAGGCGAAGATCGTGGGCATCGACCTGCTGCCCACCGACCCGATCGAGGGGGTGACGATCTTCGAGATGGACTTCATGGCCGACGAGGCGCCCGCCGCGCTCGAAGGCGCGCTCGACGGCCCGCCCGACCTCGTGCTGTCGGACATGGCGGCGAACACCGTGGGCCACAAGCAGACCGACCACTTGCGCACGATGGGCCTGGTCGAGACGGCGGCCGACTTCGCGATCCAGACCCTGGCGCCGGGCGGTACTTTCGTGGCCAAGGTCTTTGCCGGCGGCACCGATACCGAACTGCTGAACCTGCTCAAGCGCCGCTTTTCCAGCGTCAAGCATGCCAAGCCGCCGGCGAGCCGCAAGGATTCGTCCGAGTGGTACGTGATCGCCAAGGGCTTCAAGGGGCGCGAGGAGGCGTAAGCGCCTGCATCGTCCTGCCGGGATGCGCGGGCCGGGTTCCCGGCTCGCCCCCCCGAATCACGCCCCCCCCGAATGACGAAAACGGCCCGACAGGCGACTCGGTGAAGCCTGCGGACCGTTTTCTGCCGGCCGGAGCCGGATCCTGGAAAGGTTACCGGGCGGGCGCGGCGCTCGCTTCGCCGGCCGGGGCCGCGGACGCATCGGCGACCGGTGCTGCCGCCGGAGCCGCAGCCGCAGCGGGAGCCGCAGCAGGCAGCGGCAGGTTGGAGCCCTGGGCGTTGAGATAGGCGATCACGTTGGCGCGGTCTTCCGGCTTGGGAAGCCCCGCGAACGTCATCTTGGTGCCGGGCGCCATCGCCTTCGGGCTCTTGAGCCACTGGTTCAGCTTGTCGAAGTCCCACTTGCCGCCCACGCCCTTGAGCGCGTCGGAGAAGGCGAAGCCGCCCACGCCCTTGCCCACGTCCTCGCCGACGACGCCGTAGAGGTTGGGGCCGATGCCGTTGGCGCCGCCCTGGTTGACCGTGTGGCACGACTGGCACTTGGCGAACGTGGCCTGGCCCTTGGCGACGTCGGCGCTGGCGAGCAGCGTGGCGATCGGCGGCTCGGCGCCGCCCTCGGCGGTCTGTTCCACGCCTTCGATCGCATAGCCCATCTGCGCCGGACGGTCATGCTTGTCGGCGCGAAAATACATGCCACTGGCAATCGAAAGACCGAGACCTACGACCCCGGCGAACAGAGTCCACCCGGCAATTGTATTGAAACGATCGTCCATGTCCTGTCTGCCCCGGGTATTGTTATGATGATCCTCTTGGCTTCGAGGTCGTAATGTTGCCCGCAAGTTAGCGCAAGAGCCATTGCGGTCGCGGGCAATGCCGCCTAATCGCGCGGACGCTATGAACTCCTATCCCAAACCCGCACTCGAACTCGTTTCGCGCATGGCTGACGCGGCCGCGGCAGATCCCGCCCGGGCGATGGCGTTTCAGGGCGCGCCCGGATGCAATTCGCACCGCGCCGCGCTGGAATACGATTCCCATGCCCTGCCGCTGCCGTGCTTCTCGTTCGAGGACGCGCTCGACGCGGTGAAGGAAGGGCGCGCCGAGCGGGCGATCATCCCGATCGAGAACTCGCAGCACGGGCGCGTGGCCGACATCCACTTCCTGCTGCCCGAAAGCGGGCTGTCGATCGTGGGCGAGCATTTCATGGCGATCCACCATGCGCTGATGGCGCTGCCCCATGCCGATGGCAGCACCGGTCCGTTCTCGGCCGCCTACAGCCATCCGCAGGGCCTCGGCCAGTCGCGCCATTACCTGCGCGAGCGGGGCATCGTGCCGATGGCCTATGCCGATACCGCCGGCGCGGCGGCGCTGGTGCGCGAACTGGGCGATACCGGCGCCTGCGCCATCGCCCCCAGGCTGGCGGCCGAACTCTACGACCTCCAGATCGTCGAGGAAAACGTCGAGGACGCGGCGAACAACACCACCCGCTTCGTGGTGCTGGCGCGCGAGCCGCTCGATCCCTTCGCGCTCAAGGGCGAGAAGGCGATGACCACCTTCATCTTCGAGGTGAAGAACATTGCCGCCGCGCTCTACAAGGCGCTGGGCGGGTTCGCGACCAACGGCGTCAACATGACCAAGCTGGAAAGCTACCAGATCGGCGCCAGTTTCGCGGCGACGACGTTCTATGCCGACATCGAGGGCGCGCCGGGCGATCCGCGCGTGGATTCGGCGCTGCAGGAACTGGCCTTCCACTGCAAGTACGTGCGCCCGCTCGGCACCTACCGGCAGGCCCGCGCACGCGGCTGAAAGGCCCGCGCGCGGGGCTGAAAGGCCCCCGTGAAATCATGAAAAGCGCTGTTCGGACAGATCGTTAATCGACACCGGCTTGCCTGTCTGTCCACCCCGTGCCAATCATCGCTGCGGTGGTAGCAGATAGGGTTTGAGTGGCGGGGGCAGCACAACGAGCGGCGGAGGACTGGGCGGCCGTGCGCGGTGCGTCCGAGATCCAGTATGCGCCCTTGCCGCAAGTCCGGACGCCGCCGGCCCATACGCCCGAATGGCTGCGCGAACTCGGCCGCTGGCTCGAATGGCTGCTGGCGCCGATCGGGCGGGCGCTGGGCATGTCCTGGCCGATCTTCCAGTATGTGTTGATCGCGCTGGCCGCGGTGCTGGTGCTGTTCGTGCTCTGGCGCGTGCTCGGGCCGCTGCTGCTCGATCGCCGGCCGAAGGACGCGGATGACGCCGTGGCGGCATGGGTGCCCGACCGGGCCGAGGCCGCCGCCCTGATCGAGGATGCCGACCGGCTGGCTGCCGAGGGCCGGTTTGCCGAGGCCACCCATCTTCTCCTGCGCCGCAGCGTGCAGCAGATCCGCGCCAGCCGTCCGGACTGGATTCACCCGGCCAGCACCGCGCGCGAGATTTCCGTGCTGGCGGCGCTGCCCGAAGCCGGACGCCACGCCTTTGCGGTGATCGCCCAGCGGGTGGAGCGCAGCCGCTTTGCCCTGCGCGATCTCGGCGCACCGGACTGGGCCGCCGCGCGCGAGGCCTACGCCGCGTTCGCGCAAGTGCGGCTGGCGGCATGAACGGCAGCGGCCTTCATCCCGATACCGTCGAAGTCGGCGCCAACCCGTTCTCGCGGTGGGCGGTGCTGGCGATCGTCCTGCTGGGCGCCGCGCTGTTCATGGCGCTGCTGTGGATGATCGGCACCGGCACCGGGTTCAGCGAGACCAACGACGGACAGGCCCATGCCGAGGGGCGCGGCCTCAACGGCTATGCGGCGATGGCGCAGTATCTCGAAAAGCGTGGCCATCCCGTCCACAAGACCCGCAATGTCGGCGCGCTCGACAAGCCCGGGCTGCTGGTGCTGACGCCGCCCGCCTTTGCCGACGGCAAGGCGATCGACAAGATCGTCGCCAAGCGCCGCTATATCGGCCCGACGCTGGTGCTCTCGCCCAAGTGGCTGCCCTTCCCCGCCTCGCGCGAGCAGGAGAAGAAGGGCGCGCAGAAGGGCTGGGTCAACATCGAGGACGTCGGTTCGCTCGAATGGCCCGGTTTCCTGGACGATGTCACGGTGGGCCGCGCACCCGCCCGGGGCCGCGCCGGGGCGCTGGCCTGGCACGGGCTGGGGGTCGATGGCGCCTTGCCCAGCCGCAAGGCGGTGCAATGGGGCAGGGGCATAAACCTCGTGCCGCTGGTGCAGGACGAACAAGGGCAGATCCTCGCCGGGTTCATCGCCGATGGCGGCGACTATCCCGAACTGGCCAGGGCGGCGGGCGTGACGCTGGAAACCGGCGAGGACGAGGATGGCCTCTATCCGCTCGTCGTGGTGTTCGAGCCCGACCTCGTTGACAACTGGGGCATGGCGGACCGCCGCTCGGCGCAGCTCATCGATGCACTGGTCGCGGCCAGCGCGGTCAGGCCGGGCGAGGACATCACCTTCGATCTCACCCTCAACGGCTTCGGGCGCGCGCAGAACCTGCTGACACTGGCCTTCACCCCGCCGTTCCTGGCGGCCACGCTGTGCCTGATGATGGCGGCGCTGGTGCTCGGCTGGCGGGCGTTCCTGCGTTTCGGTCCCCCGGCGGTGTCGGGGCGGGCGATCGCCTTCGGCAAGCGCGCGCTGGTGGCCAATGCCGCAGGGCTGGTGCGCCGGACCGGGCGGCTCCATCTCATTTCCCGGCCCTATGCCGATCACGCGCGCGAACGGCTGGTGCGCGCGCTCGGCCTGCCGCGCACGCTCGACGGCGCCGATGCCGATGCCGCCATCGACCGCGCCCTTGCCGCGCGCGATCCCGGCGCCGAACCCTTTTCACGGATCGCCGCGCGCCTGAGGCTGGCGCGGCGTTCGCAGGAACTCGTCAAGGCTGCGCGCGATCTCCACGCGCTCGAAAGGAAGCTCATTCGATGACCGACGCCCAGACCCTCGACCTCGCGCAAGTCGCCGCGCTGGCCGCGGACATCCGCGAGCAGATCGCCAAGGCGGTGGTCGGCCAGCACGCGGCGGTGGAACACATGCTGATCGCGCTGATGGCGCGCGGCCATGTCCTGCTCGAAGGCCCTCCGGGAACCGCCAAGACCTTCCTCGCGCAGTCGTTCGCGGCAGCGATCGGGCTTGAGTTCGGGCGCATCCAGTTCACCCCGGACCTCATGCCGGGCGACATTCTGGGCTCCAACCTGTTCAACTTCCAGACCAGCCAGTTCACCCTGACCCACGGTCCGATCTTCTGCGACCTGCTGCTGGCGGACGAGATCAACCGCACCCCGCCCAAGACCCAGGCGGCGCTGCTCGAAGCGATGCAGGAGCGGCGGGTGACGCTGGATGGCACCGCCCATCCGCTGCCCGACCAGTTCATGGTGGTGGCGACCCAGAACCCGATCGAGAGCCAGGGCGTCTATCCGCTGCCCGAGGCCCAGCTCGACCGTTTCCTGTTCAAGCTCGACATCGCCTATCCCAGCCTCGAGGAGGAACTGCGCATCGTCACCCGCTTCGGCGAGAACCGCGGCGCGCCGAGCCCGGCGGACTGCGGCATCGTACCGGTGGCGAGCCGGGCGCTGCTGGAGGCGGCAACCCGCGCGGTCTCGGCGGTGACGCTGGCGCAAAGCGTGGCCGACTATATCGTGCGACTGGTCCGCGCCACCCGCGAGAGCCCCGATCTTGCCGGCGGCGCCTCGCCGCGCGCGGCGGTGCTGCTGGCGGGCGCTGCCCGTGCGCGCGCCGCGCTCGACGGGCGTGACTACGTGGTGCCCGACGATGTGAAGGCGCTGGCGCCCAGCGTGCTGCGCCACCGCCTGCTGCTGAGCCCGGCGGCCGAGATCGAGGGCAAGCAGGTGGAAGCGCTGGTCGCCTACCTCGTGGAGCAGACCGAGGCGCCGCGCTGACGCGATGAGCCTGCGTTTCGCCCCCCTGGTTCCCACCGCCCGCGCGGCGGCATTGCTGGCGATGGCCGCGCCGGTCGCGCTGGTGATCGGCGCGGCCCGGCCGCAGGCGTGGATCGCGGCGCCTCTGGTCGGTCTTGCGGTCTTTGTGCTGGTGTTCTGTGACGCCTTGCTCGCCGGGCGGCTGGAGCGGTTCCGGGTCACCGTGCCGGGCGATGTGGAAGTGGGCGCCGAGGCGGCCATCGCGGTCGAAGCGGCGCTGCGCGGCGGGCGGGCATCGTGCATCGAGGTCGCGCTGGGCGGCGATCCGCGTCTGCTCGAAGGCGGGCGCGGGCAGTTTCCGCTCCGCCGTGATGGCGCGCAATGGCGCGGAAATCTGCCGTTTCGACCCTCGCGCCGGGGCACCGGCAAAGTCAGCCGCACCTGGCTGCGCTGGACCGGACCGCTGGGGCTCGGCGCGCGGCAACTGGCGGGCGATCTCGATGAAGAAGTGCGGGTCTGGCCCAATGTCGCGGCGGTGCGTTCGCCGGCATTGCAGGTCTTTCTCAAGGACGCGCAGTTCGGCGTCCTCGCCCGCCGGATTCGCGGCGAAGGCACGCAGTTCGAATCGCTCGCCGAATACGAACCGGGCATGGATCGCCGCCGGATCGACTGGAAGTCCTCGGCCCGCCACGTCCATCTCTACGCCAAGGAATACGAGGTCGAACGCAACAACCAGATCGTCTTCGCCTTCGACTGCGGGCAGTCGATGTGCGAGCCGGTCGACGGCGTGCCACGGCTCGACCGGGCGGTCTCGGCCGCACTGTCGACAGGGTATGTCGCGCTCAAGGGCGGCGACCGGGTGGCCCTGTTCGGGTTTGCCGCGCATCCGGAAGTCTCGACGCCGTTCATCGGTGCCTCGCGCGATTTCCACCGCCTGCAGCGGGCTGCCGCCGGGCTCGAATACCGCTCGGAAGAACCGAACTTCACGCTGGCGCTGGCGACTTTGGCGGCGCGGCTGCAGCGCCGCTCGCTGATCGTGGTCTTTTCCGAATTTGCCGATCCCACCAGCGCCCAGCTGATGATCGAATCGATCGGACGCCTGGTCTCGCGCCATCTGGTGCTGTTCGTGGCGATCGCCGACGAGGAACTGGAAGGCATCTCGTCGGCGGCACCCGATGACATGGAGGCGCTGTCGATGGCGGTTTCCGCGGATCTGCTGCTGCGCCAGCGGGCGCTGGTCCTGCGCGAATTGCGGCAGATGGGCGTTGAAGTGATCGAGGCACCCTATGCGGCGATCGGTACGCGGCTGATCGATGCCTATCTGGCGATCAAGCGTTCGGGAGCGATCGGATGAACGCGATGTCGACAGGGACGGATATGGCCGCAGGGCAGGCCAGCGCCATCGCCAGCGTCGCCTTGCGCTCCGACCGGTTCCGGCTCGAGCGCGAGGGCGACTGGCAGCGGCTCGAGGCGATCGTCACGCGCATGGAAAAGGGGCGGCTGCGCAGCCTTTCCGACGAGGATCTGCTGGCCTTGCCGGGGCTCTACCGCACGGTGGCCTCCAGCCTTTCGATCGCCCGCGAAACCTCGCTCGACGCGGCTACGCTGGCCTATCTCGAGGCACTGGTGCAGCGGGCCTGGTTCGTGGTCTACGGCCCGCGTTCCTCGCTGTGGGGCTGGCTGCGCGGCTTCCTGGGCGGGGGCTGGAGCGCGGCGGTGCGGGCCATGTGGGTGGACGTGCTGGTGGCGCTGGCGGTCATGGTCGCAGGGACATTGGTCGGCTGGTTGCTCGTCGCCCACGATACCGAGTGGTATTCGGCGCTGGTCTCGCCGGAAATGGCGGGATCGCGCGTCCCCGGCGCCACGCGCGAGGCGCTGCACGCCACGCTGTTCGGCCAATCCGGCCGCTCGGGCATGAGCGTGTTTGCCGCCAGCCTGTTCAGCAACAATGCCCAGGTCTGCATCCTCTCCTTCGCGCTCGGTTTTGCGCTGGGCGTGCCGACACTCCTGCTGCTGGTGCAGAACACCGCGCTGCTGGGGGCGATGTTATGGCTCTACAGCGGCAAGGGGCTGCTGCTCGACTTCACCGGCTGGCTGGCGATTCACGGCACCACCGAACTCTTCGCGATCCTGCTGGCGGGGGCCGCGGGGCTGCATATCGGCCGGTCCATGGCATTTCCCGGACGGCGCTCGGTGCTGGTTGCGGCTGCCGAGGCTGGACGCCGCGCGGCGACGGTGATGACCGGGGTGGTGCTGATGCTGATTCTCGCCGCGCTGCTGGAAGGTTTTGCCCGCCAGTTGGTCGATCACACGTTTGGACGGCTGGCGATTGGCGGCTTCATGCTGGCGCTATGGTGCGCCTACTTCTTCGCCTTTCGCGGCAATCACCCGCGCATCGGCAAACGGGGGCGCAAGGCATGAGCGCGATGCCCAACCGACATCGCCGTTCGTCGCGCGATCGCCTGCTGGTCACTCCGGAAGGCATCTCGGTGCCGGTTACCGTGGCCAGCCGAGGCGCCCGCTTCGGCGCCGTCGCGATCGACTTCATCGTCATGATCGTGCTCATCGTGGCAACCACCTGGGCGCTGATCTACATCGCCGGCGGGGTCACCACGTTCGATCGCAGGCTGGAGGAAAATTCCGCCGCCGGCCACGCCCTGCAGTTCCTGATGATCGTGTGGCTCATCGCGATCTTTCTGTTCCGCAACGCCTATTTCCTGTTCTTCGAGCTCGGTCCGCGCGGTGCCACGCCCGGCAAGCGACTGGCCGGGATTCGCATCGCCGCGCGCGACGGTGGCCGACTGACCGCAGAGATGGTGATTGCGCGCAATCTGCTGCGTGATGTCGAACTGTTCCTGCCGGTCGTCTTCATCCTCCAGGCGGGCGCGGATAGCGGCCTCGGCTGGCTGACGGCCTGCGGCTGGTTCGCGATCTTCCTGCTGTTTCCCCTGTTCAACCGCGACAACTTGCGCGCCGGTGACGTGATCGCGGGGTCCTGGGTGCTGGAGCGGCCCCGCCGGAAGCTGGAAGCGGCGCTGTCGCTGGAGGTGGAGCCCCGGAGCGAGGACCAGGACTTTGGCACTGCCCCGGCGCGCGAGTATCGCTTCAGCGAGGCGGAGCTGGCGGTCTATGGCGAATACGAGCTTCAGGCGCTGGAACGGGTGCTGCGCGAGAACCGTCTGCAGGCGCTGGAAAGCGTCTATCAGACGATTGCCCACAAGATCGACCGCAACGATGGCTGGAACGACGAGCGCGCGTTTCTCGAGGCCTATTACACCCAGTTGCGCGCGCGGCTCGAAGCGGGCATGCGCATGGGCCGCCGCAAGGCCGACAAGTTTGCAGGGGATGCCCGTTGACGCTCGCACTCACCATTGTCGAGGATGACCTCGCGGCCCCTGCCGTGCTTGAACTGCTCCAGTTCCATCTGGACGAGATGCACCAGTGGTCGCCGCCGGAGAGCGTCCACGCGATGCCGGCGGAGCGGCTGCGCCAGAGCGACGTCACCTTCTTCTCGGCCTGGGATGGTGAAACTCTCGCCGGCTGCGGGGCGATCAAGCACCTGGGCGAAGGGCACGGGGAGTTGAAGTCGATGCGGGCGGCGCCCGCCTATCGCGGCAAGGGGGTGGGCAAGGCGATCCTGCTGCGCCTGCTCGAGGAAGCGCGGGCGCGCGGTTATGTCCGCGTCAGCCTGGAAACCGGCAGGCCGGAGCCGTTCCATCCCGCGCACGGCCTCTACCGCGCCCACGGCTTTGCCGAATGCCCGCCGTTCGGCGACTATGTTTCCGACGATTTCTCGATCTGCATGACGAAAGACCTGTGATGAACCTGCGTCCCGCCGTTCCCGCCGATTCCGCTGCCCTGGCCGACCTTGGCCGCCGCAGTTTTGTCGTCAAGTTCGGGCACATGTACGGGGCGGAGGATCTCGCCAATTTCCTCGCCGAATCGCACAGCGACGCCAAGATCGGCAAGGAGATCGCCGATCCGGATATGCGGGTGATGCTGGCCGAGGCGGACGGCCGGTTGCTGGGCTTCTGCAAGCTGGTGATGACTTGCGGTTGGCCCGAACATGCGCGCGGCGGCCGGGTGATCGAACTCAAGCAGCTCTACACCGATCCCGATGCGACCGGACAGGGCATCGGCGCCCGGTTGATGGACTGGGCGCTGGAGGTGGCAGGCAGCCACGAGGCCGACGAAGTGCAACTCTCGGTCTGGAGCGGCAATGAGGGGGCGCAGAAATTCTATGCGCGCTATGGTTTCGCCAAGGTCGCCGACATCCACTTCATGGTCGGTGAGCAGCGCGACGAGGAATTCCTGTTCGCGCGGATGATGCAAGGATCCTGAGGCGATGACCTATCGGACGCTGATCTCGGTTGCCGAACTGCACGCGCTTCTGGCGGCGGGCGGGGAGATCCTGATCCTCGATTGCGAATTCGAACTGGGGATGCCCGACAAGGGACGGGAGGTCTATCTTGCCGGGCACCTGCCGGGCGCGCGTTATGCCCACCTGGATGATGATCTGGCGGCGCCTTCGGATGGCACGAATGGGCGTCATCCCTTGCCTTCGCCGGTGGCCTTTGCCGCCTGGCTGCGCCGGCAGGGACTGAAGCAGGGGCAGCAGGTGGTGGCCTGCGATTCCAGCGGCGGTGCCTGGGCCGCGCGGGCCTGGTGGCTGCTCAACTGGGTCGGGCATGACGCCGTTGCCGTGCTTGATGGGGGCAAGCAGGCCTGGACGGAGGCAGGACTTCCTGTCGAGACGGGGCCGGCCGGGCCGGTACGGCCGGGCGATTTCGCAGCGCAGCCGCCTCTGGTCGCCGCGCCGGTGAGCGCGGCCGAGGTCCTGGCCAATATCGAGGGTGCCGCCGCGCAAGTGATAGATGCCCGGGATCCTTTGCGGTTCCGGGGCGATCCCAACCCGATCGATCCCGTCGCCGGGCATATCCCGGGCGCGCGCAACCGCTTTTTCCGCGACAATCTCGGGCCGGACGGGCGCTTCCGTCCGGCCGCCGAACTGGCCGAGGCGTTTTTGCGACTGCTCGGCGGCAAGCCTGCGGTGCTGTCCTGCGGTTCCGGCGTCACCGCCTGCCACAATGCCCTCGCCATGGCCCATGCCGGGCTTTCGGGGGCGCGGCTCTATCCCGGATCGTGGAGCGAGTGGATCGCCGATCCTGCTCACCCGGTGGAGACCGGCGCCTGCTGACTTTCGCATTCTGCCTTGCAAGCGGCTGAAATATCAACTTCTTGCGGTCTTGCTTCGGACGGACAAAACTGCCTTCAGGCGAAGCGAGTGCCATGGCCGGTGGCGACCCTGTAAGGTGGGGTTCGGCGGCGGCATGAGGGGCGATTATGGTGCGGTTGCGGACAGGCGTTCTGGCGCCGGTACTCGGAGCGATGCTGGCATTCCAGGGAACCCCGGTGCGGGCGCGCACTGCGGTCGACGCGGATCTGCAGGTGCTGGCCGCGCTCGATACCTCGGGTGACCCGGCCTCCGCGCTCGCCCGCATCGATGCCGGGCTTGAACGGGCCCGCAAGGACCCGCGGCGGGACCGCACGGCGGAACTGCTGGCCGAGGCCAACCGGGGCGAAGCGCTGTTCTGGCTGTCCCGTTACCGAGAGGCGCTGGCCAGCTTCGAGCATGTCGACCAGGGGCTGGCTGCGCTGGGCGGGCCGATGACGCCGCGCTGGGCGGAAGTGGTCAACAATATCGGCTCGGTTCATTCCAGCCTTGGCGAACTCGACGAGGCGGCACGGTACAAGCAGCGCGCGCTGGAACTCAGCGCCCGGCTGACGGGCACCGAGAGTAGCGAATATGCCGCCGCGCTTTATGGCGCGGCGCTGGTCGATTATCGCCGGGGCAGGGTGCTGGAGGCGGTGCCACGGATCGAGCAGGCCATCGCCATTGCCAGCCCCGCCGCGCAGCGCACCGGTCACAATGTCGAATTGCCGACGGTCGCCGGAATTACCCTTGCCTCCATCGAGATGCAGGCGGGCGATTCCGCATCGGCCGTCACGGCGGCGCGCGGTGCGGCGCTCTGGGCCGAAGCCCATCTCGGCAGCGAGCATCGGCTGACCCTCGCCGCGCTTAACCAGCTTGGCGCCGCGCTCAATGATGGCGGCCTCTACGGGCAGGCGACTCCGATCCTGCGCCGGACGCTGGACTTGCGCGTGAAGACACTGCCGCGCGATCATCCTGACATCGCCTATTCTCTCAACGCCTTGGCGTTTGCGCTGGAGCATGGAGGCTATCCCGACGAGGCGCTGCCTTTCTACGAGCGCTCGGCCGCGATGTTCGAGGCGCTTCCGCGCGAATCGCAGCCGATGTCGGGTGCCAATACCTTTGGGCAGATCGGCCGCATCGCCGCGCGTAATGGCGAGAGCGAGCGAGCCCTGGAGCTGTTTCGCAAGGCGCTGGCCCTCGCGCGGCGCAACGCATCGTCGCCGGACGACCTCGAGGTGCTCTGGGCCGAAGTGAATCTGGCGACGGCGCTTGCCGGACGCGGCGAACTGGGGCCGGCGCAGGCGCTGCTTGACCATGCGCTTGCAGGCTATGCGCTGCGGGCGCAGCCGGGCAACCCGGACCGGGTGACGGCAGCGGTCTGGCGCGCGGCACTGATGGGCCTGCAGGGCGCGCCGCAGCAGGCGCTGGACGAGGTGCGCCGGGCGGTGGCGCCGCTGCGCGACCACCTGCTGGACCGGGCCAATCCCCAGGCTGAGGTCTCGCGCCTGCGCCTGGATGTGGCCGCTGTCTTTGTCGAGGAAGCGCGCGTGGCACTGGCGGCAGGTGATGGCGGGACCGCTTTCGATGCCTTGCAGATGGCGACCATGGGCGACTTGCAGGCCTCGATGCTCTCGCTCGGTGCCCTCGGTGCGGATGCGGCAGGCGGTCCGGTCGGCCAGGCACTCGGCGATTACCGTGCGGCCAAGGCGCGTCTGCGCGAAGTGGCCCGCAATCGCGACAGGGCGATTGGCCTTGGCGAAAGCGCGGGGCTTCCGGCCTTGCAGCGGGAGGTCGAGGCCGCACAGGAGGACGTGCGCCGGCGCGATGGACGGCTGGCGGCGCTGGTTCCCGGTTATGCGGCGCTGACCGGATTCGCGCCGACCAGCCTGGCCGATGCACGCGCTGGACTGCGCCGCGGCGAGGGCATGGTGCTTTACGGACAGGACACGCAAGGGCTGGTGGTGATGGCCGTCACCGGCCGCGGGGTGACACAGGCCAGCGTGCCGGTCGTCCCGCGTCATCTGCTGGACCTGCAGCGCAAGATACGCGCCTCGATCGACGATGGCATGCTGGCTGGCGGCCTGGCGCCGTTCGACCGGCAATCGGCCCATGCGCTCTATTCGCTGCTGTTTCCGGCACCGGTGGAGCGTGCGCTGAAGGGCGTTCGCAAGGTGCGGGTACTGGCGGCGGGGACGCTCGCAGCCTTGCCGTTCGACGCCCTGGTGACCGCGCCGCCACGCGGGGACGATGACGATCCTGAAGCGCTGCGACGCACCGCCTGGTTCGTGCGCCGCCATGCCGTCTCGATGATCGTCAGTATGGCACCTCCCGTTCGGCGATCGGGGCGGCCATCGCGCGGCGGGGATGCCGCGACCGGGTTCGCGGGTATCGGCGCCCTGCGTTCGGGCGCCTGGAAGGCGGCGTTGGCGGGGCAGGCGGCGCAGGGAATGACCGCCGAGGCGAATCCGCGGCTGGTGCAACTGGCCGCGCTTCCCGACCTTCCCGGCGCGCAGGGGGAGTTGACGGCGATGGCTCGGCGCTTTGGCCGCGACAGCCTCCTGCTGACCGGTGACGCGGCGAGCGAGGCGGCGGTGAAGGCTGCGCCGCTGGACCGGATGCGGGTCCTGGCCTTTGCGACGCATGGTCTGGTCGGCGGGGCGCAGCGCAATCTCGTCGAACCCGCACTGGTGCTGGCACCGCCGGGCCCTGGCGATACGGGTGATGACGGCTTGCTGACGGCTTCGGAAATCGCGCGTCTGCGGCTGGATGCGGACTGGGTGATCCTCTCCGCCTGCGATACCAGCGCGGGTGAGAGCGAAAATGCGCCGACTTATTCGGGATTGGCCCGGGCTTTCATAGCGGCCGGAGCGCGCGCCATGCTGTTGTCACACTGGCCGGTGCGCGATGAAGTGGCCGGGCGTATAACGCTGTACACGGTAAAGGCGGCCGGCGGCGGGGCGGTTCGTCACGGTTCCGGGCGGGCCGAGGCCTTGCGCCGCGCCCAGCTCAGGATCATTGCCGATCGCACGCTGGCCGGTTCGGCCCATCCCGCCATCTGGGCGCCCTTCGTGCTGGTGGGCGATTGAGGGGGGGACGCGCTGCCTTGTCGGTGGCGCGAAAACCCCTCCGCCGCGTCATTTCGCCAGTTCGGCCTCGATCGCACCGACCAGCAGCGGATCCTGCGGGGCGGTGCCCGGCGCGAACCGGCCAATGACCGCGCCATCGCGCGCGATGAGGAACTTCTCGAAGTTCCACAGCACTTCGGGATCGTCATTGGGCGTCATGCCGTACCCCTTGAAGCGCTCCTTCATGCCCTCGACGTCGCCCTGCTTGGTGGGGATCGCTTCGGTCAGTGCGGCGTAGAGCGGCTGCTTGGCTTCGCCGGTGACGTCGGCCTTGGTGAAGAGCGGGAACGAGACGCCGTAGTTGAGCTGGCAGAACGCGACGATCTCCTCGTCGCTGCCGGGTTCCTGGGCGCCGAAGTCGTTGGCCGGGAAGCCCAGCACTTCGAAACCCCTGGCCTTGTAGTCTTCGTAGAGCTTTTCGAGGCCTTCGTACTGCGGCGTCAGCCCGCACTTGGAGGCGACGTTGACCACGAGCAGCACTTTGCCTGCGTGATTGGCGAGCGTGTCGGCGCTGCCGTCGATGCGGGTGAGGGGAATGGCGGCGATATCGGTCATCGGGAGCAGTCTCCTTGTGAATCGGGGCGGAGACTGCCCCCGCTTGCCGGTGCGGGCAAGGCGGCGTGATCAGATGGCTTGCCCGAGAACGGGTGAAATCCATTCGGGATCATGGGTACAGGGCAGCGGATCGCCGCGGCGAAGGGCGGCGATAACGGCCGCGAAGTCGCTCCGGGCGCGCCAGCCCAGCAAGCGCTCGGCCTTGGCCGGATCGTAGATGCGCTCGATCCGCTCGGGAAGCACCCAGCCTTGCCGGCTATAGAGTTCGTCCGCGTCAGGGAAATGGCGCAGGATCGCGCTGCGGGCATCGCGGGCCAGTTCCGCTGCGTCCTCGCGCGTGAAGGGCGGCGGGGCGGAGAGCACGAAAGTCTCGCAGCCCTCGATCCGTTCCAGCGCGGCGAGATGGGCAAGCGCGGCGTCTTCCACGGTCAGGCGGCGATGGAGCAGTTCGTTGGCCTTGAGATTGGGACCGGATGGCACCGCATGGCTATCATCGTCTTCCGGGAAGAACCGGCCGGTGCGCAGGATCGCCGCCGCCATGCCGCTGTCCCGCGAGACAACGCGGCAGAGGTTCTCGGCGGCGAGCTTGGTGGCGCCGTAGACGTTACGCGGCTCCAGCGGGCCAAACGCCTCGTCCATCCACCACGCCCCCTTGTCGCCTGCCCCGGCCCGCACATCGGCGCGCACCATCAGCGAAGTGGTGGAGGTGAACAGGAAACGCGCGTGGCCGGCCTCGACTGCCGCTTCCAGCAGGTTGAGCGTGCCGGTGACGTTGGTGTCGATGAAGGCTTGCCGCGGATTACGGACGATATCGGGCTTGTGCAGCGCGCCGGCGTGGATGACCGCCTCGATGCCGTAATGGGCAACCGTCTGGAACACGAGGCTGCGGTCCGCCACCGAGCCGATCACGCGGGTATGGGGACCCGGCGCGACATCGAGTCCGGTGACTTCGTACCCGCTAGAGGCCAGCAGCGGAGCCAGATGGCGGCCGGGCCAGCCCGAGGAGCCGGTCAGCAGCACCCGCATCGGATCAGCCCTGCGTGCGGTAGTCGGCGATCACGTCGCCGCACGCGGCAAGGTCCGCCTCGTGGCCTTCCTCGCGCCAGGTTTCGGCCAAGGCCTCGGCTTCCCACTGCTTCATGGCGGGATGGTCCAGCACGGTATCGACCCAGACCTGAGAGGTGCCGATATCCAGGCCGTACGTGCGGATACGGTAGGCGACAGGGGCGAAGAAGGCGTCGATCGCGGTGAACTTTGCGCCCGCCAGCCAGGGACCGCCGAAGCGGGAGAGGCCTTCGCTGAAGATCTCCCTCAGACGCGCAACGTCGCGTACCAGCGCAGGCCGCATGGCCCTTGGTCGTACGCGCGTGCCGACGTTCATCGTGCAGTCGTTGCGCAAGGCGGAGAAGCCGCCATGCATTTCGGTGACCGCGCATTGTGCAAAGGCACGGGCGGCTTCGTCGCTGGGCCACACGCCGGGGTGACGGTCGGCCAGATAGAGCGTGATGCCCAGCGAATCCCACACCGTGCGCTCACCGTCGATCAGGGCGGGGACTTGCCCGGTGGGCGAGAAGCTGCGGAAGGCGTCGTAGTTGGCAGGGGCGGTGAAGGGCTCGATCCGATCGGCAAAATCGATGCCGAGCGCCTTCATCAGTACCCATGGCCTGAGCGACCAGCTGGAGTAGTTCCGATTGGCGGTGATCAAGGTGTAAGCCATCGGAACTCTCCTTCGCGGGCATTAGGTCACATAATGCGCCGTGGTCTTAGCGGCGACTTCCTCCGCCGTCACGCCCGGAGCCAGTTCGATCAGCTTGAACGGGCTGTGGTGGTCGGGGCGCTGGAACACCGCGAGGTCGGTGACGATCATGTCGACCACGTTCTTGCCGGTGAGCGGCAGGGTGCAGGCCGGGATGAACTTGGGATCGCCGTTCTTGGCATTGTGCTCCATGACCACGATGATCTTCTTCACGCCGGCCACGAGGTCCATCGCGCCGCCCATGCCCTTGATCATCTTGCCGGGGATCATCCAGTTGGCGATGTCGCCGTTCTCGGCGATCTCCATGGCGCCCAGCACGGCCAGGTCGATGTGGCCGCCACGGATCATGCCGAAGCTGGTGGCACTGTCGAAATAGGCCGACTGCGGCAGTTCGCTGACGGTCTGCTTGCCGGCGTTGATGAGGTCGGCGTCGACTTCGTCAGGATACGGGAAAGGCCCGATGCCGAGCATGCCGTTTTCCGACTGGAGCGTCACCGTCATGCCGCCGGGCACATGGTTGGCGACCAGCGTCGGGATGCCGATGCCGAGGTTCACGTAGAACCCGTCCTGAAGCTCCTTTGCGGCGCGGGCGGCCATTTCGTCACGAGTCCAGCTCATCAGGCGGTCTCCCTTTCGCGGGTAGTCGTGAATTCGATCTTCTTGTCGTAAGGCGCGCCCAGCACCAGGCGCTGGACAAAGACGCCTGGCAGGTGGATGCCATCCGGGTCGAGCGAGCCGGTGGGGACGATCTCTTCCACTTCGACGACGCAGATCTTGCCGCAGGTGGCGGCAGGCACGTTGAAGTTGCGCGCGGTCTTGCGGAACACGACGTTGCCGCTTTCGTCCGCCTTCCATGCCTTCACCAGCGACAGGTCGGCGAAAATGCCTTCCTCGAGGATGTATTCCTCGCCCCGGAAGACTTTCACTTCCTTGCCCTCGGCGATCTGCGTGCCGACGCCGGTCTTGGTATAGAAGCCGGGGATGCCGGCGCCGCCGGCGCGCATGCGTTCGGCCAGCGTGCCTTGCGGGCAGAATTCGACTTCGAGTTCGCCCGAGAGGAACTGGCGTTCGAACTCCTTGTTCTCGCCCACGTAGGACGAGATCATCTTGGCCACTTGCTTGGTGCGCAGCAGCTTGCCTATGCCTTCGTTGTCGATGCCGGCGTTGTTGGAAGCGAACGTCAGGCCCTTGACGCCCGAATCGCGCACCGCGTCCAGCAGGCGCTCGGGGATGCCGCAAAGGCCGAAGCCCCCGGCGGCAATGAGCAGGCCATCCTTCAGCAGCCCGTCCAGCGCGGCAGAAGCGCTGGGGTAGATCTTGTTCATGCTGTTCTCCCGTTTGGAGCGAACCTAGACAGCCAATCCCATTACGAATAGCGATTGTTTTTTATCGAAATCGATAAGTCGAGATTATGAATCGCATTGCCCTTTTCCACCTCGAAACGTTGATGTGGATCGACCGGCTCGGCACGTTCGCAGCTGCGGCACAAAGACTCAATACCACCCAGCCCGCGATCTCGGCCCGGGTGCGCGAGATCGAGGAGCAACTCGGCGTGCCGCTGTTCCAGCGCGACGGACGGCGCATGGTGTTGACGGCGCGCGGGCGGCGGCTGGTGGAGGCGGCGGAACCCCTGCGGCAGGGCCTGGAGCAGGTCCTGTTGGAGGCCAGCGACTTTGCCGGGGCCACCGGCAACGTGCGCATCGGCTCGGGCGAGATCGCGGCGGCGACCTGCCTGCCCGGCTACATCGCCGCCATCGAGCGCGAGCGGCCGGGGGTGACGCTGGAGATCGAAATCGACCTCACCGCGCGGCTGCTCCAGAACTTGCTGGCGGGGACTTGCGACATCGTGTTTCTGGCCGGGCCGGTGGCGAGCCCGGGCATCCGCACGGCGCCGATCGGCGCGGTCGAACTGGTCTGGGCGGCCAGCCCTGCCGTGGCCGCCGCCGGAGGCTTCGCGAGACCGCTTCCGGTCTGGTCGTTGCCGGACCATTCGCCGCTGCATGCCGTGACGCTCGATGCCTTCGAGGACGGCGCCCTTGCGGCACGCTCGCTTGGCACTTGCAACAATGTGCGGACCCTGATCGAAATCGTCGCCTGCGGGCAGGGGGCCGCCGTCTTGCCCGAGACGATGGTGCGCGGTGAACTGGCGTCAGGGGCGCTGGTCGAAGTCCTGCCCCGGCCATCCCGGCGCATTCATTTCGAGGCGGCGATCCGCACGCGCGAGCGCGAGGCGGTTGTGCTCGACCTGTTTAAACGCGCGGGGCAACTCTCCATCGACCAGGGTGGTGCCTGAAAGCCGGCAGCATGCCGGAAAGTGCCCGCGCCAATCGGAGCTTTGATCTCGGTCATGGCGGCGGCATACCCATGGGCTATGCAGGACCGGAAAAACGGAGAAATGCCATGCGCTCGATACTCGTGAACGCCGACCGCAAGCCCGCCAGCGACGCCCGCCTCGACACGGCGCTGGAACTGGCGCGCCATCTTGATGGCCACGTCACCGTGCTCGTCGATACCCCGGTGTCGCGCTACATCGCGATGGACCCGATGGGCGGCAGCTATGTGATCAGCGAGGCGCTCGACCGTGCCCGGTCCGACGACGATGCCGCAGCGGATGCGGTGGAGACCCGCCTTGCCCGCGGCGACGTGCCTTTCGAAGTGGTTCGCAGCGAAGACGATCCGGTGCCTGCGTTGGCGGCCGCCGCGCGGCTGGCGGATCTTGTCGTGCTCACGCGGTCGGGCGGAATGGTGGGCCCGGTAGCGCTGTCTGCCCGCGCTCCGGTGCTGGCGCTGCCCGATGATGGCCGGATCAACCTGCCGATCCGCCGAGCAGTGATCGCCTGGGACGGTGGAGAGCAGTCCGCTGCCGCACTCAAGGCTGCGATTCCGCTGCTGGGAAGCTGTGAACTGGTCAAGGTCGTCTCGGTCATCGAGAAAGTGGGCGGTTTCCCCGCGACCGATGCACTGCGTTATCTGTCGCGCAACGGCATCCACGCCGAGTTCGAGGAACTGGAGCGTCGGGGATCGACCGAGGAGACATTGGCCGCCGGGGTGCGCCAGGCCCAGGCAGACCTGCTGGTCATGGGGGCCTACGGCAAGAGCCGCATGCGCGAATTCCTGTTCGGCGGGGTCACGGCCTATTTCCTGAGCGACAAGGCCGCGCCGGCACTGCTCTTCGCGCATTGATCACATGGGGATGGCGGGAAAGGCCGGGCTCGCAGTCGCGAGCCCGGCCTTTGGTGTTTCCGGTTGATGGCGATTGGTAGCCCGTCTGGTGCGGCATTGCCGCCGAATCGGTTGCGACCCGTTCTTTTGCGGCACTGTCGGGTGGGAAAGTGCTAAATAAGGTGAGGAAATTTCGCGTCGCAGCAGACAACGCTGGTCAACGGGCGCGGATCCATCGCCCTGCCGATTGCGCTGCGTTCAATCATGAGACGTGATTCACTTTCCAATGCGCTGGATTTGCATGATATTTGCCGAATTACGCGGTGTAGTTCGATACTTCGCAACTTAAATTGCATATATTGCAACATAGCGATGGCTATTTCGCACTTGCACAATCGGCCGCCGGGAGGCATACAGAACCTGCCTTTCAGGCATCCTCTCCCAAAACTTCCACGGCCCGGTCGGTAACGTCCGGGCCTTTTTTTGTGCCCGCGAGACGCGCCCTAATCCGGCAAAATGGATGTGCTTTGCATCGCGCGCGCAGCCCGTTCGGAGCAATCCGGCCTTTCGTCCGTTTGAAATCCCTCAGGCGCATACCTAGTTCCTTGAGCACGCTCCCATCGTCTCTGCCTTGCCCGTTCGGGGAGGCCGAAGCGCAGAACCAGCATCGGGAACTTGAAAGGACAGTCATGGCGGAAGTCCCAACCCAGGTGGACGAACGGGTGGTCAAGCTGCAGGTCGCGGCGGCCCGGCAGGAAGAAAGCGGACAGGGCATTGCCCGCCTGTCGCGCGCATCGCTTTCGGCGATCGGTGCGATGGAAGGCGACGTGCTGGAAGTGACCGGAAAAACCGTGACGGTGGCCCGTGCCGTGCTGGCCTATCCGGAAGACGAAGGGCTCTCGGTGATCCGGCTCGATGGTCTTCAGCGCGTCAATGCCGAAGTCGGCTCAGGCGATCATGTCAGCGTGCGCAAGGCGGAATCGCGCCCCGCGCAGCGGGTGGTCTTTGCACCCGCGCAGAAGGACATGCGCCTGCAAGGGCCGTCCGGCGCGCTCAAGCGCAACTTCTTCGGCCGTCCGATGGTGCAGGGCGATATCGTCGCCACCACCGGCCAGCAGCAGGTCGCCGATATTCCGCCCGAACTGCGCCGCATGTTCAATGCGCCAGCCTTCGCGCTGACCCAGATCCGCCTCAATGTCGTCTCGACGACGCCGCGCGGTATCGTCCATATCGACGAGAATACCGAAGTCGAACTGCGCGAGCTGTTCGAGGAAGCTGATACCACCCGCGGTGACGTCAACTACGACGACGTTGGCGGCATGGCCGACACCATCCGCCAGCTGCGCGAGATGGTGGAACTGCCGCTGCGCTATCCTGAACTGTTCACCCGTCTTGGTGTCGCGCCGCCCAAGGGCGTGCTGCTGCATGGCCCGCCGGGCACCGGCAAGACGCGTCTTGCCCAGGCCGTCGCGAACGAGAGCGAGGCGAGCTTCTTCTCGATCAACGGACCCGAGATCATGGGCTCCGGCTATGGGGAGAGCGAGAAGGCGCTGCGCGAAGTGTTCGAGGAAGCGGCCAAGGCGGCGCCCGCGATCATCTTCATCGACGAGATCGATTCCATCGCCCCCAAGCGCGACCAGGTCCACGGGGAGGCGGAAAAGCGCCTTGTCGCGCAGCTGCTTACGCTGATGGACGGGCTCAACAGTCGCGCCCATGTGGTCGTCATCGCCGCGACCAACCGGCCCGATGCGATCGACGAGGCACTGCGCCGTCCCGGCCGGTTCGACCGCGAGATCGTGATCGGGGTGCCGGACGAGAATGGCCGGCGCGAAATCCTCGGCATCCACACCCGCGGTATGCCGCTGGGCGACCAGGTGGACCTCAAGGAACTCGCCCGCACGACGCATGGCTTTGTCGGCGCCGATATTGCCGCGCTCGCGCGGGAGGCTGCGATCGAGGCGGTGCGCCGGATCATGCCGCAGCTCGATCTGGAAGCGCGCACGATCCCGGCCGAAGTGCTCGAAAGCCTGCAGGTGATCCGTGAGGACTTTGTCGAGGCGCTGCGGCGCGTCCAGCCTTCGGCCATGCGCGAGGTCATGGTCCAGGTGCCCGACATCGGCTGGTCCGACATCGGCGGGCTCGACGAGGCGCAACAGAAGCTGCAGGAAGGCATTGAACTGCCGCTGAAGAACCCCGAGGCGTTCCGCAAGCTGGGCATCCGGCCGGCCAAGGGATTCCTGCTCTATGGGCCGCCGGGCACCGGCAAGACACTGCTCGCCAAGGCCGTGGCCAAGGAGGCGGAGGCGAACTTCATCTCGATCAAGTCGTCCGATCTCCTGTCCAAGTGGTACGGCGAGAGCGAGCAGCAGATCGCCCGCCTCTTCGCCCGCGCGCGGCAGGTGGCACCCTGCGTGATCTTTATCGACGAGATCGACAGCCTTGTGCCCGCACGCGGCGGCAGCGCGATGGGCGAACCGCAAGTGACGGCGCGGGTGGTCAACACCATCCTTGCCGAGATGGACGGCATGGAGGAACTCCAGTCGGTGGTGCTGGTCGGCGCGACCAACCGGCCGACGCTGGTCGATCCGGCGCTGCTGCGTCCCGGCCGGTTCGATGAACTGGTCTACGTCGGCACGCCGGACGAGGGCGGGCGCGCGCATATCCTCGGCATCCATACCGCGAAGATGCCGCTGGCGGACGACGTGTCGCTGGCGGACATCGCGGCGCGGACGGCGCGCTTCACCGGTGCCGATCTCGAAGACGTGGTGCGCCGGGCCGGCCTCATCGCCATCCGCAAGCGCGGGGCCGATGTGGAATCGGTCCGCATGGCCGACTTCGATGAAGCACTGGACGACAGCCGCGCCACGGTGACCGAGGAAATGGAATCCGAATATGCGCGGATGAAGGGCGAATTGAAGAAGCGCGCCATGGAAGTCGCGCCGCTCGGTTTCATTGCCCCGGGCATGGTCGAACCGACCCGGCCGAAGAAGCACGGCGAGTAATCACGGCGAGTGATCACGGTTGAGAGCCGTGCCTGCCCTCCCTGGAAAGGGGGCAGGCACGGCTTCACCGACAGACCGGGGTGATCTGGTAGATCCCGAACCAGTTCTTGCCGGTCACGAAGATGCGCTTGCCCTTGGCATCCCAGGCAATGCCGTTCAGCACTGCATCCATGCCCGAGGCCCCGTCACCCCGGCGCAGCCCCGAAAGATCGACCCAGGCCTTCACCTGTCCGCTGGCCGGATCGATCCGGGCGATGCGGTCGGTGAGCCAGACGTTGGCCCAGATCTCGCCGTCGATCCATTCCAGCTCGTTGAGATTGTCCACCGGCTTGCCATCGGCGGTGACGGGGAGGCTGCCGGTCTGGCGCATGGTGGCCGGATCGCGCAGGCGCAGGCTGGCGCTGCCGTCGCTCTGGTAGATCACCTCGCCGCTGCGCGTCATGCCCCAGCCTTCGCCTTCGTAGTGGAAGCTGCCGATCGGCTTCAGCGTCTTGCGGTCCCAGCGAAAGCCCTGGCCGCCGCGCCAGGTGAGACTGAGGATCTGCTCCTTCCAGTCGATGATGCCTTCCCCGAACAGGCTGGGATCGATCTCGGCCTGGGTCAGCGGGGCAGGATCTTCCAGCTTGCGCACCACGATGCGCGAGGCGCCTTCGCGGCCGGTGCTCTCGTAGAGCAGGCCGTTCGCGTAGAAGAGCCCCTCGGTGAAGGCGCTGGGATCGTGGGGGAAGCTTGCCTCGACGCGGTAGCTGCAGACCGGGATCCCGGCATGGGCGGGAGCCGCTGCGGCAGGAGCGAGGAGGAGGGCGAGCACGGCAGCGGAAGCACGGATCATGCGCCTGCGAGTGCCTCAGTCCTGCGCCTGCCGCAAGGGCTTTAGCGGGAGGCGCGCCGCGCGCCGAGGTCGGCGACGGCTTCCGAGATCGAGGGCCCGGCGGCCAGTTCGACTGGCGCCACTTGCAGCGTGCGGCGCCGCACCAGCGCTTCCGGCATCTCGCGGCGGATCCAGTCAAGCATGTGTTCACGCATCGCGCAGCGCAAGTCGAACAGCGTCGGCCCGTCGCGCGCGCTCATCAGCAGGCGTACTTCCATGGCCTGGGCGCTGTGATCGGTGACCTGCAGCACCTGTGCGCGGCCATCGAACAGCCGATGGGCGGTGACGGCGCGGGTATATTCTTCTCGCAGCGGCGCGATGTCGGTGGCGGGATCGAGGTAGATCATCACCGTGCCGAGCAGCTGCGAGGTCGTCTTGGTCCAGTTCTGGAAGGTATCCTCCAGAAACCGCGTGGTCGGCACCACGAGGCGGCGCTGGTCCCAGAGATTGACGACGACGTAAGTCGTGCGGATTTCCTCGATCCGGCCCCATTCGCCGTCGATGATGACAACGTCGTCGATCGAGATCGGTTCGGTCAATGCCATCTGGAAGCCGCCGATCAGCGCCTTCAGGGCAGGCTGGGCTGCCGCGCCGACGGCAAGGGCGGCAAGACCGGCCGAGGCCATCAGCGTGGCGCCAACCTTCATCACGCCGGGAATCGAGAACAGCATGAGCGAGACCATCAGGAACACGATCATGAAAGTCGCGATGCGGCTGAGGATGGCCAGGCGGGTGCGGCGGCGGCGGGCGCTGCGGTTGTCCTCCACCGAGATGTCGGCGCGCAGGGTCATGGCATCGACCAGTGCGTGGAGGATGGCGATGGCGATCCACCCGGTCAGCAGCGGCATCACGAACCCGGCAACGCGTTCCCAGAAATCGCTGAGCGCGGGCGTCTGCCGGGCGGCCAGCACGATGCCCATGGCAATGAAGGCCCAGCGCGTCGGGCGGGTCAGGCGCGTGACGAGAATATCGTCGGACTGGCTGGTACTGGATGTGACGATGCGGCGCAGCACGCGGAACAGCACCAGATGCGCGGCAAGGGCGATGGCGGCGCCAAGGGCGCCTGCAATCACTGCGACGAGGACTTGCGCGGCCCAGTCCGGCAACACGCCGACGTAGCGTTCGATCAGATCGGTCATGGCAAAGCAACGATGCTGCGATGCAGCAAGTTCCCTGACCATATGCACTTCGCCGAGGTTTTGGCCCGACTGATGGCGTGACGGGCGCGCCGGGGCAGATGATCCGGCGGCATCGGATCATCTGCTCCAGGGCACCAGTTCAGGCCGCCTTAGTGCGCCGCGCCCCAGCTCAGCCCGTGGCCGATCTCGACGCCGAGCGGCACGTCGAGCTTCACTGCCGGTTCCGCCGCCGTCGCCATGACGCGGCGGATCACTTCGGAGGCCGCCGCCACGTCGGCTTCGGGCAATTCGAACACGAGTTCGTCGTGCACCTGCAGCAGCATGCGGACATGGCTGAGCCCGGCCTCGGCCAGTGCCGGGTTCATGCGGGCCATCGCGCGCTTGATGATGTCGGCGCTGGTGCCCTGGATCGGCGCGTTGATCGCCGCGCGCTCGCTGCCCTGACGCTCGGCGCCGTTCTTGGAATTGATGCGGGGGAACCAGGTCTTGCGGCCGAACAGGGTTTCCGAATAGCCCTTGGCCCGCACGGTTTCGAGCGTTTCGTGGATATAGCGCTGGATGCCCGGGAAGCGTTCGAAATAGCGGTCGATCATCGCCTGCGCCTCGTCCGCCTCGGTGCCGAGACGGCCGGCAAGGCCCCAGCGCGAGATGCCGTAGAGGATCGCGAAGTTGATGGTCTTGGCCCGCCCGCGAGTGTCGCGGTCGACATGGCCGAACATCTCCATCGCCGTGCGGGCGTGGATGTCCTCGCCATTGGCGAAGGCGTCCTTGAGGCTGGGCACGTCGGCCATGTGCGCGGCAAGGCGCAGTTCGATCTGCGAATAGTCGGCGGCGAGCAGGACATGGCCGGGCTCGGCCACGAAGCAGTCGCGGATCTGGCGGCCGATCTCGGTGCGGATCGGGATGTTCTGCAGGTTCGGATCGGTCGAGGACAGGCGCCCGGTCTGGGCGCCGACGAGGCTGTAGCTGGTGTGGACGCGCTGGGTCTTCGGATTGATCGCGGCCTGCAGCGCCTCGGTATAGGTCGAGCGCAGCTTGGAGAGCTGGCGCCATTCGAGCACCTTGGTGGCGACCTCGGCGCCTTCGCCGGCCAGCTTTTCGAGCACTGACTGGTCGGTCGAATACTGGCCGCTCTTGCCCTTCTTGCCGCCCTTGTAGCCGAGCTTGTCGAACAGGATCTCGCCCAGCTGCTTGGGGCTGCCGATGGTGAATTCCTGCCCGACCGCGGCATGGATCTCGGCTTCCAGGGCGCCGATGGCCTCGGCGAACTGGCTGGAGAGGCCAGCCAGCTTCTCGCGGTCGACCTTGACGCCGTGGCGCTCCATCTGCGCGACGACCGGGATCAGCGGGCGGTCGACCCGCTCGTAGATGCGGGTGCCGCCTTCATCGGACAGGCGCGGCTTGAGCATGGCATGGAGGCGCCAGGTGACGTCGGCATCCTCGGCGGCATATTCGGTGGCGCGCGAAAGCGGCACTTCGCCGAAGGGGATTGCCTTCTTGCCGGTGCCGCAGACGTCCTTGAACGCGATCGGCGTGTGCAGCAGGTGGCGCTGGGACAGTTCGTCCATGCCGTGGCCGCCGCCGATGCTGTCGACCGAGCGGCCTGCATCGAGGCAGAAGCTGACGATCATGGTGTCGTCGATCGGTGCGACGGCGATACCATAGCGCGCCAGCACGTTGAGGTCGTACTTGATGTTCTGGCCGATCTTCAGAACGGCGTCGCTTTCCAGCAGCGGCTTCAGCAGCGCGATCGCGGTATCGAGCGGAACCTGTTCGGGCTTTTCGGCGAACATGTCCGAGCCGCCATGGCCGAGCGGGATGTAGCAGGCCTGGTTGGGGCCGATGGCGAGGCTGACGCCGGTAAGGTCAGCCTGCATCGAATCGAGCATCGAGGTCTCGGTATCGACGGCCACGACGTGGGCGGCGGTGGCCTTGGCGATCCAGCGTTCCAGCGCTTGCGGGGTCTGCACGCATTCGTAGGCGGCATGGTCGATGGCTGGCCATTCGGGCAGCGGCTGGCGGGCGGCGCCTTCGGTCGGGCCGCCGGCGGCGGTCACCGGCTTGGCGGGATTGAGCTGGACTGCGCGTTCCGGGCTGCCGTGGCCGCCGTCGAGGCGCTTCAGCAGGCTGGTGAAACCGTGCCTGCCGAGGAATTCAGCCAGCGGGGCGGGCGGAATGGCGTCGAGCTTGAAGTCCTCCAGCGCCATCGGCAGCGTGCAGTCTTCCTTGAGCGTGACCAGCACTTTCGACAGGCGCGCCTGCTCGGCCTGTTCGATCAGGCGTTCCTGCAGCTTCGACTTCTTCATCGCGGGCGCGGCGGCGAGCGCGGATTCGAGGTCGCCGTAGTCCTGGATCAGCTTGGTCGCGGTCTTGGGGCCGACGCCGAAGACGCCCGGCACGTTATCGACCGAGTCGCCCATCAGCGCCAGTACGTCGCCGACCTTCTCGGGGGGGACGCCGAACTTCTCGATCACTTCGGGAATGTCGATGCGCTGGTTCTTCATGGTGTCCAGCATGTCGACGCAGCCGCCGCCGATTCCGCACTTGCCGACCAGCTGCATGAGGTCCTTGTCGGACGAGACGATGGTCACGTCCCAGCCCTGCGCGCTGGCGGCGCGGGCGTAGGAGGCGATCAGGTCGTCCGCCTCGAAGCCCACTTCCTCGATGCAGGGTAGCGAGAAGGCGCGGGTGGCGTCGCGGATCAGCGGGAACTGGGGGACGAGGTCTTCGGGCGGGGGCGGGCGGTTCGCCTTGTAGTCCTCGTAGATGTCGTTGCGGAACGAGTGGCTGCCGGCGTCGAGGATCACGGCAAGGTGCGTAGGGCCGTCGGCCTTGTTGAGGTCTTCGGCCAGCTTCCACAGCATCGTCGTATAGCCGTAGACCGCGCCCACCGGCGTTCCTTCCGGGTTGGTCAGCGGCGGCAGGCGGTGATAGGCGCGGAAGATGTAGGCCGAACCGTCGACGAGATAGAGATGCTGCTTGGAATCCATGGCACGATCCGTAGCAGCGCCCGGGCGGCGCGTCAGCACCGCTCTCGAAAAAGGGAACGGGCATAATTCGCTATCCACCGGGAACCGGATCGCCTGTCCGCCGTTTGGGAGCGCATGCTTGAAACGCACGCGCACGAGGCCTAATCCTTGCGCGACCTGTCAGGAAGCGGAACCGGCCCCCCAGGCCGCTGCGTGCGGCCACCGGTGACGACTTCAGCAAAGAGGGAAGACTGAACACATGCGCAAGACCATGATCGCCGTGACTGTCGCTGCCGCGGCGCTTTCGCTCGCCGCCTGCTCGCAGAAGACCGAGGATGCCGCCAGTGACACCGCGACTTCGGCTGCCGAGGACGTCTCGCAGGCCGCTGATGACATGGGCGATGCGGTTGACGCCGCGGGTGACAAGGCCGCGCAGGCTGCCGACGACACCAAGGATGCCGCCAGCGAAGCCGCCAAGTCTGCCGAGAAGACCCTTGACGACACCGCTGCCGATGCTGCCGCCGCTGCGGCCGATGTCACCAATGCGGAGAACGAACCGCATGATTCCTCGGCCCAGCACTGAGGGTTCAGGCACTGAGTTGACAAGCCCGGGCTTCGGTCCGGGCAGCCCCAAACGAAAAGGCCCGCCGGATCGCTCCGGCGGGCCTTTTCGTTTGGGAAGCTCGCGCGCTCAGCGCGCCGAGGCGGTGCGGCGGTAGCTGCCGGCGTCGGCCAGGTAACCTTCGTAAAGCGTGCGTGCGATGCTGGCGATGCGGGCTTCGCGGGCCGGGCGGCTGCCCTGGCCCGTGACGTAGATGGCCACAGCATAGGCGCGGCCGTCCGCGGTCTCGATGAAGCCGATGTCGCTCGAGGTGTTGTTGAGCGAGCCGGTCTTGTGGGAGACGGTGACACCGCTGGGCAGGCCGGCGCGGATGCGGTTGCGTCCGGTGACGCAGCGGCCCATCGCGCCCATCAGCACACTGCGGCTGCTTGGGGTCAGCCACTTGCCCTGGTAGATGCCGGTCAGGAGTTCGACCATGGCCAGCGGGGTGGCGCTGTCACGCTTGTCGACGACCTTGGCGGGATTGATGGCGCCGTCGTCGCGCACCAGCGTGGCGATGTCATGGTCGATGTGCCAGTCCTCGATCCCGGCGCGGCGGACCCAGGCATTGACGGCGGCGGGGCCGCCGACGACCTTGAGCAGGGCGTCGGTCGCATAGTTGTTCGACCGGGTGATCATCAGTTCGAGGAGTTGCCGGGCCGACATGTAGGCGCCGGGACGGACCGGGGCGACCGCGCTGGAAAACGGCGCCGAGGCGACCGGGATCATCAGCGGATATTCGCTCGACAGGCTCCACTTGCCCTTGTCCACGCCGTCCAGGAAAGTGGCGGCGATGGCCACCTTGCTGGTGCTGGCCATCGGGAAGCGCTGGCTGCCCAGCACATCGACGGTGCGGCCGGTGGAGAGGTCCACCGCGGCCACGCCGATGCGGCCCTGCGAGGCTTCGGCAACGCCGGCCAGACGCCGCTCGAAATCGTTCGAGAACGTGCGCGGCGCGCGTTGCTCGGTGCCGAACACCGAATCAAAGGATTCCTGGAATTCGTCGATGTTGCCCGCATGGGCAGGCGCGAGCGAAACCGCGCCGGCAGCGACAAGTGTTGCGACCTTCAAGAAGCGCTGCGTGCCGGCAAGGCACCGCGCAACGAGTTTGTCTGCCCCGATCATGCAGAACTACCCTAGCTTTTTATCCGTTCCCCAAGAGTTAATACGGATTCGGCAAAACGCCAGAGCCACGCGACGAACTGCATGGTCCATGCGGGCAATTGCGGGAACTGGCATGATCCTGTCGGTTTTGCGATGGATTCGGATTCGCTTGGGCAGGATTGCAAGTCTTCCTCGGGCATTGCCAGGCATCGTCAAGCGGGCGGCAAACGAAAAGGGCCGGAGAGATCGCTCTCTCCGGCCCCAATTCGCGTCGGTGACGTGGTCGGCTTAGAAGCCGCCCATGCCGCCCATGCCGCCCATGTCGGGCATCGCCGGCATGGCGGGCTTGTCGTCGGCCTTTTCGCTGATCGCCGCTTCGGTGGTGATCAGCAGACCGGCGACCGAAGCCGCATCCTGCAGCGCGGTGCGCACGACCTTGGTCGGGTCGATGACGCCGGCGGCGACGAGGTTTTCATAAACGTCGGTCGCGGCGTTGAAGCCGAGCGATTCGTCCGAACCGTCGAGCAGCTTGCCGGCGACGACGGCGCCGTCGTGGCCCGCGTTCTCGGCGATCTGCTTCAGCGGGGCGGTGATCGCCTTGCGGACGATGTCGACGCCGCGGGTCTGGTCGTCGTTGGCGCCGATCAGGCCGTCGAGGGCGCGCGTTGCGTAGAGCAGCGCGGTGCCGCCACCGGGGACGATGCCTTCTTCGACGGCAGCGCGGGTCGCGTGGAGAGCGTCGTCGACGCGGTCCTTGCGTTCCTTCACTTCGACTTCGGTCGCACCGCCGACCTTGATGACGGCGACGCCGCCGGCCAGCTTGGCGAGACGCTCCTGGAGCTTCTCGCGGTCGTAGTCGCTGGTGGTGACTTCGATCTGGGCACGGATCTGTTCGACGCGGCCCTTGATGTCGTCAGCGGCACCCGAACCGTCGACAATGACGGTGTTGTCCTTGTCGATGGTGACCTTCTTGGCCTGGCCAAGCATGCCGAGCGTGACGCTCTCGAGCTTGATGCCGAGGTCTTCCGAGATCATCTCGCCGGCGGTCAGCGTGGCGATGTCGCCCAGCATGGCCTTGCGGCGATCGCCGAAGCCCGGAGCCTTGACGGCTGCGATCTTCAGGCCGCCACGCAGCTTGTTGACGACGAGCGTGGCAAGGGCTTCACCCTCGATGTCCTCGGCGATGATGAGGAGCGGACGGCCCGACTGCACCACGGCTTCGAGGATCGGCAGCAGCGCCTGGAGCGACGACAGCTTCTTCTCGTGGATGAGGATGTACGGGTTCTCGAGCTCGACCGTCATCTTCTCGGGGTTGGTGACGAAGTAGGGCGAGAGGTAGCCGCGGTCGAACTGCATGCCTTCGACGACATCGAGTTCGAATTCGAGACCCTTGGCCTCCTCGACGGTGATGACGCCTTCCTTGCCGACCTTTTCCATGGCCTCGGCGATCTTTTCGCCGACTTCGGTGTCACCGTTGGCCGAGATCACGCCGACCTGAGCGATTTCCGAGGAACCGGCAACGGCCTTCGAGCGGCCCTTGATGTTCTCGATGACCTTGCTGACAGCGAGGTCGATGCCGCGCTTGAGGTCCATCGGGTTCATGCCGGCGGCAACCGACTTCATGCCTTCGCGCACGATCGCCTGGGCGAGAACGGTCGCGGTGGTGGTGCCGTCACCGGCTGCGTCGTTGGCCTTCGAGGCCACTTCGCGCAGCATCTGGGCGCCCATGTTCTCGAACTTGTCCTTGAGTTCGATTTCCTTGGCGACCGAAACACCGTCCTTGGTGATGCGGGGAGCGCCGAAGCTCTTCTCGATCACGACGTTGCGGCCCTTGGGGCCCAGGGTCACCTTGACGGCATTGGCGAGGGTGTCGACGCCGGCGAGAATGCGTTCACGCGCGTCGCGGCCGAACTTTACGTCCTTGGCTGCCATGTTTTAAATCCTTCCAGAAATTATGAAAAACGCGGAAATTCGGGTGATCAGCCGATCACGCCCAGAATGTCCGATTCCTTCATGATCAGCAGGTCTTCACCGCCGACCTTGACTTCGGTGCCCGACCACTTGCCGAACAGCACGCGGTCGCCAACCTTGACGTCGAGGGGGGTGATGGTGCCGTTTTCAGCGCGGGCGCCGGTGCCGACGGCGACGATTTCGCCTTCAGCCGGCTTTTCCTTGGCGCTGTCCGGGATGATGATGCCACCGGCCGTCTTTTCTTCGGCCTCGACGCGGCGCACGAGAACACGGTCGTGCAGCGGGCGGAAAGTCATGGGATTCTCCCTTATCCTACGAACTAAAAGGGCAAGAAACTGGAATTGGCACTCTGGCATGCAGAGTGCCAATGGCCGCGGATATGGTTCGGCCTCGGGGTCTCGTCAAGCGATGACCCGCCAAAAAATTTCAGGTCGGTGTAGGCGCGGGATGAGACGAGTGCGTGACGGTCCCGCTTCCAACCTCACATCGGCGCGAGGTGAAACCTCTCGCGCCAGTGCCAGCGCACCAGCAGCAAGATGGCCGCCGCGGTCAGGCCGACCGCAAGGCCGATCCACACACCCACGCCTTCCAGCGGGGTGAACAGGCCGAGCGCGGCAGACGTCGCGAAGCCCGCCACCCAGTAGCCGAACAGGGCGATCATCATCGGTACGCGGGTATCCTGAATGCCGCGCAGGGCTCCGGCGACAACCGCCTGGAGGCCGTCGGTCAGCTGGAATATCGCTGCCACGAAAAGGAACTGCAGGGCAAAAGCGACCAGCACCGCGTTTTCGGGGGCGCTCACGTCGACATAGGCCGAGAGGATGAAGCGCGGGAAGACCAGCATGGTCGAGGCCGAGACGATCATGAACGCCATCGAGATGGCGATCGCTGCGCTACCGGCATGGCCGACGCCGTGCCGGTTGCCCGCGCCGTAGTGATAGCCGACGCGGATCGTAGCGGCCTGCCCGACGCCGAACGGCACCTGGAAGGCGAAGGCGGCGATCTGCAGGGCAACGGTATGTGCGGCCAGTTGCGCCTCGCCGATCCGGCCCATCAGGAAGGCGGCGCCCGAAAACAGGCCGCCCTCGGCGATCAGCGTGGCGGCGATCGGCAGGCCGAGCGCGAGGATCTGGCGCATGCGTTCGGTTTCGATCCGCCACATCCGGCCGAACACGTGGTAGCGGCGCAGCTTGCGGTCGGCCGAGATCGCCAGGGCATAGGCGATGACGGTCATGCAGGCGGTGAGAATGCTCGACAGCGCCGAGCCGGTCAGGCCGAGCGCCGGGAGGCCGAAGTGGCCGAAGACCAGCGTGTAGTTTCCCAGCACGTTGACGAGGATGGACAAGGCGGTGATCGCCGTGGCGAAGAACGGCCGTCCCAGCGCGGAGACAAACGTACGCAGCACGTTGGCCACCGCCATCGGCACGATCGCGATCGCGATCACCCGGATGAAGTGGCCGGACAGGGCGACCACTTCGGGGGCCTGCCCGGTCAGTCGCATGAAGGCACCGCCGAAAAAGCACAGACCGACGCAGGCCGCACCGATCAGCACTGCGATCCACAGCGCCATGCGGGTAGAGCGACGCACCTCCCGCACCGAGTTGTGGCGGCGACCGATTTCTGCGGCGATCAGCGGGGCGACCGCGCCGGTAACGCCGTTGAGCCCCATCGCCAGCAGCGCAACGATGGCAACGGCAAGGCTCGAGGCGGCCAGTGCCAGTTGGCCAAGCCGGGCGACAAAGATCACGTCGGTCGCGAAGACCGCCATCTGCAGCAGGTTGGCAAGCGCCAGCGGTCCGGCGAGGCGCAGGGTGGCCGCCAGTTCGGTGCGGAAGGTCGAGGGCAGGTCACGTGTCGCCATGGTCGCCGGGCGATAGGCGTTTGGGACCATGAACGAAAGCGGATTTGCGCTGGATCAGTCACTTCCCTTCAAGGCCCCGACATAATACGGAACGTCGCCGAAAAGGACCGACAGGTCAGGCCAGGTTTTGGAGCTTCCGCATGAAACTGAAGTCGATGATCGCCATCGCACCGCTTGCGCTGCTGGCGGCCTGTGGAGGATCGGGCGGGGATTCCGCCAGTCAATCGGGCAGCCAGTCCGGCAGTGCGTCGGGGAACGAAAAGCCGTCGGCGGCGCCTGCCACGACGGCGCAGCCCGAACCTGCGGCGGCCAGCAGCGCGGATACGGCGCCCCCGGCATTCGCGGTCTGCCGGTCGTGCCACTCGGTGGAGGCCGGGCGCAACGGCGTCGGGCCGACGCTGCACGGCATCGTTGGCAGCAAGGCCGGCGATGTGGCCGGTTTCCCGTTCAGTTCGGCGCTGCGCCAGTCCGGCATAACCTGGGATCGCCAGGCGCTCGACACCTGGTTGCAGGGGCCGATGAAGATGGTGCCGGGCACACGCATGGTGATCGCGGTACCCGATCCCGTGAAGCGTGCGGAGATCATCGATTACCTCGAAAAGCAGAAGTAGCCGGAGCGCACAGGAAAAAGGGCGCCGCCGCGGGGGGATGCGGTGGCGCCCTCTCTTCCGGACCTCATCGGGGGTAGGGGATGGCGAGGCCGGGGATGATCGCGGGTTTCAGATCGTGGTGGCGGGAACGACCTCGACTTTGGGAGCGTCATTGCCGGAATAGTGGACCTGCACGGCCGAGCCGTCAGGAACATTGACGTTCATCGCGTGCAGTCTTGCAGCGGCGGATTCGGCTGTGCCTGCGCCCAGAATGACCAGAGCGGCAGCGCCCGGCAGGTACGTTCTCGCCCGGAGCTTCTTCGTCCGCATCGTGTTCGAGCGCATTCGCATGAGAGGGCAAGCTCCTTCGTGACTCGTCCTGTACCGGACCCAAGCTGCTACCGGTAAGCTGAACGCCGGATGACCCGTTTCACAGCGGATGGATCATTGCGACGTTACAGCGTTCGTAGCGCGCTCCGTAACGCTCCATGATTCCGGCATCGTGGCGGAAGCCCAGTTTTTCATAGAGATGGATCGCCGCTTCGCATTTCCTGTTGGTGAGCAGGTAGAGCGGATCGGCGCCCATCTCGCGGGCCCGGGTGATCATTGCGCCCAGCAGGAACTCGCCCGCCTTCAGGCCGCGCGCGCTGGAGCGCACACCCATCTTGGTCAGTTCGAAGGAGTGCTCGCCGGTTTTCTGGAGCGCGCAAGTGCCGACGATACCCAGCCCCTCTGCCTCGACGAACAGGATCGTGCCCCCCGGATCAAGGATGCGCGCGCGAGGGTGTTCCAGGACCTCGCGGTCGGTGGGTTCGAGGCGGAACATCGCCTCGATCCATTCGGCATTGATGTCGTGGAATTCGGGGGCGAGCTGGTCGGAAAATTCGCGAACCGTCAGGCGCGGTTGGCCGAGGCGGGCATGGCGCTCCACCATCGAGGATTCGCTCAAGGCCATCTCGATCCGGGCGATGTGCTGCAGCAGTTCGGCGGTGTGTCCCTCGCACATCTCGTCCACCGCGCGGCCGATGCCGGGCCAGACCTGCAGCTTGACCCGCGCCATCGCGGACTTCCCGGCCGGGGTTAGCGAGAGAAGCCGCTGGCGCAGGTCCGCGCCCGACCTGGCTTCGACCAGGCCGAGTTCGGCAAGCTGGCCGATCGCGCGTGTCACCCCGGGCTGGCTGGAGCCGACCGCATCGGCCAGTTGTCCCACCGTCATGTCGCCGTCGTCGAGTGCGGTGAGCAGGGGGACCTGGCTGGGCTGGATGCCGAGGCCGGTGTCCTCGATGATCCGCGCCGCATCGCCTTGGAGGCGTTCGGCCAGGCGCTTCATGCGGCTACCGAGAAGAATGCCGCCCAACCGGGCCACGACGTCGGTCATGATAATCTCCATATCGAGTTATATATCACGTTATGGAAATGGTCGTGCCGGGTCAAGCGGACATGATCATGCCTGATGGGCATTTCGGGAAGCCACAAACGAAAAGGGCGGCCCCGAGAGGCCGCCCTTTCCTTTTTCTGCTCGGAAGAATGTCCGAGAAGAAGATTACTTGAGCTCGACGGTGCCGCCGGCTTCTTCGATCTTCTTCTTGATTTCTTCGGCTTCAGCCTTCGAAGCGCCTTCCTTGACGGCCTTCGGGGCGCCTTCGACGAGAGCCTTGGCTTCAGCCAGGCCCAGACCGGTGATGGCGCGGACTTCCTTGATGACGTTGATCTTCTTGCCACCGTCGCCGGTGAGGATCACGTCGAATTCGGTCTTTTCTTCAACAGCGGCGGCTTCGCCGGCCGGGGCAGCAGCCACGGCAACGGCAGCAGCGGCGCTCACGCCCCATGCTTCTTCGAGAGCCTTGGCGAGGTCAGCGGCCTCGAGGACGGTCAGCTGCGACAGTTCTTCAACAAGCTTGGCGATATCGGCCATGATAATAACTCCTGATCTGTGGTCCCGGGGTGCTGGATGCGGTCCGCCGGGATAAATCGTTACGAAATGAATTGCTTAAGCTTGAACTCAAGCAGCCTTGTCGGCGTAGGCAGCGAAGACGCGCGCCAGCTTGGCCGCCGGAGCGGTCTGCAGCTGGGCGATCTTGGTCGCCGGAGCCTGAACGAGGCCGATGAGCTTGGCACGCAGTTCGTCGAGCGAGGGCATCGAGGCGAGAGCCTTGACGCCAGCCGCATCCAGAACCTGCGAACCCATCGAGCCGCCGACGATCTCGATCTTGTCGGTCGTCTTGGCGAAGTCGACGACGGCCTTGGCAGCTGCGACGGGGTCCACCGAAGTGGCGATGGCCGTCGGGCCGGTCAGGAAGTCGCCGATACCGACGTAGTCGGTGTCCGCGATGGCAAGCTTGGCAAGACTGTTCTTTGCAACCTTGTAGGTAGCACCGGCTTCACGGATCTTGCCGCGCAGGGCGGTGGACTGGGCCACCGACATGCCGAGGTTGCGGGTGATGACCACCACGCCGACCTCGTTGAAGACCGCGTTGAGCTGGGCGACCGAATCGGCTTTCTGCAAACGATCCATGCCTTACTCCTTCACATGTGACCGTTTGGAACTTGCGTTCCGCACGGCCGGCTACGTTTGTCCGAAGCGCTGATGCGCTTCGAGCGGGTCCGTTGGCGATGGGGAAGGAGTTCTTCGGGGTGAAACCCGAATAGGGCACCACGCACCACAAGGAGCGAGGGCCGGAAAATTTCCTGTTCCCCGTCTAGGCTGGAAATTAAGCGCCCGCAAATCGGGAGCACCAACTGTCTCGGACGGATGAACGATGGGCCGGGGCCCAACGGTTCGAGGGCGCCTTTGCCGGAAAGCGCCCTCGGAGTCAAGTGAGTCGGTTCCGGCCCTATGGTCGGGAGCGGGGCCGGGATTTCACGCCTGTTGGGGCGCGGCGGCCGGTTCCTCGCCGGGGGCATCGTAGCCCAGGAGGTCGCCCGGCTGGCAGCCGAGTTCCCGGCAGATCGCCTCGAGGGTGGAGAAGCGGATCGCCTTGGCCTTGCCGGTCTTGAGGATCGAGAGGTTGGCAAGGGTGATGCCGATGCGCTCCGCCAGTTCGGTCAGCGTCATGCGGCGGGCGTAGAGCAGGTCGTCGAGCTTGACCACGATATTGCCTCCTTCGGTGCTGTCATCGCCCATCACACGGTTCCTTCGAGGTCGGCGCGCATCTCCGCTCCCTTGCGGAAGACGCGGGCGAGGATGAACAGGATCAGCATGAGCAGCAGGCCATTGCCGGAAATGCCGCCGATCGTGTCGATGCGGGTGTGGCCCTCGCCGATCCTGTTGATCATCGCGCCAAGGCCGGCGAGCGGGATGCCGATCAGCTGCACGGCCAGCGTCAGCCAGGCCATCTGGGTGAGGCGCCGGGCGTTGTCGGGGACGAAGGGATCGCCCTCGCCGACGGTGCCGACGATGCGCTTCAGGAGCTGGAACATCCGGAACAGGATGCCGCACAGGAGGGCGGCAAAGACCAGGATCGCGCTGACCACCCAGAAGAACTGCGGCATCACCAGGGGCATGTCCTTGGCCATCTGCGCCGAGATGTCGTCTTGGAAGAACAGCATCAGCGGAATGGCTATGAGGCAGGCGCCGACGGCGATGACCATGCTCGCCATCAGGAACCACAGGAGGCCCTTGGCGACGGCCAGCAGCGGGTCGCGGGTGATCGATTGCATGGTGGAAGTCATGGTTGCTCGCCCCTCTTCTGGCAGGATTACATCAGCACCGGCGCGGAGGGCGCGGCGATGACGATTGTGAGGTTGGCGCTCGCCTCAGCGCTGATCGGCCGGTGGTCCGCCGCTTCGGCCGGGGTGGACACCGTCGGCAGCCAGAAGGCCGTGGTGAGCAGCGTGGCCAGTGCCACGGCGAGAGGGCGGGAAGCCTTGTGCATCTGCGACTGGGTCATTGGTCGTTCTCCGATATGCTTGATATCGATATTCGATAATCCGATTCGTTCTTATCGTCAATCAATAATATTGAAAAACGATATGCTCATGATTGTTTTTCGAAAATGCGGCGTTGGCGGGAGGGGTGTGCACTGGGGTGGGAGGTGGCGGATCCCGATGGGTCAAATTGACAGTGGGTGGCCCGGCTCCTATATGGGCGCCTCGCTCGATGGCCTCGAGCAAGGCTGCCCATGCGCGGGGGTATGCCCGGGAAGGAGGCCTTCGGGATTTCATCCGATGCATCAGGCTGCTGGCCGCAATGGGCGATTCCTCAGGGATTCCGCGCGTGCCGGGCGGCCTTTTGGCGTTTCGGGTGCCCTGCTTTCGCAGCAGGGATTACGTCCTCGCAGACGAGATTTCCAAGGGGTCGTTCATCGCGAATCGGCTCCGAACCGAAGAGGCAAAAAGACCAGCTCATGGCCACCAAGCCCGCACACGTACGCTCTGCAAAGAAGCGCATCCGCAAGATCTTCGGCGACATCCACGAAGTCGTCCAGATGCCCAACCTCATCGAGGTGCAGCGCGAGAGCTACGAACAGTTCCTGCGTTCGAACCCGGCGACCGGTTATGTCTCCGGCCTCGAGAAGACCCTGCGCTCGGTCTTCCCGATCCGCGACTTCGCGGGCACCAGCGAACTCGACTTCGTGCACTACGAGCTGGAAGAGCCGAAGTACGACGTGACCGAGTGCCGCCAGCGCGGCATCACCTATGCGGCCCCGATGAAGGTCACGCTGCGCCTGATTGTGTTCGAAGTCGATGCCGAGACCGAGACCCGCTCGGTCCTCGATATCAAGGAGCAGGACGTCTACATGGGCGACATGCCGCTCATGACCGAGAACGGCACCTTCTTCATCAACGGCACCGAGCGCGTGATCGTCTCGCAGATGCACCGTTCGCCGGGCGTGCTGTTCGATCATGACCGCGGCAAGACGCACTCCTCGGGCAAGTATCTCTTCGCGGCCCGCGTGATCCCGTACCGCGGTTCGTGGCTCGACTTCGAGTTCGACGCCAAGGACATCGTCAACGTGCGTATCGACCGCAAGCGCAAGCTGCCGGTCACCTCGCTGCTGTTCGGCCTTGGTCTCGACAGCGAAGCGATCCTCAACCACTTCTACGAGACCGTGACCTGGAAGCGTGGTTCGGGCGGCTGGCAGCTGCCCTACCAGGCCGAAGCCTGGCGCGGCGCGAAGCCGGCGTTCGACATCGTCGACGCCAAGTCGGGCGAAGTCGTGTTCCCCGCCGGCACCAAGATCTCGCCGCGCGCCGCCAACAAGGCGCAGAAGGACGGTCTTGAGGAACTGCTGATCCCGACCGAGGAAATCTTCGGCCGCTATTCGGCCAAGGACCTGATCGACGAGTCGACCGGCCGCATCTACATCGAGGCCGGCGACGAAGTGTCGCCCGAAAACCTCGACGCGCTCGACCGCGCCGGCATCGACCAGATCGACCTGCTCGACATCGACGACATCAACACCGGTCCCTGGATCCGCAACACGCTCAAGGCCGACAAGGCCGAGAACCGCGACATGGGGCTGGAAGCGATCTACAAGGTCATGCGTCCGGGCGAACCGCCGACGAAGGAAACCGCCGAAGCGCTGTTCGAAGGCCTGTTCTTCGACGCCGACCGCTACGACCTCTCGGCCGTCGGCCGCGTCAAGATGAACATGCGTCTGGGCCTCGATGCCGAGGACACCGTCACCACCCTGCGCGTCGAGGACATCCTCGCCGTGGTCAAGGAGCTGGTGAACCTCAAGGACGGCAAGGGCGAAATCGACGACATCGACAACCTCGGCAACCGCCGCGTGCGTTCGGTGGGCGAGCTGCTCGAAAACCAGTACCGCGTCGGCCTGCTCCGCATGGAGCGCGCCGTGAAGGAGCGCATGAGCTCGGTCGACGTCTCGACCGTGATGCCGAACGACCTCATCAACGCCAAGCCCGCCGTGGCTGCCGTTCGCGAGTTCTTCGGTTCCTCGCAGCTCTCGCAGTTCATGGACCAGACCAACCCGCTGTCGGAAGTCACCCACAAGCGCCGCGTCTCGGCGCTCGGGCCGGGTGGTCTCACCCGTGAGCGCGCCGGCTTCGAAGTCCGCGACGTTCACCCGACCCACTATGGCCGTATCTGCCCGATTGAAACGCCGGAAGGCCCGAACATCGGTCTGATCAACTCGCTGTCGACCTTCGCCCGCGTCAACAAGTACGGCTTCATCGAAACGCCGTACCGCAAGGTCAACGACGGCAAGGTGACCAAGGACGTGGTCTACCTTTCGGCGATGGAAGAGCAGAAGCACACCGTCGCGCAGGCGTCGGCCGAGCTGAATGCCGACGGTTCGTTCGTCGAGGAACTCGTCTCGGCTCGCCAGAACGGCGAATTCGTGATGAGCCCGCGCGACCAGGTCACGCTGATGGACGTCTCGCCCAAGCAGCTCGTCTCGGTGGCCGCCTCGCTCATTCCGTTCCTGGAAAACGACGACGCCAACCGCGCACTCATGGGCTCGAACATGCAGCGTCAGGCCGTGCCGCTCGTGAAGGCGGACGCTCCGTTCGTCGGCACCGGCATGGAAGAGACGGTTGCGCGCGATTCGGGCGCGGCGATCTCGGCGCTGCGCGCCGGCATCGTCGACCAGGTTGACGCCACCCGTATCGTCATCCGCGCCTCGGGCGACATCGAACCCGGCAAGTCGGGCGTCGACATCTACCGTCTGCAGAAGTTCGAGCGTTCGAACCAGTCGACCTGCATCAACCAGCGTCCGCTGGTGAAGGTGGGCGAAATGGTCCAGGCCGGCGATACCATCGCCGACGGCCCGTCGACTGAGTTCGGCGAACTGGCCCTGGGTCGCAACGTGCTCGTCGCGTTCATGCCCTGGAACGGCTACAACTACGAAGACTCCATCCTGATCTCCGAGCGGATCGTGAAGGACGACGTGTTCACGTCGATCCACATCGACGAGTTCGAAGTGATGGCCCGCGACACCAAGCTGGGGCCGGAAGACATCACCCGCGACATCCCGAACGTCGGCGAGGAAGCCCTGCGCAACCTCGACGAGGCGGGTATCGTCTACATCGGTGCCGAAGTGCACCCGGGCGACATCCTGGTCGGCAAGATCACCCCGAAGGGCGAAAGCCCGATGACGCCGGAAGAAAAGCTCCTGCGCGCCATCTTCGGTGAAAAGGCCTCGGACGTCCGTGACACCTCGCTGCGTCTGCCGCCGGGCGTTTCGGGCACGATCGTCGACGTGCGCGTGTTCAACCGTCACGGCATCGAGGTCGACGACCGTACCCGCGCGATCCAGAACGAGGAAATCGAACGCCTCGCCAAGGACCGCGAAGACGAACGTGCGATCCTCAACCGCGCCACCTACAACCGTCTGAAGGACATGCTCCTCGGCCAGGTTGCCGCTTCGGCACCCAAGGGCCTCAAGAAGGGCGTGGAGATCACCGAGGACGTGCTGGCCGAGGTCGAGCGCCACGAGTGGTGGAAGTTCGCGGTTGCGGACGATCACATGCAGTCGCAGCTCGAAGCGGTGAAGACCCAGTACGACATCACCGTCAAGGCGATCCAGGAGAAGTTCGAGGACCGCAAGGAGAAGCTGGAACGCGGTGACGAACTCGCGCCCGGCGTGCTCAAGATGGTCAAGGTCTTTGTTGCCGTGAAGCGCAAGCTTCAGCCGGGCGACAAGATGGCCGGCCGTCACGGCAACAAGGGTATCATCAGCCGCATCCTGCCGCTGGAAGACATGCCCTTCCTCGAGGACGGCACGCCCGTCGACTTCGTGATGAACCCGCTCGGCGTGCCTTCGCGCATGAACGTCGGCCAGATCTTCGAAACGCACCTTGGCTGGGCCGCTCGCGGTCTGGGCGCGCGTATCGGCGAAGCGCTGGACGCATGGCGCGTCGCCAACCCGAACCCGGTTGCCGGCCAGCCGCCGGAAGCCGTTCGCGAGCTGCTCAAGGAGATCTACGGCGACAACTACACCGCCGATATCGACTCGCGCAGCGACGAGCAGATCGTCGAGTTCGCCCAGTCCGTCCGCAAGGGCGTGCCGATGGGCTCGCCAGTGTTCGACGGCGCGATCGAGAAGGATGTCTCCGACATGCTCAAGCTCGCCGGTCTCGACGAGTCGGGTCAGGTGAACCTCTACGACGGCCGTACCGGTGACTGCTTCGACCGCAAGGTCACCGTGGGCATGAAGTACGTGCTCAAGCTGCATCACCTTGTCGACGACAAGATCCACGCCCGTTCGATCGGTCCGTACTCGCTCGTCACCCAGCAGCCGCTGGGCGGTAAGGCGCAGTTCGGCGGCCAGCGCTTTGGTGAAATGGAGGTCTGGGCCCTCCAGGCCTACGGCGCCGCCTACACCTTGCAGGAAATGCTGACGGTGAAGTCGGACGACGTGGTCGGCCGTACCAAGGTCTACGAAGCGATCGTCAAGGGCGACGACACCTTCGAAGCCGGCATTCCGGAGAGCTTCAACGTTCTCGTCAAGGAAATGCGCTCGCTGGGCCTCAACGTCGAGCTTACGAGCCATGACGACAACGAGGACGACGGCACGGCGCTGGCGGCGGAATAACGGGATCACGGGCGGAGCCGCCGCGCTCCGCCCGCCCCAGTTTCCGTCCGATTAGAGAATTCACCCCCAGAGGGATTGAACCATGAACGACCTGACCAAGTTCACCAACCAGATGGCGAAGCCCGAGACCTTCGATCAGATCCAGATCGGTCTCGCGAGCCCCGAGCGTATTCGCTCCTGGTCCTTCGGCGAGATCAAGAAGCCGGAAACCATCAACTACCGTACGTTCAAGCCCGAGCGTGACGGCCTCTTCTGCGCCCGCATCTTCGGTCCCGTGAAGGACTACGAATGCCTTTGCGGCAAGTACAAGCGCATGAAGTACAAGGGCGTCGTCTGCGAGAAGTGCGGCGTCGAAGTCACCGTGACCAAGGTGCGCCGCGAGCGCATGGGCCACATCGAGCTGGCCGCTCCGGTCGCGCACATCTGGTTCCTCAAGTCGCTGCCCTCGCGCATCGGCCTGCTGCTCGACATGCAGCTCAAGCAGCTTGAGCGCGTCCTCTACTTCGAGAGCTACATCGTCATCGAGCCGGGCCTGACCCCGCTCGAGAAGTACCAGCTGCTCACCGAAGACGAACTGCTCGACGCCCAGGACGAGTATGGCGAAGACGCCTTCTCGGCCGGCATCGGCGCCGAGGCGGTGAAGCACATGCTCATCAACCTCGACCTCGAGCAGGAGCGTGCGGACCTTCTCCAGGAACTTGAGACGACCAAGTCGGAACTCAAGCCCAAGAAGATCATCAAGCGCCTCAAGGTCGTGGAATCGTTCATCGATTCGGGCAACCGTCCTGAATGGATGATCCTTGAAGTCGTCCCGGTCATTCCGCCCGAACTGCGCCCGCTGGTGCCGCTGGACGGTGGTCGTTTCGCGACCTCGGACCTCAACGACCTCTATCGCCGCGTCATCAACCGCAACAACCGCCTGAAGCGCCTGATCGAGCTGCGTGCGCCGGACATCATCGTCCGCAACGAAAAGCGCATGCTGCAGGAAGCCGTCGACGCCCTGTTCGACAACGGCCGCCGCGGCCGCGTCATCACCGGCGCCAACAAGCGTCCGCTGAAGTCGCTGTCCGACATGCTCAAGGGCAAGCAGGGCCGCTTCCGTCAGAACCTGCTCGGCAAGCGCGTCGACTATTCGGGCCGTTCGGTCATCGTGACCGGTCCGGAGCTCAAGCTGCACCAGTGCGGTCTTCCCAAGAAGATGGCGCTCGAGCTGTTCAAGCCGTTCATCTACGCCCGTCTGGACGCCAAGGGTCTGTCGATGACCCTGAAGCAGGCCAAGAAGTGGGTCGAGAAGGAACGCAAGGAAGTCTGGGACATCCTCGACGAAGTCATTCGCGAGCACCCGGTCATGCTGAACCGCGCGCCGACGCTGCACCGTCTGGGCATCCAGGCGTTCGAGCCGGTGCTGATCGAAGGCAAGGCGATCCAGCTGCACCCGCTCGTCTGCTCGGCGTTCAACGCCGACTTCGACGGTGACCAGATGGCCGTCCACGTGCCGCTCTCGCTGGAAGCCCAGCTGGAAGCGCGCGTGCTGATGATGTCGACCAACAACATCCTCTCGCCCGCCAACGGCAAGCCGATCATCGTTCCTTCGCAGGACATGGTTCTCGGCCTGTACTACCTGTCGATGGACCGCACCGGCGAGCCGGGCGAAGGCATGAAGTTCGCGGACATGGCCGAAGTGCACCAGGCGCTTCACGTCGGTGCCGTCACGCTGCACTCGAAGATCGAGGCCCGCGTGCCGCAGACCGACGAAAACGGTCAGCAGTACATGAAGCGCTTCGAGACCACGCCGGGCCGCATGCTGCTGGGTGAATGCCTGCCCAAGTCGCACACGGTGCCCTTCGACGTCGTCAACCGCCTTCTCACCAAGAAGGAAATCGGTGACGTCATCGACCAGGTCTACCGTCACACCGGCCAGAAGGACACGGTGCTGTTCGCCGACGCCATCATGTCGCTCGGCTTCCGCAACGCGTTCAAGGCGGGCATCTCCTTCGGCAAGGATGACATGATCATCCCGGATTCGAAGGAAGCCCTGGTGAACGAGACCAAGGAACTGGTTGCCGACTACGAGCAGCAGTACCAGGACGGCCTCATCACCCAGCAGGAAAAGTACAACAAGGTGATCGACGCCTGGAGCCGTTGCGGCGACCAGGTGGCGAACGCCATGATGGAAGAGCTGAAGGCTCAGCCGATCGATCCCGAGACCGGCCGCATGGCCCAGATCAACTCGATCTACATGATGAGCCACTCCGGTGCGCGTGGTAGCCCGGCGCAGATGAAGCAGCTGGGCGGCATGCGCGGCCTTATGGCCAAGCCGTCGGGCGAGATCATCGAAACGCCGATCATCTCGAACTTCAAGGAAGGTCTGACCGTTCTTGAATACTTCAACTCGACCCACGGCGCCCGTAAGGGTCTGGCCGACACCGCGCTCAAGACGGCGAACTCGGGTTACCTGACCCGCCGTCTGGTCGACGTGTCGCAGGACTGCGTTGTCGTGATCGAGGATTGCGGTACCGAGCGTGCGCTGGAAATGCGTTCGATCGTGCAGGGTGGTTCGACCATCGCCTCGCTGGCCGAGCGTATCCTGGGCCGTACCCTGGCCGAGGACATCCTCGACAAGGAAGGCAACACGGTTGCCGCCAAGGGCCAGCTCCTTGACGAAGCCGCCGTGGCCGCGATCGAGGCGACCGGCCTGCAGGCTGCCCGCATCCGTTCGCCGCTGGTCTGCGAAGCCCAGCAGGGCGTCTGCGGCAAGTGCTACGGCCGTGACCTGGCCCGTGGTACTCCGGTCAACATCGGTGAAGCTGTCGGCGTCATCGCCGCGCAGTCGATCGGTGAACCGGGCACCCAGCTCACCATGCGTACCTTCCACATTGGCGGTGCCGCGCAGCTCAACGAAACCAGCCACCTGGAAGCGATCTGCGACGGCCGCGTCGAGTACCGCGACATCCCGACCATCGTCGACAAGCGCGGTCGCCGCCTGTCGCTGGCCCGCAACGGCGAGATCGTGGTGTTCGACAGCGAAGGCCGCGAACGTGCAATCAGCCGCGTGCCTTACGGTACCGTGCTGCTCCACACCGACGGCGCTTCGGTGAAGGAAGGCGAACGCCTGGCCGAGTGGGACCCGTTCTCGCTGCCGATCATCACCGAAACCTCGGGCGTGGTGAAGTATCAGGACCTGATCGACACCCGCACGCTGACTGAGCACGTCGACGATGCGACCGGCATGACCAGCCGCGTCGTGACGGAAGACCGTTCGTCGCGCACCGCGAAGAAGAAGGAAGACCTGCGTCCGCGCATCACTCTTCTGGACGATTCGTCGGGTGAGACGGCGCGCTACATGATGGCGCCGGGCACCACGCTGTCGGTCGAGGACGGCCAGGCGGTCGAAGCGGGTGACATCATCGCCCGTGCCAGCCGCGAAGCCGCCAAGACCCGCGACATCACCGGTGGTCTGCCGCGCGTTGCCGAACTGTTCGAGGCCCGCAAGCCGAAGGACAACTCGATCATCGCCAAGGTTTCCGGCCGCATCGAGTTCGTGCGTGACTACAAGGCCAAGCGCAAGATCGCGATCATTCCGGAAGAGGGTGATCCGATCGAGTACCTGATCCCGAAGAGCCGCGTGATCGACGTGCAGGAAGGCGACTTCGTCAAGAAGGGCGACAACCTGATCTCGGGTTCGCCCGATCCGCACGACATTCTGGAAGTCCTCGGCGTCGAGGCTCTGGCAGAATACCTCGTGGCGGAAATCCAGGAAGTCTACCGCTTGCAGGGCGTGAAGATCAACGACAAGCACATCGAGACGATCGTTCGTCAGATGCTGCAGAAGGTCGAGATCACCGCGGGCGGCGACACCACGCTGCTGCCGGGCGAACAGGTCGACTACGAAGAGATGTTCGAGATCAACAGCAAGCTTCCCGAGGGCAAGATGCCCGCGGAAGGCAAGCCGGTGCTGCTCGGCATCACCAAGGCCTCGCTGCAGACCCGTTCGTTCATCTCGGCCGCGTCCTTCCAGGAAACCACCCGCGTGCTCACGCAGGCGGCGGTCGAAGGCAAGAAGGACACTCTGATCGGCCTGAAGGAAAACGTCATCGTCGGCCGCCTGATCCCGGCGGGCACCGGTGCCGGCATGAACCGCATGCGCGTCGCCGCTTCGAGCAGGGACGCTGCCCTGCGTGCTTCGTACCGCCGCATGCAGGAAGCTCTGATCGCTGCCAACTCGGCGGAAGAAGAGCATGCCGCCGAACTGGCCCAGGGCCCGGAAGCGGCGATCGGCAACGATCCGCTGGCGATCGTCGAAGGTGAAACCCATGGTCTGGACGCCGATGCCGGCGATTACCTGATCAAGGGTGACGATCAGGCCGAAGGTGAAGGCGAAGCGTAAGCTTCGTTTTCCACCGGGCTTCGTAGCTCCATGAAAGACCCCGCCGGAGCGATCCGGCGGGGTTTTTTCTTGGATTTGGCCTTTTGGGGGCCTTGTCATGGTTACGGGAAAGTAACTCTCGCGCGACTAAGCACTTGTCCTGAGATGCTGGCAGGACAGGGTCGATGGCCTGGAATTTCGGACGTTCAGACAGGTTGGCCGCGCGCGCGGCATCCCGGCAGGCCCCGCTGCTGGGTGCGGAAGAAGCGCAGAGCTTCTGCCGGGCGGTGGAAGGCATTGACGGTATCGGCTTCTGGGCATCCGACGCGCAGGGCGCGATCCGCTATCTGTCGGACAAGGCGCGTGGTCGGCTGTCCTCGCCCGAGTCCGTGCTTGGCCAGCCGCTGACCGATGTTTTTGAGACTCGTGATGACGGTGCCGGATCGGGACGCAGTCTGCGTTTCGTGCTGTCGCGCCGCTCGCGCTTCGAGAAACTGACCGTCTGCACCGGTGATGGCGATCAGCGCCGCTGGTGGCAGCTGTCGGGCGAGGCGCAGTTCGGGCCAGGCGGCGGGTTCGAGGGCTTCTGCGGGCTCTGCGTTGAGATCACCGATGAGCGCCGGGTCGCCGAGGAGAACTCGCGCGATGCGCTGCACGATCCGCTGACCGGGCTGGTCAATCGGCGCGAGATGGCACGGGCGCTGGAACGCACGCTCTCGGCCTACCGCGTGCAGGAACGCCCCTGTGCGACGCTGCTCATCGATCTGGACCGTTTCAAGCAGGTCAACGATACGCTGGGCCATTCGACCGGCGATGCCCTGCTGCGGCAGGTTGCCGATCGTCTGGTGACGATCGTCGGCCAGGCCGAGCGGATCTGCCGGCTCGGCGGCGACGAATTCCAGATCCTCGTCCCCGATGTGGAGGATCGGGGCGATCTCGGTAATCTCGCCGAGCGGATCATCGCCATGCTTTCGCAGCCCTATTCGGTGGAGGGCAATCGCTGCATCATCGGCGCCTCGGTGGGCATTGCCGTGGCCCCGTTCGATGGCCAGGATGTTGATGAACTGGTGCGCAACGCCGATCTTGCGCTCTATGCCGCCAAGCACGGCGGGCGAGGGCGGTTCCGCTTCTTCTCACGCGATCTGCTGACGGCGGCGGAAGACCGCCGGATGCTGGAGGAACACCTCCACGATGCGCTGGCTCGCGGCGAACTGGAACTCCATTACCAGCCGATCGTCGCGGCGGGCAGCGACGCGGTATCCGGCGCCGAGGCGTTGATGCGCTGGAACCACCCCGCCAAAGGGGTGATCAGTCCGGCCCAGTTCATCCCCATCGCCGAGGAATCGCCGATGATCTGCCAGATCGGCGAATGGGCGCTGCGCCAGGCTTGCGAGGATGCGGCGCAGTGGCCGGGGGACTTGCGCGTGGCGGTGAACGTCTCGCCGCGCCAGTTCACCGATCCGGGGTTCCCTGCGGTGGTGGCAAGCGCGCTTGCAGCCTCGGGCTTGGCGGCGGAGCGCCTCGAGCTGGAGATCACCGAAGGCGTGTTCCTGGCCGAAGGGGCGGATACCGATGCCCGCTTCCACACGCTCAAGGCACTAGGGGTGCGGCTTGCCCTCGACGATTTCGGCACCGGCTATTCCTCGCTCGGCTACTTGCGTACGGCGCCCTTCGACAAGATCAAGATCGACCAGAGCTTCGTGCGCGGCACCGCCGAGGCGGGCGCGCGCAACAAGGCACTGATCAGCGCGATCGTGGCCATGGCCAAGGCCATAGGCATGGAAACCACCGCCGAGGGCATCGAGACGCTCGACCAGCTGGCGATGATGCATGAACTGGGCGTCAGTCATGTCCAGGGCTTTGTCTATGCCCAGGCGATGCCGGCGGCGGAATTCCTCGCTGCCGCCGGCCAGCCGCACTGGGGCATCGTGCCGAGCGGACCTGCCCGCCAGCGCGACGAGCGAATTTCGATGTTCCGCTGGATCGGCGCGATCCACGAGGATCATTACTATCCGGCCGTGCTGCGCAATCTCTCAGCCACCGGCGCGCTGATCGACGGGCTGGAGGACGTGCCGCTCGGCACGCGCTTCGTGCTCTATTTCGGCGAAGGCCAGCTCGAGGTGGCGACGGTGCGCCGCACCATCGGCGAGCAGTTGGGGGTCGCCTTCGAGAAGACGCTGGTGAACGACGGCAATGGCGGCCTTTGCACGCGTACCCGGATCTCGCCCTACGATCTCGTCAATGCCGGGCTGCCGCCGGACTTCGAGGTGAGCACGATCCGCACGCCGATCGCCCCGCGCGATGGGCGCATCGCGATCCCCGCCTTCACTTCGACCGTCGGGCGCAAGGCGATTCAGGGAACGGGCGTCTCGACTGGCGGCTGACGCGCGCCGACCGGCGACATGGCCTTGCGCGGCGGAACGGGCGATAGAGGGCGTACCCCCCGTTCCCGCAAGGCCATACGCGCATGGACTCCCCTGTATCGAAAGTCGTCCGGGCCTCTTACCTCTCGGCCGCCGTGATGACGGCTTTTGTGGTCTGGTATGGTCTTGCGGGATTTGGCGCTGGACCATGGGGCGGGACGGTCTGAGCCTTCAGGGTTTGGCGCTCCCGAGAGTCATGCGCTGACCCTCTATCCGGACATCGCCTATTTGCGAGAGGAATGACTGGCCGAGCAGCGAGACGTCGAGCCCTTCGGGGACGATGGCCGCGGGCACGTCGCGCGCCGTCATGCCGCCCAGTTCGACGCTGGAGAGTGTGACCGGCACGCCGTAGACCGGGCCTGTGGCGCCGCGTCCGATCGGGGCGAGGTCATTGTCGCTCCAGCTCAGTCCGGCGGCGCGGGCATCGCTGCCGGTCAGCACCACGAGGGAGGCTCCGGTATCGATCAGGAAATGGGTGCTGTGCTGCTCGACGCTGGCATCGGCGTAGAAGTGGCCGTCGGCGGCGCGGGGCAGTTCGATCTCTCCGGCCAGCCATGCCGCCCGGGTGCCGCCTTCATCGCCGGGGGTGATCGACGCAGGGGCTGAGGGAGAGGAGCCGGTTCCCGCATCAAGGTGCGGGGCGAGCCAGGCAACGCCGCCCAGTGCGGCAATCAGCAGGAAAAGAGGGCCCGAACGCATCGGGCCTGACCCTAGGCGTAAAGGTTTAACGATTCCGTGCAGGCTTCTTCGCCGCGGTAGCCATGGTGGAGGCCGGTGGCGGCAAGCGATGCCATTTGCCCCACCACCAGAGCATCGAGCACCATGAGCAGCCAGACCAGCCAGATCGGGCGGTCCAGCGCGGCAATATGGTCGGCGCGGTGCAGCACCTGCAGCAGCAGCCAGACCGGGCCGATGTGCAGCAGGATCCGCAGGGCCTTGGTCCAGCCGCTGCGGTAGATCGCCAGGAGGCCGGTCTCGTTGTCACCCAGCAGTCCGCCGACCATTAGCACCAGCCCGGGCAGGCTGGCAAGCGTCAGCACGAAGCTGAGCGTGAGCTGCACCATGGGGGCCACCCGCAGGTCGAGGAGGGCCGGAAGCGAGACGACGATCTGGACGCCGAGCCCCAGCAGGACCTGCTTCCAGGCAATCCCGGCAAGGCTCCAGCCGCGCAGACCGGCGGTGCGATTGGCCCAGAACCGTGCGCCTGCGAGCACCGCCAGCACCAGCGCGGCGATCTTGATCCCGCCGAGCGCCAGGCGCTGCGGATCCAGTGCCAGGCTGGCGAAAGCCTCCTGACTGGCGAACATGCCGAGCCGGATCTCGACCGCGTGCTGGGCCAGTTCGGGCAGCACCGCGACGAGCGGCACCAGCGGGGCGAGCCGCCAGAGCCGCACCGAATCGCGCAGCGTCACGCCGAGCCCGGCCAGTTCGCGGGTGAGGCGGCTCATTCGGCGGCCTGAGCCTCCGCCGCCGCGTTGGCAGCTTCGATCTCGGCGGCCTTGGCCTCGACCAGCCTGACGATGTGATCCAGCATGTCTTCCGACTGCACGACATGATCGGTCACCCCCGAAAGGTAGACCATGTGTTTGCCGTTGCCGCCGCCGGTCAGGCCGATGTCGGTCTCGCGCGCTTCGCCGGGCCCGTTGACGACGCAGCCGAGCACCGAGAGCGAGAGCGGCGTCTTGATGTGCTGCAGGCGGTCTTCCAGCGCCTCAACCGTGCGGATCACGTCGAAGCCCTGGCGGGCGCAGCTGGGGCAGGAGACGACGCGGACGCCGCGGGTGCGCAGGCCGAGCGCCTTCAGCATCTCGAAGCCGACGCGCACTTCCTCTTCCGGCTCCGCCGAGAGCGAGACGCGCAGGGTGTCGCCGATGCCCGACCACAGCAGCATGCCCATGCCGATCGAGGACTTGACGGTGCCGCCGATGAGCCCGCCCGCTTCGGTGATGCCGAGGTGCAGCGGGCAGTCCACCGCCTCGGCCAGCCCCTGGTAGGCGGCGTCGGCGAGGAACACGTCGCTGGCCTTCACGGCCACCTTGTATTCGTGGAAATCGTGGTCCTGCAGCAGCTTGATATGGTCGAGCGCGGATTCGACCAGCGCCTCGGGGCAAGGCTCGCCGTACTTTTCAAGCAGGTCTTTCTCGAGGCTGCCGGCGTTGACGCCAATGCGGATCGCGCAGCCGTTGGCCTTGGCCGCACGCACCACTTCGGCCACGCGGTCGTTCGAGCCGATGTTGCCGGGGTTGATGCGCAGGCAGGCGGCACCGGCATCGGCGGCCTCGAGCGCGCGCTTGTAGTGGAAATGGATGTCGGCGATCAGCGGTACGCGGGCGGCGCGCACGATCTCCTTCATCGCCGCGGTGCTTTCCACGTCCGGGCAGGAAACCCGGATGAGGTCGGCGCCGGCATCCTCGCAGCGGCGGATCTGGTCGATCGTCGCCTTCGCGTCGGACGTCAGCGTGTTGGTCATGGTCTGGACCGTGATCGGGGCATCGCCGCCGACGGGGACATTGCCGACCATGATCTGGCGGCTCTTGCGGCGCTCGATGTCGCGCCAGGGACGTACGGAAGACATGGCGCTCCCTATAGGCGTTCCCGGTCAGGGTTTGAAGCGCGATTACGGTCGAGATGGAGCGATGGGGCGCAAAACGCAGAAAGGGGCGAGACCTTCCGGCCTCGCCCCTTCGATTTTTCAGGCCTTGTGGCGCGTTCAGGCGACGGCAGTCGCCAGCGCGGCCTTGAGGTCCTCGACCAGGTCGGTGCGCTCCCAGGGGAACAGGTCGCCTTCGGGCTTGCGGCCGAAGTGACCATAGGCGGCGGTCGGGCCGTAGATCGGCTTGTTGAGCCCGAGGCCGACGCGAATGCCGCGTGGGGTCAGGCCGCCGAGCTTGTCCGCCGCGACCTTGGCAATCGCCACTTCGAGGTCGGCATCCGCAACGGTGCCGGTGCCATGGGTGTCGACGTAGAGCGAAAGCGGCTCGGACACGCCAATGGCGTAGGAGACCTGTATCGTGCAACGCTTGGCAAGGCCGGCGGCGACCACGTTCTTGGCGAGGTAGCGGGTGACGTAGGCCGCCGAACGGTCGACCTTGGTGGGATCCTTGCCCGAGAAGGCACCGCCGCCGTGCGGCGAGGCGCCGCCATAGGTGTCGACGATGATCTTGCGGCCGGTCAGGCCGGCATCGCCGTCAGGGCCGCCGATCTCGAACTTCCCGGTCGGGTTGATGTGGAACTTGGTAGCCTCGGTGACGAAACCGGCGGGCAGCAGTTCGCTCACGACCTTCTTCACGTAGGCCTTGAGCTCGGCGTCCTTGGCGCCTTCGTGGTAGCCGGGCTTGTGCTGGGTCGAGACGACGATGGCGGTCGCTTCGACCGGCACGCCGTTCTCGAAGCGCAGGGTGACCTGGCTCTTGGCGTCGGGTTCGAGGAACGGCGCAGCGCCCGAGTGACGGTCGGCGGCGAGGCGTTCGAGGATCTTGTGGCTGTAGTCGAGCGTGGCCGGCATGAGGTCCGGCGTCTCGTCGCAGGCAAAGCCGAACATGATGCCCTGGTCGCCGGCACCTTCATCCTTGTTGCCGCTCGAATCGACGCCCTGCGCGATGTCCGCGCTCTGCGGGTGCAGGTGATTCTCGAAGACGAGGTCCTGCCAGTGGAAACCGGCCTGTTCGTAGCCGATGCGCTTTACGGTCTCGCGCACGACGGTCTGGATTTCTTCCTGCGCGCCCTGTTCCCAGTGGCCGGCGGTATCGATCATGCCCTTGCCGCGCACTTCGCCGGCCAGCACCACGCGCTGGGTGGTGGTGAGCGTTTCGCACGCGACGCGTGCTTCCGGGTCCTTCGACAGGAACAGGTCGACGATGGCATCGGAAATCTGGTCCGAAACCTTGTCGGGATGACCTTCGGAGACGCTCTCGGAGGTGAAGACGTAGTTATTGCGCATCGGGACACCACATATAAAGAAATCTTTATGTGGGTTCGCGTCTACTCCCCCCGGCGGCGGAGCGCAATGCCAGAAACCGCAATCACCAGCAGAAGTGCGGCAAATGCAAGCGGCAGCAGGTTGCCCCAGCGTGCGAAAAGGGTGGGAGGATGGGACGGCGGGATCAGTCCGTCGAGCCGTCCAGCCTGGTGCCAGGGCACATGGGCACGCACGATGCCGTCGGCATCGATCACCGCGCTGATGCCGGTGGTGGTGGAGCGCATGACTGGCAGGCCTTCCTCGATTGCGCGCAGGCGGGCCTGCGCCAGATGCTGCGGCGGGCCCCAGGCGCCGAACCAGCCGTCGTTCGACGGATTGAAGATGTAGTCCGGGCGCAGGCGCGGATCGACCACTTCGCCGCTGAAGACGATCTCGTAGCAGATCTGCACCCCTGCCTTGCCCCAGTCGCCGAAGTCGATCGTGCGGGGGCCGGGGCCGGGCAGGAAGTCCAGCGCACCGGGTACGAGGCGGGTCGCGCCTAGCGGCTCCAGCAGCCAGCGCAGCGCGAGGTATTCGCCGTAAGGCACGAGGTGAGCCTTGGAATAGGAGGCGATGAGGTTGCCGTCGCCATCGATCGCGCTGACCGAATTGCGGGCCGCGATTTCCTCCTCGTCCTTCATCACCACGTCGACGGCGCCGGTCATGAGCAGCCCGTAGGGGCCGATCACCCGGCCGATCCGACGGCGGGCGAGCACCGGGTCACCGGCATAAGTGTAGATGCGGTAGAGGTAGGGCGGATAGCCGTCGCGGACATAGTCGCCAAGGCCTGATTCCGGCCAGAACACCACGCGCTTCTCGCCCGGGCGCCGGGGCAGCGAGAGGCGGGCGAGGGTGATGAAATTGGTTTCGAAATTGCGCGGATCGTCGATGAATTCCTGGCGGATGTCGGGCTGGACGAGGGTGAAGCGTACGGCGCCTTCCTCGCGCTGGGCCCAGCGGTCGGGCAGGGACATCGCAGCACTCAGCGCGGCGTAGATCGCCAGCATCGGCAGCGCCCAGGCCCAGCGCCGGGCGCGATGGCGCGTTGACGGCGCGGCCCGGCTCAGCCGCAGGTACAGTCCGGGCAGGGCGGCGAGCAGCACCAGCAGGCCGGAAAGGCCATAAGTGCCGATCCAGGGCGCCGCCAGTGCCAGTCCGCGGGTCTCGAAACCGCCGAGCAGGGCGATGCCGAGCGGGTTCCAGGCAAATCCGGTGAAGACCCAGGCGCGCAGCCATTCCGCGACGATCCAGCACCCCGCCGTGGCCAGGGCCAGCGCGGCGAACACGGCGGGGCCGCCGGGCTGGCGGGCTCGGCGCAGCACCAGCCAGCCACCAAGTGCGGCGAGCGCGGGATAGATCGCAAGGTAGAGCGAAAGGAGCACCACTGCGACCATGCCCAGCCATGCCGGCATGTTGGCCTGATAGGTGAAGGCCGTCGCGATCCAGTTGTTGCCGAGCGTGAAGTGGCCGAGCCCGAAGCTCCAGCCGATCAGGAACGCGCGCTGCCAGCCCGGTGCGCGGGCGACGAGTTCGAGCAGGACCGCCACGCCGATGAGCGTCAGCGGCCAGAGCGAGAGCGGCTGGAATCCGCAGGCTGCTGCGCCGCCGGCGAGAATGGCAAGGGTGCCGCTGGCAAGGGCGCCGCTGGCAGGGCGGGGGCGCCGGGACAAGACGGTGCGGCCGGGAAGGGCCGGTTCGGATTTCACGGCGCGGATGTCACGGCAGGGCCTCGCGGGGCAAAGGAATGGGTCCTGCGCGGCTATGTCGGCAAGCCTTTCGAGACGCAAGCGGGAAGCTGGAAACGAAACGGCCCGCATACTGCCTCTCGAGGCGGTATGCGGGCCGTTGCGATCACGGGCTTGCGGCCCGTTCTTAGGAGTTCACGGCCTCCAGCGTGCTGTCACCGGCTTCGTCGGCTGGCGGAGCGGCCTTGCGGGTGCGGCGACGGCGGGGCTTTTCCTCGCCGGTCGCTTCGTCGACGGGTGCGGCAGCGGCAGGCTTCTTTTCCTTCTTCTCCGGTTTGGCGGAGATGGCGGGCGGCAGTGAGGCGGGGTCGAGGACGGCCTCGGTCGGTGCGGCCTGGGCGGCAGGTGCCGTCTCGGCGCCGTCAGCGTCCTCGTGGCGATCGCGGCGCGGCTTGCGCGGCTTCAGGCCACGGTTGCTGCGGGCGTCGCGCACGAAGGGGTTCTCGGCCGGTTCGTAGACCGAACGGTTGCCGTCGGCTTCGACCTGGTCGCTCTGGGCTGCGGCCTCGGATTCGGCAAATTCGTCGGCCGGCGCTTCGGCGCGGGGTGCGCGTTCCTGGCGCGGCTGGCGCTCCGAACGGTCATAGCCGCGTTCCGAACGGTCCTGACGCTCGGCGCGTTCCTGACGTTCGGGACGTTCCTGGCTGCGTTCGGGCACGGCGTCGTAGTCGCCGTAATCGTCGCCGTAATCGTCCGAATAATCGGGCGAGCGGTCGTCGCGGCGGGGCTGGCGAGCCTCGTCCTGACGCTGCTTCTGGTCGGCGATCACGCGGAAATAGTGGTCTGCGAACTGGAGGTAGTATTCCTCCGTCACACGGTCCCCGTTGAGATGCGCGTCATGGGCCAGCTTCTTGTACTTCTCCAGCAGCTGCGGAGCGTTGCCGCGAGCCCTGCTGTCGATCCGGTTGGTCTGCTGGCCGCCCTGCTGGCGATTGTTACCGCGGCCGCGCCGACGGTTGTTACCACGATTATTATTCAAGGATTTATTTCCTCAAAACCCAGGGCATCGGCCGGATCCTTTCGGGCCGATCTGCCACACGTCACATGATCACGGATCGCCCCCGAGTGCCGTGATCTCCATCGTTGCCGAGTCGCAGCGCGTTTTCGCCGCGATGGTCATGCAAATGATGGAGATGAAGCGTCCGCATGGGAAATTCCATCCATGTGCCGCTTCGCGTTAATCCTTAGGCATTCCGGAGCGGGATTCCAAGAGGAATCTTACGCAATTGTTGAAAACTCGAGCACGCGTGGACGATTTCCAAGGTCGCGATGCAAGCGACTGGAAAGGCCTGCTTCCTGTCCGATCGCGGCAACCGACTCGGCCTGGCGGTAGCCGATCTCGACCAGCGCGACTCCGCCCGGAGCCAGCAGCCGGGGCAGTTGCGGCACCAGCACCCGGTAGTCGTCCAGGCCTTCCTCACCGGCATAGAGCGCGCTGGCCGGCTCGAATGCGGCGACCGAGCGATCGAGGGCGACGGTCGTCTCGACATAGGGTGGATTGGCCAGAACGAGGTCGAACGGGCCGCCAAGCGGCTCGTCCCAGCCGGGGTTGTGCCAGTCGGCGGCGGCGATGCGGGCGCGGTTGGCCAGGCCCAGCGCCTGCGCATTGGCGGCCGCGACGGTGCGGGCGCCCGGGGAACTGTCGATGCCCACGCCGGTTGCATCCGGCAGGTTGGCCAGCACCGCCAGCAGTAACGCGCCCGATCCCGTACCACAGTCGAGCACCCTGCGGGCATCGGGACGGGCGGCGAGGGCGGCTTCGACCAGCACTTCGGAATCGCCGCGCGGGATCAGCACTTCAGGGCCGACCGCGAAGGGCATTCCGAAGAATTCCTGATGGCCGGTAATATAGGCGACCGGTTCATGCTCGGCGCGGCGATCCACCAGCAGCGCGAACCCATCTGGCGCGGCGTCGCGCATCCGCGAGAGCAGCATCGCCGAGCGCGAACAGCTCAGCGCATGGGCCATCAGCACTTCGGCATCGAGCCTTGCAGTGTCGCTGGTTACTGAGAGGCGTTCCGCCGCCTCGCGGATCGCTTCGCCGACAGTCCGGTCAGGCATCCATGGCGGCAAGGCGCTTGGCCTCGTCCTCGGCGATCAGGGCATCGACCAGTTCGGCAAGGCCTGGGCCTTCGAGAATCTCGGGCAGGCGGTGCAGGGTCAGGTTGATGCGGTGATCGGTGACGCGGCCTTGCGGGAAATTGTAGGTGCGGATGCGCTCCGAGCGGTCGCCCGAGCCGACCATGGCCTTGCGCGCTTCGGCCTCGGCGCCGTGGGCTTCCTCGCGCATCTTCTCGTAAAGGCGCGCGCGCAGCACCTGCATGGCCTTGGCCTTGTTCTTGTGCTGCGAACGCTCGTCCTGGCAGATCACGACCAGATTGGTCGGCAAGTGGGTGATGCGCACGGCCGAATCGGTGGTGTTGACGTGCTGGCCGCCCGCGCCGGACGCGCGGAAGATGTCGATCTTGAGGTCCTTGTCCTCGATCTGCACATCGACTTCGCTGGGTTCGGGCAGCACCGCGACGGTTGCCGCCGAAGTGTGGATGCGCCCGCCCGATTCGGTGACCGGCACCCGCTGCACGCGGTGGACGCCGCTCTCGAACTTCAGCTTGGCGAAGACGCCTGCTCCTGCGACGTTGGCGACGACTTCCTTGAAGCCGCCAAGGTCATTGGCGTTCACGCTGATCATCTCGACCCGCCAGCCCTGTTCAGCGGCATAGCGTTCGTACATGCGGTAGAGATCGGCGGCGAACAGCGCGGCCTCGTCACCGCCGGTGCCGGCGCGGATTTCCAGCATGGCCGGGCGCACGTCGGCCGCATCGCGCGGCAGCATGGCCACGGCAAGCTGGCGCTCGGCCTCGGGCAGTTCGGCCTTGATGCGGTGTACTTCCTCCTCGGCCAGCGCCCGCATGTCGGGGTCCGGGTCTTCCAGAGTCTGGAGCATGTCGAGTTCGCCGCGCATCGACACGACCTCGGCGGCGACGCGCGCCACCGGTTCCAGTTCGGCATAGTCGCGGCTGGCGGTGACGAAGGCGTCGCCTTCGAGCGTTCCGGAGGCAAGGCGTGCCTCCAGCTCCGCGAAACGCGCGGCGATCTGCGCCAGACGGGCGTCGGAAACGCTCACGGATGGACCGACTGGAGAACCTGCTCGACCGCGAGATACTCGGCGGTCGGCTCAGCCGCACGCAAGTTGGCGACGGGAACACCGTCCTTGGTGCCGAACGAGACGAGCACCTTGGCGCCCATCTTCACGGCCTTGTCGAAGCGCTTGCGGGCCGATCCGGTGGCGACCATCTCGGCATCAAGACCCTGGAAACGCAGTGCGGTGATGACCTTCTGGGCATAGGCCAGCGCGGCGTCGTCCTCGACGGCGAGAACCACGGTCAGCGGCGCTTCCGCCATTACGCCGGCATCGGCGACGAGCATCGACAGGCGCTCGATCCCTGCCGCCCAGCCCACCGCCGGGGTGGCGGGGCCGCCAAGGCTTTCCATCAGCCCGTCATAACGGCCGCCGCCCAGCACGGTGCCCTGCGCGCCGAGGCGGGTGGTGACGAATTCGAAGGCGGTGTGGCGATAATAGTCGAGCCCGCGCACCAGCGAGGGCGCTCGCTCGTAGGCGACACCGGCGGCATCGAGGCCGGCCGTGACCGCCGCGAAGAAGTCTTGCGCCTCGGCTGAGAGGAAGTCGTCGATCTTCGGGGCATCGCCGACGAAGACCTTGTCGCGCGGGTCCTTGGAATCGAGGATGCGCAGCGGGTTGCGCTCCAGCCGATCCTGCGAATCTTCCGAAAGTTCGGCCTTGTGGGCACGGAAATATTCGATCAGCGCACCGCGCCAGGCGTCGCGGCTTTCGGCATCGCCCAGGGTGTTGAGCTGCAGCGTCACGCCGTCCGAAATGCCCAGTTCCTTGAGCAGCTGATCCGCCATGACCAGCAGTTCCACATCGGCAATCGGCTCGGGCGAACCGATCAGTTCGGCGTCGATCTGGTGGAACTGGCGATAGCGGCCCTTCTGCGGACGCTCGTAACGGAACAGCGGGCCGTGCGTGGCGATCTTGACCGGAGCGAACTGCTTCCAGCCGTTGGTGAGATAGGCGCGGGCGATGCTGGCGGTGAATTCGGGGCGCAAGGTCAGCGATTCGCCGCCGCGATCCTCGAACGAGTACATTTCCTTGGAGACGACATCGGTGGTCTCGCCGATCGAGCGCGAGAACACTTCGGTTTTCTCGAAGACCGGCATCTCGGCGCGGCGGAAGCGATACAGCTTGCGGACACGTTCGAAGGTTTCGACGACATGGGCGAACGCCTCGGCGTCGGGGCCGAAGATATCCTGGGTTCCGCGGATCGCCTGAGGCGTTTTGGTCGATGTCGTGCTCATAACGCGCGCGCTTAGCCCGATTGCGGCGGCGGGGAAAGTGGCTGCGGTGCGCTCCGCGTCATCGCCGTGCATCATGCCTGTCGGGAATGATCGAAAGTTACCCCGACCTCTGGCCCGGCGCGCCTGCGTGAATTGGATGGTTGCCAAATCCAGCAACAGCCGCAAAGAATGCTGAAATGAAATATCGTAACGCGGTCGTCACGCTCCTCGCCCTTCTTTCCGTCTCCACTCCGGCGCTTGCATCGGCCCAGGAGTCGAATACGCGCACGACGCCGATGGCGCCCGCGTTGCCCGCGCCGCTGCCCGCCGCGCAGGACAAGCCCTATGCAGGCACCATCGCGCTGGACATCGATGCCACCGATACGGTGCACGGCGTCTACCGCGTGACCCAGCAGGTTCCGGTCGCGCCCGGCACCACCAAGCTGACCCTGATCCAGCCGAGCTGGCTGCCCGGCAACCACTCGCCCACCGGTCCTTTCGCGCTGCTGGCGCAGATCCACTTCTTCGCCGATGGCAAGGAGATCAAGTGGGAGCGCGACACCGTTGCCGTGAACGCCTTCCACCTCGACCTGCCCGCCGGCACGCAGATGGTGACGGTGAAGCTTGTCCACACCTCGCCGGTGCAGTCGAGGGAAGGCCGCATCAGCATGACGCAGGAAATGCTCAATCTCCAGTGGGAGAAGATGAGCCTCTACCCGGCGGGCTATTACACGCGCGGCATCACCTACAAGCCGACCGTGAAGGTCCCGGCGGGCTGGACCGTTTACACCGCGCTCGACGGCAAGAGCCAGCAGGGCGACACGGTGACGTGGAACCCGATCGACTACGAACGCCTCGTCGATTCGCCGATCTTTGCCGGCAAGTATGCGCAGCGCTGGGATCTTGGACACGGCGTGAGCATGGATGTGGTCGCGGATGAGCCCAAGCTGCTCGGCATCAAGCCCGAGAACATCGAGAAATACCGCAATCTCGTCTCGCAGGCGCTGTTCACTTTCGGTGCGCGCCACTTCGACCACTATGATTTCCTGCTGGGCCTGACCGACCGAATGGGCGGTATCGGCCTTGAACATCACCGTTCGAGCGAGAACCAGATGGAGCCCAAGGTCTGGACCGAGTGGGAGAAGATGGACTGGGATCGCAACGTGATCCCGCACGAGTTCACCCATAGCTGGAACGGCAAGTACCGCCGCCCGGCCGACCTGTGGACGCCGGACTACCAGCAGCCGATGCAGAACACGCTGCTCTGGGTCTACGAAGGTCAGACCCAGTTCTGGGGCTACATCCTCGCCGCGCGCTCGGGCGTGCAGACCAAGCAGACGATCCTCGACACGCTCGCCGGCGCCGTCGCGCGCTATGCCGAGGCAACGCCGGGCCGCGGCTGGCGTTCCGTGGAAGACACCACCCACGCACCGATCCTCAACATGCGCCGCCCGCTGCCGTACACTTCGGTCACCCGCACCGAGGATTACTATGTCGAGGGCGCGTTGACCTGGCTGGAAGCCGACCAGATCATCCGGCAGGGCACGAAGGGCGCCAAGGGGCTCGACGATTTCGCCAAGGCCTTCTTCGGCGTGCGCGATGGCGACTGGGGTGAACTGACCTACGATTTCGACGAAGTCGTGAAGACGCTGAACGGCGTCTATCCCTATGACTGGGCCTCGTTCCTCAAGACCCGCATCTATGACACCAACCAGCCCGCGCCCACCAAGGGCATCGAGATGGCCGGTTACAAGCTGGTCTGGAAGGATACGCAGAACGGCTACGAAAAGGGCATCGGCGATTCGCGCAAGTCGCTCGACCTCAGCTATTCGCTGGGCGTGTCGCTCGACAACGAGGGCACCGTCACCGCCTCGGTGTGGGACAGCGTGGGCTACAACGCCGGTCTCGTCGGCGGCGTCAAGGTCGTGGCGGTGAACGGCCAGGCCTATAGCGGCGAGACGATCAAGGACGCGATCACCGCGGCGAAGACGGCCAAGGAGCCTATCAGCCTGCTGGTGAAGCGCGGCGATGCTTTCAACACCGTCACCGTCGATTACCACGGCGGCCTGCGGTTCCCCTGGCTGGAAAGCACAACGCCGGGCAAGCTCAACGGGCTCGACCGCCTGCTGGCACCGCGTACCAAGTAAGCCTGCATCTGGCATTATTGCGAGCGGGGCCGGACTTCACAGTCCGGCCCCGTTTTTGTGACCGCAGAGGACCAAACGGCGCATCTGGACCGTGGCCATGGCCGAGGCAAGTTCGACCAATGTCGTGTATCGCGGCCGCAGCGGAGCCGCGATCCTTGCATTGCACGTGCGAGAAGGCGGTTGCGATGAATTAACCGTGCCGCTAAGCCCCGCCGTCAAAGTTCTATGCGGCGCAGGCTTTGTCGCGCCGCTCAAATCGTGCCCGTTGAAAAGGACCAACATGCGCATCGACATGATCCCTGTCGGCAAGAACCCGCCGGAGAGCCTGAACGTCATCATCGAGGTTCCCGTTGGCGGTGAGCCGGTAAAGTACGAATTCGACAAGGATTCGGGCGCGCTGTTCGTGGATCGCATCCTGCACACGCCGATGCGCTACCCGGCCAACTACGGCTTCGTGCCGCACACCCTCTCGCCCGACGGCGACCCGCTTGACGCGCTGGTCGTGGCCCGCTCGCCTTTCGTCCCCGGCTCGGTGGTGCGCGTGCGTCCGATCGCCGTCCTCAACCTCGAGGACGAGCATGGCGGCGACGAGAAGCTGGTCTGCGTGCCCGACGACAAGACCTTCCCGTACTACTCGGACGTGTCGGAAAAGGGCGACCTGCCCCCGATCGTGTTCAGCCAGATCGAACACTTCTTCACCCACTACAAGGACCTCGAGGCCGAAAAGTGGGTGCGCATCGGCACCTGGGGCGGCGCCGAGGAAGCTCGTCAGATCGTGATCGAGGCGATCGAGCGCTACGAGGCGGACAAGGCCGCGAAGGCCTGAGCCACTACAAGTTCACACCCCATGTGAAGGAAGGGCCGGTGGAGTGATCCGCCGGCCCTTTTCCATAGAGCCGTTTTTCAGCACGGTGAAGGCTGGGATCAACTCACCACGCGGCCGCCGTTGACGCCGATGGTCTGCCCGGTGACGTACTGGCTGCGTTCGTCGCAGAGCCAGGCGCAGGCATTGGCGATGTCGTCCGGCTCGCCCATACGGCGCACCGGGATCGCCTGGATCAGCACTTCGGTGGGGACCTGGAAACGCTCGCGATTGGCCTCGGACATGATCGTGCCCATCACCGAGCCGGGCGGAATGTTGTTCACGGTGATGCCGTAAGGGCCGAATTCCTGCGCCATCGAGCGGGTCATGGTCACCACCGCGCCCTTCGATGAGGAATAGGGGATCATGTTCACTGCGCCGGTCTGGGCGCTGGAGGACGAGATGTTGACGATGCGGCCCCAGCCCGCGTTCTTCATGTCGGGCAGGCATTCCTGCGTCATGATGAACAGGCCGCGCACGTTGACGGCGTAGATGAAGTCCCAGCGCTCGTCGGTTAGTTCCTCGAACGGGGTGAAATCGGTGACGCCGGCATTGTTGACGAGGATCGAGACCGGGCCCAGCGCCTCGCGCACCTGGTCCAGCGCGGCCTTGACGGATGAGCGGCTGGAGACGTCCGCGCCCAGCGCGATGGCGGTGCCGCCGCCTTCGCGAATGGATTTGACGGTGTCGGCGCAGCGCTCGGCATCGAGGTCGAGCACGCCCACGGCTACCCCTTCCTTCGCCAGCCGCTTCGCGCAGGCCGCGCCGATCCCGGCGGCGGCGCCGGTGACGATGGCAACCTTGTAGGACATTGCTTTCTCCCATGCGGCGCATGGCGCGCCTCGTTGGGAACAGGGCTAAACGGAAAGGGGGCTTGACGGGAAGAGTAAGTTTGAACGTTTGTTCAAATTTCGCGGGGGCGTAGGGGAAGAGAAGAAAGGGAAGGATTCCGGGGGGAAGATCCCCCCCAGACCCGCATAATGTCTACGATGTGCCCAGCCTATCCGTGGTGCGCCCTTTGCGGCGCAGCCACTGGGTCTACCCTGCTTAATCCTTCGTTCTTCAAGCCGGCGTGATGCCCATGCAGAGGTATTTCACCTCCATGTAGTCATCCAGGCCGTAGTGCGATCCCTCACGCCCGAGGCCGGACTGTTTGACCCCGCCGAACGGCGCCACTTCGGTGGAGATCAGCCCGGTGTTGATGCCCACCATGCCCGCCTCCAGCGCCTCGGCCACGCGCCAGACGCGGCTGAGGTCGCGGGCGTAGAAGTAGCTGGCCAGGCCGAACTCGGTATCGTTGGCCATGCGGATGGCATCGGCCTCGTCGGTGAAGCGGATCACGCCCGCCAGCGGCCCGAACGTCTCCTCGCGCGCCAGCTTCATGTCCGGCTTCACGCCCGCCACCACGGTGGGGTTGAAGAACGAGCCGCCGCGTTCGTTGCGCTGGCCGCCCGCCAGCACGCTGGCGCCGCCCGCGATGGCATCCTGAAGATGCTCCTCCACCTTCTCGACCGCCTTCTCGTCGATCAGCGGGCCGACTTCGGTGCCCGCATCCATGCCGTAGCCGACTTTCATGGCGGAGACGCGCTTCGCCAGCTTCTCGACGAATGCGTCGTAGACACCGTCCTGCACGTAGAACCTGTTGGTGCACACGCAGGTCTGGCCGCCGTTGCGGAACTTGGAGATCATCGCGCCGTCGATCGCGGCATCGACATCGGCATCGTCGAACACGAGGAACGGCGCATTGCCGCCCAGTTCCATCGAGGTCTTCTTGATCGTCCCGGCGCATTCACGCAGCAGGTCGCGGCCGATCTCGGTGGAGCCGGTGAACGTCAGCTTGGCGACCTTGGGGCTTGCGGTGAGCGCCGAGCCGATCTGCCCGGCGCTGCCGGTCACGACATTGACAACGCCCTTGGGAATGCCCGCCAGTTCGCACAGATGCGCGATGGCGAGCGCGGAATAGGGCGTGGCCGAGGCGGGCTTGATGACGATCGTGCAGCCCGCAGCCAGCGCGGGCCCGAGCTTGCGGGTGATCATCGCATTGGGGAAGTTCCAGGGCGTGATCGCGGCGACAACGCCGACGCCCTGCTTGATGACGACGATGCGGCGGTCGGCGGCATGGCCGGGAATGGTGTCGCCATAGGCGCGCTTGGCCTCTTCGGCGAACCATTCGATGAAGCTGGCGCCATAGGCGATCTCGCCGCGCCCTTCGGCCAGCGGCTTGCCTTGTTCGCGGGTGAGCAGTTCGCCGAGGTCATCCTGATGCTGGATCATCAGGTCGAAGAGCCTGCGCATCAGTTTCGAGCGTTCGCCCGCCGTCTTGGCGCGCCATGCGGGAAGCGCGCGTTCGGCGGCATCGATGGCGCGACCCGTCTCGTCCGCGCCCATCTTCGGCACCGTGCCCAGCACCGCGCCGCTGCCGGGGTCGGTCACTTCGAACGTGGCCCCGCTGTCGGCGTCGCACCATGCCCCATCGATGTAGCACTGCTGACGGAGAAATTGGGTGAAAGCCATGGTCGTGCAGGTCCTCGCTGGTTGCGTGCGCGCCACATTCCTGAGGCTGCGGGCTGCCGCGGAGATAGGCAGCACAGGATAGCGAGGCAACCGCCGGCGGGCCGTTCGGTTCCAGCCAGCGCCCTCGCGATTGACGCGGCCCATTTGCGCCGACAGTCTCTTTCGAAGAGAAATTCGCAAAAGCGAATGATTTCGGGGTGGGCCGCTGGATGACGCAGTCTTCATCGGCGGCGCGTTCGTGGCCCGGCAGGGCTCGGCGTTCGCGGTGCTCGGTCCGTCCGATGCGAGCGTCGTCGCGCCGGGCAAGGCCGATGGGCGAGGGGCGCATTCGCTGTCCTGCGTGCTGAAGCCGTGGTCGAAGGGCTGGATGCTGCCCCTGAGGCTTTCGCCGGGGTGTTTTCTGGCATCACCGATCTAGGCCGTAAACTCATAAACGGCACCATCGAGGTTTGAGGCAAAATGGTTCAGCGTGAGGAAGGAAGACGACGGAATATGTCGATATTTCCAGGCTTCCTGACGCAGCGATGGACCATTTTGCTTCAAACCCCGAAGGGGCGTCCAAATGGCTTCCATCTCGAACCGAAGCGGCCTTGGACGGGCAACCAGCCCGCCCGGCAGCCGCTTCGGCCCGATCTGTTTGCCATTTGGACGCCTCGATGGTGCCGTTTATGAGTTTACGGCCTAGGCAAGCGACGGGTGAAGGTGTCAGGCTGACCGGCGAAAACACAATCACAGGATGCCACCATGACGGTTGATTACCCGCCGCCGCCGCGCCAGACCGCCAATCCTGCTCCGCTGCGCTCGGCGAACTCGCTGCGCCGCACTTCCAGCATAGATGTCGCCTGGCCCGATGGCGTGGATGGGCAGCGCCTCTTTGTCGGCCGCGCGCGCGATTATCTGACCGGGCCGGACGGGCAGGGCTGCACGCTCGCCACGGGCGAATTCTCGCTGCGGATGAGCGAGGACAAGACGATCACCCGGATTGCCGCCGAGCCTGCGCCGCCGAGCATCGGTCAACTTGTCGGCGCGCGGGCGGGCGGGCACTTGCGCTTGGCGCTGCGCGAGATCATGCCCGATCTGATTGCCCGGGCCGATCCGCTCTACCTCCTGCTCGACGACCTTTCGGGCACCGCGCTGGTTTCGTCGTTTGCCTGGGGGCAATGGTTTCCCGAGCGGATGGAACTGCTCAAGAAGCGGCTGGGCGGGAGCGGCGAGGACAACCCGGTGCTGGCCCAGCGCACCAATGTCTGCTGGGGGCTTGCCGAGGGCAACAGCGGGGTCACCGGAGGCGCGGCGCTGGAAAACGTGGCGGACGCGGACGCCGGGCATCTGCGCAACCCGGCCGATCCCGAAGGTTGGCACGCGTTTCTTGAACACGATGGTCCCGGGTTTCGCCGCGCTCGTCGCATCGATGTGACGGTGGACAGGAACGGAGGGGACGGCGGCCTGATCCGCATCGCTTCTGCCTTTCAGGATAGCGCCCGGCTGCGCGAAGGCGGACGCGTCGCCATCCATGAATACAACCTTGGCGCGACCGTCGATGCGGAAACACTAGAAGTGCTGACCCTCGAGCCCGAAGCGCGCATTCTGCCCTTCCGCGAGTGTCCCGGCGCGGTTCATAACGTTGCGCGTCTTGTCGGGCGCAGCCTTGGCCAGGTTCGCGAGGATGTGCTGGAAATACTGCGTGGCCCGGAAGGCTGCACGCATCTCAACGACGCCCTGCGCGCACTGGCGGATGTGCCAAGGCTGGTCGAGGCACTGCGCCAGTCGGCGTGAAGGACAGGGAAAGGGGCCGGTGCCGCTCGACAGGCCCCAGGCCCGCACCATGTCTTGGCCGTGCGCAAACCGTGCGTGACGGGTTCCCCTGCCTGGGTCCTTTCCTCGCCCCCAACCGTACCCCCAATTGACCCCTGCGGCGCACCGTGCGCTCCCCGCTTGCCCCCCCGCGCGCCATCTGGAAGGCCGCGAGAAAGAACAGGAAAGCCGGGGATTCAAGTGACCAGGACGGTCGTCACGCTGGAAGACAAGTACAGGCAGGCCGACGGGCAGGTGATGCTCTCGGCGCTGCAGGGCGTGGTGCGCCTGCTGATCGATCAAGCGCGACGGGACCGTGCGCGAGGCCTCAATACGGCGGGCTATGTCACCGGCTATCGCGGCTCCCCGATCACCACGCTCGATGCGCAGCTCTGGGCCTGCGAAAAGCTGCTGAGCGAACATCGCGTGCGTTTCGAGCCCGGCCTGAACGAGGAACTGGCGGCGACCTCGCTGCGCGGAACTCAGCAACTGGGGTGGTACGGCAAGCCCCATGTCGATGGGGTCTTTGCGCTCTGGTACGCGAAGGGCGTTGGCGTCGAGCGTGCGGGCGAGGCGATCAAGGCGGCGAACCTGGAAGGCACGCACCCCCGCGGCGGCGCGTTGCTGCTCTGCGGGGACGATCATGCGGCCAAGTCCTCGCTGACCGCCCACCAGTCCGAACACGTGCTGATCACCGCGATGGTCCCGGTGCTCTACCCGGCGACGACCGACGAGATTCTCAGCTTCGGCCAGTTCGGCTGGGCGCTGTCGCGGGCCAGCGGGCTCTATGTGGCGATGAAGGCGGTGACCGACACGCTGGATCTGACCACGACCGTCACGCTGCCGGGGCATGACTTTCCGATCGTCCAGCCGGAGATCGCCGCCGGACCTTCGCCGAACTTGCGTATTGCAATGTCGGCGTTGGAGCAGGAGCGCATGGTGATCGAGCGGCGGCTGCCGATCGTGCCGATGTTCACCGCACTCAACCCGGTCGACCGCGTCAGTCATGCTGCAGCCGGAGCGCGGCTGACGGTGGTGAGTGCGGGCAAGGCCTGGCTCGATCTCTGCCAGGCGCTGGCAGATCTGGGGCTGGACGAGGAGGGATGTGCGGCGCTGGGGCTCAGGGTCGTCAAGCTTGGTCTTGTCTGGCCGCTCGATGCCGTGTTTGTGCGGCAGGCCTGCAGGGGCAGTGCCGAGGTCATGGTGGTGGAGGAAAAGCGGCCCGTCATCGAGGATCAGGTCGCTCGCCTGTTCTATGGCCGTGCCGATGCCCCGGCGCTTTCAGGCAAGACCGCGCCCGATGGCGCTGCGCTGCTCTCGCAAGTGGGCGTGCTTGACGCCTCGGCGGTGCGCCGCGCGCTGCTGGAGCGCATGGCGGCGCTCGGCATGCTGCAGCCTCATCTGGCCACGCGCGATGCCATGCTGCGCGCGCGGGAGGATTCGGCCGCCGCGCTCGAACGCACCGCGATCCGCCCCGCCTTCTTCTGCTCGGGATGTCCTCACAATACCTCGACCCTGGTCCCGGAAGGTTCTGCGGCAATGGGGGCGACCGGGTGCCATGGCCTTGCCCATTACATGTCGGAACGCCGCACGATGCAGACGGTGTCGATGGGGCAGGAAGGCATGCCCTGGATTGGCGCGCAGCATTTTGTCGATACACCGCACATGTTCCAGAACCTGGGCGACGGGACTTATACCCATTCCGGACTGCTGACGATCCGCGCGGCGGTGGCGGCAAAGAGCCGGGTGACCTTCAAGATCCTCTACAACGATGCCGTTGCCATGACCGGCGGACAGCCCGCCGAAGGCGCGCTCAGCCCCGAGCAGATCGTGCGGGAACTGGTGGTGGAAGGTGTTCATCCGGTGGTCCTGGTGAGCGAGGACCCGGGGCGCTTTGCTGCATCCGACCTGCCCGCCGGAACCCGGGTGCTGCACCGCGACGAACTGGACGCGGTGCAGCGCAGCTTGCGCGAAATGCCGGGAACCAGCGCCCTGGTCTACGAGCAGACGTGCGCCAACGAGAAGCGCCGCCGCCGCAAGAAGGGAGCCTATCCCGATCCTGACAAGCGCCTCTGGATCAACCCGGCGGTCTGCGAGGGCTGCGGCGACTGTTCGGTGCAGTCGAACTGCCTCTCGGTCGTGCCGATCGAGACCGAGTTCGGCCGCAAGCGTGCCGTCGACCAGTCGAGCTGTAACAAGGACTTTTCCTGCATCAAGGGTTTTTGCCCGAGCTTTGTCGAGGTCGCGGGCGGCTCGCTCAGAAAGCGCAGCATCGACGATGCTGCACTCACGCGCATGGTGGCCGCCTTGCCCGAACCGGAGGTTGCGGCCATGCCGGGCGGGGCTTGGGCCATCGTGGTGGCGGGGATCGGCGGGACGGGGGTGCTGACGGTCGGCGCGGTGCTGGCGATGGCGGCGCAGCTCGAGGGCAAGGCCGCCAAAGTGCTGGACCAGACCGGCATGGCGCAGAAAGGCGGCGCGGTGGCGAGCCATGTCCGGATCGGCACCGCTGCTGCGGCGATCCCCTCCGCAAGGCTGGGGGCGGGCATGGCGGACCTGGTGGTTGCGTGTGATCTGGTCGTGGCTTCCTCGCCCGAAGTGCTGGCGCTGGCGCGGTCGGACACGGGGGTGCTGGCGAACGAGGATGTGGTGCCGACCGGTGAATTCCAGCGTGACCGCAATCTCGATCTTACCGCCAGCCGCTTCCTTCGCGCCATCGGCAAGCGGGTCGATCCGGCGATGATCGCCTCGCTGCGCGCCGGTTCGCTGGCGACGCGGCTGCTTGGGGATTCGATCTTCACCAACCTGATGATGCTGGGTTTTGCCGCGCAGAAAGGCCTTCTGCCGGTACGGCTGGCCTCGGTGGCGGACGCGGTGCAGCTGAACGGTGTGGCGGTGGGCGCGAACCTGGCGGCGCTGTCGCTGGGAAGGCTGGCGGCGGCGGGCGGGGAGGACCTGTTCGCACTTGCCGATGCTGCGCCCCGGGTGAGCGAACCGCCCCGCGATCTGGCGGCTGTGACGGCCAGTTATGCACGCCTGCTGACCGATTGGCAGAACGCGGCTCACGCTGCGGACTATCTCCAGTTTCTTGATGAAATTACAGACGCGTTGGCGGCGCGTGGGCTGGAGCAGAGTGAGCCTCTGCTGCGCGAGATCGCATGCCAGCTTGGCCGGCTGATGAGCTACAAGGACGAATACGAAGTGGCCCGCCTCTACAGCGCGCCGGCCTTCCGCGCGGGGCTGGCGGACACGTTTGCTGGCAGGCCTCGCCTCAGGCTGCACCTGGCCCCGCCGCTTCTCGACTTGCGCAAGGACCGTAAGACCGGGCGCCCGCGCAAGATCGCCTTTGGCAGCTGGATCCTGCCGGTGTTTGCCTTGGTTGCCAGGGCCAGGGGCCTGCGCGGCACCTGGCTCGATCCCTTCGGCCATACTGCCGAACGTCGCACCGAGCGTGCGCTGATCGGCGAGTACCGTGATCTCGTGCGCGAGATTGTCGTCAAAGTGAGTGCGGAGACCATGCCGGTTGCGATCGAACTGGCGGCAAGGCCTTCGCTGATCGCGGGCTATGGTCCCGTCAAGGAGGCCGGGGTCGCGGCCTATCGTGCAGAAGTCGCGGTGCTGCGGGCCAAGCTCGATGGCGCCCGGCAGGAGCCGCAGCAGGCCTTCGCCTGATGTGACGCCGTGGCGGTATGTAACGCTGAGGATTTGCTCCCCATCGCGTTTTCCCGCACCGTTTCGGGGCATTGATGAATGCAGACCCGCGCCTGCGGGCGGGGAGGATGGATGGAGGCAAAAGAGTTCGCGGCGCGCTACGGCCCCTGGGCACTGGTCGCCGGGGCTTCGGAAGGCACCGGCGCCGAGTTCGCCCGTCAATTGGCCGGCGCGGGCCTGAACCTGATGCTTGTCGCCCGGCGTGAAGCTCCGCTCGAAGCGCTGGCCGATGCGCTTCGGGATGCCCATGGCATCGCGTGCGTGACGGCTTCGATCGACCTTGCGCGCGAGGATGCCGCCGATGCGCTCATGACGCTGGCGGCGGAGCGCGAAACCGGGCTGCTGGTGCTGAATGCCGGGGCCGATCCCAATGGCGCGCTTTTCCTCGATAGGCCGCTGGACAACTGGAACCTGCTCGCTGCGCGCAATGTCATGACCACGATGCAGGCACTCTACCGGTTTGCCGGGCCGATGCGCGCGCGCGGGCGCGGCGGCTTGCTCGTGGTGGGCTCGGGGGCCTGTTATGGCGGCTTGCCGGGGATTGGCGTCTATGCGGCCAGCAAGGCGTTCGATCTGGTGCTGTGCGAGGCGCTCTGGGCGGAACTGGAGCCGTACGGTGTCGACGTCCTGAGTTATGTGATCGGCCGGACCGACACGCCTGCGCACCGCGAACTCATGGCCGCGCGCGGCATGGCGATGCCGGAAGGTCTGGCGGACCCGGCAAGCGTCGCGCGAATCGGTCTGGAGCGCCTGCCCCACGGGCCAGTCTGCAATTGGGGCGAGGCCGATGATGTTGCGGGCATGTCCGCGACATCGGCGGCGCAGCGGCGCGAGCGGATCCGGCATGTTGCGGCAATGTCCGCTGCTTATGCGGGAGCCGTGCGGTGAACGAATTGCTGGCGGATCTGGCGGATCTGGCGGACCGGCAGGCGATTGCTGACCAGATCCATCGCTATTGCCGCAGCGTGGACCGCCTCGATGTCGCGCTCGGGTATACAGTGTTTCACGAGGACGCAGAGGCCGACTACGGCCAGCAGGGATATCGCGGTAGCGGACGCGGCGCGATCGACTGGATCTGCGCGGCACACGCCGACCTGCTCCACCACATGCATCAGGCGGGCAACGTGCTGATCCAACTCGACGGAGACCGTGCCGGCAGCGAGACTTACGTCACCGCCACGCTGCGCATGGCGCGCGCGGGCAAGGTCATGCAGATCGAGACCCATGCGCGCTATTGCGACCGTTGGTCGAAGCGCGGGGGGCATTGGGCGATCGACCGCCGCGAGGCGGTGATCGAGTTCGATGCCATCCGCGAAGTCACCCCGATGAAAAGCCATGCCCACGCACGCAGGGACCGCGGGGATCCCTCTTATGCCGCTCTGGAGATCAGGCCGTGAATGCCATTCGTATCAACGTCTCGTTCGACATGCGCTCGCCGGGCTGGGCAACGCCGACGCACGAACTGTACCGCGCGGCGGTCGAGATGGCCGCCTTTGTCGACAGGATCGGGGCGGACCAGATCGGGCTGATGCAGCATCATGGCTCCGAGGACGGCTACCTGCCGCAGCCGTTCACGCTGGCGGGCGGCATGGCGGCGGTGACCAGCCGTATCCGTTTCATGCTCGGTGCGGTGGTGCTGCCGCTGCACGATCCGGTTGAACTGGCCGAGCAGATCGCGATTGTCGACCAGATGTCGAACGGACGGCTCAATGTCATCTTTGGCGCCGGTTATGTGCCGTCTGAATTCGCCATGTTCCGCAAGTCCCTGAAGGACAGGGCGCGGTTGATGGACGAAGGGCTGGAGGTGATCCTGCGCGCGCTGCGGGGCGAAAGGTTCGAGTTCGACGGCCGCCCGATCTACGTCCGTCCGCTTCCGGTACAGGCGCCGGAGGACATCGTCATGGTCGGCGGCGGGGTGCCTGCATCGGCCAGGCGTGCGGCGAAGTTCGGCGTCGGCTTCGGGCCGATGAAACCCGAACTCGTCGACCTCTACCTCGCCGAATGCGAGCGGCTCGGCCACGCGCCGCGCACCCATTTCCGCCCGACGCCGGGGATGCCGCTGGCCATCCATCTTTGCGAGGACCCCGATGCGGGCTGGGAAGCCATCGCGCCCCACGCAGTCCATGTCATCACCGAATATGCCAAGTGGGCCGAGCAGGAAGGCGATGGTTCGAACTCGCCGTTCAAGGGGCTTACCGATCCGGCGGTGCTGCGCCAGGCGGGTATGTTCGCGGTCTGGACGCCGGACCAGCTCGTGGAGAAAGTGCGCAGCATGGGGGCGGGCGGCCATGTCGGTTTCCAGCCTTTGCTGGGCGGACTTTCTCCCGAGGAGGGCTGGAAAAGCCTCAAGCTGCTGGAAGCAACGATGCCGCGTCTTAAGGAAGGGACGTAAGGGCCCTTGCGAGTGCGGGGCCTTCCAGCACCATCGGCGGATCGCCTGCTTGTTCCTGTTCTTCCCGGTAGATTCCTCGCAAGATTTCCAGAAACGCGCTCCGCCTTGCACTTCCGGCGCGGAGCAGGCCCACCTCGCGCGTGAGTTCGAAATCGCGCACCGGCACGAACCGTACCGAGCCGTCGGCAAACCCTTGCGGCATCATTCCGACCCCGGCGCCGCTGCGGATCACGGCGAGCACGCGCTCGTCGCTGGTGGTCTTGAGCACGAAGCGCGGGCGGACGCCGCGCTGGGTGAAGAAGCGGTTGATCTCGGGCAGAGCCTCGCAGTGGCGGCGCAGGGCCATGCGGTCCTGCGCCAGTTGCTCGGCGAGAATTTCGTGCTCTGCGGCCAGGGGATGACCGGGCGGCAGCACCATCATGTAGCGTTCGCGGGCGAGGACTTCGGGCCGGTAGCGGGCGTGGTGGGGGCGAACGACCGTCAAGGCCACGTCGATCCGCCCGCGCTCCAGTCGCTCGGCGAGATCGCGCTCGCTGCCGTCAAGCAGTTCCAGCGCCTCGCCCGGTGCCTCGGCGCGATGTGCGGCCAGGGCGCGGCCGATCACGCGGGTGGGGATGGTGTTCAGCACGCCGATGCGCAGCAGGCTGGGCTCGGCAGGCTCGGCCAGTTCGACCAGTGCGTGCTCATATTCAGCAGCGATGCGACGGGCGCGCACGAGGAAGCGGCTTCCGGCCGGGGTCAGGGCAACGCGCTGGCGATCCCTGTCGAACAGCCGTGCGCCCAGTTCGCGTTCCAGCTTGGCGATCCCGGCGGAAAGCGTCGGCTGGGTGACGCTGACCGCCCGTGCCGCGCGGCTGAAATTGCCGGTTTCGGCCACGGCGAGGAAATAGCGCAGCAGATATTGGTCGATCATAGATGCTATCTATTACGAAGGGCGGAAACTTTCAATTTCCGCTGGCGTTTCGGCTTGGCTACATAGGCAGGGCAAATCAATCGAACGTGGGAAGAGGCCCCCGATGGCCCGACCGGAGAAGCAAGCATGAGCGCACCGGTGCTCCAGACCAGCCTGAATCTCGACAGCTCCGAAGCGCAGGCGCGTGATCGCCACAACCGCGCGCTGGTGGCCGAACTGCGCGGTAAAGTCGCCAAGGCCGCGCTCGGCGGGAACGAGAAATCGCGCGAACGCCATGTCGCGCGCGGCAAACTGCTGCCGCGCGAGCGCGTGGAGCGCTTGCTCGATCCCGGCTCGCCCTTGCTGGAACTGGGGCAGCTTGCCGCGGAAGGGCTCTATGAGGACGACATTCCGGGTGCGGGGCTGATTACCGCCATCGGCACGGTTTCCGGTCGTCCTTGCATGATCGTCTGCAACGATGCCACCGTGAAAGGTGGCACCTATTACCCGATCACCGTGAAGAAGCACGTCCGCGCGCAGGAAATCGCGCAGGAAAACAATCTGCCGTGCATCTATCTGGTCGACAGCGGCGGTGCCAATCTGCCGCATCAAGCCGAGGTGTTTCCGGACCGCGACCACTTCGGCCGCATCTTCTTCAACCAGGCGCAGATGTCCGCGAGGGGCATCCCGCAAGTCGCCTGCGTGATGGGTAGCTGCACCGCGGGCGGCGCCTATGTCCCGGCGATGAGCGACGAATCGGTGATCGTGAAGGAGCAGGGCACGATCTTCCTCGCCGGTCCGCCGCTGGTGCAGGCGGCGACGGGCGAAGTGATCTCGGCCGAAGACCTTGGCGGCGGCGATCTGCACAGCCGCAAGTCGGGCGTCACCGACCACCTTGCCGACAATGACGAGCACGCGCTGACCATCGTGCGCGACATCGTCAGCCACCTCGGCCCGCAGCATCGCCACGACCAGCCGCTGCGCGCGTCGCGCCCGCCCAAGTACGACCCGGAAGAGCTTTACGCGATCGTACCCGAGGACGTGCGCGCGCCCTATGACGTGCATGAGGTGATCGCCCGCATCGTCGACGGCTCCGAATTCCACGAGTTCAAGGCGCTCTACGGCGCGACCCTTGTCTGCGGTTTCGCGCATATCCACGGGCACCCGGTGGCGATCCTTGCCAACAACGGGGTGCTGTTTTCGGAAAGTGCGCAGAAGGGGGCGCATTTCATCGAACTGGCGTGCCAGCGCCGCATCCCGCTCCTGTTCCTCCAGAACATTTCCGGCTTCATGGTCGGCGGCAAGTACGAGGCGGAGGGCATCGCCAAGCACGGGGCCAAGCTCGTCACGGCTGTCGCCACCGCCACAGTGCCGAAGATCACCGTGCTGATCGGCGGCTCGTTCGGCGCGGGCAACTACGGCATGTGCGGGCGTGCCTACGATCCGCGTTTCCTGTTCACCTGGCCCAATGCACGTATCTCGGTGATGGGCGGCGAACAGGCAGCCTCGGTGCTGGCGACCGTCCACCGTGATGCCGCGACGTGGTCGCCGGAGCAGGCGGAAGCCTTCAAGGCGCCGATCCGCCAGAAGTACGAGGACGAGGGCAACCCCTACTATGCCACCGCGCGGCTGTGGGACGACGGGGTGATCGATCCGGCGCAGACCCGCGATGTGCTGGGCCTTGCGCTGGCCGCCTGCCTTGAGGCACCGATCCCCGAGAAGCCGCAGTTCGGCGTGTTCAGGATGTGATGGCGATGGCCAAGGATACTCTTTTTGTACTCGATTTCGATTATGCCGATCCGGCTCTCGGGGGCGAGCGCCGGTTCTATTGCAAGGACTGCGTGACGGTCGAGGGCCTGCTGGCGCTGTTCCCCGAGCGGGCGGGCAATATCGAGGTCGTGCGTGTCGGCTGGCCGCGGCCGCGGGCGCAAGTCGTCGCCCAGCTGGGCGAGGAGAACCAGAACCTGCCCGCGCTTGCCTTCGCCGAGGGCGGATTTGCGGGCGATATCGAGGGCGTCCTTGCGGCGCTGCATAGCCGCCACGGCTTTCCGGAGCGTCATCCATGATCCAGTCGCTGCTCATCGCCAATCGCGGCGAGATTGCCTGCCGCGTCATCCGCACGGCCCGCCAGATGGGTATCCGCACGGTTGCCGTCTATTCGGACGCGGACGCCGATGCGCTCCATGTGCGCGAGGCGGACGAGGCGGTGCATATCGGTCCGTCGCCTGCGCGCGAGAGCTATCTTGTCGGTGAGAAGATCCTCGCCGCGGCAAAGGCGACCGGGGCCGAGGCGATCCACCCCGGCTACGGCTTCCTGTCCGAGAATGCCGAGTTCGCGCAGGCGGTGATCGACGCAGGGCTGGTCTGGGTCGGGCCGAACCCGTCCTCGATCACTGCGATGGGCCTGAAGGACGCGGCGAAGACGCTCATGGCTGCGGCCGGGGTTCCGGTGACGCCGGGTTACATGGGCGAGAACCAGGCCCCCGCGTTCCTGGCCGACGAGGCCGAGAAGATCGGCTATCCGGTGCTGATCAAGGCGGTGGCCGGCGGTGGCGGCAAGGGCATGCGGCTGGTCGAGGCGCCCGAGGCCTTCGTCGACGCGCTGGCCTCGTGCAAGCGCGAGGCGGCGTCCTCGTTCGGCAACGACCATGTGCTGATCGAGAAGTACATCGCCAGCCCGCGCCACATCGAGGTGCAGGTCTTTGGCGATCGCCACGGCAACGTCGTCCACTTGTTCGAGCGTGACTGCTCGCTGCAGCGCCGCCACCAGAAGGTGATCGAGGAAGCCCCCGCCCCCGGCATGGATGCGGCGACGCGTGAGGCGCTTTGCGCCGCCGCCGTGCGTGCGGCCAAGGCGGTGGACTATGTCGGTGCCGGCACCATCGAGTTCATTGCCGACGGTTCTGGCCCGCTTTCGGCCGACCGCATCTGGTTCATGGAAATGAACACCCGCCTGCAGGTCGAGCATCCGGTGACGGAGGAGATTACCGGGGTCGACCTCGTCGAATGGCAATTGCTCGTCGCCAGCGGCCAGCCGCTGCCCAAGGCGCAGCAGGATCTCGAGATCCATGGCTGGGCGATGGAGGCGCGCCTCTATGCCGAGGACCCGGCCAAGGGCTTCCTGCCCAGCATCGGCACGCTTGAACTGCTCGAGTTCGGCGAGGCCGAGGGCGGCCGCATCGACACCGGCGTATACGAAGGCGCCGAAGTTTCGCCCTTCTACGACCCGATGATCGCCAAGGTCATCGCCTGGGGCGAGGACCGCGACGAGGCGCGCGGGGCGCTGGGCGAGATGCTGGAGGACACCGCCGTCTGGCCGGTGCGCACCAATGCCTCGTTCCTCGTGAAGGCCCTGCAGCATCCCGATTTTGCGGCGGGCAAGGTCGACACCGGCCTGATCGGCCGCGATGGCGAGGCTCTGGCCGAGGCGCCCATGCCCTCGGACGAAGTGCTGGAGGCGGCCGCCAATTCGCTCGTGCCCATCACCTCGCTCGCCGGTTTCCGTCTCAATGCTGCATCGGCGCGGTCAGCGTGGTTCTCGCTCGACGGCGAGAAGGTCGAGATCGCGCTGACCGGCGAAGGGAGCGACGAACCCGATGATGCCGTGCTCGTCACCGAGCAGGGCCAGGCCTGGCTGCTCTCCCCCTGGCGCCGTGACGGCGTGCATGGCGGTGCGGATGCCTCCGGCGCGATCCTGGCGCCGATGCCGGGCAAGGTGATCGCCGTCGAGGTCGCCCAAGGGCAGACCGTGACCAAGGGCCAGAAGCTGCTCACCCTCGAAGCGATGAAGATGGAGCATACGCTCACCGCGCCGTTCGATGGCGTGGTCGCCGAACTCAACGCCACTGCTGGAGCGCAAGTGCAGGTCGAAACCCTGCTCGCCCGGATCGAGGAGAGCGCATAATGCCCGGCAAGTTTTTCGACGAATGGACCCTCGGCGAGCGCATCACCCACCAGCCCAGCCGCACCGTTACCGAGACCGACAACCTCCTGTTCTCGGCGATGACGCACAACATGCAGCCGCTCCATCTCGACGCCGAGTTCGCGAAGCAGAGCGAGTTCGGGCAGATCCTCGTCAATTCCACTTTCACCTTCAGCCTCGCCGTCGGCCTTTCCATTGCGGATACCACCGTGGGGACGCTCGTCGCCAACCTCGGCTTCGACAAGGTGGTGACGCCTAAGCCCACCTTCATCGGCGATACCCTTACCTGCCATTCCGAAGTGGTCGAAATGCGCGAGAGCAAGTCGCGCCCGACGCAGGGCATCGTCGTGTTCAAGCACGAGTTGACCAACCAGCGCGGAGAGACCGCACTGTCGATGCTGCGTACCGTCCTCCTCAAGAAACGAGACGCCTGATCCGACCCGGTTGACACAGTTGACACGGTCCAGAGGGAAAACCCGCCTCCGGGCCATGAAGGGTGGCCCCTTGCGGGGAGAACCTTCAACTTGTGGCCGCGCAAGGTGACACCTTCCGCTGGTGCCTGTCACTTTGTGAAGCACCGCGCCCTTCTTCTCACCATGTCAAAGACCGCCTCGCGCGGGATCATGCCAGCGCGGGGCGGTGTACGAAAACGCCTTTCCTTTCGGCTAAGAACGAGGGGAAAATGCGAGGGCCATCGCCTTCGCGCTCCCTGAACCGGGCGAAGCTCTGTCTCTAGTCACCACCGCCTCCACAGCCGCCGCTGCAAGAGCTTCCACACGAAGAACCGCATGCGTGAGAGCCGCTGCAACCGTGACCATGCGAGGCGTCGTCGTTGCCGGAGGAGGAGCAACTCGTTGTCCCACAGGAACTCCCCCCGTCATTCTGGCGGTTTTTCGGACGCGCGGGGTTTTGCTCCAGATGGCTTACGAAAAGAGTGAGAGCGAGAAGCGCGACGGCGGAAACGACTATCCCCATGGCAAGGGCGGCAAGGCCTTGCGAGGCGAGGCCGATGGCCAGGATCAGGCAGATGACCAGAAGCGGGCTGATCGGGTTCAGTGCGAGTATCGCGGATCGCCGTGCCAGGGGGAAACGCGGGGCAGCGTTTACGACGCAAGGTCGCGGCCAGATGGCGACTGGCGGAGTCTGGCCGAACGTCGCTTCGTAACGCCTCAGGGTTTCAAGATAGGCGTCGCGGTGTCGTCCAGCATCTTCTGCGCTACTGAGTGAAGGTTCGTGGTGGAGGTCGGTGTCGAGAATCGTCGGGCACAGCACCTGCCAATAATGGCGCGTGTGCAGAAGATGGAGGTGCCAGACGCGATCGATATCGTCTGACGGAACGACCATCGACGGCGTCGTTGATGCCAGTGCCAGAAATCGCAGGTATTCACCGTATACGCGTTCGGCGCGTGTCGAAGACCAGCCATATTCTGCGGAAAGCCTGTTTGTGAAATCGGCCTCCGTGCCGGGAGGTACTATCTGCATGGTGAGAAGTTTCGCGTGAATATCGAGCGCGCGGCGGGCAAGCCCGTCGGCGTGGACGTTCGATGCGTCGCTCATATCTGGATAACCCGTAAGGAGGGTGGAGCGGACCGAGAGGATGGGCGTTCTTGCCTGGATTCAGGCCGGATTGGATCGCCCTGGGGGTGTCTCTGGTCCACGGCGCCAAGATAGCGTATTGGTGCTAATTGGCAACCATTTTGATTGAGAATGTATTTCCGCCATTCGACGATGTCGCCGGGTTCTGACACCAGTACGGGACATGGCGATGCGGTCACTTGTGCGTCAATCGGGACATGTCGACCCGCTGCCCGCAGGCGCGGGGTTACGATTACCCTGTCCTCTCGATAAAATCTTGTAATTGCTTATGCTTAGATAGCGCGAATGATCCCGTGTGAACGGGGTGGCAATGGCTTTCGCCCCATTCCCCAACCATCGACATACAGGTTACCAAGATGAAGTCTGCTTATCGGCTCCCCGATCCGGGGCACATCCTGCCGGAGAGGGCGGTTGTGATCCGGCGGCATGGATTTGCCGACCATTATCGCCTGCTGTTCATCAGCATCGTCCTGGGGCTGGTTTCGATCGGCACGGTGGTTGTCGTCTGGCCTGGTCTCTATGCCGATTATCGCATCAGGCAGAACCCGGTGGAGGTGCCAGAGGCCTCGCTCGCCAGCAGCGAGTGCAAGACCAAGAACATCAGCGTCAATTGCAAGGCGGGCATCGCCTATCCGCGCGATGGACAGACACAGATCCGTTCGGTCGAATTCTCGTTCATCAGCCTCGATCGCGGCGATTTCGAAACGACCGTGGTTGCCGAGCGCGGCCATCCCGACAACATCACCCTGTCGCTGGCGATCGACGAGCTGTGGAACCGCTTCCTAGGCTCACTGGCGATCGTCGTGCTGCTCGGCTGGACCGCGATCCTGATGGCGCGGCGCTTCATCCATGTCTCCGCCGCGGTGAAGGCGTTCAGGCAGCCGGCGGTGCTGCAGCCGGTCTGGGCACGCATCACCCTGCGCGGAAAAGGCAAAGGCTGGGGTTGGGGCGGCGGCAGGAACCGCATCACCTATTTCCCGGTCACCGGGCTGCGCAAGGGCATGGCGATACCCACGCTGTTCACCAAGGCCGAGACGCCGTGGATGCATTACGATCCCGCGCAGAACGAGACTTTCGCGCTGGCGGCGCTCCATCCCGGCGCGATCCTCCCGATCATGCTGGACGAGGCGTTTGATCGCCTCGAGCTGACCGATGACGAAGTGCGCCAGGCCCGTGCCGCCCGCGACGGATTGGCGGCCCGGATCGGGGACTGAAGAGCCCTATCGGCGGCGCGCTCAGCCTGCCAGATGGTCGCTGAGCGAGCGCGCCGCGCCGACCAGCGCCTGTTTCACCCGCTCCATCTCGCCGCGCAGGGTGGCGCCGATGCCGATGGCAACGAGGGCGTGGGTCGGCACGCCATTGCCGCGCCCGCCTTTCCACACCGGCGCGGCGATTACGGTGACGCCGGCGATGTAGTGGCCCTCGTCCACTGCCACGCCGGTCTGCCGCGCTTCGGCCACTTGCGCGCACCATTCTTCCCATGACGGCGCAAGGTCCCAGCGCAGCGCCTCGAAGCGCGGGCGCAAGCCTTCGAGGTCGCGCGTGCCGAAGGCGGCGATGCAGCGGCCGGTGGCGGAGACGAGCGCGGGGAAGCGGCTGCCCACTTGCGTCGAGAGCTGGAACGCCTCGCTCGCCTCAGCCATCGCGGTGACGATGATGTGGTCGAGCCCGAAGACCTGCACGCCCAATGTCGTCAGCCCGAACTCGCGCGAGATGCGGTCGAGCGGGCCTTGCGCAAGGTCGTTGAACTGGTCCCGCTTGAGCCAGCCACGGGCCAGCGTGAGCACGCCGGCGTCGAGCGCGTAGCGCTTGGTGTCGGGGTCAAAAGCCACGAATTCCTCGGCCACCAGCGCCCTCAGGACATAGAGGCAGGTGCTGGGCACGAGGCCCAGTTCGCGGGCCACGGCCTGCACCCCCATTGGTGATCCGCGCTTGCCCAGCAGGCGCAGCACGGCAGCCGCCCGGGCGATGGCGGGGGCCTTGCTGGCGCGCACGGCGTCTTCGAGAGGGTCTGTCTGGCTCATTGTTCAATATATAGAATAACATTCAATATTTACAAAACAAGCGCGTTTCATCACCATCGCTGAACACAAGGACAAAAAGTCGATGCGCGAGTCGTGTCGACGGGCAAGCGGGATGAGCGATGGTGAAGTTGACCGATCTTTCGAGCTATGCCGATGCGCAGGCACATGCCTCCTCGGCGGCGCTGTGGGACTTGTTCGACGGTGACCGCGACGTGCTCAACATCGCGCACGAATGCATCACCCGTCATGCCGATGGTTCGGGCCGGGCGGCGGTGCGCATCGCCCACGCGGACGGCCGCGATGAAATCCTCAGCTTCGACCTGATCGCCGCCGGCGCCGCGCGCTTTGCCCACTGGCTCGATGCCGAAGGCGTGCAGCCGGGCGAGCGCATCGCCTTCATGCTGGAACCCTCGCTGCCGTTCTATGTCTGCCTGTTCGGGGCGATGCAGACCGGGGCGATCTCGGTGCCGCTGTTCACGCTGTTCGGGCCGGACGCGCTCAAGCTCAGGATCGACGACTGCAAGCCCTCGATCCTCGTCACCAATGCCGAGAAGGCGGAGCTTGCACGCGGCGCGGTGACGGCAGAAAACGCCCTGCGCGTGATCGTCGCGGACGAGGGCCTGCTGGACGAGATCGCGAAGTTCCCGGCGACCTACGCGCCCAAGACCAAGGCGGGCGACCTCGCGGTGTTCCAGTACACCAGCGGCACCACGCGCGAACTGCCCGAGGCGGTGAAGCACACCCACAAGGCATTGGTCACGCTGATGTTCGCGGCGCTCTACGGCACCGGGATCAGGCCCAGGAACGCAAGCGGGGAAGGCGACGAGTTCTTCTGCCCCTCCTCGCCCGCATGGGGGCATGGCCTGTGGCACGGCACGCTGGCGCCGCTGGGGCTGGGCGTCACCACCGGCACCTTTGCCGGGCGCTTCGATCCGGTGCGGCTGATGAAGGCGCTGGACGATTACGGCATCACCAATATGTCGGCGGCGGCGACGCACTACCGCATGATGAAGAACAGCGGCGCGGCGGGGGACTATGCCTTCCATTTCCGCAAGCTGTCCTACACCGGGGAGCCGATCGATCCGGCGACGCTGGAATGGATCGACGAGACGTTCCGGGTGCCCGTCTGTTCGATGTACGGTACCACCGAGATCGGCGTGGTGCTGGTGAACTACCCCGGCGCGGCGGACTTCACGGTGAAGCCGGGTTCGCTCGGCAAGGCGGTTCCGGGGCAGAAGCTGGAAGTCCAGCGCCCCGATGGCACCCCCACCGCGCCCGGCGAGATCGGTGAGCTGATGCTGTGGCGCGGCGGCGGGTGGATGACCACCAAGGACCGCGCGAAGATCGACGACGAGGGCTATTTCTACCACTGCGGCCGCGCGGATGACGTGATTATCTCGGCCGGCTGGACGATGTCCGCCGTCGAGATCGAGAACACCATGCTGCGGCATGACAACGTGCTGGAATGCGGCGTGATCGGCGTGCCCGACGAAAAGCGCGGGCAAGTGGTGAAGGCTTTCGTCGTCGCCAACCGCGCGGGCGACGATGGCTTCGTGAAGGAGCTTCAGGACTTCACCCGCGAACGCCTCGCCCAGCACGAATTCCCGCGCATCGTGGAGTTTGTGGACGAGCTTCCCAAGAACCCGGCCGGCAAGGTCCACCGCAAGATGCTGCGCGACCGCGAGGCCGCGAAAGCGGCTGAAGCGGTCGGCTGAAACCTATCCCAAGAATTCAGGAGAGTACCGAAATGGCAACGACAGCAGAGCCTACCACCAAGTTCCCCAAGATCACCGAGGCCGGTCTCGACGACCTGCGCGCCCGCATCGGCGTGAAGATCGAGAACACCGTCGAGCCGTGGAACTACGAGGCCACCCGCGACGCGATCCGCCACTATGCCCACGGCATCGGCGACGACAACCCGCTGTGGTGCGACCCCGAATATGCCGCGAAGACCAAGTACGGCTCGCTCGTCGCGCTGCCTTCGTTCCTGTTCACCACCAGCCGCATCGTCTCGGGTTACTGCGGCGGCCTTTCGGGCGTTCACGCGATGTGGGCCGGTGCCGACTGGACCTGGCACAAGCCGGTGCTGCGCGGCGACACCATCACCACCGTCGCCTACCTCAAGGATCTGGTCGAGCATCAGACCAAGTTCGCGGGCCGCTCGTTCCAGCAGATCTACCACGTCGACTTCTACAACCAGAACGGCGAGCAGGTTGCCGGCGCGGATTCGTGGGTGTTTCGCACCGACCGTGACGAGGCGCGCGAACGCGGCACCAAGTACACGGAAGCGCGCGGCCGCGTGGAGCCCTTCACCCAGGCCCAGCTCGACGAGTTCTACGACATCTACGACCAGGAAGAGATCCGCGGCGCCGCCCCGCGCTACTTCGAGGACGTCAACGTCGGCGACAAGCTGCCGCCGATGATGAAGGGCCCGATGACCGTCACCGGCTTCATCTGCTACGCGCAGGGCTGGGGCGGCCTCTACATCCGCGCCAACAAGCTGGCCTACAAGATGCAGAAGGCGCACCCGGGCCTGGGCATCCGCAACCGCTTCAACGTGCCCGACTGCCCCGAGCGCGTGCACTGGGACGAAGCCTTCGCGCTCGAAGTCGGCGCGCCGGGCGCTTACGACTACGGCCCGGAGCGTTGCTCGTGGCTGACCCACCACATGACCGACTGGATCGGCGACGACGGCTTCCTCCACAAGTCGAACTGCCAGATCCGCCGCCACAACCCCGATGGCGACGCCATCATCATCACCGGCGAAGTGACGCGCAAGTTCGAGGAAGGCGGCAAGAAATACGTCGAAGTGGCGCAGAAGGCGACGACCCATCGCGGCGAGCTTTCGGCCTTCGGCACGGCCGTGGCCGAGCTGCCCGGCAAGGCCTGATGGTCTGAAGCCCCGAACAACGGGGGAGCGATTTCGGCCCGGACCTTTGCGCAAGGTCCGGGCCGTGTCGTAGGAAGGCTGCGAAATGCAACGGGAGAGAGCATGGGCCAGAGCTATCATTACGGCCTCCACAGGCCTGAAGGGCGCGATGCGGTGGCCGCGATCCTTTCCCTCTTTCGCGAGAACCTGGGCCGATGAGCTCTGAAACGCCTTGGGCGGGGCCGCTCGCCGGGGTGCGGGTGATCGATTTCACCCGCGTGCTGGCAGGGCCTGCCGCCAGTCTGGCATTGGCCGACCTGGGCGCCGAAGTGTTCAAGATCGAACCGCCCGGTACCGGCGACGAGACGCGCACGTTTCCGCCCATGCGCGAGGGCGAGAGCCACTACTACCTCGCGGTCAATCGCGGCAAGAAGTCCATCGTCGTTGACCTCAAGAGCGAGGAGGGGCTGGCGCTGGTGCGCGATCTGGCGGCCCGGTGCGACGTGCTGGTGGAGAACTACCGCCCCGGGGTGATGGACCGGCTCGGCCTGGGTTACGAGGCGATCGCGGCGATCAATCCGCGGCTGATCTACTGCTCGATCTCGGGCTACGGCCAGACCGGCCCGCTGCGGGACCGGCCCAGTTTCGACATCGTGCTCCAGGCCATGTCCGGCGCGCTCTCGATGAACGGCGAGCCCGACGGGCTGCCGACCAAGCTGGGCATTCCGCTGGGCGATCTGGTCGGCGGCATCAACGGACCGATCGGCATTCTCTCCGCCCTTTACGAGCGTGAGCGGACCGGTAAGGGGCGGCATATCGACGTCAGCCTGATGGACGGGCTGATCGGCATGCTCGGCTACATCGCCCAGCTCGCCTTCTTCAACGGCAGCGATCCCACCCGCGTCGGCTCGCAGCATCCCAATCTGGTGCCCTATGGCATCTTTCCGGCGCGTGAGGGCTCCATCGTCATCGCCTGCCTGACGCCGGGGTTCTGGAGCCGGATCTGCCGCGCGATCGAACGGCCGGAACTGACCGAAGACCCGCGCTACGACACGCTGGAAAAGCGCCGCGACGCGCGGGCCGAGGTCAACGCCATCGTTGCCGCCTTTACCGAGCGCCGCAGCGTGGACGAACTGGTGGCGATCTTCACCGCGCATGAAGTGCCGCATGCACCGATCCTGGGCGTCACCGAGGCGCTGGCGCAGCCGCAGGCGGCGGCACGCGAGATGGTGGTGGAAACGCAGCACAAGACGCTGGGGCCGATCCCCATCGTCAATCGTCCGATCCGCTTCACCGATGCCCCGCAGCCGGTGCCAAGCGCGCCGCCGGTGCTGGGCGAGCATACCGATACCATTCTGGAAGAGGTGCTCGATCTTTCGCCGGAGCGAATTGCGCAGCTGCGCCGCGCCGGAGTGGTTGCCTGAGGCGGTGCTTCGGGCAAGGCTGGCGTAAAGAACTCGAGAGGATTTCTGGATGGCCGACCTGCGCTTCGATGACCGTGTTGCCGTGATCACCGGCGGCGGACGCGGTCTGGGCCGCGCGCATGCGCTCCTGCTGGCCAGCCGGGGCTGCAAGGTGGTGGTCAACGATCCCGGCGTCTCGATGGCAGGCGATGCCACCGATGAGGGGCCCGCCGAGGCGCTGGCCGCCGAGATCCGCGCCATGGGCGGGGAGGCGGTGGCCAATACCGACAGTGTCGCCACCCCCGAAGGCGGCAAGGCGATCATCGGCGCGGCGCTCGATGCCTTCGGGCGGATCGATGTGCTGATCCACTCGGCGGGCAACGTGCGGCGCGGCAGCCTCTGCGAACTTTCCTATGCGGATTTCACCAGCGTCCTCGATGTCCATCTCAAGGGCGCTTACCACGTCGTGCGCGAGGCGTTCCCGCTGATGATGGCGCAGGGCTACGGGCGCATCGTGCTCACCAGCTCGATCAACGGGCTCTACGGCAAGTCGGACAATGTGACGTATGCGATGTGCAAGGCGGGCTTCATGGGCCTGTCCAACACCGCCGCGATCGAGGGGCAGCACGCCAACGTGAAGTCCAACCTGATCGTGCCCGCCGCCGTCACCCGCATGTCCGAAGGCATCGATACCAGCCAGTTCCCGCCGATGGAGCCCGAGCAGGTGGCGCCGATGGTCGGTTATCTCTGCCACGAAAGCTGCATGGCCTCGGGCGAGATGTTCGTCGCCATGGGCGGCCGTCTGGCGCGGGCCCGGGTGACCGAGAACGCGGGCGCCTTCCGCAAGGACTGGTCGCTGGAGCAAGTGGCACAGCAGATCGTCACCATTCGGGAGGGTGGCGACACGCTGGCCTTCCCGCCGGTGCCCGATGGACAGCTTGAACATCTGCTCTACGGTTTCGGCATGATCCGGCGCGAGACGGCGGCGCTCTGAGGACGAGCTTCGAAAGTCCGCCTCCGGCCCGCTGCCGACATCTTCCTCCGGCGGCTTTCGGGGCAGGGCCTGATTGCGGTTAAATTCCTGCAAGCCTTGCGGTATGGCGAGGCCATAGTCCCGGCGCTCCCGATCTGCACCTGTCTTGCGGCCCTGATGCTGATCGCGCCTGCCGCGGCCCATCCCGGCGGGCTCGATGCCGCCGGGTGCCACACCAATCGCAAGACCGGCGGCTACCATTGTCATGGCGCCCGAAGCGCCGCGTCGTCATCGCCGAATGGCCCGTCATCGTCATCATCGCGGGCGCAGCGCATACCTCCGTCCGGTTCCGGCTATTACCCCAATTGCGCGGCCGCGCGCGCGGCCGGAGCGGCGCCGTTGCGGCGGGGCAGCCCCGGTTATCGCGCCGGGCTGGACCGTGACGGCGACGGGGTGGCCTGCGAATAGGCCGCGGAGACTGTTTGAAAAATGCCCGGGAGGGCATTGTGGGGGAGTGGGCTGGCGGCGCAAAATTCGCGTCTCGCGAATTTCCAAGCGGTCTGTCAGCCGCGCAAGGCTTCGAGGCAGCGGGTGAACCAATCGGCGACGTGACCGCGTTCGCGCTCGCCGAAGCCGGTGGCGCAAGGCCTCAGGGCGCTGGGGCATGAGGTCCATGCGCCTTCGCTGAGCGGCCACAGCTATGGTGGCATGGTCATCACCGGCGCTGCGGATCGCCAGTCGGGCCGGGTGGGGCACCGCGTCTATCTCGGCGCGGCCTGTCCGTGCGACGGCGAATCGCTGCACGACCATGCCTTCGCGATGATCGATCAGGCCCGCCAGACGATGCGGCAAGTGGGCGGCAGCGAGGCGGTGCTCGAACCGGCACCGGGGTTTGCCGCCTTTTTCGGTGTGATCGATCCGGTCCACGCCGCCTAGACCGATGCGCGGCTGACCCGGCAGCCGTGGAAATGCTTTGCGCAGAAGATCGTCTTCACCAACGAATCGGCCATGCGGGCGATTCCCGAGAGCCATCTCATCTGCACATCAACCATTCCTGCTCGGGACATGTCCTTAGTCACCGAGCGCTCGCAGGGGCGGGTATGGGATATCGATACCGGGCACGATCTCATGCTGACCGAGCCCGAATGGGTCTGCGAAAAACGCGATGCGATCGCCCGGCTGGAAAATTAACTCGATAATGGAGGCGGTTGCCGTGGAAAGTGCGGCTGCAGAAGTGTGAATACAGGTTTCACCATGAACGGAGAGCCTGTAGCAACCTGATACGGGGTGAAAGCCCACGTTGTTTGTGCGGATTGACAGTCGGGCCCACTTGGGGACTTTGGCGCATCCGCATGGACCGGGTTAGCAACGATGGCGAGTTCCGTGATCGAACGAGTTTCCGAAACCGACGTATGGACCGCGCGCCTGCGCGACTTTCTCCACGACTGCGCGGGCAGCGCCCCGGCGGAGGAGCACGATCGCATTCGCGAGGCGGTGCTGCTGCTGCATGATCCCGACGGGCTTGTGGGCCATTCCTTCGAACCGGCGGCGATCGCGGCGATGCTGGCCTGCGGAGCGGGGGAAAGCGCGGTGTTGGCGATCCTTGGGCCGGACCTCAACTGCATGATCTCGCGCGGGAGCGCCGGTTCGTGCCTGGCCACGCTGGTGCTGGCGGATGGTTCGGAAGAAGTGATCTGCGAAGGCTCCACGTTCGCGCTGGCGCTGCTGGCGGCCTATGTCTCGATGCTGCTGGCCGGTGCCGAGCGGGAGGATGAGGCCGTCAGCACGTTTACGATGCCCGCAGGCGTCCGGTTGCACTGACGCTGCTACCCACTCTGGCCACCCACTCTGTCCCGCCGGGCGGCGGCTGGCGGGGGAGGCGTATCGGGGGCATCGTGTGAGGGGTGAATGGGACGGCGCATCCGGGGGGGCGCACGAAGACCGGATGCGCCGCCAGTCGGGGTCATGGGGTCTCGCGGCGGTTCCGGCCCGGAGGGTGTCAAGGCCTGCCGCCTCGCCCCGGGCGGAAACCGCAGGTGCGAGACCAGTGCCGGCGGAGTAATCAGGTGGCGTGCCGGCGTTCGGTTATCTAACGCAGCACTCGCTAAATGTTCGTGGGCGGCATGCTAAGGTCTATTCCGGGGCGGATCGCCAAGGCGAGACAGGGGCCCTCGACGTTGATGCCATCGGACTCACGCATGCAGGCGACGTCTTTGCGCCCTAGTCGGCCGTTCAGCGGTTGTTTCAGTGCGCGCGTAAGCGGTCATATAATGCTGATGGGTTGAGAAGAAGCCGTCGTTCACAGCTCCTTTTCCAATCGGCGGCTAAAGACAGCAATGGCCGCACCAGTTGAGGAGGCACATTTCTGAACGGTGCGGGGTGTGCATTACCGTCGTCTCCGAAAACCCCATTCATCAGGCACAGGAGTAACTAACCGAGGCGCACACCGACAATTTCGCCTGCTTCGACCTGAAAATCGAGCACGAGGGAATCATCTGCATGTTTTGCCAGAGTCAATGCAGGCGCAATCGCTGCCGTAATGGCGCGGTCGCCCACCATGAGGTTGTCAAACAGAGCATTTTCACGAGCCAGCAAAGACGCTTTGCTCTCGTATGAAGATACAACCTGCAGTTTCTCTCGCAGAGTTCGATCGATCGCCATCGTAGCCTCACCTTTGGGTAGAAACGGACGGAAATCCTCAATGATCGCCTCGTATCGCGCCTGTTTTCCTGCTTCGCGCCCCGGATAAGCAGACATCAGCTGAAAGCCGCAAGCACGTGCACGCAGACAAAGAAGCAGGTCATCATAGCAGGTCATGAGGGTCGCCTGAGCATCCTCAAGCGCTTTGACGTATTTACTTGAACCGAATGTATCCTTCTTCACCGCTCGCATTGCTTCGGTCGCAACGCGAAGATCTTTGACGAGGTGGTCATAGACCTTGTTCAGTTCAGCCTCATGATACTCGATTGTGTGAGACACTTCGGGTGCGAGTTCACCAGAGAGAACCGCCCGTGCAACCTGGCGGAAATAGCGAATGGCCCCGGTTAGCACCGAACGACGCTCGTCCTGCTGAAACCGCGAGACCTCGGCAAGCATCGCCTTGATTTCGTCGAGCGCCTCCTCAATGCGCTGCATCTGCTGTTGCTCGGCAATCGCGGTAGCGGCGGTTAAGAGCACGGCAGGGCCAGAAATGCCGATAGCAGTGACATTCTTCAAGGGGACGAATCCCTTTTTGCCACTGGCATTCGCGATGTAGCCGCCCGTTTTTTCGCTAAAGATAAGAGGGATCTTCGAACTGTAGATATTCTTCCCAGCGAGCATTTGGTCTGCGCTGAAAAAAGGCTGTAATGCTGTCAAAAATGGCGTCAGTTGGCTTCGCGTACGTCCATCAGGGACCATGAATGACCAATTCTGCGCCTTTTCCTCTGGGATCGCCGCAAGCGAAAAAGCGGGCTGGCCATCATCCCCAACGACGCTGATTTCGGCCTCAGGCTCAGGACGAAGCATAAGCCCCCGGTTGTCAGGGCTAGGCAGTCGCCCGTCTGAGACGATGATCCCACGCATGTAGGCAATCTCAATCAAGGCCGAGACAAATGGCAACCAAGCGCCGGTATTCAGCACGCCCGCCGCCGTCTTGCCAGCCGCAGTTGCAGCCTCTTTGACGAGCGCAGCCCGAGCTTCGGGCTCCGCAGTCAAAAGATGCTGCTTGGTGAACGCGTTAATGAGGATAGCCTCATTCTGGGCGACATCGTTCCCGGCAGTGGGAATGCCGATTTTCTTGCAGACTACAGCAAGCAGGTCGTCATAGCTGTGCTTTTCATCCGCCATGCTACCTGTCTGGGTCGAAAAGCTTTCTGTTAGAAAAAATCCGAGGCGATAAATGTCATCGGCGATCTGATCCCGATAGATACTATGGTCGGGTTGATGGCGCAAATAAGAGCGCGCATGCTTGAGATAGCTGAATGGCGAATCGACCAGAAACTCGACGATTGGAGCTAGTTCTTCATTGGAGCATTGATCAAGAATGTCATAGAGGCTGATCGAGTGGTTTAAATTTATCTGATCTGTCACAAAGCCTCCGGACATAAGGGCATTCAATGAACTGCATGACTGATGTCTTCCGCGTCCCTATGGCGAAGATCGGCTGGTTTTGCCAAGCGATTTTATTTGACGTTTTGCCCAAAATTCGCATGCAATCAGCGCGATAGAGCTTCCATAGCACTGTCACCTTCACCAAAGTCGGACTTTTCCCGCAAGTTAGATTAGCGACTGGATTTGGCTGGTAGCTGATGGCCTGCAAAAGGCCGCTATCCCATCGACGCGCTTCTGAAGCTGACAGTCTCCTACCGGCCCAAACCGGCCCCTTGTCGAGGACTGGATCTACCTGCGCCGCATGACCCTTGGGGCTTGCGGGTGGGGGCCATGGTTGGGGGCATCGCAGCGGCCCGCTTGCGTTGTCTTGTCTTGTCTTGCTGCCTCTCGCGCCGATCCAGCGGTGCGCCAGTGATCGGAGCGGGGCCGTGCTGGAGGGCGCGGTTTGTGCATGGGGGCTGGATCCGGTCGGTTCGGATCGGCATGCGCGCTCGGCGCTGTTCCAGGCGACGGGGTTTCCGGGAGCGGTGCCTTGCAGTGCCGGTTTTTATTGGCGCCGCTCCCGGAGACTTCCGGGGCCGAGATGCTCTGGCCCAGCCGGAAGGGTAGATGGCCCCGGCCATGGCGGCCGGGAGGCATGGCCCGCGCTTTGCCCGCTGCTCCGCGGTCAGGCCGGCACGAGGCACTGGTCCCGTGCGCTGGCACTGGCACGGGGCACTGGCGGTCGGCGGGCGGTCAGTTCACCAGCGCCGCCTCGATGGCGATGCGGATGGCATCGGAGGTGTGGTTGGCGCCCAGCTTGTTGAGCATGTTGGCGCGGTGGATTTCCACCGTGCGCGGGCTGATCGAGAGCTTTTCGCCGATCAGCCGGTTGGACAGGCCGCTGGCGACGCCGCCCAGCACTTCGCGTTCGCGGCGGGTCAGACGTTCCACCCGGGCGCGAGCCATGACTTCGCGCAGCTTGGCGTTGCCCACCGTTTCCGCGCGGGCAATCGCCCGGGCCAGCGTTTCGTTGAGCTCGGCGGCGCCGATGGGCCAGGCGATATAGTCGATCGCGCCGTCCAGAATGGCCTCGACGATGCGGTTGGCGGAAGGGTCCTCGCTGAAGGCGATGATCGGGAACCATTCGCCGTGGTGGGCCATGGCTTCGATCAGGTCATCGATGACCCCGGCTTCGTCGTGAATCAGGATCACGCCCGAACGGGGCCAGGTGCTGGACAGTTCGCTAATGTTCTCGAACGGTTCGACGTGGATATTGCCGCTGGACAGCGCATGACTGATCGCAGCCCGGCGTCGCATGTTGTTGTCGATAAGGATAAGGTTCGAAATCCGCTCCACGGGTATCCTCCCTATTCGGCATCTGCCCTAGGGGAGATAACCCATGTTTCGGAGCAGGGAGCCGGGCACCTGATCCGAAACCGAGGTACCGGGCGGGCCGATCGGGGAAGGATCCGTACAAACGGCAGGAAACCGGTAACCAAAATGGAAGCAGCTAGCGGGGGCGACGGTGTTCAGCCGCCTTGCAGGGCGCGCCCGATCTCCGCGAAATCGGTGCGGAGCGTCTCGATTCGGCGCGGCTCGAACTCCACCGCGCTGTCGAGGATCGTGCGCTGGGCGGCGGCGTAGAGCTGGGTCAGCGCGCCGGCCATGCTGCTTTCGCCCGAGATGCCCAGTTGCAGCGCGGTGATCGCCGTCAGCGCCCGGGTGAGCGAGCGGCTGCGCAGGCCATTGTCGCCGATGCCGTGGGCATGGACAGCGGTGCTGAGCGCGCTCACCAGGTGTTCGTAGCATAAGTGCACGAGGTCCGCCGGCTTGGCGCCGTTGACGCGGGCGTCGAAGTCGACGCGGCGATAGGCTTCGTGCGGGTTCTGTTGGCGACGCATGGGCGGTTTCGACCTAGCTTGTCTTGTTCCACTGGGCGATCTGGTTCTGCAGCATCGTCAGTGTCGATTTCGAGGTGCCGATGCGGGTTTCCGACACGGTGAATTGCGAGACCAGCCGCGCGCGCAGGGCTTCCTGCTGGGTGGCGAGGTCGCTCTGGTCGGTGGTCACTTTGGCCAGCAGCTTGGTGTAGCGGCTGATCGAACCGCCCAGCGAGCCGGTGTCGGTGGTGGAGCTGGCGGCGCGGTAGATCTTGTCGATGCTGGCGAAGACGCCGTTGATGCCATTGGTGAACATCGCTGAGACGCCGTCGGGGTCGGCCGCGAGGGTGGCGTTGAGGCGGGTGGTGTCGAGCGTGAACGAGCCGTCGCGCTGGGTCTTGAGACCGAGGTCGGCCAGGGTCCTGGCGGCGCCCGTGGCACCGGGCATGATCTGGGTGCCGGCGAGCGCCGAGAGCGAACGCTTGAGCGCGCGGGCGCCGGCGTCGTTGGCAAGGTCGCCGCCGATGGCCGTGGCGGTGCCGAGCGCGCTGGTCACTTCGTTGAGCGCATCGACGAGATCCTGCATCGACGCGGCGATCGAGGTGGTGGGATCGGCAAAGCTCACGGTTGTCGGCGCGCCGGCATTGGTGGCCTTGAGCGTGAGCTTCACGCCGGGGATCACGTCGGTCAGCGTGTTCGAGGTTGCCGTCATCGACAGGCCGTCGACCTTGTAGGCGGCGTCGCTCGCACTGGCGAGCAGGGTGGCGTTTGTCGAACCGGGGCTCCAGGCAAGGCCGGCAAGACCGGGGTTGGCGCTGTCCTCGGCAGCCTCGATGGTGAAGCCGTTCTGGGCCCCTTCCGCGCCCTTGATCACCAACTGGGCGCCGCTGGTGGTCTGGGCGACATAGGCGCTGACCCCGGCGTTGGCGGCGTTGATCTTGCTGGCGACGTCGGCCAGCGTGTCGGTGGCCCCGATGGTGAGGTCGAGCGCGGCATGGGCGGTGTCGGCGGTGAAGCTGCTGCCCGAGACGGTGCCGAAGCGCAGCGTCAGGGTGCCGGCGCCGACGAGGTCGGTCCTGGCGGCATAGGCCTTGCTGGCAAGCTGCTGGCCCGAGGCGAGCTTGCTGACTTCCAGCGAATAGGTGCCGGTGGGCGTGGTCGAGCCGGTCAGCGCGCCGCTGGCCACCGCGCTGTTGGCGATGCTGGGGGTGCGGGCGAGGTCGCCGCTGCGCACCAGCGTGCCGAGCGAGGTATCGATCGCCAGCAGCATCGACTTGATGTTCGAGGCGGTGGAGATCTGGGTGTTGAGCTTTTCCGCCTTGGTGGTCAGCCGGTCGTTGCGGCTGGCGAACTGGGCCACGGCGAGGTTGTTGGCCAGCGCCGTCATATCGACGCCGCTGCCGCCGCCGAGCGCGGTCACCAGCGAACTGGTGGTGAGCGTGGACGCGGTGCTGGTCGTCGAGGCGGTGCTGGTAACCATGGGCGGGGAGAACGGCAGCGCGGGCGCTTGTTTAAGTCCCCCGACCGCCCATTCGGGCATTTTCCAGACAGGCTCTCAGGTCTGCATCAGCATGCGGCTGACATTGCGCGAGAGCAGCGGAATCCGTGCGGCGGCGCGCAGGCCGAGGTGGCGGGCGGCGCGGGCGGCGGGGCGCTCGGCGGTGTAGAGGCCGACGATCATGTTGGTGGCGGTATAGATCGGCCGGCTGGCAAGGCGGTGCGCGGCCTCGTAGCGGCGCAGCAGCAGCGAGGAGGCGATGGCATCGCTGCGGCCGCCGCGATGGGCTTCGGCCATCAGCCGCCCCAGCGTGCAGGCGCTGGCAAGGCCGAGGTTGAAGCCATGCGCGGTCACCGGGTGCATGCCGACCGCGGCATCGCCGATGAGGGCGGCGCGGCGCGCGGCGAAGTGGCGCGCGTAGGTCGTGGCGAGCGGGTAGACATGGGCCTTGCCGATCAGGCTCATGCGCCCGAGCCGTCCCTCGTAGCGGCGGGTGATCTCGGCGGCGAGGCGGTCGGCATCGAGCGCGGCCAGCCGCTCGATCTCGGGCGCGGCAAGGGTCAGCACGGCGGAGGACTCCCGGCCGCCGAGCGGCAGCATGGCGATCGTCTGGCCATGGTCGAACCATTCGGTAGCGACACCCTCGTGATCGAGATCGTGGGCCATGCGGCAGACCATCATGGCGCGGCCGGTGCGGTTCACTTGGGCGCCGATGCCCAGTTCCTCGCGCACGAAGGAGAAGCGCGAATCCGCGCCGACCAGCAGGCGGCCGGTCAGCCGGGTGCCGTCGGCCAGTTCGACCTCGGCCCGCTCGCGGTCGGTGCCGAGCGCGGAGACCGCCTGCCCGGCAAGGATCTCGAGATTGCCCTGCGCCTCGCAGGCGGCGAACAGCGCGCGGCGGATGCGGTGGTTGGAGACGAGGCAGCCCAGCCGGTCCTCGCCGCTGCCGTCGGCGCCGAACGAGAGGGCGAAGGGCGAACCGCCGTTGAGCACGCGCGCCTCGCGCAGCGGCGAGACCTGCCGCGGGTCGATCCAGCCCCAGGCGCCGAGCGTTTGCAGCGCGCGGACGGAGCGATGGGTGAGCGCGATCTCGCGGCCGTCGACCGCCGGTTCGATCAGCGTCTCGAGCGGCTGACGCTCGACGATGGCGATCCGCAGGGCGGTGTCGGCGAGCGCGGCCGCCAGCGCCAGACCGGCCGGTCCGCCGCCGACGATTATCAGGTCATGGGTCATCGCGCGGGGCTCCATCGATTTGTCCGGGGCTTGGAAGATAGGAGCGCAAGCGGTGCAGGGCACATGCGATCTGCGCCATGATTCACGTCAAAAATGGCAAGTCCGCCTACAGGCTTGAAGGGTCGGGACGGCCATCGGCGTCGAAGCGCACGGTGACCGGCACCGAGATTTCCGGCGCCGCGCGCCGCTCGCCGCGCTTGAGCGAGAGCACGAAGGCCAGGATCGCGGCGACGGCGACATAGTGCTCCTCGCGGATCATGCGCTTCTCGCGGGTGGTGTAGAATACCGAGCGGGCCAGCGCGGGGTAGGACAGCACCGGCACCGCGTGTTCGGCCGCCAGTTCGCGCATGGCCAGCGCCTTGTCGCCGCGCCCCTTGGCGAGCACGATCGGGGCGGGCGCCTTGCCCGGATCGTAGGCGAGCGCGACCGCGAAATGGGTCGGGTTGGTGATGACGAACTGCGCTTCCTGCATTGCCGGCACCAGCCCGCCCATGGCGATGCGGCGCTGGCGGTCCTTGATCGCGGCCTTCTTTTCCGGCGCGCCTTCGGCATCCTTGTTCTCGTCGCGCAGTTCCTGCAGCGTCATGCGCAGGCGCATGATCCGCCGCACGATCTGTACCGGCAGGTCGAACATCGCGATCACGAATAGCCCGCCGGCCAGCCAGAACAGCAGGTGGGTGATCGTGCCCCAGGCCCGCGCCGCCTCGCCGATCAGTTCGCCGCGGCCAAGCTGGACCAGGGTGGCCAGTTCGCCGCGCGCCCAGAACCAGGTGATCACCGCCAGCAGCGACACTTTGGCCAGCCCCTTGGCCATCTCGATGGCCCCGGTCGGCCCGAACATGCGCTTGAGGCCGGAGAGCGGATTGATGCGCGAGGCCTTGGGCAGCATGTTGCCGCCGACCCAGCGCCCCTCGCCGAACCCGAGCTGCGAGATCAGCGAGACCAGCATGACGCCGAGCCCCAGCACCAGCACCGGCGGCAGCAGCGCCAGCAGCACGTCGAGCAGGCGCTGGCCGGGGGTGAAGTCATCGAGGTCGGCGCGGCTCCAGGTGAAACCCGCCCGCAAGGCGCGCAGCAGCCGGTCGAGCACCCAGGGACCGGCGAGCAGCAGCCAGGCCCCGCCCACCGCCATGCCCGCCGCCGTCGCCATCTCGCGCGAGCGGATGACGTCGCCCTTCTCGGCGGCGTCCTTTCGCCGCTTGGCGGTGGGGGCAAAGCTCTTCTCGCCGCCATCGTCGCTCATGGCTGCAGCACGAGGGCGGCCTGGTCGATGGCCATGGCGGAGAGGCGGGCGACAAGGTCGGTGAGCACCGGGGCGCTCACCAGCAGCGCGGCAAGGCCGCCCAGCACGCCGGCCGGCAGGCCGAGCGCGAAGAGATTGAGCGCCGGGGCCGAGCGGCCGAGCACTCCGGTGACGACCTGCACCACCATCAGCACGAGGCAGGCGGGCAGGGCGATGGCGGCGCCGGTCACGAACGTGCGTGCGGCAAAGGAGGCGACGAGGGCAAAGCGTTCCGGCCCCAGCCAGGTCTGGCCGGGCGGGAAGGCGCGGTAGCTGTCGACCAGGAGCGCGAACCATTGCAGGTGGGCGCCCAGCGCCAGGAACACCATGGTCATGACCACCGCGAAATACTGGCCGAGCGCGGGGGACTGGGTGCCGGAATTGGGATCGACCGCGACCGCCATGTTCATGCCCATCGATCCGCCCACCACTTCGGCGGCGAGGATCGGCGCGGCAAAGGCCAGTTGTAGCACGAACCCCAGTGCCAGCCCGACCGAGACCTCGCCGCCGACCGCCAGCAGCCCGGGCAGCGACAGCAGCGCCGGGGGCGCGGCGACCGGGCTCCAGGCGCAGACCAGCACCGCCACCGCCCCGGCGACGATCACCCGCACTTGCGCGGGCACCCCGGCAATGCCGAACATCGGTGCGGCGACGAGGGCGGCGCCGATCCGCGTCATCACGAAGAGCAGGCGCCAGAATTCGCCCTCGAGCGGGCCGAACCCGAAGTCGAGGGCGATCACGGGGAAACCTGCTCGGCCTGCCCGGTGCGGGCGACCTGGGCAAAGACCTCCTGCGTGAAGTCACCGATCAGCGTCATCATCGAACCGCCCAGCACGACCAGCACCAGCGCGGTCACCGCCAGCTTGGGCACGAACGTCAGCGTCTGTTCGTTGACCGAGGTCGCCGCCTGCACCACCCCCACCACCAGCCCCACCGCCAGCGAGGCGAGCAGCACCGGCGCGGCGACCAGCGCGGTCACCCAGAGCATCTTGTCGGCAAGGTCGAGCAGGGCGCTGATGTCTTCCATGGCCGCTCTCCCCGCTAGCCGAAGCTGGCCGCCAGCGAGCCCATCAGCAAGGCCCAGCCATCGACCATCACGAAGAGCAGCAGCTTGAACGGCAGCGAGACCACCATTGGGCTCATCATCATCATGCCAAGGCTCATCAGCACCGAGGAGACGACGAGGTCGATCACCAGGAACGGCAGGAACAGCATGAAGCCGATCTGGAAGGCGGTCTTCAGCTCGCTGGTGACAAAGGCGGGCAGCAGGATCGAGAACGGCACTTCGGCGGTGCTGGCAAAGCGCGGGCCGCCGCCGGGACCGGCGGGGTTCGCGCTGGTGCTGTGCGCCATGTCGGCAAACATGGTGAGGTCGCGCTCACGGGTCTGGCGGATCATGAAGGCGTGGAATTCGCGCCCCGCCGCCGCGATCGCCTGCTGGGCATTGATCCGGTCGGCGGCATAAGGGGCGATGGCGGCGGTGTTGACCCGTTCCAGCGTGGGCGACATGACGAACAGCGAGAGGAACAGCGACAGCCCGATCAGCACCTGGTTGGGCGGCGATTGCTGGAGCCCGATCGCCTGCCGCAGGATCGCCAGCACCACGAGGATGCGGGTGAAGCTGGTCATCATCAGCACCAGCGTGGGCAGCAGGGTCAGCAGCCCCATGATCAGCAGGAGCTGGAGCGAGAGACTCATGCCCGGGCCGCCGGGGCCGGAGCCGGTTCCGCCGATGGCGCCCAGGGCACGGTCGAGCGCGCCCGGAACGGCAGAAGGAACCGCGGACTGCACGGCGGATTGGGCCTGGACCGCCAGCGGCAGCAGCAGCGCCGCAAGCGCCGCGCACAGGACCGCGATCCGCTTCATGGCGCGACCTCTGCCGCACACCCGGCGGCAACCCTTGCGGCAACTCCTGTGGCAACTTCCGGGGCGGGCGCAGGGCGGGCGGGGGCCTCGGCCAGCGTGGTCAGCCCCTGGCGCGAGGCGGAGACGAGGATCTCGCGGCCATGGAACTCGATCACCGCCAGCCGCAGCGTCGGCGAGAGCATCAGCGTCTCCACCACCCGCAGCGAGCGCCCGGCGGCGGGACTACCGGCCCGCTCCTGCAGGCGCCGGGCCAGCCACAGGCAGCCCCAGGCCATGGCGCCGATCAGCGGCAGCAGCAGGATCAGCTTGAGCAGATACCAGACCATCGCTGCCTACTCCGCATCCGAGGCGGCGGGATCGGGCAGCACGGCATCGCCCGTTGCGCCGCCCGAATGGCCACCGCCTGCCGCCGCGCCGTCGCTTTCGTGCCCGGTCATCTCGACGATCCTGAGGCCGAAACGGCCATTGTGGGCGATCACCTCGCCCTTGGCGATCGCCTTGCCGTTGACCATGACGTCGAGCAGTTCGTCGGTCATGCGGTCGAGCACGACCAGGCTCTCGGGCCCCAGCGCCAGCACTTCGCGCAGTGTCAGGTGGGTCCGCCCGAGTTCCACCGATAGGCGGACATCGACGTCGCGCAGGAAGTCCAGACTGCGGGGATGGATGTTCATGGGGCTTGGCTTTCCGTTCTAGAACGCGATCTGAATCTGGACGGCGACACGGTCGTCGAGTTCGCCGACCGCTCCGGTTGCGAAAGTGCGCCCGCCCAGTTGCAGCGGCACGCTGCGGGCCACCGCCACCGGCAGCACGTCGCCGGGGCTGAGCGCGGAGAGGCGCGCCATCGGCATCGTCATGTCGACCAGCAGCGCGGTGACCTCGACCGGGATCGAGGCAAACGGCTCGCGGCGGGCATCCGGGCGCGCAGGCACCCGGCCATGGGAGCGGGACTTGCGGGCGGCGGGGCGGCGCGGCGGCATGGTCACCGCGGCCAGCGTCGCGACCGGAAAGGAGAGCCGCAGCGACCAGGGGGAAAAGCCGGGTTCCTCGACCTCGAGGGTCAGCATGAGCAGCTCCTCCCCGCGCGGGAAGGGATCGAGCTGGCGCAGGCTGGTGTCGCGGCGCAGACTGCGGGCAAGATAGGGGGCGGGCCCTTCCAGCGCCGCGCCAAGCGCCTGGCCCAGGCACGTCTCGATCTGGTCGATCAGCAGCAGGGCGGAGAGCGGGAAGGCCTCGGGGATCGGGTCCGGCAGCGCGCCGCGGCCGCCGAAGGTGCGGTCCACCAGACGGAACACGGTCTCGGCCTCGAACGTCGCCAGCACCGGCAAGCCGCCGGGTTCAAGCACCATGAGCGTATGCGCGGCGAGCCCCTCGAGGTCGCCCTGCAGGCTGGCCAGGGTGCCGTCCATCGGCATGCCGGCCGAGACCACCGGCGGATCGCCGCCCGCAAGCCCGGCCAGCGCCGCGGCCAGCGTGCGGCTCAGTCGCTCGCCGACCAGCGACAGCGCGGGCACCAGCTCGGACAGGCTCGGCGGCTTGCCAAGCAGCTCGGTGCAATGCGCGGCCTTGCGGTAAGCGTCTGACATGCCGGTGATTGCGGAAGAGGCCATGGCTGTGGTCACTGGATGATGAAGTTGCGGAAATAGACGTTGTCGACCCCGCCGAAGCCTTCCTTCTGGAGCAGCACCCGGTTGATCGCATCGGTCATCCGCTTCTGCAGGCGGCCCTTGCCTTCGATCGTGTAGATGTCGTCCTCGGGCGTATCGGCCATGATCGCCAGCAGCGCCGAGCGGATCGCCAGTTCGTGCTTCTTGATCCACTGCAGCACGCGCCCGTCGTAGCGGGTCGAGCAGGCCAGGCTCAGCTGCAGCAGGGCGTCGGATTCCTTGAGGTTCGAGGTGAAGTCGTCGGTGAAGGTGTAGTAGGCGGTGCGATAGGGATCGCCGCCGTCGCCCTCGGCTTCCTCGCTGCCGCCTCCTTCGCCTTCGCCGCCTTCCTGCTTGGGCATGAAGGGGTCGGCCTCACCCTTGCGCACCAGTTTCGGGCGGTTGTCCTCCTTCACTTCGGCCTTGCCGCCGCCGATCACGCCGGTGGCGAAAAGCGCAAAGGCGCCGCCGCCGCCCACTGCCAGCATGCCTACGGCGACCAGGATCAAGCCGAGCTTGCCCTTGGATTTCTTGTCGCCTTCGCCCTCGCTTGCTGCCTTTTTGCTCACAATGGTTGCCCCTCGTCGCTGGTCGGATCAGGCGTAGATGCCGCTGCGGCCGGGTCTGGCGGCCGGGGGCTGGGTGCTCCCGCTGGCCTCGCCGGAGGCCTGGACGAGGGGCGCCGGGCTGCCCTGGCGGGCGCGCTCCTCGTCCCTTGCCCCGGGCTGCGCAGCGGCTCGATCGTGATTCTGGCGCGAATCCGCCCCGAACGATCCAGTCGCCCCCGGCCCGGCATGGCTGGCGGACGCCTGTTGCCAGGCCTGCCGGGCCTCGCCGCGGGCGCCGTCACCGTTGCCGTCCGCTTGGGCGCCATTGCCGGCGCCCGACGCCAGCGTGGCGGCGAGGCCGGTCTGGACCGCGCTGGCAAAAGCCGGATCGGCATTGGCCATGGTGACGCTGAGGGCGCCGCCCTCATGCCGGAACTGCAGCGATACCGGGCCGAATTCGCCATGGGTGATCGCCGTGCGCACGAGATGGGGGCTGGCCGCCTCGCGCGCCTCGCCGAGCTTGCTCACCAGTGTGGCGAAGTCCTGCGGGCCTTGCGCGGTTTCGCCGGTGCCGCCGGCAGGGGCCGTAAATACGGACGTGGGAGGGGCGGCCGCGCTGCTGCCGGAGGCGCCGATGGCGATGGTGTCCGGGGCACTGAGCGCCAGTGTCACCGGCGCGGCCGGGAGCGCGGGTTGATCTGCCAGCGGATCGCCAGAGGGATCGCCAGAGGGATTTGCGGCGCAGCGGCGGGCCTCGGCCACCCGGGCGCCGAAATCCGGGGGCGGCGCCAAGGCGGGAGTGCCGGCATCGCCCGCGGCGGGCGCGGCCGGGTCTGCCGCCAGGGAAAGCGATGCCGGCGCGCGATCGGCGGAGGCACTGGCGCCGATGCTGCCGGAGGCCTGTCCGGCAAGGGGCAAGGGGCGCAGAGCAGGCACTATCCGGGCGTTCATGCCCGGACTCGGGGCGGCCACCGGGGCCTTGTCCGCCGGCAAGGCGGCCTCATCCAGGACATCTGGCGGTGCGGTGGGTTTGCCCATTGCCGGATGGGCGGCGGCCGGATCGTCCGCAGCCGCATCGATGGGAACCAGTGCGATCGCCGCGAGGGCCACATCCTTCGGTTCGACCGGGGCGGGTCTACCCGTTGCCGAGGCGCTCTCGCCCGTTGCCGGGGCAAGCGCCGGGTTGTTCAACGACGGTGTCCCGGCAGGCACGGCGGCAGGCAGCGAGGGCACTGCCAGTGCGGCGACAGGCCGGGACTCGGGCGAGGGCGTGGGCGAGGGCGAGGGCGAGATCGCGCCCGCGTCGTTGCCTTGCGGGGCCGTGGAAGCGCCGGTCGCGGCAAGGTTCGGCACCAGGGCCAGCGCGGCGATCACGGCCGCCAGCGGGGATGGATCGGTGGCCACCGGATCGGAAGGTAGCGGTTCGGGGCGGAGCGTGTCTTGCACCGCGCCGCTTTCCCGCGCGCCGGGTTCCTCGCCTGGCGCCAGGGTGTCGTCGTTTGCGGTCCCTCTTGCAGCCGCTTTTGCTGGCAGGACCGGCAAATCCTTGCCGGTCGGCTTGCCGCCCTCGATGCCGCCCCCGATGCCGCTAACCGCGCCGGCTCCGGCTTGCGGATCTCCCGCTGTCGCCTGGCCTCCGATCGCCTCCCGGCTGGCCTGCGCGCCGCCCAGAATGGCTGCAAAACCGCCACTTTCGGGGGCCGGTCCGGCACGCGTGCCGAGGCTGGCGGTGGCGCCGCCGGAAGCGGTAGGGGCGGAAAGCGGGGTCATGCCGGTAAAGTCCTCCAGTCGCGCGAGCGGATGCGCTGCCGGGGACTATTCAAGTCCCGTGCCAGATGGGCGACGCGCCGCCAGCGAGGGAACCTGACCGGCTTTGGCGATCATCCGTTCCTGCAAGGCGGCGCGTTCCTCGATGGCGGCGCGGCGCCGTTCGGCCTCGGCCAGTTGCAGTTGCTTGGCGTCCGCAATCGATTGCGCACGCTGCGCGTCGCCCTGGGTGCTGCGCGAGATCGCCGCCAGCCCGCTGGCGAAGCGCCCGACCTGGTGCAGCGCGGCGCCGTCGGCCATCTCGCGGCGCTGGCCGTAGTCCTCGGCCAGTCGCCGGGTGCGTTCGCAGAGCCCGCGCAGCTGCGTCAGCGTGCTTTCAGCCTGTGCGGCCTCCAGCGCGGCATTCTGCCTGGCGATGGCCCGGATCTTCTCGAGTCGCCGCAGGCGCAGCAGACGCTGGCGCTCGGCGTTCATGCCGCCAGCAGATGGGCAAGCTGCGCGGTGCTGGCGCGCAGGTCGACGACGTCCCCGGCGGGCTGGCCGAGGAAACCGCTGAGCGCGCCGTGCATGGCGATCGCGCGGTCCAGCTGCGGGTCGGCCCCGGCGCGGTAGGCGCCCATCAGCACGAGGTCGCGATTGGCCTCGTAGCTCGCCGACAACGCCCGGAACTGGCGGGCCAGCGCCTGATGGTCGGGTGGGACGATGTCGTTCATCACCCGGCTCAGCGAGGCGGCGATGTCGACCGCAGGATATTGCCCGCGCTGGGCAAGATCGCGCGACAGCACGATGTGCCCGTCGAGGATCGAGCGGGCGGTGTCGACGACGGGGTCGTCCTGGTTGTCGCCGTCGGCCAGCACCGTGTAGAGCCCGGTCACCGAGCCGCCGCTCGCGGCCGAATTGCCCGCGCGCTCGACCAGCTTGGTGATCGTGGCGAGCGCCGAGGGCGGATAGCCGCGGGCCGCGCCGGGTTCGCCCAACAGCAGGCCGATCTCGCGCGCGGCGTGGGCGACGCGGGTCAGGCTGTCCATGATCAGCAGCACCCGAAGGCCCTTGGCGCGGAAATGCTCGGCCATCGCGGTCGCCAGCAGGGCGCCGCGCAGCCTGAGGTTCGGCGCATGGTCGGCGGGAACCGCCACGACCACGGTACGCTCCTTCTTCTCGGCATGCATGTGCCGCTCGACGAAGTCCGACACTTCGCGCGCGCGCTCGCCGATCAGGCCGACGATCACCACGTCTGCGCCGCCGGTGCGGGCCGCGCCGCGCGCGATCATGTCGATCAGCACCGACTTGCCGACCCCCGATCCCGCCATGATGCCGATCCTCTGGCCGACGCCGAAGGTGGTCAGCGCGTTGAGCGCGCGCACGCCGGTATCGAAGGGCAGGCGGACCGGGCTGCGGTCCAGCGCGGAAGTGCGCACGCCGCCGGCGGGCCATTCCTTGCGGGTGTGGATCGGATAGCCGCCGTCGATCGGCAGCCCCTCGCCATCGACCGCGCGGCCGAGGAACGCCTCGCCGACCGGCAGCAGCCCGGGCCGTCCCTCGGCCCAGACCCGCGCGCCGGGACGCAGCAGGATGGTATCGCCCAGCAGCATCATCATCGTCCGCCCGTTGCGAAAGCCGATCACTTCGGCGGCCAGCGAGGCGCGGGGGCCATGCGAGACCCGGCACATCGCCCCGACCGGCACCGAGAGCCCGCTCACTTCGAGCAATCCGCCGTCGCAGGCGGCAACCAGCCCGAACCGGCGCGGCGCCAGGTCCACCGGCTCTGCAGCAAGGTCGGAGAGGATGGAATCGAACAGTCTCAGCACTGGTCGAGCGCTTCGGCAATGGCGCGGCGCCAGGTCGCCGGGCCATCCTCGACCCCGCCGCTGGCGGTTTCGATGCGCACGGTGCCACGTTCGAGCGCCGGGTCGGGCACGACCGTCCAGTCGGCCTGGAGCCGGGGAGCGATGGCGGCCAGATCGTCGGGATGGAGGTGGATCACCCGCTCGTCGTCGGCGCGCGCCAGCATGGCCACGGCAGTCCTGACCCGGCGGGCCAGCGCCTCGGCGTCGAGCGCGAGCGGGGCAATCGCGGCCTCGCACAGCGCGATCACGGTGTCGCGCAGGCGCAGGCGCAAGTCCTCTTCCAGCTCGCTGTCGATCCGCGCGAAGGCAAGGGACAGATCCGCCCGCGCGCGGGCGTCGATCTCGGCGCGTTGCCCGGCCTCGAGGCTGGCCTGGCGGTGGCCCTCGGCAAAACCTTGGGCAAAGGCCTCGGCGACGGGGTCGGGCCGGTCAGCTTCCGGTTCGGCGGCAGGTTCCGGCGCGGCGGGTTCCGGGGCGCCCGGGCCAGTCGGGCCAAAGCGGGCATCGGGACGGAAGGCGGCCGGCCGGGCCAGCGCCGCGAAGAGCTGCGCGACCGAGCCTGCGGTGCGCGCCTCGTCCGCGCCGGGAAACCCTTTCAGCGAGAAGCCGAGGTCAGACATAGTCGTCGTCACCCGAACCGAACACGATCGCGCCGTCGGCGGCGAGCTTGCGGGCGATCGTCACGACTTCCTTCTGCGCGATCACCACGTCGGCCAGCCTGGTGCGGCCGCGCGCGGCGATCTCGTCGCGCACGCCGTCCGCCGCGCGCGAGGACATGGCGCGGAAGAAGACGTCGCGCTCTTCCTCGCTGATGCCCTTGAGCGAATCGATCAGCACTTCGCTGGGCACGTCGCGCAGCAGGGTGCCCATCGACTTGGGATCGAGCACGAAGAGGTGTTCGAACTTGAACATCTCGTCCTCGATCTGGCGGGCCAGCACCTTGTCGCGGCGGACCAGTTCGCCCATGACCCGCTTCTCGACGACTTTGCCGACGCCGTTGACGATGCCCGCCGCCTCGCGCACGCCGCCGACCTCGAAGGGGCGCTGACCGTGGCACTCGGTGATCCGCCGCGCCAGCAGTTCCTCCAGCATGACCAGCGCCTGCGGCGAAATCGGGCCGAGCGTGGCGATGCGGTGGACGATCTCGGACTGGGCCGGTTCGGGCTGGGCATGGAGCACGGCGGCGGCGATGTCCGGGTCGAGCTGGACCAGCAGCACCGCCAGCGCCTGGGGATGCTCGTCGCGCACCAGCGGGATCAGCGAATCCGCCGTCAGCCAGCGCGCCAGTTCGAGGCTGGAGTGGCGCGGCGCCTCGGGGACGATGCGGCTCATCAGGTTCTCGGCCTTCACCTCGCCGACCGCGCGGGTGATCATCGTGCGAACCTGTCCGACCCGGTCGTGGGCGACGAGGCCGAGCGCCTCGGTCTTCTCGATGAAACCGGCAATGGCCTCGGCGATCAGCTCGGGGCCGATCTCGCCCAGCGCGCACATCTTCTCGCCCAGGCGGCGCAGTTCGTCAGGGTCTAGCTCGGCGAGGATGTGCGAGGTCTGCTCGTCGTTGAGCAGCATCATCATCACCGCGGCATTGTCGGCGGGCAGCAGGGAGGAGGGCTCGTTCATCAGGCGGCCTTGGGCTCTTCGCCGCCGGGATCGTTGATCATCTGGCGCAAGGCGGCCACCGCACTGTCGGGCTTTTCGGCGACGAGGCGCTGCGCGAGGTCGACCTGCCGGGCCAGCAGGTCGGAACGCGACAGGTCGCTGTCCATGTCGATCACCCCGGCTTCGGGGATCGCCTGCCGGCCGAGCGGGCGGGCCCCTTCGATGGGCGGGAGAATGTCGACCTCGCCGTCGTCATCCTCGTCGTCGTCGGCGGCTTTGCCCTTGGCGGCTTTGCCTTTGCGCTTGCCTTTGGCGCCGCCCGCGCGCTCGCCGCGCAGTGCCCGCACCATCGGCCGTACCCCGATCAGCAGGACCAGCAGTACCGCCAGCACGGCGGCGCCGTTGCGCACCAGCATCGCGAACCACGGGGTCTCGTAGAAGGCCAGCTTGTCGGCGGGGGCGGCGGCATCGAAGGCGCGGATGACGACCTTGACCTGATCGCCGCGCTGCGGATCGGCACCGACCGCGGCGCTGACCAGCGCCTGGATGTCCTGGATGTCCTGCGGCTTGGCGCTCTTGAGCACGGCGGCGCTGATCGCGACCGCGACCGAGATCCGCTTCACCCCGCCGGGCCGCGAGTTCGACACCGAGACCTCGCGCCCCAGTTCGTACATGCGGCTGGAGGAGCTCTCGCCGTTGGTCGGCGGCGTGGCCGAGGCGGCCGGTGCAGGGGCATTGCCCTGGGGGGCGCCCGGCCGGGCCTGGGTGGGCGGCGGCGGGGTGTTGGACAGCACGCCGGGTACGCCGGCGGCGGGGCCGGAGCCGGTCTGCTGCGACTGTTGCTGGGTTTCGGAGCGCACGACGCCGTTCTTGTCGTAGCTCTCGCGCGCCTGGGTCACGTCGGCCATGTCGAGTTCGACCTGGGCCTGGGTGGTGAAGTTGGGCTCGCCCAGCATCGGGGTCAGCAACTGGCTGACCTGCTCGCGCAGCTTTGCCTCCATGCGTGATTGCAGGTCGAGCCGGTCGGAATCGGCGCCGCCACCTTGCGACAGCAACCGGCCATGCTGGTCCACCACCCGCACCGCGTCGGGCGACAGGCCGGGGATCGATCCGGCGACGAGGTTGATGATCGCCGAGACCTGGCTGTCCGCCAATTGCCGTCCCGGCTTCAGCCGCACCATGACCGAGGCCGAGGGCGCCACGTTGTCGCGCACGAAGACCGATTTCTCGGCTTCGGCGATATGCACGCGCACGCCTTCGACGCCGTCGATCTCGGCGATGGTCAGTTGCAGGTCGTGTTCGCGTGCGGCGCGCAGGCGTTCGCCCTCCAGCGTGCGGCTGGCCCCCATCGGCAGCTTGTCGAGCAACTGGTCGCCGCTTTCCGGCGTGGCCAGTGCCCCGTCCGAGGCGACCAGCATGCGGGCGCGGTAATAATCGCCCTCGGCTACGGTCAGCGCGCCGGTCTCGTTTTCGATGCGGTAGCCGATGCCCGCCTGGTCGAGCGCGGCGGCGACGCCGGCCCGGTCGGCATCGCCAAGCTGGGAATAGAGGATCCGCTGGGGTGAGGGGGCCATCGCGTCCCAGGTCAGCAGGGCGCCGCCGACCGCCGCCAGCGCGACGAAGGCGGGCATGATCCGCCGTACCGCCGGCTGGGCGGTGAACGAGCCGATGCGGGTCAGCACCGGCCCGCCCTGGGGATCGGCGAAGGGGGCAAACAGCGATTGCGGAGCCGGCAGCTGCCCGGAAGTCGCAGGCCCGCCCGCGGCGCCGGAGATGTCGGGAACGGCGGGATCGGCCATGGTTCAGTCAGACCCCCAGTCGCATGATGTCCTGGTAGGCGGACAGCAGCTTGTTGCGGACTTGCAGCGTGGCCTCGAAGGCGACCCCGGCCTCCTGGCGTGCCAGCATGACCTTGGCGACGTCGGTCACTTCGCCTTTCTGGTAGGCGTCGGTCAGGGCCTCGGCCCTGGACTGCACGCCGTTCACGCCGTCGAGCGCGTTGTGCAGGCTCTGGGCAAAGCCGTTGGCGGGGCTGTCGAGCGGGATGGAACCGCTGGCGGTGCCGGTCTGGGTGCTTTCCTGCGCGGCGTGGATCTGTTGCAGCAGGTCGCTGCGCTGGATGATCTGCTGGCGCATCGCCATGATCTGCTGGATGCCGCCGGCATTGCCGGTGGCCGCGCCGACGAGGCCGGAGATCGCGCTCATCTGCCGCCTCCGGCGGCGCGGCTGGCGATCACGCCGGACAGCGGTGTCACCACGCCGCGGCCGATCTCGATGCCGGCCTCGCGCAGCGAGGCCAGCCGATAGCGCAAGGTGCGTTCGGAAATGCCCAGCGCGCGGGCGGCACGTATGCGGCTGCCGCCGCAGGCTTCCAGCGTCTCGACGATGGCGCGGGCCTCGGAGATCTGGACGATGCTGGAGAGGCGGCGCGGGCCCTCGCCGTCGTCGGCGATGAGCGGCACGCCGGGGATGGGCCCCCCGGGGATGGATGCGCCGTGCAGGGCGGGGCCGAGCAGGCGGGCCGGACAGTCGAACACGATGTGTTCGGGGGTGATCATCGGCCGTCCGTGGGCGAGCAGCAGCGCGCGGCGCATGACGTTTTCCAGTTCGCGCACGTTGCCGGGCCAGGCATGGAGCTTGAGCATCGCGATCGCGCAGTCGGACAGGCACGGCACCCGCGCCGGATCGGGGGCATGGCGCAGCGCCATCGCGAAGGCGAGCGGGGCAATGTCGTCGGGCCGCTCGCGCAGCGAATCGAGCATCAGCGGGAAGACGTTGAGCCGGTAGTAGAGGTCGGCGCGGAAGCGCCCTTCGGCCACTTCGGTGGGCAGGTCGCGGTTGGCGCAGGCGATCACCCGGATGTCGACCTTGATCGGCCGGGTCGACCCGATCGGCACCACTTCCTGTTCCTGCAGCGCGCGCAGCAGCTTGGCCTGGAGCGGCAGTGGCATCTCGGCGATCTCGTCGAGCAGCAGGGTGCCGCCGTCGGCCGCGCGCATGAAGCCCTCGCTCGACTGGGTGGCGCCGGTGAAGGCGCCCTTCTGGTGGCCGAACAGCATGGCCTCCAGCATCGATTCGGGCATCGCCGCGCAGTTGACCGCGATGAACGGCCCGCCCGCACGGCTGCTGCGGGCATGGATGAAGCGGCTGAGTACTTCCTTGCCGGTGCCGGTGGGACCGTTGATGAGCACCGGGATGTCGCTCGCCGCCAGGCGGCTGGCGAGGGCAAAGATCGAAAGGCTGGCCGGATCGGCGGCGATCGGCTCGTCGGGGCCGGACATCGCCGCCAGCAGCATCGCCAGCGAGGCCTCGCTCACCGGGTCGGCATACGTCACGGCGATGGCGCCGGATGCCGCGCGCGACAAGGCGGGGGCCTGTCCCCGTGTCAGGCGGACTTGGCGGGCGCCGGGGACTGTCGCCGCCTCGCGCTGCCCGGTTCCTGTCGCGGCGTCGCTCAGGACAACCCCGGCAGGGTCCAGCAGCGAGGCCGTGATGATCGCCGCACGGCGTGCCAGAGGGCCGTGGCGACGCTCGAATTCGGTGTCGAAAGCCTGTTCGGCCATGTCTCCGGTTTCCCCATGGAATTAATGTTCTTCCAAGGGATGGTATGGGTCCCAAACGGCGAACCCTTCGAAAATTTAAGTCCCCGTAGCCCCCCGTAGTTTTGCCCCGCGAAGCGGCGGGATCGCCGGTCTTTTTGCCGGCCTGCGGCAAGCATCGGCAAGCAGGCGGCTTAATTTTGCCGGTCGCTTGCCGGTCTAGGGTCCGACAGCCGTGCCGGATGGGCCGGCATCAGGGCTGTTTCAAACTTCGGGACACGCAACGGGAGCATCTACATGTCTGTTATCAATACGAATATCAGCGCCATCAAGGCGTCGAACGCATCCAACTCGGCCAACAAGATGCTGGGTACCGCGATGGAGCGCCTGTCGACCGGCAAGCGAATCAACTCCGCCAAGGACGATGCCGCCGGTCTGGCGATTGCCACCTCGATGACCGCGCAGGTTCGCGGCATGAGCCAGGGCATCCGCAACGCCAATGACGGCATCTCGCTGGCGCAGACCGCGGAAGGCGGGCTTTCCGAAGTCTCGAACATGCTCCAGCGCGTGCGTGAACTGGCGGTCCAGTCGTCTTCGGGCACCTACCAGTCCTCGGACCGCACGGCGATGCAGTCGGAAGTCACCGCGCTCACCAACCAGATCAGCGATGTCCTCTCGCAGACCAAGTTCAACGGCAACGCGCTGTTTTCGACCACTTCGGGCAGCGATGTGACGTTCGACATCCAGACCGGTGCGAATTCGGGCGAGACGATCACGCTGACCTCCTCGGCGATCGACGGGACCAATCTCGATGCCACCGCGCTCGATGTCACCAGCGCCTCGGCCGCCTCGACGACGATCGACAACGTCGATGCGGCGCTGGCCGACGTCAACGCCACCCGCGCCTCGCTCGGTGCCGGTCAGAACCGTCTCGAATCGGCGATCAACAATCTCACCAACAACGTGACGAACCTGTCGGACGCACGGTCGCGAATCGAGGATGCCGACTATTCGAGCGAAACCACGCAGATGGCCAAGGCGCAGATCCTCAGTCAGGCCTCGACGGCGATGATCGCGCAGGCCAACCAGAGTCAGCAGAACGTGCTCTCGCTGCTGCGTTAAGCCTTCGCGAACCGGGCCGGTCCCCGCGGACCGGCCTGCCCAGGGCCCGGCGGGCGTTCCCCTGCCGCCGGGCCCTTTCGGGCGATTCGCGGCGGCGGCGATCCCGTGGTACTCTCGCGGGCGTGGGGTGGGCCTCGGTGAAAACCGCAAGCGAGAGGGAAACCACCATGTCTGACGGGATCGACGAAGCGAAGCTGCACGCCTTCATCGGCAAGATGCTTGGCGACCTTGGCGGTGCGATGAGCGTGCCGACCGTGCGAATCGGCATCAGGCTCGGCCTGTTCGAGGCCCTGGCCGGATCGCCCGCCACTGCGCAGGAACTGGCCGAACGCGCAGGTGGGCTGCATCCGCGTTACGTGCGCGAATGGGCGCTGGCCCAGGCGGCGGGCGGCTATGTCGACTACGATCCCGCGAGCGAGCGCTTCAGTCTCTCGAGCGAACAGGCGATGGTCTTTGTCGCCAAGGACAGCCCGGTCTACCTTGCCGGAGCCTTTGAACTGGTCGCGGCGATGATCGAGGCCGAACCGCGCGTCGAACAGTGCTTCCGGGACGGGCGCGGGGTGCGCTGGGGCGACCATGCCGGGTGCCTGTTCTGCGCGACCGGGGCCTTCTTCCGCCCCGGCTATGTCAACAATATCGTCCAGAACTGGATTCCGGCGCTCGACGGGGTGGAGGCGCGGCTGCAGGCCGGGGCCAAAGTGGCGGACGTCGGCTGCGGGGTCGGTTTCTCCACCCTGCTCATGGCCGAGGCCTGGCCGCAGAGCCGGTTCGTCGGCTTCGATTTTCACGAACCTTCGATCGCCGAGGCGCGGCGCCATGCCCGTTCGCACGGCATGGAGGACCGCGTCCGCTTCGAGGTGGCGCCGGCCAAGGAAATCGCCGAAAGCGGGTTCGATCTCGTCACCATGTACGATTGCCTGCACGACATGGGCGATCCGCGCGGCTGCGCGCAGCACGTGCGCGGCATGCTGGCGCCGGGCGGGCACTGGATGGTGGTGGAGCCGATCGCCGGGGACAGCCCGGAGCAGAACCTCAACCCGGTCGGGCGGCTCTACTACAATGCCTCGACGATGATCTGCGTGCCGACCTCGCTCGATCAGGAAGTGGGCGAGGGGCTGGGCGCGCAGGCGGGTGAGGCGCGCATCGCCGCGCTCATGCGCGAGGCGGGCTTCGGCAGCGTGCGCCGGGCGACGGAAGGGCCGTTCAACATGGTGCTGGAAGCGGTCTAGAGCGTTTTTCGAACGGAGTGGAACACGCAGTGACTCGGAAAAACGCGGAGAACAAAGAATCTGGAGAGCCCGATCTGATTCAATCAGATCGGAAAACGCTCTAGCCTTCGTCCGCTCGTGTGCCTCAATTGGCCAGCGTGATCGAGATGCGGCGGTTGCGCGGGTCGTGGGGGTCCTGCGGGATCAGCAGTTCCTGGTCGGCGACCCCTTCAATGCGCTTGAAACGGTCCGCCGGCACGCCGTCCCGGATGAGCTGCTGGCGGGTGGCTTCCGCGCGCCCGGCCGAGAGGGACCAGTTGTTGCCCGGTACACCGTCGCGATAGGGGATTGCATCGGTATGGCCGCGGATCGTCAGGGCGCCGCCGTCCGGACCCACCGCCTCGCTGATCGCGGTCAGCAGTTCGAGCGCCTGCGGGGTCAGGATCGTCGTGCCGAGCCGGAACATCGAGAAGTCGGCATCGTCGACCATGTCGATCCGTACGCCCTCGGTGGTGTCGACCATGCGCAGGTTCTTGGCGAGACGGCGCAGGGCCTCGGTCGACTGGAGCTTGCGCGACAGCGCCTCCTTGGCGCGCGAGACCCGCTTGATCTTGGTGCCGCCCTCGCGGTTGCCGCCGGTGGTGTCGCGCGGGACGGTGATGGTCTTGGTGCCGGTGCCCCCGGCATGGGGCAGGTTGTCCTTCTCGGTCAGCGACGAGCCGCCGAGCAGGCCGTTGCCCGAACCCGCGCTGCCCTGCTTGGTTTTCACCAGCGTCGGCGAAAAATAGTCGGCAATGCCCTTGCGCTGCTTTTCGGTGGTGGCGCCGACGATCCACAGCAGCAGGAAAAATGCCATCATCGCGGTCACGAAGTCGGCATAGGCGACCTTCCAGGCGCCGCCGTGATGGCCGCCGGCCACCACCGTCACTTTCTTGACGATGATCGGCTTGGGGGCTTCCTTGGGTTTCTTGCTGGCCATCTCGTGTTCTCAGCGCCCGCGCATGGCGTCGAGCAGTTCGGACAGGCCCGGGCGGAACGCATGTCCCAGCCCCGAGCGCGCCGATTCCACCACCAGCGGCTGCGGCCAGCCGTGGAGGCTGGCGATGATGACCTGCTTCACGGCGTGGAAGATCTGCTCGTCCTGCTCGTTGATCTGCTTGAGGCGGCCCGCCATCGGCGCGACGATGCCATAGGCCAGCAGCACGCCCATGAACGTGCCGACCAGCGCCGAGCCGATCATTCCGCCCAGGATCGAGGGCGGCTTGTCGATCGAGCCCATCGTCTTCACCACGCCCAGCACGGCCGCGACGATGCCGAGCGCGGGCAGCGAATCCGCCAGGTTCTGCAAGGCGTGCTGCGGCTCGTGATGCTCGTGGAAATGGGTCTTCATCGCATTGTCCATGACATCCTCGACCGCGTGGACTTCCAGCGTGCCCGAGGAGACGACGATCAGGGTCAGCGTGTCGCAGATCAGGTGGACCAGCGCGTCGTTCGCCAGCAGCCGGGGAAACTCGGCGAAAAGCGTGGAGCTTTGCGGTTCGTTGACATGGCTTTCGAGCGCGACCGGACCTTCCGAGCGCAGCAGCTTCATCAGCCTGACGGTGAGGATGATGGCGTCGACATGGTCCTGCTTGTTGTGGCGCGGGCCCTTGAACACTTTGCCCAGGCCCCCGCCCAGCGCCTTGATCTCGTGCATCGAGTTGCCGGTGACGATCGCGCCGATGGCGGCGCCGCCGATGATCAGCATCTCGTGCGGGATCGCCTCCATGACCGGGCCGAGCGCGCCGCCGGTGATGGCAAAGCCGCCGAAGACCATCACCAGCAGGATGACGACGCCGATGATTGCAAACATGGTTAACGTGTCCCCCCGAAAGGAAACCCGGCCATCCCCGCTGGCCGGGTCGTGAGATCAGCCGAGCTGGCTGAAGAGATTGAGCGAGGCGAGCTTGCCGAACGTGGATTGCGAGGCCTCGAGCACGGTCATGGTTTCCTGCAACTGGGCAATGGTGGTGGCGAGGTCCGCCGAACCGATGTCGGATTCCTCTGTCGATCGCAGCGCCGACAAGTCGGTGCGGCGATCGCCGGTCACCTCGATCCAGGCGAGACGGGTACCGACCACGGTCTGCCCCGTGGTCAGCGAATCGAGCCCGGTCTTGAGGTCGGTGAGCGCGGCGCTGGCTGCGCCGGTCGGATCGCTCGCGGCGCCCTGGAGCGCGTCGGCGAGGTTCCTGACCACCGCGAGCAGGTCGGTCGGGCTGCCGGCGGAGCCGGTGAAGGAGAGGAATTCCGGCCCGGTCATCGAGCGGGTGACGCTCTGCCCTTCGCCCAGCGGCAGGGTGCCGGAGCTGGCGGTGCCGACATAGACCGCGTTGCCGGCGGCATCGAGCGAGTAGGCATCGCCCGAACTGGCGCCGCCGAACAGGGCATGGCCGTTGGAATCGCGGGCATTGGCGAGCGCGAGAAGGTTGCTGAAGATCTGGTCGAGTTCGGCACCGATCGAGGCGCGCTGGTCGTCCGACAGAGTGGAGTTCGAAGCCTGGGTCGCCAGTTCCTGGGCGCGGATCAGCGCGTCCGACATGTCCGACATCGCCGAATCGGCCAGCGAGAGGTCGGCATTGGCGCGCTGGGCATTGCTCTGGTCGATGGTCGAGAGCGCCTCCAGCCGCGACAGCGTGCGCAGCCGCGAGGCGGCGACCGGGTTGTCCGAGGAGCGATCGATCTTCTGCCCGCTCGACAGCTGCGACTGGTAGTTCTCGGCCTGGGTGCGCAAGTCCTTGATGTCGCGGCGCGACCTTTCGAAGAAGGCGGCGGTGCTGGTCGAGACGATCGTCATGACGTGAACAACATGGCACGGGCTCCGGTCGGGCTAGCGGATCGAGAGGATGGAATCGAAGATGTCGGAGGCCACCTGCATGACCCGGCCATTGGCCTGGTAGGCCTGCTGGAAGCGGGTGAGGTTGACCGCTTCCTGGTCGAGATCGACGCCGGACTGCGCTTCCAGCGCGACCTTGGCGCTGCCGGCGATCGACTGGAGCGCATCGCGGGTGACGCTGCGCCCGGCAACCGCGCTGGAAATGCCGAACAGCAGCGTGTTCATGCCGCCCGCGGGGTCGGCGCTGTCGAGGGCGCTGCGCATGGCCTCGAGGTTGGATGCATCGCGGCTGTTGGCGCCGGCGCCGGCCGGGGCGGTGGCGATCTGGCTGCCGCTGGCGAGGGCGATGGCCATGCTGGCGGCATCGCTGCCGGAGAACAACGGTTGGCCGGCATTGCCGCTCAGGTCCACGCCCGAGGCTTGCGCGCCGTTGACGGCGGTGATGATGCCGGCGGCGATGGTGTCGAGCTGGCCGCGCACATTGGCGAGTTCGGCCAGAGCCTGGTTCTTGCCGGCGATCGAACCCGAAGCGATACCCGCCGCTGTCCCGCCGAGCGTGAAGGTCAGGGTGCCGTCGCTGGCCGTCGCCATGGCCAGGCTGGTGGCGGTGCCGCCGTTGACGAGGTCGGGACCGCTGCTGCCGCCCAGGTGCAGCACGACGGTGCCGTCGCTGGCAAAAGTCGTCGAGGTATCGACGTAAGTGCTGATCTTCTCGAGCAGCGAATCGCGCTGGTCGAGCAGGCTCGACTGGTCGCTCGACGAATCCGACGCGCGCGAGAGGCGCAAGTTCACGCGGGCGAGTTCGGCGGCCAGCGTATTGACCTGGTCGACCCCGTCCTGCGCCTCGAACCGCAGCCCGTCGCCGGCGGCATCGAGGCTGGAGGCGGCCGTGTTGATGGTCTGGGCCAGGGTGCGCCCCTGTTCCAGCGCGGAGGCGCGCAGCGAACCGTCGACCGGATCGGACAGCAATTGCTTCAGCGCCGCCTCGAAATCGACGATCGAGGTATAGACCCCGGTCTGCTCGACCGCGGCCTCGACGTTCTCCAGCCCCTGCACTTCGGCATCGGCGCGGGCGGCATCGGCGCCGGTGCGGCGCACTTCCGACTGGCGGAACATGTCGGCGTTGCGCACGATGCCGGCAACCCGCACCCCCGCCAGGTTGATCGCGGTGGGCGCGGCGCTGACCGAATTGACCGCCAGTTCGGCGAGCGAGACGCTGCGCCGGACATAACCGTCGGACGAGGCGTTCGAGATGTTCTGCGCGGTGATGTCGAGTGCCGCCCGGGCGGCGCGGGCGCCCGAGTTGGCGATGGAGATGAGGTTGGCGGCCATGGCTTATGCGGCTCCCTCTCCGGTGGATGGGGATGGGGTGATGGGGGCGGCGCCGTTCTCCGTGGCGGGCAGGAACCGCGCCATCTGCGCCTCGAGAATGGCGGCGAGGCCCAGCGTGCCGCTCTGCGCGGTGACGTCGGCGAAATGCTCGTCCTGCATCTGGCGGAAGGTGTCGAGCGCCTGGCTGCCGAACAGGTCGTCGCCGCCGAAATCGGCCTTGCGCGCGGCGGCCAGCATCTGGCGCACGAACATCGCCTCGAACTGCTTCGCCGTGGCGGCCAGCGTGTCGCGGTCGCTGGCGGCAGGAGGCGGTGTGAGACCGGAAAGCGGGGCCGCGATCATGCTCATATCACCACCATCTCCGCCTTGAGCGCGCCCGCCTGCTTGAGCGCTTCGAGGATCGCCACGAGGTCGGACGGGGTGACGCCGAGCAGGTTCAGCGCATCGACCACCTTGGCCAGCGAGGCGCCGCCCTTGAACAGCATGACCGCGCGCTTTTCCTCGTCGACCGAGAGCGTGGAGTTCTGTTCCACCGCCGTCTTGCCCTGGCTGAAGGGCGCGGGCTGGACGACGGTGGGGCGTTCCTCGACCCGGACGGTGAGCTTGCCGTGGCTGATCGCGGCAGGCGACAGCCGAACGGCGGAATTGATGACGACCGTGCCGGTGCGGCTGTTGACGACAACTCGCGCCGGGGTCTCGGCGGGGTCGACGTCGATCATCTCGATCGCGGCCATGACGCTGGCGCGGGTGTCGGGTTCGGGGGGCAGGCGCAGGGCCAGAGTCACCCCGTCCTCGACCGAGGCCGTGCCCGGCAGGCGGCGGTTGATCGCATCGCGCACCCGCGCGGCGGTGAGGAAGTCGGCATCGAACAGGTTCCAGCGCAGCACCGCATTGCTGTCGAACCCGGTGGCCACCGCACGCTCCACGCTGGCACCCTCGGCGATGCGGCCCACGGTCGGGATGTTGACGGTGACGTTGGAGCCGTCCTTGCCCGAGATGCCGAGCCCGCCCACCGCGAGGTTGCCTTGCGCCATCGCGTAGATCTGGCCGTCGGCCCCGTAGAGCGGGGTCATGATCAGCGCGCCGCCGCGCAGCGACTTGGCCTTGCCGATGGTCGAGACGGTCACGTCGATGCGCTGGCCCGGCTTGGCGAAGGCGGGCAGGTCGGCGGTGACCATGACGGCGGCGGCGTTCTTGAGGCCGGGCGAGACACCGGCGGGCAGGGTCAGGCCCATGCGGCCCGACACGCCCTTCATCGCCTGCGTCAGGTATTCGAGATTGTCGTCTCCCGAGCCGGGCAGGCCGACCACGATGCCGTAGCCGGTCAGCTGGTTCTGGCGCACGCCCTGGAACTGGCCGAGGTCGCGCACCCGCTCGGCATGGGCGTGGACGGGGGCGAGGAAGGCGATCAGCGCGATCATGCCGAGCAGCAGCAGCACCGGCACCGACACGGTGACCAGCCGGCTGGGCGGGATCGGGGGGAGATCGGGATCGTGGAGCATCAGAACGGCGAGATCATGTTGAAGAACTGGCCGAGCCAGCCCTGCCGCCCGGCGCGCATGATCGCGCCCTTGCCGGTATATTCGATCTGCGCGTCGGCCACCCGGGTCGAGGCAACCTGGTTGTCCGCGTCGATGTCGGCGAGGCGCACGATGCCCGAGAAGCGGACCCATTCGTTGCCCTGGCTGACCAGCATCTTCTTCTCTCCTTTGACGAGGGCGGTGCCGTTGGCACGCACTTCGGCGATGGTGACGGACAGCGTGGCGACCAGCGTACTGGTCTGCGCGGCATTGCCCTGACCATTGAACGACGAGGTGGAGGCGGCGTTAAGCGCGTTGGGATTGAGGAAGGACAAGGGCCCCGCGGTCGGCGGGGTGATCGCCGCGCTGCCGCCTTTCTGGCTCTTGGAACTGACGGTCTTGGCGGCGGTGGTCGTCTCCACCAGCAGGATTGTTACCGGATCGCCGATGCGCGCGGCGCGGGTGCCGCTGTAGAGCGGGGCGTAGCCGGCAGAGACGTTGAAGATGCCGCCGCTCGCCTCGCCGGGCATGGCCGAGGGCAGCGCGGAGGCCGGCAGAGTGGCGGGCGGCAGGGTCGCTTCGAATCCGCTCGGCCTGGGCTTCTTGCGGGCAAGGGCGGGCGGAGCGGCCAGCAGGGCCAGCGCCGATGCGGCCAGCAGGAGGGCGCGCGCGGCCATCGTCACAGCGTCTGGTTGGCGTTGCGCAGCATCTCGTCGACCGCCGAGATCATCTTCGAGTTGATCTCGTAGGCGCGCTGCGTCTCGATCATGTCGACCAGTTCCTCGACGACGTTGACGTTCGAGGCTTCCAGCATGCCCTGGCGGATCTGGCCGCGCCCGTCCTGCCCGGCGATGCCCAGCTGGACCGGGCCGCTGGCGGCGGTCTCGAGCAGGAAGTTGTCCGAGGCGGCCTGGAGCGCTGCCGGGTTGGTGAAGCTGGCGATGGTGATCTGGCCGAGCTGGCTGGGATCGCTCTGTCCGGCGAGCTGCGCCGAGACGGTGCCGTCCTGCGAGACGGTGACCGACGTCGCGCCCTCGGGGACGGTGATCGGCGGCTGGACCACATAGCCCTGCGTCGTCACCAGCTGGCCTTCGGAGGAGCGGGTGAAATTGCCGGCGCGGGTATAGGCGAGCTGGCCGCCGGGCAGGCTGATCTGGAAGTAGCCGTCCCCGTCGAGCGCAAGGTCGAAGGTGTTGTTGGTGGTCTGCAGCGAGCCTTGCGTGTCGATCCGCGAGGTCGACTGCACGGCGACGCCGGTGCCGAGGTTGAGCCCGGTGGCATAGACCGTCTCGGTCGACGACTGGGCGCCGGCGACACGCGCGTTCTGGTAGGCGAGCGTCGCGAAGTTGGCGCGATCGCGCTTGAACGAGGTGGTCGAGACGTTGGCGAGGTTGTTGGCGATCACGCGCATGCGCGTGTCCTGGGCCTCGAGACCGGTACGGGCGACCTGAAGTGCGGAACTGGGCATGGCTTACTTATCCTCAGCTGTCGATGCGCATGAGCCGGACACCGCCCTCGTCGACCTGACGGGCGGTCTCGACCAGCTTGGTGCGCATTTCGAAGAGGCGCTGCGCCGAGATCATGTCGACGAGTACCTCCGAAGGGTTGACGTTGGACTGTTCGAGGGCCCCGGGAATTACCTGGGCGTTCTCGTCAAGCGGCAGGGCGCCGCCGGTGGTTCCGGCGCCGCCGATCACGCGGAAATTGCCGTCGAGGTCCTTGGCGATCTGGCTGCCGGTGGGGCTCACCAGCTTCAGCCGGTCCACCCGCTGCGGCGGCTGGTCGGGGGTGGCCGGATCGGCGACGAGAATGCCGCCGTCCTCGGCAATCGTCACTTCGCCGCCGGGGGGGATCGAGATCGGCCCGGCATCGCCGATGACCGGCAGGCCGTCGCCGTTCTGCAGCACCCCGGTGGCGGTGATCGAGAGGTCGCCGCGGCGGGTGTAGACTTCCTGACCGTCGCTGGCCTGTACCGCCAGCAGTGCCTCGCCCTGCAGTGCGACGTCGAGCGGATGGCCGGTGCGGTTGATCTCGCCCTGCTTCATCGAGGCCCCGGTGACGGCGGTGCCGGACAGCGCGCGCACTTCCAGTTGCGGGCCCTCCAGCGTCATCGGCGTTGCCTGCAGGATCTCCGACTTGAAGCCGATGGTCTGCGCGTTGGCCATGTTGCTGGCGGTCACCCGCTCGCGGTTGAGCGAGGCGTTGAGACCGGAGACGGCGGTATATATCAGGCGGTCCATGGTTCAGCGGCCCCGCGTCAGGTGCGCAAGTTGATGATCGTCTGGGAGATCTGGGTGGCGGTATCGACGGCCTTGGCATTGGCCTGGAAATCGCGCTGCGCGGTGATGAGCGAGACCAGCTCCTCGGCAAGATCGACGTTCGAGCGTTCGAGCGATCCTGCCAGCAGCGAGCCGTAGAGTCCCGAGCCCGGCTGGCCGTAGCTTGCCGCCCCGGAGATGCCGGTGGCCTTCCAACTGGCATCGCCCAGCTGCTTGAGCCCGGTGGGGGCAATGAACGAGGCCAGCGCGAGCACGCCGATGGAGGTGTTCGAACCATCGGCATAGGTCGCCACGACATCGCCGGTGGAACTGATCGTCACCCCGGCGAATTCCGATCCCGAGGCATTGGTGGAGGGGATCTGCGCGCTTTGCAGCGTGGTCGAGGTGATCGCACCGGTGGAATCGACGGGGAACACCTGCAGCCGCGCGCCCTGGGCGTTCTTGATGTAGCCGTTGCCGTCCACCGAGAACGAGCCGGCGCGGGTATATTCGGTCTGGCCCGAAGTGGGCGAAACCACGGTGAAGAAGCCCTCGCCGTTGATCGCGACATCGAGCGCCGATCCGGTCTGCTCGATCGGCCCGAGCGAGAACTCCTGCTTGATCGAGGATACGCGGGCACCGATGCCCACGGTCAGCGCCGGGTCGGTCAGGATCGAGGCCGAGACGATGTCGGAGAACGAGGCATTGCTCTTCTTGAAACCGTCGGTCTCCGAGTTGGCGATGTTGTGGGCGATGACGCTGAGGTCGGTCTGGGCGTTCTTGAGCCCGGTGAGGGAGGTGTAGAAGGACATCGAGGTCTCCTGGAATGAGGGGGATCAGGCCGTGGGCGAAGCCGTATCGGCGGACGTGCTCTCGGCAGGGCCGGCGTCTCCGCTTCCGGTCACCGCGCTGACCAGGTCGGCCAGCGAGTCCTGCGATGCGGTCTGGGCGGAGACCAGGGCGTCGAGCTTGGACGAGATCGTGCTCAGCGTGTCCGCCATCGTCGTGGTGGAGGCGAGCGAGGAGAACTGCGCCATCTGCGCCAGCATCTCGGTCTGGTCCATCGGGTTGAACGGATCCTGCTGCTGCATCTGGGTCATCATCAGCTTCAGGAAATCGCCCTGATCGAGATCGGCGAGCGAGGTCTTTGCCTTCGCGGTCGAGGCGGCCGAACTGGTGGTGGTGATGGTGGTGACGGTCATTTCATCCTCACGGTGTCGAGCATGAGCTGCTTGGCGGTCGAGAGGGCCTCGACCAGGTTCTGGTACTGGCGAGAGGCTTCGAGCATCTCGACCATCTCGGCGTTCTCGTCGACGGGGGCGACCCAGACGTCGCCATTGGCATCGGCCAGCGGGTGGCTGGGGCTGTGCTGGCGCACCGCGGCGGCCTGTTCGCGCTGGACGGCCTGGACGTCGACCGAGGCCAGCCCGCTGGCGCTGTCGAGGTCTTCGGCAAAGACGGCGCGGATCGGCTTGTAGGCGCCCTGTTCGCTGGCCGCGATGGAACCGGCGTTGGCAAGGTTGGAGGCCGCCGCGTTCATGCGCACGAGCTGGGCCGACATCGCCCGCTGCGCGAGCGAGAACATCGTCATCGGCTGCTGGTCGCCCGCCACCGTCAGTCACCCCTCAAGGCGCGCGTCACGGTGTCGACGCGGGCGCGGATGAATTGCAACGTGGCCGAATAGCCCACCGCGTTTTCGGAAAAGGCGATCTGCTCGTTCTGCAGTTCCACCGTGTTGCCGTCGAGCGAGGGCATGACCGGGACGCGGAACTGCGTGGCGCGTCCGGCGGCCACGTCGAGGTCGCTGCCGGTTTCGGCGGACTTCAGCGCGGCGGTGAAGTCGATGTCCTTCGCCTTGTAGCCGGGCGTGGCGGCATTGGCGATGTTCGAGGCGATCAGGCCCATGCGTCGGGAGCGTAGCTCCAGCGCCTCGGCATGAATCCCGAACAGGTCCTGCGGCATCGTGACTGGCTCCTCAAGGCATGGGCCCCGTTCCCAGCAAGGGCTGTGCCAGTTGCCGGATCGGGGGATTCCGGCAGCGGCCGAGGCGCGTGCCCGGCGGCGGGGCGGCAAGCGCTTGCCGGTTCCGGCAAATCGCCGCCTCCGCCTGAAATCTGCCGGGGCGTGCCGTTCTTTGCCTCGAAGGGAGAATGGGCGCGTGATCGATCCGCAGGACCTGCTCGACACCACCAGCGCGGTGATCGTTGTCGGCGGCACCGTGCTGGCGACCGTATTGCGGTGCGGGATTGCCGATAGCCTGGCCGCCTGCAGGGCGCTGCGCGGGCTGTTCCGGCGCCGTTTCTCGGCGGCGCGGGCGCGGACCGGCCTCGCCGTCCACATCCAGGAGATGCAGCGCGACGGGGTGATCCGCACCGAGCCCTACCGGACCGGCGATGCCGAGTTCGACGAGGCGACCAGCCTGCTGATCGGCAAGCGCTCGATCGAGGCGCTGCATGTCGCCCATGCGCTTCACAAGCAGCGCCGCGTCGAAGCGACCCAGCGGGCGGTGCGTTCGCTCAATCAGGCGGCGGATCTTTCACCGGTGTTCGGGCTGGCGGGGACGCTGGTCTCGCTCAGCCAGTTGCCGACGGGCGCGGCGGCGGAGGGGGACTTCACCGGGGCGATCTCGCTGGCGGTGCTGACCACGCTCTACGGCTTGCTGCTGGGCAATATCGTGTTTGCCCCGCTGGCCCGGATGGTTGCGCGCCGGGCGGTGGAGGAAGAGCACGAGCGTCAGCGCGTGCTCGACTGGCTGGAGGCACAGGTGATCGACGCGCTGCCCAGCAGCGCGCGGCCCGCCCGGGCTTCGCAGGGCACAGCGGCGATGGAGGCCGTGCCGGACGGTGCGCCCGAACCGGCCGCCGAGGTGGAACTGGAGGACGGCGAGGAAAGCCGGCCGGGCGGAGAATGGCCTTGGTGAGCGCGCGCACCGCGACGAGCTGGCAGACCTCGCTGGCCGATCTCTCGCTGATCCTGTTCATGCTGATGGCGGCGGCGCTGGCGCATCGGCCGGTGCCGCCGCGCACGGAAGCGAAAACCCAAACCGCTCGCCCCGATACCGCCCACCCCCAGGCGCCATCCGCGCAGGGCGAGCCTCTGGCGCTCTATATCGCCGCGCCGGGGGCGCCGCCGCTGGCGCGCTGGCTGGAGAGCCAGCCGCGCGATCCCCGCCAGCAATTGACCGTGACCCTGGCCTATGGTCCCGGGGCCGAGGCGAAGGCGCTGGAAACGGCTGCGGCGCTGGTGCGGGAGCAGGGCGGTTCCCTGGCTTCGGCGCGCATCGTCATCGAACCGGGCCCGGGGCTTGGGGTGGCGCCCTTGCGCGCGGCACTCGCCTTCGATGCGCCTCCTGTGGAGGCGCAATCGGGACAATCGCCTCCTATGGAGGCGCGGCCAGGGGTGGCACGAAGTTTGCGTCGCGCCGGAGAGCAGACCAGCCACGGACGCCCGCCACGATGACCCTTGCCATGCTTGCCCTTGCCGCTGCCGCCTCGGGCGGTTTTGCCGATCTCGATGCGATCGACCGCCAGGTCGCGGCCTTTACCGGCATGCCGATCGGCGAGATCGGCGGCGCCCTCGGGCCGGTCGACCGCCGCTTGCGGCTGGCACCCTGCCATAGCGGCATGGCGCTGTCGTGGCGGGGAAGCGCGCGCGATGGCGGGCAGGACAGCGTGGTCGTGCAATGCGGCGATGTCGGAGGCTGGCGGCTGTTCGTGCCGGTGCGCCGTCTGGCGGCGGCGCCTGCCGATGTCCCGATCGCGCCGCTGATCCGGCGCGGCGATGCGGTGGCCATTGCGGTTGCCGGCGAAGGGTTCACCGTGACCCAGCCCGGCATGGCCCTGGAAGCGGGCGGGCCGGGGGACTGGATCCGGGTGCGGCCGCTGGCGGCGGCGAGTGCGGCGGGGCGCGGCCAGGAACTGCGGGCGCAAATCACTTCGCCCGGCACGGTCTCGCTGCCAATTCCCTGAAATGGCACCCCTTTCGCCGCCTCTGCGCAGATACCCGGAGCCGCTGCGGGCGGGGGACTTAAAACTTTGTGCGCCGCACCGTTCTTCGCTGTGGAATTTGTGAAGGAGCGGCACCATGCCACCTATCGAAGTGGGACCTGCGGGCGCGGTCGGCGCCGCCAGTGCACGGCTTGCCCGCACGGCGGCCGGTGAATCATCGTCTGGCGCAAACGGCGTCACCGTCAGTTCGGAAGCCAGCGCCGCGCGGGCGACCGCGCCTGCGGCCAGCACCGCGGTCGAAGCCAGCGCGGCGCTCGATCCGGGACAGATCCCGGTCGACACCGACCGGGTCGAACTGATCCGCAAGGCCGTCCAGGCGGGGACCTACCCGGTCATCCCGACCCAGATCGCCGATGCCATGATCGCAGCCCAGGTGCTGCTGTGGAGCCACGAGGGATGACCCAGTCCGACATCAGCCTGGCCCCGCCGCCGGAACTGCACGAAGCCCTGCGGCAAATGCTTGCCGTTCTGGAATGCGAGCGGCAGGCGCTTGCCGGCCTCGACCTCGATGCCATCGTTGGCGTGACCCAGGCGAAGGACCGGCTCTGCGGCACCCTGGACAGCGCCGGGATCGTAGAGCTCGACGAGGAATGCCGGGGCATGCTCGAAACCGCGCGGCGGCTCAACGAGGTGAACCGGCAGGTGCGCAACATCATCGCGGCCAATGTCGCCAAGCGCCTGGACGTGCTGACCGGCAGTTCCCGGCTCTATCGCGCCGGGGCGAGCTACACGCTGGCCGGTGCGGCCATCGTCACCGGGCGCGGTTGAACGCGGGGCGGAGCGCGCCAGCCTCGGCGGGAGGGCAGGACGAGACCGGCTCCGCTGCCCCGTCTGGCACGGCTCTTGCTGAAACGCTCCCGGAACCATCCGGATCGGGAGCGAGGCGTTGAGCTCAGGACAAGTTACCGGCGCGAATGGCACGGGGGGCGTCGGCGCCACCGTCACGGCCGGGAATCCGGCGAAGGGAAGCGCGGTCCAGGCGGCGATCGCCCGGGCGGCGCAGGCCACCGGCGTCGATTTCAACTACCTTCTGGCGCAGGCCAGGCTCGAATCCAGCCTCGACCCCTCCGCCCGTGCCGCCACATCGAGTGCGACCGGCCTTTTCCAGTTCACCGACGGCACCTGGCTCCAGACCCTCGGGCGGCACGGCGGCGACCACGGCATGGCCTGGGTGCAGCAGGCCATTGCCGGCGGCGATCCGGCCATGCGCGCGCAAGTCCTGGGGCTGCGCTACGATGCCGATGCCTCGGCGCTGATGGCCGCCGAACTTGCCAGCGACAACAAGGCCGGGCTGACTGCCCAGCTTGGCCGCGAACCCGATTCGACCGAACTCTACCTCGCCCATTTCCTCGGCATCGGCGGTGCCGGCCAGTTCCTCTCGGCGCTGTCGCGCGACCCTACCCGCAGCGCCGCCTCGGTGCTGCCGCGCGCCGCTGCCGCCAACCCGGCGATCTTCTACGCCGATGGCGGGGCGCGCAGCCTCGAAGGGGTCATGGCGCTGATGCGCGGCAAGGTGAACGGCGCGATGCGGCAGGGGGAAGGGGAGTGGGAGGCCATCCCGTCTCCCGGTGCCCTGGCCGCGTCGGCGTCACCGCGCATCGGCTACGAGGCGGTCGCCGCCGAATCGTCTGGCGTCGCCATGGGGGGCGTGGCCACGGCGGGCGATTCGGCGGGCGCCGCCACGGCGGGCGGGCCGGTCGCCCGCGCCTTTCATGCCCGCGCCGCGCAGCCCGCGTCGGCAGCGGGCGGGAGCGGCGCGTCGATGGCGGATACGCTGCAGAGCATGTTCAGCGCCAGCGGGGTTGCCGCACCGGCCAATGTCCGCGCCGCCTATGCCCGGCTTGCGGGGCTGGGTCTGTGACCGCCGGAGCCCGCGCCCCCCTCCTCGCCCGCCTCGGCAATCCGGCGGCGGCGGCGCTGCCGGGGGGGATCCTCACGCTGATTGTGCTGATGATCGTGCCGGTGCCGGCCTTTGTGCTCGACGTCTCGTTCGTGCTCAATATCGCGCTGTCGCTGGCGGTGCTGATGGCGGCGATGAATGCCCGCAAGCCGCTCGACTTCTCCTCGTTCCCCTCCGTCCTGCTGTTCGCCACGCTGCTGCGCCTGGCGCTTAACGTCGCCTCCACCCGCGTCGTGCTGGTGCATGGCCACGAGGGCGAGGAAGCCGCCGGCAAGGTGATCGAAAGCTTCGGCAGGTTCCTGATCGGGGGCAATTTCGCGGTCGGGATCTTTGTCTTCCTGATCCTCATCATCATCAACCTGGTGGTGGTGACCAAGGGTGCCGGGCGCGTTTCGGAAGTCTCCGCGCGCTTCACGCTGGATGCCTTGCCGGGCAAGCAGATGGCGATCGACGCCGACCTCGCCGCCGGTCTCCTGACCGCCGACGAGGCCAAGGCGCGCCGCCGCGAGGTGGCGACCGAGGCGGACTTCTACGGGTCGATGGACGGCTCTTCCAAGTTCGTGAAGGGCGACGCGATCGCCGCGCTGCTGATCCTGGGGGTCAACATCGTGGCCGGTTTCTGCCTTGGCATGATCAGCCACGGGCTTTCGGCGGGCGCCGCGGCGCAGACCTACATCACGCTGGCGATCGGCGATGCGCTGGTGGCGCAAGTGCCCGCGCTGCTGCTCTCGATTGCCGCCGCGGTGATCGTCACCCGCGTCGCCGACGACCGCCAGGGCGAGGGGCGCGACCTTGCCGCGCAGATCGGCGGCCAGTTCGCGGCGCCGTCCACCTGGCTGCCGGTGGGGGTGGTGCTGGCCGCCATCGGCCTGATCCCGGCGATGCCGCAGTCGGTGTTCCTGCCCGCCGCCGGACTGGCCCTGTGGATCTGGCGCACGATGCGCAGGCGCCAGGCGCTTGCCGCCGTGCCGGTGGTGGAGGCGCCGCCCGAGGTCGACCCCGCGCGGATCGACCTGGAGGACGTATCCGACCACACGCTGGTGACCATCGAGCTGGGTTACGGGCTGGTCCAGCTGGTCGACGAACGGCGCGGCTCGCCGCTGGTCAGCCGGGTGACCGGGGTGCGCAAGCAGCTCAGCCAGACGTTCGGCTTCATCGTTCCGCAGTTCCGCGTGCGCGACGCGCTCGACATGCCGCCGCACGAGTACCGGGTGCTCCTGGGGGGCGTGAATCTCGGCGGGGCGGTCGTGCGGGCCGATCGGATCCTCGCCATCGACGCGGGCGAGGCGCGTCCCGGCCATACCCTGCGCGGCGAGGCGACCCACGATCCCAGCTTCGGCTGCCCGGCGCTGTGGATCGATCCCGCCGCGCGCGATCATGCCATCGCCGAAGGGTTCCTCACCGTCGATGCCGGTACGGTCATCGCCACCCACCTCAACCAGCTCCTGACCGAACGCGCGCAGGACCTGCTCGGGCCGGACCAGGTCAAGGCGCTGGTCGATGCGCTGAAGATCCATTCGGCCGGGCTGATCGAGACGGTGCATCCCCAGCCGCTGTCGCTGGCGGCGCTCACCCGCCTGCTGCGGGCCCTGCTGGAGGACGGCATCCCGATCGCCCACCCGTTGCCGATCTTTGCCAGTATCGGCCGCGCGGTGCAGCAGACGCTCGACCACGAACGGCTGGTGGACCTGCTGCGGGCCGATCTCGGTGCGCTGATCGTCGGGCGCATCTGCCCGCCGCACGAGCGGCTGCCGGTCGTCACCCTCGATGTCGCCCTCGAGACGGCGATCATCCAGGGCATGGTCGATCCGGCCAGCGGCCAGCCGGTGATCGAGCCGGACCTTGCCCGCATGATCGGCGAGCGCATTGCCGCGCTGGGGGCCGAACGCGGGAGCGGCGCGGTGCCGCTGACGCTGGTGGTCCAGCCGCGGGCGCGGCGGGCGCTGGCGGCCTTGCTGCGGCTGCGGGCGCCCCATTGCCTGGTGCTCTCGATCTCCGAACTGCCGCCGACCCAGCCGATCGAGGTGGTCGACGTGGTCGGCGCGCCGCTGGCCGAGCAGGCGGTGCCCGGTCTTCCCCAGCCCGATTCCGACAACGATCCAGCCGAAAGCATGGCCGCATGAAACAGGACCAGAGGGCCTTCGTAGCCGCAGCCTACGCCAGCCGCGTCGCGGGCGCCTATCAGGGCGACATCGCCGACCGGGTGCGGCGTTTCCTGCCGATGGTGCGGCGCCTGGCCTGGCATGTCCATGGCTCCGGGCGGCCGGGGATCGAGGTGGAGGATCTCATCCAGGCCGGGCTGGTGGCGCTGACCGAGTGCGCGCAGAAACACCAGGGGCCGGGCGAGGACGGCTTTGCGGCTTATGCCAAGATGCGGGTGCGCGGGGCGATGGTGGACCTCATCCGCCGCACCGTGCCGATGTCGCGCGGGGCAAGCGAGCGGCGGCGGCAACTGGCGCTCAAGGAGCAGGAACTGCGCGGCGATCTCGGCCGGGAGGCGCTGCCGCACGAACTGGCCGCGGCCATGGGCATCGACGAGGCGGACCTCGCCGCCTTGCGCGATTCCAGCCATCCGCTGCGCTTCGATTCGATCGAGGAGACCTATTCGGACCAGAGCATGGCCTTTGCCGATGCCGGTCCGGACAGTCTTGAACTGCTTGCCAGCGAGGAGCAGCGGCGGGCGGTGGTGGCGGCGATTTCCGATCTGCCGGAGCGGTTGCGGCTGATCGTGCAGCTCTATTTTGTCGAGGAACTCAACCTCGCCGAGATCGCGGGGGTGCTGCAGGTCTCGATCCCGCGCGTGCACCAGTTGAAGGCGCAGGCACTCGGCAAGTTGCGGGAGAGTCTGGAAGGGGTGGCGGATATTCTGTGAGAGGGCCGAAAAGGGGCGGGCGACCGCGCCCGCCCCCGCCCCTTTCCTCGATGTCAGCCGTGGTAGATGCCGGCGGGGTTGCCGGTCACGCCCGCTTCCACCTCGAACAGCGCGCCGTCGAATTCCGAATCCGGCAGGTCCTTGGCGGCAGAGGTCACGAACATGCGTTCGAGGTTTTCACCCGCGAAGGCGATGTTGGTGATGCGCCGGGCGGGCAGTTCGATCGACCGGACGCGGGTGCCGTCGGGGGCGAAGCGGGTGATCCGGCCGCCGTCCCAGTGGGCGACCCAGAGGAAGCCCTCGGCATCGGTGGTCATGCCGTCCGGGTAGCCGTCCTCCTCGGTGAAGCGGATGAAGACCTCGCGGTCATGCGCGCTGTCGGGCGCGCCGTCGGCACCCAGCTTGAAGCGGTAGATCGTCCTCAGCGCCGAATCGGTGTGGTAGAGCCACTCGCCGCAGGGTGAGAAGGCCGGGCCGTTGGGCACGACATAGCCCGAATCGACGACCTGCCATTCGCCGGACGGCGACAGCCGGTAGAGCGTGCCGATGGCGTTCTCCTCGGCCATTTCCAGGGTGCCGCACCAGATCGCGCCATGGCGGTCGGCCTTGCCGTCGTTCATGCGGTTGCCGGGCAGGTGGGGTTCGGGATCGTTGCGCTCGGAGATGGTCAGCGGGTCGAGCGTGATGCGCGCGACGCCGTCCTGGAAGCCGCCGACGAGGCCGCCTTGCGCATGCTCGGCGACCCAGCCGAGGCGGGCGGGCATGTCCCAGCGGCTGACGGTGCCGTCGGCCAGGCTCAGGCGGTTGAGCGCGGGGGCAAGAATGTCCACCCAGTAGAAGGCGTTATCCCGTGCGCACCACAAGGCGCCTTCGCCCAGCGTGTCGCGGACGTCGCGATCGATCTTGCGCCAGAGTGTCATCCCAAGTCTCCCAAATCGTCGGTTCGCGGTGATGGATACGGTTCCGGCCCACTCTTCCACCAGCCCCCTGCCTTATGCAGACTCGGTGGCAGGACCAGTGGGAGAGTGGGCCGGGACCCGCCCGGAAACCCGGGCAATTCGGTGCAATGTCCGGGCCGAAACAAACGCTTCGGCCCGGAACAGAGCTTAGTGGTTGTCGCGCGGCAGACCCTTGGTCTGGGCGATGCGCTGGTACTTCTCGGCGCCTTCGAGGATTGCGCCGGTGTCCATCTGGCCCACGACCGAGCGCTGGATTTCCTGCCAGGGGGTCTGCGAGGCCGGGTAGGCATAGCCGCCCTTGGCTTCGAGAGCTTCGCGGCGGGCGGTCAGTTCCTCGTCGGAAATGAGCACGTCCACGCGGCCCTTCTTGAGGTCCATGCGCACGCGGTCGCCGGTTTCGAGCAGGGCCAGACCGCCCATCGCCGCCGCTTCGGGGCTGGCGTTGAGGATCGAGGGGCTGCCCGAAGTGCCGGACTGGCGGCCGTCACCGATGCAGGGAAGCGCAGTGACGCCTTCGGTGATGAGGTAGGCCGGCGGACGCATGTTGACGACTTCCGCCGCGCCCGGATAGCCGATCGGGCCGGCGCCGCGCATGAACAGCAGGGTGTCGGGGGTGATGCCGGTGGCCGGATCGTCGATGCGGTGGTGGTAGTCCTCGGGACCGTCGAACACCACGGCCGGGCCTTCGAAGGCATCCGGGTCCGCCGGGTTCGACAGGTAGCGGTCGCGGAACTCCTTGGAGATCACGCTGGTCTTCATGATCGCGGCGTCGAACAGGTTGCCCGACAGCACCAGGAAGCCCGCTTCCTCGACCAGCGGGGTGTCGAAGGTCTTGATGACGCGCTCGTCCTCGATCGTGGCATCGCGGCAGTTGTCGCCCATGGTCTTGCCATTGACGGTCATCGCGCCCTCGTGGATCAGGCCCTGCTTGATCAGCTGGGCGACCACGGCGGGCACGCCGCCGGCACGGTAGTAGTCTTCGCCGAGGTACTCGCCGGCGGGCTGCAGGTTCACCAGCAGCGGGATCTTGTGGCCGACGGTTTCCCAGTCCTTGAGCGGCAGTTCCACGCCGATGTGGCGGGCGATGGCGGCAAGGTGGATCGGGGCGTTGGTCGAACCGCCGATGGCGGCATTGACGGCGATGGCGTTGTGGAACGCTTCCAGCGTCAGGATGTCCGAGGGCTTGAGATCCTCGTGCACCATGTCGACGATGCGCTTGCCGGTGTAATAGGCGCATTCCTGGCGGTCACGGTAGGGCGCGGGGATCGCGGCCGAACCGGGCAGCATCATGCCGAGCGCTTCGGCGAGCGAGTTCATCGTGGTCGCCGTGCCCATGGTGTTGCAGTAGCCGGTCGAGGGGGCCGACGAGGCGACGAGCTTGATGAAGCCCTCGTCGTCGATCTCGCCCGCCGCCAGCATCTGGCGGCCCTTCCACACGATCGTGCCCGAGCCGGTACGCTCGCCCTTGTGCCAGCCGTTGAGCATCGGGCCGACCGACAGGGCGATCGCCGGGATGTTCACGGTAGCGGCCGCCATCAGCAGCGCCGGGGTGGTCTTGTCGCAGCCGGTGGTCAGCACCACGCCGTCGAGCGGGTAGCCGTAGATCGCCTCGACGAGGCCGAGGTAGGCGAGGTTGCGGTCAAGACCTGCGGTCGGGCGCTTGCCGGTTTCCTGGATCGGGTGCACCGGGAACTCGATGGCGATGCCACCGGCCTCGCGGATGCCTTCGCGGATGCGCTCGGCCAGCACCAGGTGGTGGCGGTTGCACGGCGACAGGTCGCTGCCGGTCTGGGCGATACCGATGATCGGCTTGCCCGAGCGAAGCTCTTCCAGGCTGAGACCGAAGTTCAGGTATCGCTCCAGATAGAGCGAGGTCATGTCGATGTTGTCGGGATTGTCGAACCAGGCGCGCGAACGCAGCTTGGGTGCAGTCTTTTCGGTCATGGGGCGTTCGTTTCGTTCTGTCAGCGCGAAGAGGTGGACACGCGGTAGATCATGACATGCTTGTAGGGCTTGCCGGGATCGACGCGGGTGGACGGGAAGTTTGCATGGTTCGGCGAATCCGGGAACTTCTGCGGTTCCAGCGCGATTCCGTCGCCCATGCGATAGAGGTGGCCGTTCTTGCCGATGAAGGTGCCATCGAGGAAGTTGCCGGCATAGAACTGGACGCCGGGTTCGGTCGTCAGCAGTTCGAGGACGCGACCCGAAACGGGATCTTCAAGACGCGCGGCAAGCTCCGGCGTCTTGGTCACGCCCTTGTCGAGCGCGAAGTTGTGGTCGTAGCCGCGGCCCATGACGATCTGCTCGTCCTTGCCGTCGCGGATGCCTTCGGCAACCACGCGGGGCTTGCGGAAGTCGAACGCGGTGCCGGTCACGTCGCGCAGTTCGCCGGTCGGGATCAGCTTGTCGTTCACCGGGGTGTAGTGGCCCGCCGGGATCGTCAGCAGTTCCTGGATTGCGTCGCGGGGCGCGCCTTCACCCGCCATGTTGAAGATGGCGTGGTTGGTCATGTTGATGACCGTCGGCTTGTCGGTGGTCGCCTCGAAGACGATCTGCAGATTGCCCTTCTCGTCGAGCGAGTAGGTGACCTTGGTCTTCACGGTGCCGGGGTAGCCCGAATCGCCGTCGGGGCTGACCAGCGTGAACACGGCGGTGGCGACGGGGCCGGACTTGACCTGCTCGACCTTCCAGTTCTGCACGTCCCAGCCCTTGCCGCCGCCGTGCAGCGACTGGCCGTGGTCGTTCTGGGGAAGCTGGTAGGTCTTGCCATCGAGGCTGAACTGGCCGTTCGCGATGCGGTTGCCGTAGCGGCCGATGGTGGCGCCCCAGTAGTTCGGGCGCTTCTCGTAGCTGGCGATGTCGTCATAGCCGAGCAGCACGTCGGCGACCTTGCCGTCGCGGTCGGGCACGTCGAGCTTCCACAAGGTGGCGCCGAAGCTCAGGATGGTGGCGGAAACGCCGTTGGCGGCCTTCAGCGTCACGGCGGTGACCGGGCTGCCGTTCGACAGCGTGCCGGCAGGGGCCTGCGAAGCGTCGGCAGCCAGAGCGGCACCCGGAATCACGCAGGCAAGAGAAAGTGCGGTGGAAGTCACAAAAGCCTTGCGCAGAATCCTCATTCCCGTAGCTCCCATTTTGATTTCTGTGTGAGGACGAATCTCGTTGTGGGCGTGGCTGTCGCCCCATGCACAAGGCATTGACGAGGCCGTTTCGCGCATATAGTCCGACAAATAGAAAGAGCGCAAGCCGGTTTGCCCCAGATTGGATAATCGCGGTCCGGCAGCTTTGTTACGAGAGGATAGACATGCCCCCAGTGGTATCATCTGCCGATGCCCCCGTGGCGCACACGCCGCAGGCGGGTGTCCGCTACGGCCCCGCGCTGGCGCTGCTTGCCAGCCTTTTCTTCATGTGGGGCTTCATCACCGTCATCAATAACACGCTGCTGCCGCACCTGCGCAGCGTGTTCGAGCTGTCCTACACGCAGACGACGCTGATCGAATCGGTCTGGTTCATCGCTTACTTCTTCGCCTCGATTCCCTCGGCCAAGCTGATCGAGAAGATCGGCTACCAGAAGTCGCTGGTGATCGGCCTGCTGATCATGGCGGCCGGCGCCGTGGGCATGATGGCCGCCGCCAGCATTCCGTCCTACGGCGTGACTCTGGTGATGCTCTTCGTGATCGCCAGCGGCATCACCCTGCTGCAGGTCGCCGCCAACCCTTACGTCGCCGTCGTCGGCAAGCCCGAGACCGCTTCCTCGCGCCTCAATCTGGTGCAGGCGCTCAACTCGATGGGCACCATGCTCGCCCCGATGTTCGGCGCCTACCTCATTCTCGGCCGTTCGAAGAGCGGCACGGCCGCTGCGGGAACCGTGCTGAGCGAGGCCGATCGTCTGGCTGACGCGCACTCGGTGATCCTGCCTTACGCACTCGTTGCGGTGGTGCTGGTGATCCTGGCCGTCGTCATCGCCAAGTTCCCGCTGCCGGCGATGAAGTCCGCCTCGCCCGCCGACAAGGCGAAGCGTTCGGGCCTGATCAATCCGGAGCTGTTCAAGCACCGCAACCTGGTCTTCGGCATTCCTGCGATCTTCATCTACCTGATCGCGGAAATCGGCGTTGCCAACCTCTTCGTGAACTTCGTCAGCCAGCCCGACATTGCCAACCTGACGCACGAGCAGGCAGGCAAGTACCTCAGCTTCCTGTGGGGCGGCATGATGGTGGGCCGTTTCGCGGGCTCGGCGATCATGCAGCGCTTCGATGCGGGCAAGGTTCTGGCGTTCTTCTCGGTCGGCGCCTTCGCGGTCATGATGATCACCGTCTTTGCGCATGGCCCGGTTGCCATGTGGTCGCTGATCCTCGTCGGCCTGTTCCACTCGATCATGTTCCCGACCATCTTCACGCTCGGCATCAAGGGCCTTGGCCCGCTGACCGAGGAAGCCTCGGGCCTGCTCGTGATGGCGATTGCCGGCGGCGCGCTGGTGGTGGTGCAGGGCTGGCTGGCCGATACCTACGGTCTCCAGACCTCGTTCCTGCTCACCGCGATCTGCGAACTCTATGTGCTGTTCTATGCGCTCTGGGGCAGCAAGACCACGCATGCGGAGCCGGACCTGGTTCCCGAAGCGGCCGGGTAACACGGGCTTCGAGCCATAACGAAAAAGGCCCCGGCGAGCGATCGCCGGGGCCTTTTTCTTATGCGTCTGCAGGAGGGGCGGTCACACCCCGTCCGGCTGCCCCATCGCGGTGCGGGTATCCTCGAGCGCCAGGTCGACCAGTACGTTCATGGCCTCTGCCGCGCCCGCCGCGTCCCCGGCGGCGATGGCGTCGTAGACGCGCACGTGGTCCGGGATCGGGTTGCGGGGCAGGGCGCGGGCGCGCTGCTTGAACTGGGTGGTCCAGTTCACCGCCGCGCCGATCGAGGCGCTGAGCACCAGCAGGGCGTCGTTGCGGGTCGCCTGCAGGATCGCATTGTGGAAGTCGCGGTCCGCCGCCCGTCCGGCCTCGGTGGTGAGGGTGTGGCGGCGCATCGCCGTCAACGCTTCCTTCATCGCCTTGAGGTCGTCCTTGTCGCGGCGCTGCGCGGCAAGGCGGGCGGCTGCCGGTTCGACGATGGCGCGCAGTTCGAACAGGCTGCGCACGAACTCGATGTCCGGCTCCCCCGCGAAGGCCCAGCCGAGCACTTCGGGATCGAGCAGGTTCCACCGGTCGCGGGGCAGCACGCGCGTGCCGGCCTTGGGGCGGCTTGCCACCAGACCCTTCGCGGTGAGCACCTGAATGGCCTCGCGATAGGCGCTGCGCGAGACTTGCAGCTCCTCGGCGAAGGCCACTTCACCAGAAAGAATGTCTCCGGGTGCATATTTGCCGGACAAGATGGCCGTTCCCAGTTTATGGGCGATGGCGCCGTGCAGGCGGCGGCCCGGACCCCGGGCCTCGTCGGCCGGCCTTGCACTTTCTTCTTCGTTCACGAAATTGGCTTCTGACACTGTTAATGGCACCTCCCCTCAGGAACCTAACAGCCCTTTCCGCGCGAAGGAACGACAAACATTGCGTTTCGCGTTCGCTCGGAATATGTCGGAGTAAATAGGGAGACCCCAAATGACCGAATTCCGTTCCATCGTGGCCGCAACCGGCGAACCCCAGGGTGAACCGCTGGCCGTGAACGGCACTGCCGATGTCGCTGCCGCTTGCGCCGCAGCCGCCGCGGCCTTCGATACCTACCGCGCCACCGATCGTGAAACCCGCGCGTCGTTCCTGGAGCGAATCGCCGACGAGATCCTCGCCATCGGCGAGCCGCTGATCGAGGCCTACATGGCCGAGAGCGGTCTGCCGCGCGGCCGTGGTGAAGGTGAGCGTGGCCGCACCATGGGCCAGCTGCGCCTGTTCGCGGATGTCGTGCGCAAGGGCCAGTGGCAGCAGCTGCGCATCGATCCGGCCATGCCGGACCGCGCTCCGCTGCCCCGTCCCGACCTGCGCCTGCGCATGATCCCGGTCGGTCCGGTCGCCGTGTTCGGCGCCTCGAACTTCCCGCTCGCCTTCTCGACCGCGGGCGGTGACACCGCTTCGGCGCTCGCCGCCGGTTGCCCGGTCGTGGTCAAGGGCCACCCGGCCCACCCGATCACCGGTGGCCTGATTGCCGGTGCGATCGCCAAGGCGGTCAAGGATGCCGGTCTGCCCGAAGGCGTGTTCCAGCACCTCGTCGGTCCGTCGAACGAACTCGGCGCCGCGCTCGTCCAGGACCCGCGCATCATGGCGGTTGGCTTCACCGGTTCGCGCGGTGGCGGTCTTGCCCTGGCCAAGCTGGCCGCGGCCCGCGAAGTGCCGATCCCGGTCTATGCCGAAATGTCGAGCATCAACCCGGTGCTGCTGCTCCCCGAAGCGCTCAAGGCGCGCGGTGAAGCCCTTGGCAGCGCTTTCGTCGGTTCGCTGACGATGGGTGCCGGCCAGTTCTGCACCAACCCCGGCCTGATCCTGGCCGTCGAGGGTGAAGGCCTGGACGCCTTCGTCGCTGCCGCCACCGGCGGTGTTGCCGAAGCCAAGCCGCAGACCATGCTGACCACCGGCATCGCCGCCGCTTATGCCAAGGGCGTCGAAGCGCTTGAAGGCAACGCGGGCGTCGAGACCATCGCCAAGGGCGAGGAAGGCAGCAAGACCACCGGCGGTGCGATCCTGTTCCAGACCACGGCCGCCCAGTTCCTCGCCGACAAGGCGATCGGCCACGAAGTGTTCGGCGCCGCGTCGATCGTCGTCGTCTGCAAGGACGAAGCCGAACTCGCCGGCCTGCTCGAAGGCCTGGAAGGGCAGCTGACCGCCACCCTGCACATGGACGAGGCCGACGAAGCCGCTGCTTCGCGCCTGCTGCCGGTGCTGGAGCGCAAGGTTGGCCGTATCCTCGTCAACGGTTGGCCGACCGGCGTCGAAGTGTGCCACGCGATGGTGCACGGCGGCCCGTTCCCCTCGACCACCGACCCGCGCACCACGTCGGTCGGCAGCCTGGCGATCGACCGCTTCCTGCGTCCGGTCAGCTACCAGAACTTCGCGCAGGGCCTGCTTCCGGCGGAACTGCGCGACGCCGCCTACGGTGACGGCGCGCCGCGCCTGATCGACGGCACGCTTACCCTCTAATCTGCCAACCCAACTGCCGCGGCGCGCTCCCCCAAGAAGGCGCGCCGCGGATCCGGGAGAGATCTCCATGACCTACCTTCGCCTGCTCCAGCATCGCGCGCCCGACGGCGTGCGCTCCGTCATCCTTGCCGAGGGCGATGCCGCCCACTTCCTGCAGGGCGTCACCACCACCCGCGAACTCGCGCTGCGCGCCATTGCCGACGGTGTGACGCTGTCCGAGGCTGCCAAGGCTTGCACCGCGGGCGAAGCGGTCGACATTGCCGCCGAATTCGCCGCCGGCACCCTGCTGGCCCCGATCGACCACGACGATTCCGCCCATCTGCTGCTGACCGGCACCGGCCTCACGCACCTCGGTTCGGCCGAAGGCCGCAACAAGATGCACGCCGCCGCCGCCTCGGGTGAGAACGTCACCGATTCCATGCGCATGTTCCTTGAGGGTCTCGAAGGCGGCAAGCCCGCGGCCGGCACCGAAGGCCAGCAGCCGGAATGGTTCTACAAGGGCGATGGCCAGCTGCTCGTCGGCCCCGGCGAAGCGCTGACCATGCCTGCGTTCGCCAAGGACGGCGGCGAAGAGCCGGAACTCGCCGGCATCTACATCGTCGGTGAAGACGGCACCGTGTACCGCCTCGGCCTCGCGCTCGCCAACGAGTTCTCGGACCACGTGACCGAGCGTCACAACTACCTCTGGCTTGCCCACTCGAAGCTGCGCCAGGCTGCGCTTGGCCCGGAACTGCTGCTCGGCACCCCGCCGGAGAAGATCGAGGGCACCAGCAAGATCGTCCGCGATGGCGAAACGATCTGGGAAAAGCCCTTCCTCTCGGGCGAGGCGAACATGTCGCACACGTTCGCCAACCTTGAGCACCACCACTTCAAGTACGACCTGTTCCGCCGCGCCGGCGACGTGCATGTCCACTTCTTCGGCACCGCCACGCTCTCGTTCAGCGACGGCGTGACCACCCAGGAAGGCGACGTGTTCGAGATCTCGGCCGCGCCGTTCACCCTGCCGGTCGCCAACCCGCTCGCCCGCGCTGCCGCTCCGGCTGCGGCGACCATGACCGTGAAGGCACTCTGAGCCATGGATCCGATCCGCATTGCCATCGTTGGCGTGGGCAAGATCGCCCGCGACCAGCACATCCCCGCGATCGAGGGCAACCCGAACTTCAGCATCGGCGCCACCGTCAGCCCCAACCATCGCGGCCCCGAAGGCATCCCGCACTTCAGCAGCCTTGAAGAGCTGATCGAGAAAGGTCCGGCGATCGACGCGGTGGCGCTCTGCACCCCGCCGCAGGTCCGTTACGACCTGGCCGCGCTGGCGCTGTCGAAGGGCATGCACGTGTTCCTCGAAAAGCCGCCGGGCGCGACGCTCGCCGAAGTGGCCGCGCTGGAAAGCCGCGCCGAGAAGGTGGGCGTCACCCTGTTCGCCTCGTGGCACTCGCGCTACGCCGCCGGTGTCGCGCCTGCCCGTGCCTGGCTGGCCGAGCGTACCATCCTCAGCGCCAAGATCGTCTGGCGCGAGGACGTGCGCGTCTGGCATCCGGGCCAGGACTGGATCTGGGAGCCGGGCGGCCTTGGCGTGTTCGATCCGGGCATCAATGCCCTCTCGATCGCCACCCACATCATGCCGCGCCCGTTCTTCCTCAAGGAAGCGACGCTCAGCCTGCCCGCCAACCGCGCCGCGCCGATCGCCGCCGACATCGAGTTCTGCGACACCGCCGGGGCCGAGATCCACATGGACCTCGACTGGCGCCAGACCGGCCCGCAGTCGTGGGACATCATCGTCGAGACCGATGCCGGAACGCTCAAGCTCGCCAATGGCGGCGCCGTGCTCACCCTGCCCAGCGGCACCGAGCACAACGAGGACATGGAATATCCGGGCCTCTACGCGCGCTTCGCCAACCTGATCCGGGGCGGCCGCAGCGATGTCGACATCGCCCCGCTGCGCCTCGTGGCCGACGCCTTCCTGCGCGGCAAGCGTGCGCTGGTCGAAGAATTCCACGACTGATATTTCCGGGAGAGGACAAGAAATGTTGAAGGCGCTTCGCCTCACCACCGCAGCCGTCCTGCTGAGCGCCACCGCGCTCGCAGGCACGGCTCAGGCCGACACCAACGGCCAGCCGACCACCGCGACGATCGAAGCCGGCAAGCCCGGCCCGGTCTACCACAAGGAAGTCTTCACCCAGTTCGCCGAGCACCTCGGCACGGGTATCTACGGCGGCCTGTGGGTCGGCAAGAACAGCAAGATTCCGAACACCAACGGTTTCCGCAACGACGTCGTCTCGGCGCTGCGCGAACTGCAGGTGCCGGTGATCCGCTGGCCCGGCGGCTGCTTTGCCGACGAATACCACTGGCGTGAAGGCATCGGCGCGCCTGCCAAGCGCCCGGTCAAGGTCAACACCCACTGGGGCGGCGTGACCGAACCCAACGCGGTAGGCACCCACGAATTCTTCGAACTGCTGCGTCAGGTCGGCGCGGAAGCCTATATCGCCGGCAACGTCGGTGACGGCACCCCGCGCGAAATGGCCGAATGGGTCGAATACATGACCGCGCCCGCCGGTTCGCTGGCCGACGAACGCGCCCGCAACGGCCACAAGGAGCCGTGGAAGGTGGCCTACTTCGGCGTCGGCAACGAGCTGTGGGGCTGCGGCGGCAACATGCGTCCCGAGTTCGCGGCGGACGAAACGCGCCGTTATGCGACCTTCGTGAAGGCGCCTGCCGGTACCAAGATCCTCAAGGTCGCCTCGGGTGCCAACGTCGACGACTACAACTGGACCGAGACGATGATGCGCGTCGCCGGCGGCAACGTCGACGGCCTCTCGCTCCACTACTATACCCTGCCCGAAGGCGGCTGGCCGCCCAAGGCCGATCCGGTCAACTTCGACGAGCACGGCTGGGCCGATACGCTGAACGAAGCGCGCCGGATGGACGAACTGATCACCAAGCACTCGGCGATCATGGACAAGTACGATCCCGAGAAGAAGGTCTTCCTCGCGGTCGACGAGTGGGGCTCGTGGTACGCTCAGGATCCGGGCACCCATCCCGGGTTCCTGCGCCAGCAGAACACCCTGCGCGATGCGCTGATCGCCTCGATCAACCTCGACATCTTCGCCAAGCATGCCGACCGCGTGCGCATGACCGCCATCGCCCAGATGGTGAACGTGCTGCAGGCGATGATCCTGACCGACGGCAACAAGATGGTGCTGACGCCGACCTACTGGGTCTTCGACATGTACAAGCCGTGGCAGGACGCGACGGTGCTGCCGATCGAGATCAAGTCGCCGTGGTACTCGAAGGACCAGTTCACGATGCCGGCCGTCAGTGGCTCGGCGGTGAAGGCCAAGGACGGCAAGATCCATGTCGGCCTGTCGAACCTCGATCCCAACCAGCCCAACACCGTGACGATCAAGCTCGACGGCGCTACGGCGGGCGCTGTCACCGGCAAGATCCTGACGGCCCCGGCGATCAATTCGCACAACACTTTCGACGCACCCGGCGTGGTGAAGCCGGAGGCGTTCTCGGGCGCCGTGGTGCAGGGCGGCAACCTTGTCGTCACCCTGCCGGCCAAGTCGGTCGTGGTGCTCGAACTGCAATGAGCGTGAAGCACGTCGTCGGAGACTGGGGCACCACGCGCCTGAGGTTGTTCCGTATGGACGGCGGCGATGTCGACGCCCGGCTCGATGGGCCGGGCGCGCTCGCCGGCGATGCCGAGGGCGCGCTGGCCGAAAGGCTGGACGTCTGGAAGGCGGAAGGGGCGCTGTCCGAAGTCGTGCTTTGCGGCATGGCCGGCGCTCCGGGTGCGCTCGTCGCGGCAGGCTACGCGGCCTGCCCGGCGGACGCGGCCCACTGGCTGTCCTCGCGCACGCGGCTGGAAGTGGCCGGCATCCCGGTCTCGGTGCTGCCGGGGCTGAGCTGCAAGGATTCCGAGGGCGTGCCCGAAGTGATGCGGGGCGAGGAGGCGCAAGTCTTCGGCGCCCTCGCGCTCCATCCCGAACTGGCGGTGGGCGAGCATCTGATCGCGCTGCCCGGCACCCACTGCAAGTGGGTCTCGGTGGTGAACGGCACGATCGTCGGCTTCCGTACCCATCCGACCGGCGAACTGTTTGCGCTGCTGGCCGGCCAGTCGACGCTGACCGGACCGGATACGCCGGGGCAGGGGAGCTTCGACGACGGTTTCGCGCGCGGCGTCGAACGCTGCGAGGAACCGCTGACCGGCGCCCTGTTCGAGGCCCGCGCCGCGCGCATGCTCGATGGACGCTCGAAAGACTGGTCGCGCGGCTATATCTCCGGTCTGCTGATCGGCGGCGAAGTCGCCGCGCAAGTGCCGGAAGGCATTTCGGTGGTGCTGATCGGCGACCAGGCGCTTGTGGCGCATTATGATCGCGCGCTGGCGGCCCGTGGCTGCACCTCGCGCAAGATCGATGGCGATGCGGCGGTTCTCGCCGGGCTCGCCATCGCGAAAGGACAGAAGGCATGAAGATCGAAGACGTTCTGGCCGCAGGCCATGCACCCGTTGTGGCGATCCTGCGCGGCATCCAGACCCATGAGGCGGTCGAAATCGGCGAAGCGCTGGTGGAAGCCGGTGTGCGCATCATCGAAGTGCCGTTCAACTCGCCCGATCCGGCGGGCTCGATCGGCGCCATGGTAGAGGCGCTGGGCGACCGCGCGGCGATCGGCGGCGGCACCGTGATCGGCACCGATCTGGCCGAGACGCTGGCGGGCGTGGGCGGCACGTTCATGGTCTCCCCCAATGTCGATCCGGCCGTCATCACGCGTTCGATCGAACTCGGCATGGACGTCCTGCCCGGCTTCCTGACCCCGACCGAGGCGTTTGCCGCCGTGGCGGCAGGCGCCCGCGACCTCAAGCTGTTCCCCGGCTCGGTGCTGGGCAGCAGCTACATCAAGGCGATCCGCGAAGTGCTCCCCAAGACCAGCCGCGTCTGGGCGGTCGGCGGCGTGGGCGCGGCCAATGTCGCGGAATACCGCGCGGCGGGCGTCTACGGCATCGGCGTCGGCGGCAGCCTCTACAAGCCCGGCTTCGATGCCGCGACGGTCGGCGCCAAGGCGGCCGAACTGGTCGCTGCATGGAACGCGGCCGGGGGCTGAGCATGATCCGCAAGTTTTCGTTCCTGCTCGGTCTCGCCGCGCTGGGCCTGACCGGTAGCGTCGGTGCCCAAGAACGGCCGACGCAGGCCGATGGCGCGCCGACGCTGAACGCGCAGATGTCCGGGGACCTCGTGGTCCACGATCCGGTCATCATCCGCGAGGGCGACACCTACTACGTCTTCTCCACGGTGGGCCGCTACGTCGGCATCAAGACTTCCAAGGACCTCAAGACCTGGAAGGATGCAGGCTCCGTCTTTGCCGAGATTCCGGCATGGGCCAGGCAGGCCGTGCCCGGCACCGAAGGCATCTGGGCGCCGGACATTTCTTACGTGAACGGCGAATACCGGCTCTATTACTCGGTTTCGACTTTCGGCTCGAACCGTTCGGCGATCGGCCTTGCGACCAGCAAGACGCTCGATCCCAAGGCCAAGGGCTATGGCTGGAAGGATCAGGGGCTGGTCGTCATGTCCACCCATGACGATGACTTCAACGCCATCGACCCGAACTTCGTGCAGGACGATCAGGGCCGCCAGTGGCTCTCGCTCGGCAGCTTCTGGAGCGGGATCAAGCTGTTCCCGCTCGATCCGAAGACCGGCAAGGTGGCGCCCGGCACCGAACCCTACGCGATCGCCCGCCGCCCCGCTCCGGCAGGTGGCCCGGCCCCGATCGAGGCGCCGTTCATCATCCCGCACGGCGGCTGGTACTACCTGATCGCCAGCTACGACTATTGCTGCAAGGGCGTGAACAGCACCTATTACACGGTCGTCTCGCGCGCGAAGAAGATCACCGGCCCCTACAAGGGCAAGGACGGCAGCGACATGATGCAGGGCGGCGGCACCATCCTGCTGCGCGCCGATCTGGAGGAGAAGCAGCGCTTCCGCGGCCCCGGCCACGCGGGCGCCTTCACCGACAAGGACGGTACGACCTACCTCGTCTACCACGCCTACGACAAGGAAGCCGAAGGCCGCCCGACGCTGCGCATCGCGCCGATCGTCTGGGGCGCCGACGGCTGGCCTGCGGCGCAATACTGAGACCCACCAGCTGACACCCCGGCCCCTGTGCCGGGGTGTCCTTTTCCCCGGAGCGATCCGGGACACCAGAATGAAACCCGATAACGGAAGAGGACCGTCATGAATTTGCCCCTTTCGCGCCGCGCCTTCGCTGCCGGAGCCGCGATGCTGCCGATGGCCTGCACTTCTGCCGGAAAGGGCGCGCTCGGATCGAGCGCGGCGCCCTCGGCTACGCCCGTCCCCGTCAATCCGCTGGTCCGCCAGCGCGCCGACGCGCAGGTCTTCCGTCATCACGACGGCAACTATTACCTGACCGGCTCGGTGCCCGAGTACGACCGCCTCGTGCTGCGCCGTTCCAAGACCGTCGCCGGTCTCGCCACCGCCGAGGAACGCGTGCTGTGGCGCCATGAGAAGACCGGCCCGATGTCCGGCTTCCTCTGGGCGCCCGAACTGCACCTGATCGACAACCGCTGGGTCATGTACTTCGCCGCCGGACCGAGCGGCGGCGGCGAGGACGTGTTCCGCATCCGCACCTTTGCCGTGGTCTGCGACGGTCCCGACCCGATGACCGGCAACTGGAGCGTTCTGGGCGAGTTCAAGGCGCCTTGGGACAGCTTCAACCTCGATTCGACCAGCTTCATCCATCGCGGCGTGCGCTACTTCTCGTGGGCGCAGCGTGAGCCGGGCATCGAGACCAACTCGAACCTCTACATCGCCCCGATGAAGGACGCGCTGACGCTCTCGGCCGCGCCGACGCGGCTTTCGGTGCCGACGCTCGACTGGGAAATCCGCGGCTACAAGGTCAACGAGGCCCCGGCGGTGATCGAGCACGCCGGCAAGCTGTTCATGACCTACTCGGCCAGTGCCACCGATGCGCGTTACTGCCTCGGCCTGCTGTCGATCGATGCCGAGGCGAACCTGATGGACGCCAAGGCCTGGACCAAGTCGCCCGAGCCGGTCTTCGTGACCTGCCGCGAAACCTCGGTCTACGGCCCCGGCCACAACAGCTTCACCGAAGACGAGCAGGGCCGTCCCCTGCTGGTCTACCATGGCCGCGACTACGAGGCGATCCAGGGCGATCCGCTGTTCAACCCGGACCGCCACACCCGCGTCCAGCGCCTCTATTTCGACGACAAGGGCATGCCCGATTTCGGCGTGCCGGTGGGCAATGGCGCGATGCCGGACCGCTTCGTCTCGGTCGCCCGCCCGGGCACCTACATGGCGCACGAGGGCACCCGCATGACCAGCGCCAGGGTGGCGCTGCCGCAGACCCAGTTCCGTGTGGAAGATGCGGGTGAGGGCACGGTGACGCTCTCGCCGATCCTCCTGTCCGATCATTGCCTTACCGCGTCGGACGATGGCGGCGTTGCCGTGGCGCCGCGCTCGGCCGCGCCCGGGCAGAAGTTCCGCCGCGTGGCGGCAGGCGGGGGCGCGGTGCGATTCGTTTCGGCGAGCGATCCGGCCAAGGCCCTGACGGTGGCACCGGACGGTCTGCGGCTGGCGCCGGGCCAGGATGCCGCGAGCGCATGGAAGGTCGACTGACGCGCTGAAAGCGCGTCATAAACTCAGACCAGAAGCAAACGAGAGCCCCGCCCGGCAGCCGCCGCGCGGGGCTTTTCTGTGGTTGCTCCGGGCCATGTGCGTTAAATGTGCCACACTTATTTCATCATTTTTGCAGCGTTTTTGCTTTTCCGCTTGCGTGAGATTAGTCCGACTAATAATTAGTCTGAGTAATCTAAGGGGCATGGTATGGGCCAGCCCCACATGGGAGGGTTGATCCATGGCGCTCAAGCCATTTGCTTTCTGCACGGCATCCGTTCTCGCGCTCGGCCTCGCCAGCGTTGCCCAGGCTCAGGACACCGCACCGCAGGCCGTTGCCGACGATGCCGCTGCACCCAGCACCGAAGACATCATCGTGACCGGCGTGCGCGCGTCGATCGTCGGCGCGCTCAATAGCCGCAAGAACAACATCCAGATCGTCGATTCGATCGTGGCCGAAGACGTGGGCAAGCTGCCCGACAACAACGTCGTCGAGGCGCTCCAGCGCGTGACCGGCATCCAGGTGACCGACCGTGCGGGCGGTGAAACCGGCACGATCACGATCCGCGGCCTGTCCGATCCTGTCACCACCTGGAACGGTCGCAACATCTTCACGGCGGCGGGAACCTCGTTTGCGCTGCAGGACATTTCCTCGAACCTCGTGCGCAAGATCGACGTCTACAAGACGCGTTCGGCCGACCAGCTCGAATTCGGCCTTGCCGGCCAGATCGACGTCGCCACGCGCCGTCCGTTCGACTTCGACGGTTTCACGATCTCGGGCCTCGCCCGCGGCGTCTACAGCGAACTGGCCGACAAGTTTAATCCCAACGTGGCGCTGCTGGTCAGCGATCGCTGGGAAACCGGCATCGGCGAGATGGGCTTCCTGATCAACGGCAGCTACACGCGCGCCAAGTATCGTAACCAGAACGTGCAGGCCGGTGCGCTGGTGCCGTTCGCCACCGAAAATCCGCCTTCGGGCACCTGGCTGACGCCGCTCCAGCGCATCTTCCCGCGCACCGACCCGAGCAACCCCTACTGGACGCCGGGCCTCAATGCCGGTCTGCCGACCACCCCGGGTTCGACGCTGAACATCGACGGCGTGGAGGTGCCTTACTACCTCTCGCGCGACGCGGTCATCAGCTCCGACCTCTATGGCAAGCGTGAGCGTCCCTCGATCAACGCGGCCTTCCAGTGGGCGCCGAACGACCGTTCGACCTACACCGCCGAGTTCTATTACACCGGCTTCCGCGGCACGACCTTCAACTCGATGATGTTCAGCTACGCCGACTGGTGGGGCGATCTCGGCAGCAAGCCGGGCTCGACCTTCGAGCTTTACGACGGCACCAACATCATCAAGTCGCGCACGATGGGCGATGTGGCCGGCTTCAACAGCGCCGACTATTCGACCAACAAGACCGACAGCTACGTCTATGCCCTGAACGCGGCCTGGGACGTGGGTGCGCGCGGCAAGATCACCGCCGACCTCGCCTATCAGGACAGCAAGAACGAAACCTCGTTCTTCGCGATGCGCACCAACCGCGGTCCGCTGGATCTCGACGTCGACTTCAATGCCGGCGGCGGCATCCCGTCCTACAGCTTCGGCACGCCCGAAGTGCTGACCGATGCCAATGCCTGGACGGTCGGCGACCTGTTCGACAACGGCAACAAGAGCAAGGGCAGCGCCTGGACGTTCCAGCTCGACGGTTATTACGAATGGGACGAAGGTTTCCTGCGTCGCATCAAGGCGGGCTTCCGCTACGACAACCGCAGCGCCAGCACCTTCGTGCGGGAACAGAGCGCCGGCGCTCTGGGCGGCACGCTGGCCTCGCTGGGTGACGATTACACCTTCACCAACAGCGGCTTCTTCGACGGCCGCGCCGATGTGCCGACCAGTTGGGTGCTCGCCAACGGCCCGGCGCTCTACAAGAACGCCGATGCCATCCGTTCGCTCTATCAGGCGGTGAACCCGAACCTGCTGCTGTCCGACCAGATGTCGTTCGGCCGCGTGTTCGACATCAACGAAGTGACGCTGGCTGGCTACGTGATGGCTGACGGCCAGATCGACATCTTCGGTCGCCCGCTGATGATCGAGGGCGGCGCGCGCCTCGTCACGATCGATACCGACTACAACTATTTCGATCGTTACAACGGCTTTGCCCGGACCGGCGTGTCGACCGGCGAGGCCAAGCTGCTGCCCAGCTTCACGGCGCGTTACGAGATCACGCCGAACCTGCGCATCCGCTTCAACTACGGTGAGACGCTGCGCCGTCCGGCCTTCGGCGACCTCAACCCGAACGTCTCGCTCACCGGCGACCTTTCGGGCCTCGGCTTCGGTACCGGCAGCGCGGGCAACGCCAACCTGAAGGCGACCACCTCGAAGAACTACGACCTTGCGATCGAATGGTACTTCGAGCGCAACAGCGCGATCTTCGTCACCGGCTTCCGCCGCGAGATCAAGGGCCTGGTCGTTCCGCTCACCACGCTGGAATACATCCCCAACAACACGATCGAGGGCAGCACCGCGACCGACTACTTCCAGGTCACCCGCCCGACCAACGCATCGGACGGCGTGCTCAAGGGCGTGGAAATCGGCCTGACCTACTTCCCGACCTACCTGCCCAGCATCCTCGACGGTCTGGGCTTCCAGGGCAGCGCGACGATCCTCGACTCGGAACAGACGATCCCCGAAGTCGACGCGCAGGGGAACACCACCTATACCAAGTCGGCGTTCTTCGCGGTGTCGAAGTTCTCCTACAACGCCACGCTGGCCTACCAGCGCGGCCCGGTCGGTGCGCGTCTGTCCTATGTCTGGCGCAAGGGCTTCCTCAACAACAACGAGGCGCGGGCCTTCGCCAACCCGATCGGCATGTGGCGCAAGCCCGAGAAGAGCCTGGACTTCCAGCTCACCTACAACATCACCGACGACATCGGCCTGACCTTCGATGCGGTGAACCTCACCAAGGCCAAGCAGCAGAACTACTACAAGTACGACACGGCCGGCGGCCCGGTGACGATGAACTCGAGCACGCTGCTGATCGACCGCACCTTCGCGGCGGGCGTTCGCTTCAAGTTCTGATGACCTGATACCGGCAGGCCGCAGCGGATCGCCATTCGCGTTGCAGCCTGCCACCGGCGGCCGGTTCCCGGGGTTTCCTCTCCCAACACACCCCGGGAACCGGCCGCTCTTGTTTTTGCACGATAAATGCTGCCAGTCGCTCGCCAGACCATGAAGGGGTAACGATGCGCGGAAATCTACGGACGATCCTTGCCACCGCGGCGTTTCTTGCCACGGCGGCCAGCCCGCCCGCTCTTTTCGCACGTTCTGCCGGTTCCCCTGCCTCCGCCGTTTCGCCGGGCGCGGCGCCAAGCCTCGACATCGCCGCGATCGCCAAGGCCCGCTTCGGCAACGATGCGGCGTGGTATGAGCAGCGCATTCCCTTCTTCGAAAGCGCCGAACCGAAGATCGATGCGGTCTATTACTACCGCTGGGGCCTGTTCCGCGCCCACCAGCGCGACCTCGGCGCGCAAGGCTACATCACCACCGAATTCGCCGACGACGTGGGCTGGCAGCGCGAGCCTTTCGCCAGCCTCAACGACGCCAGCGGCTTCCACATCGCCGAAGGGCGCTGGCTCAACGACCGCCGCTTCACCGACGACTACATCAATTTCATGTACGAAGGCGGCAACGACCGCCACTTCACCGACTACATGGCGGACTCGGTCTGGGGCCGTTATCTCGTCGATGGCGACAGGCAGGCGCTGCTGGCCCACCTCGGGACCATGCGCCATGTCTACCGGCTGTGGGACGAGAAGTTCGACTTCTCCAAGGGCCTCTACTTCGTCGAACCGCTGCTGGACGCGACCGAGTACACCGTCTCCTCGATCGACGCGTCGGGCGGCAAGGACGGGTTCCGGGGCGACGACAGCTTCCGTCCCTCGATCAACAGCTACATGTTCGCCAATGCCCGCGCGCTAGCGAAGATGGCGGAATTGGCCGGTGATGCCGCGATGGCGCAGGAGTATGCCGGGCGGGCCGAGGCCCTGCGCGCGCATGTCCTGCAGGACTTGTGGAATCCGAGGCTCGGCCATTTCACCGACCGCTATCAGGTCAGCAACGAGTTCGTGAAGTACTGGGAGCCGATCCGCAATCGCGAACTGGTCGGCTACCTGCCCTGGATGTTCGACCTCGTGCCGGATGAGGGACGGTACGCCTCGGCCTGGTCGCACCTGCTCGCCCCCGATGCGCTGGCCGGCAAGGCGGGCATGCGCACGGCCGAGAAGGGCTACGAATATTACATGCGCCAGTACCGCTATCTTGGCGACGCGCGCGAGTGTCAGTGGAACGGCCCGATCTGGCCCTACCAGACGACGCAGGTGCTGGCGGCGATGGGCAACCTGCTCGATCACTATGATGACCACGGACCGGTCACCCGCAGCGACTACATGCGCCTGCTGCGCCAGTACACGCAACTGCACTATCAGGGCGACAGGCTCGATCTGGAAGAGGACTACGATCCGGAGACCGGCAAGCCGATCGTCGGGCTGGATCGCAGCCATCACTACTTCCACTCGGGCTACAACGACCTGATCCTGACCGGTCTCGTCGGCATCCGCCCGCGTCCGGACGACGTGCTGGAGGTCAATCCACTGCTGCCTGGCACTGGCGACGCGCAGGCGCTGGCCTGGTTCCACATCGAACGCGTGCCCTATCACGGCCACGCGGTTTCGGTGACCTGGGACGCCGACGGCAAGCGCTATGGCCGCAAGGGGCTGACGGTTTCCGTCGACGGCGCGGAAGTTGCCCGCCGCGACGACCTTGGCCGCGTGGAAGTGCCGCTCGCCCGCAAGGCCAACGCGTCGATCGTGCGCGAGACGAACCTTGCGGTGCAACTGGTGCGCGGCAATTTCCCCAAGGCTGCGGCTTCCTCCGGCACCGGGGCGGAGAACCTGCACGATGCCATCGATGGGCGCGCCTGGTTCTATCCCGAGCTTCCCAATGGCTGGGATTCCGCCGCCGGCAAGACGGACCAGTGGTACGCGGTGGACTTCGGCAAGCCGGTCACGCTCGGCAGCACCGAATTGGCCTTCTTTGCGGACGGCGCGAAGTTTGCCGCGCCGCGCAAGCTGGTGGTCGAGGTCTGGGCGGGCGGCCGCTGGCAGCAGGTCGCCGCACCGACGGCGCCGCCGCTGGCCAATGGCGTGACGCGGCTCGCGTGGACAAGCGTCAAGGCCGAACGCCTGCGCGTGACGATGACGCCGGCCGGCGGCAAGGCAATCCGCCTGGCCGAGATCAAGGCCTTCGCGGGTGGAAAAATTTAACCTTACTTACGCGTAAACCCCAGGCTTGAAGGCGGAATTAACCGCGATTGCGCGCATATGCGGCATGTCGCATGGTTATCCTCTTGCATCGCTTGTCGCCGGGGCATCGGCCTATGTGGACTTGTCCATGCTGATGCCGGGCTGGCTGGCAGGGATCGCCTCGGTCCATCTGGTCTGCGCGGTTCTGTTCATGGGGCTGCTGAAGCAGGAAATGCAGTAGGCTCAGCCCCCGGCCTGGCGGGCGAGGAGATCGCTGGTCAGCACTTGCGGCAGGTGCACCGCCTTGCCGTCCCTTCCGTACCAGACGTAAAGCGGTACGCCCGCAGCGCCCTGGGCGGTGAGAAAGCGGGTAATCGCGGGGTCGCGGCGGGTCCAGTCACCACGCAGGACGACGACACCCGCCTTGTCGAAGGCGGCCTTGGTTTCGGCGCGTTCGATGGCGACTTCCTCGTTCACCTTGCAGGACAGGCACCAGTCGGCGGTCATCCACACGAAGACCGGCTTCCCGGCGGCACGCGCCTCGGTCAGCGCCTGTTCGCTGAAGGGCTTGGCGCCGAGGATGGAATCGACGGTCGCGGCAGGCGGCATCGGCGTGGGCAGGACAATAAGCGCAACGACCGCCAGGGCCATCGCCGTCGCTGCCGCGGGCCGCGCAGAGCCCCCCTCGCGCTGGGTGCGCCCCATCACGAAGAGCGCCGCCATGACCAGCGCGAGGCCGAGCAGGGCCTCGCCCGCGAACCACGGCCCGCCGACCTTCCACGTCAGCCAGGCGAGCGCCAGCGCGGTGAGGCCCATCGGCACCGCCAGCCAGCGGCGGAACGTCACCATCCAGGCGCCGGGGCGCGGCATGCGGCGGCGCAGCGGGGGAATGAAGGCGATGGCGAGGAACGGCAGCGCGATGCCCACACCCAGCGCCGCGAACAGCGCCATTGCGGGCAGCACCGGCAGCAGCAGCGCCGCGCCCATGGCGCTCGCCATGAACGGGCCGGTGCAAGGCGTCGCCACAAACGCCGCCAGCAGGCCGGTAACGAAGGCGCCGCGCGTGAAGCTGGAGGGTGATCCGCCCGAGACGAAGCCCGGCACCGTCAGTTCGAACAGGCCCAGCAGGTTGGCGGTGATCGCGGCGGCCAGCAGCAGCAGGGCGACCACGACCAGAGGCTCCTGCAACTGGAAGGCCCAGCCCACTTCCTGACCGCCCGCGCGCAGCGCCAGCAGCACCCCGCCGAGCCCGAGGCAGGCGGTGACGACGCCCGCCGTATAGGCCAGCCCCTCGATCCGGGCATGGGCCTCGCTTTCGCCCGCGCGGGCCAGGCTCAGCGCCTTGAGGCTGAGGATCGGGAAAACGCAGGGCATCACGTTGAGCAGCAGCCCGCCCGCCAGCGCGGCCAGCAGCAGCAGCGGCAGCGGGGCGAGGGCTGGCGTTGAAGCGGTATCGCCGGCCAGCGGTGTGCCGCCGGTCGGCACGGCGCCGGGCCGCGCGGAAAAGGCGATGCCGTTGCCTTCGCCGTCGAGCCGCAGCACGCCGGTCAGCGCAGCGGCATCGCGTGCGTCGATCTTTGCACGGGGGATGGTGACGATCAGCCTGTCACCGTTCCAGGCGAAGGCCTGGCTGGCGGCATAGTCGACCAGCTTGTCCTCGCCCAGGAAGACATGCGGCGAGGCCAGCGGCGTGGTGGCGGGCAGGGGGATGGCGAGGTGCAGCGCCTTGCCGTCGAGCGAGAACGTGGCGGCGGCATCGAGCGGGGCGGGCAGGCGCCGGGTCCATTCGGCAAAGCGCGCATCGGGCGCAGGAGCTGCGGCGACGAGGGGCAGTTCCACGGCCAGTTCGGCGCGTTCGGGCACGCAGATCTGTTCGGTGCAGGCCAGCCACTGCGCGGCGACACGCAGCGGCAGGCGGCTTCCCGGTGCGGCATCGGCGGGCACGGTGATCGGCACCAGCACCGCATAGTCATGTTCGAACACGTGGTTCATCAGGCCCGAGACCACCAGCGTCTGCGGCACCGGATAGCGCGGCGTTCCCGCCTTCGCGCCCTTCGGTAGTGTCCAGTCCAGCTCCATGCCGAGCCCGGCGTCGCCGGGGTTCGACCAGTAGCCGTGCCAGCCCTTTTCGGGCGTCATGTGGATGGCTACCATGTCCTCGCTGCCCGGCGCGGCGGGGGCGGCGACCAACTCGGCGGCGATATGTGGCGGGGCCCCCGTCTGCGCGCGAACGGCGATGGGCATCAGGACAAGCGCCAGCAATTGACACAGGAGTGTCACGGAGAGGCGATAGCGGCGCTTTTTCATGAATCTCCCACGAGTTGCCGAGGGTTGCGTTGAGCCGGTGATCCGGTCCAACCAGCATCTGCGCCCAACGCCTCCAGATTTCAAGGAAGACCCCTCGATGCGCTTTCTCTCCGCCTCGCTTGCCTCGCTGGCCATGGCTCTTGCCGCCGCCGCGCCCGCCATGGCGAAGGATGCGCCAGGCGCTGCCATCGCTCCCAGCCTTGCCATGCCGGATGTGACCGAGCAGGTGCCGCAGGATGCGCCCAAGCTGATCGTGGCGATCTCGGTCGACCAGTTCTCCGCCGACCTCTTCGCGCAGTACCGCCAGCACTTCACCAAGGGCTTCACCCGCCTCCTGCAAGGCGGGGTCTATGCGCAGGGCTTCCAGTCGCACGCCGCAACCGAGACGTGTCCCGGCCACTCGACCCTGCTGACCGGCGTCCATCCCGCGCGCACCGGCATCACCGCGAATTCCTGGTACGTCCCCGGCATCGGCCGCGCGGACAAGGAAGTCTACTGCGTCGAGGACGAGAGCGATCCCAGGTCCACGCCGGACGTTCCGGTGGTCAGCCCCAAGCACCTGCTCGCCCCCACGCTGGGTGATCTGATGAAGAAGGCCAATCCCAGGACCATCAATGCCGCCGTCTCCGCCAAGGACCGCGCGGCGGTGATGATGAGCGGGCATGATACCGATGCCGTCTACTGGATTGGCGAAAAGGGCTTCACCACGTTCGAGGGGCGCCGCATTTCCAAGGCTGCAGAAGCGGAAAACGCCGAACTGACCCGCCGCATCGCTGCCGGTGACGGCCCGCTGGCGGTTCCGGGCTGGTGCGGCAGGGTCGACCGGGCGACGCCGATCGGCAATTTCACCATCGGCACCTGGCGCTTCCCTGCGACCGCAGGCGACTACAAGAGCTACGTCAACGGCCCGCGCGTCGACACCGCGACGGCCGAGATGGCGGTGCGCATGGTGGACGAGCTGGGCATGGGCAAGGACGCGGTGCCCGACGTGCTCTCGGTCAGTTTCTCGGCGACTGACAAGGTCGGCCATGCCTTCGGCACCGAGGGCGTGGAAATGTGCGTGCAGATGAACGTGCTGGACGAGGCGCTGGGCTATCTGTTCGACCAGCTCGACGCGCGCGGCATCGATTACGAAGTCGTGCTCAGTGCCGACCATGGCGGCTTCGATGCGCCCGAGCGCCAGCAGCTGCGCGGCAACCCCGATGCCGTGCGCATCGATTCCGCGCTCGGTGCCAAGGCGCTGGCCGCCGCCGTCTCGCAGGATACCGGCGTCACCGTGCCGAACGGCCCGCTGCTCTACGGCGCGGGCGAGGCGGGCAGCATCTGGCTTTCCGCCGAACTGACGGGCGAGCAGAAGGCGAAGGTGATCCCGGCGCTGGTCGCCCGGCTCAAGGCCAATCCGCAGATCGCGGCGGTCTATACCCAGGACCAGATCATGCAGTGGCCCGAACCCAAGGGTCATCCGCAGGACTGGACGATGGAGCAGAAGGTCCGCGCCTCGTTCGTGCCGGGTCGCTCGGGCGAAGTGCAGATGCTGACCGTGCGCGGCGTGGTGCCCGGCAAGGCGGCGCCGTTCAAGGTCGCCTCGCACGGCAGCCCGTGGGACTACGATCGCCGGGTGCCGATGCTGTTCTGGCGCAAGGGCATGACCGGCTTCGAACAGCCGAACCCGGTGGAGACCGTGGACATCGCCCCGACCCTTGCCGCGACGGTCGGTTTGTCCGCACCTGCGGGTACTTGGGACGGAAGGTGTCTCGACATCGACGCGACGGAGGCCGATAGCTGCCGTCGATGAACGACTCGGCAGCAAGGCTCGATACCGCGGCGGATCGCCGCGACCTGATTATCCTCGGCGGCGGTCTCGTCGGCATGACGCTGGCGCTGGCAGCCGCCCGCGCGGGGATCACCAGCCACGTGATCGACCGCGCCGATCCGGCGGACCTCACCGCCGAGGGCGCGGACGGCCGCGCCTCGGCGATCTCGACCGCGAGCTGGAACCTGTTCGGGAAGATCGGCCTCGCGCCTGCGCTCAGCGGTCTTGGCTGCCCGATCGATTCCATTGCCGTCACCGACGGGATGAAGCCTGGCCGGATCGACTTCACCCCCAAGCCCGAGGAGGGCACGCTGGGGCGCATGTTCGCCAACCGCGACTTGCGCCTCGCGCTGTTCGATGCGGCAAAGGACGAGCCGAACATCGCCTGGCACGTCAAGACCGAGGCGGTGCGCCGCGACCGGGGCGCGCACGGCGTGGAAGTGGAACTGAGCGACGGGCGCGTGCTCAAGGCCAGCCTGCTGGTCGCCGCCGAAGGCCGCCAGTCGCCTACCCGTGACGAGGCCGGTTTTGCGCTCGCCAAGTGGGACTACAAGCACCGCGCGATGGTCGCCGGGCTGTTCCACGAGAAGCCCCACGGCAATACCGCCTGGGAAATCTTCTATCCGGCCGGGCCCTTTGCGCTGCTGCCACTGCTTGACGATGCTGAAGGCCGGCACCGCAGCGCGCTGGTCTGGACGGTGTCGGAAAAGGATGCCGCCGGTGTCGTCGCCATGAGCGATGCGATGTTCGTGAACGAGGTGGAGCGCCGCATGCACGGGGTGCTCGGCACGATCTCGCTCTCGGCCCCGCGCATGAGCTATCCGCTGCGCTTCCACCATGCCGGCCATGTCATCGACGAGCGTCTCGCGGTGATAGGCGATGCCGCGCACGGGATGCACCCGATTGCCGGGCAGGGCCTCAACCTCGGCCTGCGCGACGTCGGCGCCCTCGTCGAAGTGCTGCGCGAGGGCATGCGTCTGGGCCTTGAGCCGGGCGACATGGAACTGCTCAAGCGGTACGAGAAGTGGCGCAGCCTCGATTCCTTCATGGTCATGTCGGTCACCGATGGCCTGACCCGGCTGTTCGGGGTGCCCGGCCGCCTGCCCAGCGCCGTGCGGCGGCTCGGCATGGGGGCGGTACAGCGCCTGCCCACGCTCAAGCGCTTCTTCATGGACGAGGCGCGGGGCATGTCGGGTACGCTACCGGAACTGCTCCAGGGCTGACATGAAAAAAGGGCGCCCGCGGGCGCCCTTTGTGTAGGCTCGCGGCCCGCTTGCCTCTGGCCGATCAGCCTTCGGTCGCCTCCGGGCTGGGTTCTTCGCTGGGCTGCGTACCGGGAGCGGCGAGCGGGCTGGGCTGGGTGACCGTGTTGCCCGCCGAATCCTGCAGGCGGTGCGATTCCAGCATCGCGGTGGTCTCCAGCAAGTCGAGCGCGTCCTGCACGTCCTGGTAGCGGCGCGCGTCGGCGATCCAGATTTCGGCAGCCTGGGCATTGGGCAGGCGCTGGACTTCGTTGATCGCGCTGGGGATGCGGCGCGCCGTCAGCATCACGCGGGCGCGGTCGATCCGCGCGGTGGGCGTCAGCAGGGTCGAGGAATCGCGGTGGACGGTGAAGAGGCCGGACAATTCGCTGCGGGCGCGGTCCCACAGGCTCTGGTTGCTCTGGGTTTCGCTGAGTTCCGGCGACAGCGCCTCGAGCCGGGCGGTCAGTTCGTCAAGCGTGACCGGGTTCTTGGCAAAGGCGATCACGGTATCGACGGCGCGCGGCTGGGCATTGGTGAAGCGCAGGCGCAGCTGGTCGGCGACGTAGCTGAGCGGTTCGCCCCGGTCGATCATGCGGCGGGCGGCAAAGGCGATCAGCAGGCCTTCGGCCCGCGCGGCATTGCCGGAGGCGGCATTGGTTTCGAAATCGACGCGCGAGAGCCGGTCCTCGATCAGCGCCAGGCGGCCTTCGACCACGCCGATCGCGGCCAGATCCTGCGGCGAGGAGGGCGCCGGAACCCTGGGCGCCGGGGCGGTCGCGGGCGCCGCGACCGCCTGTGTGGGCGGCTGGTCGTCCTGCGACTGACGGCCCGGGATCAGCCGGTCGAAATAGCCTTCCTGCACGGCCCAGAGCGACAGGGCGCCGCCCAGCACGAAGGCCAGCAGCGCGACGAAAAACGCTCCGGCGCGCGAACGCGGGCGGTGCGGCATCGGGGTAGGCTGGGAAGTCTGGTCCTGCATCACGCTCGTTTCTGTAAGATCACGATCCCGGCGTAAACCCTTGGCACAACTCTTTGGCCAAGGCCAGCAATGCGGCATCGGTGGCTGTGGGTGCTGCAGCGATCCCGGCCCAGCCGGTTCCGGCCGCTGCGGCAATGCGCGGACCGAGCGCGGTGACGTGGATCTGGCTGCGGACTATTCCGGCGCTGTCGCATAAGCGGGCGAAATGGCGCGCTGCCTCGGCCGAATGGAGCAGCACGAGGCACGGGGTGCGGAGCCGCGCCGCCAGGGCGCCGGGCAGGGGCAGGGCCTGGCTGGCATAGACCTCGCGGGTCAGCACCGTGACATGAGCCGGTATTTCAAGGGAAATACGCTCGCGACCGGCCAGCCGCAAAAGGCGGCGATGTGCCGGATCGATGTGCCCCAGCAGTCCTTGCAGCCCCCCCGTGCCGGTCCGCACCACGTCAAGGCCGGCCGCGCGGGCTGCGGCCGCCGTGGTTTCGCCCACGGCATAGGCGGGCAGGCCGCGATAGTGCGCGAGGTCCGCCCCGCCATGGCGCAGGGCATTGGCGCTGCCGAGCAGCAAGGCGTCGACTTCTGCCCGCGCCGGAGCCTCCCAGCGGAGCGGATGCACGGCAAAGAGCGGGAACGCGTCCGCCTCCAGCCCCAGTGCCCGTGCCGCGATGCAGGTGGCCTCGGCGCCGGGCGCGGGCCGCACGACGACCAGCGGGAGCAGGGCCCTGGTCAGCTATCGGCTCCCGCGCCGCTGAAATGCACGGCGATGGCAGGCACCGCGCGGGCCAGCAGCCGGGCCGCGAGCGCGGCGGGGCCGGTGCCATCGGTGGCCGGGAAACGGGCTTCGTCCTCGACTTTTTCGGCCCCGTCGGGGCTGTAGAGGGCCGCGCGCATGATCAGATCCTGGCCGTCATGGCGGGTCAGCACCGCGATCGGGCTGTGGCAATTGCCGCCGAGCCCGGCCAGCAGCGCGCGTTCCGCCGCGACGGCGATGTGGCTGGGCGCGTCGTCGACGGCGGCGAGGAAGGCCTTGGTGCGAGCGTCATCGGCGCGGCATTCGATCATGATCGCGGCCTGGGCGGGGGCGGGCAGCCAGTCGTTCTCGTCGAGCGCGTGGCCGGTGCCGGTCTCGCCCAGGCGCCTGAGCCCGGCGGCGGCGAGGAACGTGGCGTCGGCCTCGCCCGCCGCCAGCTTGGCCAGACGGGTGGCGACATTGCCGCGAAACGTCACCACGGTGCAGTCCGGGCGGGCGTGGAGAAGCTGCGCGGCGCGGCGCGGGGCGCTGGTGCCGACGATGGCGCCTTGCGGCAGCGCGCGGATCGATTCGGCGCCGACCAGCACGTCGCGCACGTCCTCGCGCGGCAGGATCGCGCCGATGGTGAAGGCTTCGGGGCGGATCGTCTCGACATCCTTGGCCGAATGGACCGCAAAATCGATCTCGCCGCCGGCCAGCCAGGCGTCGAGTTCCTTGGTCCAGAGCGCCTTTCCACCGATTTCGGCAAGCGCCCGGTCCTGGATGCGATCGCCGCTGGCGGTCACCGCCACGATCTCTATATGCGCTGCATCGATTCCATGCGCGGCGGCAAGCCGGTCGCGTGCTTCCTCGGCCTGTGCGATCGCCAGCGGCGAACGGCGAGTGCCAAGGCGGAAATGGGTCTCATGTGTTTTGGTTGGCGTCGTCATCGGCGGGTTGTGCTCCCCGCCAATGTCGTCCAGTGGAAGGGCCGTTCAGGGTAAACCGAAAATGACCACGATTTTGGGCATCGAAAGCTCGTGCGACGAGACGGCGGCCGCGCTGGTAACCGGCGACCGCACGATCCTTGCGCAGCGCATAGCCTCGCAGGACGAGGCGCACCGGCCCTATGGTGGTGTCGTGCCCGAGATCGCCGCGCGCGCCCATGCCGAACGCCTTGCCCCGCTGATCGAGGCGACGCTGGCCGATGCGGGGATGACGCTGGATCAGGTGGACGCGATTGCCGCCACCGCCGGGCCGGGGCTGATCGGCGGGGTGATGGTCGGCCTGGTCACCGCCAAGGCGCTGGCGATGGCGACCGGCAAGCCGCTGATCGCGATCAATCATCTTGAAGGCCACGCCCTGTCGCCGCGGCTTGCCGATGGCGCGCTGGAATATCCCTACCTGCTGCTGCTGGTCTCGGGCGGACACTGCCAGATCCTGCTGGTGGAAGGCGTGGGCAAGTTCCGCCGTCTCGCCACCACCATCGACGATGCGCTGGGCGAGGCTTTCGACAAGTCCGCCAAGTTGCTGGGCCTCGGCTATCCGGGCGGCCCGGCGATGGAGCGGCTGGCGCTGGCGGGCGATGCGAAAAAGGTGCCGCTGCCGCGTCCGCTCAAAGGCTCGGACGAGCCGCACTTCTCGTTTGCCGGGCTCAAGAGCGCAGTGATGCGTGCCAAGCAGTCGGGCCAGTACAGCGATGCCGATATCGCCGCTTCCTTCCAGCAGGCCGCGATCGACTGCCTGATCGACCGTGCGCGCCGGGCACTGGCGGCGGCGGGGCCGGTGAATGCGCTGGTCGTGGCCGGCGGCGTTGCGGCCAACAAGGCGATCCGCGGCGCGCTGGAGGCGCTGGCGGCCGAACACGCGCTCGATTTCGTGGCGCCGCCGCTGGCGCTGTGCACCGACAATGCGGCGATGATCGCCTGGGCCGGGGTGGAGCGTTTTGCGCTTGGCCAGTCGGACCCGCTCGACGTGGCCGCGCGGCCGCGCTGGCCGCTCGATCCCGAAGCCGATGCCGTGCGCGGCGCCGGGGTCAAGGCGTGAGCGCGGCGCTGGGCGTCATCGGCGCCGGGGCCTGGGGCACCGCGCTGGCGCAGGCGGCTGCCGGTGACGGCAGCGAAGTGCTGCTCTGGGCACGCGAGCCGGATCTTGCCGCGCGCATCAACGCGGAGCGCTGCAACGCGGTCTATCTGCCCGGCGCTGCCTTGGCGGGGGGTGTTCGCGCCACGTCGGATCTCGCTGAACTGGCGGCCTTGCCGGCGCTGCTGGCGGTTGTTCCCGCCCAGTTCCTCGGCGGCGTGCTGGCGCGGCTTCCGGAGTTGGGGTTTGCTGGGACGCCGCGCGACCTGGTGCTCTGCGCCAAGGGCATTGAGGCCGGGTCGGGACGCCTGATGGCGCAAGTCGCGGCCGAGGCCGTGCCGGGCGCCGAGATCGCGGTGCTCTCCGGGCCGACGTTCGCGCATGAAGTCGCGGCGGGGCTCCCCACCGCGGTCACGCTCGCCTGTTCGGGCGGGCGGGCGCAGTGGGCGCGGCTTTCGCCCTTGATCGCAAGGCCCGCACTGCGGCCCTATTACTCCGACGACGTCACAGGGGCGGAAGTCGGCGGGGCGATCAAGAACGTGCTGGCGATTGCCTGCGGCGTGGTGGAAGGGCTTCGGCTCGGCCAGAACGCGCGCGCCGCGCTCATCGCGCGCGGTTATGCGGAAATGCTGCGGTTCGGCCTGGCGCGCGGCGCGCGGGCGGAAACGCTGTCGGGCCTGTGCGGCCTTGGAGATCTTGTGCTGACCTGTTCGTCCACTTCCAGCCGCAACTTCTCGCTCGGCCTCGCGCTGGGCGAGGGGCAGAGCGCCGCCGAGGCGCTGGCGGGCAAGGCCACGGTGGCCGAAGGCGCGGCTACCGCGCCGGTGCTGCGCGATCTGGCCCGGCGCGATGGCATCGAGATGCCGATCGTCGAGGCGGTGTGCCGCCTGCTGGAAGGCAAGGCGCCCGCCGCCGAAGTGGTCAGCGGCATTCTGGCCCGTCCCCTGCGCGCAGAGCAGGAGCCCAGTCTTTGACCGACGGCATTATCGCCCACGACGAAGGCGTGCGGCAGGAAAAGGAACGCGACGATATCGCCGCGCTCGCCAAGGGCGGGCGGACGAACCTCTTCGGGTTCTTCCTGAGACTTGCCGCGCGCATCCCGTTCCTGTTCATCGCCGGCCGCGCCGCGGTCTACGGCCCCGCCGCGCTGGGCCGGTTCGCCTCGGCGCTGGTGGTGATCGAACTGACCTCGATGATCTGCACGATGGGCGAAAAGCGCGGCCTCGCGCTGCGCCTGTCGAACAGCGAGGGCAAGGTGCATCCGGCCAATGTGGTGGCGGACGGCTCGATCCTGGCGCTGCTGGCAAGCTGCGCGGCGGCGCTGTTCTTCTATCTCGTACCGGCGCCGATGTTCCCGGGCGGGCACTATACCGAGATGGACCGGCTGATGGTGATCGCCATCCCGCCATTGACGATGACCGAGATCTGGCTGGCAGCGCTCGCCTATCGGCTGCGGGTCAGCCCGACGGTGTGGTCGCGCGCCATCGTCGAGCCCTGGGCGATCTCGATCCTGGCGGGAGCGATGATCTGGATCGCGCCGCACAGCGGCCTGTCGATCGCTTACATCGGCTCGATCTTTGCGGCGGCGTTGACCGCGTTCATTCCTTTCGTGCGCGAATATGGCATGCCGCAAGGCTGGCGGCCGCGCCCGCGCGAGATGCGCAAGCTGGCGATCCGCTCGGCACCGATCGCGCTCGCCGACACGATCGAGTGGGGCACCCGCCGCGTCGACATCTTCCTGCTGGGCTTCCTGGCGCCGGCCTCGGCGGTCGGCGTCTATTACGCAGCGCAGCAGGTGGCGAGCCTGCCGCAGAAGCTCAAGACCAGCTTCGAGCCGGTGCTCGGCCCGGTCATCACCCGCAACCTTAAGGAAAAGGACTATGCCGCGATTGCCCGGCAGGTCTGCCAGGTGGGGTTCTGGATCACCGCGGCGCAGGCGGGCATCGCGCTGGCCCTGGGGCTTCCGGGCGAGGGCGTGATGGGCCTCGTCGGCCGCGAGTTCGTGGGCGGCACCGGGGCGCTGGCGTTCCTGCTGGCCGCCGAAGTGGTGGCGGCCACCGCCGTCGTCAGTGAGGCGGCGCTGATCTACGTGGCCAAGATGCGCAACCTCGTGGTGTCGCTGGTGACCATCGGGGTGCAGGCGGCACTGACGTTCGGCGGCATCCTGCTGATGCAGCACTGGGGCTACAATTCGCTCTACCAGGCCGCGACGGCAGCGGCGGCGCTGATGGTCTCGCTGGGTTTCGCCTCGCTGGTGAAGTCGCACATGCTGGCCAGGTTCCTCGGGCAATCGATCAACAACTGGCGCTGGGCGCTGGTCTGGGCGGCGGTTCCGGCCGTGGTCATCGGTTACCTCGCGACACGCTTCCTGCCGGAGTGGGCGGAACTGGCCTTCGGCATTCCCGCGATCCTGGGGGCCTATCTGCTGGTGATCTGGAAAAAGGCGTTTGGCCCGGAAGACCGCAAGCTGTTCCAGAAAACCAAGTCGGCCTGAGCATTCCCGCGCAGGTTCGGCAATTTTCCGCGCCGCTGTTTCCAGAGGCCTGAAAATTCGTCTAGGCTGAAGGCATGAATCCTCGCCGTGCTTCCATCGTCGCCGCCGGCGCCGCGCTCTGCCTTGCCCTCTCTTTCGTTTCCACCCGGTTCGAGGGCCCCGCATTCATCGACGGTCTCGCCGGACAGGCGCTGGCGGTGCGCGATGCGGCGGGCGGGCAGGCGGTCAGTCTCGATTTCCGGGATCGCTACGGCTGGCTGACCCGCCACCCGGTCCTGCGCGGCGGCCAGAAACTGAACGATGCCACGCGCAGCAGGGTGGCCGCCGCGGTGGCCGAAGTGCCGGGCATCGGCGGCGTCAGCTGGGGCGGGCAGGAGAGCCCGTCCGCCAAGCTGCGCTGCCAGGACGATGTCGAGGCGATCCTCGCCACCCGCTCGATCCGCTTCACCGAGGCTAGCGCGCAGATCGATCCGCAGAGCGCGCGGTTGCTCAATGAAGTGGCGCAGGCGCTGCGGCCTTGCGTGGGCAGCATCATCGCGGTGACCGGCCATACCGATGCCGGCGGCATCACCGAGGCTAATGTCGCGCTATCGCGCGCGCGCGCCGAGGCGGTGCGCTGGGCGCTGATCGGGCGCGGCATCCCGGCCGACGGGCTGCGGGCGACCGGAGTCGGCCCCAAGTCGCCGATCCCGGGGCTCGATCCCTACGATCCTGCCAATCGCCGCATCGAATTCTCGGTGATCGCCTCGGCCCCGGTCAAGCCCACGCCGATCGACACGCCCGGGCCCAGCTGAATGCGTAATTCACAGCAGTGCGCGGGCCTGCTCGGAAATGCTATGAAAGGAGCCGCCCATGCCGCTATGGCTTGAAATGGCCGTCTCGGTGCTGCTGACCTACCTAGCGGGGTTCGGCATCGGCTGGCTTGTATGGAACCGGAAGGGATAGTTTCGTGCTGCAAATGATCCAGGCCAACTGGCTGGTCTTCATCGCCGCGCTGTTGATCGGCATCGTCGTCGCCTACTGGCTGTTCGCCCGGGCGTCGAAACCGGCGCCGCGCGTCCATCGTCCCGACGTGCTGGACGAAGGGGCCGCCCCCGCGCAGCGCAACCAGGCCCTGATCGACGAGGCGCCGCCCGCCGCGCAGTTCGCGGCGCCCGCCCCGGCAGCCCCGACGCCTTCACATGTGCACATCGATCCGCCGGCCATGGCCGGAACGATGGCCGGGATCGGCGAGGTGATCGCCGTCGCCGCGCAGGAGGAAGTCGACAACGCGTTGCCGCCGCAGACCATCGCGGCCGAGACCGAAGCCGAGCGGGCCGCCGATGTGGCTGCCCAAATGGCCGCAGAGACGGCTCCCGAACCGGTGTCGGCGCCTGAACCGGCAGCCGCTCCTGCTCCGGCCGCCGCTGCTCCCGCAGAAACCGCAGCGGGCGACGACTTGCGCAAGATCAAGGGCCTCGGCCCCAAGATGCTGACGCTGCTCAATTCGCTCGGCGTCACCCGCTTTGCCCAGATCGCGGCCTGGAGCGATGCCGATCTTGACGATCTCGACGGCAAGCTGGGCGCCTTTGCCGGCCGCCCGCGCCGCGACAACTGGGTTGAGCAGGCAAGGCTGCTCGCCAGCGGTGACACCGGCGATTACGAGGCGAAGTTCGGTAAGCTCTGAGCGGCTTGCCCGGACACCAAAAAGGGGCCGTGCCTTCGCTGGCACGGCCCCTTTTTTCATGTCTGGAAGGCGCGGCCCGAAGACCGCCCCCCGAGCAGGTTACGCCCCGGCGCGATAGCTTGCCATGATGTCGCGGCGCAGCGCCGCGCCGCTGTCGGTGCGCGAGTAGAACATGTGACCGCCCGGGTACATGTGCAGGTTCACGCGGTCCGCGCGGCCGAACTCGGGCATCTGCGAGATAATCAGGCGCGAACCGAAATAGGGGCACGAAAGGTCGTCCCAGCCGTGGACGATGTCGACGGTCATCTTCGGATCGATCGAGATTGCCTGGCGCAGGTCCTTCACCGGGTTGTCGGTGTTGTCGCGGTCCCAGGCCTCGTTCACCTCGAACGACAGCGCGTTGTAGCGGGCATCGACCTTCCAGCCGACCTGACGGGTCACGAAATCGACCATCGCCGAGGTGGTGGGCGCGATCAGCGTGGTCAACAGCGGGTCGCCGTACTGCGGGCGGGCGCTGGCCGGGAACGGGTCGAACGCGGTGAAGTTCGAATCGTAGACCGAGCCGACCAGGCCCTGGTCGCGGCGGATCTCGCGCAAGTACGTGCCGATGTCGACACGTCCGTTCATGCGGCGCACCAGCGCCGGATCGAGCCCGGTGATCTCGGCGACCTTGGCCGAAAGGCGGTCGGTCGCGGCCTTGTCCTTGGGACCGGCGAGGAAGTCGGCGACGTATTCGGTCTTCAGGTACTGCTCGATTGGCGCCATGGCCTCGGCGCTGAGCTTGCCCTCACGCTCGAGATGACCGGCGGCCATTGCGGGCAGGTTGAGCATCCAGGGCAGCGGCGAGAGGCCGTCGTCGTCGCCGATCGCCGGCGGGTCGAGATAGGGCGAGACCAGCGTCATGCCGTTGATGCCCACGCCCATCTGGGTCTGGAGGTAATAGGCGAGGCGCGGCACGCGGTAGCCGCCGTAGCTTTCGCCGGCGAGGTACTTGCGGCTGGTCAGGCGGCCATTGGTGTTCAGCCAGTCATAGACGATGCGGCTGAGGTACTTGATGTCGTTCTCGGAGGTGAAGAACGCCTTCTTGGTCGCCTCGGCATCGACGCGGCTGCGCGAGAAGCCGGTGCCGATCGGGTCGATGAAGACGAGGTCGGTGAAGTCCAGCCACGAGTTGGCATTGTCGTGCAGCACGGCCGGATCGGAAGGCGCGTCGCCCTGCGCGCCGAACTGCACGCGCTTGGGGCCGATGGCGCCGAGGTTGAGATAGACCGAGGCCGCGCCGGGGCCGCCGTTGAAGGCGAACGTGACGGGGCGGTTGGCGGGGGCGCCGGGCACCGTGTAGGCGGTGTAGACCACCTCACCGATGGTCTTGCCCTTCTCGTCCTTGACCGGCAGCGCGCCGACCGTGGCGACGTAGCTCACGGTCTTGCCGCCGATCACTGCCGACTGCTTGACCGACTTCGCCGCGGGGAAGGGGGCGAGCTGGCTGTCGTCCTTCTTCTCTTCCTTGGCCTCGGGGGCCTGGCCGTGGTCGGACTTGTCGGCCGCATAAGTGGCGGCAGGGCCTGCGGCGAGGGCGAGCGAAAGCGCCAGGCAGGCGAGGGAAACGGTGCGCATCGGGAAGGTCGACCCCTTGTTGAGTGCGCCCGCGACGGGGGCGCCTATGGGGGCGATACCTAGAACGGGTAAATAGTATACGGCAAGAGTGTGGCGACCTAAAATGCGACAAGGGCGCTGGAGGAAATCCAGCGCCCTTGAAAATCATTCGGTGAGGTTTCTAAAGGTCGATCAGGGCAGCATCGAGCCCGTCTCGATGAAGCGCTGGTGCCACGAGAGCGCCTCGCCCGGCAGCGAGGGCGACTGCAGGCCGTAGGAGCCCTTGAGCGCGCGGGCGTAGTAGTCTTCCAGCAGCGGGCGGTAGTCGGGGTGCGCGCAGTTGGCGATGATGACCTGAGCCCGTTCCTTGGGGCTGAGGCCGCGCAGATCGGCCAGGCCCTGCTCGGTGACGATCACCTGCACGTCCTGGTTGATGTGATCGACGTGGCTGGCCTGCGGCACGATGGCGGAGATCTTGCCGCCCTTGGCGGTCGAAGGCGTCATGAAGATCGAGATATAGGCATTGCGCGCGAAGTCGCCCGAGCCGCCGATGCCGTTCTGGATGCGCGAGCCCATGACGTGGGTGGAGTTCACGGCGCCGTAGATGTCCGCCTCGATCAGCCCGTTCATGGCGATGCAGCCCAGGCGGCGGATCAGTTCGGGGTGGTTGGAGATTTCCTGCGGGCGCAGGATCATCTTGTCGCGGTAGCGGGCCATGTCCGCATTCACGCGCGCGGCCGCCTCGGGGCTCAGCGAGAAGGCAGTGGCGGAGGCCATGCGCAGCTTGCCCGAGTCCAGCAGGTCCAGCATGCCGTCCTGGATGACCTCGGTGTAGGAGGTCAGGCTGTCGAAAGGCGCGTCGACCAGGCCGGTCAGCACGGCATTGGCGATGTTGCCCACGCCCGACTGGATCGGCAGCAGCGCCTTGGGCAGGCGGCCCAGCTTCACTTCGTGGTTCAGGAATTCGAGGATGTGGCCGGCGATCGCCTTGGCCTTCTCGTCCGGCGGGCTGAACGGGGCGTTGCGGTCGGGCCGGTCGGTCTCGACGACGGCGACGACCTTGGCGGGATCGACCTTGAGATAGGGCGAGCCGATGCGGTCATCGGGCTTCACCAGCGGGATCGGCACGCGCGCGGGCGGCAGGGCGGTGCCGTAGTAGATGTCGTGCATGCCCTCGAGCGCTTCGTTCTGCCACGCATTCACTTCGAGGATGACCTTCTCGGCGCGGTCGAGCCAGGTCTTGTTGTTGCCCACCGAGGAGGAGGGGATCAGGCTGCCGTCGGCGCGGATGCCGGCCACTTCGATCACGGCGGTGTCGAGATCGCCGAGGAAGCCCTGCCAGGCCATCGGCGCGACTTGCGACAAGTGCATGTCGAAGTAGTTCATCTCGCCCTTGTTGATGCGTTCGCGGGCGATGGGATCGGAGTTGTAGGGCAGGCGGAATTCGATGCCGTCGGCCTTGGCCAGCGCCCCGTCAAGCTCCGGCCCGGTCGAGGCGCCGGTCCACATGCGCACCTTGAAGCCGCGTCCGGCGGCGTGTTCGGCCTCGATCTGGGCGGCAAGGGCCAGGGGAACCGCCTTGGGATAACCCGAGCCGGTGAAGCCGCTCATGCCGACCGTGGAGCCGCTGGTGATGAGCCGGGCGGCGTCCTCTGCGGACATGACTTTGGAGCGAAACTCGGCACTCTCGATGCGCATGGCAACCTCTTCGTTTCTGACTGACGTTGCTTGCGCCAGTCGGCTTCAAGGGGCGACGAATCCAGTGCAAAGTCCACCCGGACGATTGCGCAAGATGCATGACAGTAATCGCCCCTCCCGTCACGGTGCAAACTACAGCGGGGCAAGTTGCCGAGGCGGATCAACGGGAAGCGATTTCGATCACCTCGCGCGCCATGGAGACCAGCACTGCCTCGCGGTTGACGCCGCATTTCTGGAAGATCGTGCGCAGCTGGCTGATGACGGTCTGCACGCTGACCCCGCGCAAGCTGGCGACGGCCTGCCGCGAATGGCCCTGTACCAGAAGCGAGACAACTTCGCCTTCCGCCAGCGTGAGCCCGAGCGCGGTGGCGAGGTGGGCGGACTGCTGCGCGGTTGGCCGCAGCGGCGTGCGCAAGGTGACGATGGCGCGCGGGGCGGTGCCGAAGCTCCAGTCCTGCCGGGGCAGGCTGCGCACGTCGAGCAGCAGCGGGGCATCGGCGGTGCGCAGCCAGAGGTCGGCGGCGCCGTCCTCCCGTCCCGCGAGCGCGCGGCCGATGCGGGCCTGGAGATCGCGGTCCACATCCGGCCGGGTCGCATGCAGGGTGGTGGCCCGGATCTGCAGGGAATCGGGTCCAAGCAGCGCCTGCGCCGCCGCGGTGACGCCGCAGACCTTGCCGATGCCATCGAGCAGGATCGCCGCGCTGCGGATCGCGTCCAGCGAACCGCGCAGCAACTCGATGCCCTGATGCTCGATGGCGTCCTGCATGCGGATGGCGGCGAGAACTGCGGGCGCCGCCTCGGCCAGCACGGCGCGCTGGGCCTCGTTGCTGCGGCCCACGCCGTGGCCGCGCAGGATGGCGAGGCCGAAAAACACTCCGGGACGCTGGCTGAGCACGACCTGCGCGCCGAACTCGGCATCGTTGCGGCGGACATAGTCGAGATAGGCCTCGTCGGTATGGGCCTTGCGGACAGCGTCGTAGTGATCTTCCCAGGTCACTTCGAAGGGCGTGCGTGTTGCCGCGACGCGGTAGTTCACCTGAGGGTTGAAACCGTCGATCGCGAGAAATTCGTCGAAGTAGTCGGGAATGCCCTCGGCATCGGTGACCCAGTTGAACGCGGCGTGCCGGTCACCCAGCGCGAGCAGCTGCGAGCGGGTCGATCCGGTGGCATCGGCCAGCGCTTTCAGGGCGGCGTCCCAGCCCCCTTCCTCGAAAGGTGCGCGCGCAAAGAGATCGGCGATCCCCTCGGCGCGACAGCGGTGATCCCTGAATGAGCCCACCGGCGCATCATGTAAGGTGAAGCGGCGATTAACAAGTACCGTCATCCAGCCCTGAAATAAGGGACTCTACCATGTTCATGGTATGCTGCGGGTTACATGTCGATGCACAATGCCATCGCGACCCGAGGGATCGGTACTTGCGATCCTGAGACTCTCAGCCCGGGACCTGGCAACAGGTCCCGGGCTCTCTTTCAAGGAGGAGAGCCCGGTCGTTTTCGGGGAAGGCGGGAAGCCCGGCTACTTGCCCCATTTCTTCTGCATCTTGCCGTAGCGGGTCTTGCGGGTGCCGGGCTTGCCCTCGTTGCTGCGGCCGACGATGGGGGCTTTCCTGTGCTCGTCCGGGATGCCCAGTTCGCTGGCTTCCAGCTTGCGGATCTCGTCGCGGATGCGCCCGGCTTCCTCGAATTCGAGGTCGGCGGCGGCGGCGCGCATCTTCTTTTCCAGTTCCTCGATATAGGCACGCAAGTTGTGGCCGACGAGGTTGTTGGCGCCGTCGTCGGTCTCGATATCGATCAGCACGCCGTCGCGGCTGGCGGTATCGGCGACGATGTCGGCGATGCGGCGCTTGATCGTCTGCGGGGTAATGCCGTGCTCGGCGTTGTATTCTTCCTGCTTGGCGCGGCGACGGTCGGTTTCGGCGATGGCGCGTTCCATCGATCCGGTCATGCGGTCGGCATAGAGGATCACGCGGCCGTCGACGTTGCGCGCGGCGCGGCCGATGGTCTGGATGAGAGAGGTCTCGCTGCGCAGGAAACCTTCCTTGTCGGCATCGAGAATGCAGACGAGCCCGCACTCGGGAATGTCGAGGCCCTCGCGCAAGAGGTTGATGCCCACCAGCACGTCGTAGACCCCCATGCGCAGGTCGCGGATGAGTTCGATGCGTTCCAGCGTCTCGACGTCGCTGTGCATGTAGCGCACGCGCACCCCGGCCTCATGCATGAACTCGGTGAGATCCTCGGCCATGCGCTTGGTGAGGGTGGTGACGAGGGTGCGATAGCCGCGCTCCGCCGTCGTCTTGCACTCCATGATGCAGTCCTGCACCTGGTCCTCGACCGGGCGGATCTCCACCGGCGGGTCGATCAGGCCGGTGGGGCGGATCACCTGCTCGGCAAAGACGCCGCCCGATTCCTCCATCTCCCACGATCCCGGCGTGGCCGAGACGGCGATGGTCTGCGGGCGCATGGCGTCCCACTCGTTGAAGCGCAGCGGGCGGTTGTCGATGCAGCTCGGCAGGCGGAAGCCGTATTCGGCCAGCGTGATCTTGCGGCGGTGGTCGCCCTTCGACATCGCGCCGATCTGCGGCACCGTCTGGTGGCTTTCGTCCACGAACAGCAGGGCATTGTCGGGCAGGTACTCGAACAGCGTCGGTGGCGGTTCGCCCGGCAGGCGGCCGGTGAGGAAGCGCGAATAGTTCTCGATCCCCGCGCAGGACCCGGTGGCGGCGATCATCTCAAGGTCGAAATTGGTGCGCTGCTCCAGCCGCTGGGCTTCGAGCAGGCGGCCTTCGGCTTCCAGTTCCTTGAGCCGCTCGGTCAGTTCGAAGCGGATCGCCTCGCTTGCCTGCTTCATCGTCGGCCCGGGCGTGACGTAGTGCGAATTCGCGTAGACCCGCACCTTTTCGAGCACCGAGCCCTTCTTGCCGGTGAGCGGATCGAACTCGGCGATCTCCTCGATCTCGTCGCCGAAGAACGAGATGCGCCAAGCGGTGTCCTCGAGGTGGCTGGGGAAGAGTTCCAGGTTGTCCCCGCGCACGCGGAAGGTGCCGCGGGTGAAGGCGGCATCGTTGCGCTTGTACTGGAGGGCGACGAGCTTCCTGATGATCTCGCGCTGGTCCTGCGTGTCGCCGGTCTTGAGGTCGAAGATCATCGCCGAGTAAGTCTCGACCGAGCCGATGCCGTAGAGGCACGAGACCGAGGCGACGATGATCACGTCGTCCCGCTCCAGCAGGGCGCGCGTGGCCGAATGGCGCATGCGGTCGATCGCCTCGTTCACCGAGCTTTCCTTCTCGATGTAGGTGTCCGAGCGGGCGACGTAGGCTTCGGGCTGGTAATAGTCGTAGTAGGAGACGAAGTACTCGACCGCGTTTTCGGGGAAGAAGTCCTTCATTTCGGCATAGAGCTGGGCGGCGAGGATCTTGTTCGGCGCCAGGATCAGGGCCGGGCGTTGCAATTCCTCGATGACCTTGGCCATCGTGAAGGTCTTGCCCGAGCCGGTGACGCCCAGCAGCACCTGCGTCTTCTCGCCCTCGCCCGCCGTCGAGACGAGGTCGGCGATGGCGGTCGGCTGGTCGCCGTTGGGTTCGTATTCGGACACGACCTTGAAGGGCCGGCCTGGCATCGACTTGTCCGGACGCGCGGGCTTGTGGGGGACGAAAGTGCCCGAGGTATCCGGTTCCTCGAGGCCCCGGCGGATGATCAGCTCTGCCATGGGAGAACATATGGGGTATATCGTGGCCGCCCGCAATGTCTGGCTTAGTGTCTTGCCGGAAGGGGCTCGCGGGAAAGGCGCGGCAATGATAGGTCCTCGCCTCCCGGATCAGGTGCGAAAGGGTTCGACTCCATGAAGCGTATGGCAGCAGTTTCGATCGTGGGTCTGGCACTTGTGCTGGCGGCGTGCAGCTCGAAGGAGCCGAAAAGCGGCGAGCCCAAGTCGATGGACGAGGTAAAGGAAGAGGCGGCCCAGCTGCAACGCCCCAAGCCCGGCCAGTACATGCAGAAGGTCGAGATCACGAAGATGGACGTGCCCGGCATGCCCAGCGAGGCGGCCGAGCAGATGAAGACGATGATGGCCAAGGGCCAGGTCAACCAGTTCTGCCTGACCCAGGCCGAAGCCGACAAGGGCTACCGCGACATGTTCGACGGTATCGGCAGAGGGCGCGAATGCAGCTATTCGCGCTTCGAGGTTGATGGCGGCAAGCTCGATGCCCAGATGGATTGCAAGTCTTCCGGGCAAGGTGCCGACAATCAGGGCACGGCGACGATCAAGCTGGCCGGCACCGTGGGCGAGCAGGGATCGGACGTGACGGTAGACATGGACATGTCCGGCGGCCCCGCGCCGATGGGGCAGATGAAGATGGCGATGCACATGACGACCCAGCGGGTGGGTGATTGCCCGTGATCAAGGGCCGCCCGTGACGGGCGGCCGGTAAAGGATGGAAGTGAACGAACCGGCTCCCCGGCAGTTGGACATGATGCGCAGCGCCATCGCGCGCCGCGCGGCGCTGGCGCGCGAGCCGCACCCGGAGGGCGTGCGCAAGCCCTCGCTGCGCCTGTTCCTCGCCGAACTGGCTTCGTTGGGGCGGGGCAAGAAGAAGCCCATTGCCGTGGACAAGGCGCAGCATCCGCAGCCGGTCATGCTGCTGCCCGGCTTTGGCGCGCATCCCAACCGGATGCGGCCGATGGCCGATGCCCTGGCCGAGGCGGGGCATGAGGTCCACGAATGGGGGCTCGGGCTCAATCTCGGGCCGAACCCGCAGAACTTCGCCTTCCTGATGCGCCGGGTCGGCACGCTGGCGCGCCAGCACAAGCGGCCCATCGCGCTGGTCGGCTGGAGCCTCGGCGGCCTTTTCGCGCGGGAGATCGCGCGGCGCGAGCCTGACTGCGTTTCCAGGGTCATCACCATGGGCACGCCGTTTTCGGGCGATCCGCGCGCCAACAACGCCTGGCGGGCCTATCAGATGGTGACGGGGCACTCGGTCAGCGCGCCGCCGATCGACTGCGATTTCACCGCCAAGCCGCCGGTGCCAACGATCGCGCTGTGGAGCCCGCGCGACGGGGTGATCCATCCGCGCTCGGCCTGCGGCTGGCCCAGCGAGCGGGACCGGGCGGTGGCGATCCGCTGCACGCACCTTGGCTTCGCCAGCGATCCGCGCGTGGTGGCCGAAGTGCTCAGGCAACTCGACGCCGAGGATTAGAGCGTTTTCTAATCAGATGGAATCACCTGATGTCTCAGAAAACGCGTAAAACCAAAATCTTGGAGCAGTTGATCCGATGCAATCGGATCGGAAACTGCTCTAAGCCATCACATCGTCGCGCGGGCGTGCGACCGGCGGGCGCGAGGCCAGCGAGCAGCCCGCGCTGGCGCCGATCATCATCGCGACCGCCAGCCATTGCAGCCCGCTCAGCCGCTCATCGAGGACGAGGAAGCCGACGATGGCACCCAGTGCCGGGGCCATGCTGCTGAGCAGGCCGACGATGCGGCTGGGAAGCTGGCCCATCGCCCGCATCTCCAGCACATAGGGCAGCGCGCTGGACAGTACCGCGACTACCGCGCCCAATGCCAGCGCATGCAATGGCAGGCTAGCCGGGGCAGAAGCGAGGCCGAACGGCACTGTAACGCAGCAGGCCACCACCATGCCCACCGATACCGCGACCGAACCGCCAACTTCCGAAGCGCGCCGGCCGCACAGGATGTAAAGTGCCCAACAGGTCGCCGCCGCCAGTGCGAAGACGATGCCTATGGGATCGAGCGCGTGGGCATTGCCCTCCCACGGGATCAGCAGGGCCATGCCGCCGACCGCGAGCCCCAGCCAGAGGAAATCCTTCACCGAGCGCGAACTGGCCAGCACCAGGCTCAGCGGTCCGCAGATCTCGATGGCGACGGCGATGCCGATGGGGATGCGCCGGATCGCCCAGTAGATCATCAGGTTCATGCAGCCGAGCACCAGCCCGTAGAGCAGCAGCCACTTGAGCTGCCGCGCCGTGAATTTCACGCGCCAAGGGCGGGCGATGGCCAGCAGGATCAGCGCGGAGATCGTCGTGCGCAGCGCCGCCACGCCTTCGGGGCCGACCAGCGGGAACAGGCTCTTGGCGAAGGCCGCGCCAAGGTTGATCGAGCTTTGCGCGACGATGATGGAAATGCCGGCAAGCAAGGCAGTGCGGTCGGTCTGCGGGGTCATCTTGCGGGCGATGCCAGTTGGGGAGGGAGAAGGGAAGCTCCGTACCCACCTAAAACCAATCCGTCGCCCCTGCGCCTGCGCGGCGACGGGATGTCGTATTCACAGCGCACGCCTGAAAATTCGCCCCGATGCAGATCAACCCCTCGGCGGCTGCCGCCGATAGCTGAGCGCCTCGGCCACATGCACGCGTCCGACCTCGGCGCTTCCGGCAAGATCGGCGATCGTGCGCGCCACGCGCAGGATGCGCGTATAGCCGCGGGCCGAGAGGTGCATCGCCTCCGCCGCCTGCATCAGCAGCTTGCGCCCGGGGTCATCGGGCGTGGCGTGGGTTTCGAGCAGGTCGCCGTCGAGTTCGGCATTGGTGCGCTTGCCGGTGCCGCTGAGGCGGGCGGTCTGCACGGCGCGGGCGCGGGCGACGCGCTGCGCCACTTCGGCGCTGCCTTCCTTGGGCGGCGGCAGGGCGAGGTCCACCGCGCGCACCGGGTCGACCTCGACGTGGAGGTCGATGCGGTCGAGCAGCGGGCCGGAGACCTTGCTCTGGTAGTCGGCGGCGCACTTGGGCACGCGCGAGCAGGCGAGGGCGGGGTCCGACAGATAACCGCAGCGGCACGGGTTCATCGCCGCCACAAGCTGCACGCGCGCCGGATAGGTGACGTGGGCATTGGCGCGGGCGACGGAAATCTCGCCGGTTTCGAGCGGCTGGCGCAGCGAATCGAGCACCGCGCGCTGGAATTCGGGCAGTTCGTCGAGGAACAGCACGCCAAGGTGCGCCATCGAGACTTCGCCGGGGCGGACCTTGAGGCCGCCGCCGGTCAGCGCTGCCATCGAGGCCGAGTGGTGCGGCGCGCGGAACGGGCGGGCGCGGCTGATGCGGCCTTCCTCCAGCGTTCCGGCGACCGAGGAGATCATCGAGACTTCCAGTGCCTCTGCCGGCGTCAGTTCGGGCAGGATGCCGGGCAGGCAGGAGGCGAGCAGCGACTTGCCGGCGCCGGGAGGCCCGCTCATCAGGAGGTTGTGCGATCCGGCGGCGGCGATCTCCAGCGCGCGGCGGGCGACTTCCTGCCCCTTCACCTGCCTGAGGTCGGGGCCGCGCTCGGGCGGATCGGCCTTGCCCGGTTCGGGGCTGGGCAGGACCTGCAGCCCCTTGAGGTGGTTGAGCAGGCTGATCAGGTTGGGGGCGGCGACCACCGGCACGCCTTCGGCCCAGCGCGCTTCGGTGCCCTGCGCGGCGGGGCAGATCAGCCCCTTGTCGAGCGCGCTGGCATGGAGTGCGGCCAGCAGCACGCCGGGGGATGGGATCACCCGCCCGTCGAGCGCGAGTTCACCCACGGCGACAAAATCGCCCAGTTGCTCGGCATCGATCACGCCCATCGCCGCCAGCAGCGCCAGCGCGATCGGCAGATCGTAATGCGAGCCTTCCTTGGGCAGGTCGGCCGGCGAGAGGTTGATGGTGATGCGTTTGGGCGGCAGCGCCAGCCCCATCGCCGTAAGCGCGGCGCTGACCCGCTGGCGGCTTTCGCCAACCGCCTTGTCGGGCAGGCCGACCAGAGTGAACCCGGGCATTCCCGGTGCTACCTGGCATTGGACTTCGACCGGGCGTGCCTCGAGACCGAGGTAGGCAACGGTCGAAACGAGTGCGACCACGAAGGACCCTTGGCTCCTGGAGTAATACGTAGAATTACTTGGCTTGGGGCTGGGATGACATCGACGTTGGGCACTGTCGATATGGAAAAGAACGCCTAGGTCAAACCTTACAGCCTTTTAACCGAATGTCTCACGGTTTGGGTAAGTTTCCCGGTCGCACTCTGGCCCCATGCGACCCATCCTGCTTTCCATGCTCGCCGTGCTCCCTCTGGCCGCTTCGCCGGCCCAGGCGCATGTCCCGGCACGCACCGCGACGATCGCCTATGAGATCGTGCTGTTCGAGGAGCCCGGTTACGTCCAGCAACCGGCGGCCTTCGTGGCGGACGAGGCGCCTGCCTTCACCGGCGGCGAGCGTCTGGTCGGCAGCGGGGGCGCCATTGCCTGGCAGCCTTCGGCGCCGGCGGCGATCCCCCGGGGCATCGCTGCCTATGGGCCGTTCCGTGTGGTCGATGCCCGGCATGTCGCGCTGGTCGACGTTACCGATTCGCGCAGCCCCGCCCAGTTCGCGGCCCTGCTGAACGACTGGCCGGCGATCGCCGAGCTCGAGATGATCGAGTGCCCGGGCACCGAGGACGACCTGGCGAACTTGCGGCTGGGGCGGATGATCCGTGCGCGCGGCATCGCCACCCGGGTGCCGAATGGCGGTTCGGTGCGTTCCGGCGCGGTCGAGCTGTTTCTGGCGGGGGCGCGGCGCTATGCCGATTCGGGCGCCGAGTTCGCGGTCCATTCCTGGCTCGACGATTCGGGCCGCGAGGCCGGCGACTATGCCGCCGATGCCCCGGCAAACCGGCGTTATCTCGACTATTACCGGCAGATGGGCATGAGTGCGCAGGAGGCCCGTGCCTTCTATGCGATGACCAATTCGGTATCCTTCGAATCGGCGCTGTGGTTCGGTGCGGCGGAAATGGAGCGCTGGGTGGCGCTCGACCGCGAGGTCGTGCCCGCGCGTTCGAAGGCCCGGATCGATCTTGCCGCCGCCTGGATCGGCTCGCTACAGTGAGCGGGCCCGGTAATACTGCCCCTTGGGGCGAGGCGGCACCGGCTTTGCCTTGACTCTGTTTGCGCGCTCCAGTATCGGCGCGCTCTGTTTTGCGGTCGTCCCGGTTGGACGGCCTCTTTTGTTCGGATTTTCGAGGACCGTCATGAAGCGCACTTTCCAGCCCAGCCGCCTTGTCCGCGCCCGCCGTCACGGCTTCCGCGCCCGCACGGCGACCGTCGGTGGCCGCAAGGTTCTTCGTGCGCGCCGCGCCCGCGGCCGTTCGAAGCTCTCGGCCTGATCGAGACTTTTCCAGCCTCACGGCTGGATGCGGCACCGGCCCGTGTCGCTATCCGATCCCTCGCCTGCCCCGTTGCGTGGTGAGGAATCAGATAGCGGCACGGGCCGCCGCCGTTTGTACTTTGCAGTTCCCCTCCCTATCTGCCGGCTGACATGACCGCCGCCTATACCACCATGACCCGCCGGGCCGACTTCGTTGCGGCCAATGGCGGTCTTCGCGTGGCGCGGCCGGGATTCGTGCTGCTGGCCAGGCCCAATGGCGGGCAGGGGCAGCGGGCGGGCATCACCGTCACCAAGAAGATCGGCAATGCCGTCGTGCGCAATCGCATGAAACGGCGGTTTCGCGCGCTGCTGCGCGAGCTTCTGGCCGGGCATGGCCTTGCCGATACTGACCATGTCCTGATCGGCCGCGAAGGCGGGGTGGAGCGCGATTTCGCGCTGCTGCGCGAGGAACTGCTGGCGGCACTGGCGCGGGCCCATGCCGGCAAGGGCGATCCGCCCCGGCGCAAGGGGCCCCGGAAACCCAGGAAGTGATGGGGTCAGTGAAGCGCGTGTTCGCCTTGCTTGCCCGCCTTCCGGGCTTGCTCCTTATCGGGGTTGCCCGTGCCTGGCAGCTTGGTCCTTCGCAGGTCCTGCCGCCCTCCTGCCGCTATTCGCCCTCCTGTTCGCAGTACGCGATCATTGCAGTGCGCAAGCATGGTGCGATTAAGGGTGGCTGGCTGGCGTTCAAGCGTCTATTGCGCTGCCAGCCTTGGGGTGGGCACGGCTACGACCCGGTGCCGGACTGACTTGACTTTGAGGTAGCGGAGGGCGCGTCCCGGCCGCTGCCACCGACGGGATTACGACAGGAAAGCCTTCGTGGAAAAGCAGCGCAACATCATACTGGCGGTCGTCCTGACCGCGCTCGTGCTCTTCGGCTGGGAGCAGGGCGTCGCCTATTTCTACCCGAACGCCAACAAGCCCAAGGTGGAACAGACCGCCGCGCCGAGCGCCGATCCGGCCAGCGCCGCCAAGCCGACCCGCGAGGGGGGGCTGCGTGACGCCGCTGAAGTGGCGCTGGAGCAGCAGGACCTCAAGACCGCGCTGACCCACGGCGGCCGCGTGCCGATCCAGGCGCCCGGCGTGTCGGGTTCGATCAACCTCACCGGCGCACTGCTCGACGATCTCGTGCTCAATCGCCACCGTGAGACGGTCGAGAAGAACTCCGGCCCGGTCCGCATGTTCTCGCCCTCGGGCACGCCGGCGCAGCAGTTCGCGCAGTTCGGCTGGGTCAGCCAGGGCAGCATGGCGCCGAGCGCCGGCACCGTCTGGACCGCACCTGCCGGGGCGAAGCTGACCCCGGCTACCCCGGTCACCCTGACCTGGGACAACGGCCATGGCCAGATCTACGCGCTGACCTTCAAGGTCGACGACAACTACATGATCACCGCCGACCAGCAGGTGGTGAACAAGGGGCCGGCGCCCGTCACCGTCCAGCCCTTCGCGCTGGTCAACCGCACCGACCGCACCGCCGCTGCCTATGCCTGGACGCTGCGCACTGGCGGCATCGGCGCTTTTGACGGCTCGGTCGAATTCGGCCCCAAGTACAGCGATCTGGTGACCGCCGGCAGCCAGGACCAGGCCGGCAAGGTCGACTGGATCGGCTTCACCGACGTCTACTGGATGTCGGCGGTGATCCCGGTGAACGCCAAGGCCACCGGTTCGTTCCGCTCGCTGGGCAACCAGCTCTTCCGTGCCGATGCCGTCTACGAGCAGAGCGTGATCCAGCCGGGTCAGGCGCTGACCCGCGAGACCAAGCTCTTCGCTGGCGCCAAGGAGCACGCCGTGCTCGACGCCTACGAGAAGCAGGGCGTCACCAACTTCGGCCTCGCGATCGACTGGGGCTGGTTCCGCTGGTTCGAGAAGCCGATCTTCTGGCTGCTGGTGAAGCTCTTCGCGCTTGTCGGCAACTTCGGCGTCGCCATCATCCTGCTGACCGCCATCGTGCGCGGCATCATGTTCCCGGTCGCCCAGCGCGGCTTCGCCTCGATGGCCGCGATGCGCGCGATCCAGCCGAAGATGAAGGCGATCCAGGAGCGCTACAAGGACAACAAGGAGCAGCAGCAGCTTGAGATCATGAAGCTGTACAAGGAGGAGAAGGTGAACCCGCTCGCCGGCTGCCTCCCGATGTTCCTGCAGATTCCGGTGTTCTTCGCGCTCTACAAGGTGCTGAACCTGGCGATCGAGATGCGCCACCAGCCCTTCGTGCTGTGGATCAAGGACTTGTCCGCACCCGATCCGCTGCACATCCTCAACCTGTTCGGCATGCTGCCGTTCACGCCCCCCGCCTTCCTCGGCATCGGCGTGCTGGCTCTGCTGCTGGGCGTCACCATGTACCTGCAGTTCAAGCTGAACCCGCAGCAGATGGACCCCGCGCAGCAGCAGGTCTTTGCCCTGATGCCGTGGTTCATGATGTTCATCATGGCGCCGTTCGCTTCGGGCCTGCTGGTCTACTGGATTACCTCCAACCTGCTCGCGATCGGTCAGCAGAAGCTGCTCTACGTGATGCATCCGCAGCTCAAGGCGCAGCAGGAGAAGGAAGCCCAGGACAAGGCTCGTGCCCGCGAGCGCGAGAAGAAGGCCTGAGAATCGACATGGAAGAAGAACAGGCAGAACTGCTCGAGCAGGCGCGAAAGCTCTTTTCGGGACCGGTGACGTTCCTGAAGAGCGCGCCCGCGCTCAAGTTCCTGCCCGAATCGGGCGAGCCGGAGATTGCCTTCTGCGGCCGCTCGAACGTCGGCAAGTCCTCGCTGCTGAACGCGCTGACCGGCCGCAAGTCGATCGCGCGCACGTCGGTGACGCCGGGGCGCACGCAGGAACTCAATTTCTTCGACGTCGGCGAGCCCTTGCAGTTCCGCCTCGTCGACATGCCCGGCTACGGCTTCGCCAAGGCGCCGCCCAAGGTCGTCGAGACCTGGCGCCGGCTGGTGCGCGACTATCTGCGCGGCCGCGTGGAACTGAAGCGCACGCTGCTGCTGGTCGATTCGCGCCACGGCGTGAAGGATGTCGACGCCGACATGATGAAGATGCTGGATGAGGCCGCTGTCGGCTACCGCATCGTCCTCACCAAGGCGGACAAGATCAAGGCGACTGAACTGGAAAAGGTCCACGCCGAGACCATCGCCGAGGCGCGCAAGCACCCGGCGGCCTACCCCGAAGTGCACATCACCTCGTCGGAAAAGGGCATGGGCATCGCCGAGCTGCGTGCCGCGGTATATGCCGATTCGCTGATCTGACCGGGCTCCGGCGCGCCGCGCCGGGCCTTTTCCACCGAATCGCATCTTTCGCTGGATCGGGAAATCGAACGACAGGAAGGCTGCCGCAATGGCATGGCCTTTCCGTCGTTTTTTCTTTTTCCTGAGGGATTTGAGCCGATTTCGGGCGGCACCGCCGTCATGAAAATATCGCAATGGGCTGTCATCATCGGCCTGTGCAGTGCGATTGTCGGGCGGTCCGCCGGCGGCAGGCCCCGGGAAACCATCAATGTGACGATTGCGTGACGAGGCAGCTTCCCCTAGGGGCACGCGGTCGCGCGTCAGAGAAGAAAGGAGACTCGCCATGCGCCAGATCGCCGTTCTTCCCTATCGTACAATCGGCCCCGCGGTCGATGCACCGATCCAGATCCTGCTGATCACCTCACGCAGCACGCGCCGCTGGGTCATTCCCAAGGGCGGGCTGATGAAGGGCCTGCTGCCCCACGCCGCCGCCGCTGCCGAAGCGGAAGAAGAGGCAGGCGTACTGGGCGCCGCCTGTCCGGTTCCGCTGGGCTCGTACCGCTATCGCAAGCAGCGCGCCTCGGGCGCCTCGGTCTGGGCGGATGTCGACGTATTTCCGTTCGCCGTCACCGAAGAGCTTGACTCGTGGGACGAACAGCACCAGCGCGAACGCCGCTGGTTCTCGCTCGCCGACGCCGCTAAGGCGGTCGACGAAGAGGATCTTCGCGCGCTGATCCGATCCTTCGGTGCGCGCGAGTTCCGCGCCGCGGCCAGCCCCGCGCGCCTGATCGGCGCGATGGCTGACCGGATGGCCGACAAGACAGGGATCAATACAATGTTTGCCTGGTTCCAGAAGCTGCTTCCGCAGCAGGGCAATTTCTTCGATCTGTTCGAACAGCAGGCCGCGACGCTTGTTGCCGGTGCCGACGCGCTGGCGCGTCTGGCGCAGGGCGGCCCCGGCCGCGCGCAGCACATTCGCGAGATCGAGGAACGCGAACACGACGCGGACAACATCACCCGCGAAGTGCTGCAGACCGTGCGCCGCACCTTCCTGACGCCGTTCGACCGTTCGGCGATCACCAGCCTCATCACCACGATGGACGATGCCATCGACGAGATGCAGCAGGTGGCCGGCGCCGTGAACCTTTACGAGGTCAGCGAGTTCGAGCCCGAGATGCGCGACATGGCCGCGATCATCGTCGACGCCGCGCGCCTCACCGCCGAGATCATGCCGCTGCTGCGCAAGATCGCCGACAATGGCCACCGCCTGCACGAACTGACCGAGCGCCTGGTGCGCATGGAAGGCCATGCCGACGAGATCCACGCCCGCGGCCTCAAGCGCGTGTTCAAGGAAGACACGGGCCCCAACGGCAAGACGGGCGACGCGCTGCACTTCATCGTCCGCCAGGAGATGTTCAAGCGTCTCGAACGCGTGGTCGACCGGTTCGAGGACGTCGCCAACGAGATCGACGGTCTCGTCATCGATCACGCCTGACGGGCTGCTCCCCCCATGGACCACTCGCTTGCCCTGCCGCTGCTGATCGGCCTCGTCGCGCTCGCCCTCGCGTTCGACTTCCTGAACGGGTTGCATGACGCGGCCAACGCCATTGCCACGGTCGTCGCCACGCGCCTGCTCTCGCCGGTCCTCGCGGTGCTGTTCGCCGCGTTCGGCAACTTTGCCGCCTACTGGATCATGGGCCTCCACGTCGCCGAGACGGTGGGCAAGGGCATCATCGACAAGGACGCGGTGACGCCTGCCGTGGTGTTCGGCGCGCTGGTCGGCGCGATGTTCTGGAACGTGCTGACCTGGATCAAGGGCATTCCCTCCTCGTCCAGCCATGCGCTGATCGGCGGCCTGCTCGGTGCCGGCATCGCCGCGGCCGGACCCGGCGTGGTCGAATCGGAAGGCACCTTCAAGACGGTGATCGCCATCGTCGCCTCGCCGGTCCTGGGCTTCGTGATCGCGATGGCCATGATGCTGGTGACCTCGTGGCTGTTCAAGGGCACCACGCCGCGCCAGTCGAACAGCGTGTTCAAGACGCTGCACCTGTTCTCGTCTGCCGCCTATTCGATCAGCCACGGCGGCAACGACGCGCAGAAGACGATGGGCATCATCGCGGTGCTGCTTTATTCCACCGGCCATCTTCAGGGCGGCTTCCACGTCCCCGAATGGGTCGTGCTCGCCTGCTATACGGCGATCTCCATCGGTACGCTCTCGGGCGGCTGGAAGATCATCAAGACGATGGGCTCCAAGCTCACCAAGCTCAACCACCACTCGGGTTTCTGCGCTTCGACGGCGGGTTCGATCGTGGTGTTCGGCGCCAGCGCCATGGGTATCCCGGTCTCGACGACCCATGCGATCACCGGTTCGGTGGTGGGCACCGGTGCCGCCCGCCGTGCCAGCGCCGTGCGCTGGTCGGTGGCGAGCCGGGTGATCGTGGCCTGGGTGGTGACGATCCCGGCGAGCGCCGTGGTCGGCGCGCTGTTCTACGAGATCACGCGGCTGTTTTGAGGGGCATGCTCGTCACATCCGTGACGCGCTTGCGGGCGGTGCCGCTTTTGGGCCGTCAGGCCGAACAAAACACCCTCCGTTCATTCTCGACTTGTTGCGCCTGAACCGATAGGTCCCCAACCTGCACCTCGCACTGGGACCTATGGGGAATCCGCGTAAGTGAAGCTGATCATCGGCAACAAGAACTATTCCAGCTGGTCGCTGCGCGGCTGGCTGGCGTGCAAGCAGTCCGGCCTGCATTTCGACGAGATCACCGTTCCGCTCTATGGCGACGAATGGGATTCGCAGCGCGCTTCCAACGATCTGGCGCCCAGCCATGGCAAAGTGCCGATCCTGTGGGACGGCGATGCCGTTGTCTGGGACAGCATGGCGATTGTCGAATACCTGGCCGACAAGGTGGGCCGCGACCGCTTCTGGCCCAAGGCCGATGACGCCCGGGCCATGGCGCGCTCGATGGTCGCCGAGATGCATTCCAGCTTCTTTGCGCTGCGCCGGGCCTGTCCGATGAATGTCCGCATGCGGGTGGAAGGCGTGACGCTGGGCGATGACGTGCGCGCCGACATCGTGCGCGTGCTGACGCTCTGGGCCGAGGCGCGCGCCCGTTTTGGCGGCGGCGGGCCGTTCCTGTTCGGCACCTTCAGCGCCGCCGACGTGTTCTATGCGCCGATCGTCAGCCGCTTCCTGACTTATGGCATCGGCGTGCCCGGCTTCGCGCAGGCCTATATGCAGGCGGTGTGGGAGCATGAATGGATGCAGCAGTGGATCCACGCCGCCCAGACCGAGGAATGGGTGATCGAGCAGTTCGAAGCACCGGTGAAGTGAGTTCCATGAAAAAGACGATGACGACGCTGGCCGCCATGGCCGGGCTTGCCGCCGCCACGCTCGCCACCCCGGCCATGGCCTGGGGCGCGCTCGGCCACCGTACCGTCGCGGCGATCGCGCTGGAGAACATCAAGCCGAACACGCGCGCGCAGATCGCCGCGCTGCTGCGCCACCAGGGCGAGCTCGATACCCCCGAATGCAGCGCCCGCACGCTGCAGGATGCCGCCACCTGGCCGGATTGCATCAAGAACAAGGACGAGCGCTGGCGCTTCGCCTTCACCTCGTCCTGGCACTACCACGATCAGCCGGTCTGCGGCGTGTTCGACCTCAAGACCGAATGCCGCGACGGCAACTGCGTGACCGCGCAGATCGATCGCAACGAACGCCTGCTGGCCGACCGCAAGCTGGCGACCGCGCTGCGGCTCGAGGCCTTGATCTTCGTCACCCATTTCGTGGGGGACGTGCACCAGCCGCTTCATGTCGGCGAAAACCACGATCAGGGCGCCAACAAGGTCGAGACCGGCTACGGCGAGGCCACCGGCTTCAACCTCCACTCCGTGTGGGACGGGCTGCTCGCCGAACGCGCCATCACCGCGGCGAACCCGCCGCTGGTGCGCCGCTATTCCGCCGAGGAAAAGGCCCGCCTCACCACCGGCAAGACCGAGGACTGGGCGCGCGAATCGTGGGAGATCAGCCGCGACGTGATCTATCCGGCGGCCTATGGCGGTAAATTGCCCTGTGACGTGAAGGAGGGCGACGTGAAGGCAACCTGGAGCGAGGCTGCCATCGAAGCCTCGATCCCGATCGTCGACAAGCGCATCCAGCAGGCCGGCCTGCGTCTGGCCAAGATGCTCGACGAAGCGCTGGGCTGATCCTGGGTCGTGGGGCGTGCCGGTTGCGCGCCCTATGGTCATGCGCGCGGACCTGTGCAATGGCGGCGCCATGACCGAGACCGTGCAGTCCACCACCGATGTCGTCGCGCTTGCCGAAGCGCTGATCGCCTGCCCCAGCGTCACCCCGGCCACCGGCATGGTGTTCGATTGCCTGGAGGCGCAGCTGGCGCCGCTGGGCTTTGCCGTGCACCGGGCGATTTCGGGCGAGGCGCCGGACGGCCCGGTCGAGAACCTCTTTGCCATTCGCAAGGGCCCGGAGGGCTCGCGCCACTTCGCCTTTGCCGGGCACCTCGACGTGGTGCCGCCGGGCGAGGGCTGGTCGAGCGGGGCCTTTGCTCCCGAAGTGAGGGGCGAACTGCTCTACGGTCGCGGCGCGGTCGACATGAAGGGCTCGATCGCGGCGATGGTTGCCGCCGCCGCGCAGATCCCGGCCGAGGCAGGGACGATCAGCTTTGTCATCACCGGCGACGAGGAAGGTCCGGCCCGCTACGGCACCCTCGCGCTGATCGAGCACATGCGCGCGGTGGGCGAAATTCCCGACCTCTGCCTCGTCGGCGAGCCGACTTCGGTGCACCGCCTGGGCGACATGATGAAGATCGGCCGCCGCGGGTCGGTGAACATCTGGCTGGAGGTTGCGGGCGTGCAGGGCCATGTCGCCTACCCGCACCTTGCCGATAACCCGATTCCCCGGCTGGTGGCGATGCTTGCCGAACTCGATGCGCTGCTGCTCGACGAGGGGACCGACTGGTTCCAGGCCAGCAATCTCGAAGTGACCGACCTCACGGTCGGCAACCCCGCTACCAACGTGATCCCGGCCAAGGCCTCGGCGCGCATCTCGATCCGCTTCAACGACCTGCATACCGGCGAAAGCCTCGCGGCGCGGGTCACCGAGATTGCCGAGCGCCACGGCGGCAGCGCCCGTCCGGTGATCTCGGGCGAGGCGTTCCTGACCGAACCGGGCGATTTCTCCGCCCTGCTGGCCGGCGCCATCCGTGCCGAGACCGGCGTCGAGCCGGAGCTTTCGACCAGCGGCGGCACGTCCGACGCGCGCTTCCTCAAGGACCTGTCGCCGGTCATCGAGTTCGGCCTGTGCAACGCGACCATGCACAAGCGCGACGAGGCGGTGGCGATTGCAGATCTGGAAGCGCTGGTGAAGATCTATCGCCGGGTCACCGAAGCGGCGCTGTCCGTCTGACCGGAAAATGCCCGTCTGGGCATTTTGGAACGGCACCGGCTCGCTCCCCCCACCCGACCACCCATCAGGATACACTCGCAGGTGGTCGGGTGGGGGGAGCGGGCCGGTGCCGTCAAAATCCGCCTTCGGCGGATTTTCAATCAACGCCGACCCGGCTGATTTTCGCGTAAAATCGCAAGAAAACCGCCGCTCCCGGCGTTGACCGGGGGGCACGCGCTGTTAGTGTCCGCCGCAATTTCATAACGAGGTGGGCATGGGTCGGCGGCTGACGCTTTATATCATTATCGGCATGGTGCTGGGCATCGCCGTGGGCTGGCTGCTGCATGCGACCATTCCGGGAGCCGATCCGCGGCTTGGGCAGTGGGCCGACTACTTCAAGCTGCTGCCCGACGTCTTCCTGAAGCTGATCAAGATGATCATCGCGCCGCTGGTCTTCGCGACGATCGTCACCGGCATCGCCGGCATGGGTGACAGCGCCGCGCTCGGCCGGATCGGCGGCAAGGCGCTGGGCTGGTTCATCACCGCCAGCCTGATCTCGCTGGGCCTCGGCCTGGTGCTGGTGAACCTGTTCAAGCCGGGCGTCGGCGCGGGCCTCACCACCGGTTCGGACCTCGGCAAGCTGGAAATGGGTGAGCTGACGCTGCGTCACTTCATCCTCGAAATCTTCCCGAGCAGCGCCGTCGATGCGATGGCGCAGAACAACATCCTGCAGATCCTCGTCTTTTCGGTCTTCGTCGGCGTCGGCCTGACCGCCATCGGCGAAAAGGGCGCGATCATCGTCAAGGTGAGCGAGGCGCTGTCCGAACTGATGCTGCAGATCACCGACTACGTGATGCGCTTTGCGCCGTTCGCGGTGTTCGGCGCGCTCGCCAGCGTGATTGCCAAGCAGGGCCTCGGCATTGTCGTTACGTACGGCGTGCTCGTCAGCGAGTTCTACTTCGCGATGCTGCTGCTCTGGGTGCTGCTGTTCCTGGTCGGCGGCGCATTCCTGCGCGGGCGGATCGTCACCCTGTTCCGCTACATCCGCGAGCCGCTGCTGCTCTCGTTCTCGACCGCATCCTCGGAAGCGAGCCTGCCCAAGCTGTTCGAGCAGCTTGACCGCTTCGGTGTGCCGCGCCGCATTTCGGGCTTCATCCTGCCGCTGGGCTACAGCTTCAATCTCGACGGCTCGATGATCTACATGAGCTTCGCGTCGATCTTCATCGCGCAGGCTTATGGCATCCACGTGCCCATCGGCACGCAGATCCTGATGCTGCTGACGCTGATGGTCAGTTCGAAGGGCATCGCCGGCGTGCCGCGCGCCAGCCTCGTGGTGATCGCGGCAACGCTCTCGCAGTTCGGCCTGCCGGTCGAAGGCATCGCGCTGCTGCTGGGCGTCGACACTTTCCTCGACATGGGCCGCTCGGCCACCAACGTGGTGGGCAACGCGGTGGCGACGGCCGTCATCACCCGCAGCGAAGGCATGCTCCAGCCGCTGGTCGATCCGGACGAGGAAATGCCCAAGGCGCCGGCGCATACTTCCTCGGACGGTCGCGCCGGGCTGAATATCGATCCGGTTCAATACGAAGATTGAAGGGAAAAGCAGGGGAGCATAGCCCCCCTGCACCCCTATGGTGGCGTCGGGAGACTTAATGGCTGCGCCGCAAGGAGCGCGCTACGGGATAGGCAGGGCGCTACGAAGACGCTCCGAGGGTCTGGGGGATCTCCTGAGCTTGTCGAAGGGCCCCAGGACTTCTCTTTTCTACTGCTTCAGTTTCACTGGCGTAAACGGTGCCAGGCCGCACCCACCGCCGCGCTGGAAGCCAGTTCCCACCCGCACCAACGGATAGATGATGTCCTGCCGGCAAAGCTGCGACAGCGAGGTCTCGTAAGTAAAGCTGTCCGCCGACCTGAGCCCGGAGCAGCGGTTCGGCAGCGTCACCCGCCACACGCGGTTGCCTGCCCCGCCGATGAAATCGATGGTCCTGTCGTCACGGATACGCGTGTTGGAGAACTGGCTGAGCGGCAGGCAGTCCTGCGCGGGACCGATCGCTTCGGCGGCGGGGCTGACCGCAGGCGGCGCGGCGGGTTCGTGATCGGAGCAGGCGGCCAGCGCCAGCGGTGACAGCAGCAGAGCGAAACGACGGTCAGCCATTGGGCAAACTCCCGATCAGCCGCCCGTGTCAGGCGGCTTTCTTCGCACCCTTGTCCAGAACCTTGTCCTTGTAGTCACACAAGTCAACCACCGGGCAGCGCCAGCATTCGGGCGTGCGGGCCTTGCAGATGTAGCGGCCGTGCAGGATCATCCAGTGGTGCGATCCCACCCGGAAGGGCTGCGGCACGCGCTTTTCCAGCTGCTTCTCGACCGCCAGCGGGGTCTTGCCCTTGGCGATCCCGGTGCGGTTGCCGACGCGGAAGATATGGGTGTCCACCGCGAAGGTCTCCGCTCCGAAGGCGCAGTTCATCACCACGTTGGCGGTCTTGCGGCCGACGCCGGGCAGTTCGACCAGCGCGTCGCGGTCTTCCGGCACTTCGCCGCCGTAGCGCTCGACCAGGATCTCGGAGAGGGCGATGACGTTCTTGGCCTTGGAATTGAACAGGCCGATGGTCTTGATGTGCTCCTTCAGGCCCTCTTCGCCCAGTTCGACCATCTGCGCGGGCGTCGTGACCTCGCGGAACAGCGCCCGCGTAGCCTTGTTGACGCCGACGTCGGTCGACTGCGCGGAAAGCACCACGGCGACGAGGAGCTGGTAATTGTTGCCGAATTCCAGCTCCGTCTCGGGCGAGGGGTTGAGCTCGGCGAGACGGCGGAAGAATTCGAAGATCGCGGCCTTGTTCAAAGGTCGAGCACCTCGGGCATCGTGTAGCGGCCGGCGTGCTTGTCCTTCAGCCACTGCGCCGCCTTGACCGCGCCCTTGGCAAAGATCGTGCGGTTTTCGGCGAGGTGCGAGAACGAGAGACGCTCGTTGTCGCCAAGGAAGTGCACGGTGTGGTCACCCGCCACGGTGCCGCCGCGCAGCGCCGCGAAACCGATGGTGCCCGCCTCGCGCTTGCCGGTGATGCCGTCGCGGCCGCGCACGGCAGTGTCGGACAGGCTGACCTCGCGGCCCTTGGCGGCAGCGTCGCCCAGCAGCAGCGCGGTGCCGGAGGGGGAGTCCACCTTCATGCGGTGGTGGGTCTCGACGATCTCGATATCCCAGTCCTCGCCCAGCTTGCTGGCGGCTTCGCGCACGAGGTGGGCGAGCAGGGTGACGCCCAGCGAGGTGTTGCCCGTCTGGAGCACGGGAATGTGCTGCGCGGCGGCATCGATCAGCCAGTGGTGGCGTTCCTCAAGGCCGGTGGTGCCGACAACGATGGGAATGCCCGCGTCCACCGCGGCATCGAGGTTGGCTTCGAGCGCCGTGGGGCTGGAGAAGTCGATCAACACGTCCGAATGTGCGGCCAGCGCGCCAAGGTCGCCATCGCGGCCGATGCCGCCGGACAGTTCTTCGCCTGCCGCCGTGATGGCCTCTGCGATGGCCTGCCCCATGCGTCCCGCGCTGCCGATAATTCCGATTCGTGCCACTTGCCGTCTCCGTTGAAGGCTGGTCTCATGGCCGGGATGAAGGACATCCGCAACATCGTCATCCTCACCGGAGCAGGCGTAAGCGCCGAAAGCGGCATCGATACCTTTCGGGATGGCGGGGGGCTGTGGGAACAGCACCGGGTGGACACGCTATTGAGAGTTCTCCCCAAAAAACGTAGGGAGTGCTGAAGGTGTGGAGGCGCATATTCAGGCGTGGATTTACTGCCGTTTTTCGACGGATAAGCAAGCAGATGGCTACTCAATCGAGCGCCAGCTAACCTACGGTCGCGATTATGTAGAGCGCATGGGCTGGGACCATAGCGTTGATCGCGAGCTAAAAGACGAAGGACGTTCTGCCTTTCACGGTGGCAATCGCTTAGAAGGCGCTGCACTCCACGAATTTGAGGCGAAAGCGCGTTCTGGTGCTTTCAAAGATACCCCCACAGTCCTGTGTGTCGAAAATATCGACCGCCTGAGCCGCCAAGGTGCGAAAGCTGCCGCCCAGCTTATCTGGATGCTCAACGAAAACGGGGTGAGCGTAGCCACTTGGCACGATAGCCACGTCTACAAGGCTGGCGATGACACGGACATGATGGATTTGTTTTCCATCATCATCAAAGGCCAGCTTGCCCACGAAGAGAGCCTAAAAAAGAGCAAACGCTCGAACGCCAATTGGGCAAAGAAGCGCGAGGAAATCCGCACCACCTCACACAAAGAGGTCATCACAGGAACGCCTGCTTGGATTGACGTCGATCCAGTCACCAAGATGATGACCTTGAACGAATACCGTGTCAGCTTGCTCAATGAGATTTTCGACCTCTACGTCAGCGGCCTAGGCGTCACCAAAATCGTCAAGCAGCTTAATGGCCGCAACGAGCCAACGTGGTGTGTCAGCTACAGGGACAACAAACGTGGGTGGGGCGAAACCTATATCCACAAGCTGTTACAGTGGCGCGCCTGTTTGGGTGAAAAATACGAGGGTCGTGACGACACGGGCGAATTGCTCAACGCGCACTATTTCCCACAGGCCGTTAACGCGGACAAATTCAACCAAGCGCAATCAGTGAGAGCAGGCAAAGCGCGCTCTGGTGGACCAACGAGGTTCACAGCCAACAATCTGCTCAGCGGCATCGCAAAGTGTGAGGAATGCGGATCGCCGGTCAGATTTATCCGCAAGGGGGCTGATACAAGCCAATATGTGACCAAGAGCGGGGAAGTGCGGACTTATCACCGCAAGGTGACGAGTTACCTCCAATGCGATGGAGCGCGCCGCAAGCACGACTGCACGAACTCCACACAGCTTCCTTACGAGCCGTTGGAAAAAACGATCCTTGAAGGGCTGCTGCCAAGCATCGTGCAACAGAAGACGGTCAACCACACTGTCGTAGGTATGCGCCAGCAGATAGCTGAAATGGAACGCCTGCGGGCGGCGTCACAGGGCAAGCTAGACAACATCGTCAGCGCCATTGAAGCTGGCGGGGCATTGACGTTCATTCAGCGCGCAGGAGAGCTTGAAAAGGTAATTGCGGAGCAGACAGAGCAAATTGATTCGTTGGTCAAAAAACTGGCACTAGAGGAATCAAAGCCTAGCAGCGCAGATGACGGCGAGATGATTATGTCATTACAAACAAAACTCACTAGTAGTGATGAGGACGAGCGGATTGCCACCAGATGTCAGGTCAACGCAGCTTTAAAGAGGCTGATTAATCGCGTTGATGTTGAGGCAACTAATACGGCGAGAATATGGATCAGCGATAAGGAATGGTATTGGTTTGATGCTGATGGTGTAATGTTGGAAGCTGAGCAGCGGATATAGATATCACTCTTCGATCCCAAAGCGGGTGAAGAACTTGAAGCGCCGTCGATAGATTGCTGCGTAATCCATCGGCATTGCATGTTCGCACTTGGCGTAGCTGGGGAAGATGCCCCTTGCTGCGTTTTCTGCGATCATCTGCCCGCGCAGCAAAGCACGGCTTGTCAGTTCCTTGAGTTTGGTGCGATCATCTGCGTTACTGGCGGTTGGCTTGTCCGTTGCTTTTAGGTTCCTGTGTGCTGCACTTAGGCCAGCCTTTGCCCCAACCTGCCATAGCGTCATCTTAGGATAGGCAGACTTCACGTAGATGCACTTGAGATAACGAACGGCGCTGTCGTAATGCAGCTTGGACGACCTGTTCAGTTTGAAGGGCGCATCGCCTGTCATGGTGTCCATTCCGCTTTCAGCCTCAGTCGCCGCCAATTCGTCGATCATCGCGGATAGCTGCTTCATGATCTGTGCCTTGGGCAAGCCTATAGGGATGGAAGCGATAATGCTGGTTGGCTGGATCTGATCCAGCCATTCCTCCTGCAAATAGTCCCTGACGCTGCTCCGTAGGCGCGAAAAATGATCGTCCTCGTCGTAATACCGTATTGACCCAAGGCTCGTTACCTTTGGGCGGTCTGCTGAAACACCGAATTGCGGGATGGCAACCGTCCGCCACCATTTCAACATCGACATATCTCTGACGCTGCCAAGGGCGTCAAAAACCCTCACAACATCGTCGAAGTCAGCAGGCAGGTCATCGCCAAGGAAACTGGTGCCAGACCTGTAAAACCGCGCTCTTCCGTAGCTTGTGCTGGCCCTGAGATACCACCCCCATAGCTGGAACCACTTCGCGTCTTCACTCAGGATTGACAGGGGGTTTTCTGACATTCGGGGGTTGGCCCAATCACTCAAAATGATCTTGGCAATCACGTATCAGGCCAACCCTGCCGTATCAATATCTCACGACGCCGCACGGTGCCGCGTCAAAAAGGAGATACGAAAATGTCAGATATCAGCGAACACTACCTTACTACCCGCTTCGACGCCGACCCTAGACTGTTTGATTATGAAACTGAGGGAGCGGAGAACGGGGTAGAAGTGACCTACGCTTCAAAGCGCTTTGGACTTCTCAAAGAAGACGTCTCCAACGGAATGAACCCGATTTCCGCTGAGCGGATCATGGAGTTGGTGGCAGCGTTCAAAAAGAAGTCTCTCGCTGCTGACGACCAAGCAATCACGAAGCTGAAAGTTGCAAGCCGAACGATACTCTATAACCAGCTTGCAGAAGCATATGCATTTGGCCTGACCTGTTTCGCCAGCATCTACAACGCGACCTTCCTGCGCGAAGTTCTCTTAGAGCATGACCTGAATGTCCACGGATATAACCTGCTTCACAAAGGTCGCTATAATAAGTGGAATGCCATCACTGCCCTGCTTTACGGAGAATGGGAGAGTGTCAGTGAAAATGCAGAAGATGGACTAGCTTATAAGCGCGACCGCTCTGCCGAAAAGTATGGCTGCGTTTTAGCACTTCTGGAAATCGACAAGGTTCGCGTCGCTGATGTTCCACAATATATTGCAGAATACGAGTATGTGGTGAAGTCATCAGGCAAGACACTGAAAGGGATCATTGCTCTTGAAACGCGATACCGAGCACACAGTCAGAAAAACAAGCCTACTCCGCAGACAAAGACACCACGACAGATCAATGCGCGAAACAAGCTGATTGAGCGCGGTGAGAACGCGGACTTGTGCGATGATGTGTTCGACGTTGCAAAGCCTGAAAAGCTGCCATCCGCAGTCCAGTATGGCAGGGCAGTTTTCAAGATCGCGGGGGATCGTATGTTGATCGTGGGCTATGATGCATGGGAGGCCAGCGACTACGAAAGGCACGCGATCGGTCGCGCGAACAAAGCAATCGCGGAGGAAAAAAAGATCGCAGCCGCAATCCCTGCGCAGGATGAGGAAGATCAGTAATCAGCACTGACCCCCACGCTTGCTGTGGGGCTTCCCAACACACTAGAAGTGAGTTGGCGACAAACGACGCTAACCTGAAATCTGCTTAACAGCAGCAATCACTAACAACTTAGCACCAACCCACACGCAGACATGCCTTTGCGTGATGGGGAAGTGCGTTCAAATCAAAGGAGAATAAATGTCCACTACTTCACTTCCAACCCTCGCAAACACAGTCGCGTGGATGGTTCCTTTAATTCGCAGCCTCCAACAAGCGGACGTTCCAAATCCGCCTTGGCAAAAGCAGAGGCCATTCCGCCACCTAACTCAGCCTGTCGTTATGACCCTCACTGATGGGTCAATCAAAGTCGCAAGCAAAGTCATGCCTCTATACACACAACGCGAAAAGCAGCTTGCAGACGCACTAACAGTCGCACTTGGTAATGAATGGCTCGTCGAGCCAGTTAGCGATCACGCTCAACAATCTTGGCAACGTACGACCACGTACATCGGCGGTGACGTGAAAGAAGATGATGTAATCATCGCCCCAGACATGACTGCGTTCATCTATGACCGCAAAAACGGTCACTTCGTCGCAGGCAAAACCATGAAGTCAGGTGCTCAGTTTGGAATATGGCTTCACGCACGACGCTTTGCCTCTGAGTCAGACAAGACCGCCTATCTCATTTGCAGATAGTGAAACGAAAAACCCGCCGCTGATAACAGCGACGGGCTTTTTGCGTTCTGAGGCTGTTACAGCTTACTTTTTGGCGGCTTTAGCAGCGACCATCTTAGCGCCACGCTGCTTGCTGTTGGCTTCCAGCGGGGCAAGCTGGCTGTCGAACTCACCAGCGAGGACAGCGGCCTTGATGGCGCCGTAGATTTCCTCGAACTTGTCAGCGGGCACGACGAATTCGCCGTCCTTGCCGTCCAGCTTGAGCGCCTGATTGGCGTAGCGGACGCTGAACTTCACTTCATCGCCCTTCTTGATGATGGTAGCGCGCTTTACGTCCTTGTTGCCGCCCTTGTAGGCTGCAAGCGCCTTGTCCATGCCAGCGGCAGTGCGCGCAGATGCAGACATACCACCCGCATTGCCCGGCTTGAATTCCTTGCTCTGCGAGACGGGCTTGAGGGCTGCTTTCCAGTTGAGTGCCATTTTCTAAACTCCTTCTGCGTCGTTGGTATCAAGCTGATATATAGGTCGATCAAACGGTCAAGCTGCTTTCTGCATCCACTTGCTAACCATGCTATCTGTTACACCGATATAATGCATGGTGCTTGTGAGGTTTTTATGTCCAAGGATACGCTGGACAACAGGGAGTGGTGCGCCCTGATCTACGAGGCGCGTTGCAAGCCCACGACGCCCGCTATACGTGCTGCCCTTAATTCCAGCGCTCTGGTAGAGCTTCTTAAAGCGCTCGCTGAGTGAATGCGGGGTATATGGCTTATCCTGACGCCCAAGCACCAAATGCCCTGACAGGCGCGTTTCTGCGAGAATGATGATTGCTTGCAGGGCAGTTTCAGACAGCGGGATTTCTCGTGCCTCTCCCGTTTTGGAGATAGATGCGCGGACAACCAGCTTGGGATTATCTGAGTAGACAATATCCGTAACAAGCAAGCCTGCAATCTCAGCGCAGCGCAAGCCAGTTGCCCATGAAAGCTGCAAAAGCGCTTTTGCCTTCTCAGGATTATGACCTTTGATGCGCTCTAAGATAAGTGCGCGTTCTGCTTCGCTGTGAATTACTGCCTTCATCTAACCAACTCCAACTGCCTATGTCAGTCGTCTGCTGGTGAATAAGCCTGAAGTCGATACCATTCAGGCACCTAAGGCACCTTTTTGGCACGAATGTATAAATACATTTGGATGCTAAAAGAGGAACTAAGCATGGGAATGGATAGATTAGAAAAGGCGGTAACGGATTTAGAGCAGCGCATTGAACTCCTTGAGGAAGTGCTGGCGCTGGTAGTTTACCGCGAGGAAGAAGCCAAAAAGGCGGAAGCGGAATTGATCCGCAAGATCAAGGAACAGCAAGACGCCTGTAATGTGGCAGCAGAGAAATTAGTACGGTCCTTCACGCTCAACCTCAACACCAAGGAGGGCGAGTAAGATGGATTGTCCTATTCTGCTGGGGGCAATTGCAGGCCTCATCGCGGTCATATTTCTACAGAGCTACATCGCCGAAAGCAGCGCAGATCATTCCGCCCGCGAAGCCCGTAAAGGTATGATTTACAGAGCTTCCCAAACGATAGGCCTCCTTCTGTCTAACGACGAGATTTGCAGGGGGACGAAATGACCGACACCCCAGAATACCGCAAAGCGACAGCGGAAGAGAAACAGCGCATTGAGCAGCTTGCCGCAGAGGGAAAGCCCCTGACGGCCATCGCCAAGGAAGTAGGCTTCTCACAGACATACGTGGGCAAGATCGTTCGCCAGAGCAAACAGCGCCTCTGGATTGAACACAGGCGCGCAATCGACAGCCACGAACGATCTTTGGCGAACCTCGCTGAGAAGATCGAGCGCAACACCAGAGCCATCGAACGCCAGACGAAATACCTCAAGCTGGTGATGGGCCGCGTCTCAATGGCGATCAACGGTGTCACCAAGACCCGCGAAGTCCTGAAAAACATACAGGGCCGCATCACGAAGCTGATCCAGAACGAGGAGAAACAGCAGGGACTACGCCAGCAGGTTTGGGGGAAGAAGCAATGAACAATGTCTATGAAGCTGATTACATCGAGAAGCCTATTGGCGCTGCGCTTGAGGGCGAAGCATCGCCCCAGACGCAGATTAATGGGTTCACTCAATGGTGGGCCAGTCAGTTTGAACCTTTCGGAATCAAGATCGCCCGTATTGATGTGGTGAACGCTGGACCTTGGAAACGCGGCTTCCACCGTATCTACGGCCGCATATATTTCGCCACAGAAACCGACCTCACAGCAGCGAGGTTGCTCCTATGACCCAACCCAAATTGAAAGAGAGCGGCGATTTTGAAGAACGCCTTCGCGATTATCCATTTGAAGCATCGTTCACATTGGATGGCATCGTAATAGGATTAAATTACTATTCCAGAATGCTCGCTGTGCATGAAATCGACCACATGATGGTGTCATTCGAAGCAGTCGCCCATTCATATGGCGGCGCAGAATCAAAGGCCGTCATCGCATTCAAGAGTGAAATAGACCTCACAGCAGCGAGGTTGCTCCTGTGATAGACCTCAGCATCACGCTTACAGCAGACGCTTTCATAGACGCATATCTGGCCCTGAAAGCGAACGGCCTGCAATTCGAGTTTGGCTATACGAACGATGACAGAGACATACTCTGCATAACCTTCAACACAGAAGCGGACTTAATCGCTGCGAGGATCATCATTTGACTGCAATTAATAGACTTACATCTACGCTATACGAAATGACGCTTAAACTGCACAATGCCATGCTAACTGAATTAAGGAGAACCTTATCGAATGAACGACAATGAACCTGAAATGACACAAGAGGAAAAGGACTGCGAAGCCCTGATAATCCGACTACTAAAGGCCAAAGACAGCGCAATGATCGCTATGGATCAGGACAATACCGTCTGCATTTGCAATGACGATGACCAATCCCTTGAGGCTTTTAAACGCAAAAGCGCCGAGTATGCAGCCCGCGCAGAGAACGACCCAGATTTCCACTACATGCTGCATTTTTGTGATTCAGTTCTCGATACTCCTGAAGGACTGGCTTGGTTTTTCTGTAGCGATGACGATGAAGAAGACTGAACAACACGGACAAACCTGCATCAAGGCGTTCCAAAACGGCGAAGGTATCGACGTAACGAACATGAGCAGAGACGAGCGGATGGCCCTGCGAAAGAGGATAACCCGCCGCGATCCACCAAGGCCCATGTACTATAGCTGAGAGCGAAATCCCTCTGATTTCATACCCATAAATGCCCTGAAAAGCCCCAGAAAACGGGGGTTTGATAAGCCTAAAAACAGCAGAATCCCTGAAAATCAGGTTTCTTTCAGGGCAACGCCATTGAGCAATCCATCGTCGATCACACGCAACTGGCGCACCAGCACCGCGCGCTGATTGGCGTAGGCTTCCCTCAACTGGCGTATAGCCAACGAGACAGCCGCGTTCCTGTCTTCCAGTTCCTTCTGCGCCTCAACGGCCCTCACATCAGCCGCCTTGCTTTCCTCGTCTGTCCATGTGTTTTCCTCAGGCCACATCACCGCATAGACAGGGGCAACAATGTCCCACAGGCAACTCGACAGTTCTGCAGAGACTGCCAGCAAATGCTCCTTCTGGCTCTCTACGGCTGCAACGTCGTGGGCCGTGATGAATAGAGCTTTTAGGCCCTCCTGCACCGTGTTGAACGAACTGTGGGTAGCTGATGCCCATTCATCGATGCCCTTGGGGCCATACTGCTCAAAGTGCCACAGGCTGCTGGAAATCTCGCTAATAGTCTTGCCTGTGATTTCGTCCAAGCTGGCGCGATGCTGATCCAGTTGGGTAATCATATGCCCGATGGTTTCACGCACCATGACGTTGTTTTGGGCGCGCATGAGGGCAAGTTGCTTCCTGACAGGCTGTAAGGCGACGAAAGCCGCACCAAGGGCCATGAAGCCAGTGATGAGCGTCTGCCATTTATCCAGCCACGCGATGACGGATGGCAACCAATCCAACTCGATGCCGCAATGGCACATTCAATTTCCCCTAAAGCCCGATCCTACTTGAACACGCCGCCCTTGTGCCGCTCAAGCAGTCCCCACATTTCCTTTTCACCGTCGCCAGAGAACCTGACTGCCCCTGCGCGAATGAGATACCGCCTCAGTTCGTCATCAGCAAAACCAGACAGATGGTGCCTGATTTTATCGAACGAACGCATCGCATAGTTTTCACTGGATAAGAGCGTCTGGATAGCTGCCTCAATGGCATACTCTAACTGAAACTCACGACGCAATCTCTCGCGCTGAGCATCGATATTCTTATTGGTAGTTATCCATGAAACGATACTGGCAACAGTGGAAGGCAATACGATCCACTTAAAGATAGCACCGACGACAGACCAGCCATCAATGTCCGTCACGAAGGTAGGAAGCTGCCCCATTCAAATGCCCCAATGCAGAAAAGCCACGAGAAGTGACATACGCTGAAATCGAACCATACGGATAGATGGTTGGAACGAATGCGTGACTGCTAAGCTGAATGGTGACGGTCAGACAGGAGGATGGGCTGAATCTGGGCCTTTCTTTCCTCCACCCTGTCAACCCAGAAAAGACCAGAAAAGGCCAAAAACGACCAGAAAAAGAGCCAAGAAACCGCAGAAATCCTAAGCTGGACCATTCAGCATTTTGTCAACCAAAGAAGGATCACGATCGATCAGCTTGAGCAAAGTCTGTCCGACACCATCGATTGACTTTCCGCTTTCCCAATTCTGCACCGTGCGAACGGACAGATGGTAACGGGCAGCGAATGCAGGTTGCGATAGCTGGGTCTTCGCACGGATGGCTTTCACCTTGGCGGCACGACGAGCCTTGATATCGTCCACCGCCTCACGAAGCCCAGCGAGGATGCCTTCTTCGTCTTCCTTATCCATTCTTCAATTCCTTCACCACGTCATGCAGCGCATTCACGAACTGAGGGCTTACATTCGCCTGCTGCGTCTTTGCGATCACCCAAAGCAGGAACAGCGGTTCGTCGATAGTCCAGTAGAACGTGAACAACCGTACCCCACCACTCTTGCCCGTTCCTGGGCGTGAGAAGCGCACTTTCCTGACGCCCCCACTACCTTTGATAATGTCCCCTGCTGTGGGGTTCTCAGCGAGATACAGCTTAATCGCAGCCATCTCAGTGGGGCTTAGACCAATGCGCTCTGCCTGCTTTATGTAGGGCTGCGTTTCGACAATCGTGTGCTTCTGTTCCATGCCATTGTATATACGCTCTGAGCGTATGGCAAGCGATCAGGAAAGGCGGAAATCGTAGGGTTTTTCCTGTCTGGATATCAGGCTCATACCATGAAGGCAGACCCCCACATATATTACCTAACACCATCACTAATAGTGTCGATAGTTTAAGATCATTATTCTGATCTTAATATCCAAGGCAGACCTCCACCATTAATGCCTACACTGGCGATATGTCGAATCGAGCAGAATCAGACAAATATATTTTTATTTCGTCTAATTAATCGCTCGACATGGTTCTGTGGGTGGTTTGGGTCATCGTTCAGCACCATCAAGGGTGGACAGACCTCCATATCTTCTACCTATAGTCTGATATGTCAAAGTCGAGCCATCTAGCCAAAAAAGATGGTATTGACTTCTTTTTTCTTGCTGTATGGTCCATGGTGAGTGTCAGTTAATAAGCCTGATTGCTATGGTAAAGTCAGGCTTTGTCTGTTTTTTATTGACTATCGTTATCTTGGTGGATGGTAAAGACATAGGTTGACATGGCTTTGGAATGGCAAGGCACTACCTGTCTGACACACGCCAAGGTTCAGCCTTTAGGGTATCGCTCGCCCAGTCTGCAGGCCTCAAGATGGCGCCCGCGTTTGGTGGATTGCAGAACAAAGTGTGAATGAATTCCTCATCTGGCTTGCGAGTTTGCGGGCAGACGCGCTACCGCCTAGACCCATAGGGTTCAAAGAGGCCGATGAATGAGCAAGCTACCGCACCCCATACCGTACCAAGGCAGTAAGCGTCGTCTGGCAGAGGCGATCGGCAAAACCGTCCCTGAGACAATCGGCACTTGGTATGAGCCGTTTGCTGGGTCTGCCGCGATGTCAATCTGGGCGGCGACAATGCGCAATCCAGAGCGGATCGTGCTTGGAGACTCGCTTCCATCACTTGCGGCGCTTTGGACACTCATCATCAATGAACCCGATCATGTCGCGGAAAAGTACGAGACTGTTTGGAACGGTCAGACCGATGCAGAGGGGCATTGGTTCAACGATGTGCGATCACGCTTCAACGAGCATGAAGATCCTGTCGACCTGCTCTATCTGCTTTGTCGTTGCGTAAAAAACGCCGTGCGGTTCAATCGCAAGGGGCATTTCACGCAGTCCGTGGATAAGCGACGCTTGGGAATGAATCCAAGCAAGATGGCTAATCAGGTGTACGGCGTCAGCAAGCTGCTAAAGGGGCGAACGGAGGTGGTTACAGGTGACTGGCAGACGACTGTACATGACGCGCAAGTAGGGGATTTTATCTATCTTGACCCACCATACATGGGAACCTCAGTCGGTCGCGATCTACGTTACGCGGAGCAGATGACACAAGAGCGGTTGGTCGAAGGACTCGAACAAGTGCTGGCAAGAGGTCTATCTGTCGCCCTGTCATATGATGGATCAACAGGCGAGAAGACTTATGGTCCGCCGCTCCCGTCTCATTTGGGCATGACCCAGACATTCATTCATACGGGCCGATCAAGCCAAGCCACGTTATCAGGTAAGGCTGACGAAACTATCGAAAGCCTGTACCTGTCATCTGATTTGGAAGCCGACTTTGTGAACATACGAGTTGGTAAAGAACAGGCTGCTCAGCAACACGAGATGCTAGTCTAGCAGCTTCTTCGCTGCATCTTTAACAAGCTGGCTAACAGTCGTGCCTTGCTCGTGCGCCAGCTTGTTAAGAGCATCAAACTGCTTGGTTTCACCATCCTGCCAAACCACATCAGCGCGCCGCACCTCGCGCATGGCAACGTGCGTGTACGCCTCAGGAAATGCCCAGTAGCATGTGCGACAAATCGCTTCGTCGTGGATTGTGGTCCAATTTTCACAATTCTCGCATGAAAATGATTTAGCCCGCTGAGAGCTTCCACTGAGCAACATGAATGATCCAACATCTTGCTCTTTCATTCCAGCATCGCCACCAACACGATATGGAACGCGATGATCGATTTGCAGCGTACGGCCAGAAACTTCCCAACCTGTGATCGTGTCAACTTCGCCATAGTGCTTGACGATCTTAGTCTTGAACGCCTTGGAGAAGTTTGCACGTCCAGCCTGCCCACCACGCAACTGGCCAGGTTCCCCTAAGCTATATCGAGCCATTCGCTTCCCATCGTCAGCCTTAATCATCTCTTTCTTGATGGGAATGCCATTGTCCACTGCGTCAGCAATGGCGCGCGGGGGATGGTCGTAGCCAATTTTATTCAATTCGCGTGTTGTTACAGTTCCGCGCTCAAGAATCGCCCTCAATGCCTTCGATGCACGAGCATTGGGCTTATTAGCGATGAATTCCCGTGCGGCTTCTTCGACTTCCTTGGACATAGAACACCTCTGTTTGTCAAAGGCATAGCTCAACGCGAAGTCCTAGAAAAGCAGTGAGTCCGCTAAATACGGGATGACCGACAAAGACGATCCCCGCGCCATTGAGCGCCGTGAACTGCGAAACAGCCCAAAATCGCCCCTCTCAGCGCCTTACGAGCGCGATCCCCTGCATACGTACATTCCTGACGAGGAAAGCGGCAGAGAGCTTATCAGCGCAATTCTGGAAGACCCTGTTACGCCTGCCGTTCCCCATGTGCGCCTGCATACCCCAGCAGCATGGAAGAACGAGGCTGAGGATATCGTCGTCTCGGTCCGTAAGAAAATCAAAGCGGTCTACGTCAACGGCATCAGCCGTGAGGAATTCGCAGAGAAGCACGTCGAAACCAGCTTGGATATCGCGCTGATGGAACTGCTCTATGGCGATATGAAATCCAAGGACCGCGCAGCCAATGCGATCAAGGTCGAGGAAGCCATTCTCAAAAAGTATGAAGCTGAAGAGAAGCGCATCCAGCATCTTGAGAAGATGGAATTGGCTCAGGCCAAGACCTTGAGCAAAGCAATCGATGTGATCGATATTCAAGCCGCAGAATACGCGGACATTGGGGCGATCATAGACCAAAACCCAACTGAAAATAACGATCAGGAGAAGCCTATCGAGTGAGTATATTGGAACAACGAAAGAAAGTTAAAGGATGGATAAAAGGATGCATTAAGCAGGGGCTGTCAGGCCAGCAAATTATCGCCAGAGCCTTAGAGCTTTCTCCTGAATTGCATCAGGCAGTTCTTTACGAATTACAAGACCCAGCTTTTACCTTGCGACCAAAGCAGGAAATACCACCACTGGAATCTGGCTGGTATGTTTGGTTTCTGCGAACGGCCCGAAATTTCGGCAAGAACCACGCTGCATCAGCAGCCCTCAATGAAATGGCCCGCTATCACTTCGCTGGTGAAACAGGCCTCATTGTCGCCGCAACGCACAAAGACTTTTGGTCTACTATTTTCACCGGCAAATCAGGCCTTCAAGCCCTTGCGCCCCCTGATTTCCAGCCCGTTTACAGCGAACGCCATTTGGAAGTGCGGTGGCCCAACGGATCACGTGCGGCTGTCAGAACGGGAGATAATCCAGAGGATATTCGAGGCCTCACTGTGTCATGGGCCTATGCTGACGAGCTTATCAAATGGCCTAAGGGCGAGATTAGCTGGCAAAACATCCAAAACTGCGTGCGTGAAGGCAGTCACCCCCGCATCATCCTAACTTCCACGCCACTGCGCGGTGCTGAATGGCTCAGGAAGGTTGAAGACCTTCCTGACACTATTGTTACCACAGGCACCAGCCGTGAAAACACGGCCACTACTGAGGTTTTCTTCCGCAACCAAGCTGCGAAC
>NZ_JAPCWC010000069.1 GCF_026420865.1 Novosphingobium clariflavum | reverse complement strand
TCTCCGCCTGGCTGGGGCGCCCTCCCGACAAGGCCACGGCGGAAGATCTGCGCCGTTTCCAGGTCGAACAACGCGAAGAAGGGATGGCGCCCCCGACGATGAACAGCATCGTTTCCGCGCTGCGCTTCTTCTTCACGCAGACGTTGGATCGGCCGGATCTCTCGCGCCGGCTTTACCGCGAGAAGCAGGTGCGCAAGTTGCCGATCGTGCTCAGCCGCGAGGAAGTGGCGCGCCTGCTGCAGGCGACGACCTGCCTCAAGCACCATGCCGCCCTGGCGGTTGCCTATGGCGCGGGCCTGCGCGTCGCCGAGGTGTCGATGCTCAAGGTGGGCGACGTCGACAGCGAGCGCATGCTGCTGCGGGTCGAACGCGGCAAGGGCGGCCGATACCGTAACGCCATGCTCTCCAACGACCTGCTCGCTCTGCTGCGCGAATGGTGGAAGATGGGCCATCGCGAAGGCGTGCTGCACCGCGACGGATGGCTGTTCCCCGGTCAGCATCCCCTCAAGCCGATCAGCACCAAGCAACTTCACCGCGTTGTCGTCGAGGCCGCCCAGTCCGCCGGGATCGCCAAGCATGTGAGCCCACATACGCTGCGGCACAGCTTTGCCACGCATCTGCTGGAGGACGGGATCGATATCCGGATCATCCAGACCTTGCTCGGTCATGCCAAGCTCGAGAACACCGCCTTCTACACCAAGGTGGCGACGCGCACCGTCCATGCTGTGGTCAGCCCGCTGGACAAGCTCGGGATCGTCGCTCCTGCGCCGGTGGCGCCCGACGGCTGAACACCTTGCGCACCTCACTCGAGGTCGCCGATATCTTCCGCAGCGCCGGGCCCGCCTACAGAACATCCCATGCTGGGCACCTGAGCCTGGCCCAGCTCAAGGTCATGGCGGCAATCGAGAGCTGTCGCACCGCAGCCCTCGGCGGGCACATCGAAGCCTGCCAGGACTGCGGTCATTGGCGGATCGCCTACAACTCCTGCCGCAACCGGCACTGCCCGAAGTGCCAGGGGGCGGCGGCGCGCGCCTGGCTCGAGGAGCGCGAGGCAGACCTGCTCCCGGTTGGCTACTTCCACGTCGTCTTCACGCTGCCCGCTGAGGTCGCCGACATCGCGTGGCAGAACAAGGCGCTAGTCTACGACCTCTTGTTCAAGGCGGCCGCGCAGACGATGCTGACCATCGCCGCCGATCCCCGGCATCTCGGCGCCCGAATCGGCATCACCGCGGTGCTGCACACCTGGGGATCGGCGATGACCCACCATCCGCATGTCCACATGATCGTGCCGGGCGGCGGCATCGCGCCCGATGCAAGTCGCTGGATATCCTCGCGTCCGGCGTTCCTTCTGCCTGTGCGCGTACTGGGCAAACTGTTCCGGCGCCTGTTCCTCACCCGGCTGAACGCGCTGCAGGATGCCGGCAAACTCGCCTTCTTCGGCTCCATCGCCCATCTCTCGGACCGCTCTGCCTTCCAGCGCCATCTCAGACCCGCGCGAGGCAAGCGCTGGGTCGTTTACGCCAAGCCACCATTTGCCGGCCCGCAGGCCGTGCTCGCCTACCTGTCGCGCTACACGCACCGCGTTGCCATCTCGAACCCGCGTCTGCTCCGCTTCGACGAGACGGGCGTGGCCTTCCGATACAAGGACTATCGCCGCGATGGGCCCGATCGCCAGCGCGTCATGACCCTGAGCGCCAACGAGTTCATCCGCCGCTTCCTGCTTCACGTCCTGCCGCGCGGGTTCCATCGCATCCGCCATTACGGCCTGCTCGCCAGCGCCGCGCGCCACGACAATCTCGCGCTCGCCCGCCGCCTGCTTGCCGTCACGCCAGAGGCTGAGGCGCCAGAGCCCGAAGCCGAGCCCGACACTTGTGCACCATGCCCGTGCTGTGGGGGGCGCATGATCGTTATCGAAACCTTCCCACGCTGGAGCCAGCCCCGCGCGCCGCCCAGGCCCAACCCGCCAATCCGGGAGCGCGTCGCATGACCCGGCATGGATCAACCCGCTCACGGGTCGCAGCAACCTCGCTTCGGCCGCCGGCTTGCCTTGCGCTTATCGGCCAGAACCGAGCTCCCGTGCCGATTGGATCATGTGATCGAACGGTTATCCCCCCGTCGATCCGCCGGCGAAATCGGCCCATTGCCGGCCGGTTGATGGGGCTCGTAGCGCAACTCGTCGCCCGTTCCGAAGCGCCAAAAAGCGAAACACCCATAGATCGGTAATCGGGGCCCGCGGGTTCGTGCCTCGGAGACTTTCGTACGCCTCCCGGCGCCCGAAACTCTTCACGGTAGGCGA
>NZ_JAPCWC010000068.1 GCF_026420865.1 Novosphingobium clariflavum | reverse complement strand
TGTCAACGCCGACGGAAGAATCCCCAGAAGTGCCGGTTTAAAATTCCCCAGTCTGGGATTTCGGTGATCAGCCGTAACGGTGATCGAGAGTGCGCTCCTTTGGCGGCCTACCGCGCCGGCGAGGCGGGGGTGGAGGTGTGATGGTGGCGATTGTCCTGGTGTGTTCAGGGACGAGATCGGTGTGGGCACGGAGGCGGTAGCTGGCGCCCTCGATCTGGATCACGATGGCGTGGTGCAGCAGGCGATCCAGCAGGGCCGTGGCGACCACGGGATCACCGAAGACTTCGCCCCATTCGGCGAAGCCGCGGTTCGAGGTCAGGATCATCGCGCCCTTTTCGTAGCGTGAGTTAACGAGCTGGAAGAACAGGTTGGCCCCGCCGGGAGTGACCGGCAGGTATCCGATCTCGTCGACGATCAGCAGGCTGTTGCGATTGAAGAAGCGTAACCGCTCCGGCAGTCTCCCGTCACGTTCAGCGCGCACGAGCATGTCGATGACCTCGGCAAGGCTGGCCCTGTAGACCCGCTTTCCGGAGCGGACTGCCTCGACGCCGAGAGCGGTTGCCAGGTGCGACTTGCCCGTTCCGGGCGGGCCAAGCAGATGGACGACCTCGCCGCGCTCAATGAAGTCGAGTTGCGCAAGGGCGATGATCCGGCTTCGATCGAGCGAGGGCTGGAACGAGAAGTCGAAGCCTTCGATCGTCTTCATGGGCACGAGGCGGGAGGTCTTCACGCCCATCGTGAAGCGCCGGCTTTCGCGGTTGCCGTGTTCGTGGGACAGAAGGATGTCGATGGCCTCGAGGGCGGTCATCTCGCCGCGCTCGAGGCAGCGCATGGTATGGTCGAGGGCTTCCAGGGCACGAGGCATTTTGAGGCCGACGAGACTGGCGCGGATACTGTCGATGATTTCGCTCATGGACGTCCCTCCACGCCCGCCAAGCGTTTGCCAACCGCTTCATAGAAGCCGAGGGAACGTCGTCCGATCTCACGTCCCGAGGGAGGTGTGGGCCTTTCCTGCCGGACCTGTGCGAGCCGCCGGTGGGCTGGATCAACGCGCCGTTGGTTGCGCCCGTCGAGGATGGGATGCACCGCGATCAGCTTGCGGTCTTCGAAGATCCTGATTTCGCGCGGATGGTTCTGGACTTCGACCACCCGCTTTCGCGTTGCGTCGGGGACCGAGTAAAGATTGCCGCCGATCGATACCATGCCTTCGTGGCTCACCCGTCGCTCGACGGTCAGGACTGCATTGTAGGCGGACGCCGGCAAGGCCGTCAGTGCCAGCGTTTCCTCGGCGAAGTGCTCGGCGACGATCCGCCGGGTCGTGGCATGGCGGCGAACGTTGGCAACGGTATCAAGCCAGTCGCGGAACTGTGCATTGAGATCGTCGGCATTGCGGAAGGTACGACCGAGGAAGAAGTCCTGCCGGATATAGCGGAAGGGGCGTTCGATTTTGCCCTTCGTCTTTGCGCGATACGGCCGGCATGCGCGCGGCAAGGCGCCATAGTGGTCCAGCAGCGCCACCAGTGACCGGTTGTAGATGACGACGCCCTCGGCGTCCTCGTCGATCACCGCGGTCTTCATGCGATCGTACAGGACCTCGCACGGAGCCCCTCCCATGGCATCGAACGCATCAATGTGGCAGCGCATGACGGTCTGCAGATCCTGGGTCGGGCAAAACCGCCCCCACAGCCATCGGCTGTGCCCCAAGACCATCGAGAACAGCCAGAATACCCTAGCGACCCCAGGCTCCTCGGCAAACTCGACACGGAATTGGGCGAAGTCGACCTGGGCCTGCCTGCCGGCAGGTGTCTCGAAGCGGCGCTCGAACGGTTTGATGCGGGCGGGCCGATTGGCACGCAGATAGTCGGTCACCGCCGTATAGCCGCCGCTGTACCCCATGGCGGCAATCTCCCGCAGCAACCGCTTCCCGGACAAATCCGGGTACAGGGTGATCCGTTCGAGCAGATAGGGTTCGAAGGGGGCCAGCTGTCGCGGTCGCTCCGGGCGGGATTTGTAAACCGGTGGCTTGATGCCCCCGGCCAGTTGCTTGCGCACGGTCTTCCGGTCAAGGCCGGTCTTGCGCGCGATCGCGGACACGGAAAGTCCTTGCCGCCGCAGATCATGGATCATGACAATTTCCTCAAGTCTGACCACTCAGCGCCCTCCCGGCAAACCCGGGCAGCATTGAGCGACATGTGAAGATCGATGCCAATTCGCTCTGGGGTTAACCCCAGAGCGAATTGGCGCTCACCTCAAACTGGGGAATTTTCATTCGGCACTTTTGGGGAGGATACGTCCGGCACCGACA
>NZ_JAPCWC010000067.1 GCF_026420865.1 Novosphingobium clariflavum | reverse complement strand
TTCCGATCCCCTCACATCCAAGGAGGTCCTGCCATGAACTCGTTGCTCCTGACTGCCGCGGCTTTTGCCGTCGGCGCCCATCCGATACTACCGCCAACCCATGCTGTGAGGACGAGCCCGAATGCTTCGCCCGCCCAGCGTGGATCGATCGAACCTTCGCCGTCTTCGTGGGTCAACGCCCGGCAGGTGTTCCTCTGGTCGGACGGGGCGATCTACCACGTCTATACTGAGCCCGGGATGATCACCGACATCGCCCTGCAACCGGGCGAGGCGCTGATCGCGGTCGCCGCGGGCGACACCGCCCGGTGGGTGATTGGCGATACCACGAGCGGAAGCGGCGAGGACAAGCGTACGCATGTTCTGGTGAAGCCTTTCAGCACAGGGCTCTCGACCAATCTCGTCATCACCACCGACAAGCGGACGTATCATCTCCGGCTGTCTAGCGGACCGACCGGCGGCATAGCGGCGCTGGCGTGGAACTATCCGCTCGATGAGCTGGTCGCGGTCAAGCGCGCGGAAGCGGCGGCGGAGGCGGCAAAGCCCATCGCTGCCGGGCTAGGCATTGAACAGATGTACTTCGGCTATCAGATCACTGGCGATGCGCCCAGCTGGCGGCCGCTGCGGGCGTTCGACGACGGGCGCCAGACTTTCATCGAGTTTTCGGCGACGATTGGCGTCGATGAGGCGCCGCCGCTCTTCCTGATCGGCGCCGACGGTGCTGCGGAGCTGGTCAATTATCGCATGCGCGGGCGGTTCTACGTCGTCGATCGGATCTTCGATGTGGCCGAACTGCGGCTCGGAACCAGGAAGCAGCAGGTCGTGCGGATCACGCGTGGCGGCGGCAAGGGGAAGGGGCGGTCATGAGCGAGGAAATGGACGGCGGCGCACGAGCTCAGCCCTTGCGACAGCCGAACCCGGATGGCCAACCAGCAAACGAGTCTGCAGCGGAAGCTCCCGCGCGCCCGGTCGAGAAGGTCGACCCAGAAACGCTCGCCATTCGCGCCAGGCCTCCGCGCGCGACGCGTTTTAGAAAGGAGGTGATTATCGGCGGCACTGCCACCGCCACCTTCGCCCTTCTTGGCATCGCGTGGTTTGCGTTGTCCCCACGGCTGACGGGGCATACGGTGCGCCCAAGCGATCTATCCCAGCCCGGCAAACAGGCCGCCAATGATGCGCTGAACGCTTTGCCGAAGGGATACGGCGATGTGCCCAAGCTGGGGCCTCCACTGCCCGGTGATCTCGGGCGCCCGATCCTGCGGGCACAGGAGCGGGACCTGGGCGCAAATCTGGCAGTCGAAAGTCAGCATCGGGCTGCAATCGATCAGGAACGGCAGAAGCGTGCCGACGACCTCAAGAACGCGCGCCAGTCGGCGTTGCTCGCCCAAGGGGTTCGGCCTGGCTCGGCAACATCGGCCATGAGTGACGTTTCGCAAACGGCGCTAGGGGCAACCGGTAGCGGCAGTACGCCTGCGCCGGACCCGTCCGCGACGGATCGCAAGGTCCAGTTCGCCGAAAAGTTCGACGGGAAGGGGGACATCAATCCCCATAGCGTGAGCCGGTCGTCGTCGCCGAACGTGCTGATGGCTGGCAGTGTCATAGCTGCCAGCCTGATCACCGGTCTCAATTCCGATGTTCCCGGCATGGTTGTTGCTCAGGTGACGCAGAGCGTCTTTGACAGCGCGACGGGGCAGGTGCTGCTGATACCGCAAGGCGCGCGGCTGATCGGGAATTACGACAGTGTCGTCGCCTACGGACAGAGCCGGGCTCTCGTCGTATGGCAGCGACTGGTGATGCCCGATGGATCATCGCTGCGCCTCGACAACATGCCGGCGACGGACTCGTCGGGATATGCGGGTCTCGTCGACAAGGTCGACTACCACACCGGGCGGCTGCTGAAAGGTGTGGCGATCGCGACATTGCTTGGCGTCGGTACGGAGCTATCGATCAACGGCGAGAGCGATCTGGTGCAGGCAATCCGGGAATCTGCGCAGACCAGCGCTTCGCGAGCGGGCGACCAGATCACCCAGCGCAATCTCGACATCCAGCCGACGATCACTGTGCGGCCTGGGGCGCCGGTCAGACTGGTTGTGCGGCAGGACCTTGTTCTTGAGCCATGGAAAGGAGGGAACACCCGATGACCACGATCAAGCTGGCAAAGCTGCCTGACAAAACCCCGGTGAAACTGGCCGTTATGGTGACCCCTGATCTCCATCAGAGCCTACAGGACTATGCGCAGATGTACGCCGCCGCCTACGGCGCGGATGTGCCAATCCCGGAACTGGTGCCGGCTATCCTGGCTGCTTTTCTCGATGGAGACCGTGGG
>NZ_JAPCWC010000066.1 GCF_026420865.1 Novosphingobium clariflavum | reverse complement strand
GCTGGCAGACAATGACGGCATCGCGACCGGAATTATGAGATGGGTCAGACCTTGCGCGTTCTTCCTTCTCGTCGTCCTCTTCGTGGTTGGCTGGTTCAACACCGCCACACTGCTCGCATACGCAGGCGCGCTGGCTGCTTTCCCTCAGGATTTCTGGAACGTCGTGTTCATCATCCTTGGCTCAATCGCAGGCAGCAAGGGCATGGCTGACATAGGGAAGCTGATAAAGCGATGAAGATACGCAAACTGATATTCCGCATTCCAGAAGACCATCAACACCTTGAGACGATCTTGAAGCTGCTGAATGATCCATATCCAGTGCCATTCATTACGGAACTTGAGGAAGAGATACTGAGGGATTTCTACAAGAAACAGGGCTAAGAACGCCCGAAAACACGTCTGCCGATAAATATCCTTGAAAGCGAGGCGCTTTGCCGCGTTTGTTAAACAGGATATTTTCAAATGAAAACACAACTCACAGGCTTCAAAGCCACAACTGAAATCAAACCATCATTAGACATTGAAGCTGAGCAACACGAGATACGTGCCGCACTTCAATCCGTATGTGACCTTTTGCCGCATGACGCATCACTTCCAGCTTATTGGTCAATGACTGCATATGACCCAGCAGGGAAGCACAACAACCAGAGCGTTCAGGCCCTAACTGGCGTCGTCCTTGAATACGAGAAGCGCTACGAGGTCGAATTGCTCAATGCCCTCAAGCAGATGCCTTGGCACTTCCTCGTTGCTGACACAGAGCGCAAAAGCGGTCAGTTCGTCAGTGTCTTTTTCCCCTTGGCGTTCGAGCCAGACATAAACCGCTTCATGCGTATCGCAGGCGTCCTTGTGCAGCAGCTTGGCGTCTATGGGCTAAGCAAGGGCAGCGGCACCCCTACATTCCTCGTCAAACTCGTAGGCGGTCAGCAAGTCCAGGAACATCAAGGCCCAGCAATTGGCCTCAATTTCATCAGCGAGACGAAAGACGTTCAGGCGAACGGCGCGATACAGGCATATCAGGGGCCGAAGCCGCTCACCGTTAACCCCAGCGCGGTTAAAATCGCGCCTGCGCCGCTACAGGGTAAGGAGAAGCAGATTGCAGCCCATTTCAGGATGCTCGCTGACCTCTTTGACCCTGAATAACACCCATAACGAAGCCCGCTCCTGACACGACAGTTGCGGGCTTTCAGTTGGCTACATTGGATTGCAAGTTCCGACGTGGATGAGCGGATCACCTAAGAAAAGAATTACCTTGAAGCGGTAATTGACAATACCGTTATTTTTAACCTCCTCGATTGTGAACACATTGCCAACCCAATTTGAAAACACGATTGTATCACCAAGGGCGTCAACGTGCTTTAGCGGTGATACTTTACCGCCGACATTCAGGCTGGTGATCGAGTCGTTGGTAAAATCAACTATATCAGAGACATTTGAAGGTCGCTTAGTGCATGTCCCGTCATCATTACACATGATGAGCGTATTTGCTCGGCAGAACCACTTCCCTGCTGGCAAAAGTGTGTTTTGCGCCGTCGCAGGCGTAGCGACTGAAAGCATAGCAAGTGCCAGCGCACTGATGGATTTTTTCACGAATTCCCCCACAGGCATATTCCGCATTCACGGGTGCGGTATCGGCGCGGGTTAAGTCAAGATGTGAACAAAGTGCGCTCAGCGGCACGGCGCTTCACAAGGCCAGCCAGCACTTTGCCGCCCGCTTTGTTCCAGACGAGGAATTGCTCAGCAGCACCGCCAAAATCCCCTGCATTTAGCTTTCTGAGCAGCGTAGAGCCTCTGAGAGCGCCAACGCCCACATTGTAAGCAAAGGACACGAGAGCGCCTGTCTGGTTTGCTGTCAGTTTGACCTTTACCAGTCCCAGCACGTTGCGTTCAAAGCCGTCATACTCAGCGATCAGCCATGCATCAGCCTGAGCCTGTGTGCAGGTATCTCCTGCTTTGACGTTCGTAGTTCTGCCGTAGCCAATGGTCCATACGCCAGCAGGGCATTTGTAGGCTTTTAATTCGACCCCTTCGTATTGCTTGATGAGCGCCAAGCCTGCGCGTTGTGATGAATTTGTCATCACATATTTAGTTGAATGAAAAGCCCCGCAGATTGCTCTACGGGGCTTCACTATTAGTGAGTTGGCTTAGGCCTTGATGCCGCCCAGCCGCTTCGCCTCTGCCGCATACTCTGACAGCGATTGGGTTGGGACAAACGACAGGTCTTGCTCGATGCCAACGGCACCGCCCATCATCCTGATTTCTGCGAGTTCATCGAGGCTGACATACCCAAGTTCAGGTGTGCCAAATCCAAGGTCTGCCAGCCCAAACGCCAGTCCATCCTCATCGCATTCCGTGAGCAGCCACGTTGCG
>NZ_JAPCWC010000065.1 GCF_026420865.1 Novosphingobium clariflavum | reverse complement strand
GTGTCAATCGGCGCGCAAACGGGGACCGGGATCGGCGTTCAATAGGGGACCGTAGTTTTGATGTGCGCTTACGCCGTTGCGGGACGGCGTAGGGCGTAGCCCGAAGACGTTCCGCAACGGCGGATGTCGTTTTTCTGGCCCGGAGCCGGGCTCAACTACGGTTTTTGAAGCGCCAGCTTTCGTTGCCGGTTTCGATGATGTCGCAATGGTGCGTGAGCCGGTCAAGCAAGGCCGTGGTCATCTTGGCATCGCCGAAGACCGTGGGCCATTCGCCAAAGGCGAGGTTGCTGGTGACGATGATCGAGGTGCGCTCATAGAGGCGGCTGATGAGATGGAACAGCAACTGGCCGCCGGTGCGCGCGAATGGCAGATACCCCAGTTCGTCAAGGATCAGAAGGTCGAGCCGTGAGAGATGTTCGGCAAGCTTGCCGGCCCGGCCCTGGTGAGTCTCCAGTTCGAGCAGGTTCACCAGGTCAGTGGTATTGTAGAACCGGACGCGGGCACCGCCGCGGATACAGTTGCGGGCAATGGCGATGCTGAGATGGGTCTTTCCCGATCCCGTGCCGCCGACCAGCACAGCGTTGCGCTGGCTGGCGAGGAAGCCGCCTGTGGCAAGGTCGCGGACCAGCCCTTCATTGATCGGCGTGCCGGTAAACTCGAAGCCGTCGAGTTCGCGGGCAAGCGGCAGCTTGGAGGCGGTCATCTGGTACTTGATGGAACGGGCGTGTTTCTCGGCGACCTCGGCCTTCAGCAGGTCGCCAACGACGTGCTGAACGGGATGCTGGCGCTTGAGAGCATCGGCAATTACCTCGTCATAGGCGTGACGCATGCCGGCGAGCTTCAACTCGGCCATCAGGCCGATTATCTCATGGCGCTCCATCATTATGCAGCCCTCCGCACGGGCAGCAGCCGATCGTAGCGGCCGGCATCGGCAATGGGCTCGATCTTGAGCTGCAAATGCTCCGGCGTGGCGATGCTGGGCTCCATCGGCGCCGATCGGGACCGGGCCAGGATATTGAGCACGACATCGGCGCTGGTGACCCCTTGGGCCAACGCTTCGGCGGCAGCCGCTTCCAACGCATCAAGGCCATCTACCGTGGCCGCCGTCAGGATCTTGACCATTTGCCGGTCACCATCGTCGCTGCCCTTCAGCTTGCCGCGAAGGCGCTCCAGTGCTGGCGGCAGGGCCAGTTGCTTGAACGGCGCGCCGTTCCTCAGCGCACCTGGCTTCTTCGCCAGAACCGGCACATAGTGCCAGGGATCATAGACGGTCTGCTCGCGACCGAAGCGGCGATCGTGTTCGGCGACGATATCGTCGCCCTGGCGGATGACGATGCGGTCGGCATAGCCGTGAACCTCGACCGGCCTCCCGAGTGCCCGCGCCGCCACCGAGTACTTATTATAGTCGAACCGCACGAGCAACGTCTTGGATACCGAGGCCGCGACAGCGTGGAAGCCGTCGAATGGGACCGACGGCATACGCATCAACGCCGGCTTCTCGTCCTCGAACACGTCGGCGATGGTGCGATCGCGCAGCTCGGGATGGCGATGGGCATTGGCGTGTTCCCGGCACCGGTCGAGCAGCCAGGCATTTAGCTCGTCGTAGCTGGCGAAGCGCAGTCGCGGCGTGAAAAAGCGTTCGCGCACCACGCCAACCTGGTTCTCGACCTGGCCCTTCTCCCACCCCGCCGCCGGCGTGCACGCGGTTGGTTCGACCAGGTAATGGTTACACATCTGCAGGAAGCGGCGGTTGAACTTGCGTTCCTTGCCCAGGAATACCGCATCCACCGCAGTGGTCATGTTGTCGTAAATCCCGCGCGTGCACACGCCGCCGAAGAAGGCGAAAGCTCGGGCATGCGCGTCGAACACCATCTCCTGCGTTTCACGCGGATAGGCACGCACGAAGAACATCCTGCTATGGCACAGCCGCACATGGGCGACTTTTACCGTCGTCGTCACACCGGCCAGCACCACGATCTCATGGCTCCAGTCGAACTGGTATGCCTCGCCAGGCTCGAAGCTCAGCGGCACGAATGCGGTCGCCGTGCGCCCCATTTCCTCGCGCTGCCAGCGGCGTGCATGGCGGCGAACCGTATCGTAGCCACCTTCATATCCTTGCGCCCGCAACACCTCGAACAACCGGATCAGTGTCAGCCGCTCGCGCCGCGGCTTGCGCTCGTTCTCCGCCAATAACCGCTCGAGTTCGGCAACGTGGGCGCCGAGCTTGGGCTTCGGCTGAACCGTGCGATCGTAATTGAACTTGCCGTCCTCAGCCTCGATCGCCTTCCTGACCGTCTTCCTCGATACATGCAGCCGCCGCGCGATCTCCCGCACCGACTGCCGCTGTACGAAATATGCACGCCTGATCCGTCCTATCGTCTCCACCGTCGTCATCCTCCGCCTCGTCGCCTGCCTCAACCGCAAGCAACAATAGATGACCCGGAGGCGGTCCCCGATTAGGCGCCGATCACCGAGTCAGGTGGGCACCAATTGCACGCCGATTCA
>NZ_JAPCWC010000064.1 GCF_026420865.1 Novosphingobium clariflavum | reverse complement strand
TGAGAACGGCGGTGCAAAATTAGACCACGGTAGCGGCGGCGAAGTGCTGCTGCGGGCGGCGTAAAAGTCGTCCACTTTTTCCCTTTTCGCGATGCTGGCGAGGAGGGATGAGGGATTTACACCGTGGAACTTTACCTGAAGGTTCGTCTTGCCTGCGCGGGCGGCATGAGCGCCCGGGCGGCAGCGAAGCATTTCAACATATCGCGCGACACGGTCCGCAAGATGCTGTCGTATTCCGAGCCGCCCGGTTACCGTCGCAGCGCCCCGGTGCGGCGACCGAAGCTGGAAGCGTTCATACCGATCATCGACGGCTGGCTGGATGGGGACCGGTCGGTCCCGCGCAAGCAGCGCCATACGGCGAAGCGTGTGTTCGATCGCCTTCGCGAAGAGCATGGCTTCACCGGAGGCTACACGATCATCAAGGATTACATCCGGGATCGGGATCAGCGCAGCCGGGAGATGTTCGTGCCGCTGGCACACGCACCCGGCCATGGGCAGGCAGATTTTGGAGAAGCTCTGGTCGAGATCGGCGGGGTGGAGCAGAAGGCGCACTTCTTCGTGCTCGATCTGCCGCACAGCGACGCCTGCTACGTACGCGCCTATCCGGCTGCCGTTGCCGAGGCCTGGATGGACGGCCATGTCCACGCCTTTGCGTTCTTCGGCGCGGTGCCGCTGTCGATCGTCTACGACAACGACCGCTGCCTGGTCTCGAAGATCCTGCCTGACGGGACGCGGCTGCGCGCGAGGCTGTTCAGCGCCTTCCTGTCGCACTACCTGATCCGTGATCGTTACGGCCGCCCCGGCAAGGGTAACGATAAGGGCGGCGTTGAAGGCCTTGTCGGCTATTGCCGGCGCAACTTCATGGTGCCGATCCCCCGGTTCCCGACATGGGAGGCGTTCAACCTGTGGCTCGAGGAGCAATGCCGCAAACGGCAGAACGACCGGCTGCGGGGCGAGAGTGAGACGATTGGCGAGAGGCTGCGGCGCGATCTGGCGGCGATGCAGGAACTGCCGGCTTCCCCCTTCGAGGCCTGTGACCAGACCAGCGGCCAGGTCTCATCGCAGGCGCTGGTGCGTTACCGGACCAACGATTACTCGGTGCCGGTGCGCTTCGGCCACCAGGAGGTGTGGATCAGGGGCTATGTCGACGAGGTGGTGATCGGTTGCCGGGGCGAGATCATTGCCCGCCATGTGCGCAGCTACGAGCGCGAGGATGTGATCTTCGATCCGATCCATTACCTTCCCCTGATCGAACAGAAGATCAATGCCCTCGATCAGGCCGCACCATTGCAGGGCTGGGACCTGCCCGAGGTATTTACAACGCTGCGCCGGCTGATGGAGACGCGCATGGGCAAGCATGGCCGGCGCGAATATGTGCAGGTACTGCGCCTGCTGGAGAGCTTCGCTCTGGCCGATCTGCATGGCGCGGTGAAGCAGGCCCTTGATATGGGCGCGATCGGCTTCGATGCGGTGAAGCATCTCCTGTTATGCCGGGTGGAGCGCCGCCCGCCCCGACTGGACATGGCGATCTATCCCTACCTGCCCAGGGCCAGAGTGGAGACAACATCGGCGCGCTCGTACATGCGGCTGTTGACCGGCGGAGCAGCGGCATGAGCAGCCAAGCTCCCGAACTGCTGCTCGCCAGCCACCTCAAGACGCTCAAGCTGCCAACCTTCCTGCGCGAGCATGACAAGCTGGCCCGGCAATGCGCAGCAGAGGGCGTAGATCATGTCCGCTACCTTGCTCGGCTTGTCGAACTGGAACTGATCGACCGGGAACGCCGGATGGTCGAGCGCCGGATCAAGGCCGCGCGGTTCCCGGCCGCCAAGAGCCTCGACAGCTTCGACTTTGCCGCCATTCCGAAGCTCAACAAGATGCAGGTGCTCGAACTGGCGCGTTGTGACTGGATTACCCGTCGCGAGAACGTCATCGCCCTTGGCCCGTCGGGGACCGGCAAGACCCATGTCGCGATCGGTCTTGGCCTGGCGGCCTGCCAGAAGGGCCTGACGGTCGGGTTCATCACTGCTTCCGCGCTGGTCAGCGAGATGATGGAGGCACGCGACGAACGCCGCCTACTGCGCTTACACAAGCAGATGACCGGCTATAAGCTTCTCATCATCGATGAGCTGGGGTTCGTGCCCCTCTCCAAAACCGGCGCGGAACTGCTGTTCGAGCTGATCTCACAGCGCTACGAACGCGGCTCGACGCTGATCACCAGCAACCTGCCGTTCGACGAATGGACCGAGACGTTCGGTTCCGAGCGCCTGACAGGCGCGCTCCTCGACCGGCTCACCCACCACGTCAGCATCCTCGAGATGAACGGCGAGAGCTATCGCCTGGCCCAGAGCCAGGCACGCAAAGCACGTCCCAACCCCTGACAGAAACGGCAATCCGGGTGTTGGCGACCCCCGCTCGGGCTACGCCCTCCCGGCGCTCGCCAACACCCGGATCAAGTGGCCTGGTTTTGCTCCGCCCAATGGACGACTTTTACGCCGCCGTTGACACC
>NZ_JAPCWC010000063.1 GCF_026420865.1 Novosphingobium clariflavum | reverse complement strand
GATTCACTGGCACGGATTGCTGGTGCCGTTCCAGATGGACGGCGTGCCGGGCGTCAGCTTCCCGGGCATCGATCCGGGTGAGACGTTCGTCTACGAGTTCCCGCTCACTCACTCGGGAACCTTCTGGTATCACTCGCATTCAGGCATGCAGGAGGCGGAAGGGCTGTTCGGTCCGATCGTGATCGACCCCGCCGGCCCCGACCCTATCGCCTGCGACCGCGAGCATGTGCTGGTTCTTTCGGACTGGAGCCCGATCCATCCGCATGAGCAGATGCGGCGCCTGAAGATGATGGGTGGTTACTTCAACCGGCAGCGCCAGACGCTTGCGGGGCTGTTGGCGGGCAAGGACCAGTCGGTGGCCGACCGCCTCGCCTGGGGGCAGATGCGCATGGACGCGACCGATATCTCGGACGTGACCGGATCGACTTACAGCTTCCTCGTCAATGGCCACGGCAATGCCGAGAACTGGACCGGACTTTTTGCTCCGGGCGAGAAAGTGCGCCTGCGTGTCATCAATGCCTCGTCGATGACCAACTTCAACTTCCGCATTCCCGGTCTGCCGCTGACCGTGGTGGCAGCGGATGGCAATCCCGTGCAACCGGTCGAGACAGACGAAGTGCAGATCGCGATTGCCGAGACCTACGACTTCATCGTCGAGCCCGGCGCGGCGGAGAGCTACGGCGTGATCGCCGAGGCTATCGACCGCTCCGGGCTTGTGCGCGCTACACTGGCCCAGCGTCCGGGCCTCGTTGGCGAAACGCCGAAGCTGCGTGAACGGCCTGTGCTCACCATGCGCGACATGGGCATGGACATGGACGGCATGGACATGGGGGAGGGTGGCGTGATCGACCTCAGCAAGCCGGCCAACAGTTCCATGAGCGGCCATTCGATGTCGATGCGGGATCCTTCCGTTGCGCCGGGCGTGAAGATGGGGCCGGGCGTCGCCACGCTCTCGCCGATGCCGGTGGATCGTCTGGCCGACCGGCCGACTGGGCTGGAAGCCGTCGACCACCGCGTTCTGACTTACGCGGACTTGCGCTCGCGTGATCCGGATCCCGATCCGCGCGTGCCGAGCCGTCAGATCGACGTGCATCTGACGGCGGCAATGGAACGCTATATGTGGAGTATGGACGGTGAGACGATGTCGGAAAACCCGGCACCGATCCCTTTCCGTCTGGGCGAGCGCGTGCGCGTGAATCTCATCAACGACACGATGATGCCGCATCCGATCCACATCCATGGCCATTTCTTCGAACTGGTCAGTGGAGAACCGGGGAACCGCGCGCGCAAGCACACCGTCAATGTGCTGCCGGGCGGCAAGGCCTCGTTCGATCTTACCGCCGATGGCGAAGGCGACTGGGCCTTCCACTGCCACATGCTGCTGCACATGCATGCGGGGATGATGCGCGTGGTGACGGTGCGCAGGGAAGGAGAAGCCTGATGGCTCGGCTCTTCCCGGTCCTCACCTCGCTGCTGCTGGCGACTTCCCCTTTGGCCGTGCAGGCACAAGAGACCGGCTCCACACTGCCGCAGGCCGACGAACATGCCGGGATGGACCATGGCAGCATGGACCATTCGCAGATGGACATGTCCGGCATGGATATGAGCGCGCCGGACATGAAGGGCATGGATCACTCAGCCCACGCCATGCCCGCAGGCACCGTCTCCGATGAACCGGGCGATGCCTTGCCGCCGCCGGTGCCGACAGACTTTCCTGCCGAACGCTTTTTCGCGGCGGACCGCATGGCGGCCTCGCGCGCGGCGATGCTGAAGGAGATGAAGTTCAACACCTTTGCGCTTCAGGTCGACCAGCTGGAATTTCGCACCGGCAAAAGCGGCGACGGCTTCGGCTGGGAGGGACAGGCGTGGTACGGCGGCGATATCGACAGGATCGTGCTCGCCAGCGAGGGGGAGGGCACATTCGGCGAGCGGGCCGAGCGTATCGAACTGGGTGCCTACTGGCGCCACGCGCTGGACCCGTGGTTCAATCTCCAGCTTGGCATGCGGCAGGATTTCCGGCCCGATCCGCAGCGCACTTACGCGCTGATCGGCATCGAGGGACTGGCGCCGTACTGGTTCGAATTGCAAGGCCAGTTGCTCGTCTCGAACAAGGGCGACATTCATGCGCGCGGCAAGGCGGGCTATACCCAGCGCATCACCCAGTCACTGGTGCTCGAGCCTGAGGTCGAGGTGGATTTTGCCTTTCAGGACGTACCGACACTGAACGTCGGGGCAGGCTTCGAGCGCCTCGAACTGGGTGCACGTCTTCGGTACGAGCGTAACCGATCGCTGGCGCCTTATGTGGGCGTCAATTGGGAGCGCAAGCTTGGCGGAACGGCAAATCTAGCACGCGCTTCGGGTGAGGGTGTGTCCGGTGTCTCGGCAGTCTTCGGTGTGCGCGCGATGTTCTGATAGCGGCTTCGATATCGTACAGGAATGAGCCCACTTTGTAATGGTTGCGATCCCCCGCAACCACCGATACCGACATCGGCGCACAAATGGATCCGGATCCGCAGTTGTTTGCGGCGGTTTCGTGCTGCGATGCCCATTCCATAATAGCCCCGAACTCACCATGAAGCGTGGCAGTCATCTCACCAGGTTTTGCTCCGGGAAACAGCGTGACCCGCTCGATCAGGCCGCGAATGGCGCGGGCGGCCTCGTCTCGTTCAGAGGGGTGATGAAGCGCTTCAGACAGTCGCTCAACTTTCTTGCGATAGAACTGCGCAATGTTCGGATGGATATCCGGGGCAATATACGGTGCCTCGTTGACGTGACCCCTTAGATTTCCTCCACGAGCGTGAGAACGGCGGAGCAATATTCGGCCACG
>NZ_JAPCWC010000062.1 GCF_026420865.1 Novosphingobium clariflavum | reverse complement strand
CCCATGGTGCGTCTCCATGGAAATGGTCGCTTTGAGCGTCAGTTGGATGGTGTCTGGAAGATGCTGGATTTTCGAGTGGATCGTTTTGAAGTGCTCGATAATCGCCCAATTGCCGAGGCGCTGGCCGCTGTTCGAGCCGTTCGTGACAATCGCCTGATGGATGCTGAAGCATATCACGATATTTCGCGACTTCGGGATCAAGGAGATGGCGACCAGTGATCGTTGTGGTCGATAGCACGGCATTGTGCTTGCTGGTAAATCCCTCCGCCAACCCGCCTGACGACCCAAGCACGGGCAGGCCGGTCGTCCAAGCGCGGGATCGCGTCGAACGCATGATATCCGAGTTGGGTGCTAACGGGACGCTGATTATCCCCACTCCGGTATTAGCGGAGGTTCTGGTGCGGGCGGAAGCCGGGGCATCTGCAATTGTGGCGGAATTGGAGCGCCTGTCACGCGTTAGAGTCAAGCCATTTGACCAGCGTGCGGCCATCGAAACAGCGATCATGACGGGCGAGGCAATTCGGGCGGGCGATAAGCGTGGAGGTTCAACGGATGCATGGCAGAAGGTAAAGGTTGACCGCCAAATCGTCGCTATTGCTCGAACGAACAACGCCACGCGAATTTATGCTGATGATAGGGCGCTCGTTGCCTTCGCGCGGCGGTTAGGTATGGATGTTGTTAGCACATGGGAATTGGCGTTGCCGGAGACAGAGGAAAACCTCTTCACCGCAAACGGCCTACGACCCGATGGAAGTGATGATTTCCATGCTGATGATGCGATTGGCGAGATGTCATAGCTGAAATCGCACCACTTTGTCGCACCGGGGTGGTGAAAAGCGACGCTTTGTCAAAAGGTTGTGGTTCGACAATCCCTTAGGAAGTCGTGGCGGAGAGGGTGGGAAGCCGTGATCCGCGCAAAACCTGACGACATTGCGTTTCTTTTCGATGGTTTAGGCATAGCGGATTGTCGCACTGAAGTGGAGCGGTGAGTTCGGATGTACGCGTTGGGATTCGAACCCACAGGTCGGAAGGCGTTGATTTTGCGTGGGATGAGCCGGAGATGAGAGTTCGACGGAGAGGGTGTCCGCCGAACTCGGGGTGATGTGATGAGTGAGAACGACCGGAGCGAAGGCTGCATCGGCGGCGAGCATGACGATAGCTGCCCCATCTGCCGGGGTGAGATGTCGCCGGATTTCGTCGAGCGGATCAAGCAGGCGGGGGCGTCCCCTTCGAGCAAGCCGATGACGAAGGAGCAATTCCTCGCGTGGCTGCGCGATCTCGGTTGAGAAGCTTCCTGTCGATGTGATCAGGCGGCGGCGTTCATCCGAGTCTTGATCCGGTGGACGGTGCCGACCCCGACCTTCAGTTTCCGCGCCGTCTCATTGATCGAGCCCCCCTTGGCGAGAGCCCGTTCGATCCGGGCGACCTTCTCGGGATCGAGGGGCTTGCGACCGGCCTTCTTCGTCGAACGGCGCAGTCCAGCCATGATCCGGCTGCGGATCATCTCGCGTTCGAAGTCGGCGAACACGCTGAGCATACCGAACATCGCGCGCCCGCTGGGGGTGCTGGTATCGAGGGCCTGCTGATGCAGGTAGAGATCGACACCCTTCGCGTTGATCTCGTGAAGGAAGCCGACGAGATGTTGGAGGGAGCGTCCGAGGCGATCCACGGCCCAAGTCGCCACCATGTCGATCTCACGACGCGCAACCGACTTCATGAGAGCGTCGTAGCCGGGACGCTGGTCCCGCCCCTTGGCACCGCTGATCCCCTGATCGGTGAACTCGGCGACCACTTCCCAGCCATTCCTTTCAGCGACGGCGAGGAGTTCGAGGCGCTGGTTCTCGGTGGTCTGCTGATCGGTCGAGACGCGCGTGTAGAGTGCGATGCGTTTGGTCATTCCAGAAAGGTCTCTCCAGTTATGGAATGCGTCAAGTAGTTCTTTTAGTTCGATATTTTCTCAAGGCATCTATAGATGACGCCCCTCCCGCGATGAGGAGGTGTGATGTCGAAGACCGCAGTGAGAAACGCGTCACACGATATCATCGGCTATATCGTCGATTTGGGTGATGGCCGTCAGAAGGCGGTTGATGAATGCGAGCGCCTGCTTGGGTATTTCGATCCGGCGACCAATCTCACGCGGGATCGCTTCCAACTCTTGTTCGGGATGGGTAACCAGTTGGAGGCGATGATCCGCTGGGGGCAGTGAGGGTCAGGCCGTTTGCTCGAACTGGCTCCACGAGAGCATGAGCTTGTCGCCCTTGACCTTGGGAAGCGCCTTGCGGTCGATCATCTTGCCCTGCACTTCGAAGTCGGCGTCGATCTTCACGACCAGCACCTTGCTGAAGTTCCGTTTGAGGTTGAGGGTCACCACATCGTTGCTCTTGAACGGGGTGATCGTCTTCACCTCCACAAAGTCGTTGCCGATCTTGCCGTCCGATCCCTGCGCGTAGTTGCGATGCAGCTTCAACCCGTGGGTGATCGCGCCATAGAGTTCGCCGAGGTCGCCATAGACCTGTAGGTGCCGCCCGGTGAGTTCGTAGTAATCCTGCGCCGTCGAGAGCAGGCTTTGGAAGATCGGCACCAGATCGGCTTCGAGGTCTGGGAACCGGGCTTCGAACTCCAACCGTTCGAGGTGGGAGTTGATCTCGGTCCAAGTGATCCACTCACCATCGTCGTAGATGGCGTTGTCGTCATTCCACATGTCTGTTCGGCGGTCCATCATAGTGGCCGGTCATTAGCGCACCGCCAATTAACGGGTCGTTCCCCAATCAACTGGTCAGGGAATGGCTTCCAGAATGCGACCCCACCCCGGTTTTGGAAAACGAGTTTCCGCGAGTTTGGGGTGGGTGAGTTCCGGGCATGGTTTTGGAAGGGGTGTCGGCCATCACATCGATCACCCCGATCTCCCCCCGTATCGGGCGTTGGCATGCTGGCGCATGCCGCCGACGACTTGGCATCGCTCGGCCTCCCGCAGGCGGGAGACCTCCCGATACCTGCGCCGGAAATGGAAATCGAAGAAGTCGTCCCGGTCGGCGTAACGCGAGGGGGGATGTAGAAACTGGTCTTTCTGGTTCGCGTCACCCGACTGATGCTGGGTGGTGTCGGGGGTAGTGGTTTCGTGTCGAAATTCACCTCGAAGCGGGAAATGACATATTACTTATAGGAATCCCGCTTCGAGGTGAAATTTGGCCCGCACATCCTGCGTGCAGCCCGAGGGGTGACTTCGCTGCGATATCCCGCGCCGACCTGATGACATCGAAGCGGATCGATCTCACTTCGAGGTCACCGAGGACACCCCGATCCCTTCGACGGGATAACCCATGAGGGGTTATCCATCAGGCGACGACCCGATACTGCCGGGTGCCATCCCCGCCGCCATGGATGGAAGTGGCCTTCACGGAAACGACCCTGCCCGAACGCAACCGACGAGAATGGGCACGACGATCATGCGGACAACGGGGTGAGGCCGATCCCGTTCCGGCATGCGAACCTACCCTACGCCTTCGGAGAGTATTTTAGGCAAGATAATTATTGCGAGCGGAGATTTGAGTGCGGTATTTTACATTCATAAATAAGTGATCAATGCGTAACGGCTTTGTTGTTCATAAATACGGTATGTAATTCAGGCATGAATTATCCATACAGCTTTTGAGCCTCGCATGTCCGTTACCATGCGAGGCTTAATTGTATGGAGAATAATTTTGGATTACCCACCGTATTGGAATTACATCGAAGGCATCGGTCGGAAGGAACACCGACCATTCAAACGGGCATTGCGCAAGCCCCTTACGCGGTTTGAGCGCGAGTTCACCCCACACCTCTTCGACGGCGAAACCTACTTCCCCGTGTCTACGATCAAGGAAGTGCCGGGGCGAAACCACTCTCAAGCCCTCAAAGTCGCTCAAGGTAAGCTCGCGCTGGAAGAAAACTCGTTTTTCGCCAATCGCCTGATCAAGTCGAACGCGACATGCGAGCGGGGCAGATGGCTATACACCGACGCCCCATCCGAACGGGTCACGCTGGGCGGCCTAG
>NZ_JAPCWC010000061.1 GCF_026420865.1 Novosphingobium clariflavum | reverse complement strand
ATGCGCGGTGCGATCGGCACTGGCGAGGCGTAGCGTGCATCGGCAATGCGACGGCATTGCCATGCCGCGAGCGAGCCGGGCCGCTGCCGTCTATGGGCGTCATCGACCGCAAGGTCAGGCCCACGCGGCGCGATGGGGCTCGATGCCCCGAAGCGCCGCCCAGGGCGACGTAAAAAAAGGGAAGGACCCCGGTTTCCCGGAGCCCTTCCGACAGATGCGTCAGGCGCGGCGGCTGCGCGCAGGCTGCATCGGTGCCTGTTCGTTGCGACGGAAGACGTGCAGCGGGACGCCAGCGGTGCGCATCTTGCGGGCGAAGTCGATCTGGACGCCCGATCCTTCGCACACGACTGCCTCGACGGGACGCAGGCTTGCGATGCGGTCGTTGCGCAGGAACCCCGCCTTGTTGCCGTGACGACGCTCGAGCATCATGCGCACCAGCTTGACGTCGCGCGAGGACGCCCATGCTGCGGCGATGGCGTCGGCTCCCTTGTTCATCGCGGTGGTCATCAGGACCATCGAGGGGATGCGGCGCTTGATCTGGTCGAGGCGTTCGAAGAGCTGCTCGTGGTCGTGCCATTCCATGCCGCCCGAGAAGGCGACGACAGGCCCGGTTGGGTTGTGCTCTTCCCGCTTCTTGGCGGCGCGTGCGGCCAGATAGTCGGCTCCGTCGATCATCGAGGCGGTGAGCTTGGAGGAGACGCGGCTGCCGCGCACGGTCGAGAAGGGACGGCCCGTCTCGATGCGATAGACTTCGCCGGCGTGGTCGCGCATGCAGCGCATCGCCTCGGCGCACCCTTCCAGTGTCTGGCAGAGCAGCTGGGTCTCTTCGAGTTCGACAGCGTAGATCTCCGAGGGGTCGTAGCTGCGGACCAGATCGCCCAGCTTCTTGGCGGCGTCATCCTCCCGGCCCTCGATGCGCTTGGCCACCATGTGGAAGCTGTTGACGAAGCCCCATGCGAGGTCGGCGGCGAACTCCTCCATCCGGGTGTCGCGGAATACATCGAACATCGTCGAGAGCATCTGTTCGACGGCGGCTGCTGCCTGATCGGGATCGGGCATTTCCAGCTTCTCGGCTTCTCCCACGATGCTGAGCTTGGCCATCTCGCTGGCTTCGATGAAGCTGCCTTCGTAGGTCTGGCGGGTTTCGGTGTCGACGCGGCGCTCGTTGAACGCGCGGCCCATGTCGTCGAAGTTGCTGTACTTGGTCATGATAGCCTCCATGTGTTGAAAATCTCACCTTCTCTCGGTGAGGAATCTCATCCGGCATGCGGCGGTCAGGGCGGTCAGGGACGTTAACCGGGAAGCCGTGCCGCGCAGACGGCACGGACCCCGGTTAACGCTCGCGAGCGGTGGAGCCGATTTTCTCGTGCCCGAAAGCGGAGGCGCAGCCGGAGTGTCGGGTGCGTGAAAATTGGGGGACCGCTCGTCCTTGACGGCCCGCAAATCCCCGCATGCCAAACTTCCTCATCACAGAGAGAGAAAATATTATGTTGTGGCAGGCACGCCGGGTCGGACCGACGGCGGGCGACGATGGCGTGCCGCAAGGCACGGCATCGTAAAGCGGGCGCCAGAGAGCCCGGGAGGGCGAACCAGCCCGCGCCGCCCCCAAGGAGGACGCCCGGCGCAGCGAGCGGATCGTCACCCGTCAGGGCGGAGACCCCGCAGGGGGCTCCGGGAGGCCCGCCAGGGCCGAGTAGAGCCGCGTGCCCGCCCATAGGGCGGGACGCCCAACCTCTTCTTCTACGCCCTTCTCGCAACCACCATGGCAGGACAGACCGCCCGAACCGGATGCAAGGGAGCGGCGGCCGTGACAGCGGCCGCAGCCGCAGCCGGAGAGGCTGCGCGTTGGATCACGCGGTCATGGATCGTAGTCGTGGCTATCGCCGTCGTCATGGGCGTCCCCGTAGTCGGGCATCTGGGTGTGACCCGGATCGTCGGGGTCGAAATTGTCATCGTGATCGTCGGTTACCGGATTGATGTGTAAATCCGGTTCGTCATCATATCCGGTATGGACGACAATCCGGTTTGCCGGCTCCGGCTCGACTGCGCTGTCGTCGTCGAACCAGCATTGGCGCGGGCAAAAGAGCAGCAGCCGGTCGCGATGGACGAAGGGCTTGCCATCCATGAGGATCGGACGGGTCGCGAGACGGCGGCAGGGCTTGTTCCGGCGATCGTAGAAGCCGCACGGCACCGCGAGCGGCGTGGGGGCGACGGCATCGCCGTCGTCACTGCCGCGCGCCGGTGCCGGGATTTCGGGTTCGGGGTCCGGCGCGAACGGATCGCCGTCGAACATGTCGCGCTGGGTGGTCATGATGCCGATCCTTTTCGAGCGGAGGCGCGCGCGCAAGGCGCGATGCGTCAGCATCGCGTCGAGGGCGGCGCGCCGGTCAGAGTGAGCACGCGGCAGGGGCGGTGCCTTGCGGCACCGCCCCGTGCGGTTCGGGTCAGTAGAATTCTGCCCGGTCGGCGATGATCTCGCAGCCGTAGCGGTCGTTGCCGTCGACGTCCTGCCAGCGGGTGTAGTGGAGGCGGCCTTCGATGGCGATGAGGTCGCCCTTCTGGCGGTTGTTGGCGATCGCCTTGGCGAGGCCGTTGAAGCAGGTGACCTTGTGGTATTCGGTTTCCTTGACCGTGAAGCCGTCCTCGCCCTTGTAGGTGTGGCCGTCCTTGTTCAGCTTGGGGCGATCGGTCGCCACGAAGATCGTCGCGACGCTGGTGGTGCGGTTGACCTCGCGCAGCTCGGGGGTGCGGGTGATGCGGCCGACCAGGTTCACGTTGTTCATCTCGAAGCCTCCTTGGGATGTGGCCGGCGGTTCGTCCGCCGGTGTCACCTAAGGAGCGCCGGGAGTCGGGGCGCCGCACCGCAGGGCGATCGGGACCGTCGCGCAGGCGGCGGGATCGATCGACCGGAGGGGAACCGCTTTTGCAGGGGTGGTGCGGGCAGCCGCGCGACGCGCGGCAACACGGCCCTGCCAAAGGGGTTGCGGGGTTCCGGCTCCCGGCGCAGGTGACACGAAACGGCGGATGGACCGCCGGTCGCAGCCCAAGGTTCCCGCAGGCTTCGAGATGAACAAGTCTCGTGAACCGACAGGGTCGGGTGCGTCATCCGTATCACCGGGCGATGGAGTGCGGGGGGCAACCGCACCACCAGCGTCGCGACTCCTTGGGATGGTGGCGACAGCCCGGAGCTGAACAAGGACGGTCACATGCGGGCGTGACGGCCGTGTCGAGGAAGCCGGATGCCGCAAGGGCACCTTCGTCCGGAACGCTTGCCAGGGCGATCGCCAGCAACCGCCATCCCCGGCACCGTTCCGATCGCCATCGAAGGCTGCTTTCAGGGCGATTCCGCTGGCAGGGTGGCGATGGCTTTACAGGCCGCCGGATTGCGAGATCAGGGCCGGTTGGCGGACAGCTGCGATCCCAACCGTCGGGGCGGTGCCGAAAGGCACCGCTCCTTTCAGAGGGCGATTGTCGATCGCGATTGCATGAGAGACCCGTTAGCGACGGTCCAGAGGCTTCAGGAGCCGTGCCTGAATGGCGCGGATGATCTTTGCGAAATATCCCGGCGGGGTTCTACCGTAGAGAAAGCCGCCACTCTTGAGATCGATCACGTCGTGGCCGCGCCAGTCGAACTCATTCGCTTCGTTGAGAACGACATAGCTTTCCTGCGGGCGTGGCAAACCCATAGCGGTCGCGACAACCTCAGGGATCGCATCGGTGTCGCTATCGGGTATCTCGCCCTTGGTGGTGATGGGCGCAACGACGATGCCGGAGGCATCGGCGGCAAGGACTATAACGGGGCGTTCCTTGACGCCTTCGTCCCTGCCCGCCGCGGCGTCGGTGCTGAAGAGATAGACATAGTTGAGGATATCACCCGGGCGAGGCGGCGGTGCCGGGGGTGTCGTGGTCCCATCGATCGGCGGCAATTTCGGCGTCACTGGGAAGCGAGGCTTCAAGACGGGCCGCGAAGTCATTGGGGAAGGTTCCTTCGGAATAGACACGGCGGTTTCCATGAAGCGCAGCGAGCGCAGCTTCGGCATGTTCGAGCCACTGGGCACTGACGACGGCCGCGAACGGACGCTTGTGCTTGGTGAGAATGACAGGCCGCGTCTGGCTTTGATCGACATAGACGCCGGGAGACTTGTGAAAGTCGGTGAGGTTGACGGTGTCGTCGTCAGCGCGGGTCGCCATGATATCCTCCTGCGGTGGAAATGGCGATTATACGCATTGTGCGCGGAATAGCCAGAATGAAGACGGGGACCGCTTCGGGGGGAGCGAAGCGATCCCCGTCGAGGGAGCGAAAGGGGCGACGCATATGCGCCGCCCGTGGTCGATCAGGCGTTCTCGAGCGGCGCGGTGGACTGGCCGAGACCGTCCGGGGTCGA
>NZ_JAPCWC010000006.1 GCF_026420865.1 Novosphingobium clariflavum | reverse complement strand
CTCATCTGGTCGATGGTAGCAGTGAACTGCCCAGAGCCGCTGAATATGTCGGTATCTTCCGCAAAGAAGCAAAAGATCAGGCGGGCCATGAAGTGGTTCATATCCGGTCGGCGGGCGGGCTTCGCCCATTCGGGGTTATCTTTCAGCAGCTCTACATAAAGGCGGTTCAGGCGTCCCGTTGCTTTGATGTCGAACGAGCTTTCCCTGATCTGTTTGACGGTGGTGATACCTGCCAAGGGCAGGAAGAAACCAAAGTGATCGGGGAACTCGGTAAAGTTGCATGCGATGGGCGGCTCATCGCTAAACAGGTCTTCGGCCTGTAGCGTTTCGCCATCGGTGGCGAGGATGAATTTCGCCTTCGCTTGGGCCGTCTTCGGGCTTTCACGCAAAGCCCTCAGGGTCGCATTGACCTGACCAGCGGCACAGGTGGCAATATGGATGTTGTTGCGTTGAAGGACGCCGCCCGCAACGTCAGACGTGTTCGACGCGCCCGCCCGAAGGCGCTTGATGGTAGTGTCTTTGTTTCCGAAGGCGGCAAGGAACGCATACGGGAATTCGACTGGATCGAATGGCGCAATCGCAAGGTCGGATACGGCTTCTTCGATTTCGACAGCGTTCATGCGCCTAAGGGTTCCTTGTTACGTCAAATTCCGTGGCCTCCCTGATGGGGTTGTCTGCTGAATCGCCGACATTTTCGCCACCGCCATAGGTAGATCAGGGGGCGGAATTTGTCACCTAGAACCCGCTCCATGTATGCGGCTATCCACATTAGCGGGCATCCAATCGGCGGACGGTTGGCCTCTCGGGGAGAGGCTGGGTTCCAAGGGGCAGGCACGCCCTTTCGGTCGTCGCGGTGGGCGAAACCACCGTGCAGGGTCCAAGGGCGGCATACGCCTTGGTCGTGGTTCAGGGCGCGAATGCCCTGACGGTATCCAATCCGCGTAGGGTTGGGATATGGGGGGAGGAAGCGCAACGCGGCTCCGGTCGGGGAGAGAGAATTCTCCCCGATGGTGCGGAGCTGGCTCAATGCCAGTGACGCGCCACTGCTGGGGATGGAACGGGGGCGCAGCGCCCCTTCCCAAGATAGGCGTGGTAGTACCACGCACATCTTGCGGTCAGCGTAAGCCCGTTCTTTCTTGCTTTTGAACTGAGCCTTTCGCTTCCTGCCTTATGGGGCTTCGGCGTCCCCAACGGGCATTGCCAACGTGTAGCTGGTGCTTCTTCCTCCTGCTTCACTGCGGACAAGGATGCCGCGTTTCACAAGGTCGTCGATGTCGCGGGCGGCTGTGTCCTGCGAGCATTTCGCCAGCTTCGCCCACTTGGAAGAGGTGAGCTTGCCCTCGAAGCCGTCCAGCAATCTGTTGATGACAAGGCGCTGTCTTTCGCTGATGGGTTGCCCCTTGATGGCATCCCACAGGCGCGCTTTTTCCATGACTGAGGCGAGCGTTTCCTCGGCCCGGTCAATAGCGCGCTCGAGGCATTCCAGAAACCATCGCAGCCATCCTGTCACGTCGAGGCCACCCTTTTGCGTGGCCTCCAGCATGTCGTAGTAGCGATTGCGCTCGGCCCTGATCTGGGACGACATGCTGTAAAATCTTTGCTGGCTTTGCTCGGAACGGGCCAGATAGAGGTCGGCAATGGCACGGGCTATCCGCCCGTTTCCGTCTTCGAATGGGTGGATAGTCACAAACCATAGATGGGCAAGGCCTGCTTTGATGACGGGATCAATCCCGGCATCGCGTTCCATCCATTCGAGAAGCGCCGCCATTTCGTCGGGTAGGCGCGGCGCGGCTGGAGCTTCATAATGAACCCGCTCGCGTCCGATGGGGCCAGATACAACCTGCATCGCACCGTTGGCATCATCGCGCCATCCGCCGACGATGATCTTGGTCATGCCGCTTCGGCCAGTCGGGAAGAGGGAAGCGTGCCAAGCGAAGAGGCGTTCCTCTGTTAGCGACTCGCTATAATTCTGCGTGGCGTCTAGCATCATCTCGACGACACCCTCGACATTGCGCTCGGCTGGGACCAATCCGGCGATGTCCATGCCAAGGCGGCGCGCGATAGAGGATCGCACCTGTTCCTTATCCAGTTGCTCGCCTTCGATTTCGCTGGATTTCAGAACGTCTTCGGTGAGGGTATGGAGGACGGCTTCCTTGCGGAGCGAGAAGCCCAGACCTTCCATGCGGCCTATCAGTCGGCCTTGCCGATGGCGGACATTCGCTAGCGTTGCCGCCAGTTCATCGGCGTTCCATTCGAATTTCGGCCATTCGGGCCGCTCATGGATATATGTCATAATATCCGCACCTCTTGCGGAGATTATAGCCCATATTCTCCGCAAAGGGCAATTACATTCTCCGCATACGGTGCGGAGAATAGGGGCGACAATCTCCGCATGGCACAGGATAAGTTGTGATTTGCCCTATTGAGGCAGGTTGCGATGATATAGCCTCGTTCTCATGTCCGATGATCTTGATCTAAATACGACCTATCAAGCCATTCTCGCCGCAGCAAAAAGGCGGGAATTTTTAAGTTATGGCGACATCGCCAAAGCGCATGACGCCGAATGGTCCAAGGTCCGCTATGCGATGAACAGGCACCTCGAAGAATTGGTGCAGGAAGCTGCCGTGCGGGACTGGCCTCTTATCACCTCCATTGTCGTCGATAAGGACGGTTTGCGCACAGGACGCATGAAAGATGGGGCAATCGAGGGGTTCGTGAATGCGGCGAAGCGTCACGGGCGCAGTGTCACGTCTCCCGACACATTCGTGCAAGAGGAACAGCAGCGCACTTTCGATTGGGCGCAGACGGCACCAGCTGATCCCGCCTTTCCCGAGAAACCCCAGAAGAAAGCCAGCAAGGCGGCGGGTCCGAAATTCGTACGGTATTTTCCCGTTGTTCTCGACGCGCTCCGCGCTCTTGGCGGATCGGCGGAAGCAAAGGAAGTTTATGCGGGCGTGCTCGACCGTGCCGAAGTGCCTGACGAGGAACTTCATGGGCAGACCAAGGGCGGGCAATCCAAATTCGAGAACAAGGTCGGCTGGGCGCGTTTTTACCTCACCAAAGCAGGCTTGCTGGACAGCAAGAAGCGCGGCGTGTGGGCACTGACCACGGAGGGGCGTGAAACTTACCTCGACCATGACGCGGCACTCGCCTTGTTCAAGGACGTGCAATCGCGCTTCAAGGTCAAAAACGGCAGCGATGATGCCGATGACGACACACCCGCACCCCATGTCACCGACGACAGCGACCTTTTCGGCGATCCGAACAGGCGCTTTTGGTTTGTCGGTGCGGTCTGGGGGGACGGGACGGAAGACCAGACGGACAGGTTTGTCGAAGAAGGTATCTGGCAGAACGGCTACGACGACAAATTCTCGGACCATGTGAGCCGTATGCAGGTGGGCGACCGCATCGCGATCAAGGCCTCCTACACCCAGAAATACAACCTGCCCTTCGATAGTCAGGGGCAGGTCGTTTCCTGTATGCGGATCAAGGCCATCGGGACCATCACCGAAACCTCCAAAGATGCAAAGAGCGTCAAGGTGGATTGGGAAAAGCTCGATCCGCCCAAGGAGTGGTTCTTCTACACCTACCGCGTCACCGTCGTGGAAGCGGATGCTTCCGATGATCTGGCTCGCCGCCTCATTCAGTTCACCTTCGGCGATCACAAGCAGGACTACGCATTCTGGCTGCGGGTGCCATACTTCGCGAAGAAGTATCGGCCCCAGACGACCGCAACGCTCGAACCGTTTTTCGAGGACGGCGACGAGGACATCGAGGTCGAGGGGGATGAAGCTGCATTCGAGACCTACGACCTTGCCAGTATCGTGACGGATGGCTGCTTTCTGGAAGATGCCGAACTCGGCGATGCGCTGGAACGCTTGAAGCAGAAGAAGAACCTGATCCTGCAAGGTCCGCCTGGCACAGGCAAAACGTGGCTGGCTAAGAGGCTGGGCTACGCACTCATTGGAACCCGCGACGGCAAGGTCACGAAAAAGCGCGTACGGTCGATCCAGTTTCACCCCTCGCTATCGTATGAAGATTTCGTGCGCGGATGGCGGCCTGACGGAAACGGCCAACTGTCACTCGTTGACGGGCTGTTTCTGGAAGCGGTCGAGGCCGCAAGAGCCGAGCGTGACCGCCCGTTTGTCGTGGTCATCGAGGAAATCAATCGGGGCAACCCCGCGCAGATTTTCGGCGAGATGCTGACGCTTTTGGAGCGCGACAAGCGGAACAAGGAAGAGGCCATCGAGCTGGCCTACAGGCAGGTGCAGGGAGAGCGGGTCTTCATCCCCGACAATCTCTATGTGATCGGCACGATGAACATCGCGGATCGCTCGCTCGCCCTTGTCGATCTTGCACTTCGCCGCCGATTTGCCTTCGTCACCCTTGAGCCGCGATTGAATGACCGTTGGAAATCATGGTGCGGCGAACAGGCCGGAATTGACGATGATGCGGTTGCCCTGATCCAGAGGCTTTTCGGGGAACTGAACGACGAGATCGCCGGCGACCGCTCGCTCGGACCGCAATTCCGTATCGGTCACAGCTATGTAACACCTGCGAAGGCGGAGAAGATCGACAATCCGCGTGAATGGTTGCGGCAAATTATCTCGACCGAGATCGCGCCGCTGCTCGAAGAATATTGGTACGACAATCCCGACCGCGCCAGAAAGCTCACGGGGCGGCTGCTGGACGCGCTGTGATGCTGGATGCGGCGCTCGACATTCCCGATGCGGACGCGGACGAGAGCCTTGTCGGCAAAATTCCGATCAGGAATGTCTGGCTGCTCTTTCTCTACGCGTCGGGATTAGCCCAGTTTTCCGAGCGCTTCGAGGCCGAAGTCGAGGAATCTCCCGACCTCAAATCCCTGATTGCACGCCTGCTGTGTTTTGCGGTCGAGAAGCGGCTGCGGCGCAACCTTAGCTTCGGCTATCGCCGTCGCAATGAGGTGTTGAAGCGCATTCGCGGCAGGATCGACATCCTAAAGACGGTATCCGAAGACCTATTTCGGCGGGGCGAAGTCGCCTGCCGCTTCGATGAGCTGACCATCGACACTCCCCGAAACAGGTTGGTGCGTGCAGCCCTCGCCAGACTGTCGTCGATAATCCTCGATGATGCCGATCTTTCCCATCATTGCCGCACGCTGGCGAATGATCTCGGGCGCGTCGGCGTGTCAGGCAAGGAACCGACACGCTCGGAAATGGCCGCAGACCAAATCGCCCGCCACGAAGGCGATGACCGTCTCATGGTCTCTCTGGCCCGCGCCGTGTTCGATCTCGTGCTGCCTATGGAAGCGGTGGGATCGCGGAGCATCCCGAAAGCGCAGCGGGAGGAAGCCAAGTTTCGGAAACTGTTCGAGAAGGCCATTAGCAACTTCTTTGCGAGCGAATTGTCGCGCGACGACGGTTGGAGGGTTTATCCGGGCAAACAATTTAGTTGGCCCATCACATCGTCATCCCGTGGTTTTTCAACCTTTATGCCGATCATGATTACCGACATCATTCTTGAGAACGAGCAAGTTGGGCGACGAATAATCATCGATACCAAATTTACGGGTATTCTAGCTAAATCGAAATTTGAAACCGAACGATTTAAGACGGGCCACCTTTATCAGCTATATACTTACCTTCGCAGCCAAGAAAAAATAAATGACCCGCTTTCGGAAAATTGTGAAGGCTGGTTAATTTACCCTTCTATGGGAATAAACATTGACGAGACCGCAAAAATCCAAGGGCACAATCTGAGAATGGTGACAATTGACCTATCACTTCCGAGTGACGATATTATCAGAAATCTTCAGAGGCTACCATTCATTAGTCGTTTGTTGCAAAATGACGATGTTGGATCATAGGCGAATGTCCTCCCGCCAACTCTATTCCCCCGCTTAATTCTATACTGAGTGCGAGGTCGTCCTCCTTCATTAAAAGGAGGCAGTGAGATGATGATCGAAGTGACCAAGGTTGGCGATCTCACCTTCGAAATTCGGTTTGATGAAAGCGTCCGTGAAGACCTGACCCTGATCGCGGGATGGGGAACAGAAGAATGGGCTATCGGACGCATTCTCTCTGACATTCTGCTGGGCAACGGCATCGAAGATGATGATGACTTCGTGGAACGCCACTATCCCGAAATGCTCAATTACGACCCGGAAAGCGACGGTGATCTGGATGGCGAAATTCCATTCTAATCGCCTATCCCCCCGAACGGTTCTGATCGGACCTTATCGCTTCGTGAAGCCGCAGAGTTCCTGCGGCTTCATTTGCATAGGAGGCGATTTTGCAAATCAATCCGCCCGAACTCCCGTCGATTAAGCCTGTTGGCGAAACCAATCCCCCTCCAAAGATGTCCGCGCCATCGCCATCACCGCGTGCCGAATTTCAAGGTCCACGGCACATGCGGCGGATCATGACTGCACTGGCGAGTGGCGGGCTGATCCTCGTCGCTGGCGTGGCACTCGGGGAGCTGGCCTTGCGGCCCGGCATCCGCCCAACGGACATTCTCGCAACCATCGAAGCCCGGACGGAAACGGGCATCTTCAATCAGAAGATGGGCGTAGCTCCGGGCGAGATGACTCTGACCGAAGATCAGTACCGCGCGAAGATCGCGGAAGCCGAACGCACTGGGCAGGCCAAGGCAGAAATCGCCTTTCAGCGTGAACTGGCCGACGTGCAGGCCGACAAGGAAATCCTCGTCGGTGCGTATCAGACGCTTTACCAGCGAACGAACGTGATAGCGCAGGAAGGCCTCCGCATGGAAAACTTAGCGCAACAGTTTCGCCAACAATTGCTCCAGCAGACGAATGGCGGTCGCGCGACGGTCATTGCCGTTTACGATATGCTTTGCGCCATCGGCGATCAGCAATCCTGCGAGAAGGCGCGTCAGGCTCGCGCAGGTATGATCCAAGAAGCATCCGAACTGACGCAGGGTGATCTGGCAAAGAAGATCAATAACCTGATGGCAGGCGTTCCCGATCCTGCGACGCTCGTGGTGAACACTCGCGGCAACGGCTCGCGCGCCTCTCCGCGCTAACAACCCAAATCCCCCAAGCCTCCATCCGGCGCATCGCAAGATGTGCCGGATTTTTATTGGGAGTGTGTCTGTGTCGATCTTCTCCGATTTTCCACGCGGGGTTCCCGACGATCCGTCTCGGCAATCCCTGCTCGGGACGGCGAAGTGGTCACAGACTTCAACCGCTTGGCGCGAAGGCCTGTTCTGGCTCGGGCGCGGCGATCACGGGCAGGCGGTCGGCAATGGCGATGACCGTCATATCGTCACGGTAGCTGGAAGCCGATCCGGTAAGGGGCGATCTGCGATTATTCCTAACCTGTTCCTGTGGCCGGGCAGTTGCGTCGTGAGCGACCCAAAGGGCGAGAATGCGACGCGAACCGCCGTGATCCGCGCAAAGCGGGAAGGTCATCGCGTGGCGGTGATCGATCCCCATCATAGCGCCGATGTGCCGGATAGCCTGCGCATGAGCTTCAATCCGCTCGACCTTATCGACGCTGAGAACGATGACGCTATCGACATCGCCGCCGCCATCGGTGACGCGGTGATGGTCGGCGGCGAAGACGGCAAAGATATTCACTGGGTCGAAAGCGCCCGGCAGATATTCGAGGCTGTGCTACTCCATGTCGCCACAAGCGAATATGGCGCGCGCCGCTCGCTTGTTCGTGTCCGGAAGTTGCTCACCATCGGCGATCCTGAATATGCCGATCAGCTCTATGCGGAGCGCGTCGCGGAAAAAGGTGACAAGGCCGTTGAGGTTTCGCCGTTCGATGCGCTGTGGATTCAGATGTCCAGTTCCATCGCGGCAAATCGCGCCGTCCGCGATGTGATCGCAGGGGCCGCAAACTCGGTTCGCGACATGGGCGAGAATGAGCGAGGCAGCGTTCTATCGACTGCGCGGCGCAATACCAAATTCATAGACAGCCCGTGGCTCCAATCTTGCCTCGATGGATCAAGCGGCAATCACCTCGACATCGACGAGCTGAAATCCGCCAAAGGAGGCTTGTCCGTTTATCTGTGTTTGCCCGCACGCTTCATTCCAACCCATGCAAGGTTTCTGCGCCTGATGCTGAACCTCATGCTCTACCGGATGGAAGCGCAAGGGCTGGAACAGCCGCAATGCGGCCATCCGGTTCTGTTCGTCCTCGATGAATTTGCCGCGCTCGGTCGGCTGGAAGTGATCGAGAAAGCGGCGGGGCTTATGGCCGGGTACGGCGTGAAGCTCTGGCCGATCTTGCAGGATTTGGGGCAGCTCAAGCGGCACTACAAGGAGTCATGGGAAACCTTTCTCGGCAATGCCGGGATTTTGCAGTTCTTCGCCAATGCCGATCTGACGACGCTCGAATGGCTGTCAAAGCGCATGGGGCAGATTGAGCTGATCCGCGAAACGCGCGGCACGTCATCGGCAACGACGACGCAGATTTCGAAAAGTCAGGGACGCACGGAAACGGCGGGCTGGTCGGAATCGAACGGCACTTCGCAGGGGCAATCTGAAATGCCGGACCTCTCGCGCCTAGCGGCGCGCGATGGCGGTTCGGGCCTGTTGCCGTTTATCGCACGCTCCGGCGCAAGCGGCACGGGGCATAGCGAAGGAGTCACCAATCAAAAGGGCGTCTCAGGCGGCGAGAGCATCCAGCACGGCGATAGCAGTTCATCGGGCAGCAGCACGACTGAAACCGCAAATGAGGGCATCCACCGGACGGCGTTGCTCAACCCCGACGAAATCGCTCGGCTGTTCGACCGAAAAACGGGACGGCAGATTGTATTTCTGGACAGCGAACCCGTCGCGCTCTGGCGAACGAATTGGGATCAGGACGCGGCGTTTAGCGCCATCCGACAATCCCCCGGCCAAGAAATTGCATGATCTCGCGATGGGCGCGAAACTCTGCCTTGAACTCCTTGGGTGTGTAGGTTCGACAGGTGACGGGCTTGTTCGCCCGTCGCATCGTGATCGGATAGGCGCTCGAAAGCGTGCCGCTCGCGCCGACCAATAAAGTACCATCGCCACGTGAATAGCCGCCTGTCTTCGGATCAAGGGGCAGGCTCGACATGATGAAGATGAACGGCGCGCCCGTTTCCCTCAAGCGCCCCTGAAAGAGAATGCAGGATTGATAGGGAATAGCGAAGCCATCCACATGCTCTTCGGCTTGCTCGTCATCGTCGTTAATGAAAGCCATGTCGATGGTGAAGCGCGAAGGGTCGTCATCGAAGCCACATTTCATCGACATCACCATGATCTCGTCTAGGCTGACGAAAGAGGGTCGATAAACGGCATAGTCGCCCCGCAAAAGTCTGAGGGCATTCAGGTCGAGAGACTTTTGCGTCGGCGTCAGAAATCGGTTCAGCGATGGCGCAACCGCGTTTGGCACGTCGGGGTGATAGTCCGGCATCGTCTTCCATAGCGGCTCTATGGCGTGGCGCTGCTTCTCGAAAAACCAATCCCATGCTGCGGGCGGCAAATCGGGTTCATTGGATTTGTAGGTGGCATCGCGGGTGACAAACCTATGCCACTTCCGGCGATCCAGACTGACGCCCCGGAAGCCCTCAAGATTTGCGGCTCTCTCACGCGACCAAGCTTCGATCTGCTCGGCTTGCGCTTTGAGCGATAAATATGGCTGCAACTCTTTGGCTGCGGCTTTCAGGACAGCGATGGAACGCGGAGTGCCGTCGAAGAGCGGGATGTCATTTGCCTGATCCATGTCGCAGATATGTCGCGGCATGTGTCAGACCTGTCAACCCGAAGTCGCCAATGATTCTGTGACGCGCCTGTCACACCAAAATCGCTGAAAACCGCCCGATTTTCCAGCATCTTCCTTTTGTTAGCAAACAGTGAGGAGAAGCAAAATGGAGACGTGTCGCACCTGCCTGTTTTTGAAGGTCGCCTGTGTTTGCGCGACTAGCGCTAACGACAATAATCCCTTCGATCTGGGATTCATTCGGTTGCCGTTCGATGCCGTCCTCGCCCAGCCCTCGGCTTATCATCGCCTTTCGATGGCCTATCGCCCGAAGGGATTGTCCCGGCGCTCGGTTCTCGATCACCTGAATCATGTCTTCACGGAGTTCGAAGGCATTGCCATTGACGAGAAGGGGCGCTGCATCAATGTGGCGGAGATTGATGTCGATGAAATCTTCCGCACCGATGCTGACCCATCCGAACGCTGGCTTTCTGATTTTCTGAGGGCCGGGATGGCGATGCCGAAGCGCGTTGCGCAAGGTCGGGTAGTGCCTCGGCTGAAACTTCTCTGGCTGGCGCTTGCCATTACCAATCCCGCACAAGCCGCATTGGTCATCCGGTAACAGACAGGGCCGCGTGGCTCACGCGGCCCGATTGTCGTTTAATTGCATATCAATCGATGGTTGTGGTAATATTATTACATAAGCGTTTCGACGCAAAATGTATATTCGGGCATCGGGGAGACATGAGGCCCACAGGAATTTAAGCGAATGCGCTTGGGGAGAGTAATCCCCCCGACCGTCACACAGGCATCTGTAGATCGGACTGACCTTGCTCATTCGAGAGCCGCCAATGGCGGCGGGACAGTCATTTGATGAAGATGCTATCGCCGGACGAAATGCAGGAACTGCGCGCAGATATTGCGGCGCTCGGCCTGCCGGATGGCAGGCAGGAAGAACTGATCCGGCTCATCGACAACATCATCATTTCCATCATCGATCAGGAATTTGGCTGGAGTCCGGTCCAAATCTCGCTTTCTGCGAGGGCAAACCGGGCTTTTTCGGCCTCTGACTCTTGCGGCGGAGTCCTTGCATCCGGTACATTTGGGGAAGTTGACGCCGAAGTCGATGGCGTAACGAAACCCGAACGATCAGCGGATCAATTTGCGCCATGACCAGAAAAACAAACCAGAAAGCCGTCATCTACTGTCGCGTCAGCACCAAGAAGCAAGCCCGTGAAGGTAATGGCTTGGATTCACAGGAAACGCGCTGCCGCGAATACGCTGGCTATCGTGGTCATCAGGTCGTGCAGGTATTCAGCGATGATATGTCCGGCTCGCTCTCCGGGCGTCCGGGGATGATTGCCATGCTGGCGTTTCTCAAAAAGCACCGCAAAGATAATGTGGTCGTCATCATCGACGACATCAGCCGTCTGGCGCGCGGGATCGAGGCGCACCTGAAACTCCGCGCCGACATTGCGGGCGCGGGCGGGATGCTGGAATCTCCGTCCATCGAGTTTGGCACGGACTCCGATAGTCTGCTGGTGGAGCATCTGCTTGCAAGCGTCTCGCAGCATCAGCGTCAGAAGAATGGCGAACAGGCCAAGAATAGAATGAAGGCTCGTCTTCAGAACGGGTTCTGGGTGTTCAATGCGCCCTTCGGTTATCGCTACCAAAAAGCTTCCGGCGGCGGCAGTGTTATTATTCGTGATGAACCACTCGCATCTATTATTGCGGAAGGGATCGAAGGCTATGCCAGCGGACGCTTCAATTCACGGGCTGAGGTGAAGCGGTTCTTCGAAGATCATGCAGAGTTTCCGCTTTGCCGTCATGGCTTCCTGACAAATGAACAGGTGAACCGCATTCTCACGCGCCCAATCTATGCCGGGTATATCGAGAGTAAGGAAATGGGCGTGTCGCTCCGCAAGGGGCAGCACGAAGGCCTTGTGTCACTTGAAACCTTTGAGCGGGTTCAGGAGCGCCTGACTGGAAAGGTCTATGCACCTGTCCGGCAGGACATCAATGTTGCGTTTCCCATGCGCGGCTTTGCCGCCTGCGGCTGCTGTCATCATCCGATGACAGCCAATTTCTCGACAGGTCGCCACGGCAAAAAATTCCCGTACTACGTTTGTCGTCACCGGGGCTGCGAGAAATTCGGCAAGTCGGTAGCCCGCGCGAAGATCGAAGACGCATTTGAAGAGTTGCTTCGCGCGCTCGTGCCAAGCCAAGAGCTTTTCACTCTCGTCTCCAAGCTGTTCCGCAAACGCTGGGATGAGGCGGAGGCCAAGGTGAAAGAGACTCGCGCTTCGATGAAGCTGGAGATTGCCGCGATTGAAAAGAAGGTCGCTCACTTTCTGGATCGCATCGTTGAATCCGACAGCGCAACCGTGATCGGTGCGTATGAGCGCAAGGTTGAAGAACTGGAGCGTCAGAAGCTCGCGATGGTCGAAAAGACCAATCGCTGCGGCACAGTCGCGCGAGGCTATGACGAAACTTTTCGAACCGCTTTTGAATTCCTCGGAAACCCTTGGAAACTATGGGAAACCGGGAGTTTTGAAGACAAGCGTATTGTCCAAAAATTGGTTCTGGCCACTCATTTGGAATACGACTGGAATGAGGGTGTTCGAACCCCTGAATTGTCTTTGCCGTTCAAGATGTTGGGGACGGATTTCGACCGTGAAAAGGTAATGGCGGAAGAGGTGGGATTCGAACCCACGGATAGGTTGCCCCATCGACGGTTTTCAAGACCGTTGCCTTAAACCACTCGGCCACTCTTCCATGCAGGATTGCTGCTGCGGGCAACGCGCATAGCGCAAAGCTGACAGCATGCAAGAGCGCTCGTTGCACTGTGGACAGATTGGGACGGAGTGCAGCCGGCATGCGGTGACTGTCCACGGATGATGCCGCCGGGGCATTTGCATCGGCGCTGCATTGTGCAAGATTTGGCGGCGATGACTTTTTCCTCGAAGCTTCGTTTTCTGCGCCTTCCCATCCTTGCCGCAGCCGCGACTGCCGCGCCGATCGTGCCGGTGCACGCGCAGGCCGTCGTCCAGAGCGCCGCCGCTCAGGGGTTTGACGCCTATTTGCAGTCGGTCGCCGCGCGGGCTCGGCGCGAAGGTGTCAGCGACCCGACGATCGCGAAGGTGTTAACCGGCTTGACGCCCAATCAGCGTGTCGTCGACCTCGACAGCGCACAGCCCAACCGCAGCAGCTCACCGCCGCCGATCGCCCCCTACATCGCGCAGCACGTCGGCCCGAGCATCATCGCGCGCGGCAGGGACCGCTACGCGCAGAATGCCTCGATCCTGCCCGCAATCGAACAGCGTTACGGCGTGCCGGCCAAGATGCTGTTCGCGATCTGGGGCCATGAGACCAATTTCGGCAGCTATGTCGGTGATTTCGATCTGGCGCGTTCGCTGGCAACGCTTGCCTGGGAAGGGCGACGGCGGCAGCTGTTCGAGAACGAGTTGATCGCACTGATGAAGATGGTCGATCAGGGGGTGCCTACCTACAAGCTCAAGGGAAGCTGGGCAGGGGCCTTTGGCTATCCGCAGTTCCTTCCCAGCGTCTACCTGCGCCTTGCTGCAGACGGCGACGGCAATGGTACGCGTGACATCTTTTCCAGCCCGGCCGACACACTGGCGTCGATCGCGAACTATTTTCGTGATGCGGGCTGGCGGCCTGGCCAACCCTGGGGCGTGCGCGCGTCGCTCCCAGCGGGTTTTTCGGCCAGCAGCTATGCGACCAAACTGTCGGCGCCGACCTGTGCTGCCGTCCACGCCCGGCATGGCCAGTGGAAGAGCGTGGCGGAATGGCGGGCGCTTGGCGTGACGCCGCTAGGGCCGATTGGGGATCAGGTGCAGGCCTCGCTCTTCCAGCCCGACGGTCCTGGAACTTCGGCCTATCTGTTAACCGGGAATTATCGGGTCATCCTCCAGTACAACTGCTCGAACTACTACGCCTTGTCGGTGGGGTTGCTTGCAGATGAGATTGCCCGTTAACCATGCGCTGCCGCTTGCGGCGCTGATTGTCCTCGTTACCTCGCCGCTCGCGGCGAAAGAGCGCAGGGCGCCCGTCGCCGCACCCGCGGCAAGCGGCCCTGCTGCCGACTATCCAGTGGTAGTGGGCGAACCGTTCACGGTCGCTGGAACGACCTGGACGCCGGCCGACCAGCTTAATTACGACGCCGTAGGCTATGCCACGACGGGGGAGGGAACGGGCGTGACTGCCGCGCACAAGACGCTGCCCCTGCCAAGCTATGCTGAAGTGACGGCGCTGGGCACCGGCCGCACCATCCTTGTACGCATCGAGCGCAGGGGCCCCATGGTCAACGACAGCCTCGTCGAACTCTCCGGCGATGCCGCTGCCCAACTTGGTGTCACGCCAGGCTCGCACACGCCCATCCGGATCCGGCGTGTCAACCCGCCCGAGGCGGAGCGGGCCCTGCTGCGCAGCGGCGCGCGCGCGCCGGAACGCATGGCCACGCCCGAAGGCCTGCTTGGAGTGCTTCGCCGCAAGCTTGCCGAGCAGTCACCGTTGCTACCGCCGCCTTCGACGCCGCCCAGAATGCCGACGTCGCTGCCCCTGCCTCAGGATAGCCCCGTCAGTTCGCCCGCACCTACGCCAAAGCCAGCGCCAGGCGCGACGTCTGCCGCACCACAGCCCCCCATCCGCTCTGCGCCGCCAGCAGCGAAACCAACCGAAAAGCCGACTGCGAAACCGGCAGTGGTATCTCCTCCTTCCGCCAGCGCCCCCCGCAAGGATGGCGCTTTCGTGCAGGTCGGGGCATTTTCCGTCGAAGCCAACGCGCGAAAGGTGGCCGCGCAACTGGGCGGCTCCGTGAGCAAGGCGGGCAAGCTCTGGCGTGTCCGGCTCGGTCCATTCCAGGCGGACACGCAGGCTGCAGCCGCGCTGCGCAAGGCGCAATCGGCAGGCTACAAGGACGCCAGGATCCAGCGCGGGGACTGATCGCGGAGACGGATTGACTGGGCCAGGACCGGTCCGCTCCTTCGCAAACGGTGCACAAGCTGCCGCAGCGCTGGAGCGGTGGCACCGCGCGCGGTATAGCCACTCGCGAATCTCGCGCACCGGCCGATCGGACGGCGCGCCCCGCACCATCGCACCCCGCCACGAGGGCGCGCCGGGAGAAGTCGCGTCTTGAAGTTCTTTCCTAAGTCCGCCCGTTTCATCACCTCGGCACTGGCTATCGCGCTCGGGGTTCCTGCAAATGCGGCAATTCCGACGCCGCCTGCGGAATTGCAGGGCATTCCGGTCAGTCTGCTGGTCGATATCGGCTCGGGACAGGTACTCGTGCAGAACCATCCGGACATTCCATTCCTGCCGGCTTCCGTCACCAAGGTGATGACGGCATTCGTGGCTTTCGAGGAAATCGACGCGGGGCGCCTGCCGCTCGACCGCCGCTTTTCGGTGCGCCCGGAAACCGCACGGGAATGGTTTGCCAAAGGCACTTCGATGTACCTGACCGAAAAGGACCAGCCAACCACGACCGACCTCCTTCACGGCATCATGACAGCGTCCGCCAATGACGGCGCGATCGTGCTTGCCCAAGGCTACGCCGGCAGTATTCCCGCGTGGACGGCAAAGATGAATGACGCCGCGCGCCGCCTCGGGATGTCGCGCAGCCACTACAATACGCCCAATGGCTGGATGGACGAGGGCCACACTTACGTCACCGCCAGCGATCTTGTTCGCCTTGCCGACGCGATGATCACCCGCCATCCGGCGCTCTATCGCGAATTCTCGGGGGTAAAGCACTACATGTGGCGCGACGTCGCCATGCGCAGCCATGACCCGACAGTAGGGGTGGTTCCCGGTGCCGACGGTATCAAGACCGGTTACACGCGCGAGGCAGGGTACAACTTCCTGGGCACCGCAGAACGCGATGGCCGCCGTCTGGTGATGGTGCTGGCGGCATCGCCCTTGCCCAAGCAGCGCGATGCCGCAGCGCGGGCCTTGCTTGAATGGGGCTTCTCGGCGTGGACGCCTCGGCACCTGTTCGATCAGGGTCAGCCTGTCGCGCAGGCCGAAGTGCAGGGCGGCACCGACCGCTCGGTGCCGCTGGTCGCCAACCGCGAGGTTCATGCGACCCAGCCCACCGGTGACAATCGCAAGGTTACGCTCGCCGTCCATTACAAGGGGCCGCTGGTGGCACCGATCCGTAAGGGGGACGAAGTCGGAAGCCTCGAAATCAAGGTTGACGGTCTCGCGCCCGGCCGCGTCCCTCTTTACGCGGGGCGCGACGTTGCCGTGGGCGGTCCGCTGGACAGGCTCTGGAACGGCCTTATCAGTCTCTTCGCATGAAACCGGGACGATTCATTGCGCTGGAAGGCGGGGAAGGGGCTGGAAAGTCCACGCAGGCGCGGCTGATTGCCGATGCCCTGCGAGCACGCGGGCTCGAAGTGGTGACCACGCGGGAGCCGGGCGGAACGCGCGGTGCCGAGGCGATCCGCAACTTGCTGCTGCACGCCGAAGGCGATGGCTGGGGCGCACGCGCCGAGGCACTGCTGTTCGCAGCCGCCCGCGCCGACCATGTCGAGAAGCTGATCCGTCCGGCGCTCGCCCGCGGAGCCTGGGTTATCTGCGATCGCTATCTCGATTCCAGCCGCGCCTACCAGGGCGGCGGCGGCGGGCTGTCGGACGCGGATCTGCGCACTTTGCATGCCATCGGCAGCGAAGGCCTGCTGCCGGACCTCACCCTGCTCATCGAAGTGTCGCCGGAAGTAGCCCGCACCCGCGTGTCCCTCCGCGACGTCGATGGAAGCGATCACATCGGCGGCCGTGAAGCGGCCTATCACGCGCGCGTCAACGCCGCATTTGTCCGGTTTGCGGAGGAGGAGCCGATGCGCTTCGTTCGCGTTGACGGTAATGGATCGCCGGAACAGACACGGGCGCTTGCCATGCAGGCGCTGGAGGTGCTGCTGCCCGAAAGTCCCGGGGCGTGAGCGAGGTGCTGCCATTCGTCGGCCAGCGCGAGGCATGGCACGAGTGGCTTGCTGCCATAGGCTCGGAGCGCATGCATCACGCCTGGCTACTCGCCGGGCAACGCGGGCTCGGCAAACGGGCCTTCGCGCGTGAAGCGGCGGCGGAACTGGTTCGCCAGCCCGGCCACCCGCGCCCGGATCACGCCACCCACCCGGATATTCACATCCTCGAGGCATTGCCCGCGAACGACGACGAGGCCAAGAAGAAGGCTGAGGGCAAGCCCTGGCAGGCCAAGCGCAGCATCTCCGTGGACCAGGTTCGCGAGATGATCCGTCGCCTCGCCACCAAGCCCACGTTGGGCGAGCGCCGCGCCATCGTCATCGATCCTGCCGACGAACTGGAGAAAAGCGCGGTCAACGCCTTGCTCAAGGCCTTGGAGGAACCGCCGGCGGGAACGTTTTTCCTGCTGGTTACGCACCAGCCGGGGCGGCTGCTACCCACTGTCCGATCCCGCTGCCGGGTCCTGCGTTTTTCGGCGCTCAGCGAAGCCGAACTCGATGAAGTGATCCGGCGGGAACTGCCGGAATCGGATGCCTCGATCCGCCGCACCGCCATCGAGGCCGCGCAGGGATCGCCCGGTGTTGCACTGAGCTTTGTCGAGCATGACCTCGCCGGGATCCATCACTTGATGCTGAGGATCCTCCACGAAGGAGATCGCGATTACCACCTTCGCGGGGCACTCGCCGACGAGATGGGGGCAAGGCCTCCGCGCGGCCGTCAGTTGGCGACGCTCGAACTGGCCCGCACGGTGGTGGCGGGAGAACTGGCTGCGGCTTCGCGCCCCCGGCAACTCGCGCTAATCGAGGCCCATGGCACGCTCATGCAGATTTCCGCACAGGCACCGACCTACAATTTCGATGCCGGCCTTCTCGTAATGGAAATTGGCGGCTTGCTGGCATCGGCCGCGATGCCTAGAGAGGCGGCTCGCCCGTAAACTCCAGCAAGGAATTGCGACGCCGCATGGCCGAGCCTTATTACGTCACCACCGCCATTTCCTACCCCAACGGCAAGCCGCATATCGGTCATGCCTACGAGGCCATTGCCGCCGACGTCATCGCCCGCCACCGCAAGGCGGAAGGCTTCGACGTGCGGTTCCAGACCGGCACCGACGAGCACGGCCTGAAGATGGCGCAAAAGGCACGTGACCTCGGCATCACGCCGGCACAGCTAGCGACGGAAATGTCGCAGCATTTCATTGATATGTGCGCTGCTCTTAACATCGAATACGATGTCTTCATCCGCACCACCGAAGCACGCCATCACGAAGCGACGCAGGAATTGTGGCGCCGGATGGAAGCGAACGGCGACCTCTATCTCGACCGGTATGAAGGCTGGTACTCGGTTCGCGACGAAGCCTATTATGACGAATCCGAACTGGTCGCAGGGGAAGGGGGCGCCAAGCTCTCCCCACAAGGCACGCCGGTGGAATGGACCGTCGAGGAATCGTGGTTCTTCCGCCTGTCGAAGTACCAGGACAAACTGCTCGAGCTTTACAATTCGAGCGACTTCATCCGTCCCGACACCCGCCGCAACGAGATCCAGCGCTTCGTCGAAGGCGGCCTGCGCGATCTTTCGGTTTCGCGTACCAGCTTCGACTGGGGCATCAAGGTGCCGGGCAGCGACAACCATGTCATGTACGTCTGGGTCGATGCGCTGACGAACTACCTCACCGGCCTCGGTTTCCCGGATGAAAGCGGCGACTACGCCAAGTTCTGGCCGGCAGACCTGCACCTGATCGGCAAGGACATCGTCCGCTTCCATACGGTTTATTGGCCGGCGTTCCTGATGAGCGCAGGCCTTCCGCTTCCCAAGCAGGTCTACGGCCACGGCTTCCTGCTCAATCGCGGCCAGAAGGAATCGAAGTCGCTCGGCAACGTGACCGATCCGATCGGCCTTGCCGAAACCTTCGGCGTCGATGCTGTACGCTATTTCCTGCTGCGCGAAGTGGCCTTCGGTCAGGACGGCTCCTGGTCGCCAGAAGCGATTGTCACGCGAGCCAATGCCGAACTCGCCAATAGCTTCGGCAACCTTGCCCAGCGCAGTCTTTCCATGATTTTCAAGAACTTGGATGGCGAAATCAAGGTGGGCTTCGAGGAATCTGAAGCGGACAAGGCGCTGTTTGCCGCTGTCGCCGAGGGTATTGCCGGCCTGCGCAAGAGCTTCACCGATCTTGCCTTCAGCGACGGCCTCGAAGCCTGGATGCGCGCCGTCTTCGCCTGCAACCAATATGTCGACGAGCAAGCGCCCTGGACGCTGCGCAAGACCGACCCCGCGCGCATGGAAGTTGTGCTCATGACCTTGTTCCGCGTCGTGCGCGATCTCGCCATCGCGGTGCGTCCGGTCGTGCCCAACTCGATCGACAAGTTGCTTGACCAGATGGGTATCGCCACGGAAGCTCGTGGCTACGCGTCGCTGGCCGATGCGGACTGGTTTACCGCGCTTGCCGCAAGGGGCTTCAAGGTGGAAAAGCCGGAAGGCGTGTTCCCCCGCCTCGAATTGCCCGAGGGTACGGAAGCAACGGCTTGATGTTTATAGATTCGCATTGCCATCTTGAATACGAAGGCCTGGTCGAGGATCAGCAGGGCGTGCTGGATCGCGCCCGCGCTGCCGGGATCAAGGGGTTCCTCAACATCTCGACGCGGCAGAGCGAATGGGATCGCGTGGTCGGTACGGCCGCGCGTATCCCGGACGTATGGGCTTCGGTCGGCATTCATCCCCATGAAGCCGACCAGCATGCCGATCTGGGCGAAGCTGCACTGCTCGAAGCAACACGGCACCCCAAGGTGATCGGCATCGGCGAAACCGGGCTCGACTATTATTACGACAAGTCCGACCGGGACGTGCAGCAGGCGCTGTTCCGCACGCATATCCAGGTCGGGCGGACCACCGGCCTGCCGCTGATCATCCATACGCGCGATGCGGAGGACGACACCTTCCGCATTCTCGAGGAGGAAATGGGGAAGGGCGCCTTCCCGGCACTGATCCACTGCTTTACGGCTAGCGCTGATTTCGGCCGCAAGGTGCTGGGCCTCGGCCTCACAATCTCGATCTCCGGTATCGTGACTTTCAAGAACGCCGCTGATTTACAGGAGGTTGTTAAGACGATTCCTGAAGATCGGCTACTGGTCGAAACGGACTCTCCTTTCCTTGCGCCGGTCCCGCATCGCGGCAAACGCTGCGAGCCTGCCTATACGGCCGACACCGCGCGTTTCGTCGCGAACCTGCGAGGCGTGAGCGAGCAGGAACTGTCAGAAGTTACGTCGCGCAACTTCTTTGCGCTGTTCACCAAGGCCGATCGAAAGGCCGTGTCGTGAAAGTGGTGATGCTTGGTAGCGGAACCTCGACGGGGGTCCCGCGCCTCGGCGGCGAATTCGGAGCCGATTGGGGGCTTTGCGACCCAAACGAGCCTAAAAATCGCCGAACCCGCGTATCGATCCTACTGGAAAGCGATGCCGGAAGCCGCATTCTCGTCGACACGTCGACCGACTTGCGCGCGCAGCTTCTGGCCAACGACATCCACCGCATCGATGCGGTTTTCTGGACCCATGATCATGCGGACCATTGCCATGGCATCGATGACATGCGTCCGCTGCGCTATGGGCGCGCAGGCCCTATACCCGGCTTTGCCAACTCCGAAACGGTCCGGCGCCTCCGGCAGCGCTTCGGGTATGTCTTTGCAGGCCAGTTCGGCTATCCAACCCTGATTAGCCTCGACAACCTTGATACCATGCGCCTGTGCGAAGGTTTCCGTGTTGATCACGTGCAAATGCCGCACGGACCGGCGGAATCCACCGCATTTAGGTTCGATTGCGACGGTAAATCAGTGTGTTACGCGACAGATTTCAGCGAAATTACCGGGGGAATGGTTGACCTCTGTTATGGCGCGGACCTGCTCGTGGTCGACTGCCTTCGCCGCGAACCGCATCCCACGCACGCACATCTTGGTATGGCGTTGGAACTGGCGTCGGTCTGCCGGGTGGGCAAGGCGGTTCTGACACATCTCGACAAGTCGATGGACTACGCAACGCTTTCCGCCGAAGTGCCGGACAATGTCTCGGTAGGTTATGATGGAATGGTGATCGAACCGTGATCAACAGCGCAACGATCGCAGGCATCATTTCCGTGATCGGTGCGCTGATCCTGGTATCCAGCCATTCCCGCTTTCGGGAGCTTGGCTTTGCCAAGGGCCTCAAGATGGCGCTGATCTGGGCACTCATAATCATTACGTTGACGTTGGTGATCGAGACCTTTGGCGTGCGGCTAAAGGGATGACTTCGAATAGTGGCGATCACAAATTTAACATAATACATATTATCAACCTATCTTGCCGCAGGTGATCATGACCCCGTACCACCACCAGATCGATCGTCTTCTGGGCATCATGGCGCGGCTGCGCGATCCGGTTTCAGGCTGTGAATGGGACCGCGAGCAGGATTTCGCGACGATCGCACCCTACACGATCGAAGAAGCCTACGAGGTCGCCGACGCCATTGCGCGCGAAGACATGGTCGATCTGCGCGGAGAACTCGGCGACCTGCTGCTTCAGGTCGTTTTTCACGCCCGCATGGCCGAAGAACTGGGCCACTTCGCGTTTGGCGATGTCGCTGCCGCAATCTCGGACAAGCTGGAATCGCGCCATCCTCACATCTTTGGTGAAGAGACCTCGGGTGATGCCCAGACCGAGCGTTGGGAAAAGCTGAAAGCCAAGGAACGCGCGAACAAGGGTGAAACGAGCGCGGTCGACGGCGTGGCTATCTCCCTGCCGGCGTTGATGCGGGCCGAGAAGCTCCAGAAGCGCGCCGCCCGCGTCGGTTTCGATTGGCCCGATCCCAGCGGTGCCGCGGAAAAGGTTACCGAAGAAATGGCCGAACTCGCAGAGGCCGGCGAGGCAGACCGCCTGGAGGAAGCCGGCGACCTGCTTTTTGCTGCCGTCAACTTGGTCCGCCTCAATGGTATCGCCCCCGAAGACGCCCTGCGCGCAGCCAATGCCAAGTTCGAGCGCCGCTTCCGGTCCATGGAGGCCTTTGCCGCCCGGGATGGACTGGATTTCGCGGCGCTCTCGCTCGATGAACAGGAGGCTTACTGGCAGGCGGTCAAGCGGTCAGAGCGCGCTGAAACGGCCTAGCTCGCGGTCGGCAAGGCGTACCTGCACCCGCAGCAGAGGCCCCTGCTCGTTTTCGCCAGCATCTTCTTCGGACACGACGTCACCACGCGCATGCAGGAATGCCAGGCGCTGGCCGTCTGCCGCAGGAATGACAAAGCTGTAGAGCTTTGCATCCTCGGTGAGAGACAAGCCCACCGTTTCCAGCAACGCGTCGCATCCCATGCCGGTGAGCGCGGAAATCGGCACGATCGTCTCGCCAACGCGGTGTGCAATCACCTCACGCAGCTCTTCGGCCTGTTCAGGCCCGAGAAGATCCCACTTGTTCCACACCTCGATCATCGGGATCGCGGGCTCGGCCTCCCCTGCTCCGTCTTCGTTCTCGCCACTGCCAAGCACTCCGAGGTCGGCCAGTACGTCCAGCACTTGCCGCTTCTGTGCCTCGGTGTCGGGGTTGGCGATGTCACGGACGTGCAGGATAAGATCGGCGGCCGTCACTTCCTCCAGGGTCGCACGGAAGGCCGCGACAAGCTGGGTAGGAAGGTCGGAAATGAAGCCGACGGTATCCGAGAGGATCGCCTTTTCGACGCCGGGCAATCGAATGGCCCGCATCGTCGGATCCAGCGTGGCGAACAGGAGATCCTGCGCCATCACCTGAGCGCCCGTCAAATAATTGAAAAGGGTCGATTTCCCTGCGTTCGTATAGCCCACAAGCGCGACAATCGGCCAAGGTGCCTTTTCACGCCGGTCGCGGTGCAGGCCGCGTGTCCGGCGGACTTGCTCCAGTTCACGGCGGATCTTGCCCATGCGATCGCGGATCATGCGGCGGTCCGCCTCGATCTGCGTTTCGCCGGGGCCGCCAAGGAAGCCGAAACCGCCGCGCTGACGTTCAAGGTGAGTCCAGCTGCGCACAAGGCGACCAGCCTGGTAATCGAGGTGCGCCAGTTCGACCTGGAGGCGACCTTCCGCGGTCGCGGCGCGTTCACCGAAGATCTCCAGGATCAGTCCGGTACGGTCGATGACCTTGCGCTTGAGCTTTTCCTCGAGATTGCGCTGCTGGATCGCCGACAGTGAGCCGTCGACGATTATCAGTTCTGCCTCGTTCAGCTCGCAGGCGACGCCGATGTTCTGGATCTGGCCTTCGCCGAAGAGCGTGCCGGCGCGCGGCTCGCGGATGGGAATTGCCATGGCTTCGGCCACGACAAGGCCGATCGCGAGGGCGAGCCCTTTCGCTTCTTCAAGACGGGCTTCGGTATCGAGGTCTCCACGACCCCGCATTTGCGGATAGACGACAAGGGCACGCGCGCCGCGCGTGACCTCGCCCTTGAGTTCGTCGTTCAAATCGGTTCAGCTTTGCTCGTCAGTCTTCGTCGATTTCTTCATGCGCCTGAAGGTCGACCGGAGTCACGGGCTGAATCGTCGAAACCGCATGCTTGTAGGCCAGCTGAACGTAGCCTTCGCGCTCCAGCAGCATGCAAAACAGGTCGTAAGCGGCAACACGGCCCTGGAGCATGACGCCATTGATCAGGAACATCGTGACCTGAACACCGGCGTTACGGATGCTGGACAGAAAGACATCCTGAAGAACACGCGTCTTCTTGGTGCTTTCAGCGCCGTTGGAAAACTGACGCGCGTCGATCGGCGTCGAGGGCATGATCGTCGAGATCGCATGCTTGTAGACAAGCTGCGACTGACCGTCACGACGCAGGAGAATCGAGAAATTGTCGAACCAGGTCACGATGCCCTGGAGCTTCACGCCCTTCACGAGGAACATCGTGACCGGCGTCTTGTTCTTGCGAAGGAGGTTCAGGAACTGGTCCTGGAGGTTCTGCCCCTTGCTCGCCGAAGTGCCGGCGGCAACCGGAGGCGACGCGGGGTTTTCTTCCGCAGGCGGGGGGGTGGGACGAGGACGCGCGGTCAGCGTGCGGCCAGCCATGTTCATGCTCCTTTTTTTGGCGGCCGCTTATGCGGTCCGCGATCTGGCCCTGCCCTGATGGCAATGGCCGTTCTCGAATCAAAATCTACCGTCTTGCTGCAATGCAGTAAACGCGAAAAATGTAGCAAGACGATGACAGATGCTGAGAGAAGCTCCGAATCCCCGAGGTTTCCGCCGTTTTGGATGCCTCAGATTTCCTCATCGTCAGGTTCGCCCTCGCGCCGTTCGGCCATACCGAGCAGCTTGAGTTTGCGATGCAGGGCCGAACGCTCCATGCCGATGAACGATGCCGTCTTCGAGATATTGCCCGAGAAACGGCGAATCTGAAGCCTCAGATATTCGCGCTCGAAGGTTTCCCGCGCTTCACGCAGCGGTGCGCTCATCATCACCGAAATTCCGGCCTCACCGCCGGTGCGATTGGCGAAGATCTCGGGCGGCAGCATGTCCACCTCGATCCGGGCCAGCTTTTCGCGCGGTGCCATGATGACGGTTCGTTCGACCACGTTGCGAAGCTGGCGGACATTGCCCGGCCATTCATAAGCCTGCAGCGCGGTCATTGCCTCGGCGCTGACCTGCGGCGGCGCAATCCCCTGTTCGTTCGCGTAGCGTGCGAAGAAATGATCGATCAGCGATGGAATGTCATCGCGCCGTTCGCGCAGAGCGGGAATGGTGACTGGCACCACGTTGAGGCGATAGAAAAGATCCTCGCGGAAGCGCCGTTCGGCAATTTCCTTTTCGAGATCACGCGAAGTGGAGGAGACCACCCGCACATCCACGCGGATCTGGCGGGTGCCGCCAACACGGACAAACGCCTGATCGGTCAACACCCGCAAGATGCGGGCCTGAGTCGATAGCGGCATGTCGGCCACTTCGTCGAAATAGAGTGTCCCGCCGTCGGCCATCTCCAGCAGGCCCGGGCGCACGAGTGCCCCTTCGCTTTCCTCGCCGAACAACTCCTGTTCGAAGCGTTCAGGCGTGATACGCGCCGAATTTACGCTGACGAAAGCGCTGCTTGCGCGCGCACTCCAGGCATGGAGCAGCCGCGCGGCCACTTCCTTGCCCGATCCTGCGGGGCCCGTGATCAACAGGCGGCTGCCGGTATTGGCGACTCTCTTCAGCGTCGCGCGGACCTGGTTGATGACGCCGCTGGATCCGGTGAACTCCTCGCCACTGGTGAAATCCGAGCGCAACTGCGCATTTTCGCGGCGCAGGCGCTCCGTTTCGGTTGCGCGCTCGACGAGGTGCAGCAGCTTTTCGGCCTCGAACGGCTTTTCGATAAAGTCCACGGCGCCGCGACTGATGGCCGCAACCGCGGTATCGATATTGCCGTGGCCGGAAAAGATGATCACCGGCAGCCCCGGCTCACGCGCCTTGATCGCGTCGAGTACTTCGAGCCCGTCCATCGGGCTCCCATGGAGCCACACGTCCAGCAGGACCAGCGAAGGGCGGCGCGCATCGACCGCGGCCAGCGCAGCGCCGCTGTCCCCTGCTGTGCGGCATTCATAGCCTTCGTCGCTCAACACGCCCGCAACCAGTTCGCGGATGTCGCGCTCGTCATCGACAATCAGAATTTCGAGGGCCATGGCATTGTCTTCATCTGGAGGAATATGGAGAGCGGTCGAAAGAGCGCTGGAGGCCTTGTTGGAGGACGCCCTGTCATTCAGCGGCCTCCGCCTTGCGGGCCTGCGCGGTGGGATCGACGGCGAACCGCATGGTCACCGTGGTCCCGCCGCCAAGCGTCGGCAGGAACTGCATTTCGCCGCCATGCTCTTCGATAATCTTGTTGACGATGGCAAGACCGAGGCCGGTCCCCTTCTCGCGCGTGGTCACGTAAGGCTCGATGATGCGTTCACGGTCCTGTGACAGACCGATGCCGTTGTCGGCGATCTGCACAAGGATGGCGCCGCTCAGCGCGTCGACAGAGACGGTGATGGCACCGTGGTAGTCGTCACCGGCATCCTTGGCCTTGGCCTCGATCGCCTCTACCGCGTTCTTGAGCACGTTGGTCATAGCCTGGCCGAACTGGTGACGATCGCAGTCGATCGAACCGATCGCCCCGTCGCTGGCAAAGCTGAAGGCGATGTCCGGACGGGCGACTTCCTGCAGGAACAAGGCCTGCCGGGTCAGCGCGACCGGGTCCTCAGGCCGGAAGACCGGCTTGGGCAGGCGGGCGAAGGACGAGAACTCGTCAACCATCTTGCGCAGGTCTCCGACCTGGCGGATGATCGTGCGGGTCAGATCCTCGAACAGTTCCGGATTGTCGACGATCTGCTTGCGATAGCGCCGACTGAGGCGTTCGGTCGCGAGCTGGATCGGCGTCAGCGGGTTCTTGATCTCGTGGGCGATGCGCTGCGCGACATCGGACCAGGCCGCGGTGCGCTGGTCCAGCAACTGGCGGGTGATGTCCTCAAAGGTGATGACATAGCCGGTCGCATCGCGCGTGACCTTGACCGCAAACGTGAGCAGGTCGCCGTGCCGGTGGTACTGAACAAGCCCGCCGCTACTTCCCTGCTCGACCAGCGCGGCGAACTGCGCGGCCACATCGGCCAGCGGAGTGCCCTCCGGCACCTGCTCCAGCGTGGTGAGCAGCTTGAGCGCGGTGCTGTTCATCAGGAGGATGTAGCCCTCCTTGTCGAGCGAGATGATACCCGAGGTGACCGATTCCAGCACCGCCTCGATGAAGATACGGCGTTCGTGCAGTTGCCGGTTGGCCCCCAACAAAGCCTGGGTCTGCTTCTCGATCTGCGCGGTCATCCGGTTGAAGGCACGGTTGAGCAGCCCGATCTCGTCGGTGCCCACTCTTCCCTCCAGACGGAGCGCAAAATTGCCACTGCCGACCGTACGTGCCGCGTCGACAAGTTCGTAGAGCGGCTTGACCTGCCTGTCCGCAAATCGCAGCGCGAACCAGACAGCCAGCCCCACGAGTGCGAGCGAGGCGATGAACAACGCGATGTTGAAGCGCAACTGGAAAACCCGCGCGCGGCTTGTCAGCACTTCGTAGGCCTGGACGATATTCTCGGCGTTTTCGGCGCGTTGTCCCTGGCTCAGGGCGAGCAAGTCGTTGCTACGCGCCGCGTAGAGATAGATCCCGGCATCTCGCTCGATCGGGACGACCGCCACGATCCGGTTGGCGTCCGAAGTGACGACGTAAGGCTCCTTTTGAAGCCTTTGCTGAACATCCGGCGCGATCCGCTTGGAATCCGATTTCCGGTCCGGATCGACGATGATCGGCGTGCGCTGCTCACCGTCGGGCGTCACCTGAACCAGGGCGGCGACCGAAAGGTTGCGGCGATAGACCTGGTCGCCGAAAAACGCCTGGAATTCACGGCTACCCACCGGATATTCACCCAGCCAGTCCCGCGTGTCCTGCGCCATGGCCACAGATTCGTAACCGACGTCGCGCTGGGTCTGCTCGTAATAGCCACGGGCCAGCTTGTTGGCATTTTCCAGCAGGCCGCGCGAGGAATCCGAGAACCAGAACTCCACGCCCGACTGAAACAGCCAGGATGCGAAGACCACCACAAGCAGGGTCGGCACCGCAGCGATCAACGAGAAGATGAACACCATGCGCACGTGCATCTGCCCGGTGCCGCCGATATGTTCGGCCGCGCGGCGCAGGGCCATCCGGCGCCCGAACAGCACCAGGATCGCCATGGCCGGCACCAGCGTCCCGACAAGCAGCGTGGCCGTCAGGTTCGAGGGGAGCAGCGTTCGCTTGTCCGCCCCGGTATTGAGCGCCATCCAGGTTGCCGCCGTCATCGCCAGGAAGGCGAGAATGGAGGCGACTTCCATGACCGCAAAGAAATTCGCTCGGCGCGCCCCGATCTGGACACGCCGCCACCAACGCGGCCAAGCGCGCTTGCGGACCCATTGTTCGTTCATCGTGGCCGAGTTACAACGCCAGTGTTGCCGGTTTGCAAGTGCAAATGCATCAAGCGCGGCTCATGAACGACGGGTGAATTCCTCGGGATCGAGCGCAAGTTCGCTCAATCGCTTGCGCAAGGTGTTGCGATTGATACCCAATGCCTGGGCGGCCCGAAGCTGGTTCCCGCCGGTCTCGCGCAGCACTTCGCTGAACAAGGGCCGCTCAAAGGCAGCCACTGCCGCTTCGTAGATCGTGCCGCTGGCAGGCCGTTCGGCTGCGAGCCAGCGACTGACCGCATCGGCAATGCCCCCTTGCCCGATCGCGGCACTCTCTCCGCCGCCCGAAAGGTCATCCCCGGTAGCCGCCGTGGCTGCATCCGGGCTGAGCAAGGCCTGTACGCTTTCGGCATCGATCATATCCTCCCGCGCCAGCAAGGCGAGGCGATAGATCACGTTCTTGAGTTCGCGCACATTGCCACGCCACGGCTGCCGGGCCAGCAATTGCCCTGCTTCAACACTCAACTGGCGGCGCGGAAGCCCTTCACCAGCGGCCAGTTGCAGGAAGTGGCGGGCAAGAACCTCGATGTCGTCGCGGCGCTCGCGCAGGGGCGGCATATGGATCGGCACGACGTTGAGGCGGTAATAGAGATCCTCACGGAAGCGCCCTGCAGCGATCTCCGGTTCGAGATCCTTGTTGGTCGCTGCGATGATGCGAACGTCGAGGCGGACCTCCTCGCGTCCGCCAACACGCCTGACAGTGCCGGACTGGAGGGCGCGAAGGAGGCGGGTCTGTGCCTGCATCGGCATGTCACCGATCTCGTCCAGGAACAGCGTGCCGCCGGAAGCCTGCTCGAACTTGCCGACATGGCGCGCGACAGCGCCGGTGAAGGCACCCTTCTCGTGGCCGAACAACTCGCTCTCGATCAGGTCGGCCGGGATCGCTGCGGTGTTGACCGCGATGAACGGTCCGGCCCGGCGATGGCCGAGATTGTGCACGGCTTCGGCCACCAGCTCCTTGCCGGTTCCCGATTCTCCCAGGATCAGCACGGTCAGGTCGTTGCGCAGGACCCGCGTAATCATGCGGAAAACCGATTGCATGGCGACACTGCGCCCCACCAGCGGCAGGCCGTCGCCCAGCGGCTCATCCCCGTCCGGCAGCAGTTCCTTGCCCGCTCCGGCAGCCTGGCGCACGGTGCGCGCCAGTTCGTCGATGTCGAAGGGCTTGGGAAAATACTCGAAGGCGCCGGTATCGCTCGCCCGCACGGCGGTATCGAGCGTGTTCTGCGCCGAAAGAATGATGATCGGCATCAAGGGGTGCAGCACCCTCGCACGATCAATCGTCTCGATTCCGTTGCCGTCCGGCAGCATGACGTCGGTGACCAGGGCGTCGAAACCACGCTCCCCCAATAGGCGGTCACGCTCGGCGATGGTCTGGCAATGCGTCACCGCAAAGCCCTCGGCCTCCAGCGCGGCGGTAATGACGATGGCGATCGAGACGTCGTCCTCGACCAGCAGAACACTCATGGCGCGACCTTTCTCCTGCTCGCCTTGCCGCGGGTTTCACGCGCAAGCGGCAGGTGAACGCGAAAGTGCGTCAGCCCCGCTTCATCGTCGCGTTCGTGGGTGATGCGCCCGTTCATGTCGCGAACAAGCTTGCGCACCAACGGCAAGCCAAGCCCCTGCCCCGCCTTCTTGGTGGTGACGAAGGGCTCGAAAATGTGCTCGCGCATCGCCGCATCGACGCCGGGACCGTTGTCGGTGACGCGCAGTTCGACGGGGAGCCGCACCGGCTCACCCGAATCGGTGGCGTGAAGCTGGAGGCCGCTGGCAAAGCGGGTGCGAATGGCCACTCGCGGCGCAGCTTCCCCCTGGCAGGCTTCACGGGCATTGGCGACAAGGTTGATTATCACCTGAACAAGGGCGTCGGGACTACCGAGTACGGCGGGCAAAGAGGGGTCAAATTCCTCTTTAATTCTTACCCTTACCACCGATCCCTCATGCGCCGCCGAAAGAACGTCGATGGCGCGGCGAGCGGCCTCGTGGAGGTTGCACGGCTCGACTGGCGGCGTCGTGCGACGGGACAGCTTCTGCATGCGTTCGATCAGGTTGGCGATCCGGTCCACTTCGGAAGTAATGAGTTCGGTCAGCGGAAGATCGCGCTCGCTGGCATGGCGCCCCAGCAGTTGCGCTGCCCCGCGAATGCCCGCCAATGGGTTCTTGATCTCGTGCGCCATGATCTCCGGGCCGCGCAGGACGGCATTGTCGGCGCTGCCGGAATCGTCTCCCAGCGCATCGGTGGCGCTGTTGTCGTGGATCGTCAGGACCTGCCAGCCCGGGGTGTCGGCCACCGGCGCGACGTTGACATCGATGCGCAGAACCCCGCGCCCGCGGATTGAGACCGTCACCTCACGCGCGGAAACCGGCGTTTCGTAATCGTCCAGACGCTCCAGCAGGCGCGCGTCGGGCACCGTCATGACGTCGCGCAAGCGATTGCCGACAAGACGGCGGGCGGATTGCCCGAAGAACTGTTCCGCCGCCGGATTGAGCGAGGCGATCCTGAGACCCGGCTCCAGCACCACAACGGCCACCGGCAGGCTTGCCATCAACCGCCCGATGTCCGGCCGAGCATTGACCGAAGGGGCGTTCATGCAGCCTGACGCTGAAGGGTGTTCGCCTCGCCGGGTTCATCGCGATACGGAGCGTAGAACTCAGCAAGTTCGGCAAGCACACGATCGGGATCGTCAATGAAGTTCACGTGATTTCTGAACTCCGCCGACCCGCGAATGCCGCGCACGTACCAGCCCAGATGCTTGCGGGCCATCTTCACTCCGGTCTCGCGCCCATAATGGCTGAGCATCTCTTCGTAATGCTCGCGAATGATCTCGTACTGGGCGCCGAAGCCCGGCTCAGCCCCGAAGCCGTTCCCGCGCCACCACTGCATGATCTGCGCCAGCGCCCAGGGCTTGCCGTAGGCACCGCGCCCGACCATCAGGCCATCCGCGCCCGACTGTTCCAGCGCCTTGGCCGCATCTTCGATCCCGCAGATATCGCCATTGACGATCACCGGGATGGAAACCGCGTCCTTGACCCCGCGCACGAAAGCCCAGTCGGCCGAGCCCTTGTACATCTGGTTGCGGGTACGACCATGAACGGTGATCATCTTCGCACCCAAGTCCTCGGCAATGCGCGCGAGTTCCGGAGCGTTGAGGCTGTCATGACACCAGCCCATGCGCATCTTGACGGTGACCGGTACCTTGACGGCCTTCACCGTCGCCTCGATCAGGCGGGTCGCCAGAGGCACATCGCGCATCAGCGCCGAACCGGCATCGCCGTTGACGACCTTGCGGACCGGGCATCCCATGTTGATGTCGATGATCGCTGCGCCGCGATCCTCGACCAACTTGGCGGCCTCGCCCATCTGCTCGGGATCGCAACCGACAAGCTGCATCGACACCGGATCTTCCACCGGATCCCACATCGCCTTCTGGAGCGACACGCGAGTCTCCCGGATGGCCGCCGGGCTGGCAATCATCTCGGTGACGTTGAGGCCCGAGCCGAAGCTGCGCACCATACGGCGGAACGGCAGGTCCGAAACCCCGGTCATTGGCGCCAGCACGACCGGACACTCGATCCGCACGGGACCAACTTCGATCGGCTTCATGGCCGGAGGAGTGGGAAGTTCGTTCATGATGCGAGCCCGACAATTGCCTGAATGACGCCACGTGCCTAAAAAACGTGACATGCCTAAAAAACAGGCAGCGCATAGTGGATTGCCCTCGGGACGGCAAGCGATTACCGGCAGGCACGATGTCGCAGGACCAGACAATTTCGCAGGCGCGAAGCATAGCCGGGCAGAAGGCCGCAGCCATCGTCGTTGCAGCCGGCCAGGGACTTCGCGCCGGCCAGCCTCTTCCCAAGCAATTTGCGCTCTGGCGCGGCAAGCCGGTGCTGCGGCACTCGGTGGAGGCCCTGGCGAACGCCGGTGTGGCGCCAATCCTCGTGGCCATCCCGGAAGGCGCCGATCCGCTGGTTCGCGAAATTCTTTCGGGGATCAAGGACATCCAGCTGACGGCGGGCGGCGCGACTCGTCAGGAATCGGTTCGGATCGGACTTGAGGTGCTGGCCGGATCTGCGCCGGACCTCGTGCTGATCCACGACGCCGCCCGCCCGGTCCTGCCTGCCGCCGTGATCGCGCGATTAACGGCGGCGCTGGACCGCCATCCAGGCGCAATTCCGGTGCTGCCGGTGGTCGATAGCCTTGCGCATGCGGAGATGGGCGCAGAGGGCGAGACGATGGGCGCTCCCGCCCGCCGCGAAGACCTGCGCCGCGTCCAGACCCCGCAGGCATTCCGATTCGCCGAAATCCTCGCCGCCCATCGCAACTGGGAAGGCCCTTCCCATGCCGGCGACGATGCCCAGGTCGCGCAGGCTGACGGCCTTCAAATCGCGCTCGTCGAAGGAGACGAAGCCTTGCACAAACTGACGTACGCAACCGACTTCGCGCCCTCCGCCCCGCCGATCCGCGTCGGTACCGGCTATGACGTCCACCGCCTCGAAGCAGGCGAGGACCTCTGGCTCTGCGGAGTGAAGATCGAGCACAGCCACGGCCTTTCGGGCCACAGCGACGCCGACGTGGCCATCCACGCGCTGGTCGATGCCCTGCTGGGCGCGATCGGCGCAGGCGACATCGGCCAGCACTTCCCGCCGAGCGATCCGCAATGGAAGGGCGCCGCCTCCGATCGCTTCCTCGCGCACGCCGGATCACTGGTCGCCAAGGCGGGCTACATGCTTGCCAATGCCGACGTCACGATCATCTGCGAAGCCCCCAAGATCGGCCCGCACCGCGAAGCCATGCGCGCCCGGCTTGCCGAAATTCTCGGCGTCGATTCCGCCGCCGTCAGCGTCAAGGCAACCACGACCGAGAAACTGGGTTTCACCGGCAGGTCCGAAGGCATCGCGGCACAAGCCGCCGTCAGCCTGATCCGCCTCTAGGGAATAGTCGATGACCGTTCACCGCAAGACACTCATCCTCGCCGCGATGCTGCTGGGAACCGCTCCAAGCGTCGCGCAGGCCGAAACCGCATGCCTGACACGGCCCGAAGCGCAGGCCATGTTCACTTACGCCCTGCCCCAGGTCATTTCCGGCACCGCCAAGCGCTGCGAGCAGGTTCTGCCGTCCGACTCCTATTTAAGGACGCACGGCAGCGAACTGGCAGCGCGCTATGCGTCGCAGAAAGGACGTTCCTGGCCGGAAGCCAAGGCCGCTTTCCTGAAGCTTTCCCAAGGGCGAAGCAGCGATGTTGCCAAGTTCGCGCGCAACCTGCCCGACGAATCGCTGCGCCCCCTGGTCGACATCACGGTCGAGGGACTGGTTTCGCAGCACCTGCCGCTCAAGTCGTGCGACCGGATCGATCTTGCGGTCGACCTGCTCGCCCCGCTGCCGCCCGAAAACACCGCCGGACTTATCGCGCTGATCGTCGAGATGACCGCGAAGGCCAAGGACGTCGCGCCCGCTGATGTGGCCGACAAGGCGAAGATCGCCGGCCTGACCCTCTGCAAGGACTGACATGCCCGACACCCTCCTTTTCCCGCAGGATCTCTACGCGCTGGCGGAGCGCGTCATTACCGAGAACAAGGCTGCCGGCCGCAAGGTGGCGGTCGCGGAAAGCTGCACGGGCGGCCTCGTCTGCGCGGCATTGACCGAAGTTCCGGGCTCTTCGGCGGTACTGGATCGCGGCTTCGTGACGTATTCGAACGAGGCCAAGCAGGAACTGCTGGGCGTCTCGCCGGACATCATCGATACGCTGGGCGCGGTATCACCCGCCACGGCATGGGCCATGGCGCAAGGCGCCATCGCGAACAGCCGGGCGGATGTGGCCGTGGCGATCAGCGGCATCGCCGGCCCTGACGGCGGCAGCGAGTTCAAGCCTGTTGGAACCGTGGTCTTCGCACGCGCCTTGCGCGGCGCGGAAGAGGAAGATGCCGAGCAGAAGCTGCTGGACGGCACCGGCCGGACGGAAATCCGCCATCAGGCCGCGCTGATCGCACTGGAACTGCTGCTGCCCGAAAACGCCTGAAGGAAGGATGGAGCGGCCCTCGTAGCAGGCCGCTCCAAACTCATGAAACTCAGCTTTCCTGAGGCTCGCCGTAGAGTTCGTGAGCCCGAGTTTCGAACGCGGCGACCATCTTGCGGAAGGCCTTGTCAAAATACTGGCCGGCCAGCTTCTCGAACAGCACGTTGCGGAAGCTGAAGCGCACGTCGAACTCGATGTCGCAGCTATGCGCATCCACCGGATGGAAGATCCAGTGGTTGTCGAGATCCTTCATCGGCCCGTCGACATAATGCACCTTGATCTCGCGCGGACGGACCTTCTCGACGCGTGAGGTGAACTTTTCGCGCAGCGCCTTGAAGCCGACCAGCATATCCGCGATCATCTCGCTGCCGTCGTCCGACTTGACACGGGTGGCGACCACCCAGGGCAGGAACTCCTGGTAGCGGCCTACGTCCGCGACAAGATCGAACATCTGTTCGGCGCTGTAGGGCAGCCGCTGCGTCTCATGAATACCGGGCATGGGTCAGGCCTTCGGAGCGGCCTTTGCGAGCTTGGCTTCACGCGCCGCACGCATTTCCGCAAAGTCCTTTCCGGCATGGTAGCTCGAACGCGTCAGCGGCGAGGAGGCGACCTGCAGGAAACCCTTGGCACGGGCAATCGCGCCATAGGCATCGAAAGCCTTGGGGGTGACGAACTCCTTGACCTCGGCGTGCTTGGGCGTCGGCCTCAGGTACTGGCCCATGGTCAGGAAATCGATGTCGGCGCAGCGCATGTCGTCCATCACCTGATGGACTTCGAGGCGCTCTTCGCCCAGCCCCAGCATCACGCCGGACTTGGTGAAGATCAGCGGATTGTGAGCCTTCACCTCTTCGAGCAGGCGCAGCGATGCGTAGTAACGTGCACCGGGACGAATGGTCGGGTAAAGGCGGGGAACCGTCTCGAGGTTGTGATTGTAGACGTCGGGCCCGGCCTCGACGATGACCTCGACCGCGCGGCGCATCTTGCCGCGGAAATCGGGCGTCAGGATCTCGATGGTGGTATTGGGCGTTGCCGCGCGCAGCGCCTGGATCACCTTGACGAACTGGTTGGCACCGCCATCGGGAAGATCGTCGCGATCGACAGAGGTGATGACGATATGCTCCAGACCGGTCTTCACCGCGAGTTCCGCCACGTGTTCGGGCTCAAGCGGGTCGACGCGGCCGGGCATCCCGGTCTTCACATTGCAGAACGCACAGGCGCGGGTGCAGGTATCGCCCAGGATCATCACCGTGGCGTGCTTCTTGGTCCAGCACTCGCCGATATTCGGGCAAGCGGCCTCTTCGCAGACCGTATTGAGCTTCAGGTCCCGCATGAGCTGGCGCGTTTCGCCATAACCCTTGCTGGTCGGCGCCTTCACGCGGATCCAGTCGGGCTTGCGCTGACGTTCGGGCTTCTGCTCGGGGCTCGGCACGGAAGAGAGGTCGTTCATGGGGCCCAGATAGTCGCAAGCGCCGCCGCTTGCCAGTGCGAATATCCGGTCTATGGGTTGCGTGCGTTTCAACGGAGGCCCCCATGACCGATTCTTCCACCGGAACCAGCGCAGGCGACAATCGCGTGCTCGATGGTTTGATCGCCGGCTACCGCCGCTTCCGCGACTCGGGCTGGACCCCGCACCGCGAACGCTGGGCCCGCCTCAGCGAAGGCCAGCAACCCGAAGTGATGATCGTCGCCTGCTCCGACAGCCGCGTCGATCCTTCGCAGATCTTCGACGTCGACCCCGGCGAGATCTTCGTGGTCCGCAACGTCGCCGCCCTTGTTCCCCCCTTCGAGACCTCGCCCGGCCACCACGGCGTGTCCGCCGCCCTGGAATTTGCGGTGCAGGTGCTGAAGGTGAAGGAAATCGTGGTCATGGGCCACGGCATGTGCGGTGGCTGCAAGGCGGCGCTGACGCAGGAACTTCACGGCACCGAGCCAGGTGAAGGCGGCTTCATTGCCGACTGGATCTCGATGCTGGACGAGGCCCGCGCCCCCGTCGCAGCCGAATTCGGCACCTCCGGCCGTCCTGCCGAGCGGGAAATGGAACAGGCTGCGGTGCGCGTCAGCATCGAGAACCTGATGTCGTTCCCCTGCGTGCGCCACAAAGTGAAGAACGGTGAACTGACCCTGCGCGGCACCTTCTTCGCCATTTCCGATGGCGTGCTGCACCTGATGGATCAGAAAACCGGCGAGTTTGCACCGGTAGCCTGACCGCTCCCTACCGACAGGCCACAAACAAGAAGGGCGGCGGGTAATCCCGCCGCCCTTTGTCTTGGGCTGGTATGGCCGATCAGGCGGCCGGCTTGCCCTTGGTGGCCGCATAGGCCGACCACAGCTTGGCAATCGACGAGCGCTTGTCGGTCACCTTTGCGAGCGTGGCCTGTGCTTCGGCAACCTTGCCCTGCATAGCCTGGGCCATGCCGAGGCGCAGGTTGGCCTTGTTGGCATCGACACCCGGCTTGGTCAGCGCAGACTGGAGCAGCGCCTCGACCTTGGCATACTGTTCATAGCTGAGCAGCACGTCGGCCGCGCCCATGATCTGGGCTGCGGTAGCGCCCGGCTTCTGGGCATCGCGTTCGGTCGCGGCGAGAGAGGCCTTGTCGCCAGCGACGCGCGAGGCGGCATTGGTGCGATCGGCGCCGATCTCCGCCTGCGTGAGCAGGCCCTTGGCCAGCCCCTGATCCATGACCTTGAGTGCTTCACCCGGATAAGCGCGCGGATCGGCGTTTTCCAGGTACTCATAGTAGTCGCGCTTGTCCTTCATGCCGCCGGTGACGAACATCAGGCGCATGAGGTCGAGGTTGTCCGACTTCTCGAACGACCCAAGCTGGCGCACGATCGAGGCCGAGATGTTCCAGGTGTCCTTGCGCGGATAGTACTGCGCGAGCATCGCCGCGTAGTCTGCCGAGGCGTCGAGCTGCTTGGCGGTATAAGCCGCCTGAAGCACGTTGCGGATCGACGTTTCGCTCGGCGCCACACCCTTGGCCTTGGCGCCGTCGACTTCGGCCTTCGCCATGTCCATCGCCGCCTGCGGGTTACCGCCGCGCTTGTAGGACTCCGACAGGATCAGGTCGAGCTGGTTCTGGGGATCCTGATAACCGGCATCCTTGGCCTGCTTCACATAGGTCGCAGCGGTCGCATAGTCCTTCAGGTTGAAGGCGTTGACGCCGGCATCGAAATAGGTCGCGGGAAGCGAGGCGGCGGGAACCTTGCCGCTCTCGATCATAAGCAGGACACCCTTCTGCTTGAAGGCGAGATCCTGCGACAGCACGCCATAAGTGCGCGCGAACTGGCCCATCGCCATCTTGTCATCCGGCGTGGTGGCCGAGGGCAGCGCAGCCTCGATGGCCGCCTTGCCGTTGCCGCCGAGCGCGGTGTCGATGCTGGCCTTGGCCGCCGGGAAGGCATCCGCGCCCGCACCCTGCGGAATGGCGGCGGTCGCGGCGTTGATCGCCTTCTCGATCGGTCCAGCAGCCTTGATGAAGGCTTCCGAGTACTTGCTTTCGGACTTCTTGGCTTCCTTGGCCGAAGCCACCGGCGCCATCGCCACGGCCATGCCGCCGCCCAGGGCCACGGCAAGGGCAACACGGGAAATCAGGAACTTGCGAGCCATCAAGGCCAACTCCTCAAAAAGACATGTACGGTCGCGCCGCGAACCACGGCACTATAAATTCGCCGGGCCGGTTTGACGGCGAAATCGCCGCTTGGCAACCTTGTCGCCCGATTAGACGCACCCCACTGAACGCTGATTGAATGCAATTCGTCGCAAGTTCGCAGGGCTTCGCCGCAGCTCTCCCGCAATGCCTTGCCATAAGTGTGGAAAAAGCAATGCCCACCCCTCTCCCCGCATGCGTTCCGGTGGCTTTCATCCGCCGCATGCCCTAGGGCCGAATATCAACCCTTGTCCCGCAGCAACGAACGATCCAGCGCGTGAGCGACGACACCGACATTCCCGAGCAGAACGGTTCCGGACACACCGGCCCCGAAGGCGAATACACACGCATCGACATCGTCGATGAGATGAAGACGAGCTATCTCGATTACGCGATGAGCGTGATCGTGAGCCGCGCGCTGCCCGACGTGCGCGACGGCCTCAAGCCCGTCCATCGCCGCATTCTCTATAGCTGCCACGAAGCGGGCTACGTTGCGGGCCGCCCGTACCGCAAGTCGAGCCGCATCGTCGGTGACGTCATGGGTAAATATCACCCGCATGGCGACAGCGCGATCTACGACGCGCTGGCCCGTATGACGCAGCCCTGGTCGATGCGACTGCCGCTGATCGACGGTCAGGGCAACTTCGGCTCGATGGACCCCGATCCGCCGGCCGCCATGCGTTACACCGAAGCACGCCTCGACAAGGTGTCGAACGAGCTTCTGGCCGACATCGAGAAGGCCACGGTCGACTTCGCCGACAACTACGACGGTTCCGAAAGCGAGCCGACGGTACTGCCGGCACGCTTCCCGAACCTGCTCGTCAATGGCGCGGGCGGTATCGCCGTCGGCATGGCCACGAACATTCCGCCGCACAACCTCGGCGAAGTGATCGACGGCTGCCTTGCCATGATCGACAATCCGGCGGTCACCATCGAGGAACTGATCCAGATCATTCCGGGACCGGACTTCCCGACCGCTCCGCTGATCCTTGGCCAGGGCGGTGCCCGCAACGCGTACCTGACCGGGCGCGGCTCGATCATCATGCGCTGCCGCCACGAGATCGAGGAAGGTCGCGGCGACCGTCGCTCGATCGTGCTCACCTCGATCCCCTACCAGGTCGGCAAGGCCGGTCTCGTCGAGAAGATCGCCGAAGCCGCCAAGGACAAGCGCATCGAAGGCATCGCGGACATCCGCGACGAATCGAACCGCGAAGGCATGCGCGTGGTCATCGACCTCAAGCGCGATGCCACGCCGGAAGTCGTGCTCAACCAGGTCTGGCGCAACACTCCGGCACAGTCGAATTTCGCGGCCAACATGCTGGCCATCAAGAACGGCCGTCCCGAAGTCTTCAACCTGCGCGACATCCTCGCCTCGTTCATCCAGTTCCGCGAAGAAGTCATCACCCGCCGCACCAAGTTCGAACTGAACAAGGCGCGTGACCGGGCGCACATCTTGCTCGGCCTGGTCGTCGCGGTCTCGAACCTCGACGAAGTGGTGAAGATCATCCGCGGCGCGCCGAACCCGGCGGAAGCCCGCGCTCGCCTGCTGGCCCGCGAATGGCCGATCGGTGACATCGCGCCCTATATCCGCCTGGTCGAAGCCATCGAACCCAATGCCGAGGAAACCGGCGGCGTCTATCGCCTGTCCGAGATCCAGGTGAAGGCGATCCTCGACTTGCGCCTGCATCGCCTGACGGCGCTGGGCCGCGACGAGATCGGCGACGAACTCAAGGAACTCGCCGCCGCGATCGAGGAATATCTCTCGATCCTCTCCGACCGCGTGAAGCTTTACGGCGTCATGCGCGGCGAACTGGTGGCAGTGCGCGACCTCTATGCGACCCCGCGCGTGTCCGTGATGACCGGCGCCGCCGAAGGCATCGAGGACGAGGACCTGATCGAGCGCGAGGACATGGTCGTTACCGTGACCATGGACGGCTACATCAAGCGCACCCCGCTCTCGACCTTCCGGGCCCAGAACCGTGGCGGCAAGGGCCGCGCCGGCATGGCGACGAAGGACGAGGACGTGGTGACGACGATGTTCGTGACCTCCACGCACAATCCGGTGCTGTTCTTCTCGACCGCCGGCAAGGTCTACCGCCTCAAGGTCTACAAGCTGCCCGAAGGCGGCCCGACCACGCGCGGTCGCCCGATCGTCAACCTCCTGCCCGCGCTGGACAAGGACGAGACGATCCAGACCGTTCTCGCCCTGCCCGAGGACGAGAAGGAATGGAGCAAGCTCTCGGTCGTCTTCGCAACGGCCAAGGGCAACGTGCGCCGCAACGCGATGGACGCCTTCGCGAACATCCCGTCGAACGGCAAGTTCGCGATGAAGTTCGACGAGGACAGCGACGATCGCCTGATCGGCGTCGCGCTGCTCAGCCATCAGGACGACGTGCTGCTGGCTAGCCGCCAGGGCAAGGCAATCCGCTTTGCCGGCGACCTCGTGCGCGAATTTGCAAGTCGCACCTCGACCGGGGTCAAGGCGATGACGCTGAAGGACGACGACGAGGTCATCTCGCTCTCGATCCTCCACCGCGTCGGCGTGAAGGACCAGGACGAACGCGAGGCCTATCTGCGTTTTGCCCCGTGGAAGGGCGAAAAGGAGGGCGAACCCTCGCTCGAAGCCGATCGGTACACCTACCTGGCCGAGATGGAGCAGTTCATCCTCACGGTCTGCGCCAACGGCTATGGCAAGCTGTCCTCGGCCTACGAGTATCGCCGCACCGGTCGTGGCGGCCAGGGCATCACCAATATCGACAACATCGCCCGTAACGGCCCTGTCGTCGCAAGCTTCCCCGCCACGCGTGCGGACCAGCTCATGCTGGTCACCGATCAGGCCAAGCTGATTCGCCTGCCACTCGATTCGCTGCGCGTGATCGGCCGTGGTTCGGCGGGCGTGCGCCTGTTCAACGTCTCTGGCGGCGAACACGTGGTGAGCGCGGTGCGCCTCGATGAGGCCGAAGCGGAAGAAGTGGCCGAAGGCGACGCCATCGACACACCGGCGACCGAAGCACCCGACGCACCGGAATCCGAAGCGTGAACGATACCGTTGCGTACAAGATCCTGACCGGCGAGCAGTTCCAGCAACTGCTCGCCGACAAGGTGTTCGACGGCGCGCCGATCGACAAGGCGGACGGCTACATCCACATGTCGACCGCAGCCCAGGCCCAGGAAACGCTCGAAAAGCACTTCGCCGGACAGGACAGCCTTGTTCTCGCCGCCGTTGATCTCACGGTGCTCGGCGATGCGGTGAAGTGGGAAGTGTCGCGCGGCGACGCGCTGTTCCCGCATATTTACGCCGACCTGCCGCTTTCCGCCGTGATCGCGCACGGCCCGGTCGCTTACGACGCGGACGGCAAGCTGACCTTTCCTGCGTAAGCGGGGCGCGCTTACCCTTTCCCATCCCGTCGCAAAGGTCTAGGCGCAGGCGCCATGACATACGACGTTCACATCATCGGCGGCGGCCTTGCCGGCAGCGAAGCCGCCTGGCAGTTGGCCCGCCGCGGCTTCAAGGTGCGCCTCTCAGAAATGCGCGGCACGGGCGAGAGAAGCCCCGCGCATCAAGGCGATGGCCTGGCCGAACTGGTCTGCTCCAACTCGTTCCGCTCGGACGATCACGAAAAGAACGCCGTCGGCTTGCTCCACGAGGAAATGCGCCGCTGCGATTCGCTGATCATGTCGGCGGCGGGCAAGGCGCAGGTTCCCGCAGGATCGGCGCTCGCGGTCGACCGTGACGTGTTCTCGGCCGAAGTCGAAGCGCGCCTTGCCGCCCTGCCCAACCTCGACATCGTGCGCGAACGGATCGACGTTCTGCCCGAGGCCGGCACCACCATTGTCGCCACCGGGCCTCTCACGGCCGAAGCGCTGGCCCACAGCATCGGCGCGGCGACCGGCGCGGACAGCCTGGCGTTCTTCGATGCCATCGCCCCCATCGTCTACCGCGACACCATCGACATGGATGTGTGCTGGATGGCCTCGCGCTGGGACAAGGGCGAGACCAAGGACTACATCAACTGCCCGATGGACAAGGACCAGTACCTGGCTTTCCATCAGGCCCTGCTCGACGGCGAAAAGACCGCCTTCAAGGAATGGGAAGCCAACACGCCCTATTTCGACGGCTGTATGCCGATCGAGGTCATGGCCGAACGCGGCGTCGAAACCCTGCGGTTCGGCCCGATGAAGCCGGTCGGACTCGACAATCCGCACTGGGCGACCGAAGAGCACCCCAAGGGCCGCTGGGCCTATGCGGTTGTCCAGCTTCGGCAGGACAACAAGCTGGGCACGCTGTGGAACATGGTCGGCTTCCAGACCAAGCTCAAGCACGCCGAGCAGGTGCGCCTGTTCCGCACCATTCCGGGGCTTGAAAATGCGGAATTCGCGCGCCTCGGCGGTTTGCACCGCAATACTTTCCTGAATTCCCCGGTACTGCTGGATCGCCAGCTTCGCCTGAAAAGCGCGCCGCACGTCCGCTTTGCCGGGCAGATCACGGGCTGCGAGGGCTACGTCGAAAGCGCCGCCGTCGGCATGATGGCGGGCCTGATGACGGCAACCGAACTCGCGGGCCGCGAATGGCAGGCACCGCCGCGCACGACCGCGCTCGGCGCCCTGCTCTCGCACATCACCGGCGACGCCGAGGCGGACAGCTATCAGCCGATGAACGTCAACTTCGGCCTGTTTCCGCCGCTTCACGAGGTGAAGAAGAAGCAGCGCAAGGAGGCCTATACCGAGCGCGCCAAGGAAGACATCGCCCCCTGGCTGGCCAGCCTTTCGCCCGCCTGAGCTATTTGCAGGAACATCTGGGCTTTGGTTTCGCCGGTGGCGGAGCCGTTGACCGGAACTCCTCGGGCGTCAGGATCTGGTCGTGGTCATCGTCGGCATGGTCAAACTTGTCGACTGTCGCCACGGCCCATTCCTCGAACGTCAGCAGATTGTTGCCGTCCTTGTCGAGCTTGCGGAATGCGGATGTGCGCGTCGAGAGCATCTCCTCGCGCGTGATCCTGCCGTCACGATTGAAGTCATAACGCGAGAAACGCCGCTGTTCGCGCGTCAGCGGCGTTGCCTCCGGCAATTCGGGACCAGCAAGGTTTTCGAGATCGGCGCTGGGTATTTCGGTGGGCTGTGGCTGCGCCTGTACCACAGCCGGCGGCGGAGCGGCCTTCTCCACTTCCGCCCGGCCCTGCCACCAGAACAAGCCCAGCGACAGTAGCACAAGCACTGTCACACCGCCGAGGATGAAGCGCTGCATCGCCAAACTCCCTGAAGTCGCGCGCGGCTTATCCCCTCACCACGGCATTCCAGGGAAATTACATAACTGTTATCGCGGGCAATTCAGCGCCCCAGCAGGCCGATCTTCATGGCCTTCAGTACGGTTTTAGCGGAGCCATGCCCGCCATTGGCCATGTTCTCGCTAGCCAGCCCTTCCAGCACGGCGAGAGGACGCAGCATCCGCGAAACGCGCGCCAACCGGCCCTCCTCGGCCTGAGCCAGACGCCGCACCACCACGCTTTCACCTGGATGGTTGAGTTTGGTGGCAAGATCGGCCAGAGCCCAGCGCCGTCCGAGAGCGCGCGCAACCCCCGCCTCGCCGTCACGACCGAGCGCCTCGGCCAACCCGCCAAAAGCAGCGGCACGGCCATCCACCATCTCTTCCAGAGCCGAGGGCGCCAAGGGGGCTTCTCCCGTCAGCGCTTCCCAGCCATCGACCAGGCCGACAAGAGCACGGTGCTTGCCGTTCCAGCTTCGCAAGGCGGCCAGCAGCGGCTCGCCCTCCGGCCATTCCGCCGCGTCGCGATCCAGCGTCTCACGCCACCACGCCAGGCGGATCTGCGCCATCATCGGCTCGCGCGAATGGCGCAGCAAGCCCGCCAGGCGCTGATCGAGCGCCAGCAACGCCAGCGTCGGCAGCTTCGACCGCACAGGGGCATAGGCCAGCGCGAGTTGCATGGTCTGCGGCAGCGCAGGCAGCAAGAGATCTTCGGGGCGGCTTGAAGGGGCAGATGGCTCGAACACCCCGCCTCTCTAGCCCGCACGGCCTCGCGCGCAAGTCCGTAACGCAAAACGGCGGCGAAGCCTGAGCCTCGCCGCCGTTTCACATGTCAGCCGCGAGGCTGGATCAGCGATAGCAGACCTTGCGGACCGCCTCGACGATGCGCGGCGTATCGATCAGCGCCAGCTTCTCGAGGTTGGCCGCATAAGGCAGCGGCACGTCTTCGTTGCAGACGCGGACAACCGGGGCATCGAGGTCGTCGAAGCCGTCTTCCATGCAGATCGCGATGATTTCCGAAGCGATCGAGCAGACCGGGAAGCCTTCTTCCGCGACGACCATGCGGTTCGTCTTGGCGAGGCTGGCCAGCACGGTTTCCTTGTCGAGCGGACGCAGGGTGCGAAGGTCGATCACTTCGGCATCGATGCCTTCACCGGCCAGTTGCTCGGCAGCTTCGAGCGCAAGGCCGACGCCGATCGAGTAGGACACGATGGTCACGTCCTTGCCTTCGCGCATGATGCGCGCCTTGCCGATCGGCAGGACGTGATCATCGAGTTCGGGCAGTTCGAAGGTGCGGCCATAGACCAGTTCGTTCTCAAGGAACACGACCGGATCCTCGCTGCGGATCGCCGCCTTGAGCAGGCCCTTGGCGTCCGACGCGTCATAAGGCGCGATGACGACCAGACCCGGCACGTTGGCGTACCACGGACCATAGTTCTGCGAGTGCTGCGCGCCGACGCGGGCGGCGGCACCGTTGGGACCACGGAACACGACCGGGCAGCGCATCTGGCCGCCAGACATGTAGTTGGTCTTGGCGGCCGAGTTGATGATGTGGTCAATCGCCTGCATGGCGAAGTTGAACGTCATGAACTCGATGACCGGACGCAGACCGCCCATCGCGGCGCCGGTGCCGATACCGGCAAAGCCGTACTCGGTGATCGGGGTATCGATCACGCGGCGCGGACCGAACTCCTCGAGCAGCCCCTGGGTCACCTTGTAGGCACCCTGGTATTCGGCCACTTCCTCGCCCATCACGAAGACGCGGTCGTCGCGGCGCATTTCCTCCGCCATCGCGTCGCGCAGAGCTTCGCGGACAGTCGAGGTCTTCATGTTGGTGCCGTAAGGAACCTCAGTATCCTTCTTCGCAACCGGAGCAGGTGCTTCGGGGCGAGCCGCAGCCGCGCCGGCAGCAGGAGCAGCCTCGGCCTTGGGTGCAGCGGCCGAGACGGTCGAAGCATCTTCGCCTTCACCGGCGAGAACCGCGATCACGGTTCCAACCTTCACGCCGTCGGTGCCTTCGGCCACAAGCAGCTTGCCGACGGTGCCTTCATCGACGGCTTCGAATTCCATCGTCGCCTTGTCGGTCTCGATTTCGGCGATGATGTCACCCGAAGTGACTTCGTCGCCTTCCTTTACCAGCCAGCGGGCAAGCTTGCCCTCTTCCATCGTAGGAGAGAGCGCCGGCATCTTCAGTTCGATCGCCATCAGTAGCGCTCCACCAGGACGTCAGTATAAAGTTCAGCAGCTTCGGGCTCGGGCGAATTTTCGGCAAAGTCAGCCGATTCGGCGACGGCCGCACGCACGCGCTTGTCGATGTCCTTGAGCGCGGCTTCATCCACGCCCATGGCGATCAGTTCGTTCTTCGCGTGATCGATCGGGTCGCGCTTTTCACGCACGTCCTGAACTTCCTCGCGGCTGCGGTACTTCGCCGGATCCGACATCGAGTGGCCGCGATAGCGGTACGTGTTCAATTCCATCAGAACCGGACCGTTGCCTGCGCGGACATATTCCAGAGCCACTTCAGCAGCCTTGCGGACTTCAAGCACGTCCATGCCGTCGACCTGCATGCCAGGGATACGGAACGCGGTGCCGCGACGGTAGAAGTGCGTCTCGGCCGAGCCGCGCTTCACGGCGGTGCCCATGGCGTAGCCGTTGTTTTCGATCACGAAGATGATCGGCAGCTTCCAGAGAGCCGCCATGTTGAAGCTCTCGTAGACCTGGCCCTGGTTGGCTGCGCCGTCGCCGAAGTAGGCCATCGCGACGCCGCCGTCTTCACGGTACTTGTGCGCGAAAGCGAGGCCTGCGCCGAGCGAGACCTGCGCGCCGACGATGCCGTGGCCGCCGTAGAACTTATGCTCGACGCTGAACATGTGCATCGAGCCGCCCTTGCCGCGCGAGATACCGGCAGCGCGGCCGGTCAACTCGGCCATGATCACCTTCGGATCGATGCCGTAGGCAAGCATGTGGCCGTGGTCGCGATAGCCGGTGATGACCGAATCGCGTTCACCGTCGAGCGCGGACTGCAGGCCCACGGCAACGGCTTCCTGGCCGATGTAGAGGTGACAGAAACCGCCGATCAGGCCCAAGCCGTAAAGCTGGCCTGCGCGTTCCTCGAAGCGGCGGATGAGCAGCATCTGCTCATAGAAGTGAAGCAGCTCTTCCTTGCTGGGCTTGTAGCGCTTGTCGGCTTCCAGGGCTTCCTGGAGGCTGCGCAGCGCAAAGTCTTCGTCCTGTGCCGGTACTACGGCTGCTGGCTCGGCGCCGGACCCGGCGTCACTCTTAGCTTTGGGCAACGGGACTCCCCATCGTTGGTGCGATTGATTACCGGCCGCTTATAGGACGCCGGACGGAAATCGGAAGCGCGATGACGGAAATTTGCCGTACCCGGCACAAAAATTATGGCGAATGGAAATGTTGCATCGCAGCATGATGCTGAACGAAGCTTAGGAGCAAAGCCCTGAAAGGCGCAAAATCAGCGCTTGATCAGCATGACCATTTCATCAGGGCGCGCCACATTGAGGTTCGAGCGCAGCAGTTCACCGGCAAGATCGGGGTCAACCTTGCTGGAATCGAGCAAGGCAACGCGATTTTTCAGTCGATCGCGCTGGCCTTCCAGTTCAGCCAGCTTTTCGTGGCGCTGCTCAAGAAGACGCTGATTTTCGCCCCAGGCGAGCACGCCACTGGGTCCGGCGATTACGAAACCACCCATGAGCAGAAGCAGGGCCAGGGCACCGCCCTGAACCAGTCGCTCTTTCGCAAGGTTGTTGTCGTGATGCATGGCCCTCATGCCGTGATAGAATCACAAGTGATTCCGCGTTGCAAGCACGAATATTACCCGATTCGCCCCCACCAGCGACAGACCTGCGCGCCACGCTGCACCGCAAAATGAACAATTTAGGTGTTGATAAGTTTTACGCGCCAGCAACATCAAGCGGGCGGATCACTCGGTGGAACATTGCCGATGGCCTTGTTGATGGCAGCTAGGCGGGTTCGCAGCCGGGCATCGCTCTCGTCCAGATCCCGCTGTGCCCCCACAACCGCACGGCGAGCGTCGATCACCGGAAGGTAGTTGACCTGCCCTGCCCGGTGGCGCGCCTCCACCAGCGCGGCATGCGCCCCTGCGTGATCCAGCCGCATCGCGAGGTCGGAACGGACCTGCCATTCAGCCGTATAGCCGGTCAGCGCATCGTCGATCTCCTGCCAGGCCTTCAGCACCGTGACCTGGAAATTCACAGCAGCCTCGCGCTCTTCCAGCTTGCGGACCTGTACCGCCGCGCGGCGACGGCCACCATCGAATAGCGGCAGGCTGAGGCTGGGGCCGATCTGCCAGGTCCGGCTCGCCCAGTCGAACAGGTTCTGCGCGCGATAGCTTTCCAGGGCAAACCCGCCGCCGAGCGTGATGCTCGGATAGAGGTCAGCCGTCGCCACGCCGATCTGCGCGGTTGCCGCATGGAGCCTTGCTTCGGCAGCCCGCACGTCGGGCCGCCGAAGCGCCACTTCGGATGGCAACCCAAGGGACATGTCGGGCAGGCCCGGCGGCATCGGGCCGAACGGCGCCGGTTTCAACAAGTCGCGCAAGCCCCCGGGCTGCACGCCGAGTGCAACGGCGATTCGATTGGCCTGCACCGCCTCCTCGGCCCGTGCCTTCGGAAGACCGACCTGCGAGGCGCGCAAGCTTGCGGAATCGGTTTCGATCGCGGCGTGATCGCTCAGGCCTCCAGCCATCCGCGCGCGAGTGAGCTCGACCCGGCTTTGCAGGAGAGAGATGTCATCGGACGCTGCCCGGACCTGCATCTGGGCGCTTCGCATGGCAAAATAGGCCTGCGCGACTTCAGCGGTAACCGCCAGCCGCGTGAGGTCCAGCAAGGCACCCTGCTGATCGACGCCGGCATCCGCCGCCTCGACCGAACGCCGGACCTTGCCCCAGAGGTCGATTTCCCACCCCGCATCGAAGCCGGCCTGATAGTCGGTGAACGGATCACCGATGACCTTGGTGATCTCGTCCCGATTGGAGCCGGCAAGGGCATTGAACAGGCGCGTAGACGCACCGTTCTCGCTCATGCGTTCACGCGTCACGCCGCCGCTGGCGTTGACTTGCGGCAGAGCCGCGGAGGCGATTCCCCCGCGCTGGGCCCGGGCCTGGGCATAATGAAGCGCCGCCGTCTGAAGATCGGGACTGGCAGCCAGGGCCCTGCGCTCCAAATCGTCCAGAACAGGATCGCCAAGCAAAGTCCACCACTGCGCCGGCATCGCCTGCGTCCCTGCCGGAACGGCAACAACATCGCCGCTCCCACTGCGCCACTGCGACCAATCGCCGGGGGCGACCACCACCGGCGCCTTGAAATTCGGGCCCACCGTGCAGGCCGACATGCCGAGGCAGAGAGCAAGCGCGCCGCCAACCGGCAGCCAGGCAATGGTCCGGGCACGAGACATGGCCAATTATCCTCAGGAAAGCCGGTGGCGGAACAGCCACGCGGAAAGCGGCAGGGTCACCGCCGCGACCGCGAGTAGCGGCACGAAGTTGATGGCGATCTCGCCGAGTCCGGCGCCTTCAAGGTAGACCCGGCGTACGATGGCGACCCCGAACCTCAGCGGGTTCACATAAGTCGCATATTGGAGAACCAGCGGCATGTTGCGGATGGGGGTCAACAAGCCGGACAGCAAGGTCAGCGGCATGATCAGCACGAAGGAATACAGCATCGCCTGCTGCATGTTCAGCGCGAAAGCCGATAGCGTCATGCCGATGCCGACTGCGGCGATATTGAAGCAAAGAAGGCCAAAATACAGGAGGAACGGCGAACCGCTCATCGGTATCCGGAACCAGAGCAACACGATCAGCATCACGATCGTCGATTGCAGGAGCCCGACGACGATGGATGGCAGCGCCTTGCCGACCAGTATCTGCAAGGGTGTCATCGGCGTGACGAGAAGCTGGTCGAACGTCCCCTGCTCCCGCTCGCGCGCCACCGAAAGGGCTGCCAGCAGCATGGTCTGAAGCATCGACAGCGTCGCGATCATGGCCGGCATGATCTGCCAGCGCGACTCCAGGTTGGGGTTGAACCAGGCGCGCCGTACGACGGCGACCCCCTGCCCGCCCGAGCGCGAGGCATTGAGCGCCCGCACCACGGCACTGACGTAGGACGCCGCAGCCCCCGCCGTCGTCGAATTGCGACCGTCGAACACGACTTGCACCTCGCCATTGCCCCCGCTGGCCAGCTTGCGATCGAAATCAGCAGGAATGGTGACGGCCATCAGCACCTTCTGACGGTCTATCAGCGGTGCGATCTGGTTGGCGCTCACAAGCGTCGCCTGCCGGGTGAACACCCCCGTCCCGTCAAGCCGCGCGATGAGTTCGCTGGCAGCCTGACCCCGGCTCTGGTCAAGCACGGCATAGGGCACATGTTGCAGATCGAGGATCGCGCCATAGCCGAACAGCAAGGTCTGGATGAAAGCCGGCGCGAACAGGATGATGCGGTTGGCGGGATCCTTGAAAAGCGCCAGCACTTCCTTGCGGAACAGGAAGGCAACTTCCCCCAGCCACCCGAGGACCGAGGCCAACATAGGAGGCAGAGCGCGGCCGGATTCACGGTCCATCGCGTCAGCCCAGCCGCTTGCGCAATGTTCTGCGCGTAAGGAATGTGAGAACGACGATATAGCCTAGCAGGATTGCGCTGTTGCGGGCGACCAAGCCCCAGTCGGTGCCCGCGAGGAACAGCGTCTTAATCACGCCCATAAAGTGCGTTGCCGGAAGAATTTCCGCAACGATGCGGACGGCGAGCGGAATGTTGCGGAGATCGAAGACGAAACCGGACAGCATCAGCGCCGGCATGAAGCTGGCGAGCAGGGCCACCTGGCTGGCCGCGAACTGGTTGCGGGTAACGCCGGATATCAGCAGTCCCACCAACAGCGACACCAGCAGATAGAGGAAAGACACCAGGACGATCGCCACCAGTGACCCGCGGATCGGCACGGCAAACAGCACGACCGCCGCGATGATGCACATCGCCAGATCGATCAGGCCGATGATGATATACGGGGCCAGTTTGGCAAGCACGAGTTCCAGCGGCCGCACCGGCGTGACGAACAGCGCCTCCAGCGTGCCGCGCTCCCATTCGCGCGCGATCAGCAGCGAACTGAGGAAGGCGCCGACCAGCGTCATGATCAGCACGACGAGGCCCGGCACCAGGTACCAGCGGCTGTTGCCTTCCTCGTTGAACCAGGTCCGGGTCATCAGCGTGACCGTGCCAGTGGCCATACCACCGCCGCGATCCGCCTGCCGAGCCATGGCGGTGGCGATAGCGCCCTGCACATAGGCCTCGAGCGTCTGCGCCGTGGTCGAATCGACGCCGTTGAGGACGAGCTGCACCTGCGCACCGCCCTTCACCTGGCGACTGGCGAAATCGCCGGGGATCTGGACGATGGCATCCACCTTGCCATCCACAAGCATCCGGCTGGCCTCCTCCATCGTCTGGACGTCGACAGGGTCGAGGTACGGCGAACCGCGCAGCCCCGACACCAGCTCGCTCACAGTTTCGGAGCGATCCTGGATCACCAGTGCAACCGGCGCATCCCTGACGTCGAACGAGAGGCCATAACCGAACAGCAGGATCAGCACGACCGGTAGCAACAACCCCACCATCAGGTTGCTGCGATCGCGCAGCATCTGGCGGGTTTCCTTGCGCACCAGGGCGACCAGACGGGTGGTGAAGCCGCTGTCGTCCGCGGAGGTGTTGCGCGCATCGCTCATGCCGCGGACCTTCCCTTGACCCGGCCCTGCTCGACGATGGCGATGAAGGCTTGGTTCATGTCGTCCACGCTTTCACCGCCAGCCTGCTCGCGCACTTGCCGGGGAGTGCCAAGTGCCAGCATGCGGCCTGCGTCCTGGATGGCGATGCGGTCGCAATACTCGGCCTCTTCCATGAAGTGGGTGGTGACGATCACGGTCACCCCCGATTGCGACAGCGATGTGATCGTGCGCCAGAACGCCCGGCGCGCCAGCGGATCGATGCCGCTGGTCGGTTCGTCGAGGAACAGGATCTCCGGCGCGTGCACGAGGCCCGCCGCCATGGCGAGGCGCTGCTTGTAGCCGTGAGGCAAAGCCCCGCTGGCCGCCGCACCGTCGAGCCCGAACTGATCGAGAATGGCGTGGACGCGCTGCTTCAGCACAGTCCCGCGCAGCCCATAGGCACCGCCGAAAAATTCGAGGTTCTCGCGCACCGTGAGATTGGCATAGAGCGAGAATTTCTGCGCCACATAACCGATCTTGCGCCGCGCCTCGGAGCGCGCACGGCGCAAGTTCACGCCAGCGACTTCCAGCGTGCCGCTGGTCGCCGGAAGCAATCCGCACAGCATGCGGAAGGTCGTTGTCTTGCCCGCGCCATTGGGGCCGAGCAACCCGAATATCTCGCCGCGCCGGACATCGAACGAGGTATTGGCGACGGCCGTGAAATCCCCGAAACGGCGCACCAGATCGCGCACATGAATGACCGCTTCGCCCGCGGCATCCTCCTTTGCCGCCAGCCGTATTTCCGGGATTGCCGCATCGCGCGGCGCATTCGGCTTCGGGGCGTCATGCTGGCGCAGCAGCAGCATGAAAGCGTCTTCCAGCTCCTCGCCGCGCGGTTCGACCGGGCGCCCCTGGAGCAGATCCGCCATGCCGTCCGCCGGGCAATCGCTCTGGCGGATAAAACGGACGGCGCCGCCGCGCGGCACGGCATCCACCACCCGCTCCGGAGCATCGATCAGTCTGGCCTGCAGATCGCGCGCAGGCGTGCCGGGTTCGGGCGTGACGCGATAGGTGAGGCCAGCTGCCCTTGCGGTAATCGCCTGAGGCCGGTCCTGGGCCAGCAGCCGTCCGTGATCCATGACCAGCACGTCGTCGCAGCGCCCCGCCTCGTCCATGTAGGCGGTACTGACGAGGACACTGAGGCCATCGGAGGCAATCAACTGCTCGATGATCTCCCAGAGATCGCGGCGCGACAGGGGGTCGACACCCACGCTCGGCTCGTCCAGCAGAAGCAGGTCGGGAACGCGCACGAGCGTGCAGGCCAGCCCCAGCTTCTGTTTCATGCCCCCCGACAGATTGCCCGCTGCCCGCGCGGTAAAGCGGGCCATATCGGTCATTTCCAGCATGCGGCGGAAACGTTCGGCCCGCACCTCCTGCGGCACGCCGTGAAGATCTGCATAAAGATCGAGATTTTCCTGAACGGAAAGATCTTCATAAAGACCAAATCTTTGCGGCATATAGCTGATACGGTTCTGAACTGCCTGCGGATCGGCAGCGACATCTGTACCCAACACTTCGAGCGACCCGCCATCCGGCTTCAGCAGCCCGCTCACCATGCGCATCAGCGTGGTCTTGCCCGCACCGTCCGGCCCCACCAGGGCCGAAATCGTTCCTCGCTTCAGCGAGAACGTCAGATCGTGGACGGCATCAAACGGACGGCCGTCCGCCCCGGCGAAGACCTTGCGCAGGCCTTCGCAGACGACGGTGCAATCGCTCACCGTGGCGATCCGGCCTTCGCGGCGCCCGCGTCGATGCGTACCGTCACCGGCTGTCCGAGCCGAAGCCGGCCCTGCCGGTCGTCCACACGCACCCGCACTTCGTAGACCAGCGCGGTACGCAGCGATTCGGTCTCCACCGACTTGGGTGTGAATTCGGCGACCGAGGAAATGTACCCGATCGTTCCGGCAACCGGCTGATCGGGGAAACTGTCACTGGTCACGGCAGCCCGCTGCCCCATGCGGACCCGGCCAAGGTCGGCCTCCTCGACATAGACCCGGATCCACTTGGGACTGGTGAGCGCCAGTTCGTAAGCCGGTTTCTGCGGTGCGGCCATGTCGCCCACTTCGAGCAGGCGTGAACGCACGACCGCATCCGATGGCGCCTTGAGTGCGCCCTGATCGATCTGGTGTGTCAGCAGCGCCAGTTGCGCCTCGGCGCTCTTCACCTGGGCTTCTGCGGCAGCGATGTCCTCCGATCGCGGGCCGCGCAGGGCCAGCCGCAGCGCGGCATCCACCTCCCTGAGCTGCGCCTTGGCGACTTGCGAGGCATTGCGCGCCTGATCGAGTTCCTGGGCGCTCACGCCGCGCCCGTCGGTGCTTGCGGATACCGTTTGCGCCCGCTGGTAATCGTCCGCGGCGCGCCGTGCCGTGGCCTGCGCGGAGGCGAGCCGTGCCCGTGCCTGCGCGATGTCTTCAGGGCGCGTGCCGTTCTGCAGCTTGAGCAGGCTTTCGCGCATCGCCGCCAGCTGGGCTTCGGCATTGCGTGCCTGCAGACCGAGGCTGACCGTGTCGAGCCGGGCGATGATCTGCCCGGCCCTGACGGCATCGCCTTCCTCCACCGCCATCTGAATGACGCGGCCAGACCCGTCAAAAGCCAGTGAAACCTGACGAATATCGACATTGCCGTGCAGGATGATCGCATCCTGCTCCTTGCCGCTTCGGGTGAACCAGAATACCAGCCCGGCCGCCAGCAGTATTGCCACCACACCTGCGGCGACCACGGACTTCTTCATCGACGTACCTCGCCAAGCGTTTCGGGAATCGGAAAAGTACTCACGCTTTACCAGTCACATAGTGACACTGCGTTGGCGCAAATCAAATCGTGTTTACGCATAGGGAAGCGAGGTCTCGCAGCGCCTGCGCAGTGAGGGTTTCCCCAAGCCGCAAAAATGCTCTAGGCGCTGCGCCATGCTGAATATTCGCGATATCACAGTCCGTCTCGGCGGGCGCACCATTCTCGACCAGGCTGCCGCCACCATTCCCAAGGACGGCAAGGTCGGCCTGATCGGCCGCAACGGCGCGGGCAAGTCCACGCTGGTGAAGGCGATCATCGGCCAGCTGGAACCCGATGGCGGCTCGGTGGAGATGCCGCGCCGGGCCCGTCTCGGCTATATCGCCCAGGAAGCCCCTAGCGGCACCAGAACCGCCCTTGAAGCGGTCCTGGACGCCGATACCGAGCGCAAGGAACTGCTTGCCGAATCCGAAACCTGCGTCGACCCCCATCGCCTTGGAGACGTCCACGAACGCCTCCTCGCGATCGACGCCTATACCGGTGAGGCACGCGCCGCGCGCATCCTTGTCGGCCTCGGCTTCGACGAGGAGATGCAGAACCGTCCGCTCGACAGTTTCTCCGGCGGCTGGAAGATGCGCGTCGCGCTCGCCGGCCTGCTGTTCTCGCAGCCCGACGTGCTGCTGCTCGACGAACCTTCGAACCACCTCGACCTCGAAGCGACGCTGTGGCTGGAGAATTTCCTCCAGACGTATCCCAAGACGCTGATCGTCATCAGCCACGAACGCGATTTGCTGAACAACGTGGTCGATCACATCCTGCATCTCCAGCAGGGCAAGCTGACGCTTTATCCGGGCACGTACGACAGCTTCGAGCGCATCCGTGCCGAACGCGCCGCGCAGGCGGCCGCCGCGCGCGCCAATCAGGATGCGCAGCGCAAGAAGCTGGCCGAATACGTCGCCCGCAACTCCGCCCGCGCCTCGACCGCAAAGCAGGCGCAGTCGCGCGCCAAGATGCTGGCCAAGATGCAGCCGATCGCGGCCATGGCCGAGGATTCCTCGCTCAGCTTCGATTTCCCCAGCCCCGACGAACTGCGCCCGCCGCTGGTCACGCTGGACCTTGCCGCGGTCGGCTACGAGGCCGACAAGCCGATCCTGCGCCGCTTGAACCTGCGCATCGACCCCGAGGACCGCATTGCCCTCCTCGGCCGCAACGGCAACGGCAAGACCACGCTGGCGCGCCTGCTGGCCCGTCAGCTGGAGCCGATGGAAGGTTCGCTGAGCTTCTCGCCCAAGATCCGCATCGGCTACTTCACGCAGTACCAGGTCGAGGAACTGCCCTCGGATTCGACGCCGCTGGAACTGATGACCCGCGCGATGGAAGGCAAGCCGCCGGTTGCCGTGCGCGGGCAGCTCGGCCGCTTCGGCTTTTCCGGGGACCGGGCGACGGCGCAGATCTCCACGCTTTCGGGCGGCGAGCGCGCGCGCCTTGCACTGGCGCTGGTCACCCGCGACGCGCCGCACATGCTGATCCTCGACGAACCGACCAACCACCTTGACGTCGACGCGCGCGAGGCACTGGTGCAGGCGCTCAACCAGTTCGAGGGCGCGGTCATCCTCGTCAGCCACGACCGCCACATGGTCGAACTCGCTGCAGACCGGCTGGTGCTGGTCGATCAGGGCACGGCGGCCAATTACGACGGCTCGATGGAGGACTACATCGACTTCGTGCTCGGCCGCAACCAGCCCAAGGGCGACGGCAAGGCGCAGGCCGATGCCAAGCCCGCCCGCAAGAACGGCGCCGTCGCGCGCGAGGAACTGAAGGCCCTGCGCAAGAAGGTTTCCGAGACCGAGACGCGCATGAAGCGCATCCAGCAGCAGATCGAGGCGCTCGATGCCGCGCTGGCCGATCCCACCTCGGTCAAGGGCGATCTCGCCAAGCTGGGTATCGGTGAGATCGGCAAGCGCCGCACCCAGGCTGCCGAGGACCTCGAAGTCGCGGAACAGGGCTGGTTCGAGGCCAGCGAGGCCATGGACGAATACATGGGCGGCGGCGCATGAGTGTCGCTTTCCGGCGCGACGGGGACGAGGAGCATCTCGAGCCCAAGTTCGAAGTGCCGATCCCGCCGGGACCGAACCTCGTCACTGCCGCAGGCCGCGCCCTGATCGACACCCGCATAGCGGCGCTGGAGGCGGACATCCCTGCCCTGACCGACGAAACCGCACTCAATGCCGCCAAGCGCGACTTGCGTTACTGGCGCAAGCGGCTGGCAACGGCCGAAGTTCAACCCGCGCCGTCGGGCGAGCGGGCCATGTTCGGGCACCGTGTCCGCTTCGTGCTCAATGGCAAGGAGCGCGAGGTGCACATCGTCGGCCATGACGAGGCCGATCCCGCCAAGGGCGCGCTGGCGTTTACCGCCCCGCTTGCCCGTGCCTTGCTGGGTGCGGAAGTCGGCGAATTCGTCGATTTCAATGGGCAGGAAGAGGCTATCGAGGTGCTCGCCCTGAACAGCTGACGCACCGGCCACCGGCGCCCTGACGCCGACCGCGTTCGACCGCGTTCGAGCATCAGGGGCGCAAAAAAAGGCGGGGTGGTGAACCCCGCCTTTTTTCATGACCTGACGGCCGGAAAGCCGCTTACCAGTTGCCCTTCTTCGGCTTCTTGTGGAACGGCTTGCCGCCGCCGCCACTACGCTCGGGACGGGCGCCGCCGGTCGGGCGCGGCTGGTAGCGCTGGCCTTCATAGCCGCCACGACCACCTTCCTCACGGCCGCCATGCGGCTTGCGGCCGCGGCCCTGCGGGCCTTCGCGGCGGCGTTCACGGGCGACTTCGCGCGGGGTATCCTGCGCCTGCACGATGCGGATGGTGTTCTCCACGTCGCCGCTATCCTCGTTCGCCGTACGCTCGACGGCGCGAACGAACTGTTCGGCCTGCGCGCGCGGGATCTGGAAGTAGGTCTCGTTGGCCATGATGCGGATCTGGCCGACCGCGTTGCGGGTAACATGACCACGGCGGCACAGCAGCGGCAGGATCCAGCGCGGATCGGCGTGCTGCTGACGGCCCACGTCCATGGTGAACCAAACCACGTCGTCGAAGCCGGGACGCTGGCGCGCCTCGCGGGCCTCGGGGCTGTTGCCGATGAGCTCTTCCGGCTGCGGCATGGCGGCGCGGTGAGCGCGGACCAGGGCAGCGGCCAGATCCTCGGCGCTCACCTTTTCGAGGATTTCGCGGGCGATCTCGCGATCTTCCTCGTCAGCCTCGACCGGGGCGAGCAGCTTTTCCATCAGGCGGCCACGGTCGGCGGCGCGGATGACCTCGGGGGTCGGCGCGGCCACCCATTCGGCCTCGATGCGCGCACCGCGCAGCATGCCTTCGACGCGGCGACGGCGCGGGAACGGCACGATGAGCACGGCCGTGCCCTTCTTGCCGGCGCGGCCGGTGCGCCCCGAACGGTGCTGCAGCGTTTCGGCATCGCGCGGGATTTCCACGTGGATGACGAGCGTGAGCGAGGGAAGATCGATGCCGCGCGCGGCAACGTCGGTGGCGACGCAGACGCGGGCGCGCTTGTCGCGCAGCGCCTGGAGCGCGTTGTTGCGCTCGTTCTGCGAGTGATCGCCCGAAAGCGCCACGGCCGAGAAGCCGCGCTCGGTCAGCGTCGAGTGCAGGTGCTTCACATTGTCGCGGGTGGCGCAGAACAGGATCGCGGTTTCGGCGTCGTGAAGGCGCAGCAGGTTGACCACCGCGTTCTCGACGTCGGCCGGGGCAACGGTGACCGCCTGATAGGAAATGTCGCCGTGGCCGCGGTTCTCGCTGATCGTCGAGATGCGCAGCGCATCGGTCTGGTAGCGGCGGGCCAGCGCCTCGATCGGGCGCGGCATGGTGGCCGAGAACAGCAGCGTGCGGCGGCTCTCCGGCATCGCGTCGAGCATTTCTTCCAGGTCTTCGCGGAAGCCCATGTCGAGCATCTCGTCGGCTTCGTCGAGCACGACGACGCGCAGCGCCGAGAGGTCGAGCTTGCCGCGTTCCAGATGGTCGCGCAGGCGGCCCGGGGTGCCCACCACGATCGTCGCACCGCGTTCGAGCGCCTTGCGCTCGCGCACCGGGTCCATGCCGCCGACGCAAGTGACGATGCGCGCGCCGGTCTTGCCGTAGAGCCATTCAAGCTCGCGGCTGACCTGCTGCGCCAGTTCGCGCGTGGGGGCAATGGCGAGGGCCAGCGGCGCCTCGGCGTAAGGAATCGAACCGTCCGCCAGCAGTTCGTCGCTCATGGCGATGCCGAAAGCGACGGTCTTGCCCGAGCCGGTCTGCGCAGAAACCACGAGGTCGCGCCCGCGCGCTTCGGCTTCCGAAACGGCGGCCTGAACGGGGGTCAGGGCCTCGTAGCCCTGCGCCGTGAGGGCGTCGGCAAGGGGCTGGGGGAGCTGTGAAAAAGTCATGAGTTTGTGAATCAGTCCTGTGCCGCTTGCGCGGTCTCATGGGGGTAAGTTGCCGTGGAGTGTTTTTGTGCGACCCAATGGTCCTTGAACGCCCCATAGCGGAAAAATCCACGTTTGGCGCGTCCCAATTTCACATCGTTCATCGCAGCAGTCGCAAGACTGCGGATCTACCAGTCCGGCGGCGTCACGGAATGGTCACGCTGTGCGCATAGTCCGCTCAGCGGGGACCGCAAGCAAAAAACAGGAACTGCATCAACTTGGCACCACGTCACCCCAAGCGCCTGCTGGCCTCGATCCACGATGTCGGGCCGGCAAGCGAACGCGCCGTATTGCAACTGGCGGACATTCTGGAAGCGCGGCTGGGCGGGCCGAACTTCGCCATGCTGGTGGTGCCGGACCATTGGGGCCACCATCCGCTGGCCAGGGACAAGGCCTTCCAGGCACGGCTGCGGCACTGGTCCGATCGCGGGATCGAGATGTTCGTGCACGGCTGGTTCCACAAGGACATGGTCGCGCTCGGCAGCGGCCACACCAATGTCGCCGCGCGCTTCAAGGCCCGCCACATGACCGCTGGCGAAGGCGAATTTCTCGGCCTCGACGACACGACCGCGCTCGCCCGGATGCTGGAAGGCAAGGCGCTGGTCGAAGACGTGATCGGGCGCGAGAGTGCCGGATTCATTGCACCGGCATGGCTCTACGGGGACGGCGCGCGGACCGCGCTGCGCAAGGCCCGCTTCGCCCTCAGCGAGGACCACTGGCGGGTATGGGACGCATCGACCGACCAGGTGCTGGCCAAGGGACCGGTGATCACCTGGGCGAGCCGCTCGGCGATGCGCACGGCATCCTCGCTCGCCTTTGCCGGGATCGCCCGTGCCGCGCTGGGCGCCCTCGATACGGTGCGCATCGCCGTGCACCCCGGAGACGTCACCAGGCCCTCGCTGCTCGCCAGCATCGATGCCACCCTCAGCCGCTTCGCCAGGACGCATCGGCCGGCCCGCTATGGCGAATTGCGCGCTCCGGCACGCCCCGTCGGAATGACTGTTTGAATACGGTTTCCAATCCAGCGAATGACAGCGCCGGGAGCGTCACGAACCCGACACGATAGCCGAAGTACCGCGACACCGGCCGCCGAAGCTGCGGTCTTGATCGGTCGCGAAATTTTGCGCGCAGCGACTGCGGAGCGATGCAGTCGGTGACGTCGGGGGTAGCATGAACGACAAGCTCAGGATCGTCATTCCGATCCACAGTCTCGATCCGGGGGGAGTGGAACGCGTCGCGCTCGGCCTCGCGGTGCACTGGGACCGTGCGGGACACGATGTGGTGATCGTGCTGGGCCGCTCAGCCAGCAGCCACCTGACCAGCGCCCCGGCGCTCGATTACTGGCAGCTCCCCGCCCCCTTCCCCACCGCGTCCTGGGAGACGCCGTGGATGATCCACTGCCTCCACAGCTACCTCCTCAAGAACGACGCCGATGTGGTGTTCCTTGCGGGCAACACGTACGCGGTGGTCGGCGCGGCCTTGCGGCTGATGCTGGGCGAGCAGATGCCGCCGATGATGCTCAAGGTCAGCAACGCCCTGCACCGGCCCGACATGCCGCCCCTGCTGCGCAGCGGTTACCGGGCCTGGCTGCGGACGCAGGGGCGGATGTTCGACCGCCTGATCGCGCTGTCCGAACCGATGGCGCGCGAGATCCGCGAGATCGCCGATGCCCATCCCCGGCAGGTCGCGACGATCGCCAACCCCGTTCTCGGACGCCGCCGCCTGGCCGACCTCGCCCGCATCGAACGGCGCCCCGCCTCGGCCTGGGGCACCCGCTATCTTGCCGCCGGACGGCTGGTCCCGCAAAAGAACTACGGCCTGATGCTGCGCGCCTTCGCGCGCTCCGCCCGCCCCGGCGACACCCTGACGATCGCCGGCGAAGGTCCCGAACGCGCCGCCATCGAGCGGCTGGCCGGCGAACTGGGCATAGCCGACCGGCTGCACCTTCCCGGCCATCTCGCCTCGATCGACCCCTTGCTCGCCCTGGCCGACGCCTTCGTGCTGAGTTCCGACTACGAAGGCCTGCCGGGCGTCGTCGTCGAGGCACTGGCGAGCGGCCTGCCGGTGCTCGCCACCGACTGCTGCGTTTCGATGGCCTGCCTGCTGGAAGAGGAGCGCACCGGCCTGCTGGTGCCGACCGGCGACGAGCAGGCCTTTGCGGCGGGGCTGGCCCGCCTGCGCGAATTCCGCGGCGACCCGGCCCGCGCCCGGGCCATCGCCGCGCGCTACGAAATCGAGGGTGCAGCCTCACGTTACCTGGACCTCATGGAAAAACTGCGCCGCGAAAACGAGCGCAGCCGCCAGCGGATGCGCGACACCAGCGCCTGGCTGTCTCCTGCCCCCCGGCAGCGAACGCTTTGAGCATCCGCGCACACCTTCGGAGAATCGCGTGACCGAAATCGTCACGGCCATGGCACCCGCTTCAATCGGCGCCGACGGCCCCACCATTCAGCTTACCCCGCAGGACCGCAGCCCCCATCGCGGCAGGCAGGCCCTGTTCTCGATCGTGCTCTCGCTCGCGGTCATCGCTGCCGTCATCCACGAGATGGGCGGCCTTGAAGTCGCGAAGATGCGCGCGATGATGCCGATGGGCATCGGCTTCTGGCTGGTCTTCGCCGCCGGATACCTCGTGACGCCGGCCAGCGAGTGGCTGATCTTCCACCGCCTCTGGGGCATTCCGGCGGGCGGCATGCTCGCGCTGATGCGCAAGAAGATCTACAACGAGCTGCTCCTCGGCTATCTCGGCGAGGCCTATTTCTACACCTGGGCGCGCAAACGCGTCTCGCTGGCGGCGGCGCCGTTCGGCGCGGTGAAGGACGTGGCGATCCTCTCGGCGATGACCGGCAACGGGGTGACCATGCTGCTGGTGGCGATCATGCTGCCGATGGTGGGCATGACCCGCCTCGGTCTCGATTCGCACATGCTGGTCTATTCGCTGGCGATCCTGCTGGCGGTCTCGGTCGGCGCCATGGTGTTCCGCCGCAAGGTCTTCACCCTGCCGCGCGCCGACCTGGTGATGATCACGCAGGTCCACCTTGCCCGCATTGCCTTCACCACGCTGGCCAATGCCGTGATGTGGCACATCGTCCTGCCGCAAGTGCCGCTGAGCTGGTGGCTGTTCCTGGCAACGCTGCGCCTGCTCGTCTCTCGCCTGCCGCTGATGCCCAACAAGGACCTGCTGTTTGCCGGTTTCGCGGTGCTGGCACTCGGCCACGAGGGCGACATCGGCGCGCTGATGACGCTGATGGCGGGCCTGCTGCTGGCCGCCCACCTCGTGCTTGGCGGCCTGCTCGCCGTGCGCGACCTGATCGCACCGGAGGCCAGCGCATGAGCCTTGCCCTGCTGCTCCCGCTCGCCATGGCGGCGGCGATCCCTTCCACCCCTGATCTCGGCAAGGCCGAGGGCCAGTGCCGTGCGGGCGAGCGCGGCCCGGCCTTCGAGGTGGAGGTGCTTGGCCTCAAGGACCGCGCCGGCAAGCTGAAGCTGGAAGTCTACCCGGCAAACGAGCAGGACTTCCTGGCTGACGACAACGTGCTAGTCATGGCCGGCAAGACCTTCCGCCGCGTGGAAGTGCCGGTCCCCGCCAGCGGCACGCCAAGGCTCTGCGTGCGCCTGCCCGGCCCCGGCACTTATGCCGTCAGCCTGCTGCACGACCGCGACAACGACCGCCGTTTCAGCTGGCGGATCGACGGCATCGGCTTTTCCGGAAACCCCAGGCTCGGCTGGGGCAAGCCTGCCGTGCGCAATGTTGCCGTCAGCGCCGGCAGCGGCCTCACCGCACTGCGCATCGTGATGAACTACCGCAGCGGGCTGGGCGTAGCCCCGCTCAAGTCCCCACCCAGACAGGAATCCTGAACCATGCGGATTGTCGATGTCTGCGCCTTCTATTCCCCCCAGGGCGGCGGCGTGCGCACTTATGTCGAACAGAAGCTGCGGATCGGCCCGGCGCTCGGCCACGAGATCGTCATTCTGGCCCCCGGCGACGAGGATGCGGTGATCGAGCGCGACCCCGGCGCCCGCATCGTCACCCTCAAGAGCCCCCGCTTCCCGCTCGACCGCAAGTACTGGTACTTCAACGAGGCGCCGCGCCTCCACGCCGCACTCGATGCCCTCGCCCCCGATTTCGTCGAGGCGACCTCGCCCTGGCGCAGTGCCGGGCTGGTGGCGGACTGGGCCTCGCCGACACCGCGCAGCCTCGTCATGCATGCCGATCCGCTGTCCGCCTATGCCTATCGCTGGCTGGGCGACGTGTTCTCGCGCCAGACCATCGACCGGCAGTTCTCGATGTTCTGGCAGCACTTGCGCCGCAATTCACGCCGCTACGACTATGTCGTCTGCGCCAATAGCGACCTCTCCCGCCGCCTCGACGAAGGCGGCGTAAGCCGCACGGTGACGATCCCGATGGGGGTGGAGGCGAACCGCTTCTCGCCGCTCCATCGCGATCCCGCCTTGCGCGCGCGGCTCCTGGCCGACTGCGACTTGCCCGAAAGTGCCGCGCTGCTGCTGGCGATCGGCCGCCTCGCGCCCGAAAAGCGCTGGCCGCTGGTGATCGACGCGGTGAGCATGGCCAGCCAGCAGAGCCCGATCGGGCTGGTGATGCTGGGAGAAGGACGCGAGCAGCGCACGATCCTGCGCCATATCGCCGGCAACCCGCATGTGCGCCTTTATGAGCCCGAGCGCGACCGTGCCGCTTTTGCCCGGATCATGGCGAGTGCGGACGGCCTCGTCCATGGCTGCGAGGCGGAGACGTTCTGCATGACCGCCGCCGAAGCACGGGCCAGCGGGGTTCCGGTGATCGTTCCCGATGCCGGGGGCGCTGCCGACCATGCCCGCGGCGGCGCAGGCCGGACCTATGCGGCGGCCGATGTCCATGCCGCCGCCGAAGCGATCCGCTCGGTGGTGCGCGAACGCCCGCGTCCCGCCGCCACGGCGCGCACGATGGACGAGCATTTCGGGGATCTTTTCGCGGCCTACGAAGCGCGCCTGCGCCATCGCCGCGCGGCCTGAGCGTCTGATCCGAAACTATCGTTTCGCATAGTTCGGCACCGGCCCTCTCCCCCACCCGACCACCCATAAGGTACTGTCGTCGAGTGGTCGGGTGGGGGAGAGGGCCGGTGTCGCAGAGTGCCCGCCCCTATCGGGCGGGCACTCTGCGAGCCATCACTTACCTTCCCAGCCCCCGCCGAGCGCCAGGAACACGGCGATCTGGTCATCCACCAGCGAGGCTTCCGCCGCCGCGTGGTTGACTTGCGCGGAGGCGAGGTTCGCCTGCGCCGTCAGCAACGACAGCAGATCGCTGCGACCGAAGCGGAACAGCTTGGCCGCCTGCGCCGAGGAAACCCCGGCGCTGGACGTTGCACTCCCGAGCGCGGCAGCACGGTCGGTATCGCGCGCATAAGTCTCCAGCGCCGTTTCGGTGCCGCGCAGAGCATCCAGCACGACCGCGTCGAACCTGGCGATATCGCCTTCGACTTGCGCATTGGCCGCATCGATCCGCGCCTTGACGACCGGACGGTTCGGGAAGCTCCAGTTCAGCAGCGGACCAAGGCTGAAGCCGAAGCTATGCGTCTTGCCGAGGTTCTCCAGCTTGCCGTCATTGATGATGCCGCCGCCGATGCTGACGGTGGGATAGAGGTCTGCCGTGGCGACGCCGATCCTTGCGGTGTCGCCCGCGATGGTCCGTTCGGCCTGACGGATGTCGGGTCGGCGACGGATCATCGCCGCACCGTCTCCCACCGGCATCGGTGAGCGCAGCCTTGGCAGCGCGGCGCAGCTCTCGACATCCGCAGGGTATTGTGCGGGTGGTTTGCCCAACAGCGTCGCCAGCAGATAGAGCGCCGCCTTGCGCTTGGCGGTGAAGGCCGGAAGGCTGGCCTTGCTGGTCTCCACTGCCGTGCGGGAACGGCTGACGTCGAACGCGGTGCCGCGTCCGCCGCGTTGCAGCCGGGTGGTGGCGGTGAGCGTCTGCTGCTGGAGCGCGATCACCTTCTCGACCGTCGCCTGCTGGTAATTCGCCGCGCAGACGTCCGCATAGGCCTTGGTGACTGCCGCCGCGACGCTGATGCGCACGGCATCGCGCGCTGCCTCGACAGCCTCGCGGTCGGCCAGGCTGCCCTCGATCGCGCGCTTCAGCTTGCCATTGAGGTCAAGCGGATAAGTGACTGAAAAACCGAGGTCGTAAGTCAGCACACCCGGCATGTTGGTGCCGGCCGAAGTGGTCGTATAGTCCCGCTCGAGGTCGGCGTCGGCCAGCACCGAAGTGCCCAGCGTCTTCTGCCCGGTCGCCTCGCGCACCACGGCATCGGCGCGGCGCAAGTTGGCATCGGCCGCCCGCAAGTTGGCATTGGCCTCCAGCGCCTGCTCGACCAGCGCATCGAGGCGCGGATCATCGTAGAGGCTCCACCAGCGGTCCGGCAGCGGCTCCTGCGAGAACTCCGGCCCCTGCCCCGAGGCGAAGGCACCATTGGCGGAAGGCATGGTCGCCACCGAATGCTCCGGCGGCTTGTAGTCGGGACCGGCAACGCAGCCGGCCAGCATGGCCATCGCGCCGAGCGAGGCGGCTCCAAGGAGACGGGGGGCGATGGTCACTGGGCAGGCTCCGCCGATGCGTCAGCCGCGGGGCTGTGCTGGGGAGCGGGCTTTGCGGCCTGCTTCTGGCCCTTGGCAGGCGCCTGATCGTTCTGCTCGATGGTCACCGTCGCGGTGCGGCCCGCGATCAGGCGCACGTCCTTGGGCACGTCGGTCAGCTTCACGCGCACCGGGATGCGCTGGGCGAGGCGGACCCAGGTGAAGGTCGGATCGACGCTGGGCAGCAGGTTGCGCGAATCGCTGCGGGTGGTGTCGTTGATACCCGCCGCGATGCTCTCGACCACGCCCTTGATCTGGCGCGTCTCCCCCATCAGCACGACGGTCACCGGCGCGCCGACATGGATGTTCGGCAGCTTGGTTTCCTCGAAATAGCCTTCGACGCGGATCGAATCCCGGTCGATCAGTGCCATCGCCTGGCTGCCCGGCGCCACATAGTCGCCGGGATGCAGGTCGAGGTTGGTCACGGTGCCGTTGACCGAGGCGTGGACATTGGTGCGTGCCAGGTCGAGCTTGGCCTTGTCGAGCGCGCTCAGCGCCTGATCGAGCGCGGCGCGGGCGGTGGCGACGGCGGCAACGTTCTGTTCGTGGCTTTCGGTCGCCACCAGATCGCCGAGGGCGAGGTCGCGCGCGGCCTCGCGCTGGGCCTGACCCAGCTTGGCCTGCGCGCTGGCGACCGCGGCCTGTGCCTGCTGCATCGCCAGCGTGTAGCGCGGACGGTCGATCACGAAGAGCAGGTCGCCGGCCTTGACCTCCTGGTTGTCGCGCACTTCCACCGAGGTGACGAGGCCGCCGATGTCGGGCGTAACGCGCACAACGTCGGCGCGGACACGCCCGTCGCGGGTCCAGGGGCTGTCTTCGTAATGGTTCCAGAGCCAGTAAGCGACGCCCGCAGCGAGGACGACGAGGACGATGGTCGCAAGGCTCGGGGCGATCCGGGCAAGCAGGTTCTTCATTGGCGGAAACCGATCAGCGGAGCGGCCCAGACCAGAAGCCCGAGCACGAGGATGTAAAGGCACAGGTCAACCGCCGCACGATAGGCGAACAGGCGGTAGAAACCCACGAGATTGGCGATGCGCATGAGCATCAGGGTGATGATCGAGGCGATCACCGCGAGCACCAGCAGCGTCGGCACGAAGACGCCGTCGAACGAGATCTCGCCCCTCATGCCGCCACCCTTTCGGGATCGGCCATGGGCGGCGCTTCGGGGAAGATGTTGCGGCGCAGGCTGTAGAGGCTGAGCACACCGGAACGGCCGACGGCCGGATCCTCGTCATGCTGCACGGCACCGAGCGCGACGTCGATCTCGTGCAGCAGCCTGGGGTCGGCAGGAGCGGGACGATCCGGCTCGAGGCCGCGGTAATAGTCGCCCACGCTCGCCAGCACGGCGGTGAGCGGGGCGCTGCGTTCAGGCGACATGCCCAGGCGCAGCTCACGCAGTTCGCCGATGGCAATGCCGGTGCGCAGGTCGCGCAGGGCATCGTAGAGCGGCTTTCCGGGTGAACGCCCGGCCATGGCAAGGCGGGGGGCAAGGTGTGCGATACGATCGAGCATGCGGTTGATCCAGGCGCGCACGTCAGGCGGGCCCATGAGGTTGGAACGTTCGGCGATATCCCCCCATCCGGCGCGGATCGTGCGCCGGATGGCGGCTTGCGCGCCGGTCGAATTGAGCAGGCGGATCATGATGATGGCGTAGATAATGCCCACCAGCTGGGCGATGCCGCCGTTTATGCAGCTGGCGAAACCGCCGACATACTCGTTCGCCACCAGCACCGGCGAGCCGAGGCCAAGCAGCATCGGCATCGCCACGCCTGCGTAACGCGGGGACTGCATCAGCATCCCCAGCATCAGCAGCATCGGCGCCATCGTCGCGGCAAACTGCAGGTAGCCGTCCAGCCGCGGCATCAGCACGAAGCCGTAGACCATGCCCAGCAGCACCGCGACGAAGGTGCCGACGAAAAACGTGCGCAGCGGTGCCAGCGGGTCCGGCGCGGAAGCGAACAGCGCGGTGAACACGCCTGCCAGCATGATCGCGGTGCTGCCGTCGTGCCAGCCGCTCATGATCCACAGATAGCAGCCGAACACGATGGTGGCGAACGCCCCGAGCGCGCCGCGGACCGCTCCGCCATAATCGCGATGGACCTCCCTCCCGCGCCGCCCTTCGAGCAGTTCCGCTGCGCGCGCGCTGACCGGACGGGTGCTCGGCGACTCCAGCTGTTCGGCGAGATCGCGGCAGTCGCGATGCGCCGCGATCAGTGTCGAAAGGCGCGAGAGCAGGCTGAGCAGGATGATGTCGTGCCAGGGCGTGGCGGCGCGAACCGGCGGTTCCAGCGCGGCGCAGCGAGCGCGCAGCGCGTCGGCTTCGGTGGTGCGGGCGGCGATGTCCATCTGCCCGAGGCGCGCAAACCAGTCCCGCGTATCGTCCAGCAGGCGGGCGATGTCGGGATGAGGGATCCCTGCCTCATGAAGCTGCGCGATCCGGTCGGCGACGGCGGCCCCCAGCGGCATGATGAGCGAAAGCTGGTCCTGCAGGGCGCGCACGGTGCGGATGCGCGGGGCAATGCGGGTGCTCTCGTAAGGAAGGTGAATCGAGAGCTGCTGCAATTCGGTGACGTCCATCGCCAGCCGCCGCCGCTCCCCGTCGATCGCGGGATCGGCATCGACCGCCAGCGAATCGCGCGACCAGCGCTCGGCATCGGTCAGGATCGCGGTCACCCGCTGCAGCATGAAGGCCGAGACCGACTGCGGAAACACCAGTGCATGGACGAAGCTGCCGCACAGGATGCCGATGGTGATTTCCTGCACGCGCAGCGAAGCCGTGGTGAAGATGAGCTGCGGGGTATCGACGCTGGGCAGCACGATCAGCACCGCCGTATAGCCCGCCAGCACCGAGGCATAGGAGCGCGGCGTGCGGTCGAGCAGCGAGACGAAAACGCAGATCGCCAGCCAGCCACCGATCGCCAGCGTGAGCAGTTCGGGCGAATGGGCCAGCGGCGGCACCATGAACACCGCGGCGGCCGCCCCGATGAACGTGCCGACGACGCGGAACATCGCCTTCGACACCACCGCACCCGCCAGCGGCTGGGCGACGATATAGGATGTCAGGAACGCCCAGTACGGCCGGTCCAGTCCGATCGACAGGGCAATGTAGACAGCCAGGATCGCGGCGAGATACGCCTTCACCGAAAACAGCGCTGCATCAAATCCAAAGCGCTTGGTCATGGCTTGCTGCTGCTTTCAGCCACGCGGGCAGCGATTCGGTCGAGAACCGCCACGGTGGTTTCGAGGTCCGCATCGGTGATGCCACCCAGAAGGCCCGCGCGCAATGTGTTGAGCCGCGCGTCAATTCTTTCCGCCAGCGCCTCTCCCTCCGCCGTCAGCGAGAGGTGCTTGGCGCGGCGATCGGTTTCATCGGCGATCCGCACGGCCAGCCCGGCACCTTCCAGCAGATTGAGCGTGCGCACCAGCGAGGGTTCGGTCACGCCGACCACCCGTGCAAGCTCGCTCTGGCGCACGGTCTTGCCAAGGCGCAGCAGATGCACCAGCGCCCAGCCCGAGGAATTCGAGATCCCGAGCGAGGACAGTGCATCGTCCGCCAGTTGTCGCCATGATCGCGACACCGGCGCCAGCCTTTCGGCAAATGCCCGCTCGCGCTTTCGTCGTTCCTGCATGGACGGGTACTTAGCAGCCTAACTAATGACCGCAAGGCACGCGAACGGAGATATTATTGCAAGTCCCGCAAGCCAATCGGCAATTGCATCTGCTGCATTTGCGAAGGCACGGGGAGCAGAATCGGGGCCCAGCCAGCCGTTCTGCCAGCCATCCTGCCAGCCGTCCTGTACCCGGCAAATGGCGGCGGGGCTGGCACAAGCCGAAAAGCATCGTTAAGCCACGGGAAAACCGGTCGCTCCCAGACAGGAGAACGCTGTTGCGTCGTCCCACCGCCTTCCGCCGTATTACCGCTTCCGCCCTCGCCATTTCGCTGACTTTCGCGTTGACCGCGCCGTCGGTCGCGCAGGCCGAGGCGCCTGCCGATGTTGCCGCTGCGAACACCCGCCCGCAGCAATGGGGCCTTGCGCGCCACGCCATGGTCGCGGCGGCCAATCCGCTGGCGGTCGAGGCCGGGGTCGAGGTGCTGCGCAAGGGTGGGTCGGCCGTGGACGCCGCGGTCGCCATCCAGGCGGTGCTGGGGCTGGTCGAGCCGCAAAGTTCGGGCCTCGGCGGCGGCGGCTTCATGATCTACTACGATGCGAGCACGCGCAAGGTCACCGCCTATGACGGGCGCGAGATGGCGCCGTCGGGTGCCAGCAACCACCTTCTGGTCGATGATGGCGGCAAGCCCCTGCCCTTCGTCGACGCGGTGCTGGGCGGCATCTCCACCGGTGTTCCCGGCGCCGTCGCGATGCTCGACATGGCCCACCGCGATCACGGCAAGCTCGCCTGGGGCAGCCTGTTCGGCAAGGCGCACGAACTGGCCGCGGACGGCTTCATCGTCAGCCCCCGGCTTGCGGGCATGATCAAGTCGCGCGCGCCGCAGGCCTCCTCGCCCGACGCCGTGCGCTATTTCTCCAAGCCGGACGGCACCCGCTACGTCGCGGGCGACCGGCTGCGCAATCCCGCTTACGCGCAGACGCTGGAGAGGATCGCCAAGTTCGGCGCCTCCGGCCTGCTCACCGGCCCGGTGGCGCAGGACATCATCACCCGCCTCCACGAAGGCCCGCGACCCAGCACGATGACGCTGGCCGATCTGGCCGCCTACAAGCCGCGTTCCGGCCCGGCGCTGTGCAATCCCTACCGCACTTATGTGGTCTGCACCCCCGAGTCCCCCTCGGGCGGTCTCGGCCTGCAGGTCGCGCTAGGCCTGCTTGCCCATACCGACATCAACAGGCGTTCGGCCAGCGACGAGAAGGCCTGGTTCCAGTTCGCCCAGGCCAGCCGCCTCGCCTATGCCGACCGCGACCGCTACGTCGGCGACCCGGCCTTCGTGAACGTGCCCGAACAGGGCCTGCTCGACCCCGAATATCTCGCCGGCCGCGCCGCGCTGATCGGCGAGAAGGCCGGCCCGGTGACGTTCGGCAAGCCGAAGGGCGCCCCCGTCGTCGGCCCCGATGCCACGGCGGAGCCGGGCGGCACCAGCCACTTCGTCATCATCGACACGCAGGGCAACGCCGTCTCGATGACCACGACGGTGGAAAGCATCTTCGGCTCGGGCCGCATGGTCGACGGCTTTTTCCTCAACAACCAACTGACCGACTTCTCGTTCGCGCCGCGCGACGCCGACGGTGCGCCTGCCGCCAACGCCCCGGCCCCGGGCAAGCGTCCGCGTTCGAGCATGGCCCCGGCCATCGTCCTCACCCCGCAGGGCAAGCTGGTGGCGGCCGCCGGATCGCCGGGCGGCACCTCCATCCAGGCCTACAACCTCAAGGTGCTGGTCGCCCTGCTCGACTGGAAGATGACGCCGCAGGACGCCGTCGCGCTGCCCAACCTGGTGGCCAAGGGCGACGCCTTCAGCGCCGACAAGTTCCCCGAACCGATCATGGCCGGTCTCGCCGCGCGCGGCATGCCGCTGTCGACCGGAAAAGGCGAGGAATCGGGCCTCCAGGCGGTCATCGTCACCCCCAAGGGGTACCTCGGCGGCGCCGATCCCCGCCGTGAGGGCGTGGCCAGGGGATTCTGACGCGGCTCCGGCTTGAGCGGAGCGGATCGGCCACGCATAGTCGGCGCCGATGAATCACACCGCACCTGCCGTTCCGCTCGGCCAACTCGTCGCGACCGACCCTGCCGGGGCCGTGCCCTTGCTGCGCGAGGTGCTGGCTCGCAAGGGCGAGGACCCGCGCGTGCTGCGTCTGCTCGGGCAGGCCCTGCGCAAGCTTGGACGGGACAGCGAGGCGGAGCTGGCCGAAAACGCCGCGATCCGCGCCTCGGTGCGCGATCCCGCGCTGATCGCCATCGCGCAGGCCCTGCTGGCGAACGATTTGCCGGCCGCCGAGGCGGGCCTGCGCGAACGCCTGTCCGCCCAGCCGCGTGATGTCGCCGCGATCCGCATGATGGCGGAACTCGCCGGGCGTATCGGCCGCTACCGCGACGCCGAAACCCTGCTGCTCCGCGCGCTGGAACTGGCCCCCGGTTTCGCCGCGGCCCGCGCCAATCTTGCCACGGTTCTCTACAAGCAGAACCGCTTCGCCGATGCGGTGGCCGCGCTGGACCACGTACTCGCCGCCAATAGCGCCAGTGCGGGCGATCTCAACCTCAAGGCTGCGGCGCTGGGGCGGATCGGGGAATACGAGGAATCGCGCAGGATCTACCGGGAGTTGCTCGAAAGTTTCCCGGACCACGCCAAGCTCTGGATGAGCTACGGCCATATCCTCAAGACGCTGGGCGAACAGGCCGAAGCCGTCAGCGCCTATCGCCGCTGCATCGCCGTCGAGCCTGCCCTCGGCGAGGCATGGTGGAGCCTTGCCAACCTCAAGACGGTCCGCTTCGGCGATGCCGACGTCGCGGCCATGCGCTGCGCACTGGATCAGGCCGACATCGGGCCGGACGATCGCCTGCACCTCCATTTCGCTCTCGCAAAGGCGCTGGAGGATCGCGGCGAGGCCGAAGCGGCGTTTGCGCACTACGCCCAGGGCAACGCGCTGCGCAGCATGGAGCTGCAGCATGATCCCGAGGCCGTGGGCGAGCAGGTGGATGCGGTCATCGGGACGTTCTCGCCGGCCTTCCTCGCCGCCCATGCCGATGGCGGCGATCCCTCGCCCGCGCCGATCTTCATCCTCGGCATGCCGCGCGCGGGCTCCACGCTCATCGAGCAGATCCTCGACAGCCACTCGCAGATCGAGGGCACGATGGAATTGCCCGATATTCCGGCACTTGCCATGCGCGAGGCGCAGGCCACCGGCGGACGCCCGCGCGACTGGCCTGCCGCGCTGGCCGCCATGTCGCCGCAGCGCCGCGCCGAACTGGGGGCAGAATTTCTCGAACGCACAAAGGTCCAGCGCAAGACCGCCAAGCCCTTCTACATCGACAAGCTGCCCAACAACTGGGCCTACCTCGGGTTCATCGCACTGATCCTGCCCCATGCGAAGATCATCGACGCCCGCCGCCATCCGCTCGATTGCTGCGTCTCCAATTTCCGCCAGAACTACGCCAAGGGGCAGGCATTCTCCTACGATCTCGCGCACATGGGCCGCTATTATGCCGACTATGTGCGGGCGATGCGCCACTACGATGAGGTGATGCCCGGCCGCGTTCACCGGGTGATCCACGAGGACCTGCTGGACGATCCCGAAAGCCGCGTCCGTGCGCTGCTGGACTACCTGGGCTTGCCCTTCGAGCCGGCCTGCCTCGAATTCCACACCAACACGCGCTCCGTGCGCACGGCCTCGAGCGAACAGGTCCGCCGCCCGATCAACCGCGACGGCGTCGGCCAGTGGCGCGCCTACGAGGCCTGGCTTGCCCCGCTCACGGCGGCATTGGGCGATCTTCCAGAGACTTACGCAAAATCCTGAACATCCGTTCATGTGGCAGAAATGTCATAGTTGCACCGCAACATGAGCGGCCTCCCAAAGCCCTATTGCCGGTTCCCGAAAATTATGGAGACCTACGCATAGAGGACATAATGGGGGTTAACGGGTGGTCGTTTCCGGCATTTCGTTTCGTCGCAGCATGGTCGCCATGCTGCTGGGGTCGTCCGCGATTGCTGCAGCGCAGCCTGCCCTGGCGCAGGACAACAAGGCCGCACAGGCGCCTGCTGCCGATGGCGTCATCTACGTCACGGCCCAGAAGCGGGTCGAGAACCTCCAGGACGTACCGATCGCGATCACCGCACTCGGCGCGGAAAAGCTGAAGGACCTGCAGGTCAAGGAGCTGCAGGACGTCGTCAAGTTCCTGCCCTCGGTGACGATCCAGACAGTGCAGCCCGGCTTCAGCCAGGTCTATTTCCGCGGCGTCGCCTCGGGCGAGAACGCCAACCACTCCGGCCCGCTGCCCACCGTCGGCACGTATCTCGACGAAATGCCGATCACGACCATCCAGGGCGCGCTCGACATCCACGCTTACGACATCGCCCGCGTGGAGGCTCTGGCCGGGCCGCAGGGCACGCTCTACGGCGCCAGTTCGATGGCGGGCACGATCAAGATCGTCACCAATGCGCCGGACACCTCGGGCACATACGGCGCCGTCGATGCGGAAGTGAACTCGGTCTCGCACGGCGACATGGGCGGCGTGATGCAGGGCTTCATCAACTACAAGATCAGCGATTCCGTCGCCGCGCGCCTTGTCGGCTGGTACCGCCATGACGGCGGCTATATCGACAACGTGCACGGCAGCCGCACTTTCGCGGTCTCGGGCATCACCCAGGACAATGCCGATCTCGTAGAGGACGACTACAACGACGTCGACACCTACGGCGGCCGCCTGGCGCTGGGCATCGACCTTGACGGCAACTGGACGGTGAAACCCACCATCATGGGCCAGGTGCAGAAGACCAACGGCAGCTTCGCGCAGGAACGCTCCAGCGCGGTCAGCGGCAAGCTGCAGACCGTCCAGTACAATCCCGAGAAGAGCAAGGACGAGTGGTATCAGGCCGCCCTCACCATCGAGGGCAAGATCGGCAACTGGGATCTCACCGCCACCGGCGGCATCCTCAACCGCAAGGACTGGACGCAGTCGGATTATTCCGACTACTCGTACTTCTACGATGCCCTGTTCGGCTCGGGCGCCTATCTTTACGACAATGCCGGCGATCTCGTCAGCCCGAACCAGTACATCAAGGGCAAGGACGTCTACCACCGCCAGTTCGGCGAAGTGCGCATCAGTTCGCCGCAAAGCAACCCGCTGCGCTTCATCGGCGGCGTGTTCTACCAGCGCCAGCAACACCACATCGAGCAGAACTACATCATCGACGGCATTGCCGACGATCTGAAGGTGCCCGGCACCACCAGCGACATCTGGCTGACCCAGCAGAAGCGCGTCGACCGCGACTATGCCGCCTTCGGTGAACTGACCTACGACATCACCGACAAGCTGAGCGCCACCGGCGGACTGCGCCTCTACCACTACAACAACTCGCTGGTCGGCTTCTACGGCTACAGCGCCGGCTATTCGAGCCGCACCGGCGTCGCCGCCTGCTTCGAGGACGCGATCGTCAAGGGATCGCCCTGCACCAACCTCGACAAGTCGACCTCGAAGACCGACGCGATCTACAAGGCCAACCTCACCTACAAGATCACGCCCGACGCGCTGGTCTACGCCACCTGGTCGCGCGGTTTCCGCCCCGGCGGCATCAACCGCCGCGGTACGCTGGCGCCCTACAAGCCCGACCGGCTCGACAACTACGAGATCGGCTGGAAAACGATGTGGGGTCCGGTGCGCTTCAACGGTGCGGTCTATCAGGAGGACTGGAACGGCATCCAGCTCTCGTTCCTGGGCGCCAACGGCCTCACCGAGATCCGCAACGCCGGCGTGGCCCGCATTCGCGGCGTCGAATTCGACGTCGGCTACAACAGGAACGGCTTCTCGCTGGACTTCTCCGGCAGCTACAACGACGCCACGATCCGCAAGGACTTCTGCCTGATCGCCAACAGTTCCTTCGACTGCACCCTGGCCGGATCGGACGGGACGGACAATGAGCTGCTCGCCCCCAAGGGCACGCACCTGCCGATCACCGCCAAGTTCAAGGGCAATGCCGTGGCCCGCTACGAATTCCCGGTCGGCGGCTGGGACGGCCACGTCCAGTTCGCGGCCAACTACATCGGCAAGCGCCGCAGCGACCTTCGCACGCTGGAAAACAGCATCAAGGGCAACCTGGGCGCCTATACCACGGCAGACTTCAGCATCGGCGTGAAGAAGGACGGCTACCGCGTCGAGCTCTATGCCACCAACCTGTTCAACAGCAACGGCGTGGTCAACACCAGCGTGCAGTGCCTTGAAACGACCTGCGGCGACTATGCCGGTGACAGCAGCACCGGCGGCGTCTTCTACGACTACGTCATCCGTCCGCGTGTGATCGGCCTCAAGTTCGGCGCCGATTTCTGATATTCACTCGGCAGTGACGCAAGAAACCCGGAAAACCGCAGGCCCGGGCGCAAGCCTGGGCCTGCTGGCGGCGACCGCGCTGGTCATGGGAAACATGATCGGTTCGGGCGTGTTCCTGCTGCCCGCCAGTCTCGCCCCGTTCGGATGGAACGGGGTTCTGGGCTGGATTGTGACGATCAGCGGCGCGCTGATCCTGGCCTATGTGCTCAGCCGCCTGACCCGGGCCTGCCCGCAGGCGGGTGGCCCTGCGGGGTTCGTCACCGATGCCTTCGGACCGACCGTTGGCTTCTTCATCAGCTGGATCTACCTGATCTCGATTTGGACTTCGGTGGTGGCGATCGCCGTGGCGGCGATCAGTTACCTCTCCGAACTCTTTCCGTTGCTCGGCAAGGGAGAACACATCCCGGCAATCGCGGCGATGGCATTGCTCTGGCTGATGGCCCTCATCAACTTGCGCGGCACCCGCACGGCGGGCGGATTTCAGGTGGTGACGCTGGCGCTGAAGGTCATTCCGCTCTTTGTCGTGATCGTCATAGCGGTCATGGTCCTGAACGACGGGCGCGTGCAGATCGCGCCGCCCTCCCCCGGCAGCATCAGCTTCGGCAGCGTCAACGGCGCCGCCAGCCTCACGCTCTGGGCGCTGCTCGGGTTCGAGAGCGCCAGCGTGGCCGCCGCCCGCGTGCGCAATCCGCAAGTGAACATTGCCCGCGCCACGCTCTGGGGCACCGGGCTTACCGGCTTACTCTACCTGATCGTCTGCTCGGCCATCGCGTTGCTTCTGCCGGAGGCGGTGGTGTCCCACTCCGCCGCCCCTTTTGCCACTTTCGTCGGCCGCTTCTGGAGCACCGACGCGGCAACGCTGATTACCGTGTTCGCCGTGATCAGCTGCGTCGGCGCGCTCAATGGCTGGACCTTGCTGGAGGCCGAAATGGTACGCGACATGGCGCACCGTCGCCTCTTGCCCGCATGGTTCGCCGAAACCGACGCACGCGGCGTGTCCCGGCGCGCCCTGCTGATCTCCACCGTGATCGCCAGCCTCTTTGCCGCGATGAATGCCAGCCGCTCGATGCAGTCGCTGTTCGAATATCTGCTGCTGCTCTCCACCTCGGCAACGCTCTGGCTCTATCTGGCCTGCGCGCTCTCGGCACTGAAACTCGGCATCGCCAGGCCCGCCGCGCTCCTCGGCGCGGCTTACGCCCTGTGGACACTGTGGGGCGCGGGCATCGGCGCGAGCGGCCTCAGCTTCGTGCTGATGGCGCTAGGCTTGCCGATCTGGCTCCTGGTGCGCCGCAGGTCCGCCGAACAGCGCGTCCAGCCAGGTCTCGACTAGCCCTTCAGCTTCCTCCGGCGTGAACGGCGCCTTGCCCAGACTGAGTTCCAGCCAGAGCCCGTCGATCAGCGCGGTCAGCGCCACCCCGATCAGGCGGGTATCCGCCATGTCCGGCCGGCATTCGCGGATCAGCGCATCCATCCCGCCCCGGAACTCGCCGTAGATGTCCTCGTGCAGCCGCCCGATGGCCGGGTCCTGCGGCGTCATCGCCCAGAACGCGAGCCAGGTTGCCAGCAACTGCGGATCGGCAATCGGCGGACGGAAGCTGGCGACCAGATAGGCGAGCAACCGGGCGCGGGGGCTATCATCCGCCGCTGCCACCGCCTCTTCCAACGCGCGCGCCACGCGGTGCCCGGTCCAGCGATAGGCCTCGGCAATCGCATCCGCGACCCCGCCGAAATAGTGCCGCAGCAGCCCTGCCGAAACGCCCGCTTCCGCGCAGATCGAACGCACCGAAGTCCCGCCTATGCCATGCAGCGCAAGGCACCGTGCAGTGGCCTCGATCAGGCTTTGCCGCCGCTCGTCGGGATCGCCGCGACTAAAGGCGGGGGTGTGGGATTGCTTGGTCATCATGGCCTTGTTATACACTTGTACAACAAGGAGTCGCCAATGGCAACGCAGCCGATAGATCAGCCGCAGACCGACCCGCTCGCCGGCTGGAGCCTGCCGGCTTGGACCTATTCGGACCCCGAGTTCCTGGCGGTGGAAAAGGAGCGCATTTTCGCGCCGAGCTGGCAAATCGTCTGCCACGAGAGTGACGTGCCGAACGCGGGCGATTGGCACACGCTGGACTACATCGGCGAAAGCGTGATCGTCGTACGCGGCAACGACCGGCAGATCCGCGCCTTCACCAACGTCTGCCGTCATCGCGGATCGCGCGTGGTCGACGGCGCCAGTGGCTGTGCGAAGAAGCTGGCCTGCCCCTATCACGCCTGGGTCTACGATCTCGACGGACGCCTGACCGGGGTGCCCGACAGCCAGAGCTATCCCGATTTCGACAAGGCCAGTCACGGCCTTGCTCCGGTGGACGTCGAAGTCTGGCGCGGCTTCATCTTCGTGCGCCTCGTCGATGACGGCGGCCCCTCGATCGCGCAGATGATGGCCCCTTACGAGGCGATGGTCGCCCCCTACCGGTTCGAGGATCTGAAGGCGCTCGGCCGCGTCACCATGCGCCCGCGCGCGGTGAACTGGAAGAACGTGGGCGACAACTATTCGGACGGGCTGCACATCCCCGTCGCCCATCCCGGCCTCACGCGCCTGTTCGGCCGCAGCTACGGCGTGGAGGCCGAGCGCCATGTCGATCGCATGTGGGGCGACCTGATGGACGCGCCTTCCTCCAACTGGTCGGAGCGGATGTACCAGCGCCTGCTGCCGCCGGTGCCGCACTTGCCCGAGGACCGGCAGCGCCACTGGCTCTACTTCAAGCTCTGGCCCGGCGTCGCCTTCGACATCTACCCCGATCAGGTCGATTTCATGCAGTGGCTGCCTACGGGGCCGGAAACCTGCATGATCCGCGAGATCAGCTACGTCCTGCCCGATGCCGAAAATGAGCAATGGCGCCGCGAGATGCGCGCCGCGCGCTATCTCAACTGGCGCATCAACCGGCAGGTCAATGCCGAGGATACCGCCCTCATCACCCGCGTGCAGGCGGGCATGGCCTCGCGCACGTTCTCGGTCGGGCCGCTGTCCGACAAGGAAGTCTGCCTGCGTCACTTCTGCAAGCGCATCCGCGAACTGATCCCCGAGGCCCGCCAGAGCGAGCGGCCCGCATCCGGCTGGAGCCAAAAATGACCCAGAAATACGATGCCGTTATCATCGGCGGCGGCCACAACGGCCTCGTCTGCGCGTTCTACCTTGCTCGCGCGGGACTGAAGGTGCGCATTCTGGAGCGCCGCAACGTGGTCGGCGGCGCGGCGGTGACCGAGGAATTCCACCCCGGCTTCCGCAACTCGGTGGCCAGCTACACCGTCAGCCTGCTCCAGCCCAAAGTCATCGCCGACATGCGGCTGGCCGACCATGGCTACCGCGTGATCGAGCGGCCGATTTCCAACCTGCTGCCGCAGGAAGACGGCGGCTACCTCAAGCTCGGCGGCGGGCTGGAGCGCACACAGGCGGAGTTCCGCCGGTTCTCAAAGCACGATGCCGATGTGCTGCCCGCCTATTACGATTCGCTGGAAGTCGTGGCCGAAGTGCTGCGCGATCTGGCGCTGAAGTCGCCGCCCAACGCAGGCGACGGTTGGCGCGGGCTGATCGACGCGGCGCTGCAGGGCCGCAAGCTGGCAGGCCTTTCCATCGAGGCGCAGCGCGATGTGCTGGATCTTTTCACCAAGTCCGCGCGCGGGCTGCTGGACGGCTGGTTCGAGAGCGAGGCGGTGAAGGCGGCGTTCGGCTTCGACGCGGTGGTCGGCAACTATGCCTCGCCCGATACGCCCGGCAGCGCCTATGTCCTGCTGCACCACGTCTTCGGCGAAGTGAACGGCAAGAAGGGCGCCTGGGGCCACTCGGTCGGCGGCATGGGCAACATCACCCGCATCATGGGCGAAGTCTGCCGCAAGCTCGGCGTCGAGATCAGCCTCGAAAGCCCGGTCGATCAGGTCCTCGTCGATGGAGACAGGGCTGTTGGCGTGCGACTTGAAAGCGGTGAGGAGATTGCCGCCACCCGCGTGATCGCCAATGTCGGGCCCAAGCTGCTTTACGGCAAGATGATCGCACAGAGCGATCTCGATCCCGATTTCCAGCGCCGCATGAAGAGCTTCAAGACCGGCAGCGGCACGTTCCGCATGAACGTCGCGCTGTCCGAACTACCGACGTTCACCTGCCTGCCCGAGCCCGGCGAGCACCACCAGTCCGGCATCATCATCGCGCCGACGCTCGACTACATGGACCGTGCCTTCCTTGATGCGAAGACCCATGGCTGGTCGAAGAAGCCGATCGTGGAGATGCTGATCCCCTCGACCGTGGACGACAGCCTCGCGCCCGAAGGCCAGCATGTCGCCAGCCTGTTCTGCCAGCAATTCGCGCCGGAACTGCCTGACGGCCGGGACTGGGATGCCGAGGAAGACAAGGCTGCCGACACCATCATCGATACGGTCGAGGAATATGCGCCGGGCTTCCGCGCCTCGATCCTCGGCCGCCAGGTGCTCAGCCCGAAGGGGCTTGAGCGCAAGTTCGGCCTTGTCGGCGGCGACATCATGCATGGCAACCTGACGCTCGACCAGATGTGGTCGGCGCGCCCCGTTCTGGGCCACGGCGCCTATCGGGGCCCGCTCAAGGGGCTTTACATGTGCGGCTCGGGCACGCACCCCGGCGGCGGCGTGACCGGGGCGCCCGGCCATAACTGCGCACACGAAGTGCTGGCGGACAAGGGCCGTTTCGGGCGCTTCCGCACCTGAAACGGGGCCTTTCGTCCCTTTAAGGGGGCGATCCGCCGCTAGTGGGTTGGGTTCGGGAGCGAACGGCATCAGGTAGGCGGCAAGGTCGCCAACTGCCCGGATGTTTGTTTGCCCCAGTCCTTCATCGCCGATGCCCCGCGCAAATCCGCCGCGATCTCGATCGCACGGGTCATCTGCATCCTCGGCGTCGTCTACGTCCATGCCTGGACCGGGCTTACCGGCTACGACCTGCAACTGGCCAAGGGGTCCCCGCAGGAGGACTTGCGCTGGATCCTGATGGACGTGTTCGGACGCAGCGCGGTACCGCTGCTGGGCCTCATCTCCGGCTGGCTGGTCGCCTCCTCCAACCGCACGCGCGACTGGCCGACGCATGTTGCGCGCAAGGCCCGCACCATCCTGCTGCCGATGGTGCTGTGGAACGTGCTGGCGCTGGTGCTGGTTTCCGGCACTGCCTGGCTGCTCACCCTGCCCGCGCCTACACCGCATTCGCTGGACTGGGTCTTCGAGGAAATCTTCGTCGCCAGCCGCAATCCCGACATCAACGTGCAGATGCCGTTCCTGCGCGACCTGTTCGTCTGCATGCTGGCAGCACCGCTGCTGGTAAGGTTGGCCAATCCCTGGCTGATCGCGCTCGCCGCCATCGCCGCCGTGTGCCAGATCCTCGGGGTGGGAGCGCCGGTGTTCATGCGCGCATCGATCCCGTTCTTCTTCGTGCTGGGCATTCTGGCGCGGCGCGGCCACGTCGCAGACCGCATCGCGGCCTGGCCACTGGTTCTGACCGTTCTGCCTTTCGCGGGCTTGACCTGCCTCCAGCTTTACAGCGCGCTGCGGCTCGGCACCGATCCCGCGACGCCCGAGGCCGCCGCGCTGGACCTTGCGGTTCGGGTCGCCGCTGCCGTGACCTACTGGCGCGTGGCATGGGCCCTCTCGGACAGCCCCGCCCGCACATTCCTGCTGCGGATCGAACCTTTTGCGTTTTTCCTGTTCTGCTCGCACCTGATCCTGATCTGGCTGGGCGGACCGGTGCTGGGCGCGCTGTTCGGCAAGCTGGGCTCACCGCTCTATCCGCTCTATCTTCTGACCCAGCCACTGATCGTGCTGCTGGCCGTGATCCTGCTGGGCACCCTGCTGGTCCGGGCGGCTCCGGGACCGGCACGCGTACTGAGCGGGGGACGCCTCACCGCCCGTTGAGCTACTTTTCGAGTACCCCCGCCTTCATCACGTGCGAGACCTTCTCCAGCACGCCGATGTCGCGCAGGGGGTCGCCCTCGACTGCGATCATGTCGGCATATTTGCCGAGCGCGATGGAGCCCAGTTCGCTCTCATGGCCGATCAGCGTCGCCGCATCGATGGTGGCCGAACGGATCGCCTGCATCGGCGTCATCCCGTACTTCACCATGTAGGCGAACTGGCGCGCGTTGAGGCCGTGCGGATAGACGCCCGCGTCGGTGCCGAAACCGAGCTTCACGCCCATCTTCACGGCTTTCTCGAACCCGTCGCGCTGGGTCTGGGTGGTCTCGCGGTTCTTGCGCAAGTACTCGGCGGGCCAGCCTTCCCTGGTGCCCTGCTGGTCGATCCAGTCGCCGTCGTAGATGTCCATGACCAGCCAGACGCCCGCGTCCCTGGCCATCTGGAGCCCCTCGTCATCGATCAGGCTGGCGTGTTCGATCGAGTGGACACCCGAACGGATCGCCGCCTTGATCCCTTCCGCGCCGTGGGCATGGGCGGTGGCGTAGGAATGATGCTCCTTCGCGACCGCCACGACGGCACGCATCTCGTCCTCGGTCAGTTCCACCTGCCCCGGCTCGGTGCCGATGGCGAGGACCGCGCCGGTGGCGATCATCTTGATGAAGTCCGCGCCGTGTTCGAACAGGAACTCGGTCTTGTCGTGGGCTTCCTGCGGATTGCGGATCACGCCATAGCGCATGTCAGAGGGAAGCTGGTCGTTGGGGATCACGCCGTTGAGTTCGCCGCCGCCGCCGGGCCTGGTGATGTAGGCCCCCGCCACGAACATGCGCGGCCCCGCCACGTAGCCCCGCGCGATCGCGTCGCGCAGGGCTACGTCGGTGAGGCCGCGATAGGTGCCGACATCGCGCACCGTGGTGAAGCCTGCATCCAGCGTCACCTTGGCATTATGCGCGCCGATCAGCGCGGTAAGCTGGGGCGAGGTCCGATAGGGCGCGGCGACATCCGCGCTCTGCCCGGCATCGGCAAGGTGGGTGTGCAGGTCGATCAGGCCGGGCAGAACCGTGTAGCTCGACCAGTCCACTTCCCGGGCGCCCGACGGCGTCTTGCCGCAGCTATCGATGCGGGTGACACGCCCGTCAGTCACCGTCACGCACTGCCCGGTGCGGGTGGTCTGGTAATCGACGTCGATCAGCCGGCCTGCCCGCACATAGAGCGTATCCGCGACGGCGGGCGCTGCCAGAACGCCCGCCACCATTGCCGCCAGAAGCGCCCCCCGCTTCGCCCCGTCCATGCTCACTTGCTCGCGAGATCCTTGTACATCGAGAGGTAGTAGGTGATGCCCGGACGGATGTTGACCAGCGAGACACGCTCGTTGAGGCCGTGCGCGAACTCGTCGGAATCCTTCATCATCGACGCACTGGCGCCGTAGCTCGGCACGCCGACCGCGCGGTACCACATCGAATCCGACGCGCCCGAGGACTGCGCCGGAATGATCGGCACCGGCCCCCAGGCCGCCGTCACCGCCTTGCGCGCCGCCGCGACGAAGTCGGGCCGCATCGGCGAGGCGGGCGCCATGGTGGAATCGTCACCCGTCACGTCGCTGAACCTGGCGGCGGGCATCGCGGCCACCTTCTCCAGTTCGGCCATGATCTCCTCGCGCGTGTGGCCGGGGAAGATGCGACAGTTGATGTTGGCGGTGGCGCGCTGCGGCAGGGCATTGCGGGCATGACCGCCCGAGAGCATCGTCGGCACGCAGGTCGTGCTGACCCGGCCGACGGTGGCCGGATCGGCGCGCAGCACGGCGAGCGCGGCGGGATCGTTCGGATTGGCCACGAAGTCGCGCATCGCCTTGGCCTTCCGGGGATCAGCCTCCAGCTTGGCAGCCTCGGTCCAGTAGGCGCGGGTGACGTCGTTGAGCTCGGGCTTGAACGTGTAGGCGCCGATGCGGGCCAGCACTTCGGAAAGCTGGACGATCGCATTGTCCGGTCGCGGCGCGGAGCTGTGGCCACCGGGATTGGTCACCTCGATCTGGTAGTCGATGTAGGTCTTCTCGGCGCCCTGCCAGGTCCAGTAGAGCGGCTTGCCGGTCTCTTCCGAGAGGGTGCCCGAGGCGCCGTCGACGTTGAGCACGAGTTCGGCGTTCTTGAGCTTCTCGGCGATCAGCTTGGAGGTCGCCATCGAGGTTTCCTCGTCGCCCGAATAGGCGATCACCAGCGAGCGCTTGGGCTTGAAGCCTTCCTTGCGCAGCTGGATCATCGATTCCATCGCCAGCACCGCCTCGAACTTGGTGTCGCTGGCGCCGCGTCCGAAGAGGTAGCCGTTCTCCACCACCGGGGTGAAGGGATCGCGCTGCCAGTCGGCAGGCTTGGCTTCCACCACGTCCATGTGCGCGGAGACGACCAGCGGCTTGAGCGACGGGTCGCTGCCCTTCCAGGTGGCGATCAGGTAGGCGGTGTCCTTGTAGGGCACGATCTCGATGTCGGAGGCGCTCCAGCCCGCTTCGATCAGGCGCTGCTTGAACAGCTCGGCCACTTGCGGGGTCTGGTTGCCCTCACCCTCGACCGAGCGCAGGGCGATGGCCTTCTTGGCCATGTCGAGCACATGCGCTTCCGCATCGGGATAGGCCTTGGGAGCGGCCTCGGCGCCCGTTGCCAGCGCCATGGCGCCGAGGGAAGCCACGGTAAGAAGGATATGCCTCATGAAAATTGCCCTGCCCTGTAATGCGATCTTGCCCGAAGGTTCTTGCTGAACGGGGCCGGAAAGAATCGCCCCCGAAGCGGGCACTCTGTCGCATTCGCAGGGGCGGCGCACCTGTTTTGGTGCGCCGCCAGTCACTTCGTTGAAATTTACGCGATGTCGAGCGCGCCGGTCAGGTCTCCCGGGGCCACGCCGCCGGCAGCCAGCATCGCATCTTCACGCAGCTTCAGGCCTTCCAGCTTCTCCAGTCCGAAGCGGCGGGTGAGGAAACGGGCGATGGAGCCGGTGTCGTAGATCGTATGATCGACCGTCCCCTTCTTCGCATGGGGCGAGACGATCACGGCGGGGATGCGCGTGCCGGGGCCCCAGCGGTCGCCCTTCGGCGGGGCGACATGGTCCCACCAGCCGCCGTTCTCGTCGAAAGTCACGACAATCAGCATCTTCTCCCATTGCGGGCTGGCGCGCAGGGTATCGATGACGGCAGCGATATGGCGGTCACCGGCGTCGATGTCCGAATAGCCGGCGTGCATGTTGAGATTGCCCTGCGGCTTGTAATAGCTGACCGGCGGCAGCTTGCCCGCCTCGGCATCAGCCAGGAACCTGTTGGTGCGCGCGGTGCTGCCCTCGCCGCCGTCCCGCAGGAACGTTGCGCGGTCGGCGGTGCCGGGGGCGAAGCGGTCGTAATAGTTGAACGGCTGGTGGTGCGGCTGGAAGTTCGGGCGCGAGGGGGTGGACGTGTCGTTCATGCGCCCTTCGAGCGCGGCGTTCCATCCGCCCGCGTACCAGGCCCAGTTCACGCCCTTGGCGCTGAGCATGTCGCCGATGGTCTTGTGGTGCTGCGGCACCAGCGTGCTGGCGCTTTCGGCATTGGCGTAGCCGGGCTTCTCGGGGTCCAGTTCATAAGTCGGCGCGTAAGGCGGCAGCATCGTGTTGACCGCCCAGAAGTCGGGCGACAACGTGCTGGGGCCGAATATCGGCGGTCCGTCGATGGCGCTGGCCGGGGTCTTGGGATCCGGCTTCAGCCGCGTGCCCTTGGGATCGGTGCCTTCCAGCCTGGCGATCTTGCGGGCGGACGGGCTCTTGTCCGCATCGGGATAGAACGGCGGCTGCGCGGCGATCAGGTACTGGTGGTTGAGGAACGAGCCGCCGAAGGCGCCCATGAAGAAGTTGTCGCAGAGCGTGAACTCGCGCGCGATCTGCCACAGGCGAAGCTGGGCGCGCATGTCGCCGTAATGGCCCATGACCAGCGCGCCGCTGTCTCCCCAGGCGACGAACTGGTCGTTGGCGCCGCCGTTGATCTGCATCTGGTTGTGGTAGAAGGCATGGACCAGATCGCGGGTGACAAGGCCGTGCGGCAGCGGGTCGCCCTCGGGCGTCTTCAGCGCGAAAGGACCGTTCGGGATCGGCGCGAGGTCGTCCGGCCCGATCTGGTATTCGGCATGCTCGACAACCTGTTTGGTGGGCACCAGGCCTTCCCAGATCTTGGGCAGCTTTTCCATCACCTTGCCGTCACGGTCGCGCTGGCGGGTACGCTCGGCGGGCACTTCGGACAGCGGCTGCTGGAGGCCGGGAAAGTCGGCGAAGAGATTGTTGAAGCTGCGGTTCTCCGCATAGATCACCACGACCGTATCGATCGCTGCGCGCAGCTTCGCATCGCTGACCGGGCGCGCGGACGATCCCCTGGCCGGTTTCGCCTCCGCCGTCTCGGCGGCGCCGCCGGCAACCGCGGCAGCGCCCAGCGCTGCGGCAAGACCGCCGAGGAAATCGCGGCGGTCGGGATTGCCGGACTTTGGCTCGGCGGAATCGATATCGGACATGTGGGGGGACCTTTGGGAAGGAACGGAAATCAGGCACTCTGTGGGACGGTGACTGCCCCCGCGTCAACCGTCTCACCCGTCAATTGCGTAAAAGCAATCAGGCCTTGGCGAAGCGGCGCTCGCCCCATTTGACTGCCAGCGTGGTGCTGTCCGTGCCTGCCGTGGTGCGCTGGGCAATGGTCGACATGAAGTGCCAGGTGCCGCGCACCTGATCCGGCGTCACATCCAGCGAAACGTAACCGCGCCGGCTGACATCGGTGAACACCAGCCCCGGGTTGGCCTGACGCATTGCCCCTGCCAGCGCCTGCGGCCCGGCGCCGGGAAGGTACGCCTCGTACCCCGGAGACGTAACCGAATGGCCCGCGTACTCCACGCCTGCAGCTACCCCGCCGGTCGAAAGCTCGTTGCCCCAGGCATTGTGGCTGTCGCCCGAGAGCACGACGAGGTTGCAATCCGCCTCGCGCGCGGCCTTGAGCAGACGCTCGCGCGCTGCCGGATAACCGTCCCACGAATCCATGTTGAACGGCAGGCCGACCTTGACGGCGGCGGCGGCGGCCATGAGGGCGCCGCGCACCTTGGCGTCGCCGCCGGCGGGAACGAAATCGGCCAGCGCGGCGGGCGACTTCAGCGATCCCATGACGATCTGCTGCGCCAGGATCTGCCAGCGCGTGCCTGCCCTCGCCGATGCGGCGAAGCCCTTGTAGAGCCAGTCTTCCTGCACCTGCCCCATCAGCGTGCGGTCAGGCGCCATCCACGGGCCGTCGCGGAAAGCCAGCAGCGCCTTGGCAACGTCCTGCTGCCCCTTGAAGGCATCGCCGAGATCGAGCTGCTTCATGCGCGAGGACACCCGGGTCTCCGGGCGGAACAGCGTCGCCAGCGAACCGATCTCGTAGCTGCCCCAATCGGCATCGGAAACCGGCATCCACTCACGGTAGGCCTTCTCCGCCGCCGCCTTGCGAACGGACCACGGGCCTTCGGTTTCGCTCTGATGGTTCTCCGCGCCGTCCTTGTAGGCGTCGTTGGCGAACTCGTGGTCGTCCCACTGCGCGATCATCGGGAAACGGGCGTGGAGCGCGCGCAGGTCCGGATCGAGCCGGTAGCTGGCATAACGCAGCCGGTAGTCAGCGAGGCTGACGATCTCGTTCGCCGGCTCGATCACCCGGCCCGCCATCGGATGCGCGGGATATTCGCCCTGCTTGTATTCGTAGAAGTAGTCGCCGACGTGGACGACAAGGTCCAGATCCTCGCGCGCGGCGGCATGGGCATAGGCGTTGAACCAGCCGAACGGCATGTTCGAGCAGGAGAACAGGCCGATGCCGAAGCGCTCGACCGCGCCCACCGGCAGGGTGCGGGTGCGACCGACTTCGCTCATGGTGCCATCTGGCGCGATGAAGCGATAGAAGTACCACTTGCCCGGCTGCAGCCCGCCGACCACCACTTTCGCGCAGTTGTCCCGCGCGGGGCTGGCGATCACCTCGCCGCCGCCGGCGACCTTGCGGAAGTCTTGCACCTCGGCCAGTTCGCAGCGCAGCCTGGTCTCGCCGCTGCCGACGTAGCGGGTCCACAGCAGCACCGAATTGGCCGCCGGCTCGCCGCTGGCAACGCCGTGGGTAAAGCCCCGCGCGGTGAGGATCCGGGCCAGGCCGGGCGTCGAAAGCGCGGCAAGACCGAAGGCGCCGGCCTTGACGAGAAGGCGGCGGTCGAGAGCGATGGTCATGGGATCGTCCTGTCGTCGGAAGGTCAGTAGCGCGCGGTGAACTCGATACCGTAAGTACGCGGTTCGGCGGGGATGTAGGTCGCATGGCCGAAGGACCCGCCCGTGTTTCCGGCATCGAGCAGGTACTTCTCGTTGCCCAGATTGCGGGCATAACCGGCGATCTGGAACTTGCCGTTCATCAGCGAAACGCCGCCGCGCAGGTTCACCAGCGTCACCGGATCCTGGCTGATCTCCTCGCTGTTCGGGATCTCGAAGTAGATCTTGCTGCGATAGGTCACGCTGGGCGTCAGGAACACGCTGGTGTTCTCGGTCACCGGCACATTCAGGTTGAAGCCCGCCGCCCACTGCCACTTGGGCTGAAGACGGAACTGGTCGCCCGCATAGACGCCGTTCGAGGCATTGTCGTCGATACCGCCGCTGATGAAGCCGACATTGCCGAAAGCGCTCAGCCAGGTGGTGAGCTTCGCCTCCAGCTCCGCTTCCACGCCAAGGTTCGATGCCGAACCGGCACTGCGGGTAACGCTCTGCCCGTTCTCGGTCACCGTGACCTGGAAGTTGCTGTAGTCGTCGTAATAGACGCCCAGCGAGCCGGAGAAGATACCGACCGAGCCCTTGATGCCCGCTTCATAGTTCCACACCGTCTCCGCCTTGATCAGGTCCAGGTCGGCGACCGGACCGCCCGCCGCCGAAAGCTGCACCACCGGCGAGCGGCGGCCTTCGGAGATCGTGGCGTAGAAGTTGATGTTCGGCGTGAGGTGATAAAGCGCGTTGAGGCGCGGCAGCACCGCCGCGAAGGAGCGCTGGGCGTAGTAGGTCTCGCCATCGGTATCGACCAGCGGCAGCAGCGGCTGGCCATAGACCGGGGCATCGGGCTGATAGGCCGAATAGCCCGAGCGGCGCTTCTCGATCAGCACGCGCGCACCGGCGGTCAGTTCCAGTTGCGGCACCGGCTTGAAGGTAACGTCGCCGAACATCGACCACGACTGGTTGCGCCCCTTGTTCTCGTACCAGCTGGAGTAGGGAACCGCGCTATAGCCCCCCCCGGTCAGGTACGAGGTCGCCAGTGCGCCGGTCGCCACGTTGGCGGCGTTCACGCAGCCCAGCGACGGGATCAGGTTCGCCGTGCACTGCAGGTAGGTGCCCACTTCCGAGGAGAACGGCACGTACTGGGAGCTGTCCTCGATGAAGTAGTTCCACCCGAACGAGGCGCGCCACTGGTCGTCGCTATAGGTGAAACGGCCCTCGTGGCTTGCCTGCCAGCCCTTGGCGTGTTCGGCGAATTCGAGATACCAGGCAGCCGAGCCGTCCGCATCGAAGACTTCGAGGGCGTCGAAGTGGCGATAGCCGTTGACGGTGGTGAAATTCCAGCCATCCGCGAAGTCCCAGCTGGTCGTGAAATTCACATCGTAGACGTCGCGGTTAAGGCCCAGCTTGTCGCTACCCAGCACTTGTGCGGAATAGGGGGAGCCGCCGAGGTAGGCCGCGCCGTAGAGCCCGTCGACCGACGTCGAGCCGAGGTCCTTCGACAGGAACGGCGTACCCGTGTTGCGCTGGCGGTCATAGGTGAAGACAAGGTCGGCGGTGAAATCGCTGCTCGGCGTGAAGCGCAGCGATCCGCGCAGGCCAAGCTGGTCCTGCCCATAGAGATCGTCCTGATCGGGCGCGAGGTTCTTCACGTAGCCGTCGCGCTTCTTCCACTGCCAGGCCACGCGACCGGCAATCACGTCGTTACCCGCGTTCACGAACCCTTCGAGGCGGTAGGCGTTCAGGTTGCCATAGCCGCCGGTCACTTCGGCCGAGACACCCGGCTGAGGCTTCGCCGAAACGAGACTGATCGCGCCGATCGTGGCGGCGGTGCCGAACAAGGTCGCCTGCGGGCCCTTCACCACTTCGATGCGCTCAAGGTCGTAGTTGCCCTGATAGGCCCCGCGCGAGCGCGAGATGTCGACGCCGTTGTAATAGAGGGTGACGCGCGGCCCCTGCTGCGCCGAACCGCTGTCCGAGGTGATGCCACGGATCACGAAGCCGGGGTTGTTCGCGCTCTGCACCTGAATGTTGAGCCCGGGGATATAGGCCGAGAGTTCGCCGATGTCGGTGACGCCCAGTTCGCGCATGCGCTCGCCGCTGGCGACCGAGAGGGTGATCGGCACATCGACCGCGCGCTGCTCGACCTTCTGGGCGGTGACGACGATCTGGTTGGAATCGTCGATATCGGCTGCGCCCGAGGCGGCAGCCCCGGCCTCGTCGGCGTAAGCAGCGACCGGGATCCCCGCCAGCGCCGTGCCGACCATCAGCGTCTTGATGCAAATACCGAATTTCATTGCCGTTTCCCCTGCGCCCACGAGCGTCTGTCGTGGCGGGGCGTTAACGGCTTCAGATGAAGCTTCAATGGCGATTTGTTGCAGCAGCCGCAATCATGCGTGGGCGCTGCGCAATTTCTCCGCTCCTGCGACCGGCAAGCCAAGCCGCCGAACCGCCTGCTTCATCGCCACCCGGCCCTGCAGGCGCGCCGCGATGCATTTGAGCCCCGCTTCTGCGTCGGCCTGCCTGCCGCAGACAAAGAGGTCCACGGCGGCCACGCCGTGCTCCGGCCAAGTGTGGATCGAGATGTGCGATTCGGCCAGCAGCGCCACCCCCGTCACTCCCATGCCCGGCCCGAAGTGATGAAGCCGCACGTCGAGCACGGTGGCATGCGCGACCTCTGCCGCATCGCGCAGCGCTGCCTCGATGAGCGCGAGATCACCAAGGCCCTGACACTCCGCAAGGTCGGCAATGAGGTGCAGGCTGCTATCGGGCTGGTGCGCCATCAGGCGAAACTTTCGAATGGAAGACCGAGGTGGTCGAGCGCCGCTTCGGCCGCGACGACGCCGCGATAATGCGCCTCCTCGAACAGCGACAGGCCGCTCATGTCCGAATGCGCAAACAGCACCGGCGGGCGGGCGGCGATCGCCGCGCCGCGGGCCGGATCGGAAAGGAAACCGGGCGTGGGGCGGATCATCGCATGCCCCCAGCGCCACACGTCTATCCGCTCGATGGCGCCGTCGAGGTCGGGGTTCATGTCCAGCAGGTCGTCGCGCACGATCCGCTGCCACTCCCGCAGCGGGCGCGTCATCATGATCTTGCGCGCCGCTTCCGGCTTCTCCTTCGACAGCGGCAGGTACCAGGTCAGCACCGTCGGCCCGCCGTCGCTGGCTTCGCTCTGATGCGTGGCGACCACGTAGCCGAGCGATTCGCTGGCGGTCGAGACATTGTCCCACGCGAGCGAAACGCCCTTGCCTTCCGGATGACGCCCCACCGTGACATTGGCCACCACCCAGGGCGCGTAGGACATGGCGCCCTCACCTGCGAACCTGGGCGCGACCCGCGCGGCCACGAAATGGGGCATGGCCATGATGACGGCCTTGGCCCGCAAGCGGCGGCTGCGGCGCGCGGCATGATCGAACAGGTCGACCAGCGCGCCATCGCCGTCCGGCTCCACCCGGAACACGCTATGGGCCGGTTTCAGGTGCGACTCGATCCGCCCCGCCATCAGCGAGACGAGGCGGCCGTTGCCTTCCGGCCAGGTCAGTTCCCGGTCACCATCGCTGGCCCATCCCCGGCGTCCCGCAAAATAGTGGATGCCCGCCCATGCCGAGACATGCTCGGGCTCGCTGCCATAATCGTCGCGGCAGCAATAGCGCAGATAGGCGCGCAGCACCGGCGACGTGAAATGCTCGCCATCGAGCCACTGCGCAAAGTTCATCCCGTCAAGCGCGCGAAAGGCTGGGTCGGCGCTCGAAAAGGCCATGGGAATAGCGAAAGCCGGACGGCCATCCGATCCCACGGACTTGCGGAGTTCAGTCATCCGCCGCTCGAACGCGGCGTGCTGGGCGCGATCGGTGGCAGTCACGCCCGAATTGGGAAACAGCCCTTCCTGCCAGCGCCCGCGCCAGAGCAGGCGTTCCTCAAGGTCTGCGCAGAGCTGGTAGGGATCGTAGACCGGCACCCCATCCCGCTCCCCCGTAATCATGCCGAACTGGCCGAGCATGCGGCGCAGCGCCTTCGCCTCGCGATTGGGCACCGGCAGGTAATGGGCGCCAAGCGGATAAGCGCTGACGGCATTCCTGCCATTACGCGCATTGCCGCCGGTCCTGTCTTCCAGTTCGAACAGGGTGAAGCGGTCAAAACCGGCTTCCGCCAGTCGCCATCCGGCCGCGAGGCCCGCCGCGCCGCCGCCCGCGATCACGACGTCGATCTCCTCCACCGCCCCGTTCGGTTCGGGAAAGCGCCGGTCGCGCAGCAGGTGGCCGCGCTGCCAGTCCGCCCCGCCGAGGTCTCCGGCCATGGCCTCCTCGCCGCAGCCGCCCAGCGCCATCGCGCCGGCGGCAAGCGTCCCGCCCGCCAGAACCTGCCGCCGGGTTTGTTCAGCCTTCATACTTGCCCCATTCCTCGGCAAAGCTGCGCACGAGAGCCTGGTTGTCGAGGCGGTTCACCGGCGTCGGCCTGCGGGCCATGTCAGGCGGGAAATCGAACATCGCCCGCTCGCTGGAGGCGGTGAGGAAACGCAGGCCGCCGGGCAGGTTCACCGCGTCCGTCAGCGGCCGATGCGCGGCCAGCGTGAAGCCCCATTCGCCGAAACTCGGCACATAGGCGTGATACCCGCGCGAGAACAGGCCGGCGGCTTCCAGCGTGCTCGCCACCGTCCAGTAGGAGCGCGGAGCGATCAGCGGCGAAGTGCTCTGCACCGTCATCACCCCGCCGGGCGCCAGCAGGCGGGCGACTTCGCGGTAGAAACTCTCGGTATAGAGCTTGCCGAGCGAGAACTCGGTGGGATCGGGAAAGTCGACGATCACCGCGTCGTAAGGCCCCTCGGCCTCGCGAACCCAGCGGAAGGCATCGGCATTGTGCACGGTGATGCGCGGCGAGGAGAGCGAGTGGTCATTGAGCGCGGCCAGTTGCGGCGTATCGCGGAACAAGTGCGTCATTTCGGGGTCGAGATCGACCAGCGTGAGGTGCCGCACGCGCGCGTCCCGCAGCACCTCGCGTGCGGCAAGACCGTCGCCGCCGCCAAGGATCAGCACTTGCGCAGGATGGGCGACACGGCCCAGCACCGGCCAGACCAGCGCCTCGTGATAACGGTACTCATCGCGGGTGGAGAACTGGAGGTTGCCGTTGAGATAGAGGCGCAGGTCCTCGTTCCGGCGGGTGATGACGATGCGCTGATAGGGCGTCGAGCGGGCATGGATCACCGGCTCGGCATAAAAGGCGACTTCCGACCAGCGCTGCATGCGGTCCGCCATGGCAAGACCGACAAGCAGGCTTGCGGTGACCACCAGCGCCGCCGCCATGTCTGCGCCGATCCGGCGCTGGCGGCGCAGCGCGACCAGCAGCGCAAGCGCGACGGCCACGTTGGCAAGGCCGAAGACAAAACCGGTGCGGATCATCCCGAGCCACGGCACCAGCACCAGCGGAAACAGCAGCGAGGCAATCAGCGCGCCGACATAGTCGTACGTCAGGACATTGGAGACCAGTTCGCGAAACGCGAAACGGTGGCGCAGGATACGGATCAGCAGCGGGATTTCGAGGCCGACCAACACGCCGATCGCCAGGACCAGCGCATAGAGCGCGACGCGGAAGTCGCCGACCAGCGGGAACAGCATGAACAGCCCCGCCGCCGACCACCCGCCGAGCGCGGCGATCATCACTTCCACCCGCACGAAGACGCCGATCTCGTCGCCCCGGACATGGCGCGAGAGCCAACTGCCCACGCCCATCGCGAAGAGGTAGGAGCCGATCACCGTCGAGAACTGGGTGACGCTGTCGCCCAGCAGATAGCTCGCCAGCGTGCCCGCCAGCAATTCGTAGATCAGCCCGCAGGTGGCAACGACCAGGACCGAAACCAGCAGAATGACCGCAAGCGAGGCAGGGCCCTTTTCCCCGCCCTCACCCACGGCCCCTTCTGCCACGAAGTCCTGTTCAGCCATGAATGGCCGCAGCGATGATGTTCGAGATGCCAAGCGCCACGGCGCCCGCGAGGATCGCGACGGCCATGTTCTTGCGCTCGATGATCTCGCGCCAGAGCTCGCCCGGGGTCAGCTTGTCCACCAGCACGAAGCTGACGATGAAGATGACGATGCCGAGCCCCGCGTAGAGCAAGGTCGCGAGGAAGACGGAAAGCGTGAGCATGTCTGGGCTCCCTGCCGTTAGGGCGCTTTCCGATCAGGTGGACTTACCTGATGACCCGGAAAGCGCGGAGAAACAAAATCTTGGAGCAGTCGATCCGATGCGGTCGGATCGGAAACCGCTCTGGCGTGAATTACTTGTGGGTGGGGCCGCTGCCCCGGATGCCGGAACCGCCACCCGATCCCGCCTCGCGTTTCTCGTCGGAATAGGGCGACCAGGCGTAGAAGCTGGATGCCGCCACGCCCGCCAGCAGGAACAGGCAGCACAGCGCATGGAAGAACAGGCGCGCCCTCATGACAAAGACCTCATGGCAAAGACCTCATTGTTCGGGCCTCATCGGTATTTCCATCCGCGATAGAGTGCGAAGGCGGGCATCAGCGCCACCAGAATGCACAGCGTCCAGAAGTTGCCCCTGGGCACCGTATTGGTCTTCACCGTCACCGCGACCGGAACCGGGCCCGGCCGCTCCTCGCCCCATCCGCCATACGTCGAAGCCTCCCAGGGCGAGGCGCTATTGACGGGCGGCACGTCGGTCGGCCAGCGATGCGCGCCGGCGTCGACAAAGACGTCGTACGTGCCTTTCCGGATATGCCCGAACTGGATCGTCGCCTTGGTATCGCCTTCGCTCCACGCGCCGTCGCTGTCGCGGCCGGTGTAGTGCTCGACGAGGCCATAGGCATCGATCGACTGGCCGGTCGCCCGGTCGACAAGGCTGTAGTCGAGATCGACCCACTGATTGTCGAGGGTATTGGCCCGTGCGGTCACGCTGACGAACTGCCAGGGGCGATTGACGGTAATCGAACCCAGGCGGATGCCTTCGGCGGTGCGCCCGAACGGCGCTTCAATATCCGTCCTGACTTCGGCAGAACCGCCGGCAAAGCCCAGCATCAGGACCAGCGCGGCGATGAGCGTCAGCAACGAAAGGCCAAGCATCGCCGGAACATCGTCGACGCCGCGCGCCGCCGCGGCCTGCGCTTCAGCCTGCGCCTCGGTCTCGAACAGCGCATAGCCGCGCGCCTTGTTGCCGCCACCCCGGGGTTCTTCCGGCTCGGGAGGCAGGATTCCGAAGGCGCTTTCGACATGGCCACCGGAGAGCGCGACAAGGTGCGTCCAGTTGACCTCGCCGTCCGCTTCCTCGCGCGAGAGCGTGAAATCCCGGCTGGTATAAGATGCACAAAGCACGCGGTCCCCGCTGGAAACGCGCCAGTAGAATTCACCGATCACCGTCTCGGTAGTGGCGAGCACCGCCTCGTCCTCCTGCCGGTAACGCTGCCCCTGCCAGACGACGGTCTTGCCGCTCTCCTCAGGTCGGCCCAGCAGCATCGTGCCGAACTTCCAGTCGCCCTCGTACTCGACCAGCCAGCGATACCCGGTGTAAGGATTGAGCAGCAGGTATTCGCGCCAGGTCGACCAGGCATCGCTGCGTTTCAGCGCGCCGATCACTTGCCATTCGGTGTCGAACAGCCGCCCCCTGCTGCCGAGCGGTAGCGCGAAACCGGCAGCGGCACGGTTGTGCTGCTCAAGAAGTTGCACTTCGGGCCGCGACACGTCGAGGATGGAGCCGCAGTACCGGCAGGCCAGGTTCACCGACCAGCCCGCCGCGCGCACCTCCAGAGTGCCGCCGCAATTGGGACAGGTTACCGCGCGCACGGCGTGCTTGGGGGCGTTCACTGCATGGCCTCCGGCACCGTCCAGCCCTCGATCTCCGCCAGCGCACGCGGAGCGAGGTCGGCAAGTTCATGCCAGGTTCCGAGCCAGGCCGACGCCCCCTGCCCGTCCCGCTGGAGCGACAGCGCCGCGCCGCCGGTCGTGCGGAAATCGACATTGGTCATCGCCCAGCCGGTGCGCGGCGGAAACGGCAGATCACCCTCGCCGCCAAGGCATTCGGCCTGCTTCACATCGGAGACGGCATATTCCGCACCGTCCACCACAAACGTCTGCCCGGGCACCAGTTCGCCGCCACCCGCAAAGTCGCGCGCCAACGATGACGTCATGACATCGGCACGCTCGGCCGTCAGCATGTACATGCCCATGGCCTCGCCCAGCCAGCGCGTCTGGCCGTCGGCCGCATAGAGCAGCCATTCGTTCCACGAGCCGCCGCTCCAGCCCCAGCGCACGCGGCCCGCGGCAACGAAGTCCACGCCGCCGACATGAAAACGCGTGCCGATCCGCACCGGCGAAACGTCTTCCGGCACCACGGCAACCTTGCCGATCTCCTCCACCGCCTGCCCCTGTCGCAGGATCAGCGTCTGGCAATGGCTGCAGGTCGTATAAGGCGCGGAAAGGCCCCGCACAGGCAGGGCCGCGCCGCAGGACGGGCAATTGATCACGCCGCTATTCCCCCCGAACCCTTCGCGTCAGCGAATACGCGAAAGCAGTTCGGCTTTCTTGGCGTCGAATTCCTGCTGGCTGAGCGCGCCGAGCGTGACCAGCTTGTGCAGCTTCTCGATCGTGGCGATGGGATCTTCCTCGGCCTGCGCAGGAGCGGCCGGGACAGCGCCCAGCCCTGCCGACATGGCCCCGCCGAGCGCCGTCGCCGCTGCCACGCCAGCACCGATCCCGGCCACGCCGCCATCGGCGCCCGCCGCCTGCTCGATCGCCTCTGCGGCCTGGAAACGCGTATACTGCGCCAGATCGCCCAGCACCCGCATCGAGGAGCCCTTGTCGAGATGGGCCTGCACGTCCTCGGGCAGCGAAACGCTCTCCACGTAGAAGGTCAGGCATTCGAGGCCCCACTGGGCAAAGGCCTTGTCGACTTCCACCTTGATGCGGTCCGACAGCGCCTGCTGGTTGGCGGCGAGGTCGAGAAAGGCGATGCCGCTGCCGCCCAGCGCTGCGGCCAGCGCGGTCTGGATCGCAGCGCGCAGCTGCGGCTCAAGCGAAGCGGCGGAAACGCCTTCCAGCGTGCCGACCACCCGCGAGACAAAGGGTTCGAGCTGCGCCACACGGAACGAGTAGGACCCGAAAGCCCGGATACGCAGCGCACCGAATTCGGCATCGCGCACCGTCACAGGCTGGGCCGTGCCCCACTTGAGCCCGTGCTGCTCCTTGCGGGACAGGAAGACGACATCGGACTTGAAGGGCGATTTGAAGCCCTTGTCCCAGTTCATCAGGTTGGTCAGCACCGGCAGGTTGGCGGTGTTGAGCGTGTGCAGGCCCGATTCGAAGAAATCCGCCACGCAGCCTTCGTTGACGAAGACGGCGACCTGCCCCTCGCGCACCGTCAGCTGGGCGCCGTTCTGGATCTCGCGGTCCTCGAACGGCACCCGCCATGCCAGTTCACCCGGCTTTTCCAGCCATTCGATAACGTCGACGAACTGCTTCTTCAGAAAACCAAACATGTCGCACATCCCCCTGGGGCATCGGCCAAGAGTAATCGCTTCGGCGACAAGTGGAAAGCACCCTTGATGCTGCCGGTCTGGTTCGAATTAGCGGTTCGACGATGAATTGGCGGGATTTTTTTCATAACAGCTGCCAGGCGAGGGCATGCCCGACAAAGAAAAACCCCCGGGAATACCGGGGGCTTTCCTGAAACGTGGTGCGCCCGACGGGATTCGAACCCATGGCCCCCAGATTAGGAATCTGGTGCTCTATCCGGCTGAGCTACGGGCGCCCCTGCCCGGCCTCCTACCGTGAGGAACCGGAGTTGGCAATTCGTTCAGTTCGCGCTTTCGGGGGGAACCACCGGAAACGGCAGGGCGGCGACAGCAATGCCTTCCTCGATCAGTTCCTGAGCCTGCTCGGCACTGGCTTCGCCGTGGATCACTTCGCGCTCACGCTCGCCGTAATGCATGGCACGGGCATCCTCGGCAAAATTCCTGCCGACATAGCGGCTGTCCTTGAGCGCCTCGGCCTGCATCGTGGCGAGCTTGTGGATCAGTTCCACTGCCTGCGGCGGCAGTGGAACGCTGGCCACCGGTGCGGCGGGTGCCGCAGGTGGCTGCGGCGCGCGGGTCGGAACCGGCTCGCTACGCTGGTTGCCCTTGCGGGTCAGTCGCGGCGCCTGCAACGCCTTCTCCACGTCATCGCTGCCGCACTGCGGGCAACAGAGCAGGCCGCGTTCCTGCTGGCGCGCGAAGTCGTCCGAGGACTTGAACCAGCCCTCGAAACGGTGGTGCGCTGCGCGGCACTCGAGATCATAGACAATCATGGCGATATTCTTGCGCGAAACCCGTCAACTTTCGGACTTAATCGGCGATCGTGCGCCGATTGGCAAGGCTCGGCAATTGGGCCCGGATTTCGGCGATCCGCGCCGCCTCCAGATCGACGAAGCCAAGCCCCGCCGCTTCACCGCCCATGTCGAGCAGGATCTCGCCCCAGGGATCGATGGCAAGGCTGTGACCGTAGGTCTCGCGCCCGTCCTCATGCCTGCCCACTTGTGCCGCGCTCAAGACATAGGCGCTAGCCTCCACCGCGCGGGCCCGCTGCAAGAGGTGCCAGTGCGCCTTGCCGGTCGGCACGGTGAAGGCTGCAGGCGCGGCGATCACGTCGCACTTCGCCCGTCCCAGCGCCTCGAACAGAGCCGGGAACCGCACATCATAGCAGATCGCCAGGCCAAGGCGGCCCAGCGGCGTCTCCACCGTGACCACTTTGTCGCCGGGGGCATAAGCGCTCGATTCGCGCCAGGATTCGCCGCTCGCGAGATCGACGTCGAACATGTGCATCTTGTCGTAGCGGGCGCGGATCTCGCCCTTGTCGTCGATCACGAAGGCGCGGTTGGCATAACGACCGTCGCCGCCTTCCGGGCGAACCGCCAACGAGCCGATGTGGACCCACAGTCCTTCACGCGCGGCGGCCTCGCGCACGGCGGCAAGCACGGGGTCCTCCCCCTCGGATACGATGCTGGCCGCTGCCCGCTCGCGCTGACGGTCGAGCAGGCCGGACATTTCCGGCGTGAACAGCATCGCCGCGCCGCCCGCCCGGGCCTCGGCCACGGCAGCAACGATCGCCCGGGCGTTGGTCACGGGATCGATACCCGTGGTCATCTGGAACAGCGCGGCGCGGGTCATCTCAGAGCCCCAGCACGGGATCGAGTTCGCCCTTGCGGTCGAGCGCATTGATATCGTCGAACCCGCCATAGGGCTTTCCGTCGACCAGCACCTGCGGAACCGTACGCGCGCCGGGCACACGCGCTTCCATCTCGGCGCGCTTCTCGCCGCCCATGGTCACGTCGTATTCCTCGTAGGCCACGCCTTTGCCGTCCAGCAGCGACTTGGCCATCACGCAATAGGGGCAGCCCCACTTGGTATAGATCTCGACCTTGGGCTGGCTCATCGAACACTCCTTGAATTCAGACTCTTGGCATTTTTTCGGCGACCGCCTCGCACCTTCCGGGGCAAGCCTTGAAACGCGGCGCGGCTAACATATCTAGGGTTACAAGTCATGGCCCGCCATGGGGATGGCTTGAAAACGAGGCGCCGGCGAACCGGGCCTCCTCACACGAAGATTGCTCAAACGAGGATTTTTGTCATGAACCGTATCGACTTTACCCCCTACCGTCGCACCATGGTCGGCTTCGACCGTCTTTTCGACATGATCGAAAACCAGGGCCGCGCCAATGCGGGCGACAAGTATCCCCCCTTCAACATCGAACGCCGCGGCGCCGATGCCTATCGCATCACCCTGGCGGTCGCCGGCTTCAAGCCTGCCGACATCGACATCACCGCGCAGGCCAACCTGCTGGTGGTCAAGGGCCACAAGCCAGAAGAGGCCCCCGAAGGTGAAATGCTGCACATCGGCATTGCCCAGCGCGGGTTCGAGCGCCGCTTCGAACTGGCCGACTATGTCCGCGTGGACGCCGCCGACCTTGCCGACGGCCTGCTGGTGATCGACCTCGTGCGCGAAGTGCCCGAGGCGATGAAGCCCAAGAAGATTGCGATCGGCGGCAATACGCTGACCGTCGTCGAAGGCGGTCCGGGCGAAACCGCCGCAGCCTGACGGCCCGCAAACGCGTGAAATTGACGGGGCGGTCCGGATTCCGGGCCGCCCTTTTTGCATTCGGACTTGCAGGGCCAGCAACCGCGACATGCTGGAAATGGGGGCTTTCTCCCGATAAGCCCTGGACTTTGAGGCAAGTCCGGGCCGCCATTCCGCAATGCTTTCCATTCTCTCGATTGTCCTGCCGATCTTCGCTCTGACCCTCGTGGGATGGCTTGCCCGGCGGGTGGGGATCTTCAGCCCGCAGTCGACGACCGAACTCAATCGCTTCGTCGTCTACCTTGCCCTGCCCGCGCTGCTGTTCGACATCGTCGCCAAGGCAAACCTCGCGCAGCTCTGGCAGCCCGGCTTTGTCGCCGTCTTCGCGGTCAGCACGTTCCTGTTCTTTGTGCTGACGGTAGCGGTCAGCCGGATCATGGGGCGGCCGATCGGCAATGCCGCGATCCTCGGGCTCAATGCCAGCTATTCGAACACTGCATTCCTTGGCTTTCCGCTGCTACTCGCCGCCCTCGGGCCGGCCTCGCAGCCCCTGACCCTGATCGCCACGATCAACACCGTTTGCGTGCTCTTCGCGCTGGCCATCGTCCTGATCGAGTTCGGCAACCAAAAGGGCGGCAACCCTGCCGTGATCGCGCTGCGGGTGGGGCAGGCGCTGTTTCGCAATCCGCTGGTGCTGGCGCCGCTGGCAGGCGCGGCGGTCATGGCCAGCGGCATCGGTGTGGCGGCCCCGCTCGACGCCTTCCTCAAGCTGCTGGGCTCGGCCGCCAGCCCCTGCGCGCTGGTGTGCCTGGGCATGTTCCTCGCCGAACCTCGCGACAAGGGCGAAGCCTCGACGGGCGAGACCGTGATGCTCGTCGTCCTCAAGCTCTTTGTCTATCCCGCGCTTACCCTGGCGCTGGCGCTCTGGGTCATCCCCCTGCCCGCAGCCCTGCGCCACGGCGCCGTGCTGCTGGCGGCATTGCCCACCGGCACCGGGCCGTTCATGCTCGCCGAGTTCCACCGCCGCGAGGGCGCCCTCACCGCCAAAGTCATTCTTGCCTCCACCGTGTTGTCGGTGGGCACGGTCACGGTGCTGCTCTCCCTGCTGGGCTGAAACGGAAAAGGGCCGGTTTCCTCCGTGGAAACCGGCCCTTTTCGATTTTCGTATCGCCTGATGGATCAGGCGCCGCCGGATCAGACGAGACGCGCCTGACGCAGTGCCGCCGAGACGAATCCCTTGAACAGCGGGTGCGGTTCGAACGGACGCGACTTGAGTTCGGGGTGGAACTGCACGCCGACAAAGAACGGATGATCCGGACGCTCGACGATCTCGGGCAGCAGGCCGTCGGGCGACATCCCGGAGAAGATCAGGCCATTGGATTCCAGCGCGTCGCGGTACTTGGCGTTGACCTCGTAGCGGTGACGGTGGCGTTCCGAGATTTCGGTCGCGTCATAGATCGCCGAGACATGGCTGTTGGGCGAGAGCTTGGCGGTATAGGCACCAAGACGCATCGTGCCGCCCAGGTCGCCGCCTTCGGCGCGGGTCTGCAGGCCGTCCTCGGTCATCCACTCCGTGATGATGCCGACCACCGGCTCATCGGTCGGGCCGAATTCGGTGGAACTGGCCTTTTCGATGCCGGCCGCGCGGGCGCCCTCGATGCAGGCCATCTGCATGCCGAGGCAGATGCCGAAGAACGGCACGCTGCGCTCGCGCGCAAAGCGCACGGCCGCGATCTTGCCTTCCGAACCGCGCTCACCAAAGCCGCCGGGCACCAGGATGCCGTGCATGGGCTCGAGTGCGGCGGCGATCTCGGAATCTTCCTTCTCGAAGATCTCGGCATCGATCCACTGCACGTTGACCTTCACACGGCTGGCCATGCCGCCGTGGACCAGCGCCTCGTTCAGCGACTTGTAGGCATCGGGCAGGCCGACATACTTGCCGACGACGCCGATCGTCACTTCGCCTTCGGGGTGTTCGAACCGGTCGGTGATGTCATCCCAGCGGGTAAGGTCGGGCGCGTCCGAGCTCATGCCGAAGTGGTGCAGCACTTCCGCGTCGAGGCCTTCGGCGTGGTACTGCTGGGGCACCGCGTAGATGTTCGGCGCGTCGAGCGCGGGGATGACCGCCTGCGGACGCACGTTGCAGAACAGCGCGATCTTGCGGCGTTCGCTCTCGGGCAGCTCGCGGTCGCAGCGGCACAGCAGGATGTCGGGCTGAATGCCGAGGCCGGTCAGTTCGCGCACCGAGTGCTGCGTCGGCTTGGTCTTCAACTCGCCGGCTGCGGCGATGTAGGGAACCAGCGTGACGTGGACGAAGCAGGTCTGCTCACGGCCGAGTTCGTTGCGCATCTGGCGCAGCGCTTCGACGAAGGGCAGGCCCTCGATGTCGCCGACGGTGCCGCCGATCTCGCACAGCACGAAGTCGAGATCCTCGGTCTCCGCCATGGCGAAGTCCTTGATCGCGTCGGTCACGTGCGGGATCACCTGCACGGTCGCGCCGAGGTAGTCGCCGCGGCGTTCCTTGGCGATGATGTCCTGATAGATCCGGCCCGACGTGATGTTGTCGCCCTGGTGCGCCGAGACGCCGGTGAAGCGCTCGTAGTGACCAAGGTCGAGGTCGGTCTCGGCGCCGTCATCGGTGACGAAGACCTCGCCGTGCTGATACGGGCTCATCGTGCCCGGATCGACGTTCAGATAAGGGTCGAACTTGCGAATGCGGACGCGGTAACCGCGTGCCTGAAGCAGAGCCGCGAGGCTCGCCGCCATGAGACCTTTGCCGAGCGAGGAGACCACGCCGCCGGTGATAAAAATATGCCGCGCCATGGGAGTCGGCCCTTAAATTGCATGGGGGCACAAGGGCAAGAGCCCTGTGCCTCAATCCACAGAACAAAACAGATCAAATGCCGCCTGACAACGCCAGACGGCATTCGCGCTACAGTGATACGCCGGAAGTTACCGGGTCAGATCAATGACCGGCAGCACCCGAAAGCGGATCGTTTGCCGGAGTCGACTGACCCGCGGCCGGGCTCGCAGGAGCCCCAGCGGCCGGATTGGCCGCACCGGCGAGCGGATCGTTCTGCGCGGGCGCCTGCTGCGCCGGCGCAGCGGGAACCGCAGCGCGCTGAAGGGAAGTGTCGACGTCGTCGCCGGTCTTGCCGACGGCCAGCGCCGCGAGAACGATCGAGAGGATCACGAAGACGGCTGCAAGGCCGCCGGTGGCGCGGGTCAGGAAATTCGCCGCGCCGCGTGCCGAAAGCATGCCCGAGGGGCTGCCGCCTACGCCAAGGCCGCCGCCTTCCGACTTCTGCACCAGAATCACGACCACCAGAAGGAGGGCGACGATCGCCTGGACTACGGTCAGGAAAGTGAACAGCATCGTGTAAATCTCGATCTTTCGAAGGGGACGGTGACCCGTCCGCGATTCAAGCCGCGCAGATAGGCGCTCGAACGCCCCGGCGCAAGCCGTCTGCCGGAGATGGCGGGCAAGACGCCCACCCGCCTCCGGAAAGCCTCAGGAATTCAGCGTCAATCGGCGTCCAGCAGGGCTGCAGCGCCGATGATCGCGGTGAAGCTCTCGGCGCTCAGGCTGGCGCCACCGACCAGCGCCCCGCCCACGTCGGGCACGGAGAGCAGCTCGGCTGCATTCTCGGCCTTGACCGAACCGCCGTAGAGGATGCGCACGTCCGCCCCGCCTTCGCCGTAAAGCGCAACCAGCTTGGCGCGGATCGCCGCGTGCATTTCCGCCACGTCCTCGATCGAAGGCACGCGGCCGGTACCGATCGCCCAGACCGGCTCATAGGCGATCGACAGCTTTTCCGGCGCCCCGTCAACCCGCGGGCACGAACCGTCAAGCTGACCGGTGACGACAGCAAGCGCCTCGCCGGCATCGCGCTGGGCTTCGGTCTCGCCGACACAGAGAATCACTGCCAGTCCCGCACCAAGCGCGGCCTGCGCCTTGGCGTTGACCTGGGCGTCGCTCTCGCCGTGGAGCGTACGACGCTCCGAGTGGCCGAGAATGGTGAAATCGGCGCCGGCATCCTTCAGCATGGGCGCGGAAATGTCGCCGGTGTAGGCGCCGCTCTCTTCGGCGCGGCAATCCTGCCCGCCGACACCGATCAGTTCGACAGCATCGCGCATCCGGAAGATCAGCGTGGCTGGCGGCGCCAGGCCGACCTGCACCTTGGGAAAGCGTGCGGCTGCCCGATCGACCGCGCGCGCCTCGCTGAGCATCGCGCGCGTGCCGTTCATTTTCCAGTTACCGACGATGTAAGGCAGACCAGCCATTTACCAAAAACCCTGAATCATTGTCTGCGTCCGGCCACCCATCAACCGCTTCTTAATGAGGTCAGAGCGGGAATCGTCCGGATGCTTGCCGGGCCGCTGCTAGGCACGGCAGGTCCAATTGTCAAAATTCGTGCGGTCCCGGATCTGGCAAAACCGCCCGCGCGTGGCGCAACTGCGTCACTTTGACACAGGCAAGGCCGCCTCCGACAACGTGAACCCAAATTGCTCCACGCCGGTTGCCGGACAAGGCACCTGCCGGCAATGCCCGGCAAGACCATGTCAGCCATTGCAGGATCGCACCGCGCCCCCTAAAGCCTGCGCCCGCATCGGCTTTGCCTTTGCGCTGCTTCGCATATTCGTCTCCACGCTGAACGGCACGGTCCATGCTCTCATTCTTCCGTAACTTCCTGAAGTCCAAGATCGGGGCCGGCATCGCCCTGGCAGTGCTCGTGCTGATCACGCTTGCCTTTGCGGGCGGCGATATCAACGGCATGCGCGAGACGGCAGGCCTGTCCAGCACGACCTCCGTCGCCACCGTCGGCGGCAAGAGCGTGGAGGCCAACGACCTCGCCACCGCCGCCAATTCGCAGCTGGAACAGATCAAGCAGCAAAACCCGACCGCGACGATGAAGATGCTGGTCGCCGAGGGCGGGCTCACCCGCATCCTCGACGAGATGATTTCGCGCACCGCGATCGGCGTGTTCGGCCAGGACAACGGCGTTGTCGCCAGCAAGCGTCTGGTCGACAGCGAGATCGCCCGCATCCCGGCTTTCCAGGGTGTCGACGGCAAGTTCAGCCAGGACGCGTTCCGCCAGGCGCTGGCCCAGAAGGGCATTCCCGAGGCCGCGCTGCGCGACGACTTCACCCAGGGCCTGATCGCCCAGCAGCTGATGATCCCGGCACAGTTCGCAGCCACCATGCCGAGCTCGCTGGCCGCGCGCTATGCCGCGCTGCTGGAAGAGAACCGCAAGGGCCAGGTCGCCACGCTGCCCGCGCTCGCCTTCGCGCCGACGCAGCCCGCCACCCCGGCCGAGCTCGAGAGCTTCTACAAGACCCATATCAACCAGTTCGTCCGCCCCGAGCGCCGCACGATCCGCTACGCCACCTTCGGCGAGGAAGCGCTGAAGAACGTCGCCGCGCCGACCGACGCCGACGTCGCCAAGCGCTACGAGGCCGACAAGGCCGCGCTCTATGCCGCACGCGACGATCGCAAGCTCACCCAGCTGATCGTGCCGACCGAAGCCGCCGCCAAGGCCGTTGCCGCCGAAGTGGCCGCCGGCAAGTCGCTCGAACTGGCCGCGACCGAACGGCGCCTCTCGGCCGCCAAGCTCGAATCGTTCACGCGAGAACAGCTGGCATCGCAGTTCTCGCCCGCCATCGCCGACGCCGTCTTCGCGGCCCCGATCGGCAAGCTGGCGGTGCCGCAGAAGAGCGCGCTGGGCTGGCACGTGATCCGCGTGGATTCCGAGCAGAAGACGCCCGAAAAGCCCCTCGCCGCCGTGCGCGCCGAGATCGTCACCAAGCTGGCCGAAGAAAAGCGCCGCGCCGCCTTCACCGACCTGCTCGCCCGTATCGACGACCAGTTCCAGAGCGGCGCCAGCCTCGTGGAAGTGGCCAAGGCCGTCGGCGCCACCGTCGCGACGACGCAGCCGATCATCGCCAATGGCTCGGTCTACGGCAAGGCGGGCGAGACCGCCCCGGCCCAGCTGCAGCCGATCCTGTCGACCGCGTTCGGCATGGATCAGGAAAAGCCGCAGCTTGCCCAGCTCACCCCGGGCACCGCGACGGCCCCCGGCCAGAGCTATGTCATCTATGACGTGACCCAGATCACCGCCTCGGCGCCTGCCCCCTTCAAGGAAATCGGCGCCGACCTCGCCGAAGCCTGGAAGCAGGACAAGGGCGCTGCCGCAGCCAAGGCCGCCGCGCTGAAGATCCAGGCTGCGGTCAAGGCCGGCAAGTCGCTGAACGAGGCGATCGCCGCGCTCGGCAAGAGCCTGCCGCCGGTCCAGGATGTCGCCATGTCGCGCCAGATGCTGACCGCCGCGATGCGCCAGGGCCGCCAGGTGCCGCCGCCGGTCTCGCTGCTGTTCCACATGGCCAAGAACACCGTGAAGGTGCAGGCGGTCGGCGGCAACCGTGGCTGGTTCATCGTCGCGCTCAAGGACGTGGTGCCCGGCAAGACCGACAACCCGCTGGTCGTCCAGGGCACCCAGCGCGAACTGTCGAGCCAGCTCGGCAGCGCCTATACCGAGGCTCTCGCCCATGCGATCCGCAAGCAGGTCGGCGCCACCACGCACCCCGCCGCGATCAAGACGGTCAGCGACCGTCTTGGCGGCACCGGCGCCGCTGCCAACTGACCCTCGATTACCCTGAAATAGAAGGACACCCACCGATATGAAGCGCGAATCGGATCGCGAAGAGGCACTGGCACGGCTGCGCGAGGGTAAGCCCGCGCTGCTGTGGCGCAGCCTCGTCGCCGATACCGAAACGCCCGTTGCCGCCGCTCTCAAGCTCTTCACCGAAGGGCGCGGCGACTTCCTGCTGGAATCGGTGGAAGGCGGCGCCGTGCGCGGCCGCTACAGCCTGCTGGGACTCGACCCGGACCTCGTGTTCCGAGCCGAGGGGCATGCCTGCGCGATCAACCGCAAGTGGCAGCACGACCGAGAGGCCTTCGTGCCGCTGCCGGGCGATGCCCTGGTCAAACTGCGCAGTCTGGTCGAGGCATGCCGCTTCGATGTGCCGGCGGAACTCCCCAAGGCCCTCGCCTGCCTCGTCGGCTATTTCGGCTACGAGACGATCGGCCTTGTCGAGAAGCTGCCGCGCGCACCGCAAAGCGCGCTCGAACTGCCCGACATGCTGTTCGTCCGCCCCTCGCTGATCCTCGTGTTCGACCGGCTAAGCGACGAACTGTTCTGCGTTGCCCCGCTCTGGCCGGAAAACGGCACGCCCGAGAGCCTGGTCGAAGCCGCCGCCGAGCGGATCGACGAAGCCCTGCGCAAGCTCGCCGCACCGGTCCCCGCCTCGCCCGCCATCGCCGACCTGCCGGAGCCGGTGCGTACGCCGGTCATGGCCGCGGACGACTACAAGGCGATGGTCACCCGCGCGAAGGACTACATCGAGGCGGGCGACATCTTCCAGATCGTGCTGGCCCAGCGCTTCACCTGCGAATTCCCGCTGCCGCCGGTCGCGCTCTATCGCTCACTACGCCGCGTGAACCCCTCGCCGTTCCTGTATTTCCTGGACCTGCCCGGCTTCGCGCTGATCGGTTCGAGCCCGGAAATCCTGGTCCGCGTGCGCGAGGGTGAAGTTACCATCCGCCCGATCGCGGGCACGCGCCCGCGCGGCAAGACGGTGGCGGAGGACAAGGCCAATGAGATCAGCCTGCTGGCCGATCCCAAGGAGCGCGCCGAACACCTCATGCTGCTCGACCTCGGCCGCAACGACGTCGGCCGCGTCTCGGCCGCCGGCAGCGTGGAAGTGACCGACAGCTACACGATCGAGCGTTACAGCCACGTCATGCACATCGTCTCGAACGTGATCGGCCGGCTCGACACGAACAAGCACGACGCCATCGACGCGGTCTTCGCGGGCTTCCCGGCGGGCACCGTCTCGGGAGCCCCCAAGGTCCGCGCCTGCGAGATCATCGCCAGCCTCGAACCCGAAACCCGCGGTGCCTATGCGGGCGGCGTCGGCTATTTCGGCCCCGACGGTTCGGTCGATTCGTGCATCGTCCTGCGTACCGGCGTGCTCAAGGACGGCGTGCTCCACGTCCAGGCCGGTGCCGGGATCGTTGCCGACAGCGACCCCGACTACGAGCACCGCGAATGCGAAGCCAAGTCCGGCGCCCTGTTCGCCGCCGCGCGCGAAGCGATTCGCGTTGCCGGAGAACCGGGCTTCGGCCAGTGACGGGCCAGGGCCAGTGAAGCGCGCAGCCCTGGCGGCTGCGTTCACTCTCGCCGCCTGTTCGTCGGGCGCCCAGCAGGATCAGCGGAAAGCGGAAGCCCCGCCGCCGCCGCCGTGCCAGGGCGCTGCGTTCGAAGGCGCGAGTTTCACGCACTGCACCGCCACGCCCGGTCGCCACACGATCCACCTCGTGCTGGGTCCGAAGAACGGCGCTCCCTATCGCAGCCTCTCGCAGCTTGCGGTGAACCGTCCCTCAGGCAGCCACGCCGTTGCCTTCGCAATGAACGGCGGGATGTTCGACGCGGACGGCAAGCCCATCGGTTATGCCGTGATCGAGGGCCAGCGCGTGCATGCGATCAACACCAACGAGGGCTGGGGGAACTTCCACCTCCTGCCCAACGGAGTATTCTTCGGCGATGCAGCGGGCCACTGGCAGATCCGCACGAGCGAGGACTTTGCCGCCCATGTCGACAACCGGCCCGACTTCGGCACCCAGTCGGGCCCGATGCTGGTGATCGATGGCAAACTGCACCCGAAGATCGACGCGGACGGCCAGTCGCTCAAGCTGCGCAACGGCGTCGGCGTCGACCGCCAGGGCCGCGCCCATTTCATCATTTCGGACGAGCCGGTCTCGTTCGGCAAGCTGGCGCGGCTCTTCCGCGACAAGCTCGATTGCCCCAACGCGCTGTTTCTCGACGGCAGCGTGTCATCGCTATGGGACCCCGAACATGGGCGCGTGGACGGCGGACCGCCGCTCGGCCCCTTGATCGTCGTCGAGAAAAGCGCGAAGGGCTCAAACGGAAAGGACAGGCCATGATCCTCGTCATCGACAATTATGACAGCTTCACCTGGAACCTGGTCCATTACGTGATGGAACTGGGCACGGAAGTCGAAGTGGTGCGCAACGATGCGCTCTCGGCCGGACAGGCGATTTCCAGCGGCGCACAGGGTTTCCTGATCTCGCCCGGCCCCTGCACCCCCAACGAGGCGGGCATCAGCCTCGACCTCGTGGGCGCGGCGGCCGATGCCGGAAAACCGCTGCTCGGCGTGTGCCTCGGCCATCAGTCGATCGGCCAGTATTTCGGCGGCAAGGTGGTGCGCGGCGGCCTGATGCACGGCAAGACCAGCCCCGTCACCCATGACGGCAGCGGCCTCTTCGCGGGCCTGCCTTCCCCCTTCACGGCCACGCGCTATCACTCGCTGATCGTCGAGGACATTCCCGAGACGCTGGTGGTCAATGCCCGCTCGGATGACGGCCATGTCATGGGCTTCCGCCATGCCAGCCTGCCGATCCACGGCGTGCAGTTCCACCCGGAAAGCATCGCCACCCAGCACGGGCATGCGATGCTGGCGAACTTCCTGCGGATCTGCGGCGTCGAACCGAAGCTCCCGGCACGCCTCGACACCGGCCTAACGGCGGCATGACCACGATGATCCTGCCCGATCCCCTCCACCCCATCGAGGAAGCCGAGGCCGAGCAGGCTTTCGGCGCCATCCTCGACGGCCGCGTGGGCGACGATGCCATCGTGCACTTCCTGCTGGCCCTCACCGAACGCGGTGAGACTGCCAGCGAGATCACCGGCGCCGCACGGGCAATGCGGGCTCGCATGGTCCCGATCCAGGCTCCCGCCAACGCCATCGACGTCTGCGGAACCGGCGGCGACGGCCATCACACGCTCAACGTTTCCACCGCCGTATCGCTGGTGGTCGCGGCCTGCGGCGTGCCGGTCGCCAAGCACGGCAACCGCGCCGCCAGTTCCAAGGCCGGCGCAGCCGATACGCTGGAGGCCCTCGGCCTCAATCTCGACCGTGCGGCCGAGACGGCGGAAGAGACACTGGCCGACCTTGGCATCTGCTTCCTGTTTGCCGCGCGCCATCACCCCTCGATGGGCCGCATCATGCCGATCCGCAAAGCGATCGGCCGCCGCACCATCTTCAACCTGATGGGACCGCTGGCGAACCCCGCCAACGTGCGGCGCCAGCTCGTCGGCATCGCCCGTCCGGCTTATGTGCCGATCTACGCCGAAGCGCTGATGCACCTCGGCAGCGAGCACTCACTGGTCATCTCCGGCGACGAGGGGCTCGATGAACTGAGCCTTGCCGGCGGCAACGAAGTGGCCGAAATCCGGCACGGCGAACTGTCCATGCGCCGGGTCTCGCCCGGCGATGTCGGCCTCCCGATCTCGCCGGTCGGCGCGATCCGTGGCGGCGATGCCGCCTACAACGCGGACGCCCTGCGGCGCCTGCTACTGGGCGAGCACGGTCCTTACCGCGACGCCGTGCTGCTCAACGCCGCCGGCGCGCTGATCGTGGCAGGCGAGGTCGAGACCTGGCGCGACGGCGTCGAGGAAGCGGCCGAAGCCATCGACAAGGGCCTCGCCAACGCCCTGCTCAACTGCTGGATTTCCGCGCTCAAGGCCTGAGCCGCGCGAGAGGGATACGATGTCCGACAAGCTTACCGAGATCTGCGACACCAAGCGCGAGGAAGTTACCGCGCGCAAGGCCGTGGCCACCATGGCCGACCTCGACGCGCATGCCGCCTACCAGACCGCGCCGCGCGGGTTCGAGGCAGCCTTGCGGGCCAAGGCCGAAACCGGCTTTGCACTGATCGCCGAAATCAAGAAAGCCTCGCCGTCCAAAGGACTGATCCGGCCTGATTTCCGTCCGGCCGAACATGCCCTGGCCTATGAGCGCGGCGGCGCCGCCTGCCTTTCGGTGCTAACCGACGCGCCGTATTTCCAGGGTCATGAGGACTTCCTGATGGACGCCCGCGCCGCTTGTTCGCTGCCGGTCATCCGCAAGGACTTCATGGTCGATCCCTGGCAGGTGGCCGAGGCCCGTTCGATCGGTGCCGACGCGATCCTGATCATCGTCGCCGCGCTCGACGACGTGCTGATGGCCGAGATCGAGGCCGCAGCCCACGAACGCGGCATGGACTGCCTGGTCGAAGTTCACAACGAATCTGAAATGGAGCGCGCAAGCCGCCTGAAATCAAGGTTGATCGGCGTGAACAATCGCGATCTCAAGCGCTTCGTCACCGACATCGGCACCACCGAGCGGCTTGCCCCGCTGGCCCCCGAAGGCACGCTGCTGGTCGCCGAAAGCGGCATTAACAGCCACGCTGACCTCGAAAGACTCTCAGGTTGCGGCGCGCGGACCTTCCTCGTCGGCGAAAGCCTGATGCGGGAAACCGATGTCGAAGCGGCAACCCGCATCTTGCTGACCGGCGCCTGATCCTCAGGCGAGCGACACGATCAATTCGGTGAGCGCCTCTGCCGCGGACACTTGCGGATAGAGGCGCACCCGTTCGCACAAGAGCGGGAAATCGCGAAGGGTTTCGCCGCTGGCCGGCAACCAGTCCCGGTCGAGCAGCGTCGCCGGTTCCTCCAGATCCATCGCCGCGCCGGTAACGGCCAGGACCGCGCACCGACCGCCGGGGATCTCCTCCCCCCAAACCCGGTCGTCACCCACAAACCATGACGGCTCGGAGGCACAGAGCCATCCGCGGAGACCGCCTTCGACTTCGGTGTGAGGATCCGTCCTCAATACATTGAACATACGTATTTTATCCGGCAAAAACCTACATGTCCTGCGCCAGTCGATAGACCGGCGGATGCTCCATCACCGCCACGCAAACGGCGGCAAACTCACGGATCTCGACTCTTGGCGTCATGACGTCATTCATGGCCTTGCTCCTTGCTGCCAGAAGTGACGCACTCACCGCCTCCCACGCCGACCAAGTCCCACGCCGATCAAAATGCCAATGGCGTCTGCCCAAGCCGAGCGCGGAAGCCCCGCCCAAGCTGAGATCGTTTCGAGGTCGGCCGCGGCGCCCGGCTCGGCCTCCGTCCGCCCCACCCCGCGCGCAATCCGCTCGAGGTAGCGGCGTCTGTAATGCTCCGATCTCTTCGAGGTTGGCGTGATGGTCACCACATTGCCTGCAATAGACCCGACCATCCTGACCGATCTTACGAAAATTGCCCCGGAGCACCTGTCCTACCACGCCGAATTCTGCCATCGCGGTGTCATGACCGATCGCCCGTTCTTCGTTGAAAACGCGCAAATCCGCCCGTTCGGCAGCAGGCGCGCTTTGACTTCAGAACCGTGTCAACTGTGTCAACCGACCTGTCACCCTGTAGCCCGGACGAGCCGCCCGAAATGACCAAGAACCTCACCCACATCGATTCGGACGGAACCGCCCGCATGGTGGACGTCGGCGCCAAGGCCGAAACCCAGCGCCTCGCGGTCGCCTCGGGCCGCATCACCATGACAACCTCAGCGCTGGAGGCGATCCGCGCCGGCGATGCCCCAAAGGGTGACGTACTGGGCACCGCCCGCATCGCCGGGATCATGGCAGGCAAGAAGACGTCCGACCTGATCCCGATGTGTCAACCGCTGATGCTCGATGCCGTCAATGTCGATTTCACCTTCGAGGACAACGCCATCCGGGCCACCGCGACCGCTTCGCTCACCGGCAAAACCGGAGTAGAAATGGAAGCAATTACAGCTACATCCGTCGCCCTCCTGACAATCTATGACATGGCCAAGGCACTCGACAAGGGTATGGTCATCGGCGAGATTCGCCTGATCGAGAAGCGCGGCGGAAAGTCCGGCCACTGGATCGCGGAGGACCTTGCCTGATGACCGGAGGTCGAATGCTGACGCTCGAGCAGGCACAGGAAAGGCTGCTGAAGCTGGTCACCCCGCTGTCGATCGAGCGGGTCGACATGGAAGGCGCCCTCGGGCGCTATCTCGCCGAGCCGCTCTTCGCGCGGCGCACCCAACCTGCCGCCGATGTCTCGGCCATGGACGGTTATGCCGTAGCCTCCAGCGATCTGGCTGGCCCGTGGCACGTCATCGGCGAAAGCGCAGCCGGCCATCCTTATGCCGAGACGGTCGTCCCGGGGCAGGCCGTGCGTATTTCCACCGGCGCACTCCTTCCTGCAGGCGCCGATGCCGTGATCGTGCAGGAAGACCTTGCCCGCGTGGATCATCATGTCACGCTGACCGGCGACGCCCCCTCTCCTGCCGGCAAGCACATCCGCTGCCGGGGCATGGACTTTCCGGAGGGCCGCGAAATCCTTCCGGCAGGCATCCGGATTGGCCCCGCGCAAGCGGCCCTGGCAATTGCCGCCGGTCACAAGCACCTCCCCGTATGCCGCATGCCGCGCATCGCGGTGATCGACAGCGGCGACGAGCTCGCGCCCGATCCGGAAACCTGCGAAGCACATCAGGTGCCCGCCAGCAACGGCGTGATGCTCGCAGCTCTCGCACGGACCCTTCCGGTGGAAATCACGCGAATCGGACCGGTCGCCGACCATCTCGACGCCTTGCTTGCCGCCTTCGAAACCGCCAAAGACGTCGACCTTGTCATCACCAGCGGCGGAGCATCCGTCGGCGATCATGACCTGATCCGTCCCGCCCTCGAAGCGTGGGGCGCCCGGATCGACTTCTGGCGTGTGGCCATCAAGCCGGGCAAGCCGCTGCTGGTTGCCGTCAAGACCGCAGGTGCGCGGCAACAGATCGTGCTCGGCCTGCCCGGCAATCCCGTGTCCAGTCTGGTCACCGCCTATCATTTCCTGCTGCCGGTATTACGCGCGATGCTGGGTGCGCGCAGTCCGCTCCCGCTGTCATTCGATGCATGCCTTGCCGCTCCGCTTCCCGCCAGTTCAGATCGCCGGGAATTCCTGCGGGGTCTCTGGGACGGCGCGACGGTGACCTCTCATGTGCTCCAGGATAGTGGCGCACTGGCCGCGCTGGCGGCCAGCAATGTGCTCATCGACCGACCGGCGGGCATGCCTGCAGCAAAAGCCGGAGATCCGGTACGGGTCTACTTGCTCCAGAATGGCGGTATCGCTTGACGATGCACATTTCGTTGCTTAGTTGTTCTCGCATTGTTCGCGAACAGAACTCGAAGTGTTCTACGCGAGAGGAACAAGGCCGCGTCGCGCGGCCCATCAGGCGAGGCAGGCCACATGTTGACGCGCAAGCAGCACGAATTGCTCCGGTTCATCCAGCTCAGGCTTGAGGACAGCGGCGTCTCGCCCAGCTTCGAAGAAATGAAGGACGCGCTGGACCTCAAGTCCAAGTCTGGGGTGCACCGCCTGATTTCCGCGCTCGAGGAACGCGGCTTCATCCGGCGCCTGCCGAACCGCGCGCGCGCGCTGGAAGTGCTTCGCCAGCCCGAAGACATCACCAGCAAGCCGATTGCCCCGGCAAAGGCACCCGAAGCGCCGCAATCCGCGCCTGCCGCGGCAAGCCACGCTCCGGCAAACGACGTGATCGAGATTCCGCTCCACGGGCGCATCGCCGCAGGCGTTCCGATCGAGGCACTGGAAGGCCAGTCCACATTGCCCGTGCCGGCCGCCCTGCTTGGGGCAGGAGAACACTACGCTCTTGAAGTATCCGGCGATTCGATGATTGAAGCGGGCATTCTCGATGGCGATCTCGCCTTGGTGAAGCGAACCGACATCGCCCGCGACGGCGAGATCGTGGTGGCGCTCGTGCGCGGCGAGGAAGCGACGCTCAAGTACTTGCGCCGCGAGGGCGGCAAGGTTCGCCTCGATCCGGCGAATGCCGCGTACGAACCACAGATCTACGGTGCCGATGAAGTTCAGGTGCAAGGCAAGCTGACCGGCATTCTTCGCCAGTATCATTGACGGCACGCGGCCGCCTGCCCGAAACCCGGGATTCGGCCGCCCCAGCCATTGCGCTTGCTGCGCGAAGAGGCATTATTCTTCCCTTCGCCAACCACGCACAGAACAGGCGCAAATCGCCAGACATAGGCAGCACAAAAGCGGTATCGCAGCGACACGACCCCGCTTTTCTTCAGCCTCCTTGCGCCGAACGCCACCAACCGTGCCGCCCCTGTTCCTGAGCAACGCTCTGAAAAGTCGCATTCCCAAGTTCAACCGTTACACCGCCGGTCCGCGCGAGCGCCTGTCGATCGAATTTCAGCCATCTCGGGCTGCACGCTGGTGGCAGGTAACGATCAGCGATGACGATGTCGCTGGCAGCACAGGCCCGAGCGAGTGAAGCCAGAGGCACATGCGCACGGTTGCGCGACAGCAGGATCCGCCAGATCCGACCGGTTTTCTCGACCGTCACCATGCAAAAATCAGCATTGCAGCGCGCGCCCGACCAATCCTGCAAGGCCATCGTTCCCGACTGGAGCCCCGCAGTCTCGACGAGACTGTCTCTTGCATAGTCCCCCACACCGTCGCGCAGCACGGCCAACTTCGTGCCATTGTCGACCACCAGAGCGACATGGCGCCCATCGCCGGAAACCAGGAGGTCCGGCGGCTGCACCATCAGCAGCCCGCCGATTCCCAGGACAGCGGGAACAACACCCCAGAAACGGACCCGGTGGCTCCACAGCGCGAACCACAGCCCGCCGATGACAAAAAGGAGGAAATGGCCGCCGCCCATCCTGGGCATGGCGCTGACTGCGCCCGGAAAATGCGCAACGTTCCTGGCAAGCGCAAGGAGCATCGAAATTGCCTCCCCGGACAGCCACCAGACCGGCTCACCGACACCCGCAAGGTCGAGCAGCAGACTGAATGCAACCAGCGGCATGATGACAAATGTCGTAAGCGGTATGGCCACCAGATTGGCGAGTGCGCCGTACACCCCGGCACGGTGGAAGTGGTAGAGCCCGATCGGCATCAGCACACATTCGATCGCCGCACCTGTCACCAGCATCAGCGTCAGTGCGCGCACCAGCTTCATCGGCCAACCATCGTCGCGCGGGCTCAGCCAACGCTTGATCGGTCCCGCATTACCAACAACGATCAGGACAAGAACTGCCGCAAAACTCATCTGGAAGCTCGGCCCGACAATGCTTTCGGGCCAGAACAGCATCACCGCGAACGCTGTTGCCGCAAGCAGACGGACTGACATGGCCTCTCGCCCCAACGCCAACGCGATCAATACCAGCAAGGCTCCTGCACAGGAACGGACCGTCGGCACCTGAGATCCCGTAAGCGCCGTGTACCCGATTCCGGCGAGCGCCCCGACGGCCGCGGCCGTTACAGGCAACCGCACCCGCAGTGCAACGGCGGGGAAAAGCGCCAGGAGCCGCAGGATGACGACATATACCGCGCCGATCACGGCGCTGACATGCAATCCACTGATCGAAAGCAGATGGGCCAGCCCGGAATCGCGCATCGCCTGGGCGTCGCTTTCGCCGATGCTGCCCATATCGCCAGTCACAAGGGCAACCGCGATTCCTGCTTCTGTGGGGGCAAGCCGTGACCGAACATGGCCGGCAAGTTCGGAACGCCACCGTGCCAACCGATTTTCACTCTCACTCGTGCCTGGTGCAAGCACCACGATCGGCGCCGTGACACTTCCCGTCGCGGACAGGCCGGAGAACCACGCCGCCCGGGCGAAATCGTAGCCTCCCGGAAACATCGGCGGTGCAGGCGCGACCAGCCTCCCATGGAATCGGATCAATGCGCCCGGCGCAATCAAGAGCCCTTGTGAGTTGCGTACGAAGCGTGTCGAAACGTTGACCCTGACCTTGATCGCACGCCCGGTGCCCGGTTCCCGCATTGCCAGCAACAGCCTGTCACGCGAGAATGCCGGTTGCTCCTCCACCGACAGCACCCGCCCCACCAGACTGCCCGAAATCGGACGTGAAATCGCGGCTGTGCCGATCAGCGCGGACTTCCCCCAGATCACCAGAAAACCCGCCAAAATCAGCGCCGTCAGCGACCAGGCCGCCCGGCGCAGCAACGGATAGCGGAACCGTCCCTCCCGCCATGCCAGGCACCCTGCTCCAATGGCGACACAAATGGCGCCAAATGCGATCCAGTACGCCGGTGCCGGCAAGACAAACCAGCACAGGATTCCGGTTCCGAAAGCTGCAACTAACCATGGCCCTCTATCGAAACCGCAGTTCGAAAGAAAACACTCGACTTCGTCCAATCTGCTCGACATGTGGCTCTGGCTGATCCATGGGCGATGCTGCAATGCAGCGCCTCCGGCATAGGCCGGAAGCTCGGGATCATCGGTCGGGGCGGCTTGGCTGGCCATGACCGACATTAGGACGGAAGGTAATAACAATGGCAAGCGGCAGTGCATCGAGCGGACAGACGGAAAAGAAAGCCGTCGTCACTCGTTTTGCCCCCTCGCCCACGGGTTTCCTGCATATCGGCGGCGCCCGTACCGCGCTTTTCAACTGGCTTTACGCCCGCCACCACGGTGGCAAGTATCTGCTCCGCATCGAGGACACCGACCGCGCCCGTTCGACGGAGCCGGCAATCGAGGCCATTTTCGACGGACTGACCTGGCTTGGTCTCGAAGGCGATGAGCCCGCCGTGTTCCAGTTCGCCCGCTCGGACCGTCATGCCGAAGTCGCGGCCGAACTCATGGCGCGCGGCCACGCCTATCGTTGCTACCTGACGCCCGAAGAGCTGGCTGAGCGTCGCCAGAAGGCGCAGGAAGAACGCCGCCCGTTCCGAATCGACAGCGAATGGCGCGATGCCGATCCGTCGACCTGGCCGGCCGACAAGTCCTACGTCGTACGCATCAAGGCACCGCGCGAAGGCGAGACGACGATCGCCGATCTCGTACAGGGCGAAGTCACCGTCAAGAACGAGGAAATCGACGACTTCGTCATCCTGCGCTCTGACGGCACGCCCACCTACATGCTCGCGGTCGTGGTCGACGATAACGACATGGGTGTCACGCACGTGCTGCGCGGCGACGATCATCTCAACAATGCCTTCCGCCAGCTCGTCATCATTCACGGAATGGGCTGGGACGTGCCGGTCTATGGTCACGTGCCACTGATCCATGGTTCGGACGGCGCCAAGCTTTCCAAGCGCCACGGCGCGCTGGGCGTCGATGCCTACCGCGACGAGATGGGCGTGCTGCCCGAAGCGCTGTTCAATTACCTGCTGCGCCTCGGCTGGGGTCACGGCGATGAGGAATTCATCAGCCGCGAACAGGCCGTGGAATGGTTCGACATGGCGGACGTGGGCAAATCGCCCTCGCGCTTCGACTTTGCCAAGCTGCAGAATCTCAACGGCCACTATCTGCGCGAAGCGGACGACACCCGCCTTGCCGATCTGGTCGCACCGCGCCTCGCCAAGGCCGGTTACGAAAATCCCGACATGGCGCTGCTCGCGCAGGCCATGCCTGTCCTGAAGGTCCGGGCAAAGGACCTCAATGAACTTGCAGAAGGCGCGGCCTTCCTGTTCGCCGTGCGCCCCCTCTCATTCAGCGAGAAGGCGCAGGCGCTCCTGACCGACGAGGCGCGCTCGCGCCTTGCCGGCATCCACGAGCGTCTTTCCGGGGTTTCCGACTGGAACCTCGAGGCATTGGAAGCCTGCCTGAAGGCAATGGCCGAGGAGCTGGGATTAGGCCTCGGCAAACTCGCGCAGCCGCTGCGCGCTGCCCTGACGGGTCAGACGACCTCTCCGGGCATTTTCGACGTACTGGTACTGCTCGGCCGGGACGAAAGCCTTGCTCGCATTGGCGAGCAGGCAGACGCCACGACCGGGTCGCACATATAAGGAGTAATAACTGGTGGGTGATCAGGTCAAACTGAATGCTGGTGGCACGGAATTCGATTATCCCGTGCTCAAGGGCAGTGTCGGTCCGGACGTAATCGATATCCGGAAGCTCTACGCCCAGACGGGCAAGTTCACGTACGACCCCGGCTTCACGTCGACGGCCAGCTGCGAGAGCGCGCTCACCTATATCGACGGTGACGAGGGCGTCCTTCTGCACCGCGGCTATCCGATCGGCCAGCTGGCCGAGAATTCGTCGTTCATGGAAACCAGCTACCTGCTGCTCAACGGCGAACTGCCGAACGCAGACGAACTGGCGACTTTCGAAAACACCATCACCCGCCACACCATGCTCCACGAGCAGCTGGCGAACTTCTACCGCGGTTTCCGCCGTGACGCCCACCCGATGGCGATCATGTGCGGCGTGGTCGGCGCCCTTTCGGCGTTCTACCACGACTCCACCGACATCTCGGATCCCGAGCACCGCAAGATCAGCTCGCACCGTCTCATCGCCAAAATGCCGACGATCGCCGCTGCCGCTTACAAGTACTCGGTCGGCCAGCCCTTCGTCTATCCCGACAACAAGCTGAGCTACACCGGCAACTTCCTGCGCATGACCTTCGGTGTGCCGGCGGAAGAATATGAAGTGATCCCCGCCGTCGAAAAGGCGATGGACCGCATCTTCATCCTCCACGCCGACCACGAGCAGAACGCCTCGACCTCGACCGTGCGCCTCGCCGGTTCGTCGGGCGCCAATCCCTTCGCGTGCATCGCGGCCGGCATTGCCTGCCTCTGGGGCCCTGCCCACGGCGGCGCGAACGAAGCCGCGCTCAACATGCTCAAGGAAATCGGCACCCCGGACCGCATCCAGCACTACATCGACCGCGCCAAGGACAAGAACGATCCGTTCCGCCTGATGGGCTTCGGTCACCGCGTCTACAAGAACTACGACCCGCGCGCCACGGTCATGCAGAAGACCGTCCGCGAAGTGTTCGACGCGCTCAAGGTCACCGATCCGCTCTTCGAAACCGCCCTGCGCCTCGAAGAGATCGCCCTCAGCGATCCGTACTTCGCAGAAAAGAAGCTGTTCCCGAACGTCGACTTCTACTCGGGCATCATCCTCTCGGCCATCGGCTTCCCGACCACGATGTTCACCGCGCTCTTCGCCCTTGCCCGCACCGTGGGTTGGGTCGCGCAGTGGAACGAAATGATCTCGGATCCAGGCCAGAAGATCGGCCGTCCGCGCCAGCTCTACACCGGCCCGACGCAGCGCGACTACGTGCCGATCGCCCAGCGCTGATCGCACGATACCGCGAGCAATCCCGGTACCCGATCAAGGCCCTCGCGCAAGCGGGGGCCTTTTTCGTTGCGCATCAACCACTCCGATTTGCAGTGGCCACAAATTTGCCGCAACATTGTCGCAAAGCACCGTCGAACCACTGCGAGTCGCGACTATGCTGTTTCTCAAGATCCTTGCTTACGCTTTCGGCGCGCTGGCCGTGGCATGCGGTTTGCTATGGGTATGCCAGGGTACCGGGCTGCTGCTCTGGCCGGCCAACAGCTTCATGCTCGACGATCGCGGATGGGCCATTCGCGGCGCCGTCATGGTCAGCGTGGGCCTGATCCTGGTCTGGCTGGCGTATCGCGCCGACGGGCGCAGCAAGAACGGACTATGACAGCCCATCCTTTTCGGGTTCGTTCAGGAACTTCAACTGGCCCGGCGGGCACCTGTCGCACGTAGCCCTGCCGCACGTAGCGGCGCCGACGAGCAAGTCCTCAGCCGGCCGGACGGTCCAGCGGCAACTCCAGGGTAAAGCGGGCCCCCTGCCCTGGCGCACTCTCGACCGAGAGATCACCGCCCATCGCCCGTGCCAGTCGCTGTGAAATATACAGGCCCAGCCCTGATCCGCCGTCGCCGTTACGGCCAAGCCGTTCAAACTTCTCAAAGACGCGGCTCTGGTCTTCAGCCGCCAGCCCCGGCCCCTGATCCGCTACCGTTACCCGGGCGCGCCCGCCTTCGGATGCCAGGCGGATCCAGATCTGCGAACACTCGGGCGAGTAGCGGATGGCGTTGCCGATCAGGTTCAGGAGGATCTGCAAGACCCGCCGGAACTCGGCAATCGTGGGCAGCTCTTCCGCGGGGTGCGGCGCCTCGACGCAAATGCCCTTTTCCTGCGCCCGCACGTTGAGGATCCCGGCAGCCTGCCGCGCGACCTCGGACAAGTCGATCCGGTCCGGCGCCGTCGAGAAACTATCCGCCTCGACGGCTTCAAGATCGGCAAGGTCTTCGAGCAGCCCAAGCAGCAACTTGCCGGCCCCGGCAATCTCGCCTGCATATTCCGCATAAGCGTCGGGCAAGGGCCCGGCGAGGCGCGTGCGGATCGTCTCCGCATTCGCGATGATTCGCGCGATCGGCTGACGCAGGACCGGCGCCAGATCCTGCCCGACCAGACTGCGGCGGGCAAAATGCTCCGCCACCGGGACGGTGCCGACCGTTTCGGATGCAGGAACATCGGAAACCAGCAGCAATTCGAAACCGCCCGGCTCGAACCCTGGTTGCAACTGCGGCACCAGGCTCACTCGCCAGGGACGCTCCGACCCGGCGACGACGACACGCGTACCGTCCAGCAGGCGCCAGTGCAGCGGCTGCTTGTGGGTGACACTTTCAGGAGGCAGAAACTCCGTCCATGGACGCCCCAGTCCTGCCGCCATCGACTGCGCGGCAGCAGACAGTTCGGCGCTTTCACAATCGACTGCCAGAACACGCTGGGCACTGTCGAGCCTTGCCGTCAATTCGGCCAGATGCCGGTCGATCGCCGTGCGCCGCAGGTCTGCTGCCGAAGCGTCTTCGGCAACCAGCGGGATCGCCTGCCAGTGACGAACAAGGATCTCGCACTGGCCGTTTTCCTGGGGCTCGACCTCGACCCAGGCGGTCACCGCCTCGACACCGTCCTGCGCGGCGATCGCACGGGCTAGGCGGAAACCGTAGCTCCGAGCCTTGCGCACCAGTTCGAGCAATTCGGGTATGGCGATGACGCCGGGAATATCCCCGCCGCAACGCTGCTGCAGCCCGGACAGCGGCTCGTCCACGCGCTTCAGGACATCCTGCGCGTCGCATTCGGCTCGTGCCAAGATGCTTCCCGGTGCCAACATCAGCCGCCGTAACGCCCCGTCGCCAGGATGGCGCCGGCCAGATCGGAGCCGATCTGTGCTAATCCGTCGGGCACGACGATGCCGGGCTGAAGTGTCAGCATCTGCCGCGAGACTTCATCCGCGGTCAGGCCTGCCGCCCGCAAGGCCAGCACGAAACGGGCGATCTGCGGCTCATGCGTGGAAAGCGCGAGCACGTCGCGCGGCTGCCCCGAGGCCAACGAAAGCGCTGTCAGAAACAGCCCGAGGCCAGCCCTGTCGAGCGCCAGGGCCACACCGGCATCCCGGCCAAGGCCCATGATCAGCCTTGCTGCAAGGCCAAGGCGGCTGCTTCCCTCGTCATAACGCGTGCGGATGGCGGCCTCCGCAGCGTTAGCGCGCTGCGCACTTCCCGCCAGCACCGAGCGCAAGGCAAGGCGGGCACCATGCAGGAGTTCGCCGGGAAGTTCGGTAAACGGCAAGCCCATGCGCCGCTGCGCCTGGCTCCACCGCGCCTGCGCGGCCAGCCATGTCATCGCCAATGCCTGGGCAGCCTCATCATCGCCCGAGACAAGGGACTGGACCAGCGGCGACACCACCGGATCCAGCGCGGCGCGTGCCTGCAGCCGATCAGTCAGCAGCCATTCGATGGCCAGGGCGTGAACGTGCAGAAGCAGCTCCCGCCTGTCCATCAAGGCCCGCACCAGCAGTTCATGCTCTGTCCCGCCAGGATCCCGGACGCCCGCGCTCGGCGACGCCTCATTCGCGGCCGTCAGCAGATTGCGTGCGAGATCGGCAAACATGCCGCGCACCCGCGCCAGCACCTCATCGCTGAACAAGGGGGCGTCGTGCGCCGACAGCAAGTGACGCAGGACCGGCTGCACATTGCCCGCCAAGGCATCCCCGCGTGCGAGCTCGGCTCGCATCACGGCCTCGGCGTCTTCGACGCCGGCGGGATGGACAGCATTGTCTAACATCCGTCCCGTCTACCTTGCCCCTGGTTAAGCTCCGGTTATCCTTGCCGACGCAGCGGTAGCGCCATTCCGGCAATGACCAGGGCAACCGCCATGATTTCAACAACCGGTTCAACCTGCCCGAAAGCAGCGGCAAACGCCAGTACCAGTGCGATCAGCACGCGATCTCCCGCAAGCCGCACCGGACCACCCGCCACCACGCGAGGAACCAGGGTCATCAGCAGGATCAGCATCACCGGCGGAAACAGCCACGACAACAGCGTTTCCCCGAACAGCCGCGGTACGCTTGCCAGCATGAGTCCGCCCAGGGCCAGATCGACAAGCCACCCCAGGGCATCGGCACGCGGAATGGCCGGTGGCAATTGTCCGAGGGACTGGCGTTCCGCCGCCCGCAGCAGCCGGCTGCTTTCCACCAGTACTCCCGCCAGCGCTACCAGCAGGAACCCGAAGAGACTGGCCCCGAACCACGCCAGCCCGCCGGATATCGACAATGCGACCAGAACGGCCGCACTCAGCACATTGCTCGCGTTGCCGGCATGAAGCAGCGAGGAACCGAAGGTCAACACCCCGTGACGTGCAATGGCCGCGCCCGTTCCCCCGCCCTGCACTTGCGAGAAACGCGCCCTCAGCCATTCGATCTCGACACCATGCGCTTCGGTATCGTCGTGAACCATGCGCCAATTCGCCGCGGTCCTGGCGGGCGCGGGAATTTCGCGCATCGCCACGCCCGATTGCAGGGCAATCCGCATCAAGCCCGAAGGCACATCGCAGTCGGAGGGCAATTCGTGCAGATTTTCCACCAGCCTGCCCGGTATCTGCATGACGCCGGCACCCGCGCGGTTGAGGTCGATCCGTTCAAACCCTTCGGTCAGCGCCCCTTCCACAGGCTGCACCAGAACCGCAGGCGTCGTACCGTCGAAACAGGGAACCACGCTGGCCGGATCGACAAAAAGCCCCTCGTTGACGACAACAAGCTCGTCCTGTGCGGTCACCAGACCCGAAAGCGGGCGTGAACCGGTGGATATGTAGAACTGGAGCCCAGCGTTCTCCGCCGCATGCTGAAGCGCGATCAGTTCGGGCGAGGTACCGCGTGCAACGCAGATCACCCGCTGGCAATCGAGCGCAAGCGCCAGGCCAAGCTGGTGCTGCGCAAGCGTCGCGCCGCCGACACGCAGGAACGCGCGCGGACGCGGCTGCCCGGCAAGTGCAGGCTCCGTGATGGCGAGCAAGGCAATACGCAGCTTGAAAAACCTCCAGCAACCCGACAACGTTCAAGCGCCATCATGTAAGCACAGGGGACGTGGGTGCCAAGCGCGCCGGCGATCAGCCGGCGGAAAACTCTTCCAGATAGGTCCGCAACTGCCGGATCACGACCGGCTCGCCCGGAGCCGCATCCAGAGCCTGTTCGGCAAGCTCCAGCAGGGTATTGGAATGGAAACTGGCGGCCAGCCCCTTCAGCCGCATCGCCGCGACATGCCAGTTGCCGTCGCACCGCGCCCGGGCGAGCAGATCGATCTGCCGCGCCACGCTCTCGGCATAGGAAGCGCGCAATTCCGCGAAAAGTTCGGAATCTCCGCCTGCTGCCGCCGCGATTGTCGCTTCCAGAGCTCCGGGTTCATAAGCCATTTCCCCAGCATAATGAGCAAGGGGTTAATACGGGGTTTATTGCCGCATCGCACATGCTATCCTGCGCCCATGGCTGGGGAAAACAGGATCATCGCGTTCGACGCGAACCACGGCGAAGACGGTCGCATGGAAAACGAAACCACCGAGGGCGCAGATACGCCGCCCTCGGATCCCGCTCCGGCCTCCTCCCCCACCAGGGAAGACCGGCATTCGGCGCGGGAAAGCAGGGCCATCGTCCCCTACCGGCAGCGCAAGGACTGGCTCGCCCCGGTGCTCGCCGGGCTCGCTTCCGCGACATGGACCGGCGTCTACATCTGGTCCCAGTGGCCCGCCTTCGGTTTCCTGCCGTTCTCCGCCTTGCCATCCGCTCTTACCACTTGGGCGGTGCCGCTCCTTCTGATCGGCCTCGTCTGGCTGCTGGTCATGCGCCACAGCGCCCGCGAAAGCCGCCGTTTCGCCGATGTCGCGGCAACGCTCTCGCGCGAATCCGCCGACCTCGAACGGCGCCTTACGGCGGTGAACCGCGAGCTCAGCCTGGCCCGCGAATTCGTGGCAGCACAGTCCCGCGACCTCGAAGCCCTGGGGCGCATCGCCGCCGACCGGCTCTCCAAGAATGCCGGTCAACTGCAGGACCTGATCCGCGATAACGGGAGCCGCATCGAAACGATCAGCGACGTCAGCGTCTCGGCGCTCGACAACATGGAGAAGCTGCGCAGCCAGTTGCCGGTCATCGCCAGCTCCGCCAAGGACGTCACCAACAACATCGGCAACGCGGGCCGCGCCGCCCATGTCCAGCTTGAGGACATGATCAACGGCTTCAACCGCCTCAACGAGTTCGGTTCCGCCAGCGAACGGCAGGTCTGGCGCCTGCGTGAGGCGATCGCCACCGCCATCGACGAATTCACCACGCAATCGGAACGCATGGGCACTCTCGCGGACGAGCGCTTCAGCACCCTGGCCGAGCGCGGCCTTGCCTTCCGCACGGAACTCGAGCGCCACGAAGTCGAAGCACTTGCCGGCATCCGCACGCGCGCCGATGCGCTTGAGGCCGAGATTTCCGACACCCGCGCCCAGCTTGACCGCCACGAGGAAGAAAGCCTGACCTCGCTCCGCGCGCGCCTCGTCGCCCTGCGCGAGGAAAGCGATGTCGTATCGCGCGCGCTGCGTGACGGCGAAGGCCGTGCCGCCGAAGCCTGGCGCAAGGCGCTCGAAGAACTCGAGGACGAACAACGCGAAGTCGCACGCGGCATCGGCCAGACCCAGGAAGCCACCATCGGCGCCTTGCGCAGCGCCCTCGAAGCCGTGTCGAGAGACAGCGAGAAGCTCGACGCATCGCTGGCGGCGCGCAGCGAGCGGCTCAACGCAGAATCCGCGCAGCGCCTCGACCGACAGGCCGAGCAGGAACGCGCTGCCATCAGCCGCCTTGAAGCCATGCTGGGCGAACTGGACAGCGAGATCTCGCAACGGCTCGAGCGCCACCGCCTGCAATCGGCCACCGTCTCGGAGCGGGCCAACGCGATCACCGCAGAACTGGACCGCTACACCGAGCGCCTCGCCGGCGTGGCGACGAGCAGCGAAGCCATCGAAGGTCGCCTGGCGGCAAGTCTTTCCGCTCTGACCGACCGCCTGACGGCCGCACGCGCCACGCTGAGCGCAACCGATGGCGACGTCGACAAGCTCACCGAATCCAGCGTTCGCCTGCTCGAACTGATCCAGGGCAGTGCCCGCTATGCCCACAACGACCTCCCCGAAGCCCTGGCAGTGTCGGAGGATCGCCTGAACCGCCTGCAAATGGGGGTCGCCTCGGTGCTCGAGGGCCTGCAGGCATCCACGGCCAACGGCAGCGCCCTGGCGCAAGACATCGAGGCCGCCGGCAAGCACCTGACCGCACTCGCAGCGGAACTGTCCCTGGCTCAGAACGACCTTGGCCGCAGCGGCAAGGCCCACGGCGTCCTGCTCGACGAATTGCGGCAGGCTATCGCTGCGCTGGAAATCGCCACCGGCGAGGCCGCAGGCAAGGCCGATGGCGAACTGCGCCGTTCGATCACAGCCTTGGAAACGGCAATCACCGATGCCATCGGCACGATCGAAACCGACAGTGCAGAAAGGATCGCCAGGGTCGCGAACGATCTTGGTGAGCAAAGCGCTCTCGCCATCGACAAGGCGATGCGTCAACGCGTCGCGGAAGTGACCGGGCAACTCGATCAGGCCGTCGCCCACGCCTCCGGCGCCACGCGCGAGGCAACGATCCAGCTGCGCGATCAGCTTGCCAAGGTCGACGAACTGGTCGGCAACTTGGAAAACCGGGTAACGCACGCACGCGAGCGGGCGGCGGAACAAGTCGATAACGACTTTGCGCGCCGGGTGGCACTCATCACCGAATCGCTCAATTCCAATTCTATCGACATCGCCGCATCGCTCTCTTCCGACGTCGCCGACACCGCCTGGGCCGCGTACTTGCGCGGTGACCGCGGCATCTTCACCCGCCGCGCCGTCACCCTGCTCGATGCCGGCGAAGTCAAATCGATCCAGCAACTGTTCGAGCGCGACGAAGCCTTCCGCGAACATGTCAGCCGCTACATCCACGATTTCGAAGCGATCCTGCGCCAAGTGCTATCCACCCGCGACGGCAATGCGCTCGGCGTCACCCTGCTCTCTTCCGACATGGGCAAGCTCTACGTGGCGCTAGCACAGGGCATCGAACGCCTGCGCAGCTGACACTTTCACGAAAAAGGGCCCCGTTTCCGGGGCCCTTTTTTCTTCAGTCAGTATCCCAGATCCTCGACCGGTGGCCGTCCCAACAGATTGAGCTGGTCCACCGTGATCCACTGCTCGGCATAATTGGCGTAATAGAGCCCGAAGAGGACCACCGCCAGCACCGTCGCGCGCTTGGCGATGCGTTTCGGACGGAAATTGACCGGGGCACTGGTAGCATGGCCTTTCGCAACCCGGTAACCGTCCACTTCGTCAGGCGTACGAAGGCCGAATGGCATGACGAGGAACGCACTGAGGACCCAGAACAGGCCGTAGATCGCCACCATCGAAGTCCATTGCATGGCCATCGCTCAATCCTCCAGCAGCAGAACCTGCACTTGCGGCTTCTTGCCCGACCAACGGGTCGCCGCCCGCCGCGCAGCGAGCCGCGCGGCTTCCACACGCACCTCGCGGTCCGATTTCCTGGCGCGCGACAGCGCCTCCGTCACATCCCGCTGTGCTTCCTCGACAAACTTGGGATAGTCCTCGTCCAGAGGAAGCCCGATGGCGGCCACTTGCACATGGCCCTTACGATCCGCAGCGACGGAAACCACGCCGTTGAAGGACATCCGGCGGCGCATCACCATGGCATCGCCATCAGCCGGCGCGATGATGTCACCATCGAGCACCAGACGGCCGGAGCGCACTTCCCCGAACTTGCCGGGATGGCTGGGCGCCAGGCGAACGAGGTCGCCATTCTTCTGGAAGATCGCCTTAGGAATTCCGCTGGCAAGGCCGAGACGAGCCTGCTCGCGCATATGGCGGACCTCGCCGTGAACGGGCACGAGGATGTCCGGCCGCAGCCAACCATAAAGCGCTTCGAGTTCCGGCCGTCCCGGGTGTCCGGAGACATGGATCATGCTCTGGCGATCGGTGACGATGACGATGCCCGCATCCGACAGGCGGTTCTGGATCCGGCCGATGGGAATCTCGTTGCCCGGGATCTGGCGGCTGGAGAACAGCACGACATCGCCCGCTTCCAGCTTGATCGGGTGGTTGCCCTCGGAGATCCGGGCCAAGGCCGCGCGCGGTTCGCCCTGCCCGCCCGTCGCCACGATCAGCACCTCGCCGCGCGGAAGATCCATTGCGGTGTCGAGATCGACCAGTTCAGGCAACTTTGCGAGATAGCCGCTGGCCTTGGCCGTTTCGATGATGCGGTCGAGCGAGCGCCCGGCCACGCATAGCTTGCGGTTGGTCTTGCGGGCGACTTCACCCAGCGTCTGCAGCCGCGCAACGTTGGACGCAAAGGTCGTGACCAGCACACGTCTGCCGCGATGCTTCTTCACTTCCTCCAGCAGGCCGCGATAGACTTCCCCTTCAGAGCCAGAAGCCTTGGAATTGAACACGTTGGTCGAATCGCAGACGAGCGCCAGCACGCCCTCGTCACCGATGGCCTTGAGTTCCTGCGAGGTCGCCGGCGTGCCGACTTGCGGCTCGTCGTCGAGCTTCCAGTCACCGGTGTGGAAGATCTTGCCGTAAGGCGTGTCGATGAGCAGCGCGTTGCCTTCGGCAATCGAATGCGCCAGCGGAACATAGCGGATGCCGAAGGGCCCCAGTTCGAACCGTTCGAGGTCCTCGACCACGATCAGTTCGACCTCGCCCAGAATGCCCGCTTCTTCAAGCTTCGCCGCGACAAGGCGCGCGGTGAAGGGCGTCGCGTAGATCGGCACGCCCAGTTCCTCGGCGAAATAGGGCACTGCGCCGATATGGTCTTCATGGGCGTGGGTCAGCACGATACCGAGCAGGTTCTCCCGCTCATCCTCGATGAATTCGAGGTCGGCAAACACCAGATCGACACCCGGGTACTCGTTCATGCCGAAGGTCATACCCAGATCGACCATCAGCCACTTGCCCTGGCAGCCGTAGAGATTGACGTTCATGCCAATCTCGCCAGACCCACCCAGCGCACAAAACAGCAGTTCGTTACCCGGAATCACTTCTTCGCAGCCCTTTCGGCGAGAATAACAAGGCCTTCCAACGTCAGATCGGCGTCGACGGCATCAAAAATATCGGTCGCCTCGTCGAACAGCACGGCAAGGCCGCCCGTGGCGATGACTTTGGCGGGGCGGCCGATTTCGGCCCGCATGCGCGCGATCAGGCCCTCCATCATCGCCACGTAGCCCCAGAACACACCGATCAGCATCTGGTCTTCGGTATTGCGGCCGATCACCGACTTGCCTTCCGGCACGGCGATCGCGATGCGCGGCAGTTTCGCGGTATTGCCGACCAGCGCATCGAGCGAAAGGTTGATGCCCGGCGCGATGATACCGCCCTTGTAGGCACCGTGATAGTCCACCACGTCGAATGTCGTCGCCGTACCGAAATCGACCACGATCAGGTCGCCGCCATGGCGCTCATGCGCGGCGATGGCGTTGACGGCGCGGTCTGCGCCCAGCGAACTGGGCTGATCGACATCGATATCGATCCCGTACTCCGCCTTGCCCCGCCCTGCGATCAGCGGTTCGACATCGAAGTAATGGCGGCAGAGAATTTCAAGATTGTGCAGTGCGCGCGGAACCACGGTCGAGATGATGATCGTCTCGACACCCTTGGGATCGACCCCGCGGATCGACAAGAGCTGCATCAGCCAGACCGCATATTCGTCGCCCGTCCGGCGCGGATCGGTCGCAATTCGCCAGCGGCCACGCAGCGTGCGCCCTTCGAACAGCGCGAAAACGACATTGGTATTGCCGGCATCGATCGCGAGCAGCATGGAAATTCCTTCAGACCAGCGAGACGTCGCCCGCATGGATGACACGTAGGCTGGCATCCGCGAGACGCAAGCGCAGAGCACCGTCCGGGTCAAGCCCCGCAAAGGTGCCGGTCACCTCCCCGTCCCCGTCCAGCATGACTTTCAGCGCCGTTCCCTGCGGATAGGCGCCCTGCTGCCAGGCATTCAGCGTCGCGGATAGCCCTTCCATACGCCACTGCACAAGACGTTCGGCAAACGCATCTGCCAGGATTTCCAGCACGCCGTGAGCGTCTGCAATGCGCCCTTTGGCAGAATGAATGGAAGTTGTCGCACGGTCGGCCAGTTCGGGCGCCGAAACGACATTGATGCCGATCCCGACGATGACATCATCGCCACGGCGTTCGAGCAGAATGCCGCTGATCTTGGCGCCTTCGACAAGAACGTCGTTGGGCCATTTGAGCTGGATCGCAGTTCCGCCGGGCAGGAGCGAGACGATAAGATCGCGAACGGCCACCGCCGCAACAAAGGCCAGCGTATGAACGGGCGGATCACCGGCGCGACGCGCGACTACCGTACTGGCGTAAAGATTGCCCTCGGGGGAGGACCAGGCCTTGCCCCGGCGGCCGCGCCCGGCGCTCTGTCGCACCGCGCGCAGCCAGAAGCCCTCGTCAATGCTCTCGCCGGCGCCGAGGCGCCGGACGAGATCTGCATTGGTCGAAGCCGTCTCTTCAACGACCTCGATCAAAGGGCGGTGAAGAGGGCCGCAGCGGCCGTGTCGGCCAGATGACCCAGCCACTTGGTGAGGAAGAAGCCGAGCGGCGAGATGACGACGCACGAGCCGATCAGGATCAGCTTGTGCCAGATGTCGCTCTCACCCTTCACGACGTCAGCCGGTTCGTCGAAGTACATGACCTTGACGACCTTGAGGTAGTAGAACGCACCGATCACCGAGGCTGCGAAGCCCAGCGCCGCGAGCGCGATCATACCGCCGTCAACGGCTGCCTTGAAGACCAGGAACTTGCCCCAGAAGCCGAACATCGGCGGGATACCGGCAAGGCTGAACATGATCATGGCAAGGCCGAGCGCAAGACCCGGACGGGTGCGCGACAGACCGGCCATCTTGCTCAGGTCCTCGACCTGGTTGCCGTGCTCGTCGGTGAGCATCAGGATCATCGCGAAGCCGCCGACCGACATCGCGACGTAGATCGCGAGGTAGAACAGCATGGCCGAGATACCCTGAGGCGTGGCGACGGCAAGGCCGACCAGCATGAAGCCGACGTTGTTGATCGACGAATAGGCCATCAGTCGCTTGATGTTCGACTGGCGGATGGCACCAAGAGCACCGACAACGATCGAGGCCAGTGCCGCGAAGACGATGATCTGCTGCCAGGCGTGGGCCTGGTCGCCGAAAGCCTCGATGGCGACGCGCATCGTCAGCGCCATGGCCGCGACCTTGGGGGCCGTGGCGAACAGCGTGGTCACCGGGGTCGGTGCGCCTTCGTAGACGTCGGGCGTCCACATGTGGAACGGCACGGCGCTGATCTTGAAGGCAAGACCCGCGAAGACAAAGACGAGACCGAACAGCGCGCCGTTCGAAAGACCATGCGCCATCGAAGCGCTGATACCGTCGAACGAAGTGGTGCCGGCGAAACCGTACGTCAGGCTCATGCCGTAAAGCAGGATGCCCGAGGCCAGCGCGCCCAGCACGAAGTACTTGAGGCCCGCTTCGGCCGAACGGCCGTCGGTACGCAGGAAGGCTGCCAGCACATAGGCGGCAAGCGAGTTCATTTCGAGACCGATGTAGAGCGTGATGAGGTTCGTTGCCGAAACCATCATGCCCATGCCGATCGCCGCCAGCAGGACAAGCACCGGATATTCGGCGCGCATCGCGTTGAAGCGATCGAAGAACTTCGGCGCGACCACCAGCGAAACGGCGGCCGAAATGTAGATCAGAACCTTGGCGTAGGACGCGAAAGCGTCAGCCTTGAACTGACCGTAGAAGGCGAAAGTCTCGGTGCCCATGGCGCCGCCGCACAAGGCGGGAGCGACCAGGACACCGGCGGCGACAAGCGCCGCCACGGCGAGTACGGAGATCAGCTTGGCTGCCTTGTCACCGCCCCAGGCGGCGACAAGGAGCAAGATCAGGCTTGCAATGCTAAGCGTTTCTTCCGGCGCGATCAGGCGCAGCGACTGTGACCAGTCCATCAGTGTGCCCCCTCATGCGCAGCTGCTTCTTCGTGCGCAGGCTTTTGCTTGCCCATTGCCAACTTGGCGTCTCCTTCCGGCTTTGCGCGAGCGAGCCGGGCGTCGAGCGCGGCGATGTCCGCGCGCATCGGAGCAATGAAGCTCTCAGGATAAACGCCCATCCACAGAACCGCGAGGCCAAGCGCACCGACCATGATCAGTTCGCGTGCATCGAGGTCCACCATGGCGGCGGCATCGGCATTCTTCTGGTCGCCAAAGACGACACGGCGATAGAGGTAGAGCATGTAGGCAGCGCCCAGGATGATGCCGGTGGTGCAGATCAGCGCCGTCCAGCTCGATGCCTGGTAGATACCGCCAAGGCTCAGGAATTCGCCGACGAAACCGCTGGTGCCCGGAAGGCCGATCGAGGCCATCGTGAAGAGCAGGAAGAACAGCGCGTAACGCGGCATGTTGATGGCGAGGCCGCCATAACGGGCGATCTCACGGGTGTGCAGGCGGTCGTAGATGATGCCAACGCAGAGGAACAGCGCGCCCGAAACGAGACCGTGGCTGAGCATGACCAGCATCGAGCCTTCAAGGCCCTGCGGATTGAAGGCGAAGAGACCGATGGTCACGATCGCCATGTGCGCGACCGACGAATAGGCGATCAGCTTCTTCATGTCGTCCTGCACCAGCGCGATAAGCGAGGTGATGACGACCGCGGCCATCGACAGGCCCCATACCAGCGGCGCGAACTGCGCCGAGGCTTCGGGGAACATCGGCAGCGAGAAGCGGATGAAGCCATAGCCACCCATCTTCAGCAGCACGCCCGCCAGGATGACCGAGCCTGCGGTCGGCGCCTGAACGTGGGCCGCCGGAAGCCAGGTGTGGACCGGCCACATCGGCATCTTCACCGCGAAGCTGGCGAAGAAGGCGAGCCAGAGCCAGGTCTGGACCTTCGGATCGAAGTCGTAGTTCATCAGTTCGGGGACCGAGGTCGTGCCGGCGGTGTGGACCATCCACAGCATCGCCACGAGCATCAGCACCGAGCCGAGCAGCGTATAGAGGAAGAACTTGTACGAAGCGTAGATACGGTCCGCACCGCCCCAGATACCGATGATCAGGTACATCGGGATCAGGCCTGCTTCGAAGAACATGTAGAACAGGAAGATGTCCTGAGCCACGAACACGCCGATCATCAGCGTTTCAACGAGCAGGAAGGCGGCCATGTATTCGCCGACGCGCTTCTCGATCGAATTCCAGCTCGCGCCGATGCAGATCGGCATGAGGAAGACGGAAAGCATGATCAGAAGCAAGGCAATGCCGTCGATGCCGAGGGCATAGGAGAAGCCCGAGAACAGCTCGTGCCGCTCCTGGAACTGCCACTGCGCGCCGCCGACGTCGAAGTTCATCCAGAGGACGATGCCAAGTGCAAGGTCCACGAGCGTGGCGACAAGCGCCACGACACGGGCCGATTTGGCATCAAGGTAGAGGCAAGCCAGTGCCGCCGCGAGCGGCACTAACAGCATCAGACTGAGGATCGGAAAACCACTCATCATCTTATCCCGCGATCACCCAGCTGATGGCGGCTACGACGCCGATCAGCATGACAAGAGCGTAGCTGTACAGATAGCCCGACTGGACCTTCTGCGCGTAAGTCGAACCCTTCGCGACCACCCAGGCCGCGCCGTCGGGACCGAACTTGTCGATCACGCCGATATCCAGGGCCTTCCAGAACACGTTGCCGAACCAGAAAGCGGGACGGACAAAGATCGTGTTGTAGAGCTCGTCGAACATCCACTTGCGGTACACGAAGGTGTAGACCGGCCCGAGCTGTGCGGCGACTGCCTTGGGGAACGAAAGGTTCTTCACGTAGCCGTACCATGCGGTCAGCAGGCCCAGCGCCATCACCGTGAACGGTGCCCACTTCACCCAGGTCGGCACGCCGTGCATCGCGTGGATCAGGTGTTCGTGGAAGACCAGTGCGCCCTTCCAGAACTCACCCTCACCTTCGGAGACGAAGGCGTGCTGGAACACGTAGCCGGCAAAGATCGCACCCATCGAGAGAATGATCAGCGGCAGCAGCATCACCAGCGGACTTTCGTGCGGATGGTAGCCACCCGTACCGTCACCGTGCTGCGAGTAGTCCGGACCGCGCGAACCGAGTTCGGGTGCGGCATGGGCGTGTACATCGTCAGCGTGGTCGTCGTGCGCATGGTCATCATGGGCATGATCGTCGTGACCGTGTGCGTCATGGACGGCGTGCTGAATGTGCTCCGACTGGATCCAGCGCGGCTTGCCGAAGAAGGTCAGGAAGACCAGGCGCCACGAATAGAAGCTCGTCATGAGCGCGGCAGCGATACCCATCCAGAAGGCGAAACCGCCAACCTGCGAGCCCGAACCGAAGGCTGCTTCGAGGATTGCGTCCTTCGAGTGGAAGCCTGCGAAACCGGCGAAACCAGCAACACCGACGCCGGTGATGGCCAGCGTACCCGCCGTCATCGCCCAGAAGGTGATCGGGATGTGCTTACGCAGACCGCCGTAGAAGCGCATGTCCTGCTCATGGTGCATCGAGTGGATGACCGAGCCGGCACCGAGGAACAGCAGCGCCTTGAAGAAGGCGTGCGTGAACAGGTGGAACATGGCGGCGCCATAGGCACCGACGCCGGCGGCGAAGAACATGTAGCCGAGCTGCGAGCAGGTCGAATACGCGATCACGCGCTTGATGTCCCACTGGGTGCAACCCACGGTAGCAGCGAAGAAGCAGGTGCAGGCACCGACGAAGGCGACGATGTGCATCGCGGTTTCGCTGGTCTCGAACATCGGCGAGAGACGGCAGACCATGAAGACGCCGGCGGTGACCATGGTGGCCGCGTGGATCAGCGCCGACACCGGGGTCGGGCCTTCCATCGCGTCCGGAAGCCAGGTGTGCAGGCCGAGCTGCGCCGACTTGCCCATCGCGCCGATGAACAGCAGGATGCAGATCACGGTCATGGTGTCGAAACGGGCACCAAGGAAACCGATGGTCGAACCGGCCATGCCGGGCGCAGCGTGCAGGATCTCGGGGATCGAGACCGTGCCGAACACCAGATACGTACCGAAGATGCCGAGCATGAAGCCGAGGTCACCGACGCGGTTGACCACGAAGGCCTTGATCGCGGCAGCGCCGGCCGAAGGCTTGCGGAACCAGAAGCCGATCAGAAGGTACGAGGCAAGACCCACGCCTTCCCAACCGAAGAACATCTGCACCAGGTTGTCCGCCGTCACCAGCATGAGCATGGCAAAAGTGAACAGCGACAAGTACGCGAAGAAGCGCGGCTGATCCGGCTCCTCGCTCATGTAGCCCCAGGAATAGAGGTGCACGAGCGCGGAGACCGAGGTGATGACCACCAGCATGACGGCGGTCAGCGTGTCGACACGCAGCGCCCAGTCGAAGGTCATGGCGCCCGACTGGACCCACTTGAGGACCGGAACGACGCTGGCTTCGGCGTGACCGCCGAGGAACTGAAGGAAGATCGGCCACGACAGGGCACACGACACGAAGAGTGCGCCCGTCGTGATGGACTTCGCGGCGACGTTGCCGAGCTGCTTGTTGCCCAGCCCGGCGATGATCGCTGCCAGTAATGGCAGGAAGACGATGATCAGGATATGCTGCAAGGCCTTATCCCTTCATCCGGTTGACGTCGTCGACGGCGATGGTGCCGCGGCCACGGAAGTAGATCACGAGGATTGCAAGCCCCACTGCGGCCTCGCCGGCAGCGACCGTAAGCACGAACATCGCGAAGATCTGACCCGTGAGGTCGTGCAGGGCGGCGCTGAACGCGACGAGGTTAAGGTTGACCGCAAGCAGGATCAGTTCGATCGCCATGAGCAGAACGATGACGTTCTTGCGGTTGAGGAAGATGCCGAGGACGCCGAGCACGAAGAGGATCGAGCTCACGACCACGTAATGTTCGACGCCGATCACAGCTGGACCCCCTTGCCCACTTCGGGCTTGACGTTGACGGTCGCTTCGTCGGGACGACGGGCGATCTGCTTGCTGATCTTCTGGCCGCGCGTATCGCCACGCTGACGATGGGTCAGCACGATGGCGCCGATCATCGCGACGAGCAGGATCAGACCGGCAGCTTCGAACAGGAACAGGTAGCGACTGTACATCAGCGCACCGATGGCTTCGATGTTCGTGGTGCCGGCAGGTGCGGCGTTGGTGCCGTCAGCCGTGCCCAGTACGAGCCCGCCGGACTTGTAAGCGCCGATACCGAGCACCATCTCGGCGAGCAGCACGACCGCGACCAGCAGGCCGAGCGGGAAGTTCTTGACGAACCCGGCCCGCAGTTCGGCGAAGTCGATGTCGAGCATCATGACGACGAAGAGGAACAGGACCGCAACGGCACCGACATAGACGATAACGAGCAGCATGGCGATGAACTCGGCGCCGGTGAGCACCATGAGCCCGGCAGCGTTGAAGAACGCCAGGATCAGGAACAGCACCGCGTGAACCGGGTTGCGCGAGAGGATCGTCGCAGCGGCCGACGCGATGGTCAGCGCAGCGAACAGATAGAAGGCGATGGTCTGGATCATGTCCGCGGGCCCCTATCGATACGGCGCATCGGCTTCAAGGTTCGCGGCGATCGCACGCTCCCACTTGTCCCCGTTCGCCAGTAGCTTGGCCTTGTCATAGAGCAGTTCCTCGCGCGTTTCGGTCGCGTATTCGAAGTTCGGCCCCTCGACGATGGCGTCCACCGGGCAGGCTTCCTGGCAGAAGCCGCAGTAGATGCACTTCGTCATGTCGATGTCGTAGCGCGTGGTGCGGCGCGAACCGTCCTCACGCGGCGCGGCTTCGATCGTGATCGCCTGCGCCGGGCAGATCGCTTCGCAAAGCTTGCAGGCGATGCAGCGTTCCTCGCCGTTGGGATAACGGCGCAGGGCGTGCTCACCACGGAAGCGCGGCGAAAGCGGGTTCTTCTCGAAGGGGTAGTTGATCGTCGCCTTGGGCTTGAAGAAATACTTCAAGGTCAGCCAGTGCGCCTTCACGAACTCCCAGAGCGTGAAGCTCTTTATGAGTTGTCCGACGGTCATTGGAAGTGTCCGGTAGCCATGAGGTAGCCGCTGACGAGAACAACGAACAGCAGCGATACGGGCAGGAAGACCTTCCAGCCCAGGCGCATCAACTGGTCATAGCGGTACCGGGGAACGGTGGCCTTGATCCAGCTGAACACGAAGAAGAAGCCGAAAACCTTGATCAGGAACCAGATGAAGCCCGGAACGAGGTACAGCACGGGGATGTCGAGCGGCGGCAGCCAGCCACCCCAGAACAGCGTCGCGTTGAGCGCGCACATCAGGAGCACGTTGGCATATTCGCCCAGCCAGTAGGCGGCGAAAGCCATCGACGAGTATTCGGTCTGATAGCCGGCGACAAGTTCCGATTCCGCTTCGGCGAGATCGAAAGGAGCACGCTGCGTTTCCGCAAGGCTCGAAATCAGGAACATCACCCACATCGGGAACAGCAGCGGGTTCGCGGCGAAACCGTTGATGATCCCCAGCACGTGGCCCTTCTGTGCCCAGACGATGTCGTTCATGTTGAACGTACCCGCCCAGAGCACGACGGTGATCAGGATGAAGCCGATCGAGACTTCATACGAGATCATCTGCGCCGAAGCACGCATCGCGGAGAAGAACGGGTACTTCGAGTTCGAAGCCCAGCCCGCCATGATCGTGCCGTAGACACCCAGCGAGCTGATCGCGAGGATGTAGAGCAGACCGATGTTGATGTTGGAAACGAAGGCGCCCGAATTGAACGGGATCACCGCCCAAGACAGCAGCGCCAGCGTGAAGGTCACCACCGGGGCGATCAGGAACAGGCCCTTGTTCGCCGCCGAAGGAATGATGGTTTCCTGAAGGAAGACCTTCAGGCCGTCCGCGAAGGACTGGAGCAGACCGAACGGACCGACCACGTTGGGACCACGGCGAAGCGCCATGGCGGCCCAGATCTTGCGGTCGACATAGATGATCATGGCCACGGCCAGCATCAGCGGCAGCGCGATGAGCAGAATGCCGCAGACGGTGGCGACAAACCACGCCCACTCGTAGCTCATCCCGAGAGTTTGGAAGAAAGCGGTCATTCCGCGGCCTCCGCCAGCTCTTCCCCATGGAGGATTTCGGCCGAGCAGCGCTGCATGACGGCGCTTGCACGGGCGATCGGGTTGGTCATGTAGAAGTCCTTGATCGGATAGGCGATCTGACCGGCAGCGGAACCACCGCCGAGGGGCAGAACGCTGCCGTAGTCGGCCAGACCTTCGCTGCCAAGTGCAGGAACTTCCGCGATCATTGCGTTTCGCAGTTGATCGAAGGTGTCGAAACCAACGCTCACGCCGAAGGCATCGGCCAGAGCGCGCAGGATCGTCCAGTCCTCACGGGCATCGCCGGGTGCGAATACGGCCTTGTCGGCCCACTGCACGCGGCCTTCGGTGTTGACGTAAGTGCCCGCCTTTTCGGTGTAGGCCGAAGCCGGCAGGATCACGTCGGCCGCATGGGCGCCCTTGTCGCCGTGGTGACCGATGTAGACGATCATCGAACCCGCAAACTGGGTGAAGTCCACTTCGTCGGCGCCGAGCGCAAGCAGGACCTTGGGCTTGGCGGCAACGAGGTCGGCAATGCCGCCCTTCTGCGCATAGCCGAGCATCAGGCCGCCCATGCGGGCCGCCGCCATGTGGAGGACATTGAAGCCGTTCCACTTGGTGCCGTCTTCAAGATCGCGCACGAGGTTGAACTGGGCTGCGAGCGCAAGGCCCGCTTCCAGACCGCCACGGCCGAGCGCCGCACCGCCGAGGATCACCGCCGGACGCTTGGCGTTCGACAGCGCATCGGCGACGTTCTGCGGAAGATTGCCGAGGACCGACAGGTCTTCGCCGAGGAACTGGCCGCCGAAGGTGGTTTCCCACTCGGGACCGACCAGGAACACCTTGGCGCCGCGCTTGACCGCCTTGCGCAGGCGAACGTTGAGCAGCGGGGCTTCCCAGCGCACGTTGCTGCCGGCGATCAGGATCGCGTCAGCCGTCTCGATGCCCGAGAACGTGGTGTTGAAGTTGACGGCGGCCAGGCTGTCCGTCGCATAATCCATCCCGGTCTGGCGACCTTCGATGAGCGTCGAACCGAGCGCGCCGACCAGCTTCTTGGCGGCGAACATCGTTTCGCAATCGACCATGTCGCCAGCGACGGCGGCAATCGAGTTGCCCGGGTTCAGCGTGGCGATGGCGGCGAAGGCCTCGTTCCAGCTGACCGCGACGAGCTTGCCGTCACGGCGCAGGAATGGCTTGTCGAGACGGCGCTTGGTAAGCCCGTCGACCATGTAGCGCGCCTTGTCGCTGATCCATTCCTCGTTCACGTCATCGTTGTTACGAGGAAGCACGCGCAGCACTTCGCGGCCGCGCGCATCGATGCGGATGTTGGCGCCCGTGGCGTCCGACACGTCGATGCCCAGCGTCTTCTTGAGTTCCCAGGGACGGGCCTCGAAGGCGTAGGGACGCGAGGTGAGCGCGCCGACCGGGCACAGGTCGATCACGTTGGCCGACATCTCGTGCTTGGCAGCATGTTCGAGATAGGTCGTGATCTGCATGTTCTCGCCGCGATAGAGCGCGCCGATTTCGTCCACGCCGGCGATCTCTTCCGAGAAACGCACGCAGCGGGTGCAGTGGATGCAGCGCGTCATCGTCGTCTTGATGAGCGGGCCCATGTACTTTTCAGTGACCGCGCGCTTGTTCTCGTCGTAGCGCGAAGCGCCGCGACCGTAAGCGACCGACTGGTCCTGAAGGTCGCACTCGCCGCCCTGATCGCAGATCGGGCAGTCGAGCGGGTGGTTGATGAGGAGGAACTCCATCACCCCTTCCCGCGCCTTCTTGACCATTTCGGAATCCGTGCGGATTTCCTGGCCTTCGGCGGCCGGAAGCGCGCACGAAGCCTGGGGCTTCGGCGGTCCGGGCTTCACTTCGACCAGGCACATGCGGCAGTTGCCGGCGATGCTCAGGCGTTCGTGGTAGCAAAAGCGCGGGATTTCCTTGCCGGCAAGCTCACAGGCCTGCAGCACGGTTGCGCCGGTGGGGACGTCGATCTCGACGCCGTCGACTTTGACCTTGGGCATTACTCGGCAGCCTCGCGGACGTTTTCGGCGATCCGGCGCTCAAGCTCCGGACGGAAATGACGGATCAGGCCCTGGATCGGCCACGCCGCAGCGTCGCCCAGAGCGCAGATGGTGTGGCCTTCGACCTGCTTGGTCACCTGCTGCAGCATGTCGATTTCCTCGACTTGCGCATCGCCGGTGCGCAGGCGCTCCATCACGCGCCACATCCAGCCCGTGCCTTCGCGGCAGGGGGTGCACTGACCGCAGGACTCGTGCTTGTAGAAGTACGAGATGCGGCTGATGGCGCGGACGATGTCGGTGGACTTGTCCATGACGATGACGGCAGCGGTACCGAGGCCCGAACCGACAGCGCGCAGGCCGTCAAAGTCCATCGGCGCGTCCCAGATCTCGGCAGCCGGCACCAGCGGAACCGACGAACCGCCGGGGATCACCGCCAGCAGGTTGTCCTTGCCGCCGCGAATACCGCCGCAGTGACGCTCGATCAGCTCGCTGAACGGGATCGACATCTCTTCCTCGACGACGCAGGGACGGTTCACGTGCCCGCTGATCTGGAAGAGCTTGGTGCCCTTGTTGTTCTCACGGCCGAAGCTGGAGAACCAAGCTGCGCCGCGGCGCAGGATGGTCGGCGCAACCGCGATCGATTCCACGTTGTTGACCGTGGTCGGGCAGCCGTAGAGGCCCGCGCCGGCCGGGAACGGCGGCTTCAGGCGGGGCTGGCCCTTCTTGCCTTCGAGGCTTTCGATCATCGCGGTTTCTTCGCCGCAGATGTAGGCGCCGGCGCCGCGGTGGACGAAGACGTCGAAATCGTAACCCGAACCGCAGGCGTTCTTGCCAAGCAGACCGGCTGCGTAGGCTTCTTCACGCGCCGCGAACAGCGTCTCTGCCTCGCGGATGTATTCGCCGCGAATGTAGATGTAGGCCGCGCGCGCACCCATTGCGAAGCCCGCGACCAGCGCGCCTTCGAACAGCAGGTGCGGATCGTGGCGCATGATCTCGCGATCCTTGCACGAACCCGGTTCGGATTCGTCCGCGTTGATCACGAGGAAGCTGGGCTTCGGGTTGCCGTTCTGGTCGAGCGGCGGCTGCTTGGGCATGAAGGACCACTTCATGCCGGTCGGGAAGCCCGCACCGCCGCGGCCACGCAGACCCGAGGCCTTCATCTCGTCGATGATGGCTTCACGGCCGCGCTCGATCAGCGCCTTGGTGTTGTCCCAGGCGCCGCGCGCCTGCGCTTCCTTCAGATTCCACGGCTGATAGCCGTAGAGGTTGGTGAAGATGCGATCCTTATCGAGGAGAGCCATTACCACTCACTCCGATAGTCATGGTTTTCGGTGATCATGGCCGCCAGGCTGGTCGGCTCGCCCACCGGTTCAACGGTGTGACGGGCGGGATCCTGGGTGCCGGCCTTGGGCGTTTCACCACGTGCCAGCGCGTCGAGCACCGCATTGAGGCGCTCCGACGTGAGGTCTTCGTAGTTGTCGTCGTTGATCTGGACCATCGGCGCCGAGGCGCAGTTGCCCATGCACTCGACCTCGGTGAACGACCACAAGCCGTCTTCCGAGATGTGGCCCTTCTTCATGCCGCGCGACTTGCAGGTCGCCAGCAGGTCGTCGGATCCGCGCAGCATGCACGGCGTGGTGCCGCAGACCTGCACGTGGAAGCGGCCGATCGGCGCGATGTTGTACATCGTGTAGAAGGTCGCGACCTCAACCACGCGAATGATCGGCATGTCGAGATAGGCGGCGATGTATTCCATCACCGGGATCGGCAGCCAGCCCTGCGTGTTCTCTTCCGCGCCAACCTGACGCTGGGCGAGATCGAGCAGCGGCATCACGGCCGAGCGCTGGCGCCCTTCCGGATAACGCGCGACAACTTCCTTCGCCTTCTCGGCGTTTTCGGAAGTCCAGGCGAAATTGCCCCAACGGGCCCGAAGTTCGGGCGTGTCGGGTTCGATATAGCGGTCAGCCATGCTTACCCCTGCGCTTCAGCCACTGGTCCTGGCCGAAAAGAAACAATTCGAAACCGCCGATCGCGGTCACCAGCATCGGCAGAGCGCCGGTGGGCTGGAGATCGAGATAGACGGCGGCAAAATACCACACCGCAAGGGCCACACCGGTGACGGCGGCCCAGATGCGGATCAGTTCGAGCGTGTTGAATTTCATCGGATGAACTCAACCCGCGAGCACTTGTCGCCCTCGAAGCTGTACACCGACATGACTTCGAAAGGCTCCGCGCTCGCCGAACGGAACACACGCTCGTGCAGGACGACATATTCGCCCAGTTCGTAGGAAGAGAGGATTTCCGCACGGTTCTCGGGGAACTCGGCGAACATCTTCTTCAGCCCCTCGCGGGTGCCTTCCTTGCCTTCGCGAACGACTGCACCGCGATAGCCCGCCTCGCATGCGTCGTCGGTCATGAGGGCGACGTAAGCATCGGCGTCCTGCGCGTTGTAGTGCGCGATCATCAGCTCGGCAGTAGCGAGGCGGCTCAACGGTCGCACTCCCCGAACACCACGTCGATGGCGCCGAGAATGGCGGTCGCGTCGGGAAGCATGTGCCCCTTCGACATGAAGTCCATCGCCTGGAGGTGCGAGAAGGCGGTCGGGCGGATCTTGCAGCGGTACGGCTTGTTCGAGCCGTCCGACACCAGATAGACGCCGAATTCACCCTTGGGGCTTTCCGTGGCGACGTAGACTTCGCCGGCCGGCACGTGGAAGCCTTCGGTGTAGAGCTTGAAGTGATGGATCAGCGATTCCATCGACTGCTTCATCTCGCCGCGCTTGGGGGGAACCACCTTGCGGTCGGACGAAGCCACCGGGCCCTCGGGCATCTCTGCCAGGCACTGCTTCATGATCCTGGCCGACTGGCGCACTTCCTCAACGCGGACCATGAAGCGGTCGTAGCAATCCGAGTTGGTGCCGACGGGGATCTCGAAGTCCATGCGGTCATAGACGTCATAGGGCTGCGACTTGCGGATATCCCAGGGGATACCGGCGCCGCGGATCATCGGGCCCGAGAAGCCCCAGGCCAGCGCGTCTTCCTTGCTCACCAGCGCGATGTCGACATTGCGCTGCTTGAAGATGCGGTTGTCGACCACGAGGCTCATCGCGTCCTCGAACAGCTCCGGCAGGCGGGTGTCCAGCCAGTCGGCGATGTCGGTCAGCAGCTTGAGCGGCACGTCCTGATGGACACCGCCGGGGCGGAACCAGGCCGAGTGCATGCGGGCGCCCGATGCGCGCTCGAAGAAGTTGAGGCAGTCCTCGCGGATTTCGAACAGCCACAGGTTCGGGGTCATCGCGCCCACGTCCATGACGTGCGAGCCGATGTTGAGCATGTGGTTGCAGATGCGGGTCAGCTCGGCGAACAGCACGCGCAGGTACTGCGCGCGGATCGGCACCTCGAGGTTGAGCAGCTTTTCGACCGCAAGGACGTAGGAATGCTCCATGCCCAGCGGCGAACAGTAGTCCAGACGGTCGAAATACGGCAGCGCCTGGAGGTAGGTCTTGTGCTCGATCAGCTTCTCGGTGCCGCGGTGCAGCAGGCCGACGTGCGGGTCGATACGCTCGATGATCTCGCCATCGAGTTCCATGACCATGCGCAGAACGCCGTGGGCCGCAGGGTGCTGCGGACCGAAGTTGATCGTGTAGTTGGTGATGACTTCGTCGCCGGTAGTCGGCGACTGCTCAAGCAACATGCTCACGCCTTGTCTCCTTCGGCCTTTTCATCGCCCGGAAGGACGTACTCGGCGCCTTCCCAGGGGCTCATGAAGTCGAACTGACGCAGATCCTGCGCAAGCTTGACAGGCTCGTAGACCACGCGCTGTTCCTCTTCCGAGTAACGCAGTTCGACATGGCCGGTGAGCGGGAAGTCCTTGCGGAACGGGTGCCCTTCGAAGCCATAGTCGGTCAGGATGCGGCGCAGGTCCGGGTTGCCGGCGAAGATCACGCCGTACATGTCGAACACTTCGCGCTCCAGCCAGCCCGCATTGGGCCAAAGCGTGGTGACGGTCGGCACCGGGGTGTTCTCGGCGGCGTTCACCTTCACCATCAGGCGATGGTTCTTCGTCACCGAAAGCAGCATGTAGACGACTTCGAAACGCTCCGGGCGCGACGGGAAGTCGACACCAGCCATTTCCATCATCTGCTGGTATTCGTGATGGTCACGCAGCAGGCGAAGGGCGTTTTCGATCTGGTCGCGCACAACGGTGAGCACGACTTCGCCGTGCTCTTCCTTGGCCGCGACGACCATGTCGCCAAGTGCGGCCGAGAGCGTCTCGATCACACCTTCATTCGAAGCGAACTTCGGGGCGGAATGCAGAACGGTCATCGTCGTCCTTACCTATCGAGCGCGCCGACACGGCGGATCTTGCGCTGCAACTGCATCACGCCATAGAGCAGCGCCTCTGCGGTCGGCGGACAGCCCGGCACATAGATGTCGACCGGGACGATCCGGTCGCAACCGCGCACGACGCTGTAGCTGTAGTGATAGTAACCGCCGCCGTTGGCGCACGAGCCCATCGAGATGACGTACTTCGGGTCCGACATCTGGTCGTAGACCTTGCGGAGCGCCGGAGCCATCTTGTTGCACAGCGTGCCGGCCACGATCATCACGTCCGACTGGCGCGGAGAAGCGCGCGGCGCGGCACCGAAGCGCTCCATGTCGTAACGCGGCATGTTCACGTGGATCATCTCGACCGCGCAGCAGGCGAGGCCGAACGTCATCCACCACAGCGAGCCGGTACGGGCCCACTGGAACAGTTCCTCGGTCGAGGTGACGAGGAAGCCCTTGCCGGACACTTCCTGATTGAGGTCCTTGAAGAAGGACTGATCGGGCGGCGTGATCGCACCGCCCTGGCTTGCGGCCGGCGCCAGGGGCTGGCCGGCAGAGTTCACGAGAGTGCTCATTCCCAGTCCAGAGCTCCCTTCTTCCATGCATAGGCGAGGCCGATGGCCAGTTCACCGAGGAACACCATCATCGTCAGCCAGCCGGCCCAGCCGGTCAGCTTGAGCGACACGGCCCAGGGGAACAGGAATGCGGCTTCAAGGTCGAAGACGATGAAAAGGATCGCCACGAGATAGAAGCGCACGTCGAACTGGCTGCGCGGGTCTTCGAATGCGGGGAAGCCGCATTCATACTCGCTGTTCTTGTCGGCACTCGGGTTGTGGGTGCCGGTCAGGCGCGAGACGGCCAGCGGCAGGAGCACGATCACCGACGAGAGCGCGAGCGCGATCACGAGGAAGATCAGAATCGGCAGGTATTGTGACAGATCAGTCAATGGTTCTGGCCTCATACCGGATTACGGCAGCCGGACTCATGCCAATGGCAACGCCCGGTCGTTGCGGGCGTCCTTAGGACAGCCCTCCCCCTATCGCAAGGTGTCCGAGCGGAATAATCGGCCCAAGTTCGTTGCATTGCAACGCATTCGCAACAAGGCCCGCCCCAGACATCTATCGCCATGATCCGGCATCATCCGGAAACCCAAGGAGCACCGCGGGATAGCCCCCTGCCTCCCCCCGCAAGCCCTATCGCCTTACAGATGCAAGATTTCGCAGCCAGATTGCATAAAAAGGTGCCCGCCGCAGTGGCCCAACGCCGTGGGGATGGAGCATCCTCGCCTCGGTTAACGCCAGAGTCGCCAATTGCAATTGATGCAGCGCAACACTAGTTCACTTGCCAAGGATACCTGTTTCCCAGCGTGAAAGGCATAATAATGGCCCAAATCTCGGCTTCGGACCCAATTGTCATTCTCTCTTACGCACGTACCCCGATGGGCGGCCTGCAAGGCTCGCTCGCGGACGTATCGGCAACCGATCTTGGTGCAACTGCGGTAAAGGCCGCTGTAGAGCGCGCCGGGGTTGCCGGTGACGACATCGAACGCATCTACATGGGCTGCGTGCTGCCTGCCGGTCTCGGCCAGGCCCCTGCCCGCCAGGCCGCGCTCAAGGCCGGCCTTCCGAAGTCGGTCCAGGCCACTACCGTCAACAAGGTCTGCGGCTCGGGCATGCAGACGGTGATCATGGGTGCCGAGGCTCTCGCGTCCGGCTCGCTCGACGTGATCGTCGCCGGCGGCATGGAATCGATGACCAATGCGCCGTACCTGTCGAAGAAGCACCGCTCGGGCGCACGCGCCGGTCATGACACCCTTTACGATCACATGTTCCTCGACGGCCTCGAAGATGCCTACGAAGGCGGCTCGATGGGTTCGTTCGCCCAGGTCACCGCCGACGAGTACCAGTTGACCCGCGAAAACCAGGACGACTACTCGATCGAATCCCTGCGCCGCGCGCAGGAAGCCATCGCCAACGGTTCGTTCAAGGCCGAAGTCGTCCCCGTCACCGTCAAGACCCGCAAGGGCGACCTGGTGATCGACACCGACGAGCAGCCGCCCAAGGGCAACCCGGACAAGATCCGTACGCTGCGCGCCGCCTTCGCCAAGGACGGCACGATCACCGCCGCCACCTCCAGTTCGATCTCGGACGGCGCCGCCGCCGTGGTCATGACCCGCAAGAGCGTGGCCGAGGCCAAGGGCCTTGCCCCGGTCGCAACCGTCGTCGGTGTCGCCGCCCACGCGCATGAACCCGCCAAGTTCACCACCGCACCGGTCGGCGCCATCACCAAGCTGATGGACAAGGTGGGCTGGCAGCTTTCGGACGTCGACCTGTTCGAAGTCAACGAGGCCTTCGCCTGCGTCGCCATGTTTGCCATGCACGACCTCGGCATTTCGCATGACAAGGTGAACGTCCATGGCGGCGCCACTGCACTGGGTCACCCGATCGGCGCCTCGGGCACCCGCATCATCGTCACCCTCATCAACGCCCTGAAGGAAAAGGGCCTGAAGAAGGGTGTCGCCTCACTGTGCATCGGCGGCGGCGAAGCCACGGCGATCGCGGTCGAACTGGCCTGATCGCCAACGACCCGATCCCAAAAAGAAAACCTCGCCGGGAACGGCGAGGTTTCTTTTTTCAGGCCATGCGGTTCCGCCGGAATGCTCAGGGCGCGCCCGTGCCCCAGAGTTCATCCTGTTCGACAAAACCCTTGTGCCCGGCAACATCGAACGGACACCAGCCGTTCTTGCAATCCCCCAGCACGCCGACGACCCCGGACTCGATGCGCCAGAGCATCGGCGATGTACGACTGGGCTCGGCATGCATCTCCACCGGTGCCTTGGAGCGCACCATCGCCGCGCGCTGACGCGAAAGCAGCAGGTCGCGCATCCAGCCCTGCGTTCCGTCCGGATCCTCGACAAAACGCCATGGCCCTTCGCGGCGGATCACTTTCACCGGCAGATGCGGCCGCCGGTAGACCCAGTCGATCCGATACGATTCGCCCGGCCCCACCCGCAAGTTGGCAAGGTCGGCATCGATCGAGGCCCAGTACGGCACCTTGTCATCCTCCGCCCCGGCCGGTGCGGCCGCAAATGCGGCAAGCGCGCCCGCAAGAACTGCCGCAGCGAAGGCGCGCGCGCCCTTGTGGGCACGGAAAGGAGTTGGGATAGTCATAGCGCTTTCATACCTTGCTCCCGCGGCCCGCTTCAAGGCCGCTTGACCGGGAGCCTGTGGAAGGCATAGCCCGTCAGAGCGATGACTCTGGTGACCGAAACCGATCTTGCCCACCGCCACGGCGACCGCCCCCGCGTGATCCTGACGCGGCGCCTCCTGCCCGCGGTGGAAGCGCGCATGGCCGAACTGTTCGAACTCGTCGACAATCCGGGCGATGTCGCGATGACGCGCGAGCAACTCGCAGCCGCGATGAGCGACTGTGACGTGCTGGTTCCCACGGTAACCGATCGCATCGACGCCGAACTGATCGCCGCAGCCGGAACGCGACTCGGGCTGATCGCCAACTTCGGCGCCGGCACCGAACACATCGACATAGAAGCTGCGCGTGCGCGCGGGATCGTCGTCACCAACACCCCCAGCGTCTTCACCGACGACACCGCCGACCTGACGATGGCACTGATCCTGTTCGTGATGCGGCGGTTCGGTGTGAATGAGCAGGTGCTGCGGCGCGGCGAATGGTCAGGCTGGGGCCCTTCGTCGATGCTCGGCAGCGCGCTGTCCGGCAAACGGCTCGGCATCGTCGGCATGGGGCGGATCGGCCAGGCCGTCGCCCACCGCGCACGTGCTTTCGGGCTGGAGGTGACCTATCACAACCGACGCCGCCTGCCCACCGCACTCGAAACCATGTTCGGCGCCCGTTACGAAGCCGACCTCGACCGCCTGATCACCGAAAGCGACATCCTCACCCTGCACTGCCCGGCCCTGCCCGGCGGCGCGGCGCTGATGGACGCCCGCCGCCTCGCCGCGATGAAGCCCACCGCCTGCCTCATAAACACCGGGCGCGGACAACTGGTCGACGAACCGGCGCTGATCGACGCGCTCGCAAACGGCCACATCGCCGGCGCGGGCCTCGACGTGTTTGCCAACGAGCCGCAGATCAATCCGCAACTGCTCGCGCTGCCCAACCTCGTCGCCCTGCCCCATCTCGGCAGCGCCACCCACGAAGGGCGCGGCGCCGCGGGCGAAAAGATCATCGCCAACATCCGCTTCTGGGTCGATGGCCACCGCCCGCCGGACCAGGTCCTCCCGCAACTGTCCTGATCGGGCTTTCACCTAGGCCGTAAACCCATGAACGGCACCATCGCGGTTTACCTTAAGGTGCCGTTTATGAGTTTACGGCCTAACCTGCTTGCGCCCTGCATGCGCTTGTCTATGCACGACTTCCTGCACTAGACTGGTCCCTGGGGGCTGGTTCGTGGAACCGGTGCGTTTCGGGGGAATGTTGATGATCAAGCGCAGCACCTTGGCCCTTGCGGCCATGCTCGGCGCGCTGCCCGTGCCAGCCTGGGCTCAGGCCGGTTTGCCTGACCGCGCGGACAGCGGCGACACCGCCGCCCTGCTCGCAGCGGCGGCGCTGGTGCTCCTGGCGGGCCTGTCCGGGATCGCACTCCAGCATTGCGGCCGGCTGCGGCCGGGCAACCGGATGTCCGTCCTTCTGCAATCGCTCTCGATCACCGCCGTGGTGACACTTGTCTGGACCGTTGCCGGTTACACCATCGCCTTCGGGGACGTTTCCGGCGGCTGGATCGGCGCAGGCAATGCCTGGATGCTGATCCACCTTTCCGACCTTCGCCCCGGTACGGCGGTTCCCGAGAGTGCTTTCGTCCTGTTCCAGCTTGCCGTGGCGACCATCGCCCCGGTGCTGATGACCGGCGCCTGGGCCGAGCGGGCCCGCTTCGGCTGGGTCATGCTGTTCTCGGCGCTCTGGACCGCGATGGTCGCCGCCCCTCTCGCCCATTGGATCTGGGGAGGCGGCTGGCTGGCCCGATCGCTCGGCGCGCTGGACTGGGCCGGCGGGCTGGGGGTGTTCCTGCCGGCGGGCATATCGGCGCTGGTCCTGGCGCTCATGATGGGCCGCCGCCTTGACCCCAGCCCCGCCGACGCCACCGCCTTGCAGGCGAATGCCCTGTCGCTGACCGGCACCGGCCTCGTCTGGATCGGCGGAATTGCGCTCTGTGCGGGTTGGGCTTTCTCGGCGAGCGACGCCGCGGCCGCCGCTGCCATCAACGCCCACATTGCCATGGCGGCCAGCCTGGTGAGCTGGATCGGCCTCGCCCGCCTGTCGGCAAGCAAGGACGGCAATGCCGGGCTGGGCGAGCCGGGACCGGCGGTACTGGCAGGCCTTGCCGCCGTCGCCACCGGCGCGGGCTTTATCTCTCCGGGCGGTGCCATGCTGACCGGTGTCGTCGGAGCATTGGCGGCCTGGTACGGCAAGCGCCTGCTCGCCCGCCTCGCCATCGACGATACCAACGCGGTCTTCGCCACCGCCGGACTGGCCGCCATCGCCGGAAGCCTGCTCTGCGCGCTGTTCCAGAGCGTGGATTTCGGCGGGACCGGCTATGCCAGCGGCCAGACCATGATCGGACAGATCGCCGCGCAGGCCATCGCCGTCGGCGTCATCACGATATGGTCGGCAGTGGTCAGCGCGATCGCCGCGCTGATGGCATCGATCCTGTTCCCGATGCGCGTGTCGGAGCCCGCCGAGCGCGCCGGGCTTGACGCCAGCAGCCACGGAATTGCCCGTAGCGTATGAAAGACAAGATCCGATCCTGGCTGCACCTCGCCCTGCAAACGCTGCTGGGCACGTTCAGCCTGCAAGGCCGCTCGACGCGCAGTGAAGTCATTGGCTGGTTCGTGCTGGTAACGCTGCTCAACGCGGTTCTGCTGGCCCTCGCCTCGCTGCTGCTGTCAGGCGCGGCGCTGGCATGGACACAGATCGCAGTGCCCGCGGCGACCACGCTTCCGGCTTTTGCCCTGCTCGTGCGGCGCATGCACGACATAGGCCTACGCGGCTGGTGGAGCCTTCCACTGATCATCGTCGGCTTCAAGAATCTTGCCCTCGATGCGATTTCGCTAACCGCAGGCTGGGGCCTGCGCGGCAACATCGAGGCCGTCACCCGCTATCTCGACTGGGCGCTGCTGCCGGCCTTCGCCTTTGCCTACCTTCTGGTCCTGGTCGCACCGGGGACATCGGGCGGCAACCGGTTCGGCCCCAATCCGCGGCTCGCGAGCACGAACGCACCACCCCCGACCAGCCCTCCGTCCGCCGTCCCCGGCACCTGATCGCGCTCAGCCCGGCTTCCTGGGCAGCGCGATCTCCGCCAGGCCCGCGCACATCAGCGTGCCCTTCTGGTTCGTCATCTTGTGCTTAACCTGCACCAGATGACGGCCTTCCTCGTCCACCAGCTTGTCGACCACCTCGGCAGTCTGGATCGTGACGTCGCCCGAAAGCGCCGGCCCGCGATAATTGGCGGTGGAGTGGACCACCATGCCCCACTCACCAGCCCAACCGGACAAGTAGTCGGTGACCCAGGCGCCCATCGACGCGCCGTAGCCATAAGCGCGCGGCATGCCGATCTTGCGGGCGTACTTCGGGAACAGGTGCCCGCGCGAAGGCCCGAAATAGGCGCCATCGGTCAGTTCGGGATTGATACGCTCCATGTGCGGGTCGTTCTCGTGCCCCGCCATCTCCGGCGTGAAGCCGAGCGCGGCAAGATCCAGTTCGCGGCGATCCAGCGTTCCCCAGGTGGTGAACAGATAGGCGCGCCACTCGGTGGTGAAGCTGGCCACGGTATGCGGGCCGAACACACGCTCCGGCAAGTGGTCGCCGACATTGACGTCATCCCACCAGCGCTCCTTGTGCCCGAGGTCATGCAGCATCTGGATCCAGGTGAACTTGCGCTCTTCCAGCGCCTCCAGTTCATCGTCGGTCCATTCCGGCTCCTCGAACTCGGCGGTGTTCACGGTGTCTCCACCGGCATGGGCGAGGTAGCGGATCGCAGTGGAGCGCTGCTTGGCGATCAGTTCGCCGTGCTGGTTGCGATAGAAATTGTCGCCGCGCTGGAAGCAGGTCGGGCCGAAACCGGTGTTCTTGACGACGTAGTCGAAGGGAATACGCTCGTTGGTGACGGTGTCGCCGCCAAACACGCGCGGGCCATAGTGCCAGAACTCGTCGCCGCCGAACAGCAGGTGCGAATTGGGAATGCAGCCCACGCAGGACGGCGCGGTACCGTGGCCATCGTCCATGACGATCGGGAAGCTCTGCGGTGCCACCAGCTTGCCGTAACGGCTGGCAGCCGCATAGGCCGGGTCGAAGTGCAGCAGGTTGGGATAATGCATCGCCTGAACCCAGCGGCGAATGTCGTTGTTGCCCAGCACTTCCCGGATCGGCGCGGAATCGATGACCTTGCCGAGATACTGGTCGATATCCGAACAATCGAACGTGGCGGTTGCAGCCTCTGACATCGCGTAGTCCTCTCCTTGCCGGGCCATGGACAGGCCTCGTGCTTGATCCGGCGCCCTGCTCGACCCCTCATGATCGACAATGCTGTTCATTACAGAAGCCGGATGCCACGTCACGCCCGCACCGCTCCGTCTCGAACAGTAACGCCGTGGCGCTACGCCGCTCTCGACAGGCGCGCGTGCGCCAATTATGCCAGCGTTTAATCGATCAATTAAACGGAGTGGACATGCCTCTTCCTGCGCCTTTCGATAATTTGCGCCTTCCCGTCATCGCGGCGCCGATGTTCATCGTCTCGAACCCGGAACTGGTCATTGCCCAAGTCCGCTCGGGGATCGTCGGCAGCTTCCCTGCGCTGAACGCCCGTCCGGCCAGCCAGCTCGACGAATGGCTTTGCAAGATCGAAGAGGAAACGGAAGGTAGCGCGCCCCCCTTCGCCGTGAACCTGATCGTCCACAAGAGCAACAACCGCCTCCAGGACGACCTTGCCGTGCTCGAGAAGCACAAGGTGCCGCTGGTCATCACCTCGCTTGGCGCCATTCCCGAAGTAAACGCGGCCGTGCACGGCTGGGGCGGAGCGGTGTTCCATGACGTGATCGACAACCGCTTTGCCCGCAAGGCCGTCGAAAAGGGCGCGGACGGCCTGATCGCGGTCGCCGCCGGTGCCGGCGGTCATGCTGGCACGCAGTCCCCCTTCGCACTGGTCCAGGAAATCCGCAGCTGGTTCGACGGGCCGCTGGCGCTCTCCGGCGCGATTTCCTGCGGCCGCTCGATCCTCGCTGCCCAGGCGATGGGCGCCGACTTCGCCTATATCGGCAGCTCCTGGATCGCCACCAGCGAAGCCAATGCCGCCGAAGGCTACAAGCAGGCAATCGTCGACAGCCATGCCTCCGACATCGTCTATTCCAGCCTGTTCACCGGGGTTCACGGCAATTACCTGCGCTCATCGATCCTTGCATCGGGCCTCGATCCCGACAACCTGCCGGAAGGGGACAAGAGCGCGATGGATTTCGGTTCGGGCGGCAATACCGCAGCCAAGGCCTGGAAGGACATCTGGGGCGCCGGTCAGGGCGTAGGCGCGGTGGAGCGGATCGAATCCGTGGCCGACCGCGTCGCCGCGCTCGAAACTGAATATCAATCGGCCGTCACCAGCCTGCGCGGCCGCACGGGCATCGATTGAGGGAACGGCGGCAGGAAAGCTGCGCCCGGCGGCATGGCTGTCGCCGCCCCTGCCGAAACCGCGCCGTCCGTCCCCTGCCACAGCAATTCGGCCATCGCATCGAGTTCGGCAAAGTCGATGCCCTGTCCCAGCGGATCGCGGCGGTTGAGCAGGGGGCGACGGGCGCTCTGTGTCAGCAACAGGCGCCGCAAGGCCTTGCGCAGCAGATCCAGGCGCATCTGCGCGGCCATGGCCGCACCCCGTGGATCACGCCGGTCCGCCGTGCACCAATCCGCCTCGATCTGGCCGACCCGCTCGACCACCAACTGCGTATAGCCGTGGTGCGGACCGCGGTGGAGCGGCAGGCCCAGGCGCAGCGCCGCATCCTCGCGGCATGGCAGGAGCAGGCCATTATCGCGAAAATCCTCGAAACGACGCCGCTCCGGCCTGATGGCGGCGAACATGCGGGCGAACGACCTGCGCACGAGCACGGCGCGCGGCAGCAAGTGGTGGCGCTGAAGCCCCGGATCAAAGTCGGGCTGGCCCCTGCGGTTGACCGCTCGGAAAGACAGGAACTGCCGCAGAGGTAGATCGGCTCCCTCAACCCTGGCGCCAGATCCACACGAGGTTGCCGACTTGCGAAGGTTCGGCAAAGAGCCCGTTCCCGCCCTCGATCGGCCCGGACCGGGTCATCGCCCCGTGCCGCACGAGGAAATCGGCCACGCGGATGGCAAGCTTGATGGTCTCGGCCCGCGCCTCGCCCTGCGCCGCTTCCAGCTGGAATTCCTGCCCGGTGAACGCGGCAAGCCCCTGGCTGGCCACGCTGCCATCGGGCGCAGGCACCAATGCGGCAAGACCGAGCGCGGGGAATGCCCCGCCGCCCAGCCAGTTCATCACGATTCGCGCGAAATAGGCAGGAGCCATCGCCGTTCCCGCGCTGTGCCAGGCCACCGCCACCACCGGTGCCTGCAGCGCGAGCCCCGCCGCCAGCCCTGCCAGCGTACGCACGACCGGCAGCATCGCCCGTCCTGCCGCAATATGTCTCCCCGGCGCGATCTCCACCGCCTCCAGAGCCTGGAAGCGGGGTGCCGACTGCTCGAACCCATAGACATGCTGCGGTGCCGGCACCGGCGAACCTGCGCCCGGCTTCAGGCCGGACAGGTCGAACGTCAAGCCGCTCGACAGCAGTTCCAGCCAGCCCTCATCCTGCCGAGGGCGGTGACTGATCCGTGCGGTCGATCCACCGCCGTCGAACAACCGGGCCATGTCATCCGCCGAGGGACGACAGCCCGCTTCGAACAGCAACGAAACGCCGCCCTCCGAATGGCGCACCGGCCCTTCACAAGTCAGAACATCAAGGCTCACCGGCTGATCCGTTTCCACCGTCACAATTGGCATCAATTCGCCTCTGGCGTCGAGTCCGTTTTGCCCTTCGTACCAAGCATGAACGCACCCCCGAGGGTGGCGTTAAAATATTGAAATGCCGCGCTGCAAGCGGCGTCAGAAAATACCCAGCGCCAGCCCCTCGGCAAAGGCCATGCCGAGTTCGCAGCAGGCCCCCAGAGCCTCGCGCGATACGGTCTTTTCGGCGAGGATCTCGCGCGGCGTCTGCGCGTCCAGATGCACGGTCAGCGGCTGTGCGACACGGCGCAGACGCCATCCGGTGACGATGCGGTCGATCTGCGCCTGTGCCCCGCTGCCATCGCTTCCCGCAGCGATGGCGGTGGCATAAGGCCGCCCCTCGATCCGGCCGAGCAGCGGATAATAGCACCGGTCGAACATCTCCTTCATCATGCCCGACATGGTGCCGAGATTTTCCGGGCAGACAAAGACATAACCCTGCGCGCCCAGCAGGATCGCGGGCATCGCCTCCGCCGCCGGCAGCAGATAGGCCGCTTCTCCGGCCCCGTCGGAAATGGCAATGGACATGGCGCGCGCGGCGCCGGTTCGGCTGTGCCAGACCACTGCGATCATCGATCGCCTCCTCTTCCATCCAAGCACACGGGCTCCTCGCCTCGATCTTACGCCCATTATCGCGCCGCCCATAGGCATGATTGCGCCATTCCGCCCCCCATTTCGCGATCATCGCGCCAACCGCATCGTTGCGCACTGGCCGTTCGCCGCCTGGTGGTATAACCGACCGCCATGGCATCCCGACCCGCAGCCGTTTTCGGCATCGACCGCTCGCTCTCCGGCAAATCCTGGCGCTGGCGCGGCGGCAACATGGACCTTTCAGAACCCGACGGCATCTTCGGCGGCGGCGTGACCGACGATATCGTCACGCAGCTCCTGCTCTCGCGCGGAGTTCCGCGTGAAGACCTCGACCGGCACCGCAATCCCTCGCTGCGCGCGTTCCTGCCTGATCCGTCGGAATTCCGCGACATGGACGCCGCGGCAGAGCGACTGGCGCAGGCCGTGCTCACCAACGAGACGGTCACGATCTACGGCGACTACGACGTCGACGGCGCCACCAGCGCGGCCCTGCTGATCCTGCTGCTGCGCGAACTCGGCCACGAGGCCCGCTACTACATCCCCGATCGCCTGCTCGAAGGCTACGGCCCGAGCGGCGAGGCGCTGGTGCGAATCGCGGGAGAAGGATCAAGCCTGATCGTCACCGTCGATTGCGGCGCCATGGCCTACGAGGCGCTGGAAATGGCCGGCAACGCCGGCGTCGACGTGGTCGTGGTCGACCACCACAAGTGCGCCGCCGTGCTCCCGCGCGCAATGGCGCTGGTCAATCCCAACCGCCTCGACGAGAACGAGCTTGCCGCCTCTCACGGCCATCTGGCTGCCGTCGGCGTCGCCTTTCTGCTGGCGGTGGCGACGGTGCGTGTCCTGCGCCGCCGCGGCTTCTTCGCGAACCGGCGCGAGCCCGATCTCTTTGCCCTGCTCGATCTTGTCGCCCTGGGTACGGTGGCGGACGTCGCCGCGCTCCACGGCCTCAACCGAGCCCTCGTGGCGCAAGGCCTCCGGATCATGGCCCGGCGCGACAACATCGGCATGTCCGCCCTCATCGATGCGAGCCGCCTCAGCCGCGCCCCGACGTGCTCCGACCTCGGTTTTGCGCTCGGCCCGCGCATCAACGCGGGCGGCCGTGTCGGCGAATCGACGCTCGGAGTCCGGCTTCTCACCACCACCGATGCGGACGAAGCCCGCGACATCGCCGCCCAGCTCTCGCGCCTCAACGACGAGCGCCGCGCCATCGAGCAGGCCGTGCAGGAAGCGGCAGAGGCCCAGCTCCCCGCCCAGCACAACCGCGCGGTCATCGTTGTCGCGGGGGCTGGCTGGCATCCGGGCGTGATCGGCATCGTGGCGGGCCGGATCAAGGAAAAGACCGGAAAGCCCACCCTGGTCATCGCTCTGGACGCAGACGAGAACGGTAACGGCAAGGGATCCGGCCGCTCGATCTCCGGCGTCGACCTCGGCGCGGCGATCATTGCCGCGCGCGAGGCCGGCCTGCTGGTGGCGGGCGGCGGCCACGCCATGGCAGCGGGCCTCACCATCGCCCCCGACAAGCTGGAAGCGCTGTCCGAATGGCTCGATTCCCGCCTCGCCAGCGACGTTGCCCATGCCAGTGCCCACCAGTCGATGCTGCTGGACCTTGCGCTCGCCCCCGGAGGCCTCACCCCCGACCTTGTCGAGACCCTCGAGAGCGCTGGCCCCTACGGCATGGGCTGGCCCGGCCCTCGCGTCGCGGTGGGCCCGGTGCGCATCCTCAAGGCGGACACGGTGGGCGCCGATCACGTGCGCCTGATCGTTGGCGGCAACGACGGCGGTCGCTTCAAGGCGATGGCGTTCCGCGCCGCCGAAAGCGACCTCGGGCAGGCCCTGCTCCACGCCTCGCAGGGACGCCGCCTGTGGCTCGCCGGACGGGCCAAGATCGACGATTGGGGCAGCCGTCCCCAGGCCGAACTCCATGTCGACGATGCCGCCTTCCTCGACTGAACAAAAAAGCCGGAGCAGCCAACGCCCGGTAAATCGGGCCGAAATCGAGTTTTCAACAACTGCCTGCAGAAAACCGACACAGAGAGTTCATTTAATTCGCAATGTGGGGGTTGACCCCCCGGGGGACCACAGCTAGAGGGCCGGTCCTGCCTCCGGCGCAACTCGGATGGCCCCTTCGTCTAGCGGTTAGGACGCGGCCCTTTCACGGCTGAAACACGGGTTCGATTCCCGTAGGGGTCACCATTCCGGTGCTTTGAGTGTAGAACAAAATGCCTTTGTTGGCCCCTTCGTCTAGCGGTTAGGACGCGGCCCTTTCACGGCTGAAACACGGGTTCGATTCCCGTAGGGGTCACCATTACGGTGCGTTGATCGGCAGACCACAATGCCCTTGTTGGCCCCTTCGTCTAGCGGTCAGGACGCGGCCCTCTCACGGCTGAAACACGGGTTCGATTCCCGTAGGGGTCACCAGTCTCGCGGACGAGACTCCCACTCCCGATAACAACGCCTTCCGCAAGAACCTTGCGAAGCACGGCTGCGCACCCACCGCCTGCAACAACATTTGCATCGGCGCACAGCAGCTCCCCTCAATCCCTGGCGCCCTCAAGCCTCTCAGCCAGCCCGCCTGGAAGCGCCCGGCAGCACGCCCCGGCGCCACCTGGAAGGCTGCCCCCGCGCGTTCAGAAGGCAAATGAGAGCTGATCAGGATGCGCCATGCGCGGCCGCGCGCCTCGCTCGCGCACGTTGTCCTTGTCGACCGTTCCAAAAATCACCTTGATCATCGTCAGCGCCCGGGAATTGACCGCGCTCGACGCCTCGAGACGGCGCACCGCCCGCGCGGGATCGCGATAGCCGATCGCCTTGCCCAGTTCTGCTTCGGTCAACCCGCGATTCTTGCGGGCGAGAGCCAGTTCGGCCCCGGTCATGAGGATCTCCATCGATAGGGTTTCGGGCAGCAGCACCTTGATCGAAATGGCTTTTCGATTGTGGTGCAGGCCCCTCCTAGTCGCGGCGAATCCTCCGTTCCAGCACGGACTTCGCTTTTCCACATGCTTCCCACAGCCTGTTTACAGCTTGCCCACAGAACTGTCCCAGCAACCGATTCGACCTCTTGGACACACAGAATCGTCCTTCGTCGCATCCCGATTGGGCACCGGTATTCGCACCGGATCAGGGCGCTGTACCGCCCGCGATGCGATCAGCGACACACACTCCACGACGCCGGGCGGCGCATCTGGTCGAGATGCAAGTGGTCGGCGTGCGCGGCGTTGTAGTCCGGCGACAGCACGGTCGAGAACGCCCTGCACGCATGGTCACGCACGGCATGCAGGAATGCGGCATCACGGCCGCCCGCCTTCCAGTCGCGGCGCACCTCGATGCGGTGGCCATTGGCCAGCACGAAAGCGGCAATGTCGATGCCGTTGCCGGTGGCGTGTTCGCTCCAGTTCCCCGTGCCGCCGTTGCCGATGCGCCGACAGTTCACTGTGCCGAGATGCTCCAGCATCACGACCGGGCTGCCGTAAACCGCCTGTGCCTGCGGCTGGATGCCGTGCCGAAGCCACCAGGCAAGGCCCGCCTCAACCGCGCAGGTTGCCTCGGCCCGGCGCGGCGAAAGACGCACCTGTGCCAGCAAAAGCATGCGGCGATCCTCGCGGCGGCATGCCCCCGCTCCTGCCGCCGGCAAAAGACTGTTGGCAATGCCGCTGCGCTGGAGGAAGGCCCTGCATGTCCGCACGTCCGCGCGCAGTTCCGCAAGTTTGCGGCCGGTCGCCCAGCCCGGCTTTTCGTCCAGCACCAGAGGCGCCCAGGGATCGGAGCCGGGATGGCCGTGCAACCAATTTAACACGGCCAGCGCCAGACAGCCCAGCAGCAAGCCCGTCAGCGCCGCGCGATCGAAAAGGGACATCATGCCCGTTCAACGTCTCTGCCGGCCTTGCGCTCCCCTGCCGGCACAGCCGCCCTATTCGAGCAGCGAGAAGATGGCCCATGCCAGGCCGGTCGCTCCGAGGAACAAGGGCCAGGACCAATAGAGCTCATGCCCCTGGTAATAGGTATGGGTGATGACGAGCATGCCTCCGCGCGACCCTTGCGAGCCGATCACGAGCGAAACGACCCAGGTAAGCAGAAATCCCGGGACCAGTGCCTTGATGACAGCCATTTCATTAACCTGGTTAGGTGAGCCTGCCCTGCACCGTGGCAGGAATTGGTAAATTTGATCTTACCAAAAACGCCCAGGAACCGGCTTTGCCAGCCTGTGGATAATTCCGGCAAATGCAGTGAGCATCAGGTGCACGAGCGGTGCACGGCCCCCGTGCCGGCTAACGAAAAAGGGGAGCCGAAGCTCCCCTTTCCCGAACCAGTTTGCGAACGCAACGCTCAGACCGGCGGAACCGGCTGCGGCGGCGCGTCGGCATCCGCTTCGTGCACTTCGACCAGACCGCGCCCGATGTGGCTCTTGCGGTAGCCGTAGGCGAAGTAGACGATGAGGCCGAGGCCGCCCCAGACGGGGAGCACCAGCATCGCCTCGACCGGCAGGTTGAAATAGAGCACGAGGCAGCCGACGATCGCGATCGGAGCAACCACCCACACCAGCGGCGTGCGGAACGGGCGATGGCGCTTGGGATCGCGCACGCGCAGGATCAGCACCGCGATCGACACCATCAGGAACGCGAAGAGCGTGCCGGAGTTCGAGATGTCGGCCAGCTGGCCCACCGGCAGCAGCGCGGCAGCAACGGCCACGAACACGCCGGTGATCATCGTCACGATGTGCGGCGTCTTCCACTTGGGGTGGACGGTCGCCAGCTTCTCGGGAAGCAGGCCGTCACGCGCCATCACGAAGAAGATGCGGGTCTGGCCATAGAGCATCATCAGGATGACCGACGGCAGCGCGAGGTTCGCCGCCAGGCCGATGAGGTCACCGGCAACCGAGAAGTTGACCGCGCGCAGGACGTGAGCCAGCGCCTCGTTCGAGCAGACCAGCGGAACCTGGCCCTGCTTGGCGAGCGCGGCGCACTGCATGGCGAACTCGGTCGAACCGGGCTGAACGCCCGTTGCCGTCGGCTGGGCGCCAACAGCGCCGATGGCACCGGCAGCGACGAGCAGGTAGAACACGGTGCACAGCGCGAGGCTGCCGATCAGGCCGATCGGCACGTTGCGCTGCGGATTCTTGGTTTCCTCGGCCGCGGTCGAAACCGCATCGAAGCCGACGTAGGCGAAGAAGATCGACGCCGCGGCACCAACGATGCCGAGGCCGCTGCTACCCGCCGGACCGAACCAGCCATTGGGCGCGAAGGGCATGAAATGCTCGCCCTTCATCAGCGGTAGGGTGAAGACGATGAACATCGTCAGCGCCGCAACCTTGATGGCGACGAGGATCGCGTTGAAGGTCGCGCTTTCCTTGGTGCCGATCACCAACAGCGACGTCACCGCCAGCGCCACGAAGATGGCGGGAACATTGATGATGCCGTGGCTGAAATCGACGCCCGAAAGCGACCACGCCGGCCCCGAGGAAAGTAAAGCGGGTAACTCGAACCCCGTCAAACTCTTGAGAAGCCCCATGAAGTAGCCCGACCAGCCGACCGAAACGGCCGAAGCAGCCACCGCATACTCGAGGATCAGCGCCCAGCCGACCATCCAGGCCAGCAGTTCGCCGACAACGGCATAGCTGTAGGTGTAAGCGGAGCCGGAAACCGGCACCATCGAGGCCAGTTCCGAGTAGCACAGGGCTGCCACCGCGCAGATCGCGCCGGCGATGACAAAGCTCCACATCATGCCGGGCCCAGCCTTCTGGGCCGCAGCGGCGGTAAGAACAAAAATGCCGGTACCGATGATCGCGCCGACGCCCAGCAGCGTCAGCTGCACAGGTCCAAGCGACCGGTGAAGAGATTTCTTTTCCGCTGTCGCCAAAATGGCGTCGAGCGGTTTTACGCGTCCGAACATTAGGACCCCCGAGTTCTTGTATGGGCGCGACGCTAGCGTGATGCGTGCTCAGCGCAAGCGGTTTACGCATCGGTAACCCCACGTTTGCTGCATCTCGATGACAAAATTGGGCAAACACGCCGCCAAGGGCTTAGCTCAAGGACTTTCAGGCCGCCCCATGGGCGGCTCAAAGACATGTTCGCACCGTCTTTGCGGGTTTGCCGCGAGGGGACGAGGCGCTAGAAGCACGCCCATGTCCACGACCTTCCAGCTCGACACCGCGACCAGTCGCGCCAATCCTACCCCGGCTCCGATGAAGCGCCTGACGGTACCGGCCATCCAGCGCCGCAAGGCCGGCGGGATCACGGCCGAGCCGCTGGTCATGCTCACCGCCTATACCGCGCGCCAGGCGCAGCTCCTCGACGAGCATTGCGACATCCTGCTGGTGGGAGATTCCCTGGCCCAGGTGATCTACGGCCTGCCCTCCACCCTGCCCGTCACGCTCGACATGATGATCGCGCACGGCGCCGCGGTCGTGCGCGGCAGCTATCATTCGCTGGTCGTCGTCGACATGCCGTTCGGCTCCTATGAAGAGAGCCCGCAACAGGCCTTTGCCTCGGCCGCGCGGATCATGGCCGAGACCGGCTGCGCCGCCGTGAAGCTCGAAGGCGGCACCGCCATGGCCGAAACCATCGCTTTCCTGACCCGCCGCGGCATCCCGGTGATGGCCCATATCGGCCTGACCCCCCAGGCAGTGAACGCGCTGGGCGGCTATGGTGCGCGCGGCCGCAGCCAGGAAGAGCATGCCAAGATCATCTCCGACGGCAAGGCCGTGGCCGAGGCCGGCGCATTCTCGGTCGTGGTCGAGGGGGTGATCGAGCCCATCGCCATCGCGCTGACGCAAAGCCTCGAAATTCCGGTGATCGGCATCGGTGCCTCCGCCCAGTGCGATGGCCAGGTGCTGGTCGCCGAAGACATGCTCGGCATGTTCGATCGGGTACCGCGTTTCGTGAAGCGTTATGCCGACATGGCCGCACTCGTCTCCGAAGCGGCCGCGACGTATGCCCAGGAAGTCCGTTCGCGCGCCTTCCCCGGTGCCGAGCAGACCTACCAGCCCAAGTAAGCCGGCATGACGGCGCTGGCTATCAGGACGGACGATCCGGCGGCGGCGCATGTCGCACCGCTGCTGGAGCACCACTTGCGCGAACTTGCTGCGGTGATGGGTGAACACGCCTTCGCGCTCGATGCGAGCGGGCTTTCCGCTGCCGACGTGACCTTCTGGACCGCCTGGCGCGGCGGTGTGCTGGCCGGATTTGCGGCTCTGAAGGAACTGGACGGAGACGCCGCAGAAGTGAAGTCGATGCGTGCCGCTCCCGAGGCGCGCGGCACCGGCGTCGGGCGCGCCCTGCTCGAGCATGTCGTTGCCGAGGCGCGGGCGCGTGGCCATGCCCGGCTCTATCTCGAAACCGGCACCGCCCCATTGCACCAGCCCGCAATCGGCCTCTATCGCAGCCGAGGCTTCACCTCATGTCCGCCCTTTGCCGACTATGAGGCGAGCCCGCACAACCAGTTCATGATGCTGGCGCTCAGCCCTGCAAGTCATACTGCTTGAGCAGATCGTAAAGCGTCGGCCGGCTGATTCCCAGCATCTTGGCCGTGCTGGAAATATTGCCCTCGCTACGCGCCAGCGCATGACGGATGACCTTGCGGTCCGCCTGCTCGCGCGCGGTCTTGAGATTGAGGGCATTGGCGATCTGCTGGTCGGGTTCGGCCAGATCGAGGTCGATGGCGCCGACCAGCTTCTCGTCCGCCATGATGACCGCGCGTTTCACCCGGTTTTCCAGTTCACGCACATTGCCCGGCCAGTGCCAGGCATCGATCGCCGCCAGCGCATCGGCCGAGAAGCCCCGCACCCGCGGGTTCATTTCCTTGGCATAGCGATTGAGGAACACTTTCGCGAGCAGCGTGGCATCCCCCGGCCGCTCGGCAAGGCTCGGGATCTTCACGACGATCTCGGCGAGACGGTAGAACAGGTCTTCGCGGAAACGCCCGTCGGCGATCATCGCCTCGAGATCCTGATGGGTCGCGCAGACGATGCGGGTGTCGACCGGGATCGACTCGCGCGAGCCTACCCGCTCGATCACGCGTTCCTGCAGGAAGCGCAGCAGCTTGACCTGTAGCTGAAGCGGGATGTCGCCCACTTCGTCGAGGAACAGGGTGCCGCCGCCAGCCTGCTCGATCTTGCCCGGCGTGGTCTTGACGGCGCCGGTGAAAGCGCCCTTCTCGTGGCCGAACAGCTCGCTTTCAAGGAGGTTCTCGGGGATCGCGGCGCAGTTGATCGCAACGAACTCGCCCTTGGCACGCCCGCTCGCCTCGTGCAGCCCGCGCGCCAGCAGTTCCTTGCCGGTCCCCGACGCGCCCAGCAGCATGACCGAGACATTGGTATTGGCCACACGCTCGATCGTGCGGGCGACCCGCACCATTTCCGGTGCCGCCGTGATCATCCGGCCAAGCACCTTGTCGTCCTTGTCGACCTTGGAAGCGAGACGGCGGTTCTCGTCCTCGAGGCGGTGCAACTGGTACGCCCGGCGCACGATCAGGCCCAGCGCATCGATGTCCACCGGCTTTTGATAGAAATCGTAGGCCCCGCGCGCGATCGCCTGAAGCGCGGATTCGCGCGCACCGTGCCCCGAGGCAACGATGACCTTGGTATCGGGCTTGAGCGCCATGATCTCGTCAAGCACCGCAAATCCCTCGGTCACGCCATCGGGATCGGGCGGCAGTCCGAGATCGAGCGTGACCACGTCGGGCATTTCCGAACGCAGCAGGGCCATGGCCTGCGCCCGGTCACCGGCGATCAGGACCTCGAAATCCTCGTAGGCCCACTTGAGCTGCGCCTGAAGCCCGGCATCGTCCTCGACGATCAGCAATTTGGGAAGAGCCTTGGCAGGCGCCTTTGCGGCGGTCTCGGTCATCTCAGGCTACCTTCTGATCCTTGGCGGCAAGCGTCTGGTAGAAATCGGTGGCGGCAGCCAGCGGCACCCGCACCACGAAGCGCGAGCCCAGCCCTTCGCGCGATTCGACGTCGAGGCGGCCCCGCATCGCCCGCACCAGTTCACGCGCCTCGAATGCGCCGATGCCGAAACCGCCGCTCTTGGTGGAAACGAACGGCTTGAACAGGCGATTGCGCACGAATTCGGCGGACATGCCGCAACCGGAATCGAGCACCTCGAAACGGGCATTCAGCCCATCGTTGAGCAGCGAGAGGAACACCGGGCTGTCAGGCTGACTTGCGTCCAGCGCATTCTGCAGCAGGTGCAGCAGCACCTGCTCGAGCGAATGGCGGTTCGCCGTCACCATCACCTCGATGGTTTCTGCCAGAACCACCTGCGGATTGCCCCGGAACCGCTCGATCACCGTGCGGGCGACCTCGCCGGCGGGCACCGGCTCCAGCTTGTCGACCGCGCCGTTGCCGTAGCGCGACAGGCGCGCCAGCAAGGCATTGAGCTTGTCCGAAGAATTGCGCAGCGTCACCAGCATGTCGGCGCGGAACTCGGGCTTGTCGGCATGGAGTTCGGCATTGCGCGCCAGCAGGCTGAACTGGCTCGCGAGGTTCTTGATGTCGTGCATCACGAAGGCGATGCGGCGGTGGAAATCCTCGAACCGGCTCGATTCCGCCAGCGCTTCCTGGCTCGCATTCTCGGCCAGATAGCTTGCAAGCTGCTGTCCGATGACGCGCAGGAGGTCAAAATCCTCCCAGTCGAACTTGCGCGCCAGTTGCGGCCGGGCGAGCACGACCATGCCGACCAGCCTTTCATAATGAACCAGCGGCACCAGCGCCCAGGCGCGCGGCTCGGCCAGCAGCCATGCCGGCACTTCCACCTCATAACCGGTCGCCGTGAAACCGGCGCGCTGATCGTCGAGATCGGCGATGAACGCGTTCTGCTCGAAGGGAGCCAGCGCCCGGGCGGGACAGGCAACCGCCGGCACCTCGACATCGCGCCAGTTCCAGCGCGCGGCGAGTGTGAGATCGCCTTGATCGCCGGGCGTGAGCAGCAACCCGGCTGGACTTCCAGTGACGTCCGCCACCGCCTGAACGACCCGCTCGGCAAGCGGCAGGGCCTGTTCGCCGCCACTGCCGATCGTGCGGGTAAAGCGCAGCCATTCCTCGCGATAGTCGTAGCGGTGCTGGAAGAAGTGCTTGGCCGTCATCACCTTGAGCCATCCGCGCACCCGGCGCGAGGGCAGCACCACAAGCGCAAAGGCACTCGCCAGGGTGAGGAACGCGAGTTCGATGATACGCGCGAAGTCGCCGCCGACATAGGCAAGCCACTGGGCCACCGCGACCATGGCGACAAGATAGCCCCCGATCACCAGCAGCGAGAAAGTCTGGAACGTCACCGCCCGCGAAGGGCGCAAGCGCAGTTCGTCGCTGTTGCGGGCACCGCCGATGGCAAGGCAGGCTGCGAGAACCAACGTGGCGATGCCGCGCAGCGCGCCCAGTTCCACCGGCCATTTGCTGCCGAGGTAGGCTACCGTGTAAAGATTGAGGTCAAAGGCCCAGAGCACCGCCAGTCCGGTGGCGGGCCAGCGCAGCGCCGCCCGGCCATCGCGCGGCGCCCCGGCATAGAGATTGTGGACCAGCACCAGTCCACCGACCGCGACCAGCAGGCGGAACATCACGGTAAAGTCGAACGCGACTTCCAGCACCCGCGGATCGAACGCCAGCCGGGACAGGCCGATGTCGGTGCCCAGGTGCATCAGTTCCACAAAGACCAGGGCATAGATCACCGGCCGGATCGGCCCCAGGCTGTCATGGCGCCCATCACTGGCAAACAGCGCATAGACCGCTGCAAGCCACGCGAGGTTGCGCGCGGTCTCGGCAAAGGAACGCACCAGCACATCGCCGCTGGCGACCGAGGCCACCCCCCAGATCGCTGTCATGAACAGCGCACAGACCACCGGAACTCCGGCGCGGGCAAACCGGCTGCGGCGCGGCCAGAGCCAGAAGGCAAGGCTCGCCACCGCGATCGTGCCGGCCAGATGCAGCACGCTGCCGAGACCTGACCAGATCAGGGCTGCCGGTGCACCGATCATCGCGCGCCCTCGCTCCACAGCACCACCCGCAAGGTCTGCAGGATGATCAGGAAATCGAGGAACGGCGTGTAATTCTTAGCGTAGTACAGGTCGTATTCGAGCTTGTGCCGGGAGTCCTCGATCGAGGCACCGTAGGGGTAGTTGATCTGCGCCCAGCCGGTGATGCCCGGCTTCACCATGTGCCGTTCGGCGTAATAGCGCAGCTGCCCTTCGAGATCGGCAACGAACTGGGGCCGCTCGGGCCGCGGGCCGACAAAGCTCATCTCGCCCTTGAGCACGCTCCAGGCCTGGGGCAGTTCATCGATCCGCACCTTGCGGATGAAGCGGCCCACCCGGGTGACGCGGGGATCGTCCTTCTCGGCCCATTGGGCACCGTTCGCCTCGGCATCGGTGCGCATCGAACGCAGCTTGATGACGTCGAACGGCTCGCCGAACAGGCCGACCCGCGGCTGGCGGTAGAATGCCGGACCGCGGCTGTCGATCTTCACGATCAGCGCGAACAACAGGATAACCGGGCCCGTCAGAACCAGCAGGAGCGCCGAGGCAAAGACGTCGAACACACGCTTGGCCGCGCTCGAAAACATGCGGCCGGACGAGAACCCGTCGGAAAAGATCAGCCAGCTGGGATTGACGGTATCGAGATCGACACGCCCGGTCTCACGCTCCAGGAAGCTGGAGAATTCGTTGACGTGGACGCCGGTGGTCTTGATCCGCAGCAGATCCTTGAGCGGCAGCGCATTGCGCCGTTCCTCCAGCGCCAGCACGACTTCGCTGACACCGAGATTGCCGACGAAACGGGTGAGATCATGGATCGCGCTGCGGGCGATCGCTTCCTCCACGACCGGCGGCGCCTCGCTCATGGCAATGTAGCCGACGATGGCAAAGCCGCTCTCCGGCCGTTCGGCGAGCTGATAGAGGCGCTGCGCACGGTCTCCGGCGCCCAGCACCAGGACCCGGCGGCGGAACGCCGAAGTGCCGAGCAGGCCGCTCAACAGCAGGCGGTTGGCGATCAGCAGGAAGATCGCAAAGGCCATGGCATAGGCCAGCGTCGAGCGCCAGAAATGCTGTCCGGCGAACAGGAAATCGACAAACGAAAGCGCGATGATGCCCAGTGACACCGCCACCAGCAGCCGCGCCGCGGCAAACCGCATCGATCGCAGCGCGTCCGCGCCGTAGACGCCAACCGCGACCATCGCCATGACAATCACCCCGGCAAAGGCAGCGTGAACCCCGAAACGCTGCACGACATCGCCCGGATCCATGCCGATCTGCTCGGCCCGCAGCCGCCAGGACACTTCGTTGGCGAGCATCAGCAGAACGAGGTCGACGAAGCACAGCAACACGACGGCGTGCGGGATGTAGTGTTTGAAAAGACGAATCATCGTCGCGCGTTTCGCCAGTCAACGGGCCGGTCGCGGCCCTTCCCTAAAGCTACCGATAATGGGTAAACTGTCGGTAAATCTGACAGGACGCAACCGTTAAACGGGCGATATTTCCCGCCAGAAACGGTATTTAACGAAAAAAGCGTCGGCCCGATTTACAGCAAGCTCCGACGAAAAAGGAGCCGGAAAAGGGCCAAAAAAGGGGGACGACGCCCCCTTCCCCGCAATCACCGGCGCGGCATCAGCCGCAGCGCCGTGAGCGTGATCGCCTCGCTGCCCGAGGCGATGACCTTGTCCGCCACCGGTGCCCAGAACGGGCTGTGCAGCGATGGCAAGGGCGCGCCGCCCGACTTCGCCGCCGCCAGCCTTGCGGGATCGACCCCGCCGACCCAGAAGATGACCGACTGGATGCGGTCCTCGTCCGCGCGGCGGAACTCGCCGAAGTCCTCGCCGCCCATGACAGACGGGGTGACGACGACATTGGCCTCGCCCATCTGCGCCTTGAGATCGGCAACGGCGGTCTGCGTGAATTCCGGCGAGTTCCAGGTCGCCCGGGTATGCGGCTCCTTGACGGTGACGACCGGCATCAGCGGATCCGGCAGGCCCGAGGCGATCGCCTCGCCGCGCGCGATGCGGCGGATGCCGTCGAGCAGGCGATTGCGCGTCTCGTCCGAGTAGCTGCGCACCGTCAGCTGCAGCTTGGCATCGTCGGAAATCACGTTGTGCTTGGCGCCGGCATGGAACGAGCCGACCGTGACCACCACCGGATCGAGCGGATTGGTCTCGCGGCTGGCAAGCGTCTGCAACTTCATGACGATCGCACTGGCCAGGACGATCGGATCCTTGGTCGCCTGCGGATAGGCACCGTGGCCGCCGATGCCTTTCACGTCGATGTCGACACTGTCCACGTTGGCGAGTGCCCAGCCCACCGCAGCCCCCACCTGACCGGCCGGAAGATCCGCCGAGTCGTGAAACGCCAGCGTGTAGTCCGGCTTGGGGAAACGGCTGTAGAGCCCGTCCTTGAGCATCGCCAAGGCGCCTTCCCCGGTTTCCTCGGCAGGTTGCCCGACCATGACCAGGGTACCCGACCACTGCGACTTGCGCGCGGCCATCAGCCGCGCCGTCTCGATCCACGCGGTCATGTGGGTGTCGTGCCCGCAGGCATGCATGATGCCGCTTTCGACACCCGCGGTCGACGTTCCACGCTGGACCGAGGCAAAGGGCAGCCCCGTCTGCTCGATCACCGGCAGCCCGTCCATGTCCGCCCGGATCAGGACGGTCGGCCCCTCCCCGTTCCTGAGCACCGCGACGACGCCCGTTCCGCCCACTTTCTCTGTAACCGTGAAACCAGCCTCGCGCGCGGCCTTGGCGAGGACGGCCGCGCTGCGCACTTCCTGATTGCTCAATTCAGGGTGCGAATGAAGGTCGCGGTAGGTCGTCATCAACCCGGGCAGATCCCGCGCGATCGCCGTCGCCACGTCCGGCGTCATGGGAGCGGCCTGCGCCAAAGCGGGAAACAAGGCGCAGACGGACAGCGCAGCGGCAGAATGGAGCAGGGTTTTCATGCCCGCAGCCTATGGCTCCCGCTCGCTCCCTGCAAGCACCTACCGCCATGCCATTATCGCATGCAATCAATTGGATCGAACAGGATGCTCAGCCTCCCAGCAAGCCCTGCGCCTCGAGCGGCCCGCTGATGAATTCGGGCATGTGCATTTCCCGGATCAACTCGCGCCGGTCCCGTGCGACCTTGGGAAAATCCTTAGCCGCCTGCACCAGCACCGATTCCGCCTGCTTCGGCTGCTGGTTGAGCGCCAGCGCCGACGCCAGCAGGTAGCGCGGGATAAGTCCGTAATCGTCCGCACCGAGCCGCGCGTAACGCACCGCCTTTTGTCCGTCACGGCGATAGAGCGCATCGATCGTCAGCCCCGACCAATACCATGCCGGGTGACCGGGATTGAGGCTTATGGCCTTCTCGGCCAGGGCCGGCGAATTGTCGTGCTCACCCAGCACGCCGAGAAGCCGGCTCGCCTCTGCCAGGATTTCAGCATTGTTCGGGCTGATCGCCAGAGCCTTGCCGATAGCCTCGCGCGCGGCGACAAAATCACCCTCATGAAACCGGGCTATCGCCAGATACTGATAGGCCTGCGCATTGGTGGCATTCGCGGCCACAGCCTTTTCCGCCGCGTCCAGCGCCTCACGCGATGCGCCAGCGCCGCGGCTCACCGCCTCATGCGTATAGATCCATGACAGCAAGGCCCAGGCGTTCGAATAGTTCGGTTGACGCGTGACGGCCTGGGTCAGGCACTCCTTGACTGGCGGCAAGGTTTCCGGGCGCTTTTCGCGCATGAACTGGAACGCTTCCAGCTCGCAGAAATAGTCGTCCATCGAGACGCTGCGGTGATTCTCAAGGTCATGCCGCTTCGTCTCATGGATCACCCCGTAGGGCTGCCCGAGACGTGAGGCGACACCGAGCGCTATGTCGGCCTGCATCTGCAGGATGCGACTGGGCTCGACAGTCATCAGGTCACTGCTCTCCGACCAGACGACCACACCGCCGGGAACCCGCACGAGACTGGAGTTGACGCGGAACTTGTCGCCGGAAATCAGGATCGCGCCCTGAAGCACGAAAGTGCTGCCACGCGGTGCGGTTCGCGCCCGGTGCTCCATAGTCGGAGATAGTCCGCGCGGATCGAGCCCGATCACCGCGAGATTGGGCAGTTGGGACAGATAGTTCACCAGATCGTACTGGAACCCGTCCCGGACATGGACCGCCTGCACGGTTCCCCCCGTCAACGAATAGGGCGCAACATAGACGGTCGGCCCGCGCGGCATCTCGCCGGCGCGCGATACCACCGTATCGCGCAGTTCGCCCGGCCAATAGATGATCACCAGCGCCGACACCAAGGCGAGCACCGCCAGCAGGACCCATGCCCTGCGCTTGCCCGGGGGCGCTGTGGATGGAAGGACAGCCTCGTCACCGCCGGACGACGCGGGCGGCACCGGCGGCTCAGCCTCCACGTCACCCGCTTCGAGGGCGCCACCACCGGTGCGCTCCGCCGCCTCGAGCGTCAATCGCGCCGCCGCGGCGGCTTCCGGCTCGGCCGCGGCGCCATCGTCGCCAGCGTCATCGTCGCCAGCGTCATCGCTCACCGGTTCCTGGAGTGCGGCTGCCATTTCGAGCGACGGCACATAGGAACCGCGCGAGAGAACGATCCGCGCGGGGTCCCGGACACCCTCCCCCCCATAATACTCGGCAAGTGCCTTGCGCAGGCGCGCCATCTGCACGCGCACGATCGAATCGGAGGATGCGTCAAAACCCTCGTCCCGCCCGAAGACATCGAGGGCGATCGCATACCCCTTCAGACGATCGGCGTGACCGGCAAGGGTCTGTTCGACAAGATGGACAAGAAGTTCGGAAAGACGCGGCGACGAGCGGAAGGTTGATGACCCGATGACGCGCAATAAGGCGTCGTGAAAATCGGCGGCGCTAGGTTCCATATCGTCCCCTTCACCGACAAAATACTAGAGAGTGAAGGACTTGGCAAACACACTGATCGCCCGCGACTTGGCGTTCGGCGCAGTTTTTGAAGGGATTGGAGCGCTTCGCGCCAATTGTGTTGCCACCGCACGCGGCAATGCGCGCCGGCCCGCTCCCCCCGGAACGGACCGGCGCGACGGGGCGAAGCTGTGCTTCTGCCCGCTTTGCGACCCGAAGCGACCTCGACCGCCTATGGGGACGGCAAGGCGAACTTGCGGGAAATGCCGGAACCCCTTGCGCGGCAGTAGGGGCAACCGCGCAATGCTATCCTGTCCAGACTCGGCACTCACTGAACGGATCGTTTTCCGGCAATCCTCGATACGGACGTCCATCGCGATCATGAGGAACACGGCCAGGGCCGGCGGAACCGCGATTGGCAGACATCAACGCATCAAGTGCGAAACGGCCAATGACCGATTCTTGCCGGGTTGGGCAGTGATTCACCGTTAAATGCGACAAGTCGTTGAAACGACTGGCTGGCCAGACGCAGAAACAGCTCGAAATCCAGCCCGGAAACGACTTCGGCGCGAAACCGGAGTTTCGCGCCGAAGGTCGATTGCATGGTGCCCCTGGCCCGACTCGAACGGGCACGCCTTGCGACAAACGATTTTGAGTCGTTCGCGTCTACCATTCCGCCACAGGGGCACGCTTGCCGCGTGCTGGCCGCCCACCCTGGAAAACCGAGGGCAAGCGGCGCCGGCGCTGCACGCTTAGCGGCGCCGGCGCTCGCACTCAAGTCACTTGAGTGCAGTTACCAGCAACTTGTGCAGACGGGAGTGGAGAACATCGTTGCCGGCGAGGATTTCGGTATCGCAGATCACCTGCGAACGGCCCTTCCAGTCGGAAACGAAACCACCAGCCTCGCGCACGAGGAGGCAGCCGGCGGCCGTATCCCAGGGCTTGAGGTCGGCTTCCCAGAAACCTTCGTAACGGCCGGCTGCAACCCATGCGAGGTCAAGCGCAGCCGAACCGAACCGGCGGATGCCCGCAACCTGCGGCGCCAGCGCGTGATAGATCTTGGTCCACTTGCCCGCGTCGCCATGACCGGCGAAGGGAATGCCGGTGGCGATCACGCTCTCGTCCATGTGACGACGCGAGGAAACGCGCAGGCGCTTGTCGTGCAGCCAGGCGCCGCGCGACTTTTCGGCCCAGTACGATTCGTCGGTGACCGGGTTGTAGATCAGGCCGGCGGTGACTTCGCCCCAGCCCTTGCCGTCGAGACGCGGCTCCTGCACCGCGATCGAGATCGCGAAGTGCGGAATCCCGTGCAGGAAGTTGGTCGTACCGTCGAGCGGGTCGACGATGAAACGCGGCTTGTCGGGATCGCCCTCGATCTCGCCGGCTTCCTCGAACAGGAAGCCCCAATCGGGACGCGCGGCGCGCAGTTCGTCCCAGATCGTGCGTTCGGAAGCCTGGTCGGCCTTCGAGACGAAGTCCGCCGGTCCCTTGCGCGAGACCTGCAGGTGCTCGATTTCGCCGAAGTCGCGGCGGAGACGGTTGCCCGCCTTGCGAGCCGCCTTTTCCATCACGCGCATGAGACCGGAGATGGCCATAATACCTTTAGTCCTTCGAGGGCCGGATGAACCGGCCGGTTATGCTTGGAGGGCAAGTCCGTGAAAAGCGGAACCGCCGTGAATATCGATGCGATTATCGGCCCTTGGCGGGCTGGGACGCACCGCCTTGGGCCGGATGATTGCAGATCGCGACCATGGCGGTCAGAACTTCGTTGGGCTTGTCGCGATGAACCTTTGCGGGGTTCTCCGCGATCACCTTGTCCATCGCCGTGCTGATGCGCGACAGCGAATTGTTGTACAGACAGCCCACCAGCACGCCCTTCACGGGCTGCTCGACCTGATCCGACTGCAGGCCGGAAATCAGCACCTTGAGGTAGAACATCGCATGTTCGACCTCCGGCGGCGGCGCGGTGTGTGCGCCCGCGGCAGGGGCCGCCGGCCTGGCGGCGGGGGCGGTCGCCTTCGCGGCAGGCTTGGCAGCCGCCAACACCGGCGAAGCGCCAAGCGCCAGCGACGCGCCGGCCAGCGCGAAAAGGACCGCCCGGCGCATCAGTCGGCCTTCTTCACGTACGTCTTTTCGTACACGTCGACGATGATGCGCGTGCCGCTTTCGATATGCGGCGGCACCATCACGCGCACGCCGTTGTCGAGCACGGCCGGCTTGTAGCTGGACGAGGCGGTCTGACCCTTCACCACGGCATCGGCTTCGACGATGGTGGCTTCGACCTGCTCGGGCAGCTGTACCGAGATCGGGCGCTCTTCCCACATTTCGAGCAGAACCTGCATGCCGTCCTGAAGGAAGGCCGCGGCATCGCCCAGAAGGTCGGCTGGGAGCATGATCTGTTCGTAGGTCTCGATGTCCATGAACACCAGGTCTTCGCCCTCGGCGTAGAGGAACTGGAAGTCCTTGGTGTCGAGACGGACGCGCTCGACAGTGTCGGCGCTGCGGAAGCGCACGTTGGTCTTGCGGCCGTCGATGAGGTTCTTCATCTCGACCTGCATGAAGGCGCCACCCTTGCCCGGCTGGGTGTGCTGCGTCTTGGCGACTTTCCAGATACCCTTTTCGTATTCGAGAATATTGCCGGGACGAATGTCGACGCCGCTGATCTTCATGAGTGAGCCTTCGATGGGAAAGAGCCGCTGAGCGGCGAAGCAGCCGCCCTTAGCGGAGGACGCGGACTGTGGCAATTCCTTCGCGTCAATGCTAGCGCAGCAGTCATGAATCGCGCACCGTTCATCCCCCCCATCGTCCGCGCCCCCGCTTTTCTTGCTTGCGGCCTGGCGCTTGCCGCAGTGTCGGCAGGCCTCGCCCCGGCCGTGGCGAGGCCGGCTCCGCCGCCGGTACCGGGCGGAACCATCAGCACCTTGCCGCTGGGGCACTATACCTGCGAAAAGGACGGCGATGCGGGCGGCGCGGTCGGCAATCCGGTGCCGGCACTCGATTTCCAGGTGGTCAACTACTCCAGCTACAAGGGCACGGACGGGGTTCGCGGCAGCTACCTGATGACCGGCGACAGCGTGATGATGACCGGCGGCAAGCTCAAGGGCGAAAAACTCCATCGCACCGCCCCTGCCTTCCTGCGCGTTATCGGTGCCGACGGCCAGGACAGCGAAATCCGCTGCGTGCTCACCTCGCGCAAGCGCCAGTCGGATGGCGGCTTCAACGAAAACGGCCCAGCAGATAGCGGCGGCGACTATTCGCAAGGCTGATCGCGCCTTCAGCCGCTGATCGCAGGAGCGGTTTGCCCCGCCTGCCGATCCATCCCATGCTCGCTTCGACAATGACCCGGCCTGTCCGGGCAGGAGGAGTGCGCAATGGACCTGGGGCTTGCCGGGAAACTGGCGATCGTGACCGGCGCGACGGCGAACATCGGCCGCGCCATCGCCCTTGAACTGGCCCGGGAAGGCGCAACAACCGTTCTGGTCGGGCGCGACCACGAGGCGGGCGAACGCCTGGCCGATCACTGCGTTCAGCAAGGCGCTCCTCAAGCGCCCTTTGTCGCTGCCGACCTTACCGACGTCGCCGCGCCCGAGCGCATCCTTGCCGCTGCCGAGGCGCTTGGCCCTGTCGATGTGCTGATCAACACCGTCGGCGGCAACGTCGCACAAGGCTTTTTCGCCGATTCCGATCCGGCAACCTGGATGGCCGACATCGACCTCAACTTCGGCACCGTGCTGCGCATGACCCACGCCGTGCTGCCGGGCATGATCGCCCGCAAGAGCGGCGCCGTAGTCAATGTTGGCTCGACCGCGGCCCTGGTGGGAGACTATCAACTCTCCGTCTATTCCGCCGCCAAAGGCGCCGTGCACAGCTTCACCGCGGTTCTGGCGAAGGAACTCGGCCAGCACGGCATCCGCGTCAACGCGATCGCCCCTTATGCAACGATCGCGCAAGATCCCGCCGCCTTCAGCACGGGCAGTCGCTTTCACCCGGATTCCGGCCTGTTCAGTCATGGCGCCGCCAGCGTGGCGGAAGAAGACCGGGCCATCCGCCAGCGCCGCACGTACGTCGGCCGCCCTTTCGCGAACCCCGACGAGATGGCGGGCATGGTTGCCTTCCTCGCCGGCGACCGGGCCAGCTTCATCACCGGGCAGATCTACCCGATCGACGGCGGCGCATTGCTATGAGGGAGAGACCATGAACTCCGCCGACCCGGCGCTGGCCGCGCTGCTCGACAAGGAAGCCATCCGCGAGCTTGTCCTGCTCTATGCCCGCGCGATCGACCGCCAGGACATCGCCCTGCTGCGCGACCTCTACACCGACGATGCGACCGATACGCACGGCGACAGCTTCGATGGCCCGGCTCAGGACTACTGCCAGTTCATCGCCGGCGCGTTCCCCTACATGCCCTATTCCGGGCACCACCTGTGCAATCACCTGATCGCGCTGGACGGCGATGCGGCAAGCGGCGAAGTCTACGCCCTGGCCTGGCACCTGATTCCCGGCCGCGAGGGAGGGCAGGAGGAAGACTTCATGGCCGTGCGCTACATCGACAACTACCGGCGCTGCGCCGACGGCAAGTGGCGCTTCTCGAAACGTGTCGTCACTTACGACTTCAAACTGCGCCGCCCGTTCGAAGGCGGAGGCCTGCTCGGGCAGGGTGCGCTGGACCCAAGCTATACGCTGTGCCCGCAAGCCCTGTTCGCACGAGGCGCGAGGGCCTGAGGGCCCTCGCTCTCCCGCTCGTTACATCGCCAACCGCTACGTTACATCGAGGGCGCATAGCCCCCGTTGAGCGGATAAGTCTGGCCGGTGATCCATTCGGCCGCGTCCGAGCACAGGAACGTCACCAGCGCCGCCACGTCGGTCGACTTGCCGCAGCGGCGGATGGAATAGCGGCCCATCAGGCCCTTCATGTGATCGCTCTGCATGATCTCGGCCCGCTGTTCCTCCGGCATGTCGGGAAGCAGCGCCGAGAGCGACACGCAATTGGCCGTCACGTTGTAACGCCCCAGTTCCTTGGCGATCGAGCGCATGAACCCCTGCGCGCCCGCCTTGGACGAGGCATAGACCGCCATCCTGGCCTCGCCCACCCGGCCCGAATCCGACACGATGGTGACGATCCGGCCGCATTTTGCCGCGACCATGTCGGGAATGAACGCAAAGCAGCAGTTGTAGACGCCGTAGAGGTTGGTGCCGAGGTAGCGCTGCCAGTTCGCCGGATCCTCCTCCCAGAAATTCTGCTCCGGCCGGATCGCGGCGCCGGGCCCTGCCATGCCCGCGTTGTTCACCAGCACCGTGGCTGGCCCCAGTGCGGCCGTTATCGCGGCACGTGCCGCCTGCGCCGCGGCAAGGTCGGTCACGTCAAACGGCACCGCCAGGGCAGGGACGCCCATGGCGCGTATTTCGCCAGCCACCGCCTCCGCCCGTTCCGGTACGAAATCGTTAACGGCAATGCCGCCCGCATTGTGGCGGGCCAGTTCCAGCGCCGTGGCCCTTCCCGCGTTCTGGCCCGCACCGGTAACCAGAGCCACCTGCCCGCCCAGATCGATCAGATCGCTTGCTTGCATCCTTGCCCTCTCGTCTTTTTGTCCGTGACGGCAAGTCTTGCATGAGCCGTCCTGCCCGGCGACAGGACCGCGCCCGATATCGCGCGCACGCTGCGGGCATCGCGGCGATGGCGCATGAAAACGGACTACCCCCGGACTACCCCCAGAGTGCCTCCGCCGCGGCAAGCCCCTGCCCGCCGCGCCCGCCCAGTTCCGCCGTCAGCAGTTTGAGCCGATAGGTCCACAAGTGCAGGGGATGCTCCAGCGTCATGCCCATGCCGCCAAGGAACTGGTGGTAGTCGTAGCAGACCCGCCTCGCTGCCTCCTGCGCATGGAGCAGCGCCATCGCGGCGTCCGCCCGCGTCCCGCTCGCCGCCGCCCGCATGGCGAGCCAGTAGGCGGTGTTGGTCACCACCTGGGCCTCGGCCAGCCGGTGGCGCATTGCCTGGAACGTCGCGAGCGGACGCCCGAACTGCTTGCGCTCGGATACATAAGTCACCACGCTCGCCAGCGCCGCGCCGAGCAGGCCCGCCGCTTCCGCCGCCATCGCGACGCGCCAGGCCCGGGTGACTTCGGCCGGATCGGCATCGTGCATCGTCACGTCGCCGGGCACGCCCTTCAGGAACGCGACCGGATAGGCATAGAGCGTATCCTCCTGCGCCGGGGCAATCATATCCTCGCTCGCGGTAAAGCTGTTTACGCCGCCCGGGCCGACGACAACCACCGTCGCGCCGGGCCGCAGGAAGCGCAGCGGCGCCGAAAGACGGCCCTCCTCGACAAGGCAGAGCGGGCGCGGCAAATCCGGACCGATCAGCGGGCGCACCAGCGCCGAAACTGCCGCTTCCACCGCAAACGGCAGCCGTGCGAGCTTCTCCACCACCAGTGCGGCGGTAACGGGCCCCAGTTCCTCGACCGCCATGACATCGAGGAAGCCGTTCTCCACCAGCGCCGCGTCAAGTTCCGCGCTTTCCAGAGCCAGTCCGGCATCGTGGAGCGGAGCGGAAACGAACGGCCGCGCCAGCGCTTCGACAAAATCGAGGACCTGGGTCTGGTCGTCATTGAGGGCAAGCTGCATCAGCGCGGCTCCCGGGGCAGTTCCAGCACGTCGCTGGCGATGATGTTGAGCTGGATCTCGGCCGAACCGGCGGCGATCCCGGCGACGATGCCGCGCTGGTGGTGCATCTTGAGATAGGGCGATGCCCCCGCGAGCGCTTCGGGCAGGAACTCCACCACGAATTCGCAGACGGCGCGCTCGGCCATCACGGTGGCGTAGCGCGCGGAACTGGACTCCGCACCGATCGCCAGCCCGTCGACCCGTTTCTGCACGACGGCATAGTTCGCCGTGCCCGCCCCCTCGCACAGCGCCGCGCAGCGCGCGGCCTCGATGCGCACATGCTCGCGAACGAAGTCGCCGCGCTCCTTCAGCATCGCGACCGCCCGGTCGAGCGCGGCGCGGGCCAGCGTGAAACGCGGGATACCCAGCCGCTCGTTGCGCAGCGAATAGGCGACGATCTCCCATGCCTGCCCCTCGTCGCCGAAGCGGGCGGTTTCCGGCACGGTCACATCGTCGAAGAAGACCTCGTGAATATCACCCTCACCGATCAGTGAGGGGATCTGGCGCACGGTGATGCCCGGCGTGTCCATCGGCACGAGGACGATGGTAATGCCCTTCTTGCGATCGTCGCTGGTGCGGGTGAGGAGGAAGCAGGTGTCGGCCAGCCCGGCGTAGGACGTCCAGATCTTCTGGCCATTGATGACGTAGCGACCGTCCTTCAGCACGGCACGGGTGCGTAGACTGGCAAGGTCCGATCCGGCGTCAGGTTCGGAAAATCCCTGGCACCACAGCGATTCCCCGCGCGTGATCGGTTCCAGATAACGCGCCTTCTGCGCCGCCGTGCCATACTTCTCCAGCGTCGGGCCGATCCAGTTGACGTTCATGTACTGGCCGCCGCGCGGCTCGCCGGCGATCCACATCTCTTCGGAGAGAATCTGCTGCTCCCACGGCCCCAGTCCTTCCCCGCCCATGTCCCTTGGCCAGTGGGGGAACAGCAGGCCGGCGTCGGCGAGCGTGACGCAAAAGCTGCGGGCAAATGCGGTCAGCGCGGGCGAGGCGGGGCCGTGTTCGGAGAACTTTTCCCAGCCATCCGGCAGGTTGGCGTGCAGGAAGTCCCGGATCTGCTGACGGAACGCATCCTGGTCCTCGGTCCATTCGAACTGCATGGCATCCTTCGTCTCTGCTTTCCTCCGGCGTTACCCAGCGGGCCACGCCCTCACAAGCAAAGGGCCAACGCCCCGGCGAAAACCGCCGAGGCCGTTGCAGGACAGCCTTACTGCCGCACCGCTCCGATCGCCGCCGGCGAGACATAGCGCGTGGTCGAGATACCGCCGTCCACCGCGATGGTCTGTCCGTTGACGAACCCGGCCTCGTCCGAAGCGAGAAAGGCCACCATGTTGCCGATGTCCGCCGCGGTGCAATCGCGCTGGAGCGGCGTCAGTTCGTGATTGGTGCGGCGGAAGAAATCCAGTTCCCAGAACGCCGTGGTCATCTCGGTGCGCACCACGGTCGGCGCAATGTAGTTGGAGCGGATGCCGCGCGGGCCATATTCGGCCGCCATCGTCTGCATCAGACCGATCTGCCCGGCCTTCACGGCGGAATAGGCCCCGCCGCCCGGCGTGCCGTAGAGCCCCCAGGTCGAGCCGATGAAGAGGATCGCGCTCCCCTCTTCCATGACCCGCAGCGCCTCGCGGCAGAGCCGGAACGGCGCACGCAGCGAAATGCCAAGCACTTCGTCCAGCATGGCATCGCTGGTCTGGTCCACAGGACCGAAGTTGAACGATCCGGCATTGTTCACCAGCACGTCCAGCCGCCCGAACTTCTCCACCGCGACATCGACGATCGCGCGCGGAGCTTCATCGGCGGTGGCGTCGATGGCGATGAATTCGAAATCCATCGTCCCGGCCAGCGCATCGTTCAGCGCCTGAAGCTTCTGTACGCTGCGCCCGGTGCCAAGGACCTTAAGGCCTTTGGCTCCCAGCACCCGCACGATGGCCTCGCCTATGCCGCCTGCCGCTCCGGTGACGACTGCTACCTTGCCTTGCATCTGTCCTGCTCCGCTTATGCCGCCACCGCTTGAAGAAGAAACGGGGTTCCCGCCGTCGCGGGGATGGCGAGAGTACCTTGTGGGCACATCTGATTTTCGGTTCGCTTGTCGAAGTTTCGTCGAATCCAACCTACTTCGTCATCTCCGCGAAGGCGGGAATCCCGCTTTGTTCAAGCGCCGACCCCACCCGCCCGTTTCCGGCCCGTTCGGCAATGTCATTGGCGGCGACAAACCCGAAGGTCATCGCCGGACCGATCGTCGCCCCTGCCCCCGGGTAGGTGTCGCCGAACGGGGTCCCCGAATTGTTGCCTGCGGCATAGAGCCCGGCGATCGGCCTCCCCTCCCCATCCAGCACCCGCGCCCGGGCGTCGCAGCGCAGGCCGCCCTTGGTGCCGAGATCGCCGTTGTTGATCGGCACTGCATAGAACGGTGCCGTGTCGATCGGACCGATGTTCGGATTGGGCCTGGAAGAGGGATCGCCGAACATCTGGTCATAGGGGTTCATGCCCCGCCCGAACTCTGGATCGACGCCGGTCTTCGCGTAAGTGTTCATGTTGGCGATGGTCTGACGCACGGCCTCAACCGGCAGGTGTGTCTTGGCGCAAAGGTCCTCGATGGTACTGGCCCGGAACACGTAGTGGTCCCACCAGTCCGCCGGGATCTTGTGCTCGGGCGTATGCACTGTGGGCATCAGGCCGCCAGCGCTGAATTTCCGGCGGAACTTGGCATCGAAGATCAGCCAGCACGGACAGTTCGCACCGGTTTCCAACTGATCGCGCACCATGGCCTGCCCGAATTGGTCGTACCCGCAGGCCTCATCCACGAAGCGAAGGCCCTTGCGGTTGACCACCACGCTCCACGGACGTCCCACGTCGAACGCGGCCTGATGGATCTCGTGGAAGTTCGACGCCCCCTTCATCGGCAGCGTCATCGTCGGGATCCACCAGCCCTGCTCCGTGTGCTCGGTCGAAGCTCCGACCGCTTCCGCCGCGACCAGCGCCTCGCCCCGGTTGCCGTCCTCGGGCGTGGAGGAATGGCGCGTCAGCCCCGGCACCGGATAGAAGCGGTCCCGCAGCGCCTGGTTCCACTCGAACCCGCCCGCCGCCAGCACTACCCCGTGCCGCGCCGCCACGCTGTATCTGCGCCCGAAGCGGGACACCTCGACTCCGGTGACACGGCCTCCCTCGTCCACCGCCAGCCCTTCCAGCGCCGTCTCCAGCCGAAGCTCGACTCCGCGCGCAAAGACCTGCTCGTAAGTCGCGCCCATCAGCGCGGCGCCCTGGGTGAAGCGCTTGTCGCGGTGCGAGACCTTGCGTGTCGGACGGTCCAGCCAGTAGCGCCCGATCATCCGCCCCGCGACCATCCGCCAGCCCTTCGACTGCATCATCAGGGTAAAGGTCTCGGTCAGGTCCATCGCATAGCGGCCGAACAGCTTGAAACGGTTGTACTGCTCGCGCATCAGCGCATAGCGCCCATCGCCAAGTCGCCTCCCGTCGAACGTCGGCACGATCACCGAGCGATCCGCCCGCGCGCCCCCGCGATCGGGAAAGTAGTCCGGCCAGGCCGCCGCCGCGACCTGTACGCCGGTGGACTGCAGGAAACGCAGCATCCTGGGCGCCTCGTCCACGAAGGCTTCGAGCCGCTCCCGGTTCACCGCCACGCCGATAGTGGCATCGAGATAGGCGAGAGCCGCCTCGCGGCTGTCGCCCCGGTCACCGTCCAGGCGGTGGTTGGGGATCCACATGACCCCGCCCGAAGTGGCCGAAGTGCCGCCGAACTTGTGCGCCTTCTCGACGATCAGCACTTTCAGGCCAAGATCGGCACTGCGCAGCGCCGCCATTGCCCCTGCCGAGCCCGATCCCACCACCACGACATCGAAGCTCTCGCCATTTTCGCAATTTCCGAGCGCGGACACCTGAACTCTCCCGAAACATGTTTTCGGATCACGTTATCGCGTCGGCGGCTTGCCCACGAAATGACCGCCACGGTACAGCGGCTTGCTTGGTCCTGCTTGTGCCCGCCGCGTGCTTGCACGGTGGCTGCGACACCGGACAGTCCCAGAGCCAAGATTCGCGAGAAGCCGGGAAGATGATGACCGAGAAGACCTTCGTTACCGCCGCCAGGCTGGAAGATGTGCCGCCGGGCGCCAAGCTTGTCGTGGAGGTGAACGGGATCAGCGTGATCCTGTGCAACACCAGGGACCGCATCTTCGCGGTGCGCAACTTGTGCAGCCACGCCTTCGAGACGCTGGAATGCGGACGCATGCGCAGCGGCTGGATTTCCTGCCCCGTGCACGGCGCCCGCTTCGACCTGGAAACCGGCGCACCGCTCAACCCGCCGGCGACGATGTCGATCGAGACCTATGCGGTGCGGGTTGAAGGCGGCATGATCGAAGTGGAAGTGTGAAAGCCCTGCCGCGGCCGTGTCCCGATATCGCCGCAGCGACCTGCCGCCATCTGGACGCCCCGGCACCCCATCGGCACAGACAAGGGCATGACCCACGACCTAGAAGCCCTGCGGCGCGACGTCCGCAGCTTCCTCAAGGCGCAAGCGCCTGCCGACTGGCGCGATGCCAGCCGCACCCAGGACGACTTCGTCCGCACCCAGCGAGACTGGTTCGGCAAGCTCGTGCGCGGGGGCTATGCCATCCCGCACTGGCCTGCAGAGTATCCCGGCGGCGGCCGCAGCCTGGCCGAGCAGAAGGTGATCTACGAGGAACTGGCGCGCGCCGATTGCCCGCGCCTGCTGCTCTCGTTCGTCTCCACCTACCACGCCTTCGCCACGCTCCACGAATGCGGCAATGCGGCGCAGAAGGCTCGCTATCTCCCCAGGATCCTCGAGGGTGAGACGTGGTGCCAGGGCTTTTCCGAGCCCGGTGCCGGATCGGACCTTGCCGCCATCAAGACACGGGCGGAAAGGAAAGGCGATGTCTACGTCATCAATGGCCAGAAAGTCTGGTCGACGATGGCCCAGTTCGCGGACAAGTGCCTGCTGCTGGCACGCACCGCGTCGGACGGTCCCAAACAGGCGGGCATCACCTACCTGCTGATGGACATGAAGGCTCCCGGCGTCACCGTGCGCCCGATCCACCAGATCCAGGGGGACGAGGAATTCGCCGAAATCTTCCTCGACAACGTGGAGATCCCGGTCTCCGAGCGCGTGGGCGAAGAAGGCATGGGCTGGGCCGTGGCACAGGCGACGCTGGCCTCCGAGCGCGGTCTGACGCTGATGGAACTGTCCTACCGCATGCGCGGCGCGCTCGGCCGCGTCGCCGGGCTTATCCGCAAGCACGGACATGAAGACGACCGCGGCGTCTTGCGCGATTTCGGCGTACTGGTCACGCAGGTCGACGCCGTCTGCGCGCTTGCCGACCAGTTCCTCGACAACCGCATCAACGGGATCGAGCGCATCGGTGATGCCTCCATCGTCAAGAATGCCTACAGCCGCGCGCTGAGGGCCTATTCGGCGCTGGGCCTGCGGCTGGGCGGCATGGACGAACAATACGTCGCGCCGATCACTTTCGGCGATCTCAATACCGGCAACTGGATGGCCGATTTCATGAACTCCTACGCCTGGACGATCGCCGGCGGCAGCGAGGAAGTGCAGCGCAATATCATCGCCGAGCGCATGCTGGAGATGCCGCGCGAGCCGAAGGGGTGGGTGCTGTGATCGAACGGAACGAACTCGCCGACGCCGCGCAGAAGGCCTTCCCCGCCGACACGCTCTCGCCCGCACGCGGCGAAAGCTGGCAGCTCGCCGCCGAGATGGGCTGGCTGATGGTCCGTCTTCCCGAAGCGGACGGCGGCCTTGGCCTCACGCGGGAAGCCTCGACCGCGCTGCACCTCGAAATGGGCCGCATCCTTTCCGCCATGCCCCTGATCCCGGCCCAGCTAGGCCTTCAGGCCATGGCCGCGAGCCACGATTTTGCCGAACGCGCGGAATGGCTGGAGAGACTGGCCGCAGGGGAATATGCGCCGCTGCCAATGCTCGAAGCCGCGCTGACGCCACGCCCGGACGGCACCGTTTCCGGGACGATTTCCGGCGTGTTCGAGGCGGACATGGCCGCCGCCATCATTGCTGAGCTGCCAAACGGCTATGCGCTGGTACCGCTGGATGCGCCCGGCGTCTCGATCGTTGAGCGCGCGATCTGGGATCCCAGCCGCCGCCTGTTCGACGTGATACTGGACGGATACACGCCCGGCCGCATGCTTACCGACCCGGCAGGCACGAAGGCTTTGCACGACCAGCTTTCGGGCGAGGCGCAACTGGCGCTTGCGGCAGACTGCATCGGCGCGGCGAGTGCCGCGCTCGACATGACGATCGAGTACATGAAGGTCCGCCGCCAGTTCGACCGTCCGATCGCGCTGTTCCAGGCCCTCAAGCACCGCGCCGCCGACATGAAGACGAAGATCACCGTCGCCGAAGCCCTGCTGTGGAAGCGCGTGCGGGATGAAAGCGCCGGCGTCACCGATCTCGCTGCCGCCAAAGTGCTGGCCGCCGAGGCCTTCCGCTTCGTGACCGAGGAAATGGTGCAACTTCATGGCGGCATCGGCCTCACGGACGAGCATCCCTGCCATCTCTTCCTCAAGCGAGCCCTGCTGAACCTCCAGCTTTGCGGCAACGCCGACCTGTGGAACGAGCGCGTCGGCCGCGAGGCACTCTCCTAGGCTCAGGCCCCATCAATCACGCCTGCGAGGCACCGGAATGGCGACCATATCGGGCCAGAGCGGCTGCCGGGCGGGCTGGTTGCCCGTCCAATGTCAAAATCAATCCATGAGGCATTTAAGACACTTGCGAAAACGGACCGGGCCGGAGACAGTCGCAGGCTGAATTTCAGTCTCTACCGAGGAACCCGGCCCGCCGATGGACCAGCCCGACAGCGTCGCCGCGCACTTCAAGGCCAATATCGTCCTCTACGGCGCGCTGGCGGCCAACCTCGGCATTGCCGTGGCCAAGTTCGTGGCCGCCGCGATCAGCGGTTCCTCCTCGATGCTGACCGAGGGCGTCCACTCGCTGGTGGACAGCGGCAACCAGATCCTCCTGCTCTACGGCCAGAAGCGCGCGGGTCGCAAGCCGGACCCGACCCACCCCTTCGGTTATGGCCGCGAACTCTATTTCTGGGCCTTCGTGGTCGCCATCCTGATCTTTGCGGTGGGCGCGGGCGTGTCGATCTACGAGGGGATCGTCCACATCGCCGACCCGCACCCGATCGCCGACCCGACGCTCAACTACATCGTCCTCGCCATCGCGTTCGTCATGGAAGGCGCATCCTGGTCGCTCGCCGTGCGCGAGTTCAACGCCGGGCGCGGCGAGCAGACCTGGTGGCAGGCGATTCACCGCAGCAAGGATCCTCCCGGCTTCATCGTCCTGTTCGAGGACAGCGCCGCGCTGATCGGCCTCATCATCGCGGCCCTCGGCGTCTGGGCCTCGATCCACTTCGCCGACCCGCGCATCGACGGCGTCGCCTCGGTGCTGATCGGCGGCGTGCTGGCCGGCGTCGCGATATTGCTCGCCCGCGAGTCCAAGGAACTGCTGATCGGCGAGGCGGCCGATCCGGTACTGATCGCCAAGATCCGCGAAGTGCTGGACGGCCACCCGCGCATCGACGCGGTCAACCACATCCGCACCATCCACACGAGCCCGCAGGCGATCTTTGTCGCCATCAGCGCCGACTTCGCCGACGACCTCAGGATGGGCGATGCCGAAACGCTGATCGAGGAACTCGAGCGCCGGATGAAGGCGCTCTCGCCGTGGATCACCTCGATCTACATCCGCCCGGAAAAGCGCAGCGATGCGATGGTGTGGTGATGCAGGTCAGCGAGGAACGCCAAAAACACTGAATTCGACGATGAGCTTGTGCTCGCGCCCATCCGCCGTGAATTGGCGAGTCACGGGCTCAAAGGGGCCGCCGACGCTGCACATATCCAGCGCTTTTCCAGTACCTTCACCACTCGAGATCGTTTCGCAGCGAACAACCTTGCCGTTGGCCGCAGTCTCGACAAGGGCCGATGAAAGGACATGTTTCTCAGCTCCCGCAGGTGCAATTTCCTGCGGTACCGATATCACTTCTGAAACAGCGCCGTTCTCCCTGGCCAATAAGGTCAGGCCAACACTGTCAAAACGTTCAAGGGGCTGGCCGAGTGCGAACTCGGTGATCCTGTGCACTAGAGGTTCATTGCACGAGAAAGCCTCTTTATCGGCGCCGTGGTTCTCGACCGTGCAGTTCGAAAGTTCGCCTGACCGCTCCACGTTGTAGCGAACGATCGACGCCTGATTTCCGATCTGGTCTCGCTGGACCTCCCAATGAACGGCCTGAATGACCTCTCCAGGCACACGTTTTCCATGAAGCCCCCGCGCCGGTTCGAAACGGGCCCGCTTCATCAGCAACGAACAGGTATACTCATCCAGCTTGACGTTTCCGGACGAAATGGTGACGCCGCATCCTGTTGTCATCCCGGTGGCATCGACCAAAAGCTTCACCTCGACGACACCCTCGAGCGTCTCCCGGTCCCAGGGCGGGTAGTCCGCACTCCTGATCCAATCCGGCTTGTCGATCGGCTGCGGAACAGAAGCAGCAGCAGCAGTTATAAGCACGGCCGTCAGGATAGTCATGATTCCCCCTATTCGCCGCTGACATTAGTCGTCTGCGAATAGGGGGCGCAACTGGAACCACCCATGCTTCAAATGCTATTTCAGCGTCATCAGATAATCGATCACTTCCTTACGCTTGGCAGGATCCTGGATACCGGCGAAGGGCATTTTCGTGCCCGGCACTTTCTTCTGCGGCGCGGTCAGCCAGGCGTCGAGCGTGGCGCGGTCCCAGGTGAGACCCGATGCCTTGAGCGCGGGGCTATAGGCATAGCCGGGCTGGCCAGCGGCCTTGCGGCCGGCGACGCCGTGCAGGTTGGGACCGTAGGACGTCTTGCCCACCTCGGTTGCATGGCAAGCCGCGCATGTGGCGAACATGGCGGGCCGGGGCGCCGCGCTCCGGGCTGAGCCGGAGCCCGCCACCGATGCTGCAGCCAGCACCGCAACGGGAGCAGCGGCAAGAAGATAGATCTTCACGAAAAAGCATTCCAACAGAAATAGTTGGCGCCTGTAGCGCCGGTTTTATCGCGATGCCAGAGTGATGGCGGCACCGGATCACCGGCACCGCCCTTCTCCTGTCAGAACCTGTCGAGGTTCATGACCTTGCCCCATGCCGCCACGAAGTCGGTGACGAACATCTGCTTTGCATCATCGGAGGCATAGGCTTCCGAAACCGCACGCAGTTCCGAGTTCGATCCGAACACGAGGTCGACCGGGCTCGCCGTCCACCTGAGCTTGCCGCTGACGCGGTCGTACCCCTCGTAGACGCCGGGCGCCTTGTCCGACTTCTGCCACTTGGTCCCCATGTCGAGCAGGTTGACGAAGAAGTCGTTCGACAGCGTGCCCGGATTGGCGGTGAGGACGCCCTGCGCGGAATGGCCGGTATTGGCATCGAGCGCACGCATGCCGCCAACCAGCACCGCCATCTGCGGCACCGTCAGTTCCAGCTGGTTTGCCTTGTCCACCAGCATCTGGGCGGGCGAATGGTCGCTATCCGCGCCGTAATAGTTGCGGAAGCCATCGGCACGCGGGCGAAGGTAGTCGTAGGACTTGGGATCGGTATCGGCCTGGGCGGCATCGACACGGCCCGGCGTGAACGGCACGGCAACGGTGTAGCCCGCCTTCGCTGCCGCCTGTTCCACCGCCGCGTTGCCGCCCAGCACGATCAGATCCGCCAGCGAGACCGCTTTGCCGCCCGGAGCCGAGGCGTTGAAGGCCTTGCGCACGCCGTCCAGCTTCGCCAGCACCTTGGCCAGTTCGGCAGGATCGTTGACCGCCCAGCCCTTGGCCGGATCGAGCCGCAGCCGCGCGCCGTTGACGCCGCCGCGCATGTCGGTGCCGCGGAAGGTGGCCGCCGCCGCCCATGCCGTCTTCACCAGTTCACGCGGCGCAATGCCGGTGGCGAGGATCTTCGCCTTCAGCGCGGCCGCGTCGGCCTGATCGATCGCGGTGTAGGTGGCCTTGGGCAGCGGGTCCTGCCAGACAAAGCTGACCTTGGGCAGGTCCGCGCCGAGGTAGCGCGCCGACGGCCCCATGACGCGGTGGGTCAGCTTGAACCACGCCCGCGCAAAGGCCTGCGCGAAGAGTTCGGGGTTCTCGCGCCAACGGGTAGTGATCGCGCGGAAGCCGGGGTCTTCCTTCATCGCGATGTCGGTGGTGAACATGATGGGTGCATGACGGACGTCGGGACGGTGCGCGTCGGGAACGAGCTGCCCGGCGGCCGGGTCCTTGGGAATCCACTGCGTGGCGCCGGCCGGGCTCTTGGTCTTCACCCAGTCGAAACCGTAGAGATTGTCGAGGTACTGCGTGGTGAAGTGGATCGGGTCCGCCGACCATGCGCCTTCAAGGCCGCTGGTGATGGTGTCCTCGGCATTGCCCTTGCCGCACTTGTTGGCCCAGCCAAGCCCCTGCTGCTCGACCGGTGCGGCCGAGGGATCGCCGCCAAGGCATTCTTCCGGCTTGTGGGCGCCATGCGCCTTGCCGAACGTGTGGCCACCCGCGATCAGCGCAGCGGTTTCCTCGTCGTCCATCGCCATGCGGCCGAAGGCGAGGCGGATGTCGGCGGCCGCGGCAAGCGGATCGGGGTTGCCGTTGGGGCCTTCGGGATTGACGTAGATGAGGCCCATCTGCGTGGCAGCCAGCGGGCCCTTCAGGCCGGTCTTGGGATCGCGGCGCTCATCGCCCAGCCACTTCTTCTCAGGCCCCCAGAATACCGTGTCCGGCTCCCAGCTGTCGATGCGGCCACCCGCAAAACCCAGGGTCTTGAAGCCCATGTCCTCCAGAGCGACGTTGCCCGTCAGCACCATAAGGTCGCCCCACGAGATCTTGCGGCCGTACTTCTGCTTGATCGGCCAGACGAGCCGGCGCGCCTTGTCGAGGCTGACGTTGTCCGGCCAGGAGTTGAGCGGATCGAAGCGCTGCTCGCCGCCCGCACCGCCCCCGCGGCCGTCGACCACGCGGTAGGTACCTGCCGAGTGCCAGGCCATGCGGATGAAGAACGGGCCGTAGTGGCCATAGTCCGCCGGCCACCAGGGCTGCGAGGTCGTCAGCACCTTGCGGATATCGGCCTTCACCGCCGCGATGTCGAGCGAGGCGAATTCCTTGGCGTAATCGAAGTCTGCACCATACGGGTTGGACGCGGGATCGTTCTGGCGCAGCGGCGAAAGGTCGAGCCGGTCCGGCCACCAGTCCTTGTTCGTGTTGGCGGTCTCGGCCGCCGGTGCTCCATCGGCATGGGCGGGCGTGGCGGCGAGCGGCAGCAGTACGGCAGCCATCAGCGCGCAAAGCGAAGTCGATGTTCTGGACATTGGGTCCTCCTCCTGTTGGAACGAACGCTTGTTGGAGGTCCCGGATAGCGGGGCAGGGAATTTCTAAAAAACTGATCGATTTAATGATTGTGATCGCCTGCCACGATTACGCAATCTTTTGCCACAAATGCACATTGCAACAGCAACGGGTATCTCCCACGCTCCTGCAGCAGCGCCGAAATCCGCGCCGCAGTGCAGCACGAAAAAGGCCTCCGTATCGCTACGGAGGCCTTTCCCTTGCAGTCAATTTCGTGCGCCGATTCAGCCCATCGCAACGAGGCGCTGCGCCTCGGCAATGATCTCGGGCGGCTGCACGAGGAAGGCATCTTCCAGCTTCTTGGCGAACGGCACCGAGCAGTACGGCGCGCCAAGGCGGCCGACGGGAGCCTTCAACTTGCCGAACAGCGTTTCCTGCACGGTCGCGGCGATTTCCGCACCCGGGCCGAAGTTGCGGCCAGCTTCGTGGACCACCAGCAGGCGACCGGTCTTCTCTGCCGAGGCCAGTACGGTTTCCTTGTCCCACGGAGAAATCGTGCGCAAGTCGATCACTTCGACCGAGACCCCCGCCTTGGTCAGTTCCTCATAGGCCTGCATGACGGTAAACATCATCTGGCCGTAGGACACGATGGTAATCTGGCTGCCGGGCGCCACGACGTTGGCCTTGCCCAGCGGGATCGGGCCCTGATTGACAGGCACATCCATCGGCACGAACAGCGTCTTGCCGCTTTCGACGATGATGACCGGATCCGGGTCCTGAATGGCCGAGAGGTAGAGACCCTTGAAGTCAGCCGGGGTCCAGGGGATCACCACCTTGATACCGGCAGTGTGGCAGAACCATGCCTCGTAGAAGTCGGCGTGCTGGCCGGCGGTCTGGTTGCCCGCGCCGGTGAGCGTGCGGATCACCATCGGCACCTGGCTCTGGCCGCCCGACATGAAGCGCAGCTTGGCCGCGTGGTTCACGATCATGTCCATCGCCACGGTCGTGAAGTTCATCAGCATGATCTCGGCCACGGGCTTGTAGCCGCCCATGGCCGCGCCGATCGCCGCGCCGATGATCGCCTGTTCCGAGATCGGCGTGGAACGCACGCGCATCGTGCCGAACTTGGTGGAAAGGCCGCGGGTCACGCCGACAACGCCGCCGCCTTCGTTATCGGCGATGTCCTCACCCAGCACGAGAACCTTGGGATCGGCCTCCATCGCCTCCATCAGCGCGGCGTTGATCGCCTGAAGGCCGTTCATCTTCACGGTCTCGACGACCGGAGCGTCAAGGGTATCGGTGCTCATGCCGGAATCTCCTCGGCAAACACGTCGCGGCGCAGTTCGTCGTCGGACGGATAGTCGCAGGCCATCGCGAATTCGATGGCGTCGTTCACTTCGGCCTCGATCTTCGCGGTCAGCGCATCGAGTTCCTCGGCCGTGGCGATGCCATCGTCGATCAGCTTCTGACGGTAGATCGGCAGAGGATCCTTCGCCATTGCCTCGGCCTTCTCTTCCTTGGTCATGTAGCCGTCGGCATCGCCGAAGACATGGCCCATGAAGCGGAAGGTCTTGCATTCGAGAAGCGTCGGCCCCTCGCCTGCACGCGCACGCGCGATGGCGGCGTGGGCGTGGGCGTAGACGTCGACCGGATCGTTGCCGTCCACCGTGTAGCCCGGCATGCCGTAGCCGATCGCGCGCTTGGAGATCTGGTCCACCGAAGTGCCGTTCTCGTAACGGGTGTGTTCGGCAAAGCCGTTGTTCTGGCACACGAAGATCACCGGCAGTTTCCACACGGAGGCCAGGTTCAGCGCTTCGTGGAAGGCGCCGATGTTGCTGGCGCCGTCACCGAAATAGGCCACCGTAACCTGCTTGGTGCCGTCCAGCAGCGCCGCCCAGCCGAAGCCGTTGGCGATCGGCATGGACGAACCGACGATGCCCGTCGTCACCATCACGCCGGTTTCCGGGTGAGTGAGGTGCATCGGCCCGCCCTTGCCCTTGCAGGTGCCGTCGACACGGCCGCAGATCTCTGCCCAGAGCGGGCGCAGCGGCATGTCCTTGGCGACCATGTCGTGGATGCCGCGATAGATCGTGCAGATCTTGTCGTCGTCGTTCAGCAGCACCGAGATGGCCGAGGGAATGCATTCCTGCCCGCGCGCCGAGTAATAGGGCGCGGTGATGCGGCCGCGACGGATCTGGGTGCGGGTGGCGTCGTCGTTGCGCTCGATCCGGATCATCCGGCGATAGATGTCGAGCTGGGTCTTGGCGTCCGGGGTGGCCCGGTTCTCCAGTATTTCGCTCATAGGTCCTCTCTCGATCAGCCCGATTGTTCGGGGCTGGCTGAACCCCAGTTCAGTACGCCAAGGGGAACCTCACGCAATACCGGGCCGAACCGCCTCGGCGTTATCCGCTTCCAGCCGCGCCCGGGCGAGCTTGCGAACTTCGCTTGACTTCACCTTTTCGCTTCCGGTGAGGGCAAAATCCTCGTCACGAAAGAACAGCACGCGCCGCGGCACCTTGAAGCTGGCGATGTGTTCCTTGCAGGCGGCGATCACCGCCGCCTCGTCCAGTTCCGCCCCATGCGACGGGACAATGCAGGCGACTACCATTTCGCCCAGAAGATCGTCCGCCACTCCCACCGTCTGGCTGCGTTTCACCCCCGGAATCCGGGCGATCACCTCGTCAACCTCGATCGGCGCGACATTGGCGCCGCCGGTCTTGATCATCTCCGTCATGCGCCCTTCCCAGAAGAAGCGCCCTGTCTCGTCGACCCGCCCGGCATCCCCGGTGCGGAAGAAACCTTCCGCATCGAAGCACTCCTCCGGCGCTTTCCCGAGGTAACCGGACATCAGCGTCGGCCCCTTGATGCACATCTCCCCGACCGCCCCGACCGGGACCGGTCGGCCCGATATCGGCTCTACGATCTTTAGGGTGTTCCCCGGCAATGGCGTCCCGAACGAGCCTTCCACCCGGCCGTCAGCATCGTCGGCGACGAAGGAGGTGCAGATCGTCATCGTCTCCGTGCAGCCGAACGACATCGGCACTTCCCACTGCGTGGAGACGGTGGGGTGCTGCCAGATCCGTTCGCCGCGCGGCACGTATTTCACGCTGGAAAGATCCGCCCCTGCCCACCTCGGCGAAGCCTCTAGCCGGGCCCACTGGTGCGGACGGCCGTTGAGGAATGTCACCCGCTCGCGCTCGGCGAGTTCCAGCGCCTCGTCGGCCTCGAAGGTGCGCTGGAGCACGACCGTCCCGCCCGTCGACAGCGCGGTGCCGACCACCATCGAGACATTGCCCGACCAGAAAAAGCCGTTGCCGGTCCAACTGCGCACCGGCTCGCGCATCGCGAAGAGCCTTGGCCAGCGCCACCACTGCACCGTGAAGGCGCGCTGTGAATGGACGACGCCCTTGGGCTGGCTGGTCGTGCCCGACGAAAAGAACACGCCGCCCGGGTCCGCCGGGTGCACCGCGTCGGCCCGCGCCAGCACGAGTTCGTCCGGCACCTCCTCGCCGTGCGCCAGAAACTCGTCCCAGGTCTCCACCGCGCCGCCCGCCTCGACCGCGAACGGTTCCGCCTCTCCCGGAGCCCCCCCCAGGGCAACCAGCCACCGAAGATAGGGAAAGCTGACCGAGGACAAAGCCCCGCGCCGGGCAGAAGCGATCCCCGGTTCGAGTTCACGCAGCATCGCGCCGAAGTCCTTCTTCAGCACCCGCGCCTCGTAAAGCAGGAGGGAAACGTTCGAGGCCCGCAACATGTGTCCCAGTTCCTGCGGCGTCGAGAACGTGCTGAGCGCCACCGGCACTGCCCCGGCCAGAGCTGCCCCGAACAGGCTTGAAAGGAACTCTGGCCGGTTGGTCATCAGGATGCCGATCGGCTCGCCCTTGCCAATGCCGCAGGCAACCAGAGCCCGCGCCACTTCCATCGAGCGGGCCAGCAAATCGTCATAAGTCCACGCGGTCCGCTGCTCGCCCTTGCGCAGCACCACCGCCTCGCGCGGACCGTAACGCCCTGCAACCTCGCGCACGTAGCCGCCGATGGTGTGCGCCCCCTGCCCCGGTTCCTGTGCAAGCGGCGGCCCTTCGACCCGCGACAGCCCAGCCTGCTCCATGCCTCACATCCTCCCGATCCGCCCGCCGGGGCGCTTGTCCGCAGGCGTAGCAGCGGCATGGGGCAAGGTGAAAGCGATCAGTCACCGCAAGGTCGCGGCAGTCACTTCGCTGCGCCCGTGGAGGCAATCCGGCGCGGAAATCGGAACACCCAAACGCAAATTCGGCAACCAAATCAACTGCCGTCCGTTCAGCCGAGGTGATGCACGACCGGCCAGAAACACATTGTTCCCCAATTCCGGCTCGGCTTGGAGCATCTCGGGGCGTTCGACAACATAAGTATACAGGAGCTAAAACGATGTCGCCTTACCTCACCAAACTTGCCCCCCTTGCCGTGGTCCTGGTCGGATCGGTCGGTCTGGGCGGCTGTGCGACCAAGGGCTTCGTCCGCGATCAGATCGCCACCGTGAACCAGCGTATCGACGGACTGGATTCCCGCCTGCAGCAGACCGACGCCACCGCCAAGCAAGCGCTGGCCGAAGGCCAGGCCGCTTCGGGCCAAGCCCAGCAGAACGCACAGCGTATCGACCAGCTCAACGGCCGCGTCGACAGCGTGGAACAGCAGCAGGCCGCCGCCCAGCGCAAGCGCGCCCGCAACTGACGATTTCCCGGCGTTCGTCGCCAGGACAAGGGGTCGGCGCCATCATGGGCGCCGGCCATTTCCCGCGAGTAACTTCCGACGATGACCAGCGTTCCCCTGGCCCTTGCCGCGATGGCCCTGGCAAGCGCCGCGCCCGCCAAAGGGCCGCACGTACCGGCGCACGGCACCCAGCCGAAACCTGCAGCCGAGGCCGCTCCCGAGCACGCCCCCGCCCCTCCCGCCCCTCAACGCTCGCCCGGCGCCGAACGGGTCGCCGCCTGGATCGCCTCCTCGGCCGACAACCAGGGCCTGCCCTACATCATCATCGACAAGCCCGCCGCTCGGGCCTACCTCTTCAACGCCAAGGGCAAGCCGCTGGCCGATGCGCCGGTGCTGCTGGGCAAGATGCGCGGCGACGAAGCCACGCCGGGGATCGGTGCCAAGTCGCTCTCCGAGATCGGTCCCGCCGAAAAGACCACGCCCGCAGGCCGGTTTCTGGCAAAGTTCGGTATCGCCGCGGGCAACCAGAAGGTGCTCTGGGTCGACTACGCGACGTCGGTCGCTCTCCACACGATCCCGGTAGGGAACAAGGAAAACCGCAAGGCCCGCCTGCTGTCGCGCTCCATCGAGGACAACCGGATCACCTTCGGCTGCATAAACGTGCCCCAAGCCTTTTACGGCAAGGGCGTCGCGCCGCTGTTCCGGAAGAAGGGCGGCTACGTCTACGTACTGCCCGACGTCAAACCGATCGAAGACGTGTTCCCGCGCCTTCGCGTACACGCCGCATCGCAATAGCGGACGGCGAGCCGACGTCGAAAGGGCGGCTTTTGCCTCAAGCCCCGTAGAGATTGCGCTGCAAGCTGCGCCAGCAGCGTTGCTTCGCCTTGAAAGAGCCCCTCTCTTGCTGGCGCGGCTTGCAAGGCAACCGTGGCAATGTGGAGTTTGCCAAAGCCGCCTAGCCCCCCGAGCTTGCGGAGGCGGCTGAAGCACCCTCCTGCCCGTCCCACTTCGAATCGGCCTCGATATGCGCGATCAGGCCGCGCGCCTTCTCGCTGAGCTCACCGCCATGCGGATCGTTCGCGACCAGCATCAGGACATCGCGCGCCTCCTCCGATCGCCCCAGTCGCAAAAAGGCATAACCAAGATCCATCCGCAGCCCCTGGTCGAACGGCGCCAGTTCGACGGCCCGGATCAGGCCCTGCACCGCCAGAGCCGGCGGTTTCATCCCCTGCTCGAGAAAGCTGCGGTAATAGTAGACAAGCGGCAGCGGATGATCGTTTTCGAGGTGATTGAGCGCAACGAACGGCACCCTTGCAGCCTTGAATGCCGCCGGCCTGTCCTGTGCGCCCTGTGCGATGCGGAACATCGCATAGCCTTTCTGGACGTAAGCGTTGACCTGCCTGGGATCGAGGGCGATCGCCGCGTCGGCCGCCGCGATCGCCGCCTTGTCGTCACCGGCATCGTACGCGGCTTCGGCGAGCGCCGACAGCGCCGCCGGGTCGCCGGGAAACCGCGCCGCTATCGCCTTGGCTTCGGTCAGCAGGGCCGGTGCATCCTCGGTGCTGATCCCGCGCTTCGAGCGGATTTGCACCGGCAGGATGGCCGCTTCGCCCGCGCCCAGCGCCCGCACCGTTATTGTCCCGACATGCAAGGAATTCGCAGGGAACTGCAATGCGGTCATCCGGCCTTTCTTGAGATAGAGATCGATGTCCCGATCCAGCCTTTGCAGGTCGCCGAAGGCCTTCTCGGCGGCTTCGCGCTGTCCCGCTCCGGCGCGCAACAGGTCAAGGTAGCGAGAGAGCTGTCCCCGGCGGGCGGCATCGAACGAAAGGTAATGGTAAAGCAGCCAGCTCCTGCCGTAAAAGGCGTCATAGCCACCATGCTTTTTCCTCTCGTATTGCTTCGGATCGAGAAGATCGCCGGCACTGACATCCGCGGCGAAGAACAGCTCTCCGGCACGATGCTGCGCCGCCCTGCCGAGCCATAGCGACCCGTCCTTGTCGAACCGGCTTGTCGCAAAGAATTCGGCAGCCCCTTCACTCAGCCACCGCGGCATCGCGGTCGAACTGGTGGAGATCAGGAAATGGTGGGCATATTCGTGCAAGAGCGGGATCATCGTGATCGTCGCTTCGCCGGTCGAACTGTGCACCGGCGGGATGATCGCCAGCGAACCACCGGCCCGTGGCACATAGAAACCGCCGACGTAGCGGCTACCTTCGCCGTAGATGTTCCGCACCTCGCGCTCGCTGTTCACGACATAGATCGTGACCCGGTTCGAGGGACTGGGCACCGACAACTGCGATCCCAATGCCCGCGCCATGCCGGAATGGTAGCGTTCCAGCTGTTCGGCAAACTGGGTGATGTCCCGCTCGCTATCGTCCGCATAAATGACGAAGTGTTCGCTGGAGGCCTCGAACCATGCCGCCTGTGCGGCACCCGGCCAGAACGAGGCCGCGACGATGGCGACCCAGACTTTCCACTGCATGCATGTCCCCGCACCGCGTGCGCCGACAGACCGCTTCCGCACAGCGACACCACGAAGAGCCGAAATGTCGCAATCGCAGGCGGGATTGGCAAGTAATTTCCGATTGTTAATCGGAAAATCACGCCCACGGCAAAAATGGCGCCGGAACCGGCGCCATGCAGCATTCGTCAGGCCGGGACTTTTTCGTCCCGCCGCAAGGTCAGTACTTCCACGCCGGTCTTCGTGACCGCCACGGTATGTTCGAATTGGGCCGAGAGCTTGCCGTCATCGGTCACCACCGTCCAGCCATCGTCCTCGGTCGAGACCTTGCGGCTGCCCTGGTTGACCATCGGCTCGATCGTGAAGACCATGCCCTCGCGCAGCTTCAGTCCCTTGCCGCGCCGGCCGAAGTTGAGCACCTGCGGCTCCTCGTGCATCTCGCGGCCGATGCCGTGGCCGCAATATTCCCGCACGACCGAATAGCCGTTGCGCATGGCATGTTGCTCGATGGCAAAACCGACGTCCCCCAGCGTTGCACCGGGGCGGACCTGGCGAATGCCCTGCCACATCGCTTCCTGTGCCACTTTCACCAGTTTCTGCGTGGCGGGCGGCACCCTGCCGACAATGTAGGTCTTGCTGGAATCGGCAATGAAACCGTTCTTTTCCAACGTGATGTCGAGATTGATGATGTCACCGCCGCGAATGATCTCATCATCGCTGGGCACGCCGTGGCAGACCACGTGATTGATCGAGCAGTTGAGCACGTACTTGAACCCGTACTGCCCCTTGCTGGCCGGGCGCGAGGCAAGGTCGACGGTGATGAAGCGCTCGACCATGTCGTTGACCGCCATCGTCGAAAGCCCGGCCAGGTCCTGCCCGTCGAGCATCTCGAACACGCGGGCCAGCAACTGGCCGGAAATGCGCATCAGCGCGAGTTCGTCCGGGGTCTTGACCATGTCAGGCCGCCGCCTCGGACCCGGCGTCGTAGCCGCCAACGGGCAGATGAACCTGCGCGGCGGCAAGTTCGCGCTGGACGATCTCGGTGAAGGAGAGCGTGGGATTGGCTTCGGCCAGCATGCCGACCTTCATCCAGAATTCGGCCTGTGCGTTGATCGAACGGCACATCACGGCGCTGGCACGGCGGACTTCCTCGTGAAGGTCGTCGGCAATTTTGACGATGCCCATCAGCGGGCCTCAAGCATAGAAAACATACGCTTCGTATATGAACCGTATACAAACAGGTCAAGCAGCGGTTGCGGTCTCCCGGCAGGCAGGTTCGAGCGCCAAGCGTTTTCCTACCGGGCGCAACCCGCAGTAACTTGCATGAATGGCCCGGCTCCAGCCTCACCCCGGATTTCGCGCAAGTTTACACCTTCACGGCCCAGGCGGCGTGGACGCATTCAGGGGGAGCGGTGCGACCGAGTCGGGTGGAAAGCGGACGATTACCCGGTCCGCTTCAGACCCTCGATCAAGGCATCCACTCCTGCCTCGATCCCTTCATAAAAATTGGCTTCTTTGAAACGTGGAAGCATGTTCTGCTCGATTATCGTTTTGCAGAGAGGATCGGGCAACGTTCGTTCCAAGCCGTAGCCGACAGCAATCCTCACTTTGCGCTCGTTAGGAGCAACAAGTACCACGACACCATCGTGGTGACCCTTGCGGCCGATCCCCCATGCGTTGGCTAAATTTCGGGTGAAGTCGGCAACATCTTGTCCGCCCAATGAATTAACAGTGACGACAACCATTTGATGGCTGGTCGATTTTTCTAGCAGGGCCAATCGATCGGCGAGCGCCGCTTCCTGCTTGGCACTGATGATGTTGGCCGCATCGGTGACGCGACCACCAAGCGGTATCGCCGCTTCGATTAAAGCAGAAGACTGCTCCGATTGGCTCGGGTCCATCTGCTTTGCGGATTGTCCGTTCGAGCAGGAGGCCGCGAGTGCCATCAGCAGCGGGAGAAAAAGCTTCATGGGAGCAAATCTGACACCTCTGAGAAACGGCGGCAATGGGGCGTAAGCGGCCGCTCGACTTTGTCCACGCGCCCTAGGTTGACAATTTTTGTTCTGGACCGTGTCAACAGTGTCAACCGACGTGTCCCCTTGCCGGGGACATCAGAGCTGATTGTCCAGACCGGCGGCATGCTTCGCGGCAATCCAGCCGAACGTCATCGACGGCCCCACGCTCGCGCCCGCCCCCGGATAGACACGCCCCATCGGCGAGGCGGTGGACACCCCGCAGGCATAGAGCCCCTCGATCGGCGAGCCATCGGCCTTGAGCACGCGGGAATCGCAGTCACACACCACGCCGCCATAGGTGCCGACATCGCCCGGAACGATCGGAATGGCATAGAACGGCCCCTTTTCGATCGTGCCCATGCAGGCATTGGGCCCGTCCTTGAAGTAAGGATCGCCGAGCCAGTTGTCATAGGCCCGTTCGCCGCGATGAAAGTCCTCGTCGCGGCCGCCGCGCACGAAGCCGTTCCATCGCTCCACCGTGGCCTTGAGCGCCGCGGACGGTACGCCGATCTGCTGGCCCAGCGCCTCGATCGTGTCGGCCTGCCGCATCCAGCCGGAGGCCAGCCAAGTCGCCATGTTCTTCTTCGCCATGCCTTTGCCCGCCACGGCATATTCGTCCATGTATTGCTGGTCCATGATCGCCCAGCTCGGGATCGCGGGAACGGTGCGATTGCGCACCAGCATGTTCTCGCAGAATTCCTCGTAGGACCCGCCTTCGTTGAGATAACGGACGCCGGTCTGGTCGACCTGGATGGCATGCGGCTTGCCGGTCGTGCTTTGGGTGCCGGGCTTGACGTAATCACTGTCCCAGCCGGGCGCCTCGCTCATCTGGAAGCCGACCATCTGGTCCATCTGCGCCAGGACCGCCCCCTTGCGCTCCAGTTCGGCATGCATATCCCCGGTGTCGCTCTCGATCCCGTTGGACCATGCCGCGCGGGTTCCCGGCATGTAGCGGTCCCGCATCGACTGGTTCTGCGAGAAGCCGCCCGCATTGATCAGCACGCCCAGCCGGGCGCCGATGCGCCAGAGCTTGCCGTCCTTGACGGTGACAACGCCGAGCGCCTTGCCTGCTTCCATGATCACTTCGGAAACCGGCGCTTCCAGACGGATGTCTGCAGCCTCTTTTCCCAGCACCGCCTTGAGCATGCGCCCCTGCAAGGCGGCCCCCGCAGTGACCCAGTGCTTGCCGGTAAGCTTGCCGGCGATGATCTTGAGGCCGATGCGCACGAGCAGCATCCTGATCGCCCAAGAATGCCTTGCGAACGGCAGCTTCATGCCGTCATCCAGCTTCACCGGAACTTCGGCGAAACCCTGGCGCAGCCGCGCAGCCCACAGCTTGCCCAGCTCGTTCTTGTCGAAGGGCACCGCGGTGACGGTGCGGCTCGTCTTCACCCCGCCGGGAAGTTCATCGTAATAGTCCGGCCAGAACGACGACCCGCGCTCCATCGCAACGCCCTGCGAGACGATGAAGTCCAGCATCTTGGGCGCTTCGCTCGCATACGTGCGGCGGCGTTCCGGGCTGGTTCCGGGGCTGTTCTCGCCGTCCGGCACCACGGCATCGAGATATTCGCAGGCCTGCTCGAAGCTGTCCTCGCCGGGAACCATGAAGCGATTGTTGGGAATCCACATCACGCCGCCCGACTTGGCGGTGGTGCCTCCGACCCAGGGCGACTTCTCAAGGATGACGACCGACTTGCCCGCCTGCTTCATCAGCAGCGCCGAAGCCATCGAGCCTGCACCGCTGCCCACGACCACCCAGTCGAACGTCTCGTCGAATTCGGTCATCTTGTTCTCTCACCCTCACCCTTCGCTCAAACGGCGCGGGCCTTGGCCGAGGTAGAACGGACTTGCCCGGCCTTGGCAAGCGAAGCAGGCGGTCAAGCCGCTGGCGGCAAGAAGGTTTCGCCGGGGCGAAGCCTTTGCCTCACGAACGATTGCAGGGTGGCCGAACGGACCGCTGCGCTTATGAGCGAAAGACACGAGGGAGAGATCGCGATGAGCCAGAACGCGCTGCCGGAATTCGACACCATCCTGCTCGCGCGCGAAGGACGCCTGCTGCGCCTGACGCTGAGCCGCCCAGAGGCGATGAACGCGGTCAACCTCCAGCTTCACGACGAACTGGCCGAAGCCCTGTGGTTTGCTCAGGGCGATCCCGGGTCCGATGTGATCGTCATCACCGGTGCCGGCCGCGCCTTTTCCGCAGGCGGCGACCTCGACCACATCGAGAATTCCGCCCGCAATCCGCACTTGTTCGATCATGAAGCCCGGATCGCCAAGCGGATCGTGCTAACCCTGCTGGATATCGACAAGCCCGTGATCTGCCGCCTCAACGGCCATGCGATCGGCCTCGGAGCGACACTGGCGCTGCTCTGCGATGTCATCTTTGCGGCGGAAGGGGCCAAGATCGGCGATCCCCATGTCGGCATCGGCCTTGTCGCAGGAGATGGCGGCGCGGTAATCTGGGCCCAGCGCATCGGCCTCACCCGCGCCAAGGAATACCTCCTGACCGGAGAGCTGATCACCGCCAGCAAGGCCGCCGAAATCGGCCTCGTCAATCACTGCCTGCCCGCCGCTGAACTGGACGCGGCTGTCGATGCCTTCTGCGCACGGCTGCTTGGCGGCGCGATGATGGCGATCCGCGCGACCAAGGTCCTCACCAACCTCGAACTCAAGCGCCTCGCCACGGCAGTGATGGACGCAGGCATCGCATACGAAAGCGTCAGCGTGCGCAGCGCCGATCATCTGGAAGCGGTCCTCGCGCTCAAGGAAAAGCGCGCGCCGAAGTTCATCGGGCGATAGCGCCGAAGGCCCCTCACGCCTCAGCATGAGGGGCCTTCGGGGTCAGGCGGGAACCACGCGCTCGCCCAGTTCGGAAAACAGCGCAGTGTAGCAGGTCGCCATGTCGGAAGCGTCACTCTGAGTCAGTTCGCCGGTTGCCATCGCCTTGCCGATCGCGCCAAGCAACTCCATCGGATCGTCGCAAACGATATCGTAGATGGCGAGGTACGGGTTGGTGTCGTTGCCAGTCAGCTTGGCGACCAATTCGTAGCGCTGCGCACCATGCATGCCGAACTTGTTCACTAGTTCCGGCAAGTGCGTGGTATTGTACCACTCGTGATAGTCGCCCTCGCGGCCGGGCAGCGGCGTGGTCAGCGCGACAAGTTTGTATCGGGGCATAGGCATCCTCCTCTTATGCATGTCGATACCGAGCATCACCCCGCCCCGTGCAGGCGCGCAAGTCCGCCGGACGGGCAGCGCTAGGCATCGCCCCGGCGGCGGAGGGGTTACTGAAGCAAGCTCGAGCCTCCTGAGAAATCACCAAAAGCATCGGCAATCAAGGGCAGTGCAGCCGCCCCCTCACCGCGATATTCGCGCGGATTGGCCCCGAACACGCGCTTGAACATGCGGCTGAAATGCGCAGGACTCTTGAAGCCGACACCATAGGCGATCTCGCTGATCGAGATATCGCGCGGATCCGAACTGGAAAGCCAGTCGCGCGCCTTGGCGAGCCGCTGCTCCCAGACGAGCTCGGAAAACGAGGTCTCACGCAGGCGTAGCAGGAACGAAAGGTAGCGCGGGGAAATCCTGCAGCCTTTCGCGACCATCGCCGTCGACAGCTGCGGATCCGACAAGTGCACCTCGATGAAGCGCAGCACTTCCTCCAGCCGGCGCTCCGCGATCGACCGACGTGCCGGGCGCGGCTCCTCCAGCAACCGGACGGCCTGCCCGATCAGGCCGAATGCCGTCTCGACCAGTAACCGTGCCGAACTGTCGCAGAGACGACCATCATCGGCAAAGACATCTCCCAGCAGCTTTTCGGCGATGGCCAGTTCAGGAACGCCGCGTACCCGCACATCGGAAACGACGAGCGCTCCGCTGCAATCCTGCGTGACGTGGCCGCGCAGCATGTGCGTGGGCACCGTGACGTGCAGAACTTCACTGAACCCGGCCGGGCCGGTCCGGCATTCGATCAGGAACGGCTCCGTCGAGCGGGTGATGACAAAGTCCCCCTCTCCCACGATCTTTGCGCCGCACTGGTTGGAAAACGCGAATTCACCGCGCCGCACGAACCAGAGGATCGAGAGATCGGTCGCATCCTCGCGGATATGCTGGCGCGAACGGCGGAAAAACAGGTTGCTCGAGGACCGCTGCCGGATGATCGACACCGCACCGACCGCGCGTCGTTCCGAGCGCACGTCCACCGTCGGTGCATCCTCGACCCAGAAGTCTCCTCGATAATACTCTTGCGCGCGCTCCCCGCGGAACACGTTCTGGCCTTCGTGTACATTGCGCCTGTCGAGCGCGAACAAGGTTTCCGCCATGACCCTCTCCCCGGGTGCTGAAGGCCTTGCGATTGTCCGCAAGGCCCGGATTGGCAAGGCTGTGGCCGACTGACGACAATCTCACAGGCTCAACAGCGAGAATAGCAGCCGGCGCCTCCCCCACCCTACATATGGTGCATCTTGATCTGCACTGGACGCAGATTTCGTCAGAAGCTGCAGATGGGCTGCAGTTTCAGCCCTGCCGCCCCTTCATCGAGAGGCGCCATTCGGGCGGGTAGTTCAGGTCATGGTTCTTCACGACCTTGCCGATCCCCTGCTGAAAGGTATCGCCTTTCCCGAGATTGACATCATCGGTGCCGTCGTCCTTCATCTGCGGCAGCATGCCTTCGAGCCAGCCGGTCAGCAGGCTGCCCATGTATTCACCGCGGTACTGCTTGTAGGCCTCGATAAAGGTCTTCTGAGCCACCACCACATCGGTCGGGCGGGTGATCGAACAGGCATGCGCATACTTGGCGGTTTCCGCCTCCAGCCTGTCCCGCGGGACGACCGAATTCACGAAATTGCAGTTGGCCATCTCGTCCGCGGTGAACGGGCGGCCGGTGAACAGCATTTCGGAGAACCGGCGCAGCCCCACCATCTCCAGCCACTGCCACATCCGTGGCCCCCAACCGGCGTAGCGGAACGACGGGTGGCCGAACAATGCGTCGTCCGAAGAGACGATGATGTCGGCATCGGCACACTGGTAGAAGTGCCAGCCATAGCAATAACCCTTGGCCTCGATGATCGAGATCTTCTTGAATTCCTGCAGTGGACGGTTTCCGGAACGCGCCTTGGCGTAATAGTCAGTCAGGCCGTGCAAATAACGGAAGGATCCTGGAGGCGGATATTTCACGTCGGGATCGTCGATCTCCATGTCGACCAGGAAGCCGTCGCCGGGCTTGGGGTTGAGATAGAGATCGCCGTGTTCGTCGAGGTCGCCGCCACTGCCGAGGTGGTCGCCCATGCCGCGGATGACCAGTACTTTTACTTCGTCGTCGATGTTCGCCTTGAACACGAGTTCAGCAAACCGCGCCCGCATGCCGATGGTCGCGGTATTGTGCTTGTCCAGCCGGTTGAAGGTGATCGTGGCGATCTTCGTAGCCGGGTCCTTTTCATAGAGGACATGGCTTTCGGCGACCTGCTTGTGGTCGGCTATTGTCTTCATGGCACTCTCCCCTGACCTTGCCGCAGTCCTGACTGCCGGTCCTGCCCCTAGGGCTTGTCCGAGTGCTGCCACAGGCAAGGCAAGGGGGATTGGCATTAGGCGCGGCATTGTCGATATTGGGCGCGCAGTACGAGAGGCGACCGATCGCCCGCATCGTGGTGGAAGAGGACAACAATGGTTCACGGCAACAGCTTCTTCAGCCTCGACGGCCCGCTCGACGTCGCACCGAGCGGCGGCCAGGTGCGTGCTGCCAATTTCGCCGGACTTGCCAGGCTGGCGCGCAGTCAAGGTCGGGACGCCCGCGGCATCGTCGAGCGACACGGGATGGAAGCGCGCGTGTTGATCGACCCGGAAAGCCTCGTCGCCCCGCAGCAGGTGGCGGATACACTGGAATATTGCAGCACCCTGTTCGACGATCCGTTGTTCGGCCTTCACTTCGCATCGACGCAGGATCCCGAAGTCTTCGGCTGTGTCACCGCATTGTGCCGCTCGGCCCCTACCGTGCGCGCCGGCATCCGCTGCCTGATCGAGTTCCTGCCGGTCGTCCACGCGCCGGACTGCGAGGTCGTGCTGATCGAAGGACGCGAAACCGCCGAACTCACCTGGCTGGTGAACGCGGACATCGGGGTCAACGACCAGGCCAATTATCAGGCGGCAATGCTCAACCTCAAGCTACTGCAATCGATCGGCGGCCCTGCCTTCAGGCCAAGCTGGGTGAGCCTGTCCGCCGACCCTCGGAACAGCGACCTGCCGGAAATCGAAAAGCTGCTGGGCTGCAAGGTACGCGGGCAATCCCAGCGCAATTCGGTCGCCTTCCCGGTCTCCGCACTTGAACAACCCGTGCCGAGCGCCAACCGGTTGCTCTACAAGCTGCTGGGTTCCTATCTCCAGCAGGTGAAGTCGGCGCACAGCCCCTCGATCGTCGACAAGGTGGAAAGCTATATTCGCGGTTCGCTCGCCTATGGACGTTGCTCCATCGAACGCTGTGCCGAGAAAACCGGCATATCGGTGCGCACGCTGCAATCGCGGCTTTCCGAGCAGGATGTCCGCTTCTCGGAACTGGTCGAGAAGCAGCGCGAGACATTGGCCCGCGCACACCTTGCCGACCGGCGGCTATCGCTTGACGAAATCGCCGACCGTCTCGGCTATGGAGAGCAGACCAGCTTCGGGCGTGCCTTCAAGCGGTGGACCGGAATGACCCCGCAGCAATACCGGGCGGGCTGCTGACCCGCCCGGGTCGTCTGGCGTCACTTCATCTCGATTTCCGCCAGCATGGTCTTTGCCAGCAGCAGGAAATTATCGGTGTCCTGCTGCGCCGAAGGGATGGCCTTCCTGAACGTGGCAAAGCCATGGACCAGCCCCTTGCCCTCGTAATAGGCAGTCGGCACACCGCTTTCGATGAGCTTCGCCGCATAGGCACGCCCCTGGTCGCGCAGCGGATCAAGCCCTGCCGTCACCAGAACAGTCGGCGGCAGCCCCTTTAGGTCGCCCAACAAGGGGGACGTTCTCAGACTTTTCGGATCAGCCGCGTAGTGCTTCTGGAACAACGCAGTGGCGCTCTCATCCAGCCCGTAGCCTTTGCCGAACGCCTGCTGCGATGGATAGCGACCGATAAAATCGGCCGCAGGATAGATGGGAATCTGCAGGATCACCGGCACGGCCGCCGGCGCGTCACGCAGCGCGGCGGCCACGACCAGTGTCAGGTTGGCGCCCGCACTGTCCCCGCCGAGCACCAGTCCGGTGGCCTGCCGGCTCAGCGCCTTGCCGTTTGCGGCCACCCAGCGCGCTGCGGCTTCACCATCATCCGGCGCGGCCGGCCAGGGATGCTCCGGCGCCAGGCGATATTCGACCGAGACCACCGGAATGTCAAGCTTTCTGGCGATCTCCACCGCAAGTGCAGCGTGGGTATCGATGCTGCCCAGCGCGTAACCGCCGCCATGGTAGAACACCAGTACCGGTCCCGGTCCGCGCTCGGCACGCGCGTCATACAGGCACAGCGGGATCAGTAGACCCCGCCTTGCTCCTCGACGAAGTTGGTCATGTCTCCGGAGTCCTGCGCAGCGGCGGCCGAGCGTGCCTCGCGGGCACGGCGAATTTCGGAAACCAACGCATCGCGCCGCCGGGTGAATTCATCCTCGGCCGTGTACTGACGCGGCTCGGTATCCGGCTTGAACGCCTCCCAGATCACCGCCGCCTTGGGATCGTCGCTGGGCTCCACGCCCATGACCTGCTTCCCGGTCACGCGGTCGATCCGGACCATGCGAATACCGGCAGGGGCAATGAACGGCTGCATGGACCAACGCGGGCGTGTGGACTCGACGACCTGCTTGAAGATCGGCGCTGCGATCCGGCCGCCCTGCGCATAGCCGCCCAGCGAGCGCGGGCTATCGTAACCGATGTAGACACCGCCGACGTAGTCCTGCGTACCGCCGACGAACCAAACGTCGGTCGGCCCGTTGGTGGTGCCGGTCTTGCCGAACATCGGCATGTTGAGCTCACGCAGTCGCACCGCGGTACCGCGCGTGACGACGCCTTCGAGCATATGGACCACCTGATAGGCGGTCGGCGCATCGAGCACCTGCTTGCCACGGCGATCGACACGCGGCATCGGCTTGCCGTCCCATTCAGCCATGTTGCAGCTATCGCAGCGGCGATTGTCGGACTTCCAGATGACCTTGCCGTTGCGGTCCTGGATATAGTCGATCGGCGAGGACTGGAACTGGACGCCGTTGTTGGCGAGCGCGGAATAGGCATTGACCATGCGTGCCACGGTCGTTTCGCCTGCCCCCAGCGCGAAGGAAAGATAGGCCTTGTAGTCACCGATGCCGACGTTGTGGAACGTCTTGATGACACGCGGCATGCCGGTGTCGTTGGCGATACGAACCGTCATAAGGTTGCGCGACTGCTCAAGGCCCCAGCGCATCGTGTGGCTGCCCGCCCCGCCCTCGCCGCCGAAGTTGCGGAAGCATTTGTCGCCCAGCGCCGCGCCTTGATAGACGCAGAAAGTACCGTCGAGCACCTGGGTCGCCGGGGTCATGCCGTACTGCAGCGCAGTGGCATAGACGAAGGGCTTGATCGTCGAACCAGGCTGGCGCTCGGCCTGCACCGCGCGGTTGAAGGAATCGATCCCCGCGTCGAAACCGCCCTGCATGGCAACGATCCGACCGCTGCCCGGCTGCTCCATCATCATGCCGCCTGAAACGTCAGGGATCGTGCGCACCGCATAAGTCCCTGCAGAGACCGGCGCCGCGGCGATCAGGTCCCCGGCCTTGGCCGCTTCGGGCACATTGGTGAGCGCGGACACGTTGCCATCGGCAAAACCGATCCGTCCGGTGCTGCCCGAACGGTCGAGAATGACGCCGACGCGCCAGTCCTTGTAGTCGATCGTCTTGTTGGCGACGATCAGTTCGGTCTGCCAGTTCTCGAGATCGTTGATGTGCGCGATGGGATGCGCCCAGGCACGGCCACCCTGATAGTTCAGCAGTCCGGCGCGCAGTGCATCGCGCACCGCCTTCTGCATTTCGGTATCGAGCGAAGTGCGCACCCAGAGGCCGCCCGCGTAGACGCTGTTGGGGCCATCCTCGGCCTTTTCGCCATACTGGTCGATCAACCGCCGGCGCACTTCCTCGATGAAGTAGGCATTGCTCGTGTCGTAAGTCTCGACACGGCGGGGAATGAGGCCGAGCGGCTTGGCCTTGGCAGCCTCCGCCTCGGGGCGGGTCGCCCAACCGTTGCTGACCATCTGGTCAAGCACCCAGTTGCGGCGGGTGATCGCCATTTCCTCGTATTGCTTGCGCCCGTAACGCTCCGGCGCCTTGGGCAGGATCGCGAGGAACGCGGCGTCGTGAAGATCGAGCTGGTCGACATCCTTGCCGAAATAGGCACGCGCCGCCGCCTGCACCCCGAAGCTCTGACGCCCGAGCGGGATCTCGTTGAGGTAGAGTTCGAGGATCTGCTGCTTGTTGAGCACGCCCTCGATCCGGCGAGCGACGATCATCTCCTTGAGCTTGCGCGTCACGGAGTATTCGTCGCCGATCAGGATGTTCTTGGCGACCTGCTGGGTTATCGTCGAGCCGCCCCTGGCGCGACTTCCGGTACCGAACTTGGCCGCGTAATCGACCACGGCGCCAGCCAGGCCGCCAAAATCGACGCCGCCGTGCGTCCAGAAGGTCTTGTCTTCGGCCGAAAGAAAAGCGTCGATCAGCTTGGGGGGAAAGTCGACGAACCGCAATTGCACGCGGCGCTCTCGCGCATAGCTGTAGACGATAGCGCCATCACCGCCGCGCACCATCGTCGGCAGCGGCGGCTGATACTCGAGCAGCTTGTTCGCATCAGGTAAATCGTGGGCAACGACTACGTAGAGCCCGCCGAACGCAATGCAGCCCGCGCCGGCAAGATAGCCGAACCTACGCAACCACTTGCGTTCACGCCACGCCTTGCGCAGCCCCGCAAAGCGACCGGAAATGGCGGCACGGGCGCCGCGACGCAGGCGGAAGTGGGCATCCTCGGGGGTCTGCTCGGCGCCGTTTTCGCTGATATCGTCAGTCATTACGACCGCCCTCTAGCATGGGGATTTTGCGCTAGGCCAGACTGGAGACGCCCCGCCGCGCGCTTTTCACGTTCGACGATGCCCATCCGTCACGCCTTCATCACGCCCCGATGCGCCGCGCGAACCAGGCGCGAACGGCATTGGCAGCCACCTGGGCCAGTTGATCCTGACCCTCCTTCGACGTCAGGAAACGGGCATCGTCAGCGTTGTTGATATAACCGGTCTCGAACAGCACCGAGGGAATATCGGGCGCCTTGAGCACGGCGAGCGCCGCCGTCTCGATCTGGTCGCGGTGCAACCCGACACCTGCGTCGCGCATTTCGCGCAGCAACAGGTCCGCGAACTGGCTGGAGCCGGCCTGAGAACCGCGCTGCGAAAGGTCGAGCAGGATCGCGCCGACATCCTCGCTGGTTTTTGCCAAGGCCACGCCGTTGACCTTGCCGGCCTGATTCTCGCGCGCAGCAAAACGCTCCGCCGCCTCGCTCGACCCTCTTTCCGACAGGACGTAGACGCTGGCCCCGCGCGCAGTGTCACCCTCGGCGCTATCGGCGTGGATCGACAGGAACAGGTCCGCGTTCAAGCGCCGGGCAACATCGGGACGGTCTCCCAGGGCGATGAAACGATCCGCATCGCGCGTCAGGGCGACGCGCACGCCGCCGCCTGCCAGCAGCTTCCGGCGGATCGCCTGGGCGATCTGAAGCGCCACCGTCTTTTCCCGAACGCCGCCATTTTCCGCGCCTGCCCCCGGATCGAAACCCCCGTGCCCGGCATCGATGACCACCAGCGGGCGGCTCGCATCAGCGGGACCGTCGACGCGCGGCAGATCGACCGGCGCATCGATGGAAGGCAAGTCGAATCGAACGACGTAATCGAGATCGCGCGCCGAGATCACCAGCCGCGGATAAAACACCGGCAACGCCGCCAGCAGCGCCATCGGCGCGGAAAGTAGCATGATCGACTGCATACGGCGCGACATGGAATGAATGACTAAGTGCGTCGCAACCGCCGGGCAATCCTGCATGCTTATGCTTTCCCCCGGATATTGCCCCCGCAAGGCGAGGAATGACAGCACCCCCGATCAATCAGGCAGGACCACGCCCGTCCTCCGGCGTTCGCTCGCCCATCCGCGAAGCCAGCATCCGCTGGCGGGACTCGGCACGGAGCCTTGCTGCAAGCGCAAGGAAAGCACGGCAACACGCTTGCCGTGCAAGGCCATGAATGCTAGGCCCTTCAGTTCCGGGGCAATAACGCTTCCGGTTCTCGTAATCCCGTCGATGCATGCCTACATGCCGCCGGCACAGGACCGGAAAAGCCACAGGCCCGGGCGCCAGAACCGGAAGAATTTCGTCCGGCACGAACAGGTTGACGCGAGAGATGAGAAGCCAATTGCCGCCCTGCCAGCCGACGCCCGAACGGGCGCGCATGGCGTGGCCGCAATTTTCCGCGTGTCTCATATCGCCACGCGAACTCGCTCTCGCAGACACGCTCACGTCCCGAGGGACGACAGACAAGAGAGTCGCAATCGGAGCGGCACTCCACTCCGACTTCATCTTTATCCCGCTCCGCAACGAGGCGAGCCCTGCCGCATCCGGCAGTTTCGCATCCGGCAGGCATCACGCCATCCTTGCGGACACCACTGAACAGGATCGCGCCGTCACCGCCCCAGAGGCCGGGACCGAGCGCGCATGGAGAATACACAATGGCAACGCGCATGCTCATCGATGCGCGCCACCCAGAAGAAACGCGGGTGGCGGTACTCAAGGGAAATCGCATTGAAGAGTTCGATTTCGAATCGGCCGACAAGAAGCAGATAAAGGGCAACATCTACCTGGCGAAGGTCACCCGCGTGGAACCTTCGCTTCAGGCGGCATTCGTTGACTTCGGCGGCAACCGCCACGGCTTCCTCGCCTTCAGCGAAATCCACCCCGACTACTACCAGATCCCCAAGGAGGACCGCGAGGCCCTGCTGGCGGAAGAAGCCGCCCACGCCGAGGAAGAAGCCGCGCTGCGTGCGTCGGAAGGTGATGACGAAGACGAGGACGGCGGCGAAGGCTACGACGGCGAAGGCTATTCCGACGGCGGCCTGACCGAAGTCGACACTTCCGAAAAGGATCACGTTGCCACCATCGAGGACGGCAACGTCGAGAACGGCTTCGAAGCCGCCGAGGAAGAAGCCGCCGAAGAAGACAGCTCGGGCCGCGGTCGCCGCGGTCGTGGACGCCGCCAGGGTGGCCGCAGTGGTGGCCGCTCGAAGGAAGCGGACGAACTGCGCGCCAAGCGCATGGCCCTGCGCCGCCGCTACAAGATCCAGGACGTGATCCACCGCCGTCAGGTGCTGCTGGTCCAGGTCGTCAAGGAAGAGCGCGGCAACAAGGGCGCCGCCCTCACCACCTACCTCAGCCTCGCGGGCCGCTATTGCGTGCTCATGCCGAATTCGAGCCATGGCGGCGGCATCAGCCGCAAGATCAGCTCAGCATCGGACCGCAAGCGCCTGAAGTCGATCATCGCCGAGCTGGAACTCCCGCGCTCGATGGGCTGCATCGTCCGTACTGCCGGCCTCCAGCGCACCAAGACCGAGATCAAGCGCGACTTCGACTATCTCGCCCGTCTCTGGGACGAACTGCGCGAACAGACGATGCGCTCGGCCGCTCCGGCGCTGATCCATTCGGACAGCGACCTGATCAAGCGCGCCATCCGCGACATCTACAACCGCGACATCGAGGAAGTGATTGTCGAGGGCGAGGAAGGCTACCGCGCGGCGAAGGACTTCATGAAGCTCCTGATGCCGAGCCACGGACGCAAGGTTAAGCCTTACGCCGATCCAGTTCCGCTCTTCCAGCGCTTCGGTGCCGAAGACCAGCTGACCGCAATGTACGACCCGGTCGTGCAGCTGCGTTCGGGCGGCTACATCGTCATCAACCCGACCGAGGCGCTGGTCTCGATCGACATCAACTCGGGCCGCGCCACCAAGGAGCACGGCATCGAGCAGACGGCGGTCGCCACCAACCTCGAAGCCGCGCAGGAAATCGCCCGCCAGCTTCGCCTGCGCGACATGGCCGGCCTTGTCGTCATCGACTTCATCGACATGGAGTACGGCTCCAACGTCCGCAAGGTCGAGAAGGCGATGAAGGAAGCGCTCAAGAACGACCGCGCACGCATTCAGGTGGGCCGCATTTCCAGCTTCGGCCTCATGGAAATGAGCCGCCAGCGCCTGCGCACCGGCGTTCTGGAAGCGACCACCCGTTCCTGCCCGCACTGCGACGGCACCGGCCTCGTCCGCACCGCCAGCTCGGCCGGCCTCTCGGCACTGCGTCTCATCGAAGACGAAGCTGCCAAGGGCAAGGGCATCGTGGTTTCGCTCTTCGCCTCGACCGAAGCGGCGATCTACCTGCTCAACGCCAAGCGCACAGACCTTGCCGACATCGAGGAACGCTACGGCGTTGCAGTGGAAGTGATCCCCGAAGGCGAGAACGAAGGCGCAAAGATGCGTGTCGTCTCTTCCGGTCCGCGCAACGAGTTCGTGCCCCGCTTCGAGCCGATCGCCGAAGACGTCGAAGATGATTTCATCGACGACGAGGAAGAGATCGAGGAAGAAGAGCGCGAGGAAGCGCGCAGCCGCGACGAAGACGGTGATGGCGGTTCGCGCCGCAAGCGCCGCAAGCGTCGCCGTGGCCGCAACCGCCGCGACGAACAGACCTCGGAAGACGTTGAAATCGAAGCCGAAGGCGACGAGGAAGCAAGCGAAGCCGAAGACGAGGTCGGATCCGACGGCGACGCGGGTCCTGCCAGCGAAGGCAACGGTGACGACGACGAATCCGAAGCGCCCCGCAAGCGCCGCCGCCGTGGTGGTCGCCGCCGTCGCAATCGCCGCAATGGTGAGAACGGCGAAGGCGAAAACGCCGGCGATTCGGCCGAAGGTGATGATGGCGACGAAGGACTCGAGGCTGAAGCCGCACCTGTAGTCGACGCCCCGGCAGTCGAGGCTCCGGTTGCGGAAACCATCGCCGAAGTCGTCACCGAAGTGGCCGCACCCGAAGCGGAAGAAGCCCCGAAGCCGAAGAAGCGCGCTCCACGCCGCAAGAAGGCAGAGGCTGCAGAAGTCGAAGCACCTGCCGTGACCGAAGCGGTTGCGGAAGAAGCACCGGCTCCGGTCGCCGAAAAGCCCAAGCGCACGCGCCGCAAGAAGGCCGAGCCCGCAGAAGCGGCTGCCGAAGTCGCCGCCGAAGAAGCTCCGGTTGCCGAAAAGCCCAAGCGCACGCGCCGCAAGAAGGCCGAGCCCGCCGAAACGGTTGCCGAAGTCGCCGCCGAGGAAGCTCCGGTTGCCGAAAAGCCCAAGCGCACGCGCCGCAAGAAGGCCGAGCCGGTTGAGCCCGTTGCCGAAGCGGTGGCGGAACCCGCCGCAGAACCGGCTTCGGTGGAAGTTGCGGAAGCCGCCGACGAACCCGCCGCGCCGCGCCGTGGCTGGTGGCAGCGCACCTTCGGCGAATGATCGACGCCGCTGGATCTGCTACCCGTAGATCCAACACTTGAACAAAGCCCCGCATGGCAACATGCGGGGCTTTTTCATTATCCTACAAGCCTTTGATCTGCCCCATCAGGCAAGTACACACCGCTCCGTGGTCGGGTCGATCACGCTTGCGACCTCGGTGATGCGCGTCGCCGGAAAGCCCGACAGTTCGGCATGCCTGCGAATCTGCTCCTCGTTCTCAGCTAGATAGATGCAGAATGTCTTGTCGGCAGCGACGTAGGAGTGCTCCCACTGCAGCCCATCGACCTTCGCAAGCGCTTCATTCGAAGTCCGCGCCGCGCCGCCCAGTGCCGACTCGCTCATGCCGCCAACCCCCGGGAGATCACGTTCAATTACAAATCGCTTCATCATGGTCTGAACCTTTCCCATGCCAAACCCCGCCCCTTCCTGTGGGCGGAGCCATCGCCCCCGCCTGCATTCTACCCTCAAACAACAGCGTTTCCGCGCGTGAATTTGGCCAAGTCCGCGACATTTGCGCCGGTCAGGCGCTTGCATTTGTCGTCACGGCACTTGCAATCCGCCATGGTATGCACACTTGCCCTTGCTACGCGCCGCACAATCGCTAGAGGGAGGTCAACTGTCGCGGCTCATGCCGCAGTGCAAGATCACGGGGATTCTTTCATGGCGACCTTCACCCTCCCGGCCAACAGCAAGATCAAGAAGCAGGGCAACGTCCACAAGGCCGAAGGTGCGACGCACGCCAAGAAGTTCACCGTCTACCGCTACGACCCGGATTCGGGCGAGAATCCGCGCTACGACACGTTCGAGATCGATCTCGACAAGTGCGGCCCGATGGTTCTCGACGCGCTCATCAAGATGAAGAGCGAACAGGATCCCTCGCTGACCTTCCGCCGCTCGTGCCGTGAAGGCATCTGCGGCTCCTGCGCAATGAACATCAACGGCAAGAACGGCCTCGCCTGCACCACCGCGATCGAGGACCTCAAGGGTGACATCCGCATCACCCCGCTGCCGCACATGGAAGTGATCAAGGACCTCGTTCCGGATTTCACGCACTTCTACGCGCAGTACGCCTCGATCCGTCCCTGGCTGCAAACCGTCTCGACCACGCCTTCGGGCAAGGAACGTCTTCAGAGCCCCGAACAGCGCGAAAAGCTTGACGGCCTCTACGAGTGCATCCTGTGCGCCTGCTGCTCGACTTCGTGCCCGAGCTACTGGTGGAACTCCGACAAGTTCCTCGGCCCGGCCATCCTTCTCCAGGCCTACCGCTGGCTGGCCGACAGCCGCGATGAAATGACCGGCGAGCGTCTCGACGAGCTGGAAGATCCCTTCCGTCTCTACCGCTGCCACACCATCATGAACTGCGCCAACGTGTGCCCCAAGGGTCTTTCGCCCGCACGCGCCATCGCCGAAATCAAGAAGATGCAGGCCGAACGTCAGGTCTGATCGACCTGACTGCCGCCCCCGGATCTCTCGTGATTCGCATTGACCCAGCGCTATGCCGGCCCGATTTTCGGGCGGGCGGGCGCCGTGTCGTCGCCGTCGCGACCATCCGCAAGCACACCCTGCCATGACTGCCATGCTTGAACGCTACGAAACGCTGGTTGCGACCGGCGAGCTTCGCTCCGACCCGGAGCAGGCCGCTGCCGCGCAGCGTCTGGATCGCCTCCAGCGCGAGCTCTACAAGGCCAACGCGGCCTCCGGGCTATTCGGCAAGCTTCTGGGCAAGAAGGCCGCCCCGCCCCGCGGCCTCTACATGTGGGGCGGCGTCGGACGCGGCAAGTCGATGTTGATGGACCTGTTCCACAACACGCTCGACATGCCTGAAAAGCGCCGCATCCATTTCCACGCCTTCATGCTCGAAGTTCACGCCCGTCTCCGTGAAGAACGCAAGAAGGAAACCGGCGACCCCATCCCACCGGTTGCCGCCGCAATCGCACGCGATGTGCGTTGCCTCGCGTTCGACGAGATGGTCGTCAACAACTCTGCCGACGCCATGATCATGAGCCGGCTGTTCACGCACATGATCGTAAACGAGGGCGTGACCATCGTCACCACCTCGAACCGAGCACCGAAGGACCTCTACAAGAACGGTCTCAATCGCGAGCATTTCCTGCCCTTCATCGATCTGATCGAGAAGGAACTGGACGTACTGACGCTCAACGGCCCGACAGACTATCGCCTGCACCGCCTCGGTGGCATGGCCACCTGGCATTGTCCGCTGGGTGAGGAAGCCACGAACCAGACCCGCGAAGCCTTCTACCGCCTGACCGACTATCCCCCGGAGGATAGCGAGCATGTGCCGTCGGCCGAGTTGGATGTCGGCGGCGGCCGCTTGCTGCACGTCCCCAAGAGCCTCAAGGGCGTAGGCGTGTTCAGCTTCAAGCGCCTTTGCGGCGAGGCGCGGGGTGCGGCCGACTATCTGGCGGTTGCCCGCGCCTACCACACGGTGATCGTCGTCGGCATCCCCAAGATGGGGCCCGACCGCCGCAACGAAGCCGCACGCTTCGTGACGCTGATCGACGCGCTGTACGAGCACAAGGTCAAGTTGATCGCTGCAGCCGACGCCATCCCTGAGGATCTCTATGCCGCGGGCGACGGACGCTTTGAGTTCGAGCGCACTGTCAGCCGCCTCAACGAGATGCAGAGCGCGGAATATCTCGCCAAAGGCCACGGCGAAGACTGACCGCCGGCGGGACGACATTTCATGCGTTCTGCAATCCACCATCCATCGCCGAGCCGGATCGCGGGCATTGTGCTGACGTCGCGCCAGCAAGGTAGCGGCACCATCGATGAAGGGGCGTTACTCCCACCCGTATATACGCAAGATAGTCAGGCAGGCGGTTAGAGCGTTTTCTAATCAGGTGGAATTACCTGGTGACTCGGAAAACGCGTAAAACCAAAGTCTTAGAGTGGTTGATCCGATGCAGTCGGATCGGAAACTGCTCTAGCCACGCCTTCCGGTTTGCGCGAGAAGCGTAATCGCCCCGCATGCCGAGAAGGGGATGGCGTGCTTTTCCGTCAGACTGCGGAAGTCACTCTGGCGCCAAGAACAGGTCCGATCCTACTCGCAATCGGTGCGCTGCCTCAGAGTCTCGCAGTTCGGCAACCATCCTGACGGCCTCATTGGCCCCTGCCCGCGACATCGCAGCCTGGCGTCTCCTTCGACAATCGCCAATTTCATGTCAGCGTAAACACGCTACCGATTGGCCGCCGAGATGGCATCGCGCCAAGCAGCGCATTCCCCTCAACCAATTCGTTAAAATATTGAAACGCCCCTGCCGGTCCACCCTTCGGGAAGCGTCTCCGCGCTTCAATGGGGTTAACGCTGCTTCCCTGCGGTTAACGATTCTCCCCCAGACCCTTTACGTGCTGGCCGGGAAAACGCTTGCCTGACGCATTCATCACCTCAGGCCCAGGCAAAATTAAAGCGCCCGATCCGTCTAGGAGGGCGCTGCCTGAAGGTGGTGATCATGAGATAGGAGGAAGGACAAGCCCTCAAAATATCCCAGAATTCCGTCAATTTTTATTGATTCAGTTACGGCGTTTCACGGCCATGACCGTGAAACGCCGCAAAGTACTTAAAGGATTAACGGCCGCCGAGGCCGCCCCAGTACCAGCTGTAAAGACCCTTGGTCATTGTAGTTACCCCATGTGAACCACCGCTGTTTCGCGGCTGACACAATGGATAACAATAGGTTAAAGGGTCATCAAGACTTTTTTAACCAGTTCGCCTCGCTTCCCGCTCCTTGATTTCCGCCAGCAAATCCCGGAATGGGACGGGACGACAGACGTAGTATCCCTGGATGGTGTCGCAGTTCATGCCCTTGAGAATCTCGAGAGCGGCAAGGGTTTCCACGCCTTCGGCGACAACAGTGCGGTCCTGCGAGTGCGCCATCTCGACGATCGACTGCACCAGCAGGAGGTCCTCCTTGTTTGCCTCCATCGCCTGGACGAAGACCTTGTCGATCTTGACTTCCGTAGCAGGCAGGTAGCGCAGGTAGTCAATCGTCGCGTTACCGGTTCCGAAATCGTCAATCGAGAGCCGCAGCCCCGCCTGGACAAGCTTCTGCAACATCTGGAACGTCCGCGAACTGCGATCGAGACGATCGGTCTCCGTGATCTCCAGCGTGAGCTTCTCCGGCTCAAGCCCATGGACGGCAAGAATCTCGAGGATCATGCCCGGCAAGCCCGGATTACGCAGCAGCTGCGCCGAAATGTTGACCGACATCGAGAGTTCGAGGCCCTGACGGCGAAGCTCGACGGCGGCACGAACGGCATCGTTGACAACAAAGCGCGTGATACGCTCGATCCGGTGGAATTCCTCAGCGATGCGAATGAACTTGTCCGGGCTGATCGGCCCGCGTTCGGGATGCGTCCAGCGAACCAGTGCCTCGGCACCGGTCACGCGATTGGACGCGACATCCAGCTTGGGCTGATACGCGACCCATACCTCGCCATTGTCGATGGCGCGGTCGAGTTGGGTCAGCAACGAGATTTCCCAACGGGCCTCGTGCTTGTGGCTGTCGTACTTGTAGACGAGCTCATCGTTGCGAACCGCCTCCTCGGCCGACTGCATGGCACTGGCGACACGGCTCGACACCGGGCGGTCGAACTCGGAATCAATGCCGCAGTTGAACGACAGGTCAATGTCGAGCCCGCCGACCTGAATGCCGTTCTGAACGATGCGGTGGAGGCCTTCGAGATTCTCGAAAAGGTCGAAGGTGCTGCGGATGGTCGACAGCCAGAGGAACATTCCGCCTTCGTGATAGACCACCACCTGGCTGTCGCTGATGCGGATGCGCCGGACGATTTCGTGCGCGATCTGGGCCTCGACCTCGCCGGCGAAACTGCCGATGATCGCCGAATAGTTGCGGATCTTGAGCGCCACCAGGATGCGGCTCGAAACGGCGTCATACTTGCGCAGCACCTGCACGCTCGGCAGGCCGGAACCTGCATTGGTTTCGCCCGCGACTTCCACCTTGTCGAGATGGCGCATCCGGAAGACCGCCACTGCCGCCATCGCTATGGCGGGAACGATGTCGATCTGAATGCGCAGCCCGTCGAGCGCCAGCGGCGCGGCCACAAGAATGGCCACAAGTCCGGTGAAGCGATAGACATCCAGCGAACGCCCGCGGCCAACGCCGGTAATGATCACGACCAACACCAGCAGAAACGCAGGAAGCCATCCCAATTCCAGCGGGACACCGTGCTTCAGCGTCTCCGCCGCAATCGCATGGAAAAACGCCCCTGGCGTATAACCCTGCGTGGGCAGCGGATGAATGTCGTGATAGACGTCCGCGCTTGGCGCGATGATGACATCCTTGCCGCGCACGATCCGCGGATCGGCACGCCCCTTCATGACATCGACGTAGCTTACCGTGGGTATCGTCGTATGATCGATCGAATAGTCGGGGCGGAACACGCGATCGATCGAACCGGACACGCCGGCAATCCTGGCCGCCAATCCCGGGATCTTGCCGATCGGGCTGTCCGAAGCGAACGGAAGGCTCATGCTGAGATTGAACGGGTGGTTGAGCGCCAGCAGGGACACGACATCGACGTTCGCCCGGAAGGCCGCTGCCGGGACCATGCCGGCATAATTGCCATGGGCACCGTCGCTGCTGGGCAAGGCCCCCAGAAAGATCCTGCCCTGATTGGCCTTGAGGGTGTCGATAAAGGCGTTCGTGCCCTTATCCTCATTGATGTAGGCCAGCGTCCGATCGAAAAACACGCGCTTGGCACCGCTCGCAAAGAGGTTGCGCACGGTCGTCGCATCCTGTCCGCGGGTGATATCGTAAGTCCCCAGTTCCTGGAGTGTCCGCTCGTCCTGCAGGACGATCACGATCTGGCCATCGGATGGATGGCTGCGCAACATCGTGCGTCCGTTGACGGCGATGTCCTCCAACGGCAACCCGACTTCTGTGACGCCAAACAGCACGCCGGTGAACGCCGCCCAGAAAACGATCCTGAAGCGAGGACTTTTCCAGATCTTGGCTAAGCGCGCGAACAAGTCAGCCATCGGTGTTCTCACCCATGGCAGCATCGCGCACGGTTTCGCGAGGCGCGAGACATACGCGCTGTTGCGTCCGACATTGGCGACCTACTGTCTTCATGCACGTCCCGTGATGAGGCCTGGACACTCGACCTAAGCCGAAGATCCTAAGAATAGGTTAGGTTAATCTACGTTCACGATGATTGGTGACGATGCATGATAGCATCCACCACGCAACTGTCCGCAGAGTGTGCATCCCCAAGGCATTGCTTCGCAGGCGCATCATCCAGGCCGTAAACTCATAAACGGCACCATCGAGGCGCCCAAATGGCGAACAACTCGGGCCGAATCGGCCGCCGGGCGGGCTGGTTGCCCGTCCAAGGCCGCTTCGGTTCGAGATGTAAGCCATTTGGACGCCCCTTCGGGGTTTACCTTGCGGTAAGCTTCGCTTGCCCAAAATGGTCCATCGCTGCGTCAGGAAGCCTAGAAATATCGACATATTCCGTCGCCTTCCTTCCTCACGCTGAATCATTTTGCTTCAAACCTCGATGGTGCCGTTTATGAGTTTACGGCCTAGGCGATTCCCAAACCTGCCAGGGACTTATCCAGCATCAGAAGTTGCCACAGCAGTCTCGAATGGTCCGAAACTCCACCGATATGCGCTTCTGTAAGTTCAGAAATACGCCGAGAATCGAACCATCCTGTGCGGGTGAGTGTCGCACTGGTGGCAATATCGCGGGCCGCTCCCGCCAAAGGTCCGCGTAGCCATTGCGCGATCGGCGTTACGAACCCCTGTTTGGGACGATAAAGAATAGGATCGGGAAGCACGCGGCGCATCGTCCGCTTCATCAGCCACTTGCCCTGCCCCCCTTGTACGCGCATCGCTTCGGGCAGGCTCGCGGCAAATTCGATGAGGCGGTGGTCCAGCAACGGCTCGCGCGCTTCCAACCCGACTGCCATGCTCGTACGGTCGACCTTGGTCAGGATATCGCCGGGCAACCAGTGCTTGAGATCCGCATACTGCGCGCGGTCCAGCCCGGACCGCGCAGGTGCTTCTCGCATGAGTTGCGTCACCCCGTCCTCGGCACGATAGTCGCCCCGCAGACGATGAAACGTCTCGGAATAGAGCGTTTCGCGCAGTTCCGGCGGCGTGACACCGATGGCGCGCGCGTATCCGGTAGCGCTGTCAGCAGCGAGCGAGAGAAGCGTAGCCTTGGCCCGCAGTGGCCGCGGTGCCCAATCCGCCTTCGGCCAAGCCCGTCCGAGCGCGCCGAACACGGGACCGCGCAGGCCCTGTGGAAGCAGCGCCCGCACCCGATCCTCGCTGTGCTGGAACACGTGCCTGCGGTAACCGGCAAAAGCCTCGTCTGCCCCGTCTCCCGAGAGGGCAACGGTCACCGATTCGCGTGCAAGCTGGCAGACCCGCCAGGTCGGCAAGGCTGATGCGTCGGCGAAAGGTTCGTCGAACATCGCGGCAAGACGGTCGATCGCCGTGAAATCATCCGGCGAGACCCGCCGCGACACATGATCGGTGGCAAACCTGCGGGCCACGTCTTCGGCATAGGAACTCTCGTCCAGCGCCGCGACATCAAAACCGATCGAGCAGGTTCTCACCGGACGGGCGCTGACTTCCGCCATCAGCGCCACCACGCTGGAACTGTCCACCCCGCCCGAAAGGAACGCGCCCAGCGGTACATCGGCCACCATGCGCGACGTGACGGCCTCGCGCATCAGGTAGAGCAATTCGGCTTCCAGGTCGGCGACGCTGCCCTTGCGGCGCTCGGCAAACGAAACGTCCCACCACTGCACGGGCTTCGGCACCGGGGCACCATGGCGCAGCAACAGCGAGTGCCCGGCCGGCAACTTGGAGACGCCCTTGAGGATCGCGCGCGTGTCGGGCACGTGGCCCCAGGCAAGGTAGTCCTCGACCGCCAGCGGATCGACCTCGCGCCGCAGCAGCGGATGCGCCAGCAAGGACTTCAGTTCCGAACCGAAGACCAGGCTCCCATCGCTCAGCGATGCATAATGGAGCGGCTTCACACCCAGCCGGTCGCGCGCCAGGAACAGCGTGCGAGCGTCCAGATCATAAATGGCGAAGGCGAACATGCCGTGGAGGCGTGTGACGCACTCGGGGCCCCAGCGCTGCCACGCCGCGAGAATGACCTCGCTATCCCCTTCGGTACGGAAGCGCGCCCCATAGCCTGCCAATTCGCGGCGCAATTCCCGGAAATTGTAGATCTCGCCGTTGAATGTCAGCATCGCCCTGCCGTCGAGCGAGGCCATCGGCTGGGGAGATCCTTCAAGGTCGATGATCGACAGCCGGCGATGGCCAAGCGCCACGCCGGGTGCGGTCCATACCCCCTGCCCGTCCGGCCCGCGATGGGCTATCGCGTCACACAGGGCCTCGACCCGCGCCGGATCGACCGGCTTGGGCGTTTCGAGATGGTAGATACCGGCTATTCCGCACATAAGCGCTGTGCCTAGCGGAGCTTGGCAGTGCGGTCCATCCAGCGCCCCGGGGAACCCGTCGCGGCAAGGAACCGGCCAATCGCGTCCGCAGCACGAGGACCATGATGGCCTTCTTCTGCGGAAACGATGAGCATGGCAGTCGGACGCGCCCGCAGCAGGAGATGGTCGGCGATTACCGCCAGCTTAAGGCGCGAGTTGCTCCCGGTCGTCACCGGGCCGGTGCGATACCACGTCACCGCCAGTCGCTCGACCTCGCCATGTCCCAGCAGGCGCTCGCTGCGCGCATCCGCGAAGTCCGGCCCTTTGCCCTGCCAGGCCCAGGGACTGGATGGCATGAGCGCCCCCTCCCCGAAACCGCCAGCCTCCCGCCCCTCGCCCTGCCCGGCATAAAGCGCATAGAAGACGTCCACGGCATGCCCGCTCTCATCGGCATAGCGTCCCAACAGGCGGTGGCCCGCGCCGCCCGCACGCGGCTCCCACCAGATCGTCGGGGCATAATCGACCCGGTGCCATCCGGGAACTTCAGGCAGGTCTATGGCCGCAGGCAGTGGCGCCGCCAACCGCTCTGCCGTTACCGCCCACCACAGGACCGCACCGATCAGAGCAGCCAGACCAAGCAAAGCGCCTGTCGCGGCGATCGTCGCGGTCGCCATGCGGGACAGGAACGGACTTGCCGCGATGCGCGCGGCATCGATCATCGGCACGTCGAGCGGCCGATCGAAGAAACGCCAGCCTCCGGCGATCACCGCAGCAAGCACCAGCGCGAAGAATATCCAGCCATAGACGATATGGTCAAAACCCGCGGCTTTCTGGACGCCAACGAACTGCGCGGCATAGATCGTTCCCCATGCCCGCGCGCCGTTGGCAAGGATCGGCACGACAATACAGGCGGCCATGAACACCAGACGCCGGCGCCAGCGAACGAAGCACACATTCGCGGCCAGCGCCCCAAAAGCAAACATCGCGATCAGGAACTTAACGCCCGAGCAGGCCTCGGCCACTTCGAACAGGCCTGCCGGAGTATCGATGAAAACTCCGTCGATCTGGGCCGGAACGCCCGAAAAATGGGTCAGTGCAACGGTGATCTTGGCTGTCACCGTTTGCAGCACTTCGACAAGTTCCTCGCCGAAAGGAACGAGGAGCGCCATGTAACAGAGTGGAAACAGCAGCCCCGCCATCACTTGCGGCCCCAGCAGCAGGGGAACGACCGCCCCCAAGAGCGCTACCGCCCCCGCCTGCCGCGCCAGGTCGAGCCCCGAAATGCCGCCCAGCAGCCACACGAAGGCAGCTCCTGCCACGAAAAGCAGGCCCGGCCACCAGCACGAAGGCGTCAACAGCGCGAGTTCGCCGCGCCGCTGCCAGACCAGCCAGCCAATGATCGGCAGGATCAGCAGAACATGATTGTAGGTCGATATCTCCCACCACTGACGGGCCATCGCGGTCCAATCGGCGTGAAAGACCGCCAGCAGCGCCAGCCATGACGCGGCCAACCGCAGGAGCGCCTTGCGCCATGGGGCGGGTATTGCCTGCAGGAAGGAACGATTTTCGAGCGGCATCGACTCAGGCGGCATCGCTGATGCCCGGCTTGCTCAAGCCCAGTAGCGCGGGAAGCCCTGCAAGCGCGGCGGGCCAGCCGGCGTGGGCGTCGATCCACCCTCGCGCCGCAAGACCAATGCTGCGTGCCCGCGACGGCGCAGCGGCCAGCGCGCAGATCGCTTCCGCAAGGGCAGCATCGTCGGTTCCAACCAGAAATTCGCGGCCATCCTGCGCCGCGATACCCGTGGCGGCCCCCGGCGACAGCACTACCGGCAAGCCCATGCTCATCGCCTCGAGCACCTTGTTCTGCACGCCGCGCGCGATTTCGAGCGGCACCAGCGCCATGTCGGCGGCGGCCAGGAAAGGCCGCACGTCAGCGACACGCCCCCAGATGCGGATGCCGTCCCGTCCGTCATGCCGGGTCAGCGACGCCGGGGGATTGCGGCCGACCACATGAAAGCTCGCACCGGGAAAACGTTTCCGAACCAATGGCATGATCCGCCCGATCGCCCGCTCTGCGGCGGCGATATTGGGCGCGTAGTCCATCTGTCCGGTAAACACGAGGCGCGGTGCGGGCCAGCCCGCCATCTCCGGCTCCGGTATGACCACGGCGGGATCGTAGAACGCGCTGTCGATCCCGTTGCCCAGTGCAGCGACCGCGCATTGCAGATCATCGAGGCGCTGGCGGAACAGCGCCGCCTCGGCTTCGCTGACCAGTAGCGTGGTGTGGGAACGACGGGCGATCCGGCTTTCCTCGGCACGCAGCAGGCGGCCTTCACGCCGCTCCATCCAGGCCCGGAAACCCCGTCCCGCGGCGCCATAGGCCTCGAACTTGGCCGAATCGACATCGACCAGATCGGCGATCACCCGGCCGGAAAAATCATCGGGCACATATTGCCCCATCTGCCCGGAAAACAGATAGATAGCAGTGATCGGACGCTCGCGGAGGGTCTTTTCCACCCAGCGCGTCATGCGATGGTCGCGAAACGCGGTGACGCTGATCGGCAGCCCGCCGGCCAACGCCTCAAGCCCCGCGACCGGCAGGGATTTGCGGCGTTCGAGCAACAGGTGGCTGGTCGCCATGGCCGCCAGATCGCCTTCGCAGGCGCGGTCTTCGGGGTCATCCGCAAAGCAACCTAGATGCACCTGAGCCATGGCTGAAAGGCACCTAAGCACGTGATGGGAGCGAATCTTGTCGCCGCGATCGGGCGGAAACGGGATACGGTGAGCGAGGAACAGGATTTCCATCATCCGATCCCGCGGGCGATCAGCGGCCCTAACCGATTGGCCACCGCGAGCGGCAATTTTTGCCAGACCTTGATCTGCAACGAGAGCCCGGCACTGGTCGGATCGGCATCACGCGTCCTCGCCCCGGGGGCGGTCCAGGTGGCGTAGCTCAACGGCTCGGGTTCGAAGCCCCAGTTGCGCTTGAAATGATAGGCCCCGCTGCCGGTTTTCGAGCGGCCGAAATCGAAATGACTGCAGCCGCGCCCGCGGGCGTGGCGCATGAGTTCGAAATACATGCGGTCGTTGGCGCGCAGCCCCCGTGCGGCATGGGTGCCCCCGCCCCAGTAGGGCATTGCAGCGCCGCGATGATAGAGCGTGATGACGCTGGCCACCGGTTCGCCGCCATGGCGCACGGTGAGAATGTCGGCATCGTCTCCAAAACCGTCGATCACAGAATCAAGCAGCGCCCGCGGGAATACCGGAGTGCCGAGATTGCGATAGCTTTCAGCGAAGACAGCATAGTGCGCCGCCCGGTCCCGCTCGCCGCAGCCGGTCTCGACCTGCAGATCGCCCGCCAGGCCCTTGCGCACTTCCGCCCGCTGCTTGCGGGGAATGGCGAGCAATTCGGCCTCGTCATCCGCCGCCAGCGCGCGCGCGAAGTTGCAGTGGCTTTCGCGCTTGAGCGACCATCCGCCGCGGGCTTCGGGCAGCACGCCGCCGCGCAGTTCGATCGACGGGCACGAGAGGCGCAGCGCCAGTTCCTCCAGCGCCGCGAAGACGGCCCCCTCGTCGGCGTCCGGCGTGGTCAGCAGGCCGCCGCCCACGGCAAAGCCGCTGGAGGCGAGCAGGCGTCCGAAGACCGGCGAATGGATGGCATCGAGCGGCAGGAAAGCAACGATCTCGTCCCCGCGTTGCTGCACCAGAGCCAGCGCGCGATTGCCGGTGGCGCGGGCCACCGAGACGAACCAGCAGGGCCGGTGAAACGCAGACGCGCCATGGTGCCGGGCGAGAAAGCCCTCGATCCGCGCCAGTTCGCCGGGATCGTCCAGATCGAGCAGGCGCATGCTGCCTGGCAGCACGAAGGGCGCGTTCATGCGGCCAGCGCCGTCGCCCGCAGGGCTTCACGCGCGGCCAGTTCGTCCATCCGGCCCCAGCGGAATTCCCCCACCAGCCGCCGCAGCTTGTCGGCCATCACGCCGAGATTGGTATAGTGGCGCAGCCGCGAGCGCAGCGGCGCCTGGTCCACGCGCGGCTGGCCGGGATCAATTTCCCAGGGGTGAAAATAGAAGATCGCCGGGCGCCCCTCGCCGTTCACCTGCCGGATCGCCCAGCGCGAAAAACCGTAAGGCAGCACCCGGAAGAAACCGCCGCCGCCCGCCGCCAGTCGGCGCCCGGCGAACAGCGCCGTGGTCACCGGGATTTCGACGAAGTCGCGGCCGGGGAGCGGATGGAACGCAAAGCGCGGCGCCTCGCGCCAGCCGTAATGATCGTGGACGACCGGCGCGACGCTGGAGGAATAGCGGTAGCCCTGCTCGGCCAGCACATCGAAAGCCCAGGGCGTGCGCGCGTCGATGGAAAAGCTCGGCGCGCGGTAACCGGTGACCGCCGCGCCCGCCGCATCCTCGATGGTGCGCCGCGCGCGCGACAGGTCTTCCCCGAAGCGGCGCGCGTCCATGCGGAACACGCGCTCATGATCCCAGCCATGGCTGGCGATCTCGTGCCCGGCCTCGACGATGCGCCGCACGACCGCCGGATGGCGCTCGGCGATCCAGCCCAGCGTGAAGAACGTGCCGACGACGCCCGCCTCGGCAAAGAGCGCGAGAATCTCCTCGCAGTTACGCTCGACGCGGCAGGGCAGCGAAGGCCAGTCCGCGCGGTCGATCACGGTCTCGAAGGCACCGACCTGAAACCAGTCCTCGACATCGACCGTAAGCGCATTGACCGTAAGCGCATCGACCGTAAGCGCACTGACCGTGCGCGCCTCGACCGGCCGCGTGTCCGTCATGTCTCGCACTCCGTGTGCTCTGTTCTCGGGTGCCGTCAGGCGGCGGCGCGTTGCTCGCCGCCCTCGAACCATTCGATCAGCATCGTCAGCATGTGGCGCAGCGTGGCCTCCTGCTCCTCGATCCGCGCTTCAAGGCGGGCGATGTGCGCCCGGGCATCGACAAGCTGCTCCTGCAGCGCGCTGGCCAGCGCCCCGTCGTGCGCCGAAGCGCCGCTTTCGGATGCAACCCGGCGCGCATGTTCGGCAGACGCCGCGACTTCCAGCACCGCCTGCTGCAATTCGTCGATCTGGGCATCGCGGTGCGCCAGTGCCGCCTCGATCATTGCTGCCGCCGCCGCTGCCGCCGTCGCATCAGGGTCGGCGCCGGCGGGCGCCTGTGCCACCTGTTCGGCTACGGTAGCGACCGGCACCGGCTGAAGCGGTTGCGCCGCCCTGGCCTGGGGAGCGACCAGCGCGATCGCGCCGTCGTCATCCAGTTCGCCCAGCACTTCCTCCAGCATCGCCACCTCGATCCGCGAACGCTGTTCGACCGCGCCGAGCAGCAGCAGGCGGTTCAGCACCTGGTTGATCCGGCGCGGGATGCCGCCGGTGGCGGCATGGATGCGGGCGTGGACCGCCTCGTCGAAGCTCGGGCTGCCTTGCCATCCGGCGCAGGCAAGGCGATGCTCGATATAGCCGCGCACTTCCTCGGCGGTCATCGCGGTCAGGTGATGGGTCGCGATCACGCGTTGGCGCAGCTGTTCGAGCTGGTCGCTTTCAAGCAGCAACTGGCGGAACTCGGGCTGGCCCAGCAGCAGGGTCTGCAGCAGCGGATGCGCGCCAAGCTGGAAGTTGGACAGCATGCGCAGTTCCTCGATCGCGGCGACCGAGAGGTTCTGCGCCTCGTCGACGATCAGCAGGCAGCGCCGTCCGGCGCGCGCCTCGGCGTGGAGGAAACTCTCGATCGCGCCGAGCGCGGAGGCCTTGTCATGGCCTTCGACCGCCAGCCCGAAGGCCTGCGCGCCGACATGGACGATCTGCTCGCCGTCGAGCGCGCTGGTCACGACCAGCGCCGCCGTGAGGCGCGCGGGATCGATGGTCGCCATCAGGTGCGCGACCAGTGTCGACTTGCCCGCACCGACTTCGCCGGTGATGACCACGAAGCCCTCACCCTGCGCCAGACCGTAGCCCAGGTAGGACAGCGCCTTGCGGTGCGTCGCGCTCTCGAAATAGAACGCCGGATCGGGGGTGAGTTGGAAAGGCCTCGCCCTGAGCCCGTAGAAGTCTTCGAACATTTCGCTGTTCTCCCGCGAAATTCTTAAAAACTGTACCGCAGCCCGGCGAGGGCCGATGCGGTCCAGTAATCGTCGATCAAGGCGTCATCGCGGCTCGATCCGTCGATGCTCACGGCCAGAGTAGCGCGCAATCGCCGCGCAAGCATCCGATAATACGAGAGGCTGGCGCCATAGCCCATGCTGTCGCCGGTCAGCGGGTCGTTGCTGGACAGCAGGTTGGCATAGACACTCGTCGACCAGCCCGCCTCGCGGCCGAGGCGGCCGGACAGGTAGGCGCTCAGCCACCAGTTCTCGTCGACCACGCCGTTGGCGGCGGCGAGGATGGAATCCTCCCGGGCAATATAGCTGCGCCGATCGTAACCGAGGCCGATCCCGGCATCGAGACGGCCGATCCGCGTGGCATAGCTCGCCGCGAACCCGCGCGAGCGGAACACCGCCGAACGCACCGAGCCCAGCGCGCCGGAAAGGCAATTGCTGCCATCGATCGAGGACACGCAGCCGCGCAGGTCCCCCGTCACCGGATCGGTCACCACCGTGAAATCGTCCGGCAGCGAATCGAGCGTCCGGTTGAGCTGGCCGCCGAAGGCCGAAAGGTTGTTGTAGACCGCAAGGCTCAGGCTGCTGCGGTCGTTGGGCGCCCAGGCCAGCGTGCCGCCATAGGCCGTGCCGCCGTACCGTCGCCCGAAATGGGCCGAAAGCGACGTGCGCGGGCTCGGCCGCCACATCACCGCCGCATCCCACAGCAGGCCGCTGACGTCGTAGGCCAGTTCGCGCGGCGCGCTCTTGTCGGTCTTGTAACGGCCGTTGCTGCCGATCACCGGGTTGCCGGCGGCATCGCGCTGGACGTCGCGGCTGGACACCTCGACATCCTCGTACCCCAGCGCGCCGACCACCTGCACGGTGCGGCTGACCGGCACCGTGACCATGGCCCGCCCCTGCAGGTCGCGCACGCGCTGGTCGAGGTTGGAGACGTCTTCCTGATAGAAGCTGCCGCCGACGCCGAGCCCGACCGGGGCCACCACATGCGGCTTCACCCCCGCCTCGACATTCGCCATCTGCGACACGCTGTGGTCGAAGATGTCGGCGGCATCGCTGCCGGGTGCGACCACGTAGGCATTGGGCTGCTCCACCTGGGTATAGCCGAGCAGGTAGTTCGCCTTGAGATCGATGTCGCCCGCGCGCGTTTGGTACGAAGGGCCGCCGTAGAGCGAATAGATGTTGGTGCGCGAGGAGCCGGGCACGAGGCCGCCGGACAGGGCCGAACCGTCGTTCCCGACACGCGACTGGGTGGCGAGCGCCCCCGCCTCCAGCGTCAGGCCGGGCAGCAGCGTGGTATAGCCGCGCGCGACGCCGCTGATGATGTCCCCGTCCCGCGCCTTGCCCCAGCCGATCTGCTTCTGGTAGCGGACCGAGGCCGACAGCGCGTTGTTGCGCCCCGAAATGCTGGCATCGGCGCCGACCGAAAGCTGCGTCCAGGTCAGCACGTCATTGCCCGGCGAAAGCTCGGCGGTGACGACCTGGTCGACTTCGATGTAGGGCGTGACTTCCAGACGGCGCCCGCCCTTCTTGCCGTTCCCGCTGCGGCGCGATGCCTTGTCGGACACGGCATCGCCCTCGGCGCTTGCGCCACCGCCCGCCGCGGTCGCATCGTAACCGATCGTCTGCGCCGCGCCGCCCGAGGGCGCCAGCAGCGCCGCCCCCAGCACACCGGCCAGGCAGGAGAGAACATGGACAGGCTTCATCCGCTATACCCGTAGTAGGCACCGAAACGTCGTCCGCTCGGGCTGAACTGCGCGCCGTTCAGCAGCAGTTGCACGTTGGGACAGGCCGCCAGCAGCGACACCGCATCGTCGATGGCGCCCTGCCCGGTGCGGTCCGCCCGCACGATCACGACCGCCTGGCCGACATGCTTGGCCAGTTCGGCGGCGGGCGATGCGGCCAGCGCCGGCGGGGAATCGAAGATGACGATGCGGCGCGTGGTGCCCTCGGTCAGCCGGTTCAGCACTTCCGCCGCGCGCGAGGAGGACAGATATTCGCTGTCGTTGACGGTGGTATCGCCCGCGGGCAGCACCCAGAGACCGGGCACGTCGGTGCCCAGCACGCAGTCGGCGACGTCGATGCTCTCGTCCATCAGGGCGTCCATCAGGCCCGGGCCGCCCGGCAGCCCCAGCGCCGAGAGGATCGAGGGCTTGGCGAAGTCGGCATCGACCAGCAGCACCTCGCTTTCCTTCTCCGCCGCGATTGCCAGCGCAAGGTTGAGCGCGCAGTAGGTCTTGCCCTCGCCCGGATGCGGCGAGCCGATCAGGATGCGCTGGGCCGCGGGACCGGCGTTCTGGCGGCGCAGGTCGGCGGCCTGGACCAGCAACCGACGCTTGACGATACGGAACTCTTCGAGGAGCGCGCTTACCGCGCCTTCCGGCTCGATCAGCCCCTGCGCGCGCAAATGCTCGCGATCCACCGGGTGGCGGGGACCGGAAAAGACCACCGGAAGCAATCGGGCATCGGCAAGCGGACGAGCGAACGGCGCGGCCTCGGGCGGCGGCGCCATGAGCGGCTCTGCGGGTTCGGGAACTGGGGCGGGTTCGGGAATTGCGGCGGGTTCGGGAATATCCGAGGCAGGCAAGTCCGCCAGCGGCCTGGTTACCGGCGCAACGGCGGCGCTAGGCTCCGGGCGAGGCTCCGGGCCAGCGACCGGCGCCGCCACGGGAGGAACCACCGGCGGCGTCACGCGCGCGAAATCGAAGCGGCCTGCCGCCCGCTCGAGCAAGGACTCGCGGGGGCGCGGCTTGGGTTCGGTGTCGTCGGCCATGATGGGGGTGCTCCGGGCAACGCTGCTCTGGTCGGTCATCGTCACGTACCTTACGTCACCGTGCCGCGCTGGATGAACTCCACCGCGAGCAGGACAACAAAAAGACCGCAAAGCGCCGCGCCGGCACCGCAGAACAGCTTGATACCGCGCCAGCGCAAGGCGCGCGCGCTATCGGTCATGTGCTGCGAGATCGCGCCGAGCACCGGCAGTCCGGTCGCCTTTTCGAGGCCCGCGCTGGTGGCGAACACCGAACGCACCTTGCCGAGCGCAAAGGCCGCCACGCAGCCGCCACCGATACCGGCGATCAGCACGCCCAGCAGCAGCAGCGGGCGGTTGGGCGCCACCGGCTTGCGCGGGCTCGTCGGCGGATCGACGACCTGGAACTTCACCGCCTCGCGCCCGGTCTTCACTTCGCCGCGCAGGCGCAGTTCCTCGCGGTCCTGCAGGAGCTTGTCGTACTGGTCCTTGAGCACGTCGTAATCGCGGTTGATGCGCTGCGCCTCGGTGGCCAGTTCCGGGTCCTGGATCGCCGATGCCGTCAGCGAGGCGATGTCGGACTGGAGCCCGGCCTTGCGGGCGAGCAGCGCCTGCACCGAGGCCTGGCGCTCGGCCCGGATCGACTGGAGCGAGCTGTAGGCCGGGTTCGGCGTGCCGCTGCCGCTGGCCGCCTCTTGCGCCGCCGGTCCCCTGAGCGCGGCAATCTGGTTGCGCGCGGCGATGACGTCGGGGTGATTGTCGGTCAGCCCCCGCGCCCGCATCGAGGCGAGGTCCGTCTGGGCCCGCGCCAGCGCCGCTGCGGCACCGCCGCCGCCTGCCCCCGGGATCGTGCGCGGGATGCTGGAGAGCTGTCCGTCCATGGCCGCCAGCGCGCTCTGCGCGGCGATGAGATCGGCCTCGACGTCGCGCAGCTGGGTGCGCGAGGCATCGAGCCGCTGCACCACCGCCACGCCGCCTTGCGCCAGTTCGGGATGCTGCGCCTCGAAGGCGGTGCGGCGCTGTTCGGCGCTTTCCAGTTCCTTCTCGCGCTGGCGCAGCTGCTGGTTCACGAAACTGATCGTCTCGACCATGTCGCCCTTGTCGCCCGAGAGGTTTTCCTCGCGGAAGATGTCGATCATCTTCTGGGCGATCTCGCGCGAGAACTTGGCGTTTTCGGCGTCCGAGAACGAGCGATAGTCAGCCGTGGCGCTGATCTCGAAAAGATTGTCCTCCTGGCTGACGACCTTCACCTTGTTGCCCAGCTGGAGCACCGCCTGCTCCATCTGGCTGGGCGAGGCGATGGTGTTGCCGAGGCGGGTGCCGCGCACGACCTTTTCCAGATTGACCGCGCTGGTCAGGGTCTGGCGGATGCGCTCGATGTCGCGCTTCTTGTCGGCTACGCCGATGCCGACCTGCTCGGCCAGGGCATCGTCCAGCTGGATGAAGATCCGCGCCTGCGATTCGTAGGCGTTGGGGATCAGGGCCACCGCCAGCCAACCGGCGAGACAGATCGCCCAGGCAACGGCCAGCGCGATCCAGCGCCGGTGCCAGACGCTGTAGATCGCCCCCATCAGTTCTTCGTAAAGGCCGTTCATCTCCCCCGTGCCTTCCTTAGAACATGCTCTCGGGAATGATGATCACATCGCCCGGGCTCAACATCACGTTGGCCTTGCTGTCGCCCTTCTTGAGCAAGTCGCCGAGCCGCAGGGCATATTCCTTCTGGGTGCCGCTGGACTTGTCGAAACGGATCAGCTTGGCGCGGTTTCCGGCCGCGTATTCCGACAGCCCCCCCACCGCGATCATCGCGTCGAGCACGGTCATGTTGGCGCGATAGGGGATCGAGGCGGGCTTTTCCGTAGCGCCGACCACGCGGATCTGCTGGCTGAACGTGCCCGCGAAACCATCGACGATCACCGAGACGAGCGGATCCTGGATGTACTGCGAGAGCTGGAGGCGGATATCCTCGGCCAGCATCGCCGGCGTCTTGCCGACGGCGGGCATGTCGGTGATCAGCGGGGTGGTGATGCGCCCGTCGGGCCGCACCTGCACTTTCGCGCCGAGTTCGGGATTGCGCCAGACAAAGATCGTGAGCTGATCGAGCGGGCCGATCACGTATTCCTCGCCAGGGCCTTCCTGCATCGCCACGAACTGCGCGGGAGGCAATTCGGGATGCGAGGCCCCGCCCGCACACCCGGTGAGCACCGTGCTGGCCAGCGCGGCGCCTCCGAGAAGTCGGGCAAAACGGGGGTACGACATAGGTTCTTCCCTCCAGCACCAGCTCCCGACCGGACGCATCCCGATCGCGGATATGGCAGAATTCAGCCTCCGCTATCGGTTAAAAGGGTGAACATTGCGTTAGCCAAATTACCCCGCATCCGCGAAAGTCCCAAAATGAGACAGGTCATTCATTTGTGTTAACGCGCTTTCAAACCAGCATTTCCCGTGCCGGCCCCTGCCCCAGAAAGGTGGCCGGACTGGCGCTGGCTCCGTAAGCTCCCGCAAGGAACACCGCGATCAGGTCTCCCACGTCGGCGCGCGGGAAACCGCCTTTGTCCGCCAGCTTGTCGAGCGGGGTACAGAGGCAGCCGACGATCGAGGCCTCCTCCTCCACCGGGGCGCCAAAGCGCGTGGCGATGGCGGATGGATAGTTGCGCCGCACCACGGTGCCGAAGTTGCCGGAAGCCGCCAGTTGGTGATGCAGCCCGCCATCGGTGACGAGGAAAATCTCGCCATGGCTTTCCTTCCGGTCGATCACGCGGGCGATGTAGACGCCCGCCTCGCCCACCAGATAACGCCCCAGTTCGATGCAGAAATCGGTCTGGGCCAGGCTGTCGGGCAGGGATTCGAAACGCGCGCCCAGCCGTTCGCCCACCAGCGCAAGATCGAGCGGGACGTCGCCCGGAAAATAGGGAATTCCCAGCCCGCCGCCGAGATTGCAGTGCGGCAGAGCCACACCGCTTTCCTCCGCCAGCCGCGCGGCAAGGTCGAGTGCCTGCCCCTGGGTTTCGGCAATCGCGGCCCCGTCCAGCGCCTGCGACCCCGCAAAGATATGGAAGCCACGCCACTCGGCCCCGCTGGCGGCAACCTCGCGCACCAGTGCCGGCACCCGCGCGGCATCGATGCCGAAAGGCTTGGCGCCGCCGCCCATCTTCATGCCGGACCCCTTGAGGTCGAAATCGGGGTTCACGCGAATGGCCAGACGCGGCGTGCGGCCAAGCCTTTCGCCGATGGCGAAAGCCCGCCGCGCTTCGGCTTCGGATTCCAGATTGAGCGTCACCCCGGCGGCGATGGCCGCTTCCAGTTCGCGGTCGCGCTTGCCCGGCCCGGCAAAGCTGACTTTGGCGAGGTCGATGCCCGCGCCGCGCAGGATCTCCAGTTCGCCGCCCGAGGCGATATCGAAGCCGTCGACCAGCCCGTTCATCAGCGAAAGCAGCGGCGTGAAGGGATTGGCCTTCACCGCATAGTGCAGCGCCAGTCGCGCGGGCATGGCCGCACGCAACTGCGCCGCCCGCTGGCGGATCAGATCGGCGCTGTAGAGAAACAAGGGCGTATCGCCAGCCTGCTCCGCCCAATCGGTCACCGGCCTGCCGCCTACCGAAAGGACGCCGCCAATCGCATCGTAGCCTGCCGGGATCGGCCCCAGCGGCTTCACGAAGCCGCTCCCGCCAATTCGGCCGCCAGATCGGCTGCCAGCCCGGTGCGGTCGATTTTGCCATTGGGGCCGATCGGCATCGCCTCGCGCCAGTGGACGACCTTGGGCACCATGAAATTCGGCAAATCTTCCTTGAGCTTGCGCAGCAAATCTTGTTCCGTTCCTGAACTTTCCGAAGCCCCGCGCACGACGAGGTGGACCGCCTGGCCGAGCCGCGGGTCAGGCAGGCCGAGCGCCACCGCCTCGACCACCAGCCCGGTGGCCAGTGCCGCTTCCTCGACTTCCTGCGGGCTGATGCGATTGCCCGCCGACTTGATCATGGCGTCACGGCGCCCGACGAAATAGAGCAGGCCATCGGCGTCTCGGCGCACCCGGTCACCCGACCACACCGCCATGCCGCCATAGCGCGATGCCGCCGGCGCGGGCTTGTAGCGCTCTGCCGTGCGCACCGGGTCCTGCCAGTAGCCCTTGGCCACCAGCGGCCCGGAGTGCACCAGCTCGCCTTCTTCCCCATCCTCGGAAACATCGCCCAAGTCATTGATGACAAGGACTTCCGCATGGGGAATTTCCTTGCCCATCGACGTCGGATGACTGTCGATCAGGGCGGGATCGAGATAAGTCGAGCGGAACGCCTCGGTCAGGCCGTACATCGCGAAAAGGCGCGCGTCCGGGAACAGGCTGCGCATGCGGCGGACGAGGTCCACCGTCAGCGCACCGCCGGTATTGGTGAGGCGCCGCAGCTTCGCGGCAGTCCCGGCAGGCCAGCCGACCTCGGTGATCTGCACCCAGAGCGGCGGCACCGCGCCGAGCGTGGTGATGTCATGGCGCTCCACCGCCTTCACGACGTCGCGCGGCATCAGGTAGTCAAGCGGCACCACGCAGCCCCCGGCATGCCAGGTCGAGAGCAACTGGTTCTGTCCATAATCGAAAGACAGCGGCATCACCGCCAGCGTCCGATCGTCCGCCGCCAGCCCCAGGTAGTCATGGACCGCATCGGCACCCAGCCAGAGGTTCGCATGGCTGAGCATCACGCCCTTGGGCCGCCCGGTGGAACCGCTGGTGTAGAGGATCGCGACAAGGTCATCGGGATCGGCCGCAGACGGCGGCAGGTCACCGCCCAGCGCCTGGGCGGCGGCGAGTGCGGCACCTTCCTCGAAACGCTGGCAACTATCGGGCACATCCCCTTCATCCAGCGTCGCCAGCCGGGCAGGCGTGCCGATCAGCATCACCGCGCCGCTATCGGCAAGGATATACGCGACTTGCGCATGCTTGAGCAGCGGATTGATCGGAACATGGATCAATCCCGCCCGCGCGGCCGCCAGCGGCATCAGGCAGGTCAGTTCCCCCTTGGCCGCCCAGGTCGCGACACGCGCGCCTTTTTCGGGAATTTCCTGCGCCAGCCATGCGGCAAGACGAGAGACACGCGATCTTAAGGCCTTGTAGTCCAGCGTCTCGCCGCGCAACACAAGCGCCGGGGCATCATCGGCCCCGCGCAGCGCCAGATGGTCGAGCGGCAGGATCGGGTTTTCGGCAATGCCGCTCATGTCGAGGGAAGGCTCCGCAAGAGGTTCATGGCTACGTGGTAAAGATCGATTATCACCGCGATCTTAAGCAAGTGCAATCGGACGGCCAGCTAGCGCTGTGGCTTTCCGAGAGCAACCAGCACGCACCTTTCGACCGGCTGGAGTGGTTCACGATGCTGGCCGAACACTGCGACCTTGCCCCGCTGATCGCCACGGCGCGCACCGTCAGCGACATCGCGGTGTTGCCACTATCCTCGAATCGTTCTGAGATAAGCGCTCTATCGAACTGGTATACCTTCCGTTTTCGACCGATTTTATCCGACGAGGGGTTGCTGACCGCGCTGGCACGCGACCTCGCCCGGTCCACCCACCGCGTCTCGCTACAAGGCGTGCCGGACGAGGACGGCAGCGCCACCGTGCTTGCCCGCGCCTTCCGCAAGGCGGGATGGCTCGTCTTGCGTGAAGCCTGTGATTCCAATCATGTACTTGCCGTTGGTGGGCGCGGTTATGAGGACTATCTCGCCTCGCGCCCCGGCCCTTTGCGCACGACGCTGAAACGCAAGTCGGGCAAAGTCACAACGACGATCTTCGATCACTTCGATGCCGCGGCATGGTCGGCCTACGAAGAGATATATGCCGAAAGCTGGAAAGTCGCCGAGGGCAGTCCGGCCTTCCTGCGCGCCTTTGCCGTTGCCGAGGGCAAGGCCGGGCGCCTGCGTCTTGGCGTCGCATATGCCGGAGGTGAGGCCGTGGCGGCGCAGATGTGGACCGTGGAAGGCGGCACCGCGTGGATTCACAAGCTCGCCCACCGCGAAAGCGCCAAGCCGCTCTCGCCCGGATCGGTGCTGAGCGCCGCATTGTTTCGCCATGTCATCGACATCGACAAGGTCGACCTCGTGGACTTCGGCACGGGCGACGATCCCTACAAGCGCGACTGGATGGAAATTGTCCGGCCGCGGTACAGGCTGGACATCTACCGCCCACTCGATCCCAGAAACTGGCCCAGAATCTGGCGGGCTATCGGTAAACATGGCGCGCGCCGCCTTGCCGCAGCCGCGAAGCGCGGCTAGAGGCGCGAAAGGTTAAGACAATGCCCGAAGAGAGGGGCCATGCAAGACGATACCGACCTGCTGCTGCGCCGCATCCTGACCGATGTACTGGGTCTGAAGCAGGGACAAGCCGAGACTTTCCAAGCCGATACCGGCCTGTTCGGACACCTGCCCGAACTCGATTCGATGGCCGTCGCGGGTCTCCTGACCGAGCTGGAAGACCGGCTGGACATCATCATCGAGGACGACGAGATCGACGGCGAGATGCTGGAAACGTTCGGCGGCCTGCTGGACTTCGCCAAGGCCAAGCGCACCGCCGCCTGAGCCGACTTGATGGGGGGATCAACCGATGACCCCCCACCTCTGGCCCTGCCCCTTGCCGCATGGGGGAACCGGCGAGCAATATGCCCTCGCCTGCGATTCCGGCCGCACCATGCGGCTGCTGATCGTCCCGGCCCTGTTCGACGAGGCAAACCGCTTGCGGCGGTTCTGCGCGGAGGTGATGCGCCGGCTCGACAGGGGCGGTGTCGATAGCTTCCTGCCCGACTTTCCCGGCACCAACGAAAGCCTGGGCGGACTTGGCGATCAGGACGCCGAGACATGGCGCGCGGCGATGACGGCGGCGGCCGATCATTTCGGCGCAACGCATGTGCTGGCACTGCGCGGCGGCTGCCTGTTCACGCCCCCGGGTCTGCCCGCATGGCATTATGCCCCCGTCAAAGGCGCCAACATCCTGCGCGCGATGATCCGCGCCCGCATCCTGGCGAGCCGGGAAACCGGCAAGGACGAGAACCGCGAGGCGCTGACCGGGGCGGCGCAGGACCATGGCATCGTGCTGGCCGGTCATGCGCTGGGCCCGGGGCTGTTCCGCGATCTGGACGCTCTTGCGCCCGATCCCGCCGTCGCGATCATCACGCAGGAGCAACTGGGCGGCAGCGGCCTCTGGCTGCGGGCCGAGCCGGACGAGGACGCCACGCAGGCCGATGCCCTGGCCGCGCTGCTCATCGAGGGGATGCAGGGATGACCCGGCGGCATTTCACCTTTGTCTGCGAGGGGGCGCAGCTGGTGGCCAGTCTGGACGAAGCGCCGGGCACCACGGCCCTGCTGATCGTGTCCGGCGGCAACGAGACGCGGGCCGGGGCATGGAACGGACAGGCCCTTCTCGCCGCCCGGATCGCCGCCGAGGGCTATCCGGTGCTGCGTTTCGACCGGCGCGGCGTGGGGGACAGCGAGGGCGACAACCGGGGTTTCCGCTCCAGCGCGCCGGACGTGGCCGCCGCGCTGGCAGCCCTTCGCGCCCAGTGCCCGCAAGTCGCGCGCGTGGTCGCACTCGGCAACTGCGATGCGGCAAGTGCGCTGATGCTGGCCGGTGGGGCCGGTCTGGACGGTCTGGTGCTGTCCAACCCCTGGACCTTCGACGAGGATGCCGCCGACGAGGCGCCCGCCGAAGTCGTGCGCGACCACTATCGGCGCAGGCTGGCCGACCCTGCCGCCTTGAAGCGGCTGCTGACCGGGAAAGTCGCGATCGGCCCGCTGCTACGCAGCCTGTTTGCCGCCGCGCGCCGTGCTCCCAGTGCCCCAAAGGGACTGGCGGCGGAGATCGCAGCCGGGATTGCCGATTTCAAAGGTAGCGTGCGCTTCCTGATCGCCGGAAGAGACCGCACCGGCCTCGCTTTCATCGCGAACTGGAACAAGGCGGATACCCGCCTGCAAACCTGCCCCGACGCCACCCACAGCTATGTCGAGCCGCAGGCTCAGCAATGGCTCGCAGAGCAAACCCTGCAAGTGCTGCGCAACACATAGCGCAGGGCAGAACGAAGCCGGGCAATGGGGGCGCAGGGGGCATTACCCCCCTGCTTTTCCCCTTTTAAACTTCTTACGCCTCGACCTTCGCCGCCTCGGCGAAATCGCGGTGGGCGAGGTAGCGCTCGGCATCGAGCGCGGCCATGCAGCCAGTACCGGCGGCGGTGATCGCCTGGCGGTAGGTGTGGTCCATCACGTCGCCGCAGGCGAAGACGCCCGGGATTTCGGTCTTGGGCGTGCCGGGTTCGACCAGCAGGTAGCCGGTTTCGTCCATCGGCAGCTTGCCCTTGAACAGTTCGGTCGCCGGAGCATGGCCGATGGCGACGAAGGCGCCGTCGGTGAGGATCTCGCTCTGCTCGCCGGTCTGGGTGTCGATCAGCGCCAGCGCGCGCAGTTCGCCGTTCTCGCCGTCCAGGAAGCGCTCGACGCGCTGGTTCCACACGACCTTGATCTTCGGATTGGCGAAGAGACGGTCCTGCAGGATCTTCTCGGCGCGCAGCGTGTCGCGGCGGTGGATCAGGGTCACTTCGTCGGAGTGGTTGGTGAGGTAGAGCGCTTCCTCGACCGCGGTGTTGCCGCCGCCGATGACCACCACCTTCTTGCCGCGATAGAAGAACCCGTCGCACGTGGCGCAGGCCGAAACGCCCTTGCCCGACAGTTCCTGCTCGCCCGGAACGCCCAGCCACTGCGCCTGCGCGCCGGTGGCGATGACGAGGGTTTCGCCTTCGTAGACATCACCCGAATCGCCGATCGCCTTGAAGGTCGGGCCTTCGAGATCGACCGAGGTGATCACGTCGTACATCATGCGGGTGCCGACATGGACGGCCTGCGCCTCCATTTCCTGCATCAGCCAGGGGCCCTGGATCACTTCGCGGAAGCCGGGATAGTTCTCGACATCGGTGGTGATGGTCAGCTGGCCGCCGGGCTGGAGACCCTGCACCACGATCGGCTGCATGCCCGCGCGCGCGCCGTAGATCGCGGCGGACAGGCCGCCGGGGCCGGAACCGATGATGAGCATGCGGGTCTTGTGCGTGGTCGCCATTTACGAAGCCTCCGGCCTTAATCTCATGGAATGCGATGCGTGAAAATCGTCGGGGCGCGAGATAGGGCCAAGACCCCCGGTTTGCCAAGCGTTCCGGCCCTCATGGAAATACTTGATCCCCGCAAATCATCGCTTCGCCGTGGTTGACGGGCCCCGCGCGGCGGCTCAGGCTGAGGCATGGACTATCAACTCGGGCCTACTTCCAACCACTTCGTCTCGCAGCGCCTGCGGCTCAACTATGTCGACTGGGGCAATGCCGAAGCGCCGCCGCTGATCCTCCAGCATGGCGGGCGCGACCATTGCCGCAGCTGGGACTGGGTGGCCGAGGAGCTGCGGCGCGACTGGCACGTGATCTGCCCGGACCTGCGCGGCCACGGCGATTCCGAGTGGTCGCCCGAAGGCCATTACAGCATGGACGCGATGGTCTACGACTTCGCGCAACTGGTGCACACGCTGGGGCACGAGAAAGTCACGATCGTCGCCCATTCGCTGGGGGGCAATGTCGCCACCCGCTTCACCGGCCTCTTTCCCGAGAAGGTGGAAAAGCTGGTCAATATCGAGGGGCTCGGCCCGCCCAAACACATCCGCCAGCAGATGGAAGAGCGCGGCGTCGGCCTGCGCATGCGCCAGTGGATCGACGACAAGCGCAAGGCCGCCGGTCGCTCCCCGCGCAAATACGCGACGCGGCGCGACGCCTATGAGCGCATGAAGGAGGAAAATTCCTTCCTCACCGACGATCAGGCCCGCCACCTCACCATCCATGGCACCAATCGCAACGAGGACGGCACCTGGAGCTGGAAGTTCGACAACTACGTCAACGTCTGGTCGGTGGCCGACATCCCCACCGGCGACGTGATCGACCTGTGGCAGGCGATCACCTGCCCGATCCTGATGCTCTGGGGAAAGAACAGCTTCGCCCAAAGCCCCTCGACCGATGGGCGGATCGAGCATTTCCCGTCCGCCCGGCTGATCGAGTACGAGGATGCCGGACACTGGCTGCACCATGACCAGTTCGACCGCTTCATGGCCGACGTGAAGGCGTTCCTTGCCAGCGGGTGAGCGCGGAGCGTCAGTTCAGCAGGAAATATCCAAGGCCGAGCCAGCACACACCGCACATCGCAACCGCGATGATCAGCGAGCGGGCATCGTGCCCGCCCGACAAGCCTTCACGCGCCTGCCCGTCCAGCACGGCGCCAAAGCCCGCGCCTGCCGGATCGGAGCGTTCGAAACGGATAATTCTCTCGTCAGCGACCTTCATCCACGCATCCTCTTTCGTGCGTGGGGGCAATTGGAGCCGTCGCTTTTGGCGATTTTCCCGCCTCGTGCATGATTGCACGAACGAGGCCCAGATCACTCCCACCAGTCCCCATCCGCTCGCCTTTTTGACGTAGCGGCCGGAAGCCAAGGGGCTTCCTTTGGGCATGATAACACATCGTTTCGCCCGCACAATCGTGTCGTTGCGCGTTTCGAAAGAGGTCGTTTCGCAGGCCTGGGCTCAGGACCCATTCCGCCTTGCCTAGGCAAGGCCGGCACAACCATATACAGCCCGATATAGCTTGATGCGGAGATCCCAGAACGTGCGCCGGTTCCTTGCCCTTATTCTTTCCATGCTGCTGGCCCTCACCGCGATCGGCCGCCCGGCCATGGCCCAGAGCGAAGGCCCGCTCGTCCTTGCCGCCGCCAGCCTTCAGGAAGCGATGACCGCCGCCGCCGACGGGTGGGCCGCCAAGGGCCACCCGCGCCCGCGCATCTCCTTTGCCGCCTCTTCCGCGCTTGCCCGCCAGATCGAGGCGGGCGCCCCGGCCGACATGTTCGTCTCGGCAGACGAGCCATGGATGGACGAAGTCCAGACCAGGGGCCTGCTGCGCAAAGGCACGCGGGTCTCGTTCCTGACCAACAGCCTCGTGCTGGTCGCCCCGCGCAGCCGCACGCAGGCCATCACCGTCAAGCCCGGTTTCCCGCTCGCCCGTGCGCTGGGCAATGGCCGCCTCGCCGTCGGCGATCCCGCTGCCGTCCCTGCCGGAATCTACGCGAAGCAGGCGCTGACACGGCTTGGGGTGTGGGATTCGGTGAAGGACCGCCTCGCCCCGGCCGAAAACGTGCGCGCCGCGCTGGCGCTGGTGACGCGCGGCGTGGCGCCGCTCGGCGTGGTCTATGGTACCGACGCGCGGGCCGATCCGGGCGTCCGGGTGGCGGGCACTTTCCCGGCGAGTTCGCATGCCCCGATCAGTTATCCGGTCGCGCTGCTGGCCACCTCGCGCCACCGCGACGCCGAAGGCTTCCGCCGCTACCTGCTCTCCGCCGAAGGCAAGGCCGTGTTCCGCCGCTTCGGCTTCGGAACCCGGTAAGCCGCCAGCCCCATGAGCGTACTGACCCCGGAGGAATGGGAAGTCCTGCTGCTGTCGCTCAAGGTCAGCGGCGCGGCGATGGCCTGCGTGCTGCCGGTGGCCTTTGCGCTCGCCTGGGCGCTTGCCCGCTGGCGTTTCCCGGGACTGATCCTGCTCGACGCGCTGGTTCACCTGCCGCTGGTGCTGCCGCCGGTGGTGACCGGCTGGCTGCTGCTGATCGCGCTGGCCCCCAATGCCCCGCTCGGCCGGTTCTTCGCCGATGCGCTGGGCATGACCTTCCTGTTCCGCTGGACCGGCGCCGCGCTGGCCGCCGGGGTCATGGCGCTGCCGCTGATGGTTCGCGCCATGCGGCTGTCGCTCGAAGCGGTCGACCGCAAGCTCGAGCAAGCCGCGCGCACGCTGGGGGCCGGGCGGGTCCGGACGTTCGTCAGCGTCACCCTCCCGCTCGCCATGCCGGGGGTACTCGCCGCACTGGTGCTGGGCTTCGCGCGCTCAATCGGCGAATTCGGGGCGACGATCACTTTCGCCTCGAACATTCCCGGCGAGACCCGCACGCTGCCGCTGGCGATCTACAATGCACTGCAGATCCCCGGCTCGGAATGGCAGGTCACCCGGCTTGCCGGGCTGTCGGTGCTGCTCTCGCTGTTGGCGCTGGTGCTGTCGGAATGGCTGGCCCGCCGAGGCCGCGCGCAAGGCATGCACCATGTCCTTTGATGTGGACGTCACCCTCCAGCGCGGCGGGCGCAGTTTCGAGTATCGTTTCCGGACCGAGAAGGGCGGGCTCACCGCGCTGTTCGGTACGTCCGGCGCGGGCAAGTCCACCCTGCTCGACATGATCGCCGGCCTCGTGCGGCCGACATCGGGGCGCATCGCGGTGGCCGGCGAAACCCTGTTCGACAGCGCCGCCCGCATCGATCTGCCGCCAGAACATCGCCGCTGCGGCTATGTCTTTCAGGACCTGCGCCTGTTCCCGCACCGCAATGTGCGCGAAAACCTGCTCTACGGCTGGAAGCGCGCCCGCCCCGAACACCGCTGGCTCGATGTGCCCACCACGCTCGAGGTGCTGGGCATCGGTCACCTGCTGGCCCGGGCGCCGCGCTCGCTGTCCGGCGGCGAAGCGCAGCGCGTTGCCATCGGCCGCGCGCTGCTCTCGGGGCCGCGCTTCCTGCTGATGGACGAACCGCTGGCCTCGGTCGACGCGCAGCGGCGCGAGGAAATCCTGCGGGTGATCGAGCGCGTGCGCGACGAACTGCGCCGTCCGATCCTCTACGTCAGCCACGACCGGTCCGAGGTGGACCGGCTGGCCGACCGGGTGATCCCGATCGGCGCTGCCGGGACTACTTCGCCGCCAGCACCGTAGGCCGGGGCCCGAACAACCGGGTCGCCGCCGCGACCAGCGCCGTCCGGCCCGGGGTATGCGCCAGATCGCGCGTCACTTGCCGCAGCTCCGAACAGCTCGCCCAGGGATGCCCGGCGCCATACTGGTTGGCCATGATCACACTCATCTTGTCGAGCGCCAGACGCGCGTTGCGTTCCCCGACCTGCGCGGCCAGATCCGCCTCCATGACCCGCGCGGCCTCGTTGAGTTCGGCGAGGTGGCTGCTGGTGAAATCGCCGTAGTCGGCCTGGAAATCGTCCGCCGTGGTGCGGCAGCGCAGGCCGGTCACCATCAGCATGATGTCGAGCCGGCGAAGCTGCTCGGCCGTGGAGTCGGCTGGAGACCGCTGCGCCTCGGCAGCGGTCTCCTGGCCATAGGCGGGGTCGGCCATGCCGATCGCCACGGCGGCCCCCAGCCCGACCAGCGAGGCCAGCAGCAAGCGGAATTCCGACTTGCGACGTGTCATCCCATCGCGCTTCGTCGTGCGCGGCTCATGAAGGCAGGTGCTTTGCATGGTGCTCCTCCGATCCCCGGGCGCTGTCCGCCCTGTGGATAAGATTCGCAGAGGATGGTTGCGAGCCGTTTGCGCAGTACGGTGAAGGCATCTTAACGAACGGGACATTGCCCCGCTCGCCGACAGGCCTATATCTCGGCTCCGCGATTCATTTGCAGACAAAGGACATTCCCATGACCATCGCCGTTGGTGACAAGCTGCCCGACGTGAAGCTCATCAAGGCCGGCGAAAGCGGCCCCGAGCCCGTGCAGACCGCCGATTTCTTCGCCGGCAAGAAAGTCGCGCTGTTCTCGGTTCCCGGCGCCTTCACGCCGACCTGCTCGGCCAAGCACCTTCCCGGCTTTGTCGACAAGGCCGCCGAACTGAAGGCCAAGGGCATCGACGCGATTGCCTGCACCGCCGTCAACGACGCCTTCGTCATGGGCGCCTGGGGCAAGGCCTCGGGCTCGGACGACGTGGCGATGCTGGCCGACGGCAACGGCGACTTTGTGAAGGCCATCGACCTCGTCATGGACGGCACCGGCTTCGGCATGGGTGAGCGCGGCAAGCGCTTCTCGATGGTCGTCAACGACGGCGTCGTCGAGCAGCTCAACGTCGAGGCGCCCGGCGCGTTCGAAGTCAGCTCGGCCGACTACATGCTCGGCCAGCTCTGATTTCAGGCTGACGGTTTGAAAGGCGGCGCTTCCCGCGGGAGGCGCCGCCTTTTTCATGCCCCCGGCATCGGCGGGGCGCTTCCTTGCGGATGAACGCCCGGCCCTGCTTGTTCCGCTCCTCGCCGCGCTATAGCCTTGCCGCAAAGAGAGGAGTTTCCATGTCCCGTTCGGTTATCGTCACTGGAGGTTTCGGCGTGCTCGGCCATGCCGTGGCCTCGGCTTTTGCCGCCAAGGGCGACCGCGTGACCCGCATCGACTTTGCGCCTTCGGCCAGCGAACCGGTGCCCGGCGCACTCGACATCGGCGGCGTCGACCTGGCCGACGCGGCCGCGACCCGCGCGGCGCTCGACCAGGTTGTCGCCGCGCACGGCGGCGTCGACGTGCTGGTCAATGTCGCGGGCGGTTTCACCTGGGAAACGCTCGAAGGCGGATCGCTCGCCTCCTGGGCCAGGATGCAGGCGATGAACCTGACGACCGCAGCCACGATCACCCAGCTGGCGCTGCCCATGCTCAAGGCCTCCGCGGCCGGGCGCGTGGTCAACATCGGCGCGGGCGCGGCGATCAAAGCGGGCATGGGCATGGGCGCCTACGCCGCCTCCAAGTCCGGCGTCCACCGGCTGACCGAAGCGCTGGCCGAGGAACTGGCAGGTACCAGCGTGACCGTGAACGCGATCCTGCCCAGCATCATCGACACGCCCACCAACCGGGCCGACATGCCCGATGCCGATTTTTCGGGCTGGGTGAAGCCGCAGGCGATTGCCGACGTGATCCAGTTCCTTGCCTCCGACGCCGCGCGGGCGGTAACGGGTGCCTTGGTGCCGGTAACGCGCGGCGGATAAGCGCGCCCGCTAGGTCCTGCGAACGTAGACCACCACGCCGTCCGAACCCCGGAATATCCGCTTCCAGCGCCGTGAGTGCGCCAGTTCGCCCGCGAGCGGCGCATTGTGGTCTTCCTGGATGACAAACGCCACCGGGTGCCACTTGGCGATCACATCGACCAGCGGAACATAGCCGTTCTCGATCCCGCCGTTGTACTGCCATTCCTCATGGCTGTAGCGATAGTAGCGCCCGTCGTAGGCCACGCGCCAGTCGGGCCAGCCGGCGTCGATGACCGGGCCGCCGAACGGGAAATCGGCATAGACGGTACCGCGCAGATGCTCCTGCCGGAGCCGGTTGATCGCATCCAGCGGCAGGCTGGGCGCAAAGCGCGTGGGCGCGAGAAACGGCAGCGCCAGTGCGGCAAGCACCACGGCAACCGCAGGAAGCCAGCGCGGCGCGGACTGTTGCCGCGAAGGCTCCGCCCCCGTCGATGTGGCAGCGCGCGCGATCACCGGCACCATCGCCAGCGCCCAGAACAGCACGAAACGATAGGCCAGCACCGTCATCGCCAGCAAGGCCAGCGCGGCCAGCACTTCGGCGATGTCGAACCGGCGCGTGCGCGCCACAAGGCCCAGCGTCAGCAGGAAGACCGCCAGCACCGGCACGGCATTGGTCCAGTTCGCCTCGATCCACAGCGGCCGCCACTCGCTGGCACCGATGGCAAGGCTCATCTCGGTATTGGTGGCCGAGATGGCGAGGATCGAAACCCCGTCGGGCGTCGCAAACATCGCCGCCATGGCGACCAGCGTCAGCACCGCCGCCGCGATCGGCAGCGGCCGGCTACGGTCCCTGAACCATTGGATCAGGCCGGCGGCGCTGTAGAGGCCCAGCGTCAGCACGGCGATGCTCACCGAAGGATGGAAATTCTGCCAGAGCACCAGCAGCGGCGCGCCCAGCGCGATCGTCATGAGCGGGCGCAGACGCAGCTGCATCAGGGCCAGCAGCAGCCCGAAACACAAGGCGGCAAAGCTCTGCGGGCGGATGCTGGCGGTCGGCAGCGCCGCGAAGAACGCCAGCATAAGCGCCAGCGCGGCCGCCCGGGCGCTGGCGCCGCGATACCGGCAGGCCGCCGCGACCGCCCAGAAACCGCCGAGCCAGAGCAAGGCGTCGAACAGCCGCAGCGCGCCCCAGCCGCCCACGGCGCGGACCCAGGCCATGCTTGCCTGTGCCAGCCAGCCGACCGCGGGAAGCGGTTCGCCGAGATGGAGCGCGGCAAAGGGCTCGCGCGCCACGGGACCGCCGCGAGCAAGGATGATCTCGCCCAGCTTGAGCTGCCAGAAGATGTCGACGTCCCACACCGCGCGCAGCAAGAGCACGCAAAGCATCGCAGCCGGAGCCAGCGCGGCTCCATATCGCAGCAAGCGGGCCCCCTGCCCTTCGGCGCTATCGTTCAAACCGCTCAAGATTCCCCCGGGCGCGGCGCGATGGGCGCCGCCACGCCTCCATCGCCGGACGGCGGCAGCCGTTCAAGCTCCTGCCGTCCGGAAACGGGGATAAGCGCGCGTCTCAAGACCCGCCAGCGGCGGATCGAAGCAGTGATCGGCCGGCAGAGCCGCCAGAATGCCCGCCGGGCGTGACCAGAACCGCCCGCCTGGAGCGGTCTTCACACGGAGGGCGAGCACGCGAGTGACTCGGAAAAACGCGTAAAACCGAAATCTTAGAGCAGTTGATCCGATGCAATCGGATCGGAAACTTCTCTAGTACCCCATCAGGCTCAGCACTTCCTTGCGGCTGCGCTCATCCTCGAGGAACGTGCCCATCATGCGGCTGGTGATCATGCTGACGCCGGGCGTGCGCACGCCGCGCGCGGACATGCAGGCATGGCTTGCCTCGATCACCACCGCCACGCCGTGCGGCTTCAAGTGGGTCCAGATGCATTCGGCCACTTCGGCGGTCAGGCGCTCCTGGATCTGCAGGCGGCGCGCATAGCCCTGCAGCACGCGCGCGAGCTTGGAGATGCCGACCACGTGATCGCGCGGCAGATAGGCGATCGCCGCCTTGCCGATGATCGGCGCCATGTGGTGTTCGCAGTGCGACTGGAACGGGATGTCCTTGAGCAGCACGACTTCATCGTAGCCGCCCACTTCCTCGAACACGCGGCTGAGGTGAATGGCGGGATCCTCGCCGTAACCCTGGCAATATTCCTTCCACGCCCGGGCGACGCGCTTGGGCGTGTCGAGCAGGCCCTCACGCTCCGGATCGTCGCCCGACCAGCGGATCAGGGTACGGATCGCCTCTTGAACTTCGTCCGGAACCGCAGGCTTCTTTTCGAAAGGGCTGTCCTCGTCGGGACCGACCAGGCTGCTCATCCCTTGATACTCCTTCGCAATCTTTCCTGTAGGTGCAGCCGCATGAGCTGCCCCTTGCGGCGGAACAGACCGCGCCGCTCGATCGGCTCGAACATCTCCCCGGGTCGTTCCGGATCGAGCAGAGCGCTTTCGCCAAGCGCTCTTTCAGCATCGGAGAGATGTTTCAAGGGCAAGCGTTCGAGATGTTTGCCCGCAGGCACAAGAGTTTCGATCATTTCGGCCATGCGGCCATGGCGATCCAGCGCCTCGGCGATCACGGTTTCCTCCTCGCCGCAATGTTCGGCCAGCAGGCGAATGCGCAGCGCGCGGATCGCCGGAACCACGTGGCCGTTCGCCGGCCGCGCCGCATCGATGAACACGTCGCACTCCGAATCGAGCCCCATCGACCGGTTGTTCATGTTGGCCGAGCCGACCCGCAGGATCTCGTCGTCGACGATCATCAGCTTGGCATGGACATAGATCGGCGTGCCGTCGGAGGCGACCGGGTGGAAGATGTGGAAACGCCCCAGCCGGTCGGCATTGCGCAGGGTCTGCACCAGTTCGACGCGCGCGGTGTCCATCGCCACCTGCTCCAGCCAGCCATTGGCGGTAAGCGGGTTGATGATGAGGAATTCGGGCGGGTCGTCTTCCAGCAGGCGCTGGGCGATCGCCTCGGCCACCGCGCGCGAGGCGAAGTACTGGGTCTCGGCGTAGACAAAGCGCCGGGCCCGGCGGATCTGCTCGACAAACAGCGCCTCGATCTCGGCAATCTGCGAACAGGCTCCATACTCAGCGCGCGTGCGCGCGATGCCGATCTCGACATCGTGAAACTCGGCCCGCAGGCTACCCGGCCAGGGGCTGGAGTCCTGCGGCGCGCAAGGGACGATGTCCTGCCCGCCGGCAACCTTCCAGCGTTCACGGCCAAGCTCGCCAAGCGCCTGGGCGACATCGCCTTCCATGACCATCGTCACATCATGCCACGGCCCGTAGAGCCGCCCGCTCGGCTTGCGGCGGCGCGGATCGCCGGGACGGTGGTCGGGCGTATCCCAGCGGTCGGACGTCATGTCGATGCCCCCGCAGGCGGCAAAGACATCGTCGATGACCACGATCTTCTGGTGATGGCTGCACCCGATCGGGTGCGCGCCGTCGAACTTGAAATGGATGCGCTTGCGCGCCGCCCAGCGGATCAGGTCGAACACCATGGTGCCGCGGAAAAGCGACTTCACCAGCGAGAAGTTCCACTTGAGCAGCCGGATCTCGAGACCGGGCTGGGTCCGCACGAGCCAGACGATGAACGAGCCAAGACGCGCTGGAAACCGCGCCTTGCGCCCGCCCTGCCACCAGCGCCGCCCGGACGAGAGCAAGATGCGCGAATCGAAATCCCAGCCAATCATGAAAATGCGCTGGCGCGCCTCGTCCATCGCCTCGCGGATCACGGCGAAGTAGGCGGCGGCGTCGATGACCACGTGGGCACGCCGGGCCATGGCATAGCGCCAGACCGAAGGAGACACGCCCCGATCCGTTTCGTGCCCCTTGTCCTGTTCGTCCACCCGTCCGATCCCTGGCCCGCAACATGCAATCATGTGCTTAGCGAACAAGAGCGCAACATGTTCCACAGGGCAAGTGCGCGAACCAATGCGTGAGACAATGGACCGGACGCCTGGGGGTGAAGCCGCAGTTCACCGCACGTAGCGACCGAAACGGCGGATTAGCGCCGGCTCACCGCAAACTCGGCTCATCCGAACGGTTGATCCGGCACCGTTCAGCCGCCAGACCGTTACGCACATGCAACATAGCATGTCTTCGCCCCGCTCCTTCCCACGCGTCTCGGCGCGCGGAGCGGGTCTCCGGCCACATGGCCGGGCCAAGCCGTCCGGGTCGTGAATATTCCGGACCTGTTTTTCGAGCCCTCTCGCGTTGGAGGGCAACGAGTCGGCTGCCGTTGGGGCGGTGGCCGCATCGAGAAGGAGTACGCCATGAAGAAATCCATCATCGCCGCCGCACTGGCCGCCGCCACGCTCGTGCCCGCCGCCGCCATGGCCCAGGCTGCACCGGCCGCCGCTCCGGCAACCGCAAGCGCCAACCCGACGGCGGGCGCCAAGGTCTACGATACCGATGGCAATGAAGTGGGTACGATCGAGGCCGTCCAGGGTGATGTCGTGACCGTCAACACCGGCACCGCACGCGCAGGCCTGCCCAAGTCGGCGTTCGCGACGCGCGAAAAGGGCCTGACCATCGGCATGACCAAGACCCAGCTCGAAGCCGCCGTCCAGGGTGCCCAGGCAAAGTCGGGTGAAGCCCTTGCCGCCGCGCTGGTCCCCGACGCTCCGGTGAAGAGCAGCGACGGCGTCGTCATCGGCACCGTCAGCAAGGTCGAAGGCGACAACGTGACCATCGCACTGCAGGGCGGCACGCCCGTGGCGCTGCAGAAGGCCGCGATCGGTCTTGCCGCCGACGGCGGCCTGGCGATCGGCGTGACCGCCGCGCAGTTCACCGCCTCGGTCCAGGGCGCGACCGGCGGCAGCAGCGGCAAGTAAGCCTGCCTGGCGACAAGGCCGAGAATACAAGGCTGAAAAGAAACGCCGGAATCGCACTGCGATCCCGGCGTTTTCCATGTCCCTCGCCGATCTCTGCATTTTTCCGGTAAAATGCTTGCGAGCATGAGGAGGACGGCTCAATAGGGCGCCAAGCCCGTCGCACGGCTCGGTGCGGCGCCTCCCTGCCCTCCAGCGATTGGCCCCTGCTTTGACTCCTCTGGAGCATATCCGGACCTTCCAGAAGTCCGTCCCCGGTCTCAATGCCTCGATCGACATGGCCCGCCGCCGCGCCGCCACCATCGCCGGGGCCGTCGCCCTCGGCCTGGTCGCGATCGTCTTTGCCCGCATGGGCGACCTTGCACAGAAGGTCTTCACCGAGTTTCAGGCGCAGCATCGCTACGCCCCGCTGATCCTCACCCCCCTGGTGTTCGCCGGAACCGTCGCCGCAACCCTGCGCTGGGCACCGGCGGCCAAGGGCTCCGGCATTCCGCAGGTCATGGCGGCCGGTCATGACATCCAGCTTGCCTCCTCGCGCCTGCTCGCCCTGCCCACCGCCATCGCCAAGCTGCTGCTCACCACCCTCATGCTGCTGGCAGGCGGCTCGGTGGGCCGCGAAGGGCCTACCGTGCAAGTGGCGGCAGCCATCATGGTCACCTGCCACCGCTTCCTGCGCGTGCCGATCTCTGCGGGCGTCCTGATCGCCGGCGGCGCCGCGGGCGTCGCGGCGGCCTTCAATACCCCGCTGGCCGGCGTCGTCTTCGCGATCGAGGAACTGGCAGCCGCGTTCGAGCAGAAAGTCGCCGTGCTGGTCATGGGTGCGGTTGTCATTTCCGGCCTCGTCAGCCTCGCGGTGGCTGGCGACTACGTCTATTTCGGCGCCATGCGCCAGACGCTCGACGTCCGCTCGGTGCTGATGGTGACCCCCGTGGCGGGGATCGCCGGCGGCATTCTGGGCGGCCTGTTCGCCCGGATGATGCTGGCCTTCGCCCGTAGCGCCCATCCCGCTTTCCTGGCGGTGCGCGCCCGCCCGGTCACGCTCGCCTTCGCCTGCGGTCTCGTCGTTGCCGTCGTCGGCATCGTCACCCACGGTTCGACCTGGGGCACCGGTTACGAAACCACCCGCCACATGATCGAGGGGCAGGACGATACCTCGCTGTGGTTCGGCCCTGCCAAGTTCCTCGCGACCGCCGCCACCGCCGTCTCTGGAGCGCCCGGCGGCATCTTTGCCCCCTCGCTCTCGGTCGGCGCCGGGTTTGGCCAGTTGCTCGCGCTGTGCTTCCCGGACGACCCGATGCCCGCCGTGATCCTGCTGGGCATGGTCGGCTATTTCGTGGGGGTCGTACGCGCACCGCTGACGGCGGTCATCATCCTGATGGAAACCACCGCAAGCCGCGGCATGATCGTGCCGCTGTTCCTGACCGCGATCATCGCCGACGCCGCCAGCACGCTGGTCTGCAAGGAAAAGCTCTACCACGGCCTGTCGCGCGGATTTGCCCGCGCTGCAGCTCAGCCCAGCCCGGCCCAGTCCACCCAGGAGCATACTTAAGGCCTGCACCGGAGCCGGAACCCGCGCGAAGCTGATTCGCGCGGGCAACCGCCTGGATGCCACCGGGCGGCTCGCAGCAGACACGAAAAACCCCGCCGAGGTGATCCTCGCGGGGTTTTTCGTGTCCTGAGGCAAGTGGCGCGCCCGGAACGATTCGAACGTCCGACCCTCAGATTCGTAGTCTGATGCTCTATCCAGCTGAGCTACGGGCGCGCATGATGCCCTATGTAAGGCTCGAAAGGCCTGGGACCCTTCGAAGGAAAAATGGCGCGCCCGGAACGATTCGAACGTCCGACCCTCAGATTCGTAGTCTGATGCTCTATCCAGCTGAGCTACGGGCGCGTGCCAATTTTCTTTCCAACCAAGGCCACATTTTCCCCGAAAGGAAAGTGGCGCGCCCGGAACGATTCGAACGTCCGACCCTCAGATTCGTAGTCTGATGCTCTATCCAGCTGAGCTACGGGCGCGTTGGAGTGGCGCCAATAGAAAGGGATCCGCCCCCCGTCAACGCCTATATCGAACTTTCTTCCAGGAATTTGCACAAGGCCCTCGCCAGTGGGTAATCCAGAGGCGGCATTGCAAGGGTTTCGATCGCCCCGGGGGCAAGCCAGTCGATGGCCTCGGCCTCGTGGGGATACGGCTCGCCCTGCCATCGGCGGCACGCGTAAAGAAGAATGACAAGCGAGCGGCGCTTCGCATCGCCCACCGCCCCGGTCCATCCGCTTGCGAAACCGACCGCCTCCAGCACGTCCGGATCCAGCGCCAACCCCAGTTCCTCCTGGAGCTCCCGGACGGCGGCATGCTCGGGGCTTTCTCCCGGATCAACCTTGCCCCCGGGGAATTCCCATAGGCCGCCATGCGTATTCGCAAACGGTCGCTGCTGCATCAGTACGGAGCCATCCGCGCGCACCAGCGCAACGGCGACCACCAGGAGCGGTGTAAAGGAACTTTCCAGCTTCGACGCCCTTCTTAGGAACTCGTTAACGCCCCCATGGCACTCCGCGGAGTGTTCTGGAGAACTGTGGGTTTACGCATGAGCATCCGATCGATCAGCCTTCAAGTCTTCAAGGAACAGGCCGCGGCCACCACCGTGGAATACGGTCTCATCCTGGCAATGATCGTGCTGGTCGTCGTGGTCGCCATCAGCGGCGCCGCCGACGAGACCGTGGCGATGTGGAACAGCATCTACTCCAAATCGGACGCCGCAATTTCCGCAAGTTGAAGCAAACTCCAACTTAAGCAATTTTCAACACTTCCCACCTAGAACCAAGATTGTCCGAAGCGCTGAAGCGAGACGCCAGGCGGGAAGGACCGGGTACAGAAGACTGCTATTTTTCAGGAGACATACCATGAAGTTTCTCGCCAAGCTGCGTCGCAATGAAGAAGGCGCCACCGCAATCGAATACGGCCTCATCGCCGCTCTGATCGCCGTCGCCGCCATTGCCGCCATGCAGGGCATGGGCTCGCAGCTCACCTCGACCTTCTCGAAGACCTCGTCGGCTATCGGCACGACGAACGCCTAATAGGCTTTCGAGCTAAACGGTTTGGGGGCGGCAGGTACTCACCTGCCGCCCCTTTCCGTTTCCGCCCCTTGAGGCCCCGACAAAACCCGCGGGAAACCGCGGGTTTTTCAGTATGTAACCAGCTTCACCTTCTGCCCCGGGACCAGCTTGTCTGCCGCCTGGAGGCCGTTCAGCACCAGAAAGCGATCGAGCTGCCCGTCGGCAAAAGCCATGCGCCGGGCGAGCGACTGCGAAGTGTCGCCAGTCTTTACAACCACGACGCGCAGCATTCGCGGGCGCACTTGCCCGGCTTCGGCCGCCGAGATCCGGCGGAAGCTCTTGAACATCGGATTGAACACCGCAGCGCCCCCCGAACGGGTAATGGTGACGAAGTGGTAGGCATTGCCGCCGCCAAGGTCATAAGCGAAGACCGCGACCTCGTTCGCACCGCTGGAAGTCTGCACCCGGGCCACGCCATAAGCGGCGGAAAGACCGTTCACGGTCGCCCGCTCCACGCTCTCGGGCCTGATTCGCGCCTGCCCCTTGTCGGTCAGCGCGGCAAACACGCCGTCGATGTACGAAACGAGCCCGGTTCCCAGCTTTCCGCCGGAAAACTGCGCCTTGCCCGATGCACCGCTGATCGACACCGCCTTCGTGCCATTGACCAGATAGAACCCGTCCGGCGCCTGGAACGTGAAGCGCAAGTCGGCATGGGTGAACCGGTTGCCCTCGATCACGCCCTGATGCGGGTCATCGCCGTAGACCAGCCCGTCGATTCGCGAGAGGAAAACGTCGCGATTCGTTGCGCCCGATGCCGCCTTGCCCGCCAAACTCTGCGCATCGCGCACGCGCGAGGCGGGGTCCGGGTGCGTCGAGGCCCATTCCGGCACGCGGTTCGACGTTCCCCGAAGCTGCGCCTCGAGAGCATTCTGCCGCGCCAGGCTCTCCAGCACGCTCGCCATCGCGCGCGGATCGTAACCCGCCCGCTTCAGGTAGGTGATGCCAAGCCGGTCGGCCTCGAGCTCCTGCGTGCGCGAATACTGCAGCGTCAGCATCTGCGAGCCTTGCGAGGCGATCCTCTGGCCAAGCTGGCCCAGCGCCGAATCGCCCAGCAGGACGCCGGAAAGCAGCGAACCAAGCACCCCGATGATCTGGTTGCGATTCGCCGCCTGCTGGCGCTTGGCCGAATGACGCGCGGCGACGTGGCCCACTTCGTGCCCCAGCACACCGGCCAGTTCCGCCTCGTTGTTCATCAGTGCGGTCAACTGCCGCGTCACGTAGATGTACCCACCGGGAATCGCGAAGGCGTTGTTCACCGAGGAATTGAGCAAGGTGACGGTAAAGTCCCCGCGCGCGTTCGACAGGCCGGACTGCACGGCGATGGTCTTGCCCACCTGCTCGACATAAGCCGCCTGCGGACCGGAGACGGCCCCGCCGAACTCGGCCAGCAGATCGGGATGGGCCTTGGCGCCTTGCGCCTTGTCCGACTGGCTGATCGCGCTCGCCGCCGGAATGGCGACCGCCGCCGTCGCGACACGCACGCTGACGGGCGCCAACGCCAAGATCAGCGCCGCCGCGCTCCCTCCGGTCACGGCCGCACGCCGATAGCCCCCACGCACCTTCATCATCATTTTTCCCTTACCGATCCGCCAAGTCCGGCTTCTTCTTCCGCGCGATAACGCATGGGGCAAGCCCCTGTTCCGCACTTGCCTGCAGGAGTTCAGGTCTGCCCGGCGAGCGGGTGACGCGCGTTGACCAGCGCCACCAGCCTGGCGCTGTCGACATGAGTGTAGATCTGCGTGGTCGCGATGTCGGCATGGCCGAGCAGGGTCTGCAGCACCCGCAGGTCCGCCCCGCCTTCGAGCAGATGGGTCGCAAAGGCATGGCGCAGCACATGCGGCGACACCCGCTGCGGGTCGATGTCCGCCCGCACGGCAAGGCCGCGCAGCAGCTGGAACAAGCGCACCCGCGTCAGGTGCCCGCTCTCCCCGCGCGAGGGGAACAGATGGCGCGATCCGTCGGGACGCAAGGCCAGCCAGCGCGACAGCACCGCGCGGGCCCGGGTGCTGACCGGCACCATGCGCTGCTGGCCGCCCTTGCCGGTGACATGCAGGAACGGCGCATCACGCGGCACCGCCGCCGCCGGCAGCGACACCAGTTCGCTGGCCCGCAGGCCCGAGCCGTAAAGCAGTTCCAGCAATGCAAGCAGGCGCACCGCTTCCGGGCGGTCGCCCTCAGCCTCCTCCTCCGCCCGTGCCAGGAACCGCGTGACTTCCTCGCGCGACAGCAGGCGCGGCAAGGGCCGGCGGGTAACCGGACGGGGGAGCGAGGGCGAAGGATCGTCCTCGCGCAGCCCTTCGTCGACAAGGAAACCGTAAAATTGCCGCAAGGCCGAACAGCGCCGCGCCAGCGTTGCCGGGGCAACATCGCGCCACGCCGCGCCGAGCCCGGCCAGCGCGGCGCCGTCCACCGTGACCAGATCCCCCAGTTCGTCCATCGCCGCGTCGAGATCGCGGCGATAGGCGGCCAGGGTATTGGCCGCCGCGCCGCGCTCGGCCGCGAGCATCGTCAGGAACCGTTCGGGCGCGCTGCCGGTCGACGCACCGCGCCTTCGCACGCCGTCAGGCCCGCGCGACCGCCTCGGCCGCGATCATCCGCGCCTCGGCGTCGAGCCCCACGCTGCGCAGTGCCGAAACGATATGGTAGAGATAGCGCGGTGTCATCCGGTGCCAGTCGCTGCCCTGCATGCCGAGCCCGGCGAGCAGCGCAACACTGGCCGCATCCCCATTGCCCGCCGCCCGGTCGAGCGCGGTGAGAAAACGCGAACTGCTGTCGAGGCCGAGGCCCAACTGCCCGGAGAAGCTGCGCGCATCGCCGTCGTCGATACGGCCGAGCGCCGCCAGGCCTGCCACCAGAAACGCGCTGCGGCGCTTGTCCTGGCTGTCATCGCCATCGACGAAGGTCGAAACCGCGCTCGATCCCACCGTCTTGATCCGTCCGGGGGCCGCCAGCACCAGCAGCGCCCAGCCCTGGCTGCCCGAGGCGACGACCGGCGACCAGGCCAGCGCATTGGCATCGAAGCCCGCCGCCAGCATCGAGGTCAGCAGTGCCGGCGCGTCGCCCTCCAGATCCTTGCTCGGCGCGATACGTGCGGCGGCGGCGGCAGTAAGGACCTGGCGGGCATAGACGGCATTGGCGCCGCTTGCCCCGCTCCACAGGCTCTGCATCGCCGCGAAGCGCGCCGCAGGGTCTTCCAGCACATAGGCATTGCGCAGGGTTTCCGCGCGCTGCTGCCACTCGCCCTGCACTTCGGGATCCGAGTAGAGCTGGCTGTAGAGATCGACCATCGCCGCATTCGAGAGAACGCCGGTGCCGCCCGCGTGATCGGCCGCGGCGGCGCGGCGGGCAAGGCCGACCATCGGCGCCAGCGCGGTCATGTCATCATAGATCGACCCCGCGCCGTTCATCGCGCTGTCCGGCGGGGTGAGGCCCACCGCATTGGCAAGGCCGAAGCGCCACGGCGTCACCGTCGTCACGCCGTCCCACTCGATGGTGACGGCCTTGCGTGAACGGCCGGCGGCACCGGCATACTTCTGCGCCAGCAGCACGTCGATGCGGTCCATCGAACCACGTACGCGCGCCCTGTCGAGTTTGGCCATGGCCGAAGTGCCGCTACCGCGAAACGCCTCGCAGATCGCCTTGGCGGCGTTCCACTGCGGATCGTCGCGCAGCGAGCCGAGCGACGAGAAGACCGGACACAGGCCGGTGAAATCGGCGGTATTCTGATAGGTGTCGAACGCCGCATTGCCGAGTTCCGGCGTGTAATTGGCGATGTCGATATCCTGCAGCACCGCGCGCGCCGCATCGCTTTCGCCCATGCGCAGCAAGAGCGCCACGCGCAGCGCAAGGAAACGCTGCGGGCTCATGCCCGCAGGCGGCGCCAGGCGCGAGATCAGCGCACGGCGCAGGAGAATGTGCCCCCAGCGCGATACCAGCTGGCCCCGGTTCGCGGCCAGCGCGGCCTCGACCACCGAGGCATGTTGCGAGCCCAGCGAATCCGCCGACAGGCCGCCCTCGGTATCATCAATCAGGCCAACCCGCTCCATCGAGCGGCGCGCCTGCGGCGGCATATCGAGATCGATCTTGTTGCCCAGCAGATCCTCGAAGTCCTCGGGCGACATGCGCTCCAGTTCCTCAAGGGTCGGCACGCGCGTCAGCCCGCCGGGGCCGGTGAGCGCGGGCACTGCCAGCGCGCCGTCCAGCACCATCGGCGCGGCGCTTGGCACCGACTGGACGACCGGGGTGGAGACCGAGGCGGGATTGGGACGGGAGGCGGAAGCGGCCGGCGCACTTGCAGCAGGCGCCGCGGCGGGCGGCGGCGGTGCCGGCTCGTCGAACCCCTTGGGAAGAAGCGATTCGGGGCCGGACTGCGCTACGGCCCAAACCGAAGTGAGCGCCAGCGCCGTGCCGACCATCGCATGCCAGGTGCGGATACGGACCTTCATTGCGGCACTTTCTCGCTCGTCTGGTCCGGCACTTTCACCGTCTCCACGATGTCGCGAACCTCCCGGTGACCGCCGTTGACCCATGCCCAGCTGCCCACGACCACCACAATCGCGAGGACCGCAGCCACGGTTACGCCCGGAAGCTTCCGCCTGCGCCTTGGTATCGTCACTCGTCTTCCTTCACCGATGCTTGCGCTGCGACCTAGCGCAACTATAGGCGATGGAGCAATGGACGTTCAACAGACCCGGTTTTCGACACAGGAAATTGCCGCGCTTGCCCGGCGGATCGATCGCCCCATCGTGCTGGTCGGCATGATGGGCGTCGGGAAATCGAGCGTGGGCAAACGCCTCGCCACCCTCCTCGACGTGCCATTCGTCGACGCCGACGACGAGATCGAGCGTTCCGCGCAGATGACCATCCCGGAAATCTTCGCCACTTACGGCGAATCCTATTTCCGCGACGGCGAGCGCCGGGTGATCTCGCGGCTGCTGGCCGCCGGCGCCCAGCGCTCGGTGATCGCGACCGGCGGCGGCGCCTTCTGCAATGCCGAAACGCGCGACCTGATCCTCGGCAACGCCATCACCGTGTGGCTCGACAGCGAAGTCGAGACGCTGGTTGACCGCACCGCCCGCAAGGACAACCGCCCGCTGCTGCAGGGCGGCGACCCGCGCGAGATCCTCGGCCGCCTGCGGGACGAACGTCGCCCGCACTACCAGCAGGCCCCCATCCACGTGCTGTCCTCCCCCGGGCCGCACGTGCAGACCATCAACAAGGTACTTCAAGGACTCTCGCAATGGCTGTGATTTGCGTCGACATCGCCGGGCGCCCCTATGAAGTGCGCGTCGGCGCCGGGCTGCTGGCCGAACTCGTTCCCAATTGCCGTGGCCTGCTGCGCAAGCGCGGCGTGCCGATCGTGACCGACGCCCATGTCCATGCGGCATGGGGCGAAGTGGTCGAACGGTCGCTGCGCGACAACGGACACGAACCGCACTGGCGCATCCTGCCGGCGGGCGAGGCCACCAAGTCGTGGGACGAACTGGCCGCGACGGTAAACTGGCTGCTCGAACTCGGCGTCGAGCGCGGCGACAGCGTGATCGCCCTTGGCGGCGGCGTGATCGGCGATCTCACCGGGTTCTGCGCCTCGGTGCTGAAGCGCGGCTGCAAGTTCATCCAGGTGCCGACGACCCTGCTGGCGCAGGTCGATTCGAGCGTCGGCGGCAAGACCGCGATCAACACGCCCGCGGGCAAGAACCTCGTCGGCGCCTTCCACCAGCCCTCGCTGGTGCTGGCCGACCTTTCCGCGCTCGACACCCTGCCCCGCCGCGACCTGCTGGCGGGCTATGCCGAAGTGGTGAAGTACGGCCTCATCGACGATGCCGACTTCTTCGCCTGGTGCGATGCCAATGCCGCCGCCATGATCGACGGCGATGCGGCCCTGCGCGAATATGCTGTCGCCCATTCGGTGGCGAGCAAGGCGCGCATCGTCGCCGAGGACGAGTTCGAGACCACCGGCAAGCGTGCGCTGCTCAACCTCGGCCATACTTTCGGCCATGCGCTGGAGGCCGAAACCGGCTTCTCCGCCCGCCTGCTCCACGGCGAAGGCGTGGCGCTCGGCATGGTGCTGGCGGCGCGCTATTCCGCCCGCAAGGGCCTGATGTCACAGGCGAGCGCCGAGCACGTCGCCCGCCACATCGGCGAGATCGGCCTGCCCGCCAGCCTCTCCGCGCTCGGCCTCGAATGCGATGGCCGCGCGCTGGTGGAACACATGCTGCACGACAAGAAGATGGATGCCGGCACCCTGCCCTTCCTGCTGATGAAGGGCATCGGCCAGACCTACCTCGACCGCGAAGTCTCGCTGGACGATGTCGCGCTCTTCCTCGACGGGGAACTGGCCCGCAGCCCCGCCTGAATTGGGGCCGCTGAGACGGCTTACGCGCGCCTACCCGCCTCCCTGCCAAGGTCCCCGTCGGCGGGGATGCCGCCGTGCATCCTGCAACCATGCCCCGCCCGGCGTCATGACGTCATTGGCGTGACATTTCCCTGCAGCGCCATTATGGATGCGCTGTGAGAAAATAAACGTCACTTAAATATAACAATATTTCCGGGATCGTCATGACCGTTGCCGAAGCTACCCCCGAGCTCGACTTCCCCGAGGAAGCCTCGCGAGACGACCGCGCCTTCCTTGGCCACCCCAAGGGCCTCGGCTACCTCTCGTTCGTCGAGGGCTGCGAGCGCTTTTCGTATTACGCGATGCAGACCCTGCTCGTGCTCTACATGGTCAAGTACCTGCTGCTGCCCGAAAACGTCGGCAAGGTGCTCGGCCTCTCGTGGCTGAGAGGCTGGCACTATGCCGGGCTCGACGGCCAGCCGCTCGCCTCGGCGATCTTCGGCGACTATACCTCGCTCGTCTACCTGACGCCCATTCTCGGCGGCGTGATCGCCGACCGCTGGCTGGGCCGCAAGGCGACGCTGATCGCGGGCGCCGTGATCATGTCCCTCGGCCACTTCCTGATGGCGTTCGAGGGGCTGTTCCTCTTCGCGCTGATCTCGCTGGTGGTGGGCGTCGGCCTGTTCAAGGGCAATATCGCCAGCCAGGTGGGCGAACTCTACAAGCCCAACGACCTGCGCCGCGCGATGGCGTTCCAGATCTTCTACATCGCCATCAACGTCTCGGTGATCGCGGCCCCGCTGATCTCCGGCACGCTGGGCGAAGAAGTCGGCTGGCATTACGGCTTCGGCTCGGCCGGCGTGGTCATGGTCATCAGCCTGCTGGCTTATCTCAAGGCACAGCCGTGGCTTCCGGCTGACAATCGCGCCCCGAAGAATAGCGAAAAATCCCCGCGCGCTCCCCTCACCAAATCGGATTGGCCGCGACTTGGCGCGCTTGCCGTATTGGTGCCCGTGCTGGCCATCGCGATGATGACCAATCAGGAAATCTTCAACGCTTATCTCGTTTGGGCGGACGACAGGTTCAATCTCAACATTCCCGATTGGCTTGCCGCCATCCAGTGGCACGTCAATTTTTCCATGTTCGGACACCTGATTGATTGGACGATCAAGTTCCCCGATCCCTTGCCGACAAGCTGGATGATTGCCATCGACGCCACTCTCAGCTTCTCGATGCTGGTCGCCGTGGCGGCGTTCTGGAAGTGGTACTCGGCCCGCACCGGCCGCGAGCCCGATGAACTGGGCAAGATGATCATCGGATCGGTCTTCTCGATCTGCGGTGGCATGTGCCTGGTTCTCGCGGCGGCAACCGCCGGCGGTGGCAAGATCGGCCTGTTCTGGCCGGTGATGTTCCACTTGTTCAACTCGATCGGCTTTGCGCACATCATGCCGGTCAGCCTTGCGCTCTTCACCAAGATCGCGCCGCGCTCGCTCAACGCGACGGTGGTGGGCATCTACTATCTGGCCTTCTTCGGCGCGAACAAGATCGTCGGCGTGGTCGGCGGCTGGTACTCGACGATGGATACCGTGTCGTTCTGGCTGACCCACGTGGGCGCCGCCGCATTCGGCCTGATCGCCTTCGCCGCCTTCAAGATCGCGCTGGGCAAGACGCTGGCGGGCGAGCCCGGCCCCGCCTGACAGCAATACGGCGCCCCTGCTCAGGCAAGGGCGCCGTTATTGCTTCAAGCCAAGGACGTCTCAGCCGAACACGGCGACCGACTGCATGCCCGCGATCACCGGACGGCCCGCGCCATTCCATTGCAGGATATGCTCGCTCGCCCCGCCGCCATGCGCAAATTCGCTGGTCGAGCGCAGCAGCCACCAGCCGTCCTCGCTGGCGGGCGCTGCCTCCAGCATGTTGACGTGCCAGTGCATCGAACTGATCGGCACCCTGAAGCCCAGCAGGGGCAGCACCGCCGTGGGCAGCGCATCGCCGACCAGCACCGCCTCCAGTGCCGGATCGAGCCCGTCGCGTTCCCTGACGCGCACCCACCAGCACAGATCCGCCTCACCCAGCGCCGATTTCGGCAAGGCAAAGCGCGCTTCGAAATTCTCGCGCAGGAATGCGGGCGCATGGTCCATCGGCACCGGCTTCGCCGCGGTGACCGGGGTCACGCCTTGCGGCATCGCATAGCCGGCAATATCCGCCGCGCTCTCGGCCGAGCGCATGAACACGAAGCTGGCGCTGAAACCGACGCCCTTCTCGTTCGCCAGTTCCGCTGCAACCCATGTGGCGTTGCGGCCCTTGCGCACGATCCGCGCCCGCGCCTCGACGCGGCCCGCCAGCGGCGCGATCATCGCGAACTGGCCGGAGCGCAGCGGCGGCAACTCGGCATCGACCCGCTGCGCCGCCGCCAGCGACAGCGCCGACGTCAGCCCCCCATAGGCGGTGCGGCCCTGGAGCCAGTCATCGGTGATGTCGAAGGCGAAACCACCCTCGATTTCGTCCGCTGAGGCAAGATGCGCGGCAAAACCCGTCATCGGAACAACCTTAAAGTCTTGGAAATGCGGCTCTCCGACGGATCGGAGAGCCGCAAGGCATCATTCCATTTCGAGGATGACGGCGTCCACGGCCAGGCTTTCGCCCGCCTTGGCATTAACCGCCTTCACCACGCCCGACTTCTCGGCGCGCAGGATGTTCTCCATCTTCATCGCCTCGACGACCGCGAGCGGCTGGCCGGCTTCCACCTTGTCCCCCTCGCCCACGTGGAGCGCGACGAGCAGGCCCGGCATCGGGCAGATCAGAAACTTCGAGAGATCCGGCGGGATCTTTTCGATCATGTGCTTGGCCAGCGACGCCACGCGGCTGGGCAGGATCTGCACATCGTGGATCGCGCCGCGCGTGGTCATCTTCAGCCCGGTGCGCGTGGGCGCGACGCGGATGCCGATCACCTCGCCGTCGATTTCCGCCTCGATCAGGCGGTCGCCCGGCGTGTATTCCATCGCCAACTCGACCGAGGCGCCGTTCACGGTGACGTCCTCGTCGTCGATCACGACGTCATAGGGCGCCTTGTCGATGGTGACGGTCCATTCCGACGGCGGCATCAGGCGGCGCGGCGCCAGCTGCCCGTCGACACGGCGGGCCCGGTCGGCGCGCGCGGTGGCGACAAAGGCGGCGACGGCGGCGAGCTTGCCCTTCAGCTCTTCGGACGCAGGCGCACCGTGGAAGCCCTCGGGATATTCCTCGGCAATGAAGCCGGTGGTCAGTTCGCCCGAGCGGAAGCGCGGGTGCTGCATGATGGCCGAGACGAAATCGATGTTGTGGCCAAGGCCCTCGATCTCGAACAGGTCGAGCGCGGCGACCTGCTTGTCGGCGGCCTCGTCACGGGTCTGCCCCCAAGTGATCAGCTTGGCGATCATGGGATCGTAGAACATCGAGACTTCGCCGCCTTCGTAGACGCCGTCGTCGACGCGAATGCCCTCGATGCCGCGGCGGCCATTGGCCTCGCCGTCGTCGGTCCAGCCGTCCACCGGCGGGTTATAGCGCACCAGGCGCCCGGTCGAGGGCAGGAACCCGCGATAGGGGTCTTCGGCATAGACGCGGTTTTCGATCGCCCAGCCGTCGATCTTCACGTCGGCCTGCGTCATCTCGAGCTTCTCGCCGGCGGCGACGCGGATCATCTGCTTGACCAGATCGACGCCGGTGATCGCTTCGGTAACCGGGTGCTCCACCTGAAGGCGGGTATTCATTTCAAGGAAGTAGAAGCTCTCGCCCGTCGGATCGGCACCCGAGACGATCAGTTCCACCGTGCCCGCCGAGTAGTAGCCCACCGCGCGCGACAGCGCGACGCACTGCTCGCCCATGGCCTTGCGCATCTTCTCGGTGACGAAGGGCGACGGCGCTTCCTCGACCACCTTCTGGTGGCGGCGCTGGATCGAGCATTCGCGCTCGTTCAGGTAAAGGATGTTGCCGTGCTTGTCGCCGAGGATCTGGATCTCGATGTGGCGCGGATTGAGAATGAACTTCTCGATGAAGACGCGGTCGTCGCCGAAGGAGTTGAGGCCCTCGCGCTTCACGCTCTCGAAGCCCTCGCGCACGTCCTGCTCGCTATAGGCAAGGCGCATGCCCTTGCCGCCGCCGCCGGCCGAGGCCTTCATCATCACCGGATAGCCGATCTCGTTCGAGATGCGCACGGCGTGTTCGGTATCCTCGATCTCACCGACGAAGCCGGGGACGACGTTGACGCCGGCCTGCTTGGCCAGCTTCTTGGACTCGATCTTGTCACCCATCGCCGCGATGGCGCCGACAGGAGGGCCGATGAACTCGATGCCCTCTGCGGCCAGCGCCTCGGCGAACGAGGTGCGTTCGGACAGGAAGCCGTAGCCGGGATGCACCGCCTCGGCGCCGGTCTGCTTGCAGGCCTGGATGATCTTGTCGGCAATCAGGTACGACTGCGCGGCGGGCGCGGGACCGATGTGGACGGCCTCATCGGCCATCTGCACGAACGGCGCGCGGGCGTCAGCGTCCGAATAGACGGCCACCGTCTGGATGCCCATGCGGCGCGCGGTCTTGATCACACGGCAGGCAATCTCGCCCCGGTTTGCGATCAGGATTTTCTTGAACATCAGTTCCCCGTCTCCACGTATCCGCGCAGCTGTTTCGTGCGCGCTTCGGTCAATTCCTCGAGGCAGCCGTTCTGCTGCAGCGGCCAGATCGTGCCGCTTTCCTCACGTGGGCCGTTCTCTGCGAGGCACTGGGCATCGCGGTAGGCGAGCCACTTGCGCTGCGCATCGAGCAGCCGATTGAAATTTCCGCCGGGGCCCTGCCTGTCGGCGGCTTTCGCCGCCGCTGCCGCCTTCCCCCAGGCCTCGTTCATCGCCCGGTCGGCCGACTGGAAGTCGCGGTACGAACAGATGTTCATGTCCGTCTGCGTCATCGCGTTGGCACAGTCGATCGCGGGCTCCGAGGCCAGGAGAAGGATCGGCAGGATCATGCCGCGATCACTCGGCCGCTTCCAGCTTGGCGCAGCCCTTGGGCATCCGCTGGGCTTCGACCTGCGCGGGGGTCAGTTCGATCGCCATCGGCTTGATGCCGAGGCGGGCGAACATCGCCGCGTCATTGTCGTCGCCCGAGTTCGGCGCGGTCAGCAGCTTGTCGCCGGTGAAGATCGAGTTCGCGCCGGCCATGAAGCACATCGCCTGCGTCATCTCCGACATCGATTCGCGGCCCGCCGAGAGGCGCACCATCGACAGCGGCATGGTGATGCGCGCGACCGCGACGGTGCGCACGAATTCCACGTCGTCGATCTTGGCGAGCGGGGTATCGGCCAGCATGTCGCCAAGCACGGTGCCCTTTACCGGCACCAGCGCATTGACCGGCACCGACTGCGGGTGATCGGGCAGGGTCGCCAGCGTGTGGATGAAGCCCACGCGGTCCGCGCGGGTCTCGCCCATGCCGACGATACCGCCCGAGCAGACGTTGATGCCCGCCATGCGCACGTTCGACAGCGTGTCGAGCCGGTCATCCATCGTGCGCGTGGTGATCACCTGATCGTAACGCTCGGGCGAGGTGTCGATGTTGTGGTTGTAGTAGTCGAGGCCCGCTTCGGAGAGCATGTCCGCCTGATCGGGCGTCAGCATGCCCAGCGTCATGCAGGTTTCCATGCCCATCGCGCGCACGCCCTTCACCATCTCGATGATGGCCGGCATGTCGCGGTCCTTGGGGTTGCGCCAGGCGGCGCCCATGCAGAAGCGGGTCGAGCCCTGATCCGCCGCCTGTGCCGCGCGCTGCAGCACCTGCTGCACTTCCATCAGCTTGGTGGCCTTGACCCCGCTGTTTGCCGAAACCGACTGCGAGCAGTAGCCGCAGTCTTCCACGCAGCCGCCGGTCTTGATCGAAAGCAGCGTGGACAGCTGCACTTCGTTGTGCGGATGGCTGGCCCGGTGCACTTCGGCCGCGCGGAACACCAGTTCGGTGAACGGCAGGTCGAACAGGCCGGCGATTTCCTCGCGGGTCCAGTCGGTACGGGGGGTGATGGCGGGGGTCTCGGTCATGATCATTCCTCAGGCGGCCGGAACGCGCGCGGGATGCCGCACGGGATTGCTGGGGGCCAAAGCTCCGCCATAATCGCAAGCGCCGCGCCGATCCAGCATCGCCGTTCTTATTCCGCCGCTTCCAGCGCCGAACCGAGCGGCGGCATGTTGTGACCGAGCAGGCGCAGCACGTCGGCGGCGCACTCCACCACGTTCGTACCGGGGCCATAAATGCCCTGAACGCCCGCATTGCGGAGGAACTCGTAATCCTGCGGCGGGATCACGCCGCCGGCGATCACCTTGATGTCGCTGCGGCCGGCTTCGCGCAGTTTCTGGATCAGTTCGGGGATCAGCGTCTTGTGACCGGCGGCCAGCGACGATGCGCCGACCACATCCACGCCGCTTTCCAGCGCCAGCACCACGGTTTCCTCCGGGGTCTGGAACAGAGGACCGGAAACGACGTCGAAGCCCATGTCCCCGAAGGCCGAGGCGATCACGTTGGCACCGCGATCATGGCCATCCTGGCCCATCTTGGCGACCAGCAACCTGGGCTTGCGGCCGAGACGACGCTCCACTGCCGAGACGCCGTCCACGACCTGCTGCCAGCGGCTGTCGCCTTCGTAAGGCGCGGCATAGACGCCCTTCACCGGGGTCGGCTGGGTGCCATAGCGCTGGAAGCTGTCTTCCATGGCCGAGCTGATCTCGCCGAGCGTCGCACGGGCACGCGCGCATTCGACAGCCAGCGCGAGCAGGTTGTTCTCGATGCTGGCGGGCGCGGCGGCACCGTCGCGCAGCGCCTTGAGCGCGGCCTGGCAGGCTGCCTCGTCCCGTTCCGCCTTCATCTTGTTGATGCGGGCGATCTGGCCTTCGCGGACCTTGGCGTTGTCCACTTCCAGCGTTTCGAGCAGGTCTTCGCTGGCAAGGCGGTACTTGTTGACGCCGACGATCACGTCATCGCCGCGGTCCACGCGGGCCTGACGGGCGGCAGCAGCGGTCTCGATCATCGCCTTGGGCCAACCGGCGGCGACGGCCTTGGCCATGCCGCCTTCCGCCTGCACGCGCTCGATGATCTCCCAGGCCTGGTCGACCAGTTGCTGCGTCAGCGATTCAATGTAGTAGGACCCACCCAGCGGATCGACGACATTGCACATGCCGGTCTCTTCCTGGATGATGATCTGGGTGTTGCGCGCGATGCGGGCCGAGAAATCGGTCGGCAGCGCGATCGCCTCGTCCAGCGCGTTGGTGTGGAGCGACTGGGTGCCGCCCAGCATCGCCGCCATCGCCTCGATCGTGGTGCGGATGACGTTGTTGTAGGGGTCCTGCTCCTGCAGCGACACACCCGAAGTCTGGCAGTGGGTGCGCAGCATCTTCGAGCGTTCGTCCTTGGCACCAAGCTGCGTCATCACCCGGTGCCACAGCACGCGTGCGGCGCGCAGCTTGGCCACTTCCATGAAGAAGTTCATGCCGATGGCGAAGAAGAACGACAGGCGGCCCGCGAACTTGTCGATGTCGAGGCCCGAGGCCACGCCGTACTTCACGTATTCCGCGCCGTCGGCGATGGTGAAGGCCAGTTCCTGCACCTGCGTCGCGCCGGCTTCCTGCATGTGATAGCCGGAAATCGAGATCGAGTTGAACTTCGGCATCTCGCGGCTGGTGTAGCCGAAGATGTCCGAGATGATCCGCATCGAAGGCTCTGGCGGATAGATGTAGGTGTTGCGGACCATGAACTCCTTGAGGATGTCGTTCTGGATGGTCCCGTCGAGCAGCTTGCGGTCGACGCCCTGCTCTTCGCCGGCCACGATGAAGAAAGCGAGGATCGGGATCACCGCACCGTTCATCGTCATCGAGACCGACATCTTGTCGAGCGGAATGCCGTCGAACAGGATCTTCATGTCCTCGACGGAATCGATGGCGACGCCGGCCTTGCCCACGTCGCCGACGACGCGCGGATGGTCGCTGTCATAGCCGCGGTGGGTGGCAAGGTCGAAGGCGACCGAAAGGCCCTTCTGGCCCGCGGCAAGGTTGCGCCGGTAGAAGGCGTTCGATTCCTCGGCCGTGGAGAAGCCCGCGTACTGGCGGATGGTCCAGGGGCGGCCGGCATACATCGAGGCGCGCACGCCGCGCGTGAACGGCGCAAAGCCGGGAAGGCCGGGATCGCCCACCTTGTCCGGGGTCACGTCCTCGGCGGTGTAGAGCGGCTTCACCGCAATCCCCTCGGGCGTGTTCCAGGTCAGGTCTTTGCCCTTGACCTCCTTGTCGGCGGCTGCCTTCCAGTCGTTGATGTCTGCCATGTTCCGCATCCCTTCCGGCCCGCGCTGATTGCCGCGGACCGCCCTCTATCTCAGTGATGCCCCTTGGGCGTTTCCATGATCTCGGTGAGCTGTCCGCCCATGTCGCGGGGGTGGACGAAGAAGATCAGCGTCCCGTGCGCGCCCACGCGCGGTTCACCCAGCACGCGCTTGCCGAGGCCTTCGAACCAGGCCTTGGCGGCGTGAATATCGGGCACTTCGTAGCAGATGTGGTGCTGCCCCCCGAGCGGGTTCTTCTCCAGCCACTTGCCCACCGCCGAGTCCGGCGTGGTCGGCTGGAGCAGCTCGATCTGCGTGCCCTGCGTGCCATTTTCACCCGGTGTGTTGACGAAGCAGACGCGCACCTGCTGGCTTTCGAGCACGAACGGCTCGGTGATGTCGGTCGCGCCCATGACGTCGCGGTAGAACGCGATAGAAGCGTCGAGATCGGGCGTCGCGACGCCGATGTGGTTGAGACGGCCAAGCTTCACAGTCTTACTCCGCATTCTCGATAACAAGGGCGATGCCCTGCCCGCCGCCGATGCACATGGTGACGAGGCCGTACCTGCCGCCCGAACGCTTCAGTTCGTAGGCCGCCTTGATCGTCAGCATGCAGCCCGTCGCGCCGACCGGGTGGCCGATCGAGACGCCCGAGCCGTTGACGTTGGTCTTGGCAGGATCGAAACCGAGCACCTTGGCGCAGGCCGCGGCCTGCGCGGCAAAGGCCTCGTTGCTCTCGATCACGTCGATCTCGTCGAGCGTGAGCCCGGCGCGTTCGAGCGCGATGGGAGTGGCCTTGATCGGCCCCTCGCCCATGTATTCGGGCTCGACCCCGGCGTGGCCCCAGGCGACGATCCTGGCCAGCGGCTTGAGCCCGCGCTTTGCGACTTCGCTGCCGGTCGCCAGCACGACCATCGCCGCGCCGTCGTTGATGCCCGAAGCATTGCCCGCGGTGACGGTGCCGTCCTTCTTGAAGGCCGTGCGCATCGCGCCCAGCACTTCCATGGTGGTGTCGCCCTTCACGTGCTCGTCCGTGTCGAACACGGTCACGCCCTTGCGGGTCTTGATCTCGATGGGAAGGATCTGCTCCTTGAAGCGCCCATCCGCGATCGCCGCCGCAGCGCGCTGGTGGCTGGTGACGGCCAGCCGGTCCATGTCCTCGCGGGTGATCTGGTGGCGCTCGGCCACGTTCTCCGCCGTGATGCCCATGTGATAGCCGCCGATGGCGTCCGACAGGCCAAGCGTGAGCGCGTCTTCCTGCGTATTCGCGCCCATCTTGCGCCCCCAGCGCACGCCGTGGTCATGGTAGGGCACGTTCGACATCGATTCCGCACCGCCCGCGAGCGTGATCGAGGCCTCGCCCAGCTTCATTGCGCGCGCCGCGTTGACGATCGCCTCAACACCAGAGCCGCACAGGCGGTTGAGCGTGAGTGCGGGCGTCGAGAGCGGGACGCCGGCATTGATGCCGATCACGCGGCTGAGCATCTCGTCACGCGCGCTGGTCGGCATGACCTGCCCGACGACGACGTGGCCCACGGCCTCGGGCTCCACCCCTGCACGCTTGAGCGCTTCGGTGGCGACAAGGCCGCCGAGGTCCGACGGCATGAACGACTTCAGCGAACCGCCGAAGTCGCCGACTGCCGTGCGCACGCCGCTGACGATGTAGATGTCTTCAAGATCAGCCATCACCCGGTTCCCAATTTCAACCAGATCAGCCCGGCAAGCACGCCAAGGCCGCCCAGAAAGTTCATTGTCACGGCGAGGCCGAACATCGTCGTGCCTCGCTCGAATTCATCGTCGTTCAGGAACTGCAACGGAATGCGCACAGTCCCTTCACGCAATCCTCTCACGCCGTTCCACAGGAACGCGCTGGCGATGCCGGTAAGAACAATGATCTGCCAGACATCGAGGAATTCCAGCGTCACAGGGGAATGTTGTCGTGCTTCTTCCAGGGGTTCTCGAGGCTCTTGGTCCGCAGCTTGCGCAGGCCCAGCGCGATGCGCCGACGGGTCGAGTGCGGGTAGATGACCTCATCGATATAGCCCCGGCTCGCCGCCACGAAGGGGTTGGCGAAGCGGTCTTCGTATTCCTTGGTCTTCTCGGCAATGCCCTCGCTCGAGAGGCCGCGGAAGATGATCTCCACCGCGCCCTTGGCGCCCATCACCGCGATCTCGGCAGTCGGCCAGGCATAGTTGAGATCGCCGCGCAGGTGCTTGGACGCCATGACGTCGTAAGCGCCGCCATAGGCCTTGCGGGTGATCACGGTGATCTTCGGCACGGTCGCCTCGGCATAGGCGAAGAGCAGCTTGGCGCCGTGCTTGATGATGCCGTTGTGCTCCTGATCGGTGCCGGGCAGGAAGCCCGGAACGTCCACGAAAGTGATGATCGGGATGTTGAAGGCATCGCAGAAGCGCACGAAACGCGCGGCCTTCTTCGACGAGTTGATGTCCAGCACGCCCGCCAGCACCATCGGCTGGTTGGCGACGACGCCCACGGTCTTGCCCTCGATGCGGCCGAAACCGACGATGATGTTGCCGGCATGCAGCGGCTGGACCTCGAAGAAGTCACCCTCGTCGAGGGTCTTCTTGATGACTTCGTGCATGTCGTAAGGCTGGTTGGCCGAAGGCGGGATGACGGTGTCGAGGCTTTCCTCGGCGCGGTCCCAGGGATCGGCGCAAGGACGCTCGGGCACTTCCTCGCGGTTGTTGAGCGGCAGGAAGTCGAAGAAATCGCGCGCAGCCAGCAGCGCCTCGATATCGTTTTCCAGCGCAAGGTCGGAGACCGAGGTCTTGCTGGAGTGGGTGACCGCGCCGCCCAGTTCTTCCTGCGTGACGACTTCGTTGGTCACGGTCTTGACCACGTCCGGCCCGGTGACGAACATGTAGGAGCTGTCCTTCACCATGAAGATGAAGTCGGTCATCGCCGGCGAATAGACCGCGCCGCCCGCGCAGGGGCCCATGATCAGCGAGAGCTGCGGCACCACGCCCGATGCCAGCACGTTGCGCTGGAACACTTCGGCATAACCGCCAAGCGAGGCCACGCCTTCCTGGATGCGCGCGCCGCCGGAATCGTTGAGACCGATGACGGGGGCGCCAACCTTCATCGCGTTGTCCATCAGCTTGCAGATCTTCTGCGCGTGACGGTGCGACAGAGAGCCACCGAACACGGTGAAATCTTGACTGAACACATACACAAGGCGGCCATTGATGGTGCCCGAACCGGTGACGACACCGTCGCCGGGGATGCGCTGGCTTTCCATGCCGAAGTCGGTGCAGTCATGCTCGACGTAGAGATCGAACTCCTCGAAGCTGCCTTCGTCCAGCAGGATGTCGAGACGTTCGCGCGCGGTCAGCTTGCCCTTGGCGTGCTGCGCGGCAATGCGCTTTTCACCACCACCCAGCTTCGCTGCGGCGCGGCGCTTCTCCATTTCGGCGATATTCGCTGACATCCGTTATCCCTTGCAATGACCTTGCAGTAACCCGGGGCCTTTGGCTGGCCGCTCGGCGCAAATTTGCTGTGACTGCTAAGGCAGGTCGGAACGCTCAGGTCAATAGTTTTAATCGCTCGGTTAAATGGTCGGAGTAATGATCTGGCGCCAAATCCGCCCCACCGATGGCTATCCAACGCCCCGCCGATAAAATGGCGCAATTTCGCGATATCGACGCATTTTGACACCCTGAAAACAGCACAGCCCGCAAGCCCCATGCGATGGTGGCTCCCGGGCTGTCTTCACTCCCGCGCGCAGGCGGTTGCGACATTTGCATGCAGGCGGCGGGGATACACGCCCCGCCCAGGCATCACTTCATCAGCACAAGCTCTTCCGACATCGTCGGGTGGACGGCGACGGTGGCATCGAAGTCGGCCTTGGTCAGCCCCGCCTTCACCGCAATGGCGGCGGCCTGGATGATTTCCGGCGCTTCCGGCCCGATCATGTGCAGGCCGAGCACGCGGCCGGTGCCCGCCTCGCAGATCATCTTGTAGAGCGAGCGTTCGTTGCGGTGGGCAACGACGTTCTTCATCGGCCGGAAGTCGCTGGTATAGATTTCCACCTCGCCGTACTGCTGGCGCGCCTGCGCTTCGGTCAGGCCCACCGCGCCGATCGGCGGATGGCTGAACACGGCCGAGGGAATGCAGCCATAGTCCACCGTCGCCGGCTTGCCGCCGAACACGGTATCGGCAAAGGCCTGGCCCTCGCGGATCGCCACCGGAGTCAGCTGGACGCGGTTGGTCACGTCACCCACGGCGTAGATGTGGTCGACGCTGGTCTTCGAATACTGGTCGACCAGGATCGCGTTCTTGTCATCCACCGCGACCCCGACGTTCTCCAGCCCCAGCCCCTCGACATTGGGCACGCGGCCGGTGGCGAACATCACGCAGTCGACTTCAATCGGATCGTGATTGGTCATCGAAACGGTCAGCGAGCCATCGGCATTCTGCTCGATGCCGCGGAAGTCGGCGTTGAAGCGGAAGTCGATGCCCTTGGCGATCGAGATCTGCAGCAGACGGTCGCGCAGCTGTTCGTCGTAGCCGCGCAGGAGCTGATCGGAGCGGTTGATCAGCGTCACCTTGGCACCGAACTCGTGGAAGATGCCCGCAAACTCGTTGGCGATGTAGCCGGCCCCGGCGATCAGCATGCGCTTCGGGATCGCGTCGAGGTGGAACGCCTCGTTGGAGGTGATGCCCAGTTCATGGCCGGGGCAGCTGGGCACCTGCGGACGCGCGCCGGTGGCGATCAGGATCACTCTGGCCGTCTTCTTCTCGCCGCTCGACAGCGTGATCTCGTGGGGGCCGGTGATGACCGCGCGCTCGTGGAAGATCTCGACCTTGTTGTTCGAAAGCGTCTGCGTGTAGAGCCCGTTGAGCCGGTCGACATCGCCCAGCACGTTGTCGCGCAGCTTCAGCCAGTCGAACTTCGCCTCGGGAATATCCCAACCGAAATGCTTGGCGTCTTCGAGATCCTCGGCAAAATGCGCGCCGTAGACGAGCATCTTCTTGGGCACGCAGCCACGGATCACGCACGTACCGCCGACCCGGAATTCCTCGGCCACCGCCACGCGCGCCCCGTGCGATGCGGCGATGCGGCTGGCACGCACGCCGCCCGATCCGGCGCCGATGGTGAAGAGGTCGTAGTCGAATTCGGACATGCGGCTTGCTCCTATGCACCCCTGGTCGGGGGCGTACTCTCTTGCGGCGCGCATATGGGGCATGGGCGCATGGATTGCCAACGGGTCATTTGCGCCTGGCCACCGCAAGCCTTTCGGAATGGGCCGACAATCAGGTCGTCGAAACCTTCCAACCACTGGGCGCAGAGTCATTGTCAACTTTTTTAGTTGAGTTATAAGAGTCGCATCGCCCACCGCGCCTCAGTCTATCCCCTGGGCTCGGTGGGCACCCTTACGGGAGACGATGAATGGCACAGACGCACACGCCGCAAGCGCATGCCGAGAAGCCCCTGATCCTGCTGATCCCGGGCCTTGACGGCAGCGGGCCGGGGCATTGGCAGCGCCGCTGGTCGGAAGAGATGGACGATGCCCAGATGGTCGACCTCGGCCTCTGGGAGAAACCCCACCGCAACACCTGGATCAACCGGCTGAACCTTGCCGTGCAGCGCGCCGGACGGCCGGTGGTGCTGGTCGCGCACAGCCTCGGCTGCCTGCTAACCGCATGGTGGGCGAAGTTCGAGCAACCCGGCTGGTCGAGCCCGGTGGTCGGCGCGCTGCTGGTGGCGCCGCCGGAAGTGGACTTCTTCCCGCGCGACGACCGGCTCAACGGCTTTGCACCGACGCCCGCCGATGCCCTGCCCTTCCCCTCGATCCTCGTCGCCAGCCGCAACGATCCATGGATCGGCTTCCCGACCGCACAGCTGCTCGCCAAGCAATGGGGCAGCGAGTTCGAGGACGCGGGCGAAGCCGGTCACATCAATGCCGATTCGAAGATCGGCAGCTGGGAAGACGGCAAGCTGCTGCTGCACCGCCTGCTGAACACCCGGCCCGCCGCCTCGGTCCCGCATATCCCGACGCATGGAGACTGGTCCGAGGGTCTCGAATACCGCTCCTGAACAGAACCACCCGAGAGAGGACTGCCTGAAAGCACCGGGCCGGGAATGCACCTGCATCCCCGGCCCGTTCCTTCTTACTTGATGCCGGCGAGTTCCAGCAGCGCCTCGGTCGAGGGATCGAACGCGGTGTCGCCCTGCTCGATCTGCTTGGCGATTTCCTTGCCGAGTTCGACGCCGAACTGGTCGAAGGGATTGATGCCCATCAGCACAGCATTGGCGAAGGTGCGATGCTCGTGGAACGCGATCAGCGCGCCGAAGGTGGCAGGGCTCACTTCGTCGAGCAGGATCGTCGCCGAAGGACGGTCACCCGGATAGGCGCGCGCCGGATCCTCGCTCGCCTTGCCCGCCATCAGCGCCGCGCCCTGCGCGAAGCAGTTCGACAGCAGGATGCGGTGATGCGCCGGGTTCAGGTCATCGCCCGGTCCGATTGCGGCGATGAAGTCCACCGGCACGATGTTGGTGCCCTGATGGAGCAGCTGGAACACCGCGTGCTGCGCATCGGTGCCGACACCGCCCCAGGTGATCGGCGCGCTCGGCCCGTCGACCGGCGAGCCATCCACCTTCACGCTCTTGCCGTTCGATTCCATCTCCAGCTGCTGGAGATAGTCCGGCAACAGCTTGAGGCGTTCGTCATAGGCAAACACGCCGCGCGTCTGGCAGCCGCGCAGGCGGGTGTAGTACTGGTCCGCGAAGGCGGCGCGCAGCGGCAGGTTGGCAAGTCCGTCGGTGTCGCGGAAATGCGCGTCCATCGCCGCCGCACCGTCGAGGAACTCGGCAAAGTCCGGCCAGCCGAGCGCCATGGCGACCGGGAAACCGATCGACGACCACAGCGAATAGCGGCCGCCGACGCTTTCCGAGAACGGCAGGATGCGGGTTTCGTCCACGCCCCATTCAATCGCCTTGTCGGGCGCGGCGGTCAGCGCCACGACGCGGCCATAAGGGTCCTCGACGCCGTTGTCGCGCAGCCAGGCGATGGCGCTTTCGGCGTTGGTCATCGTCTCGATGGTGGTGAACGTCTTGGAGGCGACCGCCAGCATCGTCGTGGCCGGATCGCACTTGGCGAAAGCGGCTTCCAGCGCGCAGCCGTCGATGTTCGAGACGACCTGCACGTTCACCATCGCGCCGTCGCGCGCCAACGCGTCGATCGCGAGCGCCGGGCCAAGCGCGGAGCCGCCGATGCCGATGTGGATGAGATGCTTCACCTCACCCATGGCACCGCGATGGATGGCCTCGACGATAGCGGCCATGCGGTGGTGGAATTCGGCGGCGAGTTCGACGCTTGCTTCCTTGCCGACGCCGCGCTGGGCGGTGTGCTCGGCGGCGCGGCCTTCGGTGGTGTTGACGATCTCGCCGTCGAACAGCGCCTTGCGGCGGGCATCGAAGTCCATCGCGGCGGCCAGTTCCTCGAAGGCGGCGACGTGTGCGGCATCAAGGTGGGTCTTCGACCAGTCGAACCGCATGCCGCAATCGGCCTCGATGTCACTGGCCTCGAAATGGGTCGCAAACGTGTCGAGGCGGGCGGGGTCGGCGGCAAAAAGCGCCTTCAGGGTCGGCTTGGGAAGGCCCTCCAGCTTGGTCCACACCGCTTTGCTCATGCCTCGTATCCCTTCATTCGAATATATCGCCAGTCTTGAGGGCAAGCTGGCGGCTAAAAACGCGGGCCGCGTTATGCATGGCAGGCAAGGCAAGGCCAAGTGCCATTGTTGGAACCGCACCGTTAGAGGGGCAATCCAGCGAAAAGATGACGATTTTGGTCGATCCGCAAAGGGTCTTGGGCGGGATTGCGCTTGACGGCAGCGCGCAGGCGCAACAAGGGTCGCCTCATGAGCGAAACCGACACTGCCACTCCGGCCCCGTCATCCGCAAGCCCGACGCAGGGCGACAAGGCACAGGCCGACAAGGCACAGCGCGACAAGCGATCAGAACAGCCAAAGAAGGACGAAAGCTTCATCGCTTTCCTGTTCTGGCTGGTTCTGGGCGTGGTCGTGCTGCGCAGCTTCATCATCTCGCCCTTCAACATTCCCAGCGAATCGATGCTGCCGCGCCTGCTGAACGGCGACTATCTGTTCGCCTCCAAGTGGTCCTACGGCTACTCGAAGTACTCGCTGCCCTTCAGCCTGCCGCTGATCCCGGGCCGCGTGTTCGCCAGCCAGCCCGAGCGCGGCGACGTCGCCATCTTCAAGGCGCCCCCGGGCAACGACGTCGACTACATCAAGCGCGTCATCGGCCTTCCGGGCGACGAAGTGCAGGTCAAGGGCGGGCAGGTCTGGCTCAACGGCAAGCCGGTGCCGCGCGTGAAGCAGCCCGATTTCGTGCTGCCCGTCACCCCCAACACCCATTGCTACGCGCCCGAGTTCGAAGGCACCGACGCCAAGGGCAAGCCGGTCTGCAACTATCCGCAGTACCGTGAGACCCTGCCCAACGGCAAAAGCTACAACGTGCTCGATCTCGGCCAGACGCCGCAGGACGACACCGGCGTCTATGTCGTGCCCGAAGGCCAGATGTTCATGATGGGCGACAATCGCGACAACTCGCTCGACAGCCGCTTCCCTGCCGTGGAAGGCCAGGGCATCGGCATCGTTCCGCAGGAAAACCTCGTCGGCAAGGCCTCGGTCATGATGTTCTCGACCGACGGCTCGGCCAACTGGTTCCTGCCCTGGACCTGGTTCACAGCCGCGCGCTGGAGCCGCATCGGGAGCGTGATCTGAGTGCTTGACGCGCAGGACCGCGCCTTCATCGCCAGGATTTCCGGGGCCGAGCCCGTCGACGAAGCCCTCTGGCTCGCCGCGCTCACCCACGGCAGCACCGGCGAGAAGCGCAATTACGAACGTCTCGAATTCCTCGGCGACCGGGTGCTTGGGCTCTCGGTCGCCGAATGGCTCTTCGAGAACAGCGAGGAAGCCGAAGGACGGCTCTCGCAGCGTCTCAACGCGCTGGTCGCCCGCGCGACCTGCGCGCAAGTGGCGCGCGGCATCGAACTGGGGCCGCGCATGCGCCTGGGCAAGCAGGCCCGCGACGACGGCGGCCAGGACAGCGACAACATCCTGGGCGACGTGATGGAGGCGCTGATCGGCGCCTGCTTCATCGAACGCGGCTTCGATGCCGGCAAGGCCATGGTCCGCGGCCTCTGGGCAGGCGAGATGCAGGGCAAGGCCGGCAAGCGCAAGCACCCCAAGTCCGCATTGCAGGAATGGGCGGCCGGCAATCGCCGCCGCATGCCCGAATACAAACTGGTCGACCGTTCCGGCCCCGACCACGCCTCGAAATTCACTGTCGAGGTTTCGATTCATAACGTAGGCTCGGCGCGCGCGGTCGCGAACTCCAAGCAGGATGCGGAAACGCAGGCCGCCGAGGAATTCATGAGGAAATTCGGATGACCCAGCATTGCGGTCTCGTCGCCGTCATCGGCGCCCCCAACGCGGGCAAGTCTACGCTCGTCAACGCGCTGGTCGGCCAGAAGGTGGCGATCACTTCGGCCAAGGCCCAGACCACGCGTGCGCGCCTGATGGGCATTGCCCTGCTCGATGAAACCCAGATCATCCTGGCGGACACGCCCGGCATCTTCGAACCCAAGCGCCGTCTCGACCGCGCGATGGTCGCCGCCGCCTGGGAAGGCGCGCAGGAAGCCGATGCCGTGCTGCTGGTGGTCGACCCCATCAAGAAGCGCCGCCACGAACTGGAACCGCTGCTCGAAGCGCTTGCCGCGCGCCCGGAACGCAAGATCCTGGTGCTCAACAAGGTCGATGCCGGCGCCAAGGAGCCGCTGCTGGTGCTGGCCCAGGAACTGACCGGCAAGGTCCAGTTCGACGAAGTGTTCTTCATCTCGGCGCTGACCGGCGACGGCGTGCCCGAACTCAAGGCGCACCTCTCCTCGCTCATGCCGGAAGGTCCCTGGCACTATCCCGAGGATCAGGTCTCCGACGCCAGCGAACGCCTGCTCGCCTGCGAAATCACGCGTGAACAGCTCTACCGCCAGCTTCACGAGGAACTGCCCTACGACGCCGCCGTGCGCCCCGAGGCCTACGAGCAGCGCAAGGACGGATCGGTGGAGATCCGCCAGCAGATCGTCGTCACCCGCGACAACCAGCGCGCCATCGTGCTGGGCAAGGGCGGCGCCAAGATCAAGGCGATCGGCGAGGCCGCGCGCAAGGAACTGGCCGAAGTGCTGGGCCAGAAGGTCCACCTCTTCCTCCACGTGAAGGTCGAGGAAAACTGGGCCGACGCGCGTGACATCTACGAAGAGATCGGGCTGGACTGGGTGAAGTGATGGCACGCGTCTCGCTGGCGGGCCTTGCCGCCACCGCGCTGCTGCTCGGCGGCTGCGCGACCCCTTACATGAAAGCCCGTGCCGCCGAGGCCGATGTCGCCGCCCAGGTCGAGGAAAGCCTCGCCGGGCAGCGCTATGTCGCCATCGGCTCGTCCTTCGCTGCCGGTCCGCAGCTGCCCCCCGCCAAGACCGGCGCGCCGATGCGCTGCGGACAGAGCCTCAACAACTATCCCACGCTGCTGGCCGAACGCTTCGGCATGGTGCTGACCGACCGTTCCTGCTCGGGCGCGAAGACCGACAACGTGCTGGGCCCCTGGTCCGAGATCCCGCCGCAGATCAACGCGGTTACGCCGCAGACCCGGCTGGTGACGCTGACCATCGGCGGCAACGACCTCAACTACGTCGGCAACCTGTTCAATGCCGCCTGCGCCTATCGTTCGAAGCAGGCGGTCGCGGCGGGGGGCAAGCCCCGCGCCTGCGGCCCGGTCAAGGTTCCGACCGACTACGACTACGCGCGTGACGAGATGCAGATGATGGAGATCGCGCGGCGCGTGCGCACCCAGGCGCCGCACGCCCGCATCGTCTTTGTCCAGTACCTGACGCCGCTGCCCGAACCGGGCAGGCTCTGCGCCAATACTCCGATCAGCGAAGAGCATGCCGCGATCATCCGCAGGATCGGCGTCCGGCTTGCCGAGATCACCAACCGCGTCGCCCAGGCCAACGGCGCGCTGCTGGTGGAGATGAACCAGTCCTCGGCAGCCCATACCCCCTGCGATGCCGTGCCATGGCTGATCGGCTCGCCGGAAGGCTATGACGGCAAGCAGGGCCTGCAGTGGCACCTCAACTTCGCGGGCATGGAAGCGACCGCGAACGACATCGCCTGGTGGCTGACCCGTTCGGGCGTGAAGCCGGTGAAGCCGAATTTCCCGCAGACGCTCGCTCCCCCCGCTCCGACCGCTGCGCCCGGCGCGACGCCGGTCCCGCTGCCTGCAGCCCCGGCCCCGGTGGTGACGCCGCCCAGAACCGGCACCACCAAGAGCACCGGAACGGGTACGGGCACCCGGCGCCGCTGAAACACTCGATCCGCCGGCCCTGTCGCAGCCTAGCGCGCGCCAGGGCCGGCCCCATGGCCCTTTTCCCGATCCTGCACGAACGGTGCCCTGCAAGCTGCGGATGCAGTCCGGCGGCGGCGTCTCGGTAGCGCAATCTTCGCGCGCCATAAGGTGCGCGTTGCCACTGCGCGTTATCACTGCCCGGACATGCTGCGGGCCCACGGGACGATAAAGGGTCGATCATGATCGCAGCTGCCGGGCGTCTTCTCGCCCGCACCGGAACCTCACTGCGCGCCGGCCTCGCCGCGCGCGGCAGCGCCGCCTCGCCCCTGCTCTACGCCGCGGTGGCCCTGGCGGTCCGCCTCCTGATGCTCGGCAAGCCCGCGTTCCAGTCCGACGAGCAATTCTACTTGCTGGTCGGCCAGCGCATGGCCGAGGGCGCCGTGCCCTTCGTCGACATCTGGGACCGCAAGCCCTGGGGGCTCTTCGCGATCTTCCGCAGCGTCTACCTGCTGCCCTTCGATCCGGTCCTGAGCTATCAGCTGCTCGGCCTCGCCTGCTCGGTGCTCACCGCGCTGGTGATCGAGCGCATGGCCCGCTGGATCGCCCCGCCCCGCGCCGCACAGGCGGCAGGGCTCGTCTATCTGTTGTGGCTGGTCGTGTTCAATGCCGCGCTGGGGCAAGCGCCGGTGTTCTACAACCTGCCGGTGGCCCTCGCCGCGATGCGGGTGATCGAGGCCTGCCAGCGCCGTGCCGACCCGCTGCTCTGGCGGCGCGGACTGGTGCCGATGCTGCTGCTCGGCATCGCCATGCAGATCAAGTACACGGTGCTGTTCGAAGGGATCGGCTTCGGCCTGATGCTGCTGGCACGCGCACGCGCCGACGACTGGCCCCTGCCCCGCCTTGCCGCAGCCGCAGCGCTATGGCTGCTGGCGGCGCTGGTCCCGACCGCGGCGGTCATGGCAGGCTATGCACTGACCGGCCATCTCGGCGCCTTCGTGCAGACCAATTTCCTGTCGATCTTCGGCCGCGCCACCGACCATGCCGACGCGTATGCCCAGCTCGCCAAGGAAGCGCTGGCGATGACGCCGTTCGCGCTGGCCATCCTGCTGGCGCCGCGCCGCCTCTCTCCCGTGCCGGGCGACGTACCCGGCACGCTTCCGGCGCTGCGCGGGTGGGCGATGTTTGCCATCGCCGGATTTCTCGTATTCGGCACCTGGTACGACCATTACCTCGGCCCGGTGCTGGTGCCGCTGTCGATCCTCGCCGCCCCCGCCCTCGCCCGCACGCACAAGGGCGAGCGCTGGTACGGCCAGGTGCTGATCGGCCTCGGCATGGTCGGCGCGGTGCTGGTCCCGGCCTTCCAGGTCCGGGAAAAGGGCACGGCCGAAGATTTCCGCATCGCCAGCGATCTCATCGCCCACGAACTGCACGGCCGCTGCCTCTACGTCTACGAAGGCGACAGCGCCTTCTACCGCACGACAAACGCCTGCATCCCCACGCGCTTCGCCTACCCCAGCCACCTCGATGCCATGAACGAGGCGGGCGCGCTGGGCGTCGATCCGGTGGCGGAAGTGGGCCGCGTGCTGGCGAGCAGGCCCGGCGTGATCGTGGTTGCCGAAACCGGCCGCCCCAACCAGCCCAATCTCAGGACCCGCGCGCTGGTCCGCGAGCGGCTGGCCGAGAGCTACCAGCGCTATGCCGGGGTCACTCTCGGCACCCGCAAGTACGGGCTCTACCGCCTCAAACCGTGATCAGCGGGCCTTGGCGATCGCAAAGCCGTGCTGGCGCGCGGCGTCCTTGGTCGATTCCTCGGTACGGTTGAGCGCCTTGGCGATCTCCTTCAGCCCCTTGCCCTTTCCGGCAAGGACCTGAAGCTTCTGCAGCTCTTCCGGTTTCCAGGGCTGCTTGTGCTTGGCGATCTTGTCGCTCATTCCGCGGCTTCCTTCTTCACGGCCTTCTTGGCCGGAGCCTTCTTGGCGGCAGGCTTTTTCGTCGCGGGCTTCTTTTCGCCCGCCGCCGCCTCGTCGCCCTTCTTGGCAGCCGCCTTTTTCGGAGCCGCCTTCTTGGCCGGGGCCTTCTTGGCAGGCGCCTTCTTCTTGCCCTTGGCCGGGCCCTTGGCCGCCTTGGCATCGATCAGCGCGATCGCCTGCTCAGGCGTGAGATCCTCCGGCTTCTGGTCGCGCGGGAGCGTGGCATTGGTGGTGCCGTCGGTCACGTAAGGACCGAAGCGGCCCGCCATGACCTTCATCTCGCCTTCCGAGGTAGGATGTGCGCCCAGCACCTTGATCGGCTCGGCCTTGGCGCGAGCGCCGCCGCCGCGATTGGCAGCGTCTGCCAGCATCGAGACGGCCGCGTTCATGCCGGTCTCGAACACTTCGGCGGTGTTGCGCAGGCGCGCATACTTGCCGTCATGCGCCAGATAGGGGCCATAACGGCCGATGCTGGCGGTGATGTCCTTGCCGCTTTCCGGGTGCGGACCGATCGTGCGCGGCAGGCTGAGCAGCTTGATGCCCCATTCCAGCGTCAACTCGTCGATGTCCTTGGGGATCGACGCGCGCTTGGCTTCCTTGCCTTCGCCCAGCTGGATGTAGGGACCGAACCGGCCGACGCGGCGCACGATCTCCAGCCCGGTTTCCGGATCCTTGCCCAGCGCCTCGTCCTCGCCCTCGCCATCGGCGCTGCCGCCGGGCTGCGCGAACTTGCGCGTAAACTTGCATTCCGGATAGTTCGAGCAGGCAACGAACGCGCCATAGCGACCACCGCGCAGCGAGAGGCGGCCCGCGCCGCACTTGGGGCAAACGCGCGGATCGCTGCCGTCGGCCTTGGGCGGGAACAGGTAATCCGACAGGAATTCGTCAAGCGCCTCGGTCACTTCCGAGGGCTTCTTTTCCATGACCTCGTCCGACTTCGGCTTGAAGTCGCGCCAGAAGGCTTCAAGCAGCGCCTTCCATTCCTGACGGCCGCCCGAAACGTCGTCGAGCTCGTCTTCCATGCCCGCGGTGAATTCGTAGGCGACATAGCGCTGGAAGAAGCGTTCAAGGAACGAGGTCAGCAGGCGGCCGGACTCTTCGGCGAAGAAGCGGTTCTTCTCGGTGCGGACGTAGTTGCGGTCCTTGATCACCTGGATCGTCGCCGCATAAGTCGACGGGCGGCCGATGCCGAGTTCTTCCAGACGCTTGACCAGGCTCGCTTCCGAATAGCGCGGCGGCGGCTGGGTGAAGTGCTGTTCGGCGCTGACGTCCTTCTTCGCGGGCATGTCGCCCGACTTCATGAAGGGCAGCAGGCCCGAATCGTCGTCATCCGACTTGTTGTCCTGGCCTTCCTCGTAGACCGCGAGGAAGCCCGGGAACTTCACCACCTGGCCGGTAGCGCGCAGTTCGTGCTGGCCGGTGCCGTCGCGCAGGGTGACGGTGGTGCGTTCCAGCGCGGCGGAAGCCATCTGGCTCGCCATCGCGCGCTTGAAGATCAGGTCGTAGAGGCGCGCCTCGTCACCCGAACCGTAGCGGTCCTTGGTGAAGTCGGTCGGGCGGATCGCCTCGTGGGCTTCCTGTGCGTTCTTCGCCTTGGTTTCGTAGTGACGCGGCTTTTCGGGCAGGTAGTGGCCCGAGAACCGCTCGGTGATCGCCGCGCGCGCCGCCGAGATGGCGCTGGGATCCATCTGCACACCGTCGGTACGCATGTAGGTGATCGCGCCCGCTTCATAGAGCGTCTGCGCCACGCGCATCGTCTGGCTGGCCGAGAAGCCGAGCTTGCGCGAGGCTTCCTGCTGCAGGGTCGAGGTGGTGAACGGCGGCTGCGGATTGCGGCGGTGCGGCTTGGTCTCGACCGTCTCGACGCGGAAGGCGCCGTTCTCGACAGCGGACTTGGCGCGAAGGGCCATGCCTTCGTCGCCGATGCTGAGCCGATCGAGCTTCTGGCCCTCGAACGTCACCAGACGGGTGGTGAAGTCGGTGCCGTCATGCGCCATCTGCGCGGTGACGGACCAGTACTCCTGCGGCGTGAATGCCTCGATCTCGCGCTCACGGTCGACGATCAGGCGCAGCGCCACCGACTGCACGCGGCCGGCCGACTTGGCGCCGGGCAGCTTGCGCCAGAGCACCGGCGAAAGCGTGAAACCGAACAGATAGTCGAGCGCGCGGCGGGCAAGGTAGGCGTCGATCAGGTCCTGATCCAGCTCGCGCGGCTGGGTCATCGCCTTAGTGACGGTGTCCTTGGTGATGGCATTGAAGGTGACGCGCTGCACGTCCTTCGGCAGCGCCCGGCGCTTGGCCAGCAGTTCCTTCACGTGCCACGAAATCGCCTCACCCTCGCGATCAGGGTCAGTCGCGAGGATCAGTCGGTCGGCTTCCTTGGCAGCATCGGTGATGGCCTTCACCTGGCGCTGCTTGTCGCCATAGAGCTCCCAATCCATCTCGAAACCCTCGTCCGGGCGGACCGAGCCGTCTTTGGGAGGCAGGTCGCGGACGTGGCCGTAGCTGGCCAGAACCTTGTAGTCCTTGCCGAGGTACTTCTCGATGGTCTTCGCCTTGGCCGGCGATTCTACGATGACTAGCTGCATGCGATACTCTTATAGCCCCTACGCGCGCGCTCCCACGCATGCGCATGTGTGTACACGCATAGGGTGGGAAGCTTTGAGGCGCCTCGTCAAGCACCCCGATGGGCCCAAGCACCCCGATATGGCAAGGTCATTTCAGGCTGCAACACCAGTGATACCGCGCAACCCTGCGGAAAACCGCTCTTTTACCCCAGACTGACACGCCCGCCGGCGTGGCGCACCAGCCTTCCGGCGATCTCCAGCTCAAGCAGTTCCAGCTGCACCGCGGCCGTCCCCGCACCCGATTGCCGGATCAGTTCGTCGACCGCGACCGGGGCCGTCGTGAGCAGCCCGGCTATGCCCGCTGCCTGCGCTTCGACACCCGCATCGCCCGCCCACGCCCAGTCCTGCGCCTCCTCGCGAAAACGGGAGCGCGGCGTACCGTCGAAACCGGTCAGGAGTTCGATCACATCGGCCACCGACTGAACCAGAACCGCCCCGTCGCGGATCAGGTTGTTGCATCCGTGGGAGCGCGGATCGAGTGGCGAACCCGGTACGGCCATGACCTCGCGCCCCATCTCGCCTGCCAGCCTCGCGGTGATGAGCGAGCCCGACTTGGGCGCCGCCTCCACCACCACGGTACCGGCAGCGAGCCCGGCAATGATGCGGTTACGCGTCGGAAAATGACGGGCGAGCGGTTCGGTGCCGGGCGGCTGCTCGGCCACCAGCAGGCCTTCACCGGCGACGCGCTGCTGCAACTCGGCATGTTCCGGCGGATAAGTCACGTCGATGCCGCTGGCGATCACGCCGATCGTCGCCCCGCCCGCCAGCGCGCCCTGATGTGCCGCGCCGTCGATGCCCCGGGCCAGCCCCGAGACAACGGCATGACCCGCCTCCGCCAGCCCCTGGGCGAATTCGCGCGCGATCCGCACCGCGCCTGCCGAAGCGTTGCGCGCGCCGACGATGGCGACGCAGGGTTTCGCGAAGATCGCGAGGTTGCCGCGCACCGTCAGGATCGGCGGCGCGCCTTCACTATGGACCAGCAGGCGCGGATAGTCCGGCGAATCGTGAAAGAGATAGCTGGCGCCCGCCTTGCGGATCCGCGCGACTTCGGCCTCGACGACCCGTTCCGGCGCCGCCGTGTAGCGCCGTCCGGCGCGGCCGGCCAGTTCCGGCAGAGCCTCCAGCGCCGCAACCGCGCTGCCGCAGCGCGCCATCAGTTGCCGGTAGGTGACCGGGCCGACATTGGGAGAACGCAGCAGACGGATGCGCGCAAACGCCTCGTCGTGCGACAGCGGTGCTGGCTCCCCCCCGGCGCCGCTCACGACGTCTTGCTGCTCCCGATCCGGGGCTCGGTACCTGCGCGCAGGCGGCCGATGTTCTCGCGGTGCTGGAACAGCACCACGGCGGCGATCACGCCCAGCACGCCCGCGGCTTCACCATAGCCCAGCGCGCATGCCGCAAGCGGCGCGGCGACGGCAGCGGTCATCCCGGCGACCGAGCTGATCCGCACCGTCAGCAGCAGGCCGATCCAGGTCAGCGCGTAGATCAGCCCGACCGGCCATGCGAGGCCAAGCGCGATTCCAGCCGTGGTTGCGACACCCTTGCCGCCCTTGAAGCCAAGCCAGACCGGAAAGCAGTGACCGGCGAAGGCACCAAGCGCCGCCAGCCAGACCCAGTCGGGCAGGAAATGCCGGGCGATCAGCACCGCCGCCAGCCCCTTGAGCAGGTCCAGCAGCAGGGTCGCCGCGGCAAGACCCTTGCGCCCGGTCCGCAGCACGTTGGTGGCGCCGATATTGCCCGAGCCGATCGAGCGCAGGTCGCCGGCACCGGCGATCCGAGTGATGAGAAGCCCGAACGGCACCGAGCCGAGGGCGTAACCGAGGACAATTGCGAGAATCCAGTTCATGCCTCGCCTCTTAGCCGCTCATGACGATCAGGCGAAGCGGCTTGCAGCATTCGACATTGCCCTTTGCACATCGGCGCGGTTAACAGTGTGCAAGGTACAGGGAAAAACGATGCCTTCCGAGAATTACCCCGCGTCGACCGGGCACGCCGTCGACCCCGCCGCCCCGATCCTGGTTTTCGATTCGGGTGTGGGCGGACTGTCCGTGCTGGAGGAAGTGCGCAAGGCACTCCCCGATGCCCCGATCATCTACGCCGCCGATACCGCCGGCCTGCCCTACGGCACCAAGACCGAGGCCCAGATCGCCGCCCGCGTCGCCGGGCTGCTCGGGCGGATGACCGAACGTTTTGCCCCGCGCCTCGTCTGCATCGCCTGCAACACCGCATCGACGATCGCGCTGGGCATGGTGCGCGACGTGCTCGAGGTGCCGATCGTCGGCACCGTGCCCGCCATCAAGCCCGCGGCTGCGCTCACGCGGACCGGCACCATCGGCCTGCTCGGCACCCAGGCGACCATCCGCCAGGCCTATGTCGACCGGCTCGAACACGAATTTGCCGCCGACAAGCGCCTGCTGCGACACGGCGCGCCCGAACTGGTGGAAGCCGCCGAGGCCAAGCTGCGCGGCGAGCGGGTCGATCCCGCCGCGATCCGCCGCGCCGCCGATGCCCTGCGCACGATGCCGGGCGGCGCTGACATCGACACGGTGGTGCTCGCCTGCACGCATTTTCCGCTGCTGGAAGAGGAACTACGCGAAGCGTTCGGCCCCGACGTCACCTTCGTTCACGGCGCTGCCGGCATCGCCCGCCAGATCGCCCGGCTCACGCAGGGCCAGGAATATGCTCGCCAGGGCCCCGACCGCGCGCTATTCACCGGAACCAGGGATTTGTCCGCATCCTACGCCGCGACCCTGGCACGATACGGACTCATAGGGGGCGGGCTGTTTTGACGCCGAGATTCAACATTTTCATACTCGTCGTGCTGCTGCTCGTCGGGCTCCCGGTCTACTGGTTCCAGTTCGACGCCAGCGCCAGGGACGCACAGCCCAAGCGGCTCGACATCGCAGCCCTGCGCGAAATGGCCAATGCCATTCCCGGCGCCCATCCCGTGCAGATCCGCCACGAGATCATCGGCTCGCGCATCTCCCTCTACAACCAGCTCGCCGCCGGAGCCGGACTGCGCCCGATCCATACCGGGGTGCGCGCCTACGAGCTGCGGGTTCCCGGCCAGCGTCCGATCCTGATCGACGCAGGCACCTCCGCCGCATTGGCCGAGGAAAACAACGTCACCGATTTCGACGCCGCCGCACAGCAGCGGGTGGATCATGTCGCGCGGGACGCCGGCCTGCGGCTGCAACTGCTCGACCGCCCGGTTCACCGCGGCAATCCCGCGGTTTCCTCGCCCCATGCCGCCCGCCTGCCCGATCTCGGCGATGGGCGGCCCCGCGCCGTTGCGCCGGGGGTGGTCGTGATCCCGCAGGACAACCTGCCCAATCATCCCCGCATGGTCTTCGTGCAACTGGCGAACGGCGCCGAGTTCCTGTTCACCGGCGATGTCGCCCAGGTGCCGCTCAGCTGGGAGGCACTGCGCCCGCCCGCCCGCACTTTCGCCGATCTCGGACACCCGGCGCTGCGCACCGAAATCGTCTCCTGGTTGATGACGATCAATGCGCTGAAGCGCGCGGCGCCCAAGATGGTGGTCGTCGCCGGCCACGATCCGGCAGCCCCCCGGATCATCCCCTGGGGGTTCGTTCGTAGCTGAAGGCCCCTCGAATGCGAAAAATTCGCCTGTGCGACGATTTATTTCAAGCCAATCCCGAGGCGATATCGATCACTGTATCCGGTACAAGCGACTGGTCATGCGGTCCGCGATACGGTATTGGCCCGCAGCACAAAGTAGAAGCCGTTTTAAGGCCAGCGCAGGATAACGCCCAGGTGAACTACGAGCATATTTTCGATCAGGCGATCGACCGCCTGCATTCCGAAGGCCGTTACCGGGTCTTCATCGATATCTTGCGCAACAAGGGCGCTTATCCCAACGCACGCTGCTTTGCCGGCCACAACGGGCCCAAGCCGATCACCGTGTGGTGCTCCAACGACTATCTTTCGATGGGCCAGCACCCCAAGGTGATCGAGGCCATGGAAGAAGCGCTGCACGACGTCGGCGCCGGTTCCGGCGGCACCCGCAACATCGGCGGCAACACGCACTACCACATCGAACTCGAGCAGGAACTGGCCGACCTTCACGGCAAGGAAGGCGCGCTGCTGTTCACTTCGGGCTATGTCTCGAACGACGCCACGCTCTCGACCCTCGCCAAACTGCTGCCGGGCTGCGTGATCTTCTCGGACGAGCTCAACCACGCCTCGATGATCGCCGGCATCCGCAATTCGGGCTGCGACAAGAAGGTCTGGCGCCACAACGACCTCGAACACCTCGAGGAACTGCTGGCCGCCACCGATCCGAACCTGCCCAAGCTGATCGCCTTCGAATCGGTCTATTCGATGGACGGCGATATCGCCCCGATCCACGCGGTCTGCGACCTGGCGGAAAAGTACAACGCCCTCACCTATATCGACGAAGTCCACGCGGTCGGCATGTACGGCCCGCGCGGCGGCGGCATCACCGATCGTGACGAGGCGGCCCACCGCATTGACATCATCGAGGGCACGCTGGGCAAGGCATTTGGCGTCATGGGCGGCTACATCGCCGCCGACCAGCGCGTGATCGACTGCATCCGCAGCTATGCGCCGGGCTTCATCTTCACCACCTCGCTCTCGCCGGTGCTCGTGGCCGGCGTGCTGGCCTCGGTGAAGCACCTCAAGAGCTCCAGCGCCGAGCGTGAGGCGCAGCAGCGCTCGGCCGCCACGCTCAAGCAGATGTTCCGCGACGCCGGCCTGCCGGTGATGAACTCCACCACGCACATCGTGCCGCTGATGGTCGGCGATCCGGTCAAGGCCAAGAAGATCAGCGACATCCTGCTCGCCGAATATGGCGCCTACGTGCAGCCGATCAATTTCCCGACCGTGCCGCGCGGCACCGAACGCCTGCGCTTCACGCCCGGGCCGACGCATACCGAGGCGATGATGCGCGACCTGACCGACGCCCTGGTCGAAATCTGGGGCCGGCTGGAGATGCGCCTGGCGGCCTGATCCTCCTTTCGCTTTCGCGGCTGCAAAATATTCTACTATCGGAAGGGCTCCACCAGACGGTCGGAGCCCTTTTCATTTGGCCAAGGCACCCCAAGTTGCCTGCCGTCGCAGGCGCCGCTCGGCGCCCCTCCCCCCAACTGCGACGACATGACCGGAAGGACCCGCATGGCCAAGCTCTTCGAACCGATCACCCTCGGCAAGCTCCCTCTCGCCAACCGCATCGTCATTGCGCCGATGTGCCAATATTCCGCCGAAGACGGCAAGATGACCGACTGGCATGTCCAGCATCTGGGCAACCTCTCCCAGTCGGGCGCTGCCATCCTCACCATCGAGGCGACCGCGGTCAGCCCCGAAGGTCGCATCTCCTACGCCGACGTCGGCCTGTGGGACGACGAGACGGAAGCGGCGATGGGCAAGGTGCTGGACTCGGTCCGCCGCTGGTCCGATATGCCCATCGCCATCCAGCTTGCCCATGCCGGCCGCAAGGCCAGCACCGCCAAGCCCTGGGACGGCGGCGCCCAGATCGCCCCTCAGGACGCGAACGGCTGGCAGACGGTCTCCGCATCGGACATCCCCTTCCTTGCGCATGAGAACGCGCCCCAGGCGCTCGACAAGGCAGGGCTCGCCCGCATTCGCGACGCATTCGCCGACGCCGCCCGCCGCGCCGCCCGCCTCGGCATCGATGCGATCCAGATACACGGTGCCCACGGCTACCTGCTGCACCAGTTCCTCTCGCCGCTCTCCAACACCCGCACCGACGAGTACGGCGGCACTCTCGAAAACCGCATGCGCTTCCCCCTCGAAGTCTATGACGCCGTGCGCGCCGCTTTCCCCGCCAACAAGCCGGTTACCATGCGCGTCTCCGGCACCGACTGGACCCCTGGCGGTTGGGACATCGAGGAGACCATCGCTTTCGCCAAGGCACTTGAAGCACGCGGCTGCGACGGTTTCCACGTCTCCAGCGGCGGCCTTCATGCCGACCAGAAGATCCCGGTCGGCCCGAACTACCAGGTGCCGCTTGCCCGCAAGGTGAAGGAAGCGGTGGAGGCGATGCCGGTCATTGCCGTCGGCCTCATCACCGAACCCGAGCAGGCCGAGGCCATCGTCGCCACCGGCGATGCCGACATGATCGCGATTGCCCGCACCGTGCTCTACGATCCGCGCTGGCCCTGGCACGCCGCTGCCGCCCTCGGCGCCCAGGTCAAGGCCTCGCCGCAGTTCCTCCGCTGCCAGCCGCGCGCCCTGAAGGATCTGTTCACCGCAGGCTGAGCACCAACAAAAAAGGGCCCCCGGTCATCGCTGACCGGGGGCCCTTTTTTTGTGTTTCTATCAGCGAACGATCAGCGCAGCGAGACGACGTTGTCCGAAACGCGCGGGTCCTTGCGCTCGCCGGTGTAGAGGCTCGCCATCGGTTCGTCCGAGACGGTCACCACGTCGCCGGTACCGAAGCCGTTAAACGCCGTGCGCATCGCCGCGCCATAAGCGCCGAGCATGCCCACTTCGATCCAGTCCCCCGCCTTGATGTCGGCGGGGAGCAGGAACGGGCCTTCCATGAAGTCGGCATCGTCGCAGGTCGGGCCGTAGAACGAGAACTCCTGAAGGTCCTCCGAACGCTGACCGTCACGCGCGATGCACTTCACCGGGAAGCGCCATGCCACGTGCGCCGCATCGTAGAGCGCGCCATAGGCGCCCTCGTTGATGTAGAGCTCGTCACCGCGACGCTTCTCGACCTTGACGATCATCGAGCTGTATTCGGCAGAGAGCGCACGGCCCGGCTCGCACCACAGTTCGGCGTTGTACGCGATCGGCATCGCCTCGAAGTGGCGGTGGATGACCTGGAAGAAGTCTTCCAGCGGCGGCGGTTCCATGCCCGGATAGACCGAGGGGAAGCCACCACCGACGTCGATCATGTCGATGACCACGCCCGCATCGGCAATCGCCGCACGCGCACGTTCCAGCGCCTGTACATAGGCGAACGGCGTCATCGCCTGCGACCCGACGTGGAAGCACACGCCCAGCCAGTCGGCAACCTGACGGGTCGCCTGAAGCAGCGGGCCTGCATCTGCCAGATCGATGCCGAACTTCGAGGCGAGGCTCAGCTCCGAATATTCCGACGAAACGCGAAGACGCACGCAGAGACGCAGGTCGGTCGCTTCGTTGCCATCGGCGTCGGTGGTCGCTTCGAGGATCTTCTCGACTTCCTCGATGGTATCGAGGCTGAAGGTGCGAACGCCATGCTCGAAATAGGCTTCGCGGATCGCGCTCGCCGTCTTGACCGGGTGCATGAAGCACAGGGTCGCATCCGGCAGGGTCTGGCGGACCATGCGGACTTCACCGATCGAGGCAACGTCGAAATGCGTGATCCCATTGTCCCACAGGATCTGGATGAGATCCGGCGAGGGGTTCGCCTTCACCGCATAGAGCGACTTGCCCGGAAACTTCGTGGCGAAGAAACGGGCAGCGCGCGCCGCTGCGTGCGGGCGATTGAGAATAACGGGTTCGTCAGGCGCGAGGGTGTGCGCTACGACCGATGCATCAAGATGTTCGAGCAACTCAAGGGACCCCCAAACGGATTGTTAGCGACAAAGCTGCCTTGCGGTTTGGAAGTCCCCATGGGGCAGCGAGGGGCCGGATATAGGGCGGGGCCGATGAATCGCAAGTGAAAAAATCCGGCCTTCATGAAAACGTCACAGAAGTTTCATGAAGGCCGTCACACCGCGCCCTTGATCCGAATTTAGCCTTTTAAAACCAGATGGTTAAACTACGCCCGCCACCCTTCGGAAAAATACCCCGAGAGATGCGGCAAAGCATCGCGATACACGGTTAAAACGCAGGCTCGCCCCGGGGATTCACGCGACTCGTCGCAGCAGGGACCGGCCGGGGCAACGACAGGACGGACCGAGCCGCCCTGCCCTGCCGCATCGGCTGGACGCCGCTCAACTCAAGCGGGCGCGGAAGTCCTCGTAATCGAAGCGGCGGATGCAATCGAGTGCATCGGTTTCCGAATCCCATAGCCAGATCGATGGCAGCGGCACGCCGTTGAAGGTCGTGGTCTTGACCATCGAATAATGGGCCTGGTCGAGAAACGCGAAGCGCATGCCCGGTTCGGGCCGCTCAGGCAGCACGTAATCACCGATCACGTCTCCCGCGAGGCACGACGGCCCGCCCAGGCGCACCGGCTGGCCATCGCCCTCCTCACGCTCGCCCAGCATGGCAGGGCGATAGGGTGCCTCGATCACGTCGGGCATGTGGCAGGTCGCGGAAATGTCGACCACGGCGACCGGCATGCCGTTGTGGGTGATGTCGAGCACGCTGCCGACCAGAATGCCGGCGTCGAGCGCCACGGCCTCACCCGGCTCCAGGTAGACTTCCGCCCCGGTGTCTTCCTGAAGGTCGATCAGGAATTCCACCAGCTCGTCGCGCTGGTAATCGGCGCGGGTGATGTGGTGGCCGCCGCCGAGGTTGATCCACTTGAACTGCCCGAAATAGGGTTCGAGGTAGTCGAACGCCTTGTCCCAGGTACGGCGCAGCGGCTCGAAGTCCTGCTCGCACAGGGTGTGCATGTGGATGCCGTCGATCATCTCGACATGCTCTTCGGTGAGCTGGTCGATCGGGAAGCCAAGGCGCGAGTGCGGCGCGCAAGGATCGTACTTGGGCACTTCGCCTTCGGGATGCATCGGATTGACGCGCAGGCCGATGTCGAAGTCCTCGCCGCGGGCGCGGGCGGCCTCGATCTGCGACCAGAAGCGCTCGATCTGCATCGGCGAGTTGAAGATAACATGGTCCGACAGGCGCAGGATCTCGTCGAGATCCTCGGCCTTGTAGGCGGCGCAGTAAGTCGCGATCTCGCCGTCGTAGAACTCGCTGGCAAGGCGCGCTTCCCACAGGCCCGAAGTGCAGACGCCGTCGAGATACTCGCCGACGATCGGCGCGGTGGACCACATCGAGAACGCCTTGAGCGCGGACAGCACCTTGGCGCCCGACCGCTCGCCGATGTCGGCCAGCACGCGCAGGTTGTCGCGCAGCTTGGCGGCATCGACCACGAAACTGGGGCTGTCGACGCGCGACAGGTCGAAGTGAACGAAGGCTCCCGGATCGCCGGCGCGGGTTTCCATCACTGAAGTCCTTTGCGAAAAGGGGACGGCCTCAGCCGAACGGCCCCTTGAAGATAAACCATGCCCCGGCGCCGACCAGCGAAAAACCGATGACTTCGTTGAGCCCCGGCTTTTGGCCGAACAACGCCCACGCCACCAGCACGAACGCCGTGAGCGAAAAGGCCTCCTGGAGCACTTTCAGCTGGCCGAGAGAATAGACCTGACTGCCGATCCGGTTGGCCGGAACCGCCAGGCAGTATTCGAAGAAGGCGATGCCCCAGCTCATCAGCACCGCCACCCACAGCGCCTTGCCCGGCATCTTGAGATGCAGATACCACGCCGTGTTCATGAACAGGTTGGAGCCCGCCAGAAGAGCAACCGGCGCCACGAAATTCCAGTTCATCGGCGAATTCTCAGTCGACGCAGATCACAGCGGGCGCCTTGTCGCCGCGCAGTTCGGCGTAGCAGCCGTAAAGCTTGTCATCGGCCTGACACTGACCAGTAATGGGACTGACGGCGGGCCTGTCAGGCGAGACCGCACCCGCGCTCGCCACGCATTTGCCCGCGCACTGCGACGTGTCGGTGCAGGTCTTGCCGGCGTCGGCAAAGCGGTGGACGCACTGCTCCATGCCCATCCGGCCACGCCGCTGCACGGTGCCGCCGGATTGTTCGCAGGCCGCACGGTCTGCCGCGCTCATTTCGCGCGCAAGGCCGCCGGGCTCCGAAGTTCCGCCCGTCTGGGTGACAGGCGGCTTCACAGGCGGCTGGGGACCGTCCTGCGGCGCGCAGGCGGCAAGCGCCAGTGCGCCGGCAAGAACGGTCCACAGCCCGCGCATCAGAACGCGACGGGTCCGTCGAGTTCCTCGACCGTCCAGGGCAGGCCGTGCTTGTTCAGCATGTCCATGTAGGGATCGGGATCGAACTGCTCCATGTTGAACACGCCCTCGCCCGCCCATGCGCCAGTCACGATCATGGCCGCGCCGATCATCGCCGGAACGCCGGTGGTGTAGCTGACGGCCTGGTTGCCGGTTTCGGCATAGGCGTCTTCATGGTCGCAGATGTTCTTGATGTAGAACGTCTTCTCACCCGAACCGTCGAGCGCCTCGCCGGTCGCGATGTCGCCGATGTTGGTCTTGCCCTTGGTGGTCGAACCGAGCGAGCTGGGCTCGGGCAGCACGGCCTTGAGGAACTGCAGCGGGATGATCTCGACGCCGTTGTAGACCACCGGGTCGATGCGGGTCATGCCCACGTTCTGCAGCACGGTGAGGTGCTTGATGTACTCGTCGCCGAAGGTCATCCAGAAGCGGCCGCGTTCCATCTCGGGGATGAACTTGGCGAGGCTTTCCAGTTCCTCGTGGTACATCATGTACATGTTCTTGGGGCCGACGGCCTCGAAGTCGAATTCCACCTTCTTGCCCATCGCCGGGGTCTCGACGAATTCGCCGTTCTCCCAGTGGCGTGCGGGAGCGGTCACTTCGCGGATGTTGATTTCCGGGTTGAAGTTCGTCGCGAAGGCCTGGCCGTGGTCGCCGCCGTTGCAGTCGAGGATGTCGAGCGTGCGGATGGTCTTGAGCTTGTGCTTCTTCAGCCACATCGCGAAGACCGAGGTGACGCCCGGATCGAAGCCCGAACCCAGCAGCGCCATCAGGCCCGCCTGCTTGAAGCGCTCCTGATAGGCCCACTGCCAGTGGTATTCGAACTTGGCCACGTCCTTGGGCTCGTAGTTCGCGGTGTCCATGTAGTGCGTGCCGGTCGCCAGGCACGCGTCCATGATCGCGAGGTCCTGATAGGGCAGCGCGAGATTGACGACCAGCTTGGGGCCGATCGAGCGGATCAGCGCCGAGGTCGCCTCAACGTCGTCGGCGTCGATCGCATACGTGCTGATCGTGACGCCGGTGCGCTGCTTCACCGATTCGGCGATCGCTTCGCACTTCGAAACCGTGCGGCTGGCGAGATGAATGTCGGAAAAGATATCCGGATTCATCGCCATCTTGTGGACCGCGACCGAACCGACGCCACCTGCGCCGATCACCAGAACCTTGCTCACCAATCTATCTCCTTGAACGCGCAAGCCGCGAAAGGGCCGCATATAGTGCCCCTGTGTGACAACTCAACTCTTGTGCGGGCAGAGCCCCGCACAAGAGGTTCTTGTCAGGAGCGCCTTCGACATCCGTCGAAGGCTTGCGGCACCAGCCCACTCCCCCACCCGACCTCCCACAACAGTGTATCCTGGATGGGAGGTCGGGTGGGGGAGCGGGCCGGTGCCGCACAAAACGGCCGAATGGCCGTTTTGCCCGGGCGTGAGCCCGGACAAAGAACGACTGTCATAAACCGCCATCGTCCCGTCATCACCCGGTCACCCCGTAGTGGCATTGCCGCCACGACACGCCGACCTGGCACCGGGGGACCACTACCATGCCGCACGCACGCCCTGCTTCCGATCTGATCGAGGGAGCGGTCGTCCGCTCGGAATCCTCCCGCGCCGCACGCCTGCTGGACAAGGCCTTCGCGCTCGCGTTCAAGGGCCTCGTCTACGCGCAGATCTGGGAAGATCCGGTGGCGGACATGGCGGCACTCCAGATCAGGCCGGACAGCCGGGTGCTGACCATCGCCAGCGGCAGCTGCAACGCCCTCTCCTACCTCACCGCCGATCCCGCGGCGATCACATGCGTCGACCTGAACACCGCGCATATCGCGCTGGGACGCCTGAAAATCGCGGCGATCCGAAACCTCGATTACGCCGACTTGCGCAGCTTCATCGCCGAAGCCGACAAGCCGGAAAACGCCCGCATCTACCGCGAAAAGCTGGCCCCGCATCTCGACGAGGCGACGCGCCGCTATTGGGAAGGGCGCGATCTTGTCGGCCGCCGCCGCATCAAGGGCTTCACGCGCGGCATCTACAAGCGCGGACTGCTCGGCCACTTCATCGGTGCGGCCCACGTGCTCGCCAAGCTCTACAAGATCGACCTCAGCGAAATCCTCGGCGCCGAGACGCTGGAAGAACAGCGCCGTGTCTTCGACGAGCGCTTTGCCCCGATCTTCGAGCGCAAGCTTGTGCGCTGGCTGACCGACCAGCCCGCCTCGCTGTTCGGCCTCGGCATTCCTCCCGCCCAGTACGACGCCCTTGCCGGCGGCCAGCGCATGGCCGACGTGCTGCGTGCACGCCTCGAAAAGCTCGCCTGCCACTTCCCGCTCAATGACAACTACTTCGCATGGCAGGCCTTCGGGCGCGGGTATGGCCGTCAGGACAAGGCCCCATTGCCGCCCTACCTCCAGGAAGCCAACGCCGCCTGCGTGCGCGACCGCCTCGGCCGCCTGACGCTGCGCCACGCCAGCTTCACGCAGGTCCTCCAGGAAAGCGCGGACGCTTCGCTCGACCGTTACATCCTGCTCGACGCACAGGACTGGATGAGCGACGCGCAGCTCACCGAACTGTGGAGCGAGATCACCCGCACCGCCCGCCCCGGATCGCGGGTGCTGTTCCGCACGGCCGCCGAACCCACCCTGTTGCCGGGCCGCGTGCCAGACGAAATCCTGTCGCGCTGGGACTACCGCGAGAAAGAATCCCGCGTCGCCACCGAGGGCGACCGCTCCTCGATCTACGGCGGCGTCCATCTCTACGTGCTGAAGGACTAGCCGTGCGCGACACCGCCCTTCCCGCCGATCACGCCGCGCTGATGGACCGCGTCTATCGCGGCCAGCGCCACATCTACGACCTCACGCGCAAGTACTACCTGTTCGGCCGCGACCGGCTGATCCGCGAACTCGATGCGGCGCCGGGCATGGCGGTGCTGGAAGTCGGCTGCGGCACCGGACGCAATCTCGAACTGGTCGGCAAGGCCTGGCCCGGTGTCGAGCTCCATGGCTTCGACATCTCCGGCGAGATGCTCAAGAACGCCCGCAAGCGGCTGGGCGAAGCGGCCCGGCTCGCCCCCGGCGATGCCACCCGGTTCGATCCCCAGGCCCTGTTCGCACGCGCCGGGTTCGACCGGATCGTCCTCTCCTACACGCTCTCGATGATCCCCGGCTGGCAGGACGCCCTGACCCGCGCGGTGACGGCCCTTTCCCCCGGCGGCGCGGTTCACGTCGTCGATTTCGGCGACCTCGCAGGCCTGCCTTCCCCCTTGCGGGCGGGCCTGCGGGGCTGGCTGACACGCTTTCACGTCACCCCGCGCACCGACTTGCCGGGCGTAGCGGCACGCCTTGCCAACGAACGCGGCCTGCCGGTGCGGTTCACCCGCGGGCCACTGGGCTATTACCAGATGGTGCGTATCGGCCACTGAGGCTATGCCCTTGGCCATGAACACGAATCCCCAGCGCCGCCCGACCCGTGAAGGGGTTGTCGAAGCCGCCGCCAAGGTCGCCGCGATCCTGCCGCGCACGCCCTTGCTGCCGCTGGAGGTCGATGGCCGCACGATCTGGTGCAAGGCGGAAAGCCTGCAACCGGTGGGCGCCTTCAAGATTCGCGGCGCCTGGCACCGCCTTACCGCGCTTTCCGACGAGGAACGCCAGCGCGGAGTCGTCGGCGTGTCCAGCGGCAACCATGCTCAGGGGGTGGCCTGGGCCGCACGCAGGCTGGGCATCACCGCCGCCATCGTCATGCCCATCGATGCACCGGAAGTGAAACTGGCCAACACCCGCGCACTCGGCGCCGAAGTCGTCCTCTACGACCGCCCCGGCGGCGAGGACCGCGACGCCGTCTCGCAGCGCCTTTGCGCCGAGCGCGGCGCCACGCTGGTCCATGCCTTCGGCGATCCCTGGATCATCGAGGGACAAGGCAGCCTCGGCCTCGAGATCGCCGCGCAGATGGCGGAAATCGGCCTGGGAGAGCCCGACCAGATCGTCACGCCCTGCGGCGGCGGCGGGCTCACCGCGGGCCTTGCGCTCGCCCTGCCCGATGCCGCCGTGGTCCCGGTCGAGCCCGAGGGCTGGGACGATGTCGGCCGCAGCCTTGCCAGCGGCGAGATTCAGCGAGTCTCCGCCGATGCGCCGCCGACCGCCTGCGATGCCCTGCAAACGCCCGCGACCTGGCCGATCAATTTCGAGGTGCTGAAGGCGCGCTGCCCCTTCGGCCTTGTCGCCACGCCCGCCGAAGTGCGCGCGGCACAGCGGCTGGCTTTCGCAAAACTGCGCCTCGTGATCGAACCCGGCGGCGCGGCGGCATTGGCAGCGGTCCTGGCCGGCAAGGTGGAACTGACCGACCGCACGGCCGTGGTCCTTTCCGGCGGCAATACCGATGCCGAAGCCTTCGCCAAGGTACTGGCCGAAAACGCCTAAATCCCGGATTGACAAGCCGCCTGACCGGGCCGACGCTCCCTTCCATCAGCAAGGGAGCGTCCGATGGTTGGAATGGCAATCCTGCAACCCGTGGTCGCGCTGGCGGCCTGGACCATGGTCATGTGGTTCTGGCTCTACGGCTCGCGCCTCTCCTCGTTCGGCAAGGCCGATCCCGAGGAACTGATCGACGATCCCCACGTCTCGCTGGACCACGTCCTGCCGCCGCAGACCGAGTGGAAGGCGCATAATTACCGGCACTTGCTTCAGGATCCGGTGATCTTCTACGCGATCGCGATCACCCTCGCCATCATCGGCCAGGGGGACGGCCTCAATGCGCAGATCGGCTGGGCCTACGTGATCCTGCGGGTGCTCCATTCGATCGTGCAATCCACCTTCAACCAGATGATGCCCCGCTTCGCGCTCTACGCGCTCTCCAGCTTCTGCCTGATGTTCCTTGTCGCCCGCGCGGCACTGGTGATGTTCTAGGCCGCCCAGGTCCTGACCCTAGACGAACGCCCGCGCGGAAAGTAAACTACCGGGCTAACACAAGCGTGGTTCTGGGAGGTGCTGCGTGAAGACTGTGCAAAGGCAATTGGCCAGCCCGCCGATCCGGTGGTGCGTGCTCGTTCTGGAAATCGGCTTTGTCGTGCTGACGCTGGCCGCGCTCATCAACATGATGCTTCCGGTCGGCTGGGGTCTCAGCTGGTCGATGTTCTTTGTCGGCGTGATCGGCAGCGCATGGGGGGCGGTGATCTACCAGCTGCTCTCCTGCAATGCCGACGATACGGAGAGTGACGGGAACGCCTGATCGCTGTAGAGCGAGCCCATGGATTTCGACGACCAACTCCGCCGCTATTTCGGCACCGACGACCTTGCGACCATCGCTCCCTCCACGCTGGAAACCGGGCTGGACCGCATACGCGTGGACCTCGGCATGGAGAAGGACCGCGCCCGCCGTTTTGCGCTGTGGTCCCTGCTCTACATGTTCGGTGCCTCGCCCGACCTCGACGTCGCGTTCGACAACGAGGACGACCGCAATGCCGCGCGCGACTTCATGGACATGATGGCCAAGGCACAGGAATCCGATTGATTCCCGGCGACTGAGACGCTGCCTCAGTCGCGCTCGAAATAGCTCGCCAGTTCGACGTGGGTGGACCAGCGGAACTGCCCAACCGGGCGCAGTTCCACCAGCCGGAAGCCCGCCTCGATCAGCCGCGCCGCATCGCGTGACCAACTGGACGGGTTGCACGAGATGTAGACCACCCGGCCCACGGTGGACTCGGCAATACACTCCACCTGCTCGCGCGCGCCGGCCCGCGGCGGATCGAGCACGACGGCCTCGAACTTGCTGAGTTCGTCCGGCTGGAGCGGGTTGCGGAACAAGTCGCGGTGGGCGGAGAAAACCGGCAATTGGGCGCGGTCTGCGCCCGCCTTGCAGGACAAGTGGGCATCGCGTGCGGCTTCGGCAGCCAGGACCCGGGTCTGCGGCCCGGCCAGCGCCATCGCAAACGTGCCAAGACCGGAAAACAGGTCCGCCACGGTCGCAGCGCCTTCCAGCCAGCGCTTCGTCGCGCCGACCAGTGCTTCCTCGCCGTCGACCGTCGCTTGCAGGAACGAACCGGGCGGCAGCGGCACCTGGACGCCGCCCAGCGTCACCGTGACCGGCACCGGCTCCCACACGGTCTCGAAACCGTAGCCGCCGTCCATGGTCAGGCGCGCGAGCCCATGCTCACGCGAGAAATCGAGCATCGCTTCGGTCGCGGCGAGCCCCTCGGCGGTAAGCCCTTTCACGCCCAGATCGACGCCCTGATCGGTCAAGGTCATCTCGATATCGGCAGCCATGCGGGTCTGCTGGTGCTTGCTCGGCTTGCCGTGACGGCCCTTCTTCGCCGGAGCGGCCTTGCCCATGGTGATGAGCAGCTTGCGCAGCGGGCCCAGCACCGCGAACAGTTCCGGCGCCATGACCGGGCATTCTTCCAGTTCGACCAGCCGGTGCGACTTCGCCTCACGGAAGCCGATCACGACGCGCCCGCCCGAACTTTCCGCTCGCAGCGACACGCGGCGACGCGCGCCCGGCGGCGAGAGATGCGGCGGCGCGATCTTTTCCGCGCCAAGTTCCTGCGAGGCCGAGGCATTGGCCACGCGCGCCTCGACAAAGGCGGTCAGCGTCTCCTCGTCGAGTTGCTGGAGCTGGCAACCGCCGCAGCGCCCGAAATGGCTACAGGCCGGCTGGACGTGGTGCGGCCCCCATTCGAGGGTGCCGTCTTCATGCAGCAAGTCGCCCGGCGCAGCGCCCCAGGCAAAGCGGCCGGATTCGGTCACGCCATCGCCCTTGGCGGCGATGCGGATAATTTCTTCGGTTCCCATAGTCACAGGCAGGCCGCTAGCGCAGCCGGAACCATTTGTCCAAGCTGACCGGCGGTAAAGGCGGGCGAAGCGTGCCGCGCGGCCTCTCCATGCAACCAGACACCCTCGCAAGCCGCCGCAAAAGCCTCCGTACCGGCGGCAAGACGGCTGGCGACGCATCCGGCCAGCACGTCCCCCGTTCCAGCAGTCGAGAGCCACGAACTGGCCCGCGGCGCGCAGGCAAGACGGCCATCGGGCGCAGCGATCACGGTGTCCGGCCCCTTGGCAACCACGACCATGCCGCTCGCCTCCGCCAGAGCCAGAGCGCGGGCCGGTTTGCTGCCTGTGCCGTCGAGATCGAAAGCGCGCTCCAGCGCCATCAGTTCGCCCTCATGCGGGGTTGCCACGGTAGCGGCCGAACGCTCCGCCAGCACGCGCGGTGCCAGCAGGATCAGCGCGTCGGCATCGACCACTGCCGGCACCGGATCGGCCAGCGCCACCGCCAGCCGCTCCCGCGCGGCCGCATCGCGGCCGAGCCCCGGCCCGACCAGAATGGCCGTGTTGCGATCATCGGCCAGCACGTCGCTCAAGGCGCCCTGCTCGACCACCAGATCGGCAGGCACATTGCGCTTGCTGTCGGCAAAGAGCTTCACATAGCCCGCCCCCGCGCCCTGTGCCGCAAGGCTAGCCAGCACCGCAGCCCCGGGCATTGCGCCGCCGACCACCGCCAGGAGCCCGCGCCGATATTTGTGCGCGTCCGCGCCCGGCGCGGCGATCCGGGGTTTTGCAACCGCAACGGCCGCTCGGTCGATCGCTGGAATGCCGATCGGAACCTGCCGCAGCGCGCCCATCGTGGCAGCAGCGGGCATCAGGAAATGCGCGAATTTCCACGCGCCCAGCGCCAGCGTCGCATCGTAGTCAGGTAGCCCCTGATTGAGCAGCATCCCGGTATCCGACTGCACCCCGCTTGGCAGATCGAGCGCGATGCGGTGGTGATGCGCTTGGGCCAGCCGCACCAGCAGGGCAAAGTCCTCAGCCGACAACGGACGCGTGAGGCCGCTGCCGTAGAGGCAATCGACAAAGACGTCGCCGTGCACCTCGGCATCGGCTCCCAGCACGGCACCATGATAGCGGGTCCGTGCATCGCGGGCAGCGTCCGTCTTCGGACCGACCGGAGCCACCACCGTCACCTGCCCGCCGCGTTCGCGAATGACCTCGGCGATGACATAGCCATCGCCGCCATTGTTGCCGGGGCCGCACAGGATCGTGACGGAACGCCCGGCCGAGACCCGCCAGACCCATTCCGCCGCACCCAGCCCGGCAATCCGCATCAAGGACTCCACCGACGCCCCCGCCGCGATCAGCACCTCTTCGCCGCCGCGCATCTGGGCAACGGTCAGGATCTGGTCATTTTGCGGCAGCAGCCTGTGGGGCATGGGACTTCCTCGTGGCCGGGAACAGGTAGCGGTCAGCCCCGACAGAAACGTCGAGCCGCCCGCCTTCCAGCCTTGTTACTGCCACTTGCGCCCCATCGGCAACCTCAAGCCCGCGCCCGTCGCTGACAACGGCAAAGCGGCGAAAGCCGCCATCCGGGTGGCGAACCAGCAGCGTCAGCCCATTCGCCCCCTGATGCCGCTCCACCGCGCAGATCGGCTTGAGTTCGCCGGAACCGGAAACCGCGCAAGGGATATGGTCCTCCCCCTCGGCAACCTTAGGCGCCTCGTGCTTCGACGAGCAGGCGGCAAGTGCGAGAACAAGGGCAACAGCAGGGAGCGATCGGACCATGTCCCTTGGCTACAAGGACTTTCTCGCCGACCGCAAGCGCCCGTCTGGCGCAGACCGAGAATGGGACACTTACACAAGGCCCCGTGCAGTGTTACGCTGCATGGATTCTGTCGAGGGAGAGCATAACGATGCCGCTTATCGAACGCGCCGCCCGGGCTCTGGCAAAAGCCGAACACGGTACCGACGACTGGAATACCCTGACCCCGCAAGATCGCGAGCAATTGAAGGAAACCGCACGCGAAGTCGTAAAGGCGCTGCGGGTGCCGACGCCGGGCATGTGCCTCGCCGGTGAGCATCTGCTCAAGAAGGACCGCGGCCTGACCGTCAGCATCAGCGATGTGCACGACACATGGCAAAACATGGTGGACGAGGCCGTGCGCATGGCGCCTGCCGCCGACGGCTGATCCGGCCGCAAACGGCCATGGGATGCAGGGGCGATTGCCCCTGCATTACCCTCTTGAACCTTACTTGCGCTTGAGCTGCGTGACGTCGCGCACGGCACCCTTGGCCGCGCTGGTGGTCATCGCCGCATAGGCCTGGAGCGCTGCGGAAACCTTGCGCGGACGCGGGTGGACCGGCGACCATGCCTCGGCACCGCGCGCTTCCTGGCTGGCGCGACGGTGAGCCAGCACTTCGTCCGAAACCATCAGATTGATGGTGCGGCCGGGAATGTCGATCTCGATGGTGTCGCCGTTCTCGACAAGGCCGATAGCGCCCCCCTCGGCGGCTTCCGGCGAGGCGTGGCCGATCGAAAGGCCGGAAGTGCCGCCCGAGAAACGGCCGTCGGTCAGCAGCGCGCAGGCCTTTCCGAGCCCCTTCGACTTCAGGTAGCTGGTCGGATAGAGCATTTCCTGCATGCCCGGTCCGCCGCGCGGTCCTTCATAGCGAATGACCACGACGTCACCCGCACCGACCTGTCCGCCGAGAATGCCTGCAACCGCCGCGTCCTGCGATTCGTAGACGCGCGCGGTGCCGGTGAACTTCAGGATGGAATCGTCCACGCCCGCCGTCTTCACGATGCAGCCGTCCTGCGCGATATTGCCATAAAGCACCGCAAGGCCGCCGTCCTGGCTGAACGCGTGTTCCTTGCTGCGGATGACCCCGTTCTCACGGTCGAGATCGAGTTCCTCCCAGCGGCGGGACTGGCTGAAGGCCGTCTGCGTCGGCACACCACCCGGGGCAGCCTTGAAGAATTCCTGCACCGAAGGCGCGTTGGTGCGGCTGATGTCCCAGTGGTTCAGGGCATCGCCCAGCGTCTTGGCATGGACGGTCGGCAGATCGGTGTGCAGCAGGCCCGCACGGTCGAGCTGGCCGAGGATCGCCATGATGCCGCCGGCACGGTGAACGTCTTCCATGTGAACGTCGTTCTTCGCGGGCGCCACCTTGGACAGGCACGGCACCTTGCGGCTGAGCCGGTCGATGTCCTCCATCGTGAAGTTCACGCCCGCCTCGGCGGCGGCGGCCAGCAGGTGGAGCACGGTGTTGGTGGAGCCACCCATGGCGATATCGAGGCTCATGGCGTTCTCGAACGCCTCGAAGCTGGCGATATTGCGCGGCAGAGCGCTCTCGTCCTCCTGCTCGTAATAGCGGCGGCAGAGGTCGACCGCGAGACGGCCCGCTTCCAGGAACAGGCGCTGACGGTCGGAGTGGGTCGCCAGCGTCGAACCGTTGCCCGGCAGCGAAAGCCCCAGCGCCTCGGTCAGGCAGTTCATCGAGTTGGCGGTGAACATGCCCGAGCATGACCCGCACGTCGGGCAGGCCGAACGCTCGATCGCCTTCACTTCCTCATCGGTATAGCTCTCGTCGGCAGCGGCAACCATCGCATCGACCAGATCGAGCGCATGTTCCTTGCCGCGCAGCACGACCTTGCCCGCTTCCATCGGTCCGCCCGAGACGAAGACCACCGGAATGTTGATGCGCAGCGCGGCCATCAGCATGCCCGGCGTGATCTTATCGCAGTTGGAGATGCAGACCATGGCGTCGGCGCAGTGGGCGTTGACCATGTATTCCACGCTGTCGGCGATCAGGTCGCGGCTGGGCAGCGAATAGAGCATGCCGTCGTGGCCCATGGCGATGCCGTCATCGACCGCGATGGTGTTGAATTCCTTGGCAACACCGCCCGCCGCCTCGATCTCGCGGGCGACCATCTGGCCCAGGTCCTTCAGGTGGACGTGGCCGGGCACGAACTGGGTGAACGAGTTCACCACGGCAATGATCGGCTTGCCGAAGTCCGCATCCTTCATCCCCGTCGCGCGCCAGAGGCCACGCGCGCCCGCCATGTTGCGGCCGTGGGTGGAAGTGCGTGAACGATAGGCGGGCATTGTGCGAACTCCGGGATTGGTCATGGCGGCGGCGCTCTGCGAGCGTCGTCTTGCCGCGCCCCTACGCCATGCGGATGGCTTTTGCGAGGCATAAAATTTCCTGAAATGCGGTTTTTGCTTTTCGGATCGTGCAAGATCAATCCTGCGGCGGCGGCCCGTAGCGATTGTCACCCTTGGAACCCGCGCCCGCGAGCAGCAGGATCAACACGCCGAGGGCGCCGAGATAAAAGAGGTTGTTGAGGAACAGCAGTCCGAACAACCGCATGTCAGGCTCTGGCGCGGCAAAGATCCTTGGCATCTGGGTAAAGCCGATAACCAGGAACGGCAGTGGCAGCAGCCCCCAAGTGCCGGCCTTTCCCGTGTCATGCAGACGTCTGGTTACAGCAGCAGCCAACAGGACGATCGCGACAGCCATCACAATCTCCATCGCTCCGGTCACGGCCGAAAAATCGGGCATCAACTCGGGGTGATGCCCTTGAATACTGATCTCGTAATGGCCCGGCCCCGAAGTCACTGTGGCCTGCTCCGGGTGTTCGCGAGCGTATTGCTGCATCTTCGCCATGCTGCGCACCATCATCGGCCCGATCGCCGCAAAGCTGCCAATACAGACCAGACCGACCACGACACCGGCCCAGGGCCAGAACTTCGCCCGCCCTTCTCGACCTGAGAATTTGGCCAGCCGTACAAGGTGATAGCCGATCATGATACCCCTGCCTTCAGTATCGGGAGACTATCCTTCAGGCCATCGCTTCACAAGTCAGGCCAGCGTGGCAGCTACTTGACGGCAGATGCGTGCCATGCGTTCTGCCCAGACCGCCTGACCTGCAGCATCACCGATCAGATCCTGCCGGATCTCGATGCCAAGGTAGGGGCGACCATGCGCCTCCGCATGGCGGTTCATCGTCGCGTTGAGGACCTTGCCCGAATAGGGAAGCTGGTCGCCGACCACGAGCCCCTCGGCCTCCAGCAGCGGGATCGCGATGCGCGCGGCGCGCTCGTCCTCGTTATAAAGCACGCCGACATGCCAGGGGCGCGGCTTGTCGCACGTCGCCAGTGCGGGCGTGAAGCTGTGGAGCGAGAGGATCAGCGCGGGCTCGGCGGCCGTGAGCTGGGCTTCCAGATCGTGGTGATAGGCGTGGAAGAACTGCGAGAGTCGCGCCGAACGCCCCTGCGCGCAGAGCACGTTGCCGGGGATCTCGTGGCCGTCGGACACTTCGGGCAACAGGCCCGGCGCATCGAGGTCACGGTTGAAGTCGCAAACGAGGCGGCTGACGTTGGCGAGCCATGCGGCGATTTCACCGGTCTTGCAATTTTCGGCCACCATCTGCCCGGCCACGCCGGCCACGCCGATATCGATGGCGATGTGGCGGTTCAGCAGTTCGCCGTCGATGCCAAGGTCCACGCCTTCGGGAACGCGGTTGGAGGCGTGGTCAGCGACGATCAGGATGCCCCCGGCTCGCGGGGTGCCAAGGAGGCGCCAAGCCTCGGTAATACGGCCTTCGGTAATCAACGCAGTTTCCCGGACAATTGCCACCAGTCGGGGCGGGTTGCAGCGATCCTTGCCGCCGCCTCGCTTAAGGCTTGCTGACTCTCGTAAAGCGCGAAGCACGTGGCCCCGGAGCCGGACATGCGGGCAAGGAACGGCCCAGTCTCACGCAGCGCCGCCAGAACATCGGCCACGGCCGGGCAAATCTCGATGGCGGGCGCTTCAAGGTCGTTGCGGCCGGCAAGTGCGATGTCGCGAAGGGCTCCCGTCGGCATCGCCCCCCGGTCGATCCGATCCCATGCCTGGAACACCGGCCCCGTCGGCACCGGCACGCGCGGGTTGACCAGCAGGACCGGGCAACCGGCCAGATCATTCTCGGCCACTTCGGCAAGATCGGTGCCGGTGCCGGTGCCGATGCAGGGGCGCGAGAGCACGCAGGCCGGAACGTCCGCTCCGAGTTTCGCCGCACGGGCGTGCCAGTCGTCCGGCAGGCCGTGCGTACGCTCCACCATGCGGAACACGGCGCCCGCATCGGCAGAGCCACCACCCAGCCCCGCCGCTACCGGCAGACGCTTCTCGAGATCGACTGCCCAGCCCTTGCCATGCGGCAAGATCGCAAGCGCCTTGGCGACGATATTGCCGAAGGGATCATCGATCTTCGCGGCGAATTCGCCATGCGTCGTCAGGCAGTCAACCTCGGCAGGCGTCGCCGCCAGTTCGTCCCCCGCGTCAACGAAGGCGAACAGCGTTTCCAGCTCATGATAACCATCCTCGCGCCGTTTGCGGACATGGAGCGCGAGGTTGATCTTGGCGTAGGCAGTTTCAGAAATCATCGCCGCCATCCCTGAAACGAGCGAGGCGTTGGAGCAACCCCCGACGCCTCGTCTTTTTCGCAAATGACCGCCCGCGATCACATATTAGGCCAATCACATGTTAGGATAGTTCGGACCGCCGCCGCCTTCGGGCGTGACCCATTCGATGTTCTGGGTCGGGTCCTTGATGTCGCAGGTCTTGCAGTGGACGCAGTTCTGCGCGTTGATCTGCAACTTCATGCCCGAACCGTCGGGATCGACGAACTCGTAAACGCCCGCCGGGCAATAGCGCGCCTCAGGCCCGGCATAGAGCGGCAGGTTGATCTCGGTCGGGACCTTGGGGTCCTTGAGCCGCAGGTGGACCGGCTGGTCTTCCTCGTGGTTGGTGAACGAGTAGGACACGCTGGTCAGGCGATCGAAGCTGATCACGCCGTCCGGCTTGGGATAAGCGATCGGCTGGTAGAGATCGGCGCGCTGGGTGCACGAGGCATCGGTGTGATGCTTCATCGGCTTGGCGAGGCCGAAACCGAACAGCGTACGCAGCCACATGTCGGCACCGGCCAGAATCGTGCCCAGCTCGCCGCCCCACTTCGCCACCATCGGCTCGGCATTCTGGACGAGCTTCAGTTCCTTGGCGATCCAGCTTTCGCGCACGGCGCTGTCGTATTCGCTCAGCGCGTCCTGCTCGCGCCCGGCCTTAATCGCCGCGGCAATCGCCTCTGCCGCCAGCATGCCGCTCTTCATCGCGGTATGCGTGCCCTTGATGCGCGGGACGTTGACGAACCCGGCCGAGCAACCCGCCAGCACGCCGCCCGGGAAGGCCAGCTGCGGCACCGACTGCCAGCCACCTTCGTTGATCGCGCGCGCACCGTAGGCAACGCGCTTGCCACCTTCGAGGATCGCGCGGATTTCCGGGTGCTGCTTCCAGCGCTGGAATTCCTCGAACGGATAGACGTAGGGGTTCTTGTAATCGAGCGCGGTCACGAAGCCGAGCGCGACCTGGTTGTTCGCCTGGTGGTAGAGGAAACCGCCGCCCCAGGCGTTGTTCTCGCTGAGCGGCCAGCCCTGCGTGTGGATCACGCGGCCGGGAACGTGCTTGGCGGGATCGATGTCCCACAGTTCCTTGATGCCGAGGCCATAGATCTGCGGCTGGCAATCGGCTTCCAGATTGTACTTGGCCTTCAGACGCTTGGTCAGGTGGCCACGCGCGCCTTCACAGAACACGGTGTACTTGCCCAGCAGGTTCATGCCCGGCTGGAAATCGCCCTTCGGATTGCCCTCGCGGTCGACGCCCATGTCGCCGGTCTGAACGCCGATCACGGCGCCATTGTCATCGTAGAGGATCTCGGCTGCCGGGAAGCCCGGGAAGATCTCGATCTCCAGCGCCTCGGCCTGTTCGGCCAGCCAGCGGCAGAGGTTGCCGAGCGATCCGGTGTAGTTGCCCTCGTTCGACATGAAAGGCGGCTGGATGAAGTGCGGCAGCGCGAACTTCTTCTTCTTGGTGAGGTGCCAGTGCAGGTTGTCCGTCACCGGCGTTTCCGCGAGCGGGCAGCCATCCTCGCGCCAGGTCGGCAGCAGCTCGTCGAGCGCCTTGGGGTCGATGGTAGCGCCCGACAGGATGTGCGCGCCGATTTCGGAGCCCTTTTCGAGCACGCAGACCGAGAGTTCGGGATCGATCTGCTTGAGCCGGATCGCCGTGGACAGGCCCGCAGGACCACCACCGACGATGACGACGTCGTAAGGCATCTCTTCACGTTCAATCATGGCAGTCCCGACTCCTGACCCCGTCTTTGACCCTATTGGGCCTTTTCGCCCCAAAAATTGCGATTCACACACTTAAGCGTGCGATTAATTCGTGTTGTGCCTTGATTGGTGGAATGCGACAGGTCAAGACCCACGCGATGGATCAGGCTCCAAATCGGCAATTTCTGGACGATATCACAGCTGCGCTCAATTGGTGGCGCGGCGCCGGTGTCGACCACGACTACCTCGACGACCCGCGCGAGTGGATCGTGCCCGAGGAGGAGCAGGACGAGAACGGCGACCGCCTGCCCCCGCGCCGCGTGCCGGCTGCGGTGCAGGAAGTGGTGGTCCCCACCCGTATCGACCCCGCCCTGCTGCCCGCCGACATCGACGCCTTCCGCGCCTGGTGGGCCAGCGAGACGCTGCTCGACGATGGCGGCCCGACCGGCCGCCTGATGCCGGAAGGCAAAGTCGGCGCCAAGCTGATGGTGGTGGTCGAAACTCCCGAGGCTGAGGACCGCGAGCGTCTGCTGTCCGGCCCGCAAGGCCGCCTGCTCGACGCCATGCTGGCCGCCTTCGGCACCCGCCGCGAGGATGTCTACCTTGCCAGCGCCCTGCCCCGCCCGGATCCGGTGCCGAACTGGCGCGCCGCGGCTGAGCGCGGGGTCGGCGATGCCCTGGCCCGGCACGTCGCTTTGGCCGCTCCGCAGCGGCTGATCGTGCTCGGCGGCAACGTTCTGCCGCTGATCGGCCACGAATCACCGCAACGCGCTGCCGTTTTAAGACAATTTCAGCATGAAGGACTGACGATACCTCTAATGGCTGGCTGGGGGCTTGCCGCGCTGCTGCAAAATCCGCGCGCGAAGGCAAGCATCTGGAGAGCCTGGCTGGAGTGGACAAAGCCCTAGGAAGCGGGCCTCTGCCCCGGCCGAAGGATCAGGGATCAGGTCGCACGATGCGGGGATTTTGACGTGAACAAGTTTGCCAAGGCAGCGCGCGCCGCGGGGGTGGCTGCGCTCGCCGTAACAACGCTGACAGCAACGCCGGCCTTCGCCAACAGCGCCGCGGTGGACTATTTCCGCAGCCGGGCCGACAACACTTCGGTCCCATCGCTGCTGAGCCAGGATGACCGGGCCTTTTACAAGCAGGCCTTCGCCGCAGTCGACGCCAAGGACTGGGCCGCCGTCCAGAAGATGCTGGCAGACCGCCCCGACGGTCCGCTGCACCAGCAACTGCGTGCGGAATATTTCCTCGCCGCCGGTTCACCGAAGATCGAACTGACCGACCTCCAGACCTGGCTGGCACAGGGCACGGAACTTCCCGGAGCCGACCAGATCAGCCGCCTCGCCCTGAAGCGCGGCGCCATGTCGGTCCCCAGCGTCCCCAGCGAGCAACCTTTCGCGCGCCTGCCGACGATGGCCAAGCGCGTGCGCCCGGCGTCGATCAGCGACGGCACGATGCCCGCTGCGATCGCCTCGGGCATCAACGAGCGCATCAAGAACGACGATCCCACCGGCGCGCGCCTGCTGCTGGATGGCATCGACGCCGGCCTCAGCCCTTCGGCGCAGGCCGAATGGCGCCAGAAGATCGCCTGGGCCTACTACATCGGCAACCAGGACACCTCAGCCTACCAAATGGCCCAACTCGGCGCGATGGGCAGCGGCCCATGGGTCGGCGAAGCCTGGTGGACCGCCGGCCTCGCCGCATGGCGACTGGGCGACTGCGACGGCGCTGCCGACGCTTTCGACAAGACCGCCAAGTCCTCCGAAAACGCCGAACTGTCCAGCGCGGCGCACTACTGGCGCAGCCGCGCCCTGGTTCGCTGCCGCAAGCCCGAAGCCGCATCGGCCGAACTGCGCCTGGCCGCCGCGCGCGATGAGACGCTCTACGGCATGCTCGCCGCCGAACAGCTGGGCATGAAGCTGCCCGAACAGCATGCCGCCGCCGACTTCACCGCGTCCGACTGGCAGACGCTGCGCAACACGCCCAACATCCGTGCCGCCGTGGAACTGGCCGAAATCGGCGAGGACGGCCTTGCCGACGAAGTGCTGCGCCACCAGGCCCGCATCGGCGACGCCGCGCAATATGCCTCGATCAGCCGCCTCGCCCGCGATCTCGGCCTGCCTTCGACGCAATTGTGGATGGCCTACAATGCGCCCGCCGGTGGCCGCCCCGAACCGGCCAGTCGCTTCCCGACGCCAAAGTGGACCCCGGCTGGCGGCTGGAAGGTCGACCCGGCGCTGGTCTATGCCCACACGCTTCAGGAATCGATCTTCCAGACCAGCGTCGTCAGCCCCGCCGGTGCGCGCGGCCTGATGCAGATCATGCCCTCCGCCGCCCGCGACCATGCCTCACTGCTGGGTGTTTCGGGTACCGCCAGCGACCTCAACAAGCCGGAAGTGAACCTTGCCTTCGGCCAGCAGCACTTGCAGACCTTGCGCAATGCGCCAGGCACGCAGGGCCTGCTGCTCAAGGTCATGGCCGCCTACAATGCCGGACTGGTGCCGGTCACCCGCTGGAACACCCAGGTCAATTGCGACGGCGACCCGCTGCTGTGGATGGAATCGCTGCCCTACTGGGAAACGCGCGGCTATGTGAACATAGTGCTGCGCAACTACTGGATGTACGAGCGTCAGGCCGGCGGCCCTTCGGAAAGCCGCATGGCGCTTGCACAGGACATGTGGCCGACCTTCCCGGGGCTGTCCGGATCGCAAGGTGTCCACATGGCCGCAAGCGGAGCGATAATGCGTGGCCATTGATCATGAACGTCAATTCAAGCCCATCAACATCGCGCTCCTGACAGTTTCCGACACCCGCACCGCCGAGAACGACACCTCGGGCGACATTCTCGAAGGCCGCATCCGCAAGGCAGGTCATCGCCTTGTCGCCCGCGCGATCGAGAAGGACGATGCCACCCGCCTGACGGTCCGCTTCAACAACTGGATCGACGACCGCGAGGTCGATGCGATCGTGGTGACCGGCGGCACCGGCCTCACCGGCCGCGACGTCACGCCAGAGGCGATCGACCGGGTGAAGGACAAGGACATTCCCGGCTTCGGCGAACTGTTCCGCTGGATCTCGTACAAGACCATCGGCACCTCCACCGTCCAGTCGCGCGCTTGCGCGGCGGTGGCGCGAGGCACCTACATCTTCGCCCTGCCCGGCTCCAACGGCGCGGTGCAGGACGGTTGGGACGGCATTCTGGCCGAGCAGCTCGACAGCCGCAATCGTCCCTGCAACTTCGTGGAACTGATGCCGCGGCTCAGGGAAGTCTGAGCGCCGCGCCGCAGATCAGGCGGGGTTCCACAGCGGCAACCGGGCCGCTTGCTCGTCCGAAAGATCAATGCCCATGACCTCACGCAAGGTTCGGGTATAATCGCCGGCGTCAGCGACTTCCCGTACCTCAGCCACGCCGTCGCAGTGGATGGTAAGCTGGCGGTCGGTCATGGCTGCGAAGCCGTTTTCCAGCACGACACTGGCCACGCAAAGTGTCGTGAAGCGGGTGCCGGGGCGCGTGGCGGTCCAGTGGTTGCCCATTTCCAGATCGTCCTGCGCCACTTCGGCCAGATCAAACACGTATTGCGGTTGCCAGTCGCCATGGTCGGCGCTGCGCCCATCGGTGGCGCTGGCAGGTCCCGCGCGTTCCAACCGCCATTCGCCGCCCAGCGCACCACGCTCGCCGCTACGCAGCAGGCGGTGCCAGGCCCCGTCCGGGGTCTGCGCCTGAGCGCCATCCTCGAGGGGCAACGGCGGCACGTAACTGCCGCCAAAGCCCGCATCGGCAATCCACGCTGCTCCGCCCAGATTGACCAGTACCAGTGTATGCGTGCGCGGCGGCGCAGCCTGTTCGGGCAAGCCCAGCAGCACCCGCGCCAGTAGCGGCCGGTTCACCAGCCCGAGGGCGGACAGCGCGTCGGACAGGAGCCGGTTCTGTTCGAAACAATATCCCCCGCGCCGACGCAGAACCAGCTTCTCGAACACGCTGGCACTGTCGATGCGAATGCCCTCGCCCAGCGGAATGGCCAGGTTCTCAAACCCGATCGCGCGGCGATGGGCACGCTGGAGAAGGGCCAGCCCTGCGGCATCCCGAGACGGCGCAGCGGTGAGGCCGATACGGGCGAAATAGCGTTCGATTTCCATGAAACGCTCTAGAGCACCCTTGGCCCGCGGCCGGCAAGGCTGTTGATAACTTTGCGCATATTCTCGGGACAGACTTGGGCAAAACGAGTGAATATACGGCGCAAAACGTGCGGGCAGTGGGGACAAGCCTGTTCATAACCACGGCATATACGGAGCATAATCGGTGGAGGAACGGCGCATATCCTCAGCCCGCCGCTAGAGCGTTTTCCGATCTGATTGGATCAGATCGGGCTCTCCAGATTCTTTGTTTTCCGCGCTTTTCCGAGTCACTGCGTGTTCCACTCCGTTCGAAAAACGCTCTAACGACAGGACCGGCATCGCCACCCGCGCAAAATCGCGCTCGGCCATGCCGGGAACCAGACCCAACGGCGATGGCCCATAAGCTGCGGCCCATTGCTGCATGACGGCGATGAACGCGTCCGGATCCTGGGCCGCGCGAAGCAAGGCCGCACCGCGATAATGCCCAGTCGTCGGAGCCGGGTCAGGTCACCACGTCAGGCGCGATGCGCCCGGTATGGCGAACGATGCCGGCGGCCGCTTCTGCCGCAGCCACTTGCGCCTCCAGCATGACGCCGGTGTCAGCATCAAGATGCCCCGAAGGCGCCTCGTAGCGTTCGAGATAGACCCGCAGCGTCGCCCCCTGGGTGCCGGTGCCCGAGAGGCGGAACACGACGCGGCTGCCATCCTCGAACAGAACGCGCACGCCCTGGTTGGCGCTGACCGAATGGTCGACCGGGTCGGTATAGGCAAAGCTGTCCGCATGGGCGACCACCAGCGGGCCGAACACCGTGCCTGGCAGGCTCGGCAGCGCAGCCAGCAGTTCGGCCATCAGCGCGTCGGCGTCCGCCTTGTCGACACCCTCGTAATCGTGCCGCGCGTAGTAATTGCGGCCGAACCGCGCCCAATGCGACTTTGCCAGATCGTCGACGCTGATCCCGCGCACGGCCAGAATGTTGAGCCAGAGCAGCACGGCCCAGAGCCCGTCCTTCTCGCGCACATGATCCGAACCGGTACCAGCACTTTCTTCCCCGCAGATCGTCACCTTTCCGGCGTCAAGCAGGTTGCCGAAGAACTTCCAGCCGGTCGGCGTCTCGTAGCAGGGCACGCCAAAAGCCTCGGCCACCCGGTCGGCAGCGCCGCTGGTCGGCATCGAGCGGGCAATGCCCGCAAGCCTCCCGCGATAGGCCGGCGCGATCTCGATGTTGGCCGCCAGCATCGCCAGCGAATCCGAAGGGGTAATGAAACGCCCGCGCCCGATGATGAGGTTGCGATCGCCATCGCCGTCCGACGCGGCGCCGAGGTCGGGCGCTTGCGGCCCCATCATGAGGTCATAGAGTTCCTTGGCGTAGATCAGGTTGGGATCGGGGTGATGTCCGCCAAAATCCTCCAGCGGGGTGCCGTTGACCACCGTGCCCGGCGCAAAGCCCAGCCGGCGCTCGAGGATTTCGTGCGCATAGGGCCCGGTCACCGCGCTCATCGCGTCGAAACGCATGGTGAACCCGCTGGCGACCAGCTTGCGGATGTGGTCGAAGTCGAACAGCGTCTCCATCAGGTCGGCATAGTCCGCCACCGGATCGATGACCTGCACCGTCATCTCGCCCACCATGGCTTCACCGACGCGGTCGAGGTCGACGTCCGCGGCCTCCACCGTCAGCCAGCGGTCGATCCCGGTGGTGCGCGCATGGATCGCCGCGGTCACGCTTTCCGGCGCCGGCCCGCCATTGGCGATGTTGTACTTGATCCCGAAGTCCTCGTCCGGACCGCCGGGATTGTGGCTGGCCGAGAGCACCAGACCGCCGCTGGCGCCGTACTTGCGGATCACGTGGCTGGCCGCCGGGGTCGAGAGGATGCCGCCCTGCCCGACCAGCACCCGGCCATACCCATTGGCCGCGGCCATGCGGATCGCCTGCTGGATCACCGTGCGGTTGTGGAAACGCCCGTCGCCGCCGATCACCAGCGTGGCGCCCGGCGTCGGCGTGACGACGTCGAACACCGACTGGATGAAATTCTCGGCATAGCCGGGCTGCTGGAACACCCGGACCTTCTTGCGCAAACCGGACGTGCCCGGCGCCTGACCTTCATGGGGAGTGGTGGGAACGGTCACGATCCGGGTCAAGCGGGGGTCTCCATAAAAAGCATGCGGATAGTTCCTGAGCAGGAACCGAGCCAAGAAAAAGGGCTTCGGTAAAAAGGTTCCACCGAAAACAGGCAGTGCCTGCAAAGAAATTGCCTGGCACGGTTGAATGACAGTCTGGCGGCATCGTCAGCAATATCAAGCCCATCCATGGCAAAAGACAGGATCGTTTCAAGGTGTCCCGCGACCGGACGAGCGCCATGCAGGATCAAATAAGCCCGCGATCCCGCAGACTTACCGCACGATTTGCGCCCACTACGATGTGATCGTCGACAAGGAAGTCCAGGGCACCGGCGACATCGATAAAATGGCGGGTCGCCCGGATGTCGGCCGCGCTGGGCTCGGGATTTCCGGAGGGGTGGTTGTGCGCGATCACCAGTCTGCGCGCATCCAGCTCGAACGCGCGGCGCACGGCCCGGCGCAGCGGCAGGATCGCCGTGCTGCCATGGACCCCTTCGTGAAAGTCCTCAGCGATGAACAGGCCTTCGGCGGAGAGGTAGAGCACCGCCACGCATTCCTCGCGGCAGTTGCCGAGACGGCGGATGAGGTATTGGCGCAGGCGCGGGTTGCCGGGCTCGGTCGGTTCTCCGACCACCGCCTCGCGCGCGGCGAGGAGAGACAGTTCTCGGGCTGCGGCGATGGCTGCGGTCAGCAGCTTGAACCCCGGCGTCGAAACGCCGATGGTTTCGGCCAGGCTGGCGGCGGACGCGGCATGGATGCCCCGCAGCGAGCCGAAGCGCTGGATCAGACGGCAGGCAATCTCCTGCGTGCGCTCGCGCGCGAAAGGAGCCAGGACCTGCGCCAGGACGGATAGCTGCCCAGTCGCTTCTGCCGCCGCATGTGAGCGGCCAGGCCAAGCGCCAAGGCGATCATCTGCACGTAGGAAGGCATGATGTTCATCACCACGTAGGCCTGCCCCGAGACCATCTTCGCCAACGCCGGATAGACGTGACTGAAGAGTGCGATCAGCTGGGAACCGGCTATCCACAGCGGATAGACCCGGTTGGCGCCGAGCGCGACCACGAGGAAGGCGGCAAACCCGATGACGTCGATCGCCAGATGGGCAAAGTTCACTCCCAGCATCAGCATGGGTTGGATACCGACGAACAGGTGGAACATGCGATCGACAACCAGCATCCCCAGAATGGTGGCTGAAATGATCCGCTCCGGTGCGGCGCCGCGCCGCATCGCCAGTAAGAACAGCAGGACAAACACGCCATGCTGGAGATAGGCCCGCGCGCTCAGGAGAAACATGGAAGCCCCCCAGCCCCATGCCGCCGCGAGCGCGCGGAACCCGTCATCGGCCTGCTTGTGGTCAGGCCGACTGCAATTGCGGCATTTCCTCGACGAGGACCGCGCTCTGCGGGCAGGCTTCCGGCTCGTCCACGATGGCCTTCACCTGGCGCCCGGCATCGAGCAGCGCGCGATGGACACGGATCATGTCGTTCTGGCTTTCCAGCAGCGCGCGCTGCGAGCGGGCGAGACGCAGCAGCGCATTCTGGCCGGTGAAGTTGGCAACGCCATCGGCGCCGCGCGCCAGCACCATCGTTTCCATCAGCCGTGCCGAGGCCAGCAGCGCGGTGTCGAGCGAATGCTCGGCTTCGGGAAGCTGACGCGACAGGCGTGCAGCGGCGGCAGAAATCGACATTCCCATAAAAACCCTCCATCGACGTCCGCCGCTCACAGCGGACCCCCCACACAATCGCGGTACGAGGCTGGCTCACAGGTGCCGGCTCAAAGCCGTGGCAAGATCCAGTCCGAACACCGCGACGAGCAGAAGCCCGCCGGCGATGAGGACCATGGCTGCCACGCGGTTGACACCGGCATCAGGGCCATCGAGCACCTCGGGGACGATCCGTTCGACCGGCTCGTCATGCCACGGTGCCTCGACCCTGAAGGTCACTCCATCCGATAGCGTGAGGCGATTGCCCGGCTCGTCCCGAAGCCATCCATCGGCGATGACGCGGGCTGCGGGAACCTGAGGATTCTTCTCTGGTAGAGGATTACAGGCTGCATCCGCTGCCGCTGCGGGCGCCGGCCCGGCGGCCATCACCGCGCCCGCCGGATCCTGCGCGCTGACAGCTCCCTCACCGGCGACGAGGTCGTCTCCCGGGGTTACGGGCGCCGCTCCGTCCAACAGTGCCGTCTGGGCAGGATCCTGCCGCTGGTAGAAACGATAGGCCCGCGCCAGTTCGGCACGAGGCGGCGAGCCGGTTCGCCCGCGCACGCCCTCGATGCGCTGATTCACCGCACTCTCGGAAATTCCGAGCTCCCACGCGATTTCCTTGCTGGTCCGATTTTCGGCGACCAGCCGCAGCACCTAATGCTGCTTTCCCGTCAGCCCCGGCAGGGTTTCCAGGATACCCCGGAACAGTCCTGTTTCACTCTCGCGCGCCCCCAATTCGAAATTCATATCCCCCAGCGTCCCGATCCGGCGGGCAATCCCCCTCCCACCGGTTTCTCCCTTATGTATATCGCGGTAACCAATTCGGGATCAATCGTAACTTGGGCGGAATCCAAGGTGAAACGGCAGTAAAGCGCCATTACGAACACGCTCAATGCCTCCGTTAACCCCGCATTCACCATGCCCAACGTGATCCACGTTAACCATCCAAGCGAATCGATTCGCGCCCCTATCGGCCGGGCGATGCCATCTTGCGGCGCAGAGGCCGAAAAACGCTGACTGCGGCAATTGTCACAAACGTACGGCAGGCCAATACAATTTCTTACTATTCGAGGATTTGCCAGCCGCAGCCCACCATCTAGCCCAGGGTCATGAGTATCCTGCGCCCATCTGCGGCACCGTTGCCAGCCGCCCCCCGCATCGCCCTGCCCCTGCCCGAGCGCAAAACGAGGGGCCGACGCGGCGCGCTGTGCCTGCTTCTGGCTTCCAGCGGGTTTGTGGTGCCGGCCGATGCGATGGCCCAGCAGGCCGTCACGGCCAAGGGCGCAAATGGCAGCTCGAGCGCGACCACATCGGAAAGCGCGGGCCAGAACACGGGCCAGAACTCTGGCCAGAACTCTGGCGAGACCGACAGCGGCTCCACGGACGAGATCATCGTCACCGGACAGGCGGTTCCCGGCGCGGTGATCGGCGACATTCCGCCGGAGAACCGGATCGGCCAGGGCGAGATCGCCTCCTACGGCGTCGATTCCATCAGCGATCTGCTGGACGAAATCGCCGACCAGACGACCAGCATCTCGGGACGGGATTCGTCGAGCGGGCCGGTCGTGCTGGTCAACGGCAAGCGTGTCTCGGGCGTCAACGAAGTCGGCGACCTCCCGGTGGAATCGGTGCTGCGGGTGGACATCCTGCCCGAAGAAGTGGCGATCAAATACGGCTACGACGCGCAGCAGAAGGTGGTCAACATCATCCTCAAGCGGCGCTTCCAGTCGCGGGTGGCCAATCTCGAGGGCGGCATGTCCACCAAGGGCGGCGGCGGACAGGGCTCGGGCGCTTTCACCTATACGAGGATTCGCGACAACGACCGGCTCAACCTGATGGGCAAGGTCAACAGCCAGGCCGCGATCCTCGAAAGCGATCGCAACATTACGGCCGATCCCGACAGCGACGTCACGGCGGCCGGCGGCCTTTCCGACGAGCGGCCCTATCGCACCTTGCAGGCATCCACCCGCAACTACGCAATGGCAGCCAGTCTTGCGCACGATCTGGGTGGCTCGGCAAACATCTCGTTCAACCTCAAAGGCACCTACAAGACCAGCCGTTCACTGGGTGGGCTTGCCGAGGGCGAACTGTCCGTTCCGGCCAACAATCCGTTTTCGGGCGGCTCGGATTCGAGCTTCACGCGCTATCTGTCGAACGATCCGCTTAACCGGGCGAGCAATTCCGGCGATGTCTCGGCGGGGACGACCTTCAACGTGGACTTGTCCAGCCGCTGGAAACTCTCGGTGATCGGCAGCTACGACCACAGCGAATCGGACACTCGCAACGAGACCGGTTACGATCTCGACGCGCTTCAGGCCGCGCTCGATTCGGGCGATCCCGACGTCGATCCTTACGGCACATTATCGCCCACCCTGCTCGGCTCGATGCTGACCACCCACGCCAAGTCCATCACGGATACCGGCAGCGCCAGCGCGCTGATCTTCGGCAAGCTGCTCAAACTTCCGGCAGGCGACATGGGCGTGAGTTTGAAACTGGGCGGCGACTTCACTTCGCAGTCCTCCAGCACGATCCAGAACGGCGCGGCGACCGACAGCGACGCCAACCGCACCAACGGCAGCGCCAAGCTCTCCGTCGACATTCCGCTGACCAGCCGCAGCAAGGGCGTGCTCGGCGCCATCGGCACGCTGAGCCTCAACCTCAACGGCGGCATCACGCAAGTGTCGGACTACGGCACGCTGGGCACGTTCGGTTACGGGCTCAACTGGACGCCCGTGACCGGCGTGACCGTCATCGCCGCCGTGAACGAGGACCGCAGCGCGCCGACCGTCTCCCAGCTCAGCGGCCCGGTGATCACGACCACCAACCAGCGCGTCTATGACTATGTGACCGGAGAATCGGTGCTCGTCACCTCCGTCACTGGCGGCAACCCGAACCTCAAGGCCGACGACCGCCACAGCTTCAAGCTGGGCATCAACGCCAAGATCCTGAGCGAACCCAAGCTCAACTTCAGCGCCAGCTACGTCAACAGCCGCAATCGCAATGCCATCATGAGCATCGGCGGCGTGACCGAGGACCTTGAGGACGCCTTCCCCGACCGCTTCATCCGCGATGGCTCGGGCACGCTGGTGAGCGTCGATTCGCGTCCGGTGAACGTCTATATGCAGCGCACCGAGCAAGTGCGCTGGGGCTTCAACTTCTCCACCCAGCTACGCAAGCCGAAACGCCCGGAACGGCCGCCATGGATGCGGCAGGGCGAGAACGGCCAATGGCGCGGACGCCGTAATGGCGAGCAGAGCGGCGAGCAAGCTGGCCAGACCGGCGGACAACGCCCGGCCGGCGAAGCCAACGGCCAGCCGCCGCAAGGCGAAAGCCAACCGGGCCAACCCGGCAGCGAAAACGAGATCACCGTCAACGGCCAGCGCGAGCAGGATGGCCCCGGCGGCTTCGGCCCGCCTCCCGGTGGCTTCCCGCCCGACGGCCCGCCGCCGGACGGTTTCCGCGACGGTCCCCCTCCCGGCGGCCCTGACGGCTTTGGCCCGCCTCCCGGCGGCGGTCCTGGAGGACCGGGAGGCCCCGGCGGCTTCGGCGGCCCCGGTGGGCGCGGCGGCCGTGGGTTCTCCGGCGGCAGCGACAACGGCGCGCGCCTGTTGGCCTCGGTCTATCACACCTGGGTATTGCGCTCCGACGTGCAGCTTACCGAAGACGGCGAGACCATCGACCTGCTGCACGGCGGCACCGTCACCGGCAGCTCGACGCCTCAGCACAAGATCACGGCCAGCGTGGGCGTGGTCGACAACGGTCTGGGCATGCGCCTTGAAGGCAACTGGCAAAGCGCAACCAAGGTCAACGGGGACAGCCTGTCCTCCTCGACCGGTGACTTGCACTTCTCGTCGCTGGCGACGCTGGACCTGCGCCTCTTCGCGAACCTCCAGAACCGCTTCCGCGGCAAGGCCTGGGCGCGCGGCACCCGCGTCAGCCTCTCGATCGAGAACCTGTTCGACACGCGCCAGACCGTGACCGACGCTACTGGTGCCACGCCTTATGCCTATCAGAAGGACTATCTCGACCCGATGGGGCGGACGGTGCTGCTTTCGGTGCGGCGCATCTTCTGACGATACGAAAAAGGGGAGCGGTCCAATAAGGACCGCTCCCCTTTTTTCATTTCCAGCCTGAGCGGAAGGTCCGCCGTCCTTATTCCTCGCCCATGCGAAGCGCGGCGATGAAGGCTTCCTGCGGGATCTGAACGTTGCCGTACTCGCGCATGCGCTTCTTGCCTTCCTTCTGCTTTTCCAGAAGCTTCTTCTTGCGGGTGATGTCGCCGCCGTAGCACTTGGCAGTCACGTCCTTGCGCATGGCCGAGATCGTCTCGCGCGCGATCACCTTGGCGCCGATGGCCGCCTGGATCGGGATCTTGAACATGTGGCGCGGGATCAGTTCCTTCAGACGCTCCACCAGCGCACGGCCGCGCGGTTCGGCCTGGCCGCGGTGCACGATCATCGAGAGCGCATCGACCGGCTCGTTGTTGACGAGGATGTTCATCATCACGAGGTCACCCTCCTGAAGACCGATCTGCTCGTAGTCGAAGCTGGCGTAGCCCCGGCTGATCGACTTCAGGCGGTCGTAGAAGTCGAACACCACTTCGTTGAGCGGCAGTTCATACGTCACCTGGGCGCGGCCACCGACGTAGGTCAGGTCCTTCTGGATACCGCGACGGTCCTGGCAGAGCTTGAGGATCGAACCAAGGTATTCGTCCGGCGTGTAGATCACCGCCTTGATCCACGGCTCTTCCATGAAGTCGATCTTCACCGGATCGGGCATGTCGGCCGGGTTGTGCAGTTCCTTCACGGTGCCGTCGGTCATCGTCAGACGGTAGACCACCGAAGGCGCGGTGGTGATGAGGTCGAGGTCGTACTCGCGGCTCAGGCGCTCCTGGATGATTTCCAGATGCAGCAGGCCGAGGAAGCCGCAGCGGAAGCCGAAGCCCAGCGCCGCGCTCGATTCCATCTCGAAGCTGAACGAGGCGTCGTTGAGGCGCAGCTTGCCGATCGATTCGCGCAGCTTCTCGAAGTCGTTGGCATCGACCGGGAAGAGCCCGCAGAACACCACCGGCTGGACTTCCTTGTAGCCCGGCAGCGCTTCGGTCGCGCCCTGCTTCACGGTGGTGATGGTGTCACCGACCTTGGCCTGTTCCACTTCCTTGATCTGCGCGGTGATGAAGCCGATCTCGCCGGGGCCGAGTTCGGGCAGGTCGATGCGCTTGGGGGTGAAGCAGCCGACGCGGTCGATCAGGTGCTCGGTGCCGCCCTGCATGAACTTGACGCTGAGGCCCTTCTTGATGACGCCGTCGATGACGCGCACCAGGATGACCACGCCGAGGTAGGGATCGTACCAGGAATCGACCAGCATCGCCTTGAGCGGCGCGGTGCGGTCGCCCTTGGGGGCCGGGATCTTGGCGACGACGGCCTCGAGGATCTCGTCGATGCCGATGCCCGACTTGGCCGAGGCCAGCACGGCTTCGGAGGCGTCGATGCCGATCACTTCCTCGATTTCGCTGCGCACCTTTTCCGGCTCGGCGGCGGGCAGGTCGATCTTGTTGATGACGGGCACGATCTCGTGGTCGTGCTCGATCGACTGATAGACGTTGGCCAGCGTCTGCGCTTCCACGCCCTGCGCCGCGTCCACCACCAGCAGCGCGCCTTCGCAGGCGGCAAGGCTGCGGCTGACTTCGTAGGCGAAGTCGACGTGGCCCGGCGTGTCCATCAGGTTCAGCTCATAGGTGATCCCGTCGGAGGCCGTGTAGTTCAGGCGCACGGTCTGCGCCTTGATGGTGATCCCGCGTTCCTTCTCGATGTCCATGTTGTCGAGCACCTGCGCGCTCATCTCGCGGTCGGAGAGGCCTCCGGTGCGCTGGATCAAGCGGTCGGCAAGCGTCGACTTGCCGTGGTCGATATGGGCAATGATCGAGAAATTACGGATCTGGGCGAGTTCGGTCATGGATGCGCCGTTAGCAGCGCTTGCGTCATTTGAAAATGCGTCTCTGCGCGCATTTTCGAGCGCCCGTCAGCTGACCTTGCGCAGCGGCCCCACCTCGGCCGGTTCGAAGCGCGTGCGCGAGGGCGTGAACAGCACGGCGCCGTGCGGATCGAGTTCCAGCGGCGTGCCGAATTCGACCCCCATGTGATCCTCCCGGCACCAGCGCGCCGTCGCGAGAACGACGTTGTCCTCGGCCAGATGGAGCGCAAAGCAGGTCTCCACCGGCACGTTCCACAGGCCTTCCACCAGCGCGCCGGTCTGCGAGACGTTGCGGATCGTGGCATGGTAGATATGGCCGCCGTGCTCGAGCACGACCTTGCGCAGCATCGTCTGCCGCGGTGCCCGCGCCGAGCGCGGCCCCGTGGCAACCGCTCCCATCCCGTGTCCGAGGCGGGCGATGACGCCTTCCGCATTGAGTGGCTTCTCGTAGATGTAGCCCTGGATATGGCTGCATCCCAGCAGTCGGACGAGATCGAGCTCGTCGAGCGTCTCGACACCTTCGGCGGTCGTCTCCATGCCCAGCGCTTCGGCAAGGCTGACGATCGAGGCGATGATCGCGCCGTTGCGGCTGCCCTCGATGGTGGCGCCGCGCACGAAGCTCTGGTCGATCTTGATCTTGTCGAACGGCGCCTTCTTCAGATAGCCGAGCGAGGAGTAGCCGGTGCCGAAATCGTCGAGCGCCAGCCGCACGCCCACGCCCTTGAGCGCGGCGAACATGTCGTCGGTGGACTTGTCCTCGCCCAGGAACACGCTTTCGGTGATCTCCAGTTCCAGCCGCGAGGACGAGATGCCCGCATCGACGATCGCCCGCTTGACGATCTTGGGCAGATCCGGGTTCGAAAACTGCAGCGGCGAGACGTTGACCGCGACCCGCACCTCACCCGGCCAGCCCGCCATGTCGCGGCAGGCGCGGCGCAGCGCCCATTCGCCGATCTCGGCGACCAGCCCGGTCTCCTCGGCCACCGGCACGAACTTGGCCGGAGAGAGATAGCCGTGGCGCGGGTGCTTCCAGCGCAGCAACGCCTCGAACCCGGTGATGCGCTCGGTGGTGGTGTGGACCTGCGGCTGGTAGTGCAGTTCCAGCGCGCCGGCCGCGATGGCGTCGCGCAGATCCTGCTCCAGTTGCTGGCGCTCCTTGGCATCGGAATGCAGGTCGTCGTCGTAGAAGTAATAGCGTCCGCGCCCGCCACCTTTGGCCGCATAGAGCGCAAGGTCCGCATTGCGCACGATTTCCTCGGCAGTGACGCCGTGATCGGGACAGAGCGAGATGCCCACCGAAGCGCCGATGGTCACCCGCACGCCGTCGATCGTGTAGGACTGCGACAGGTTCTCGATCACGCGGCGCGCCAGATGGGCAAGGCCTTCGTGCTGGTGATGGCCCGGCAGCAGGACCTGGAACTCGTCGCCGCCGAGACGCCCCACGCGCCCCATCGCCCCCACGGTATGGGTCAGACGCTCGGCGACCTGCTTGAGCAGTTCGTCGCCGGCCGGGTGGCCCATCGTGTCGTTGACCTGCTTGAAGCGGTCGAGATCGAGCAGGAACAGCGCGCAGGCCCGGCTTTCGAGCCGCGGCGAGGTCAGGATCTTCTCCAGCCACTCCGCCATCTGGAAACGGTTGGCGAGCGCGGTCAGCGAATCGAAGCGCGCCAGCTGGGTGACGTGCTGCTGCGACTTGCGCGATTCGGTAAGGTCCGTGCCGGAGCCACGAAAACCCAGGAAATTGTGGAACTGGTCCAGCACCGGGCGGCCCGAGATCGACCACCAGCGCTCTTCCTCTTCCGGCGTCGCGGCGCGCACGGTGAGGTCCTGGAACGAAGACCGGGTGGCAAGGTGGAAGGCCAGCGTGCGTTCGCTTTCCTGGCCGCCGATCTCGAGATGGAAGAGGCTGTTGAACGGCCGCCCCACCACTTCAGACTGGGCCGCCCCCAGCAGCCCCGCAATCGGAGCCGAAACATATGTGATGGCACCGCGCCGGTCGGTCTCCCAGAACCAGCCCTGCCCGGTTTCCTCATATTCGCCGAGCAGTTCCTCGGCCCGGTGCTGACGCATCTCCTGCTCGCCGCGGCGCACCGATTCGGCGGCGGCCACGCGCACCTGGCGCATCGCCACGACCAGACCGATGCCGCTGCCGCAGACCAGCAGGATGAACGATTCGATCCATGCCGTCGCCATCGAGGCACCGCACCAGAGCGCCACCGTCGCCGCGACCGTCGCGGTCAACCGGCCCTCCAGCAGCACCGTCGAGAGCAGCACCAGCAGCACCAGCCCCTGTACCGTCAGCGCCCCCTTGAGCACCGGCGCCCAGATGCCCATGGCATTGCCGAACAGCACCATCGGCAGCGCGATCGCCACCAGCATGATCGGATAGCGCAGCCAGCTTGCTGGATCGCAGCGTTCCTCGATTCGCGACAGCCAGGGCGCGGCGAGACAGCCGAGCGCCGCCAGCAGCACCAGCGGGGTGACCAGCAGGCCCGGCGCCCGGGCAGACACCGCGCCGATCACCGCCATGACGCCGATCATCGCCGGAGCCATCAACTCCCAACGGCGCGGCACGAAATAGAACAGCGGATCGCTCGCTCCGCCCTTGGGGCGCAGGAAGGCAAAGTTCTCAGCAAAACCACGCGGACGGGAGACCGTGTCCCCGGCATCCCGATCGCCGAAACTCCTGCCGGACGCGGCCGTTTCGGGATCGCAATGGGGCTCACGAGGGCTACCGACACGCGCACGCTCGATTGCGCCCACGCCCGGCACACCCTTGCGAACGGTATGCCGTTGCCGCCTGGAACCCATATCCACCATGCGTCCGCTATGGCCTGCGGGCCATTTCAAAAGGGTTAACCCCCGCATGGTCCCTTACCGCAGAAACACTGAATTCGCAGGGGCTGACAAACCCTAACAACACCTCTCCCGAAACGCCGAACACGACGGACCGACACCGTTTTTGCTTGCCGAACGGGCCGCTGCATGTTTGCCTGAGACATGACGGGGTTCACGCCCGGTGCACCCCATCGAGGGAGAGCAAGTCCATGCGACATATCGCAATCGTGGGATCGGGTCCGGCCGGCTACTACACGGCGGAAGCGGCGCTCAGGCAGTGGCGCGACGATGTCCGGGTCGACATCTTCGATGCCATGCCGGTGCCCTTCGGACTGATCCGCAACGGCGTCGCCCCCGACCACCAGTCGATCAAGGGCGTCTCCCGCCGCTATGAGGCCACCGCGCTCACCGACAACGTACGCTTTGTCGGCAACGTCATGATCGGCCGCGACGTCACCATCGGGGAACTCCAGGACCTCTACGACGCCGTCGTGCTGGCCACCGGCGCGCCGGGCGACCGCAAGCTGGGCGTGCCGGGCGACGACCTCGCCAACGTTTTCGGATCCGCCGCCTTTGTCGGCTGGTACAACGGCCACCCCAACTTCTCCTCGCTGGCACCCGACCTTTCCGGTGAAACCGCCGTGGTGATCGGCAACGGCAATGTCGCACTCGACGTCGCGCGGATCCTTGCCAAGTCGCAGAAGGAGTTCGAGGGTTCCGACATCGTCACCCATGCACTTGAAACGCTAACCGCATCGCGGGTGCGCCGCATCGTCATCCTCGGTCGGCGCGGACCACATCAAATCGCCATGACTGCCAAGGAACTGGGTGAGATCGCCCACCTCTCGCGCGCCTGCCCGCATGTCGATGCCGCCGACCTGCCGCCTGAAAGCGCCGATGCCGCGCTCGAGGCCGCACAGCGCAAGGCGGTTGGCCATCTGCGCGCCTTTAGCAAGACGCCCGAACCCGGCGCGCGCCCCCGCACAGAGCGCGCGGTCGAGATCGACTTCGCCTTCTTTACCGCTCCCCGCGCCATCCTTGGCGAAGGCAAAGTCGAGGCAGTCGAGGTGGAGCGCACGCGGCTGGAAGATGGCAAGGCCATCGGTACCGGCGAAACCTACCGCATCCCCGCAGGTCTCGTGGTCTCCTGCATCGGCTACCAGACCTCGCCGATCCCCGACGTGCCCTACGACCACGACCTCGGCCGCTTCGCCAACACAGAGGGACGGATCGCGCCGGGCCTCTACTGCGTGGGATGGGCGCGGCGCGGCCCCACCGGGACCATCGGCACCAACCGCCCGGACGGCTTCGCCATCGCCGAAAAGATCGCCGCCGACCTGAACGGCGATTCCGGGAAGCCCGGCCGTCCCGGTTTCGACGCCCTCGCCGCCCGACGCGGGATAGACTACGTCAAGTTCGCGGACTGGCGAAAGATCGACGAAGCCGAGATCGCCAATGCCCGCGCCGGCTCTCCGCGTGAGAAGTTCGTGGAAGTCGAACGCATGATCGAGGCTGCCGGAAAACAGTAACCCGGCCTTTCCGTTCAACCATTACACTGATTTCATTCCCTGTTTGTCCTAAGAATGCTACTGACGAAGCGTTGACTCATTCGCGGGGCAACAGGGGAAATGACAACAATGATGAATGGATCGCTTCGTCTGGGTGCGGCGCTGCGCTCGGTGCCGATGCGCGTCAGTGCAATGTTGGCGGGCGTTACGCTCGCGGGGGCGATGCTGGCGGCGCCGTCGATCATCGCCGATGCCCGGACCATGCCCGCTGTCGGCCAGCCTGCCCCCGAATTCGAATTGACGCTGATGAACGGAAGCAAGGTCTCCCTGGCCGAACTCAAGGGTCAGGTCGTCGTACTCAATTTCTGGGCAACCTGGTGTGTACCCTGCCGCGCCGAACTGCCGACTCTGGACAAGTATTACGCCTTGCAGCGCAAGAACGGCCTGCGCGTCTTCGCGATCACCACCGAAGGCTCGCTTCCGGCCTACCGCCTCAAGAACCTGTTCAACACCATGACGATCCCGGCCGCGAAGCACATCAAAGGCCCCTACGGACCGCTCACCGGCGTGCCCACCAATTTCATCATCGATCGTGCCGGCAAGGTTCGCTATGCGAAAGCCGGCGCATTCGACCTCGACGACCTCAACGCCCTGTTGGTGCCGCTGCTCAACGAACCGGCTCCGAACTGACGCAGTTCCGACTTCGACAATCATTGCATCTTCATGACAGTTTCTGGAAATAAATTTTCGTAATTCTTCTAGTTTCTTAGAAGTTTTAGC
>NZ_JAPCWC010000059.1 GCF_026420865.1 Novosphingobium clariflavum | reverse complement strand
GAACATCATTGCTCCTACGATCGCGCCCCTGTGGTGCACACCTTCGTTGTCGTGCTCTGGCTGCCAATCACCCCTCCGTACATTTCTGGTCCCGGATCGTGAGAAGCGCAGACGCTAAGAGCACCCGCCAAAGGATAGGGATGGTCGGTTGGGACAAGTTTCCATCTGAAGATCGGCCCCACCTTCGGAAGGGCCACTTTCGCGACTTCACCCAAGCTACGATCCGCCTAATCGTACCCAGGACCTTTCCGACCATTAGTATGAGCGGGCCACTTCACCGCTTGCGACTGACGTGTTCGCACACGGTCCAGCGATCCCCAAGTCCGGAAGATCGAGCCTGCCAGAAACAACGTAAAATGGGCGCCGCGCTTCGCAGACCTAAACACAAGACCGCAGTCTGTAGCGCTTCACCCGTTGTGCATTTTCAGGACGGAAATCTTACACATCTTAAATTGAAATGGCACTGCCCCACCATTCGATAGGTAGCCCTGCCGCGAACCGCCAGTAGGCTGCAAGAAAATCGGAGTCGGGAGGGACACAGAAATGAAAAAGGCGATTTGCAGGGTATTGCTCGGGTCGAGCGCCTTGATGATCTGTTCGGGCCAAGCCTGGGCGGACGAGAACGATGCTCCGGCAAACACCGCCGGCGCAATCGGTACCGGCGAAATTATCGTCACGGCTCGGCGAACCGCAGAACGATTGCAGGACGTCCCGGTCGCGGTCACGGCATTTGACAGCAAGGCTCTGGAGCGCTCGACAGTCCAGGAACTGTCGGATGTCAAGTCCATCGCCTCGGGTCTGAATTTCAATTCCGAAGGCGGCAAGAGCACAACCAACGTCAGTCTGCGTGGTGTGGGTCAGTTGCCCGTCGGTCTCACGACCCCAGGCGTGGTGACCTATTTCAACAACATCGCGATCCCCAGCCTTGGATCGAGCATTCCTACCTACGACATCTCGAATGTGCAGGTTCTCAAGGGTCCGCAAGGAACTCTATTCGGCAAATCGACGCTCGGCGGCGCGATCCTCGTAAATACCGTTCAACCAGACCTGTACGATTTCGGCGGCTACGTGAAAGGGACGTATGGTCGCTGGAACTACTGGGCGATCGAGGGGGCGGTGAACGTCCCGATCGTATCGGAAAAGATCGCGTTGCGTGTGGCCGGGCAAATTCGGCGCCAGGACCCTAGGATCCGCTCTCTGGATGCGGACTTCTTCGCGTTGCCGGAAGTGAAGGCTTTGGGCGCCACGGATCCGAGAGCCAACAATTATCCCGGCTTCGAGAACATCAAGAACGACAGTGTTCGGGTATCGCTCACAATTGCCCCGACCGAGGGGATTACGAACACGACGGTCGCCGAATATTTCAAGGCCGATGAACTGGCCTCCGGTCTATACCTGTACAAGGCAGATTTCTCACCGCTCCAGTCGGCCGTTTTCCTGCCTCTCCTTGGTAGCGCCAGCCGGGCGGCCAGCGCCGTCCAACTTGCGAGCCTCGCGGAGGCGTATGCACAGGAACATCCTCGTGGCGCATTCGACGGAGGGATTAACGGAGGCCGCGCGTACCGAAAGTCGATCGCAGTCGTCAACACCACTGACGTTGAGCTGAGCGACAGCTTCTCTCTGAGGAACATTTTCGGTTATCGGAAGAACACTAATAATCAGTCCATTAACACTGCCGCCGTGCCGGTTCTGGATCAAGGGGGCGTAGCGAATCCTTTCCTCGGCGGTCTTGTTACTCAGCCGTTCATCACGTATTACGCCGAACAACGGTATGTTCGAGACTATATCGATAACGACTTCCAGTTTATCTATAAGGGTTCGGGTGGACTAAACGGTATTCTCGGCGTCTATTACAGTGTAGATGGCCCCGCAGGACCATCAGGCGATCAGTTTACCGTATTCTCTTCACTTGGCCGCGTTCCGCCAACGACTACTCATGTGAAAAATCAGAGTCTCGCGGTGTACGGACAGTTTGCCATCCCGCTCACCGATAAGTTGAATTTCAACATCGGCGGTCGCTACAGCTGGGATAAGTCTGAATTCTGCTACAATCCAGGTAACACAGCCACGTTCGCATCGGTTGATTTCTCGCAGTGTAAGCAGAATATCGCCGATCGGGTGGGCACACCGACCGAATTCAGCGACGGCTTTGGCCAAGCTTCGGTCAAGGACAACTACCCGACATGGACCATTGGGTTTGACTACAAGATCAGCCCCGATTTCATGGTCTATATCACGAGCCGCCGCGGCGTTCGCCCCAAGAACCTCAATTTCCCGCTGTTTGAATCTGCTCCGGTGACCTGCCCATCCAAGGCCTACTCGATGTCCTGCGTGGACCTGCGCGGATACCAGACTATCAAGCAGGAACGGGTGACCGACGTTGAAATCGGCGAGAAGCTGACCTTTAATGTGGCCGGCGCACAAGGACGGCTCAATGTCGCAGCGTTCTATTCTCGTTACGACAACGCCACGCAGTTCCTGTCGAATTCTGGAAACTTCCTGTTTCCTCGCGGAACTCTCGACGCGCCGCCCTCCTCGATCATCATCAATGCGGCCGATCTCAACATCTATGGTGTCGAGATCGATGCCAGTGTGTCGCCGGACCGCAACCTCACTCTGGGCTTCAACGGCGCGATCACGAAGACGGACGTGGCAAAGCTGCTTCCCGTCAATACGAATGGCGAACTCGGGCCAAATGTTGGATCCTTCGGCGCAGATCAGATCAACAGGCTGACACCGACATTCTCCGGTACCGTCACGGCTAGCTGGATCACGCCCGTGCATCCGGCAAATGCCGATGTCATCCTCAGCGGCGATCTTTACATGACTGCTGATTACGGCGGCCAGCAGGGCTATCAACTGAAGGGCTATTCCCTCGCCAATGGGCGTATCGACGTCAAGGGAATTGCAGGCACAGGGCTAGACCTTGGCTTTTACGTCAAGAACCTGTTTGACGTTCAGTACCAGGCGGGCGTTTCGGTCATTCTGCCGAATGCTCCGTACAACAGTCTGTACCTAGGCCCCCCCCGCACCTGGGGTGTCGAGGCAACCTACAGGTTCTGATAGCCGGAACTGCTATGGAGGGGCGGACGCAGTCCGCCCCTTTTGACTTTGAATTACCCTGGAAGCGTCGAGACCTCCTCGGCATAGACAGTGTTATTTCCGTACAGGAGAATAGTGATGAAAACCGGTGGCGTTATCGGGTTGGGATCAATTGGCGGGGGCGTTGCCGTATGCCTTCAGCGATCCGGCCAGCTTGCAGCGATCTACGACGTTCATGCGGCAGCGGCGGATCGCATAAAGGGGGCGCCACCGATCTCCTCTAGCCCCCGTACCTTGGCCGAAGTTTCGGACTGCGTGCTGATTGCGGTCCTCAACGGGGAGCAGACTCTTGCAGTTCTATTCGGACCAGACGGAGTACTTGCGGCAAACAAACCCGGCCAGACCATCATTCTGCTGTCGACGATCAACATGGCAGATCTCGCCAGCGCGCAGGCAATGTGCAAGGATGCTGGCGTTATCCTCATCGACTGCGGGGTCACGAACGGACCGAAGTCTGCCGAAAATGGGCTCATTTGTATGGCAGGCGGAGAAGACGATCACCTTGCGGCTGCTAAGCCCGTATTCGACGGATTCGCACAGCAAGTGCTACACATGGGCGGGCCTGGAGCCGGTATGGCGGCCAAGATCGCCCGCAACACCACGTACTTTGGCTGCATGAGAGCGGGTTACGAGGGGGCAGTCATTGCCCGCAACTACGGAGTCAGCCTCGATCAACTCACTCTCGCGTTGTCAGGCGACCCGACCGCCGGCGGTGGACTTGAAGGCGCTCTTTCCATGGCAAAACGTCCCGAAGCGGACGGGAATGCCGAGGAGACGAAACTGCGCGAATATTTCCAGATGCTCATGATGAAGGATCTGGACGTCGCGATTGCCGAGGCGGCTCGCTTCGGCGTCCGTCTGCCCATGGTAGAACTGATCCGGGAGAACGCCGCTTCTACATCAGGACTGGAATATCCGCTCGGCCAACCAATCGGCGCATGACGCGCCCGTAACCAGACCGCGGACGACCAAGCGGATATGGCTTAGTGCATTCGCGATAGTCGTCGCGCGGTCTGATAGGGTTGCCGAAGCGTTAAAACACATGGCGCCGGAAGCTGTGAGGCAGGATGCTCTCGCAGCTTACGCCCGGTCCTGCCGGGCAGGGACATCCGGCCTCTAGCGGCGCGGCCGCTGCCGTTCATGGACTGCGCTTGTGAGTGCGACCCGTTTTTTTTCCTCAAGAACCCGCCAAACCGCTCTGACTGGACTACAACGCGCCAAAGCGCCGGTTTGTAGCGAACAGCGGCCTAGCGCCTATCTTATGGAAGGTTGCGCAGGCCACGCGTTGACGCATTTGCCCTCGTCTGATCGCAGCGCGAAACAGGACTAGGCGCTTCGGTAAACCAGGATGGCAGCGCACAGGCGAGCGGTCTGGCCAACGGGGCAAAGAGGATTCGGAGAAGATTTGATGGCGAGCGCACCCACACAGGAAATTCCTCCCCACGTACCGGCCGAGCTGGCAAAGTGGTTGCCGTATTTCGCGCGCGAGGAAGTGAAGGACTGCCCTCAGGAAACGCTCATTCCAGAGATGCACCGTACTTTGGGGCCGATTACGTACGTCACCAACATCTTCCCCGGCGACAAGCCCGGCTGGCTGCTCACCGGCTATGACGACACGATGGCTATGCTTCGCGATCCCGACAATTTCACCAAGAACGGCATGGGCCAGTGGTCCCAGAGCATCGGCGCAGACTGGTTGGTCGTGCCCACGGAGGTGGACCCTCCGATGCACAGTTTCTACCGCAAGGCCCTGAACCCACAATTCTCGCCGCAGAAGATGGCCGCGATGAAGGACGAGCTGCGGCGACGCGCAAGCGACCTCATCAAGGCATTCAAAGACCTCGGCCACTGCGATTTCGTGAACGAATTCTCTGAGCGCTACCCGATCTTCATCGTACTCGACCTTCTGGGACTTCCGCAGGAACGGATGGACGAGTTCCTGGCCTGGGAAAAGGAGATGTTGCACACGAATGACTGGGAGGTCCGCAGCAACGCGGTGCGCCAGGTCGTGGCTTATCTGCAGTCCGAGATCGATGCTCGCCGCCGTCAACCTCAGGACGACTACATCACCAGGATATTCGAATTCGAAGCCGAAGACGGCCGCAAGTGGAATAACGAAGAAGTCCTCGGCC
>NZ_JAPCWC010000058.1 GCF_026420865.1 Novosphingobium clariflavum | reverse complement strand
ACCCCGGGCGGCCCCGATACCGGGCCCGCGCAACCCGCGCCCCGCAGGTTCCACGCCCCCCCCCCCCCCCCCGCATCTCGATCAGTTGGTCACGAACCCGCCGTCCACCGGAAGCGCGCCCCCGACGACGAAGCTGGCGCCTTCGCTGCACAGCCACAGCACGGCCTGCGCGATCTCCTCGGGCTGGCCGAGGCGCTCGATGATCTGGTTGCGCATGACGCCCGCGATCATGTCCTGATCCATGCCGGCTACCATCGGCGTGTCGATCGTGCCGGGGCAGATCGAATTGACCCGGATGCCGCGCGCCGCATAGCTGATCGCCGCGCTCTTGGTCAGGCCGATCACGCCGTGCTTGGAGGCGTTGTAGGGGGCAAGGTCGCGATTGCCGACAAGGCCGCCGACCGAGGCATTATTCACGATCGCGCCGCTGCCCTGCTTGCGCATCTGCTGGAGTTCATACTTCATCGATGACCAGACGCCGCGCAGGTTGATATCGGCAACGCGGTTATAGTCCGACAAGGGCTGATCGGCGATGTCGCTGAGCGGCACCTGGACACCGGCATTGTTGAACGCGAAGTCGAGACTGCCGTAGGTTTCGACAGCCTTGTTCACCGCGGCTTCGACCTGGGCATCGTCCGCCACGTCGCAGATGACGCCAATCGCGGTGCCGCCCACGTCGCGGATTTGCTGCGCAGCCTGCTCGACGGTTTCAGAATTGACGTCGGCCAGAACCACGCTGGCGCCAGCCGCGGCGAATGCCTGCGCGGCTGCCACGCCCATGCCCTGGCTGGCACCGGTGACGAACGCCACTTTGCCGGAGAAATCATAGCGGGGTTTCATGTCTAGCTTCCTTGCGTTGGAATGCGGGCGCGACGGGGCGGCGCGCGAACTCAGGTTCGCGCGATCCGCCCTAATCGGTGCCACCGTGTCTGAAGTGGGAGTCATGTGGCTTCCCGAAGCGCGACCGCCGGAATTGCGGCGATCCACGCTTCGAGGATCAGGTCTGGGTCAGTGGAACCCGATACAGTCTGGCCGCCTGGTTCAGGCGGCCGTGCGCTTCTTGCCGAACACGGGGAAGGCGCTGGCCTGGCCGTAGTCGGTGTCGCCATCGATCGCCTTCAGCGTTGCCATGTCGGCAGCCGAGATGGTGAACTCGAGGCCGATATTGCTGCGCAGGTGATTTGGGTTGGCGGTCTTGGGCAGCGGCAGAAGGCCAAGCTGGAGGCAGTAGCGGATGCAGAGTTGCGCGATGCCGACATCGTATGCTTTGGCGATCTCGCCGATGGTCGCGTTCTTCAGCACGGCACCATGGCCGACCGGCGAATAGGCTTCGACGAGGATTCCCTTGTCCTGGCAATAATCGATCAGGTCGAACGGGGTGCTGCCGATATGGGCGAGCACCTGGTTGACCACCGGCGCGACGGTACCGTTGGTGAGCAGGTTCTCGATATCCGCGCGCTCGAAGTTCGAAACACCGATCGCGCGAAGCTTCCCGGCCTTGTGCGCGTCTTCCATGGCGCGCCAGGCTTCAAGATTTCCCTGATCGAAGTCGCCGTCCGAACGGAAGTCCGCCCAGGGCTGGGGGCTGTGGATCAGCAGCAGGTCGAGATAGTCCATGCCCATCTGCTGCAGTGACGTATCGATGCTTTCGCTGGCGGACTTGTAGTCCTTGAACTCGGCGCGGACCTTGCTGGTCACGAACACCGCATCGCGGGCAAGGCCGCTGGTGCGGAACCCTTCGCCTACGCCGCGCTCGTTGGCATAGGCCTGGGCGGTGTCGATGTGGCGATAGCCGATTTCCAGCGCATCGCGAACGACCTGGGCGACCTCGTCATCGGGAATCATCCAAGTGCCGAGGCCGACCTGCGGAACCTGCACGCCGTTGGAGAGCGTGAAATTGTCATTGGAGAGCACGTGCAATCCTTTCGAGAATGGTGAGCCGGGGCGCTGCCCGCGTCGGCGCGACGAAGCCGGTGCTCCATCCACATCACGCGAGCCATCGCGCCTCAGGGTGAGACATAGCCCGGACGCTTGGATAGCAGGTCCCAATTGCCGAGAATGTCCGGCTTCACGACCTTGCGGGTCCATTCGTCGGGGCCGACTTCCTCCATCGCCACGGAGACGGATTCGTCACCGTAGTCGAGGATGGAGGTGACACTGTGCACGATCGCGTCGGTAAGACGCTGCTTCTGGTCGGTCGTCTTGCCGGGCCAGAGCTTCACGATCACGTGGGGCATGGCGTCAGTCCTTGGCGACCGGAGCGAGATATTCCTCGTCGGTGACCTTTTCCATCCACATCACGGGCGTTCCGTTGACCGATTCCTGGATCGCGATGTGGGTCATGGCATCGTGAGCGGTCGCGCCATGCCAATGCCGCTTGTCCTTCGGGCACCACAGGATGTCGCCGGCATGGAATTCGTACTTCGGGCCGCCGTCGATCTGGGTCCAGCCAATGCCCTCGGTGACAATCAGGGTCTGGCCTGCCGGATGCGTGTGCCAGGCGGTGCGGGCGCCGGGCTCGAAATGCACGATCGCACCCGAGACACGCGACGGTTCCTCGCGCTGGAACTGGCCTGTGATCGTGGCCTTGCCGGTGAAATACTGCTCGGGACCATCGACGGTCTTGAGGTCTGACTTGCGGATAATACTCATGGGGTCTGCCCTTTCCTGTGCGGTCGCGACGACGGTCGATGCCAGGAAGACAATCAAAAGCGGTGCAAATCGGATCATGACTGTCTCCTCACATGTGCCACGAATCCGCGATCAAGCGTTTCGTCATGGACAGGATATAGTCCCCGGACACGGCCTCGATTAGGGCCGGCCCAAGCAATGAGCTGGTGAGTTTCTTTCAACAGTCTGCTATGGGAGCTCAATGCAAATCAGCCGCGCCGATCTCGCCGATTTCGTCTATTTCCAGGCAATCGCCAAATACCACAGCTTTAGGCGTGCTGCGCAGGAAATGGGCGTTACCACCTCAGCGCTCAGCCATGCGATGACCGCTCTCGAAGCGAGACGCGGCGTCAGATTATTGAACAGAACCACTCGAAGCGTCACTCTCACCGCGGCCGGGGCGGAACTTCTCGAGAAGATCGAAGGACCACTCGCTGCGATCGGCGAGGCATCGGACAACCTGAATCGATATCGTGACGCGCCGGCAGGCCGCGTGCGGTTAAGCGTGCCGGAGGACGCCGTAACCCTGTTGCTCAATCCTGTCATGCCGATCTTCATCGAGCGGTATCCCGAGGTCGAGGTGGATATCAGCGTCAGCAATCGGCTGATCGATGTGATCGGGAGTGGTTTCGATGCCGGCATCCGGTACGGAGGCACGGTCCCGGAAGACATGGTCGCGCAGCGGCTCTCAGCGGAGATCAAATGGGTGGCGGCCGCCGCTCCGGACTATCTGGAGCGATTCGGTGCACCGGAGCATCCTGACGAACTTCAAAACCATCGCTGCGTCCGCATCCGCCTTGGAAATGATCAGATCTACCAATGGGAGTTTGACCAAAATGGCGCGACCCATGCGGTCATGGCGCCCGGCCCCCTCACCGCTGATGCCTCCCACGCCGCCATAGGACTGGGTATCGGAGGATGCGGTGTGATCTATGGCAGCGAACCGATCTTCAGCCCCTATTTTGCCAATGGCCGCCTGGTGCCTGTCCTCGAGGAATGGTCGTCTGTGGGCGAAGCGTTCCACATCTACTATTCCAGCCGCCGCCTGGTCCCTACCGGTCTGCGTCTCCTCGTCGATCTTATCCGCGAACTGCGCCCACTTGGGTTATAAGTTCGCGCGGCAGCCACCAAAAAGATCTTAGCTTTGCTGCGGGTTCGGGCGGAGCCGGGTCGCAACCAACCACAGTTGTTCATTTGGCCTCGGTGAAGGTCAGGTCCGAACAGAGGCCGCTGAACAATCTGCACGGTTCAGCGGGTGGGCCTGTCGCCCACCCGCTCTCTTCACGCCGCGAGGTGCTGCTTGAAGAATGCCGTCAGCTTGTCGAACGGGATGACATCGATCTGATCGTAGAGGTCGGTGTGGGTGGCGCCCGGGATGATCATCAGTTCCTTGGGCTCGGCCGCGGCCGCATAGGCGGTCTCGCTGAAGTAGCGCGAATGGGCCTTCTCGCCATGAATGAGCAACACCGGCCGGGGAGAGATTTCCGCGATATAGGTGAGAATCGGCAGGTTCATGAACGGAAGGGGCGTCGTGACGCTCCACGAGGCGTTTGAATTGACCGCACGCGGATGGAACCCGCGCTTCGTCTTGTAGTAGGCGGCATACTGGACGACGAACTCCGGCTCACCGCCCTTCAACTCCAGTGAAACCGGGCCATAGGCGGGGCTGCCCTTTGCGGCATCGTCCCAGCGCTGGCGGCTCAACTGGTCCAGGGTCTCGGCGCGCTGCTGCACGGTCACACTGTCATTGTACCCTTTCGACATGACCCGGGTCATGTCGTACATGGTGCTGGCGACGACGGCCTTGATCCGCTTGTCGATGGCGGCGGTGCTGAGCGCCATGCCGCCCCAGCCGCATATGCCGATGACGCCGATCCGCTCGCGATCGATCTCCGCGTGTAACCCGATGAAATCCACGGCGGCGCTGAAATCTTCGGTGTTGATGTCGGGCGATGCGATGTTGCGGGGTTCCCCACTGCTTTCGCCGGTATAGGACGGATCGAAGGCGAGCGTGGCGAAGCCGCGTTCCGCCATGGTCTGGGCATAGAGGCCCGAGGACTGCTCCTTCACTGCGCCGAACGGCCCGCTGATCACGATCGCCGCGAGCTTGCCCGTACCGCGGTCCTTGGGGAGATAGAGATCGGCAGCCAGGGTGATGCCGTAGCGGTTCTTGAACGAAACCTTCTGGTGATCGACAAGCTTGCTGCGCGGGAATGTCTTGTCCCAATCCTGTGTCATATTTGGTGCCTTTGCTGAGGAAATGGTGGGGATCGAAAGCGCGCCGAGGATGACAAGGCCGGCTGTGCCAGCCTTCAGCACGCCGCGGCGCTCGAATGGGAAAGATTGGTCGGTCATGGCGGGGGCTCCTGGGTCAGGCCGGTTGTTCGGTGAGGCTCAGTGCAGCGCCGATGCGTGACGTGATGACCGCCAGCAGCGACGCGATCACGAGAAGCCCGGCGGCGAAGCTGAACGGACCGTGATAGCCCCAAGTGTCGAACAGCGTGCCGCCGACGATCGCGCCCAGCATGATCGCAAGCTGGATGATGGCGACCATCAGTCCCCCGCCAGCCTCCGCTTCGTGCGGCATCGTCTTGCTCAGCCACGTCCACCATCCGACCGGTGCGGCGGTCGCGAGCAGCCCCCAAAGCGTGAGCAACAGGCCGACCTTCAACGGCGTGCCGTCGATCTCCACGAGAGTGACCGCGATGACCGCCATCATGGCGGGAATGGCAATCAGCAGGCTGTAGAGCTGCGACTTGAGGAGCCAACCGATCACGATCGTGCCGACAAATCCCGCAACGCCCAGCGCCAGCAACATGCCGGAGATTAGCGGTGCGTCATTGCCCGTCACCAGGTCCAGGAAAGGGCGCAGATAGGTAAAGAGCGTGAACTGACCAAAGAAGAACAGCGACACCGCTACCATGCCGATCGCGAACTGGCGGTGTTTCAGCAGTGCGAACACGTCGCGCGCGCGGATCGAAGCCTTTTCCGGCGGCATGGGCGGTAGGCTGCGCCACTGCCAGACGAATGCGATCGCGGCGAGCGGCACCACGCAGAAAAAGGCACCGCGCCATCCGATCAGACCGCCAAGCAAGCTGCCGATAGGCGCGCCCAATGTCGTCGCTGCCGCGTTGCCGCCGTTCAGCAGAGCCAGCGCCTTGGGCACCGATTCCTCAGGCACGAGCCGCATGACGATCGCGGCTGATATCGACCAGAAGCCACCGATCGCGACACCAAGCAACGCACGCCCTGCCATCAGCAGCGGGGCATTGGGCGCGAACGCGACCACTACGCCGGACACGAGCATCAGGGCGGTAAAGATCAGCACGACGCGCCGCCGATCCGACACGCCTATGATCGTGGAGATGAACAGACTGGTGACGAGCGCGAAGAAGCCGGAAACGGAAATCGACTGCCCGGCATGCCCCTCGGTGATCGCCAGATCGCGCGCGATCGGCGTTAGCAGGCTGACCGGCATAAACTCTGACGCGATCAATATGGTGGCGCACAGCGCCATTGCGATCACCGCGCCCCACGCGGGCACGGTCGCCACTTTGCCGGATGCCGGCATGGTCTACCTCATGTGTCTCGGATGAATCTCTCCTCCCTATCTAGCGCGCGCCTGAATCCATTATTAGACGGATAAGTCTTCTGACAATCAGTAGGAATTTTAATCAATGGCGCGCGATACGCTGAGCGACATCACCGCCTTCGTGGCAGTGGCCCGCGAGCGCGGCTTCACAAAGGCAGCCGCAAAGCTTGGACTTTCCCAGTCTGCGATCAGTCAGATCGTCAAGAAGCTGGAGGATCGGCTCGGGGTTCAGTTGCTCGTTCGCACGACCCGCAGCGTGGCGCCGACCGAGATCGGCGAACGGCTGCTCCAGAAAATCAGCCCCTATCTGGACGGGATCGAGACAGAACTGGCGTTGGTCAACGAAGCGCGGGACAGGCCTGCGGGCAAGATCCGCATCAGTGCGTCGGACCATGCGATCCACGAACTTCTGCTGCCCAAACTTTCCCAGTTCATGCAGGACTATCCGGACGTCTGCGTCGAAATGATCACCGATTACGGCCTGATCGACATCATCAGCGAGCGCTATGACGCAGGCGTGCGCTACGGCGAAACTCTGGCGAAGGACATGATCGCCGTCCGCATCGGGCCAGACGCGCGCATGGTCGCCGT
>NZ_JAPCWC010000057.1 GCF_026420865.1 Novosphingobium clariflavum | reverse complement strand
GCCCCGCTCGGGAGGCGAGGCGCACAAGGTCACTTCGTCCGCTGGCGTACCGACGACCAGCGCCAGCGCATTTTCCCCGGACGGCAAGATGCTTGCCTTTTCAGCAAGTTACGGTGGTGACGTCGACGTCTACGTCATGTCGACCGCTGGTGGTCAGCCGCGAAGGCTGACTTTCGATGGCGCCGCGGATGAGGTCGTTGGATGGAGCGCGGATGGGCGGGACGTCCATTTTCGTTCGACGCGAGATACATTCTATCCGCAATATGGACTCCCCCGGGTGTTCGCGGTGGCGCGGGACGGCGGCCCGGCCCGCGCCTTGCCATATCCAGTGGCCTACACAGTCGCTGCCAATCCCGAGGGTGGCGATGTTGCACTTGAGCCGATGCAGTACATCAACCTGAGCTGGAAGAATTATCGGGGCGGAGACCAGCGCCGGATTCTGCTGGTTGACCCGCAGACGCTTGCCCAGCGCGATCTTCCGGGGCCGCTTGGCAACGATCACGACCCCATGTGGTTCGCGGGGCAATTGTACTTCATATCGGACCGCGACGGCCGCTCCTCGCTCTACAGGTTCGACCCGGCGACAAAGGCCGTGACACGTTTGTTCGACCCAGGTCCGTGGGACATCAAGGACGCTGCACTCGGGCCAGGCGGTATCGTCTTTTCTCAACTGGATGGTGTCAGCCTGCTCGATCTGGCGACGGGCTCCGTGACCAAGTTGGCGATCCGGCCGATCGGTGATCTGCCCAGGGCCATGCCCTCGGCAGTCGATCTTGCCGGGGAGATAATGGATGCTGCAGTTTCGGACGCGGGCGAGGCCGCCTTCGAAGCACACGGCAGGATCCTCACCGTCGACGAGCAGAACCGGGTTCAGGTCTTCGGCGATTCCGGCCACACGGAAAGGTCGCCGTCGTTCAGTAGGCCTGGCCTGGTTGGTGCCTTCTCGGATGCCAGCGGCATCAATCAACTTGTCCTGCGTGACACCGGATCCGGCAAGCAGTCAGCCGGGACATCGTTCCGCGATTCGGCCTATTTCAGTGCACCCACTTGGTCTCCCGACGGCCGCAGGGTGGCATTCCTCGATCTGATGCAGAACGTGTGATCGGCGAAGTCGGGCATCCTCCCCGGCGCATAGACAGCGAGCGCAGAACCGTTGCCAGGATGGCCTGGGCGAAATGGAACGTGTCATGGAACCATGACGCCACAAAACTCGCCTATAGTCGCACACTTGATAACGGACTTTCTGCCGTATTCGTGTGGTCGTCGGATGACGATCGGATTGAGCAGGTTACGCCGTCCGACGTCGATGCCCAAAATCCTGCCTGGGACGCCGATGGAAAGAGGCTCTGGTTCACGGCAAGTGACAATACGCCGCCGGCGCAGGCCTATCTGGACCAGACCGCGAAAATGCGCCCCCCGATCCTGCGCAGGGTATTCTGGACTCAAGCGGAATCCACCGGTTGGCGCCATCCGGAGGCGCTTGCGCTGCCCTCGCGGCGCTACGAGGGGGTCTATCCGCAGTCGGCTCCCGGAAAGCTCCTGCTGGTCGAAACCAAGCTGCCGCCAGGCGAAGGGACGTTCTCGATGGCCGGAAGCCAGCAGGTTTCCATCCTTGATGCGAATGCGCCGGCGCCCAAGCCCGAGGTCCTCGTCGAGGGGGTGGAAGGCTTTTATCCCGGTGACCTGTATGAGCATTTTACCAGCACTCTTCGCGTATCGTCCGATGCGAACACATTGCTCTATCGCAAGGCTGGCGAATGGTTCGTCGATCGTCTCGATGCAGGTCATAACGTCGAGCATCGCGCCCTGGCACTTACGGATGCGAAAGTTACCGTCGATCCGAGGGCCGAATGGCGCGCCATGTTTGGCGACGCTTTCAGGCAACTCGCCTATCTCCTTCACGACCCCGCCCATCCGCCTCGCGATTTCGCAGCATGGAAGGCGCACTATGAACCGCTGGTTGGCGGCATCGCCAGCCGTGAGGACCTGACCTACGTTCTCGAGGATGTCTTGGGCGAGTTGCACCTCAGCCATGCGGATGTCGCCCCTCCGCAGTTCGAGAGCCCCTCGTTGCGGACGCCGACAGGCAACCTCGCTGCCGATTTTGCTATCGACAAGGGGCGTTATCGTATCGTGCGGGTCTATCATGCCGCCATGTTCGGCATCGGCGCGGATAGTGTTGCGCCGCTGGACGTTCCTGCACTTGCCGCCAAACCCGGCGATTTGGTTGTCAGCATCGGCGACCGCAAGGTCTCTGCAGATCGCGATTTGGCTGAGTATCTTCAGGAAACGGCAGGCAAAGTCACCCGGATCTGCCTGACCGCCGATGGCGAGAAGGCACAGCGCTGTGCGAACGTAACGCCGGTTGCAAATGATGCTGCCTTGCGGTTCGCGGCCTGGTTGGCGGAACGCCAGAAGATCGTCGACAGGCTTGGTGGCGGCCGCGTGGGGTACCTTCATGCTTCGGATACGGTCGAGAGCGGGATGGCGGAGTTCAACCGTGCCCGTTACGCGCAAAACGATCGTCAGGGCTTTGTGCTTGATGTCCGCTTCAACAGCGGGGGCTTTGCAGCGGACTATTTCATCCAGATGCTGACCGCACCTCTGCTCGGCCGATGGCAGATGCCTCAGGGGCGAAATGCCACGACGCCGGGAGCCTGGCTTGGCGGGCCCAAGGCCATGGTGACAAATGCCTACTGCGGTTCTGGTTGCGATACTTATGCCTATTACTTCGGCAAGATGGGAATTGGCCCCATCGTCGGGACGCCAACCTGGGGCGGCGTCGCCGGCAGTGGGGGTGGGCCAATGCTGCTCGACGGTGGTTGGATCACGGTTCCTCAATATGCGATGACCGATGTGGAAGGCCGCTACGCCCTCGAAGGGCAGGCTGTACAGCCGGGCATTCCCGTTGATCTGACATTGCAGGACATGGCAGCGGGCAGAGATCCGCAGCTCGAGCGGGCTGTACTCGAGGTCGAGGCCGGCATTGATGCAAAGAGGCCCTGATCGCCATGGCCGACTTGATCGTCATTATTGTTTATTTCCTGGTCATTCTGGCAGTTGGGCTCTTTGCCCGGCGCATGATCCGCACTGAGCAGGATTTTGTTGTTGCAGGACGCAGGCTGGGACCCCTTCTTTATGGTGGAACGCTGTGCGCGGTCGTACTTGGCGGAGCCTCGACGATAGGCGGTGTCGGACTTGGCTATGTCTATGGCTTGTCCGGGATGTGGCTGGTTTTTGCCATCGGTTGCGGCGTGATGGTCCTGAGCATCTGCTTTGCAGGCACGATCCGGCGGTTGCGGGTCTACACTGTCGGAGAAATGCTGGAGCTGCGTTACGGTGCCGGCGCACGCACCCTGTCAGGTGTGATCATGGCACTCTATACGCTGCTCATTTGCGTCGTCTCGACAATCGCCTGTGGTGCGCTGCTTTCGGCTTCGTTCGGAATTGGCACCGTCCCGGCGATGATCTTGGGAGGAGCGGTTGTTCTCGCCTATGCGACGGCGGGTGGCATGTGGTCGGTCACGTTGACCGACATCGTGCAGTTCGTGATTACGACCGTCGGGATATTCCTGGTCGTTCTGCCGGCCGCCATAATGAAAGCCGGCGGCGTCACGGCGATGAAGGCCGCGCTTCCACCTTCTGCCTTCTCGCTGACGGCTGTGGGTGCCGACGCGATACTGGCGTACTTCGTCACCTTCAGTCTCGGGCTTCTGATCGGGCAGGACATCTGGCAGCGTGTCGGAACGGCCCGAAGCGCAAGGGTGGCGCGCGTTGCCGGGGCTGCTTCAGCGCTCTATTGCATGGGTTATGCAGCGGCCGGCGCGGCGATCGGAATGGCGGGAAAGGTGATCCTCCCGCATGTCGTTAGCCGCGACGCGGTATTTTCCGCTGTCGTGCACGCAGTGTTGCCACAAGGTGCCTCTGGGCTCGTGATCGCGGCGGCCCTCGCGGCGATCATGTCGACCTCCAGCGGCGCGCTGATCGCATCGGCTACCGTACTTCGCGAAGACGTTTGGCCCGGGGCAAAAGCGGGTGTTGGCGGAGGCGAGGCCGATATGGGCACCATGCGGCTCCACTTGTTGGGCCTTGGAGGGGCGGCGATCCTGTGTGCCGCGCTGATGCGCGATGTCCTGGCGGCGCTGACAATCGCATATGCCGTGCTCGTGGGAGGGCTTGCTGTGGCGATCTTGGGCGGCATCGTCTGGCGGCGTGCCAACATTCAGGGAGCGGTTGTTTCTATCGTTGTCGGATCGCTGACCACGCTCGGAACGATGGCGTATCTTGAAGACATCTACGCCAGTCTGCCAATTTTGCTCGGACTGGGATCCAGTACTGCTGCATTCGTCTGTGCGAGCCTTCTTTTTCCTGCGTGCCATCCAAGTATTGGCGCCCGCTGGCATGCCCGTTTGAAGGGAGCCGAACCGAACGCGGGGATCCTGCAATCATCTTCCGGAGCTCAAAATGACTGAACATAACTATGCGAACCGGGACGGTGTGATCTGGTTCGATGGAGCCTTTCGGCCCTGGCGAGAGGCGAACATGCATGTGCTTACGCAAGGGCTGCATTACGCCTCTTCGGTTTTTGAAGGTGAAAGGGCTTATGAAGGCCAGGTATTCCGCTCACACGATCACGCCCGGCGGTTGATCCATTCCGCCGGTCGTCTGGGCATGGAACTGCCGTTCAGCGTGGACGCTCTGGTCGCGGCCAAGGCCGAACTTCTGTCGCGAAACGATCTAAGGGATGCCTACGTAAGGCCGGTCGTCTGGCGTGGTTCCAACGAGATGGATATTTCGACCGACGGATCGGATGTTCACTGCGCCATTGCGGCCTGGGTCTGGGCTGATCCCACTCCGGATCTGGAGAACGGGATCGCCCTGACGGTGGCGGATTGGCGCCGCCCGCCACGATCGTCTGTGCCGACGGATGCCAAGGCGGCGGGATTGTACATGATCTCGACAATGGCCAAAGATGAAGCGAGGCGGCAGGGCTACTCGGACGCCGTCATGCTGGACTGCGCCGGACGCCTGACCGAGGCGACGGGCGCGAATCTGTTCTTCGTGCGCAATGGGGCGCTGCATACGCCGAGCCCGGGCCATTTCCTCAATGGCATTGCGCGGCAGACTGTTATTCACCTCGCCAGGGAAGCCGGTATCCCTGTCCGGGAATATGACCTTTTCCCTCAGGATATTCGCGACTTTTCCGAGTGCTTTCTCGTTGGGACTGCCGCAGAGGTAACAGCTGTAGCCAGCATCGGGGGACATGTGTTCACCGATCGCACCGTCACAAGATGGGTAAGCACCCTCTATCATCAGGCTGTGCGAGACAAAGGGCGTTATATGCCGGCGGCCCAACTCGTGCCGGCCGACATCGACTGCGTCGCATGAGGTTCCCGCCTGCAATGAGAAGCGTTCGTGTGAAGCCGTTCTGGGGCTTCTCGATTGCGGTGAGCATTGGATTGTCTGCCATGCCTGTGTTTGCAGGGCAGCCACTCGCGCGTGATGGGCTGTCGCAACAAGCATTGTATAACCAGTCGGCGGTGGAACTGGAACGAGAGCTGGCAGCGGGACGGGTCAGCAGCGAACAGCTGGTCCGGGCCTACTTGGCTCGCATCAAGCGAATGGATCGACGCGGGCCCTCGTTACATGCTGTCATTTCGGTCAATCGCGATGCTATCCGGCAGGCGCGCGAACTGGATCGGGAACGACGTACCGGGCATGTCCGTGGTCCGCTGCATGGCCTGCCAATTCTGGTGAAGGACAACATTGAAACGCACGATGCCATGCCCACGACCGCCGGAAGCCTGGCACTGGCGAGGAACTATGCAATCAACGATGCCGCAGTGATCGCGCGACTGCGTGCTGCGGGCATGATCGTGATCGCAAAGGCGAATATGTCTGAATGGGCCAACTTCCGGTCGCCCAATGGATTGTCCGGATGGAGCGCGATGGGCGGGTTGGTTCGTAATCCGCGCGCACTTGACCGCACGGCATGCGGCTCCTCGAGTGGCACTGCCGCGGGAATGGCCGCTGGATATGCCGCGATCGGTATCGGGACGGAAACCGATGGTTCGATAACATGCCCTGCCGCGATGACCGGCGTCGTCGGCTTCAAGCCTACCCTTGGGCTTGTTTCGAGGACTGGTATCGTGCCGATCAGCGATGCTCAGGATACCGCGGGGCCAATAGGCCATTCGGTAAGCGATATTGCCCTTCTCCTGAGTGTCATGGCGGGGAGTGACCCAAGGGACCGCGCAACGATCGAGGCGGACACGCATCGACGGGACTATGTTGCTGCCCTTTCAGATGTTTCGTTGAAGGGCATTCGCCTTGCCGTCATCCGCCCGCGAATGAGCGCCGCGATAGCGGCGCGTTTCGATGCGGCACTTGAAGTATTCAGGAAAGCCGGGGCGGTTTTGGTCGAGGTGCCCGCTCCAGACGCTTCGGGGTTGCAGGAACTCGAGTTTTCGACGCTCGCAAGCGAGTTCCACAGTGGTCTCGACAGCTATCTTGCCAAGACTCCTGAAACTGTGCGGATACGCAGCCTTTCCGCGCTCATTTCCTTCAACCTGAAGGAACGACGCAGGGAAATGCCGCTGTTCGGGCAGGAACTGCTCGAAGCCGCACAACGAGCGCCGGCAGCGAATGATCCTCAGGTCATTGCCGACCGGCAGCGAGCGCGGGTGCTGGCGGGCAGGGAGGGCCTTGATCGGATGCTGCAAGCAAGCGGTGCTGCGGCGCTCTTGAGACCCACGGAAGACTTGCCCTGGCCCGCGTCCAGTTCTGGTCCGACGGCAGATTCGCTGGAAAGCGCCGCCACATTACCCGCCATCGCGGGCAATCCGCACCTCACGGTCCCTATGGGACAGGTGCAAGGCCTCCCCGTTGGATTGTCGATAATTGGAAGGCAGTTCGATGATGCCTCGGTGCTTCGCATCGGAAATGCATTCGAACATGCCGCCGAGACCGTCGGGGGCTTCCAGATTTAGATCCGTTTCCAATCTAGGCCGTAAACTCACAAGCGGCACCATCGCTGCGTCAGGAAGCCTAGAAATATCGACATATTCCGTCGCCTTCCTTCCTCACGCTGAACCATTTTGCCTCAAACCTCGATGGTGCCGTTGATGAGTCTACGGCCTA
>NZ_JAPCWC010000056.1 GCF_026420865.1 Novosphingobium clariflavum | reverse complement strand
CGCCGAGATCCGCAATTCATGGCCTCTTTCGATCCATCGACACTCGAAGTTGCCATTGATGACCGGGGTGTTTGCTGGATTACCGATCCGGGCCCGTCGATGACGATCTGGCAGCTCATCGAGATCGATCGCGATGGCCGGCGTATCCAGGAGTGCTCTCGCGAGCGCATGCCCGCATTCGAGCCGGTATGGCGATTGGGATCGAGGCAATGGATGCTGAGCGTGCAGTATCGCGACGAGGCTGCATCGCACCGATACAGCCTGGGCGACCTCACCGCCGTGGCCTCACAGGGCATCCATGCTCTCGTCGGCGCGATACCGGAGCAGGTGAGCGTACCCGCCATCGCTTCCTGATCGCGTGGCGTGCGAACGGCCCCGAGCCAAGTATGATCCCCTATCGATCCTGCGCGGCGAGCGAGTATGAGATGGGGTCTCGGGAAGTAGCCACGCCATCGACATGTTCGCAGGTGCTGGCAGGATCCGACTGAGCCTTGCGGCGAGGAGGTTTGCAATGAAGGTCAAGGACGCGCTGGACGGATACGATTACGACCTGCCGCTGATGGATGCTCTCGACAATCCCGGCCTGTCGGTGACCCGCCGGGTGCTGGCGGGCGCAATCATCGGAGAGGGGCTCGATACCGCCTACTTCGCGACCGGCGAACTGGTCGAGGCCTTTGTCGCACTCAAGATCGATGCGCGGCGTAAGGTCCGCCATGGCGAGGGCTTCTTGGCGCTCGAGGCGATCCTCGCCGACAAGAACCCGTTCCAAATGCGGCTGTGGTACCTGCTGTGCGACAAGGCCATTCACGAGGCCATGTTTGATCTCGCCTGGCTGCGCGGGCTCGCCTACGAGCGCGGCCGCATGGCGCAGGTCCTGCGCGAGGAAGCGCTGCCGCACCAGTACATCGCTGATCGTGACCTCGTCGACGACACCACCGCGGCCGAGATGATGCGCAGCCTCACCCACCCGCAGGAATGAGTCTGCCCACCCAGCACTGACCGTGCCGGGGCGCCGGATCAGGCAACGAGCGCAAGGATGGTTTCGCCGCCTCGGGGGCGCACGCGCGAAACCCGATAGGGCTGGAAAGGGTTGCCGGTACGTACGACGAACTGGTCGGCGCCGGTCGCCTCCTGCAGTTGAATGGCAACTGCATAGGCGTGCTCGAACGAAGCGAGACGCTGCCGAAGGGCCGACAGTGTCAGCCCGCTACGCTCAGGACTCATTGATTGAGCCAGAAGATGACGGTTGCGGCGATGCAGATGGCTGACATGAAGGTGTGGGCGCATCGGTCGTAGCGGGTGTGGATGCGTCGCCAATCTTTGAGCCTGCCGAACATGTTCTCGATGCGATGTCGCTGGCGATAGAGCACGGCATCGTGTGGGATCGGAATGTTTCGGTTTCTCTTTGACGGGATGCAGGCCGCGATATTGCGTTCGGTGAGCGCCTTGCGGAACCAGTCGGCGTCATAGCCTCGGTCGCCGAGCAGGGCTTTGGCGCGGGGCAAGGCGTCGAGCATCAGGGCGGCTCCCTTGTAGTCGCTCATCTGGCCCTCGCTCAGCAGCATGACCAGCGGCCTGCCCTTGCCGTCGCACACCGCATGGAGCTTCGAGTTCAGGCCGCCTTTGGTGCGTCCGATACGTCTGGGAACAGCCCCTTTTTGAGCAGACTGGCGGCTGTCCGGTGTGCCTTCAGGTGCGTCGCATCGATCATCAACTGGTCGGGCTTGCCGCCTTGTGCGGAAAGGGCGGAGAAGATCTTGTTGAACACCCCGAGCCGGCTCCACCGGATGAAACGATTATAGATCGTCTTGGGCGGACCATAGTCGGCGGGCGCATCGCGCCATCGCAAGCCATTCCTGATGACGAAGATGATACCGCTGATGATCCGACGATCGTCCACCCGCGGCACGCCGTGAGACAGCGGGAAATATGGCTCGATCCGGCGCATCTGCGCCTCCGACAACCAGATCAGATCACTCATGCCGCCACCTCCTCGCGCCGCCATTGAATCAACCAATCACCCGCTCGGCAAGAGATTTAATAGGTCCTGAGCCTAGTGTCCTGTCCCGCAAATAGCATTACATAAAGTCCAAGTAGGCGGAAGATTCGTTGTCCCGAGGGAGAACGAATATGGCGGGTATCGGTCGTCCGCAGGAACGGGTGCTTTGCCTGAATGATGGTGAACGCGAAGAGTTGGAGCGGATCAGCCGTTCCCATTCCGCTCCGCACAGTGTCGTTCGTCGTGCGCAGATCGTTCTGGCCTCAGCCGATGGCGAGACCAACACGGCAATTGCGCGCCGGCTCGGAACCACGAACCCAACGGTCTGCCACTCGCGCAAGCGATGGTTCGAACAGGGGCTCGTCGGACTGTACGGAGAAGCCCGGCCGAGAACCCATGACGAAGAGAGGATAGCGCAGTTGCTACGCACGGTTCTCGAGGGCAAGCCTGCAGACGGTACGCATTGGACAGTTCGCTCCGCTGCGGCGGCCACAGGCCTGTCCAAGACCACAGTGGGGCGCATGTTGACGCTGTTCGGTGTTCAGCCGCATCGCTCGAAGAGCTTCAAGCTCTCAACTGACCCGCTGTTCGTCGACAAGGTCAAGGACATCGTCGGGCTCTAGCCGATCGCGCTCTTCCCGCGTCAGCAGATTGCGCCGCGCCATGTTGTACCCCACCTGAGTCGGAATGACCCCCAATCGGTCAGGCTAGACCCGTGCAGTGGGGCAGACATGCGCAATGTTATGGCAGAGTTTCAGAGACAACTCCGGCTTAGCGTTGCCTGGCGAACAAACCTTGTGGTGCCCCCCGCTACGCACGAGAGCTTGCGGTTGGAAGCAATGCGGCAGCGCGGGTGCTTGGAAAGATGCGGGGTGCTGCCTGATTTGCGTGCGATGTCGCCAATTTTGTCTTCGAAGCCGTCAGAAGCTTTGAGGAAGTGACGTCATCTTTGGCGCATCACACCCAAAGCCTCATGGGCATCACGAGGATATCGACTTGGGGCCGAAAGCGCGCTAGTCAGCCGGGATGAGCGCAAAGCCCCTTTACCACATCGTTTTCCTCGGCGATCTCGATGATCGCAGAACCAGAATTTGCGAAGCGGTCCTTTTGCGCGCCGACGGCCTCGGCCTTGATCGCGGCGCCATCGGTTTTCTGGGCGCTGACGATGTCATGGAGCGGAATTTGGTCGTGCCGGCCGTCGGTATCTTTCTCGGCAGTCCTTCTTTTGCCAAAGACACCGACGAAGTCACCGAGCTGATCGAACAGTCCATTCCCATTGCCCCTATCGTGTCGAGTGTCGAGGCCGTCGCCGAAGAGATACCGCCGCAGTTGCGGCACGTGAATGCGTTGCCATTGGACGCAGATGGAACGGGCGTCGAACGAATGGCTTCGCTTGTTTTCGAGACTTTCCGGCTTTTGCGCGGTGAGCGCCGGCTCTTCATCAGCTATAAGCGCAAGGACTCACAAGCCCTGGCAGATCGCCTTTACGACGAGCTCGACAAGCGCGGCTTCGACGTATTCATCGACACGCGGGCGGTTCCGCCTGCCGCCGATTTTCAATCCGTGCTGTGGCACCGGATGTCGGATGCGGATGTCGTCGTGCTGATCGATACGGAGGGCTTCCGCGACAGCCGGTGGACGGTAGAGGAACTGACGAAGGCCAACGCGACGAATATTCAGATTCTCCACATCCTCTGGCCGGGCCAGCCGGAGGATAAGGAATCGGCATTCAGCCACTTTTTCCCGCTCGAAAACGCCGACTTCGTCGACGGCAAACCTGCCAAAGGCGAGAGTATTGCGGACGAGACTGTCGTGCGAATCTGCGAACAGGCAGAGGCGCTGCGTGCCCGGGCCATTGCCGCCCGTCATGCCTACCTCGTGGACTCGTTCTGCGATGCCGCACGCGATGTTGGATTGGCGCCAGCAGTCCAGCCTGAGCGATACATTTCCCTCCCGACCGGAAACGGCCGCGCCCTGGCAGTCGTTCCTGTCGTGGGACTTCCTACTTCGATGAGGATCAACGAGATCTTTGAAGCGATCGACGATGCCGGCGCGACGCGGGATCGCTGGATCGTCTTCGACAACCGTGGCCTCCTCGATGTGTGGCTGAAGCATCTCGATTGGCTCAACGGGCACCTGCCGGTTCGCGCCGTCTGGGTATCGAAGACGCCTGATCAGCTCAAGGGACTAGTGTGATGGAGGTTTTCCTCTCCGCCAGCATTCCGCTCCCGAGCCGAGACAGGGTCTACTACGAAACGGTTGACCTTCTTGCCTTGCGCGAAGCGCTCAAGGCGCTTGCCGAGCATGTCTTGCCGGTTGGCCGCATCACTTACGGCGGCCACCCGGCAATCACTCCGCTGCTCGCACTATTTGCAAAGCAAGCTGACCTGGACCGCAGCAAATTCACGCTATTCCAGAGCGCCATGTTCGACGGGAAGCGTAAAGAGGCGATGCCAGCAGACAATGTGCTGTTTGCGGACGTTCGGATCGTGCCCGCTCCCAGCGAAAACGATAAAGAAAATTTGAAAGCAATGCGGGTGGCGATGCTGTCCAGCCAAAACTTCGATGCTGCGGTCTTCATTGGTGGAATGGACGGCTGCCTTGAGGAGTTGGAACTCTTCAAGGAGCTTCAGCCTGGGGCGCAAATCCTTCCGATTGCAACCACCGGCGCTGCCGCCCGCAGTATCTTCGAGAATGGCGACTACAATCCGTCTCTGGGCAGAAGCCGCACCTATCCCACAATCTTCCGCCGATTGCTATCGGCCACCTGAGCGACGCTCCCGGAGGTCACGACTGGGGCTTTCGCTCTGAATACCGCCCCGCTTGCTGGCATCCCGCCTCCAGCCACGGGGATCTCGCGCAAGGGAGCTTTCCACAAGCACACTCGCAGTTGGTCAGGCGGCGGACACCAAGGATGCACCGCCGCCACGTCACACGGTACCGCGGAGCCGAATAGCTTCCTCGACCCACTTTTCGATATTGTTGGCAATCGTGTTGTAGACCTCCTGGCTCGTAGCGCCCGCCGGGTCGTAGACCTTTGCCCAGTTTGTCAGCGGGGCTCCGTTGACGTTGTAGCTCGCAAAAGGATTGGCCCCTGCTGCGGAGGTGGCTCCGTTTTGATTCTTGAGATTGTGAATACGCACACCAAGTACGCCCTTGCCCTCGTTCCAAGCCTTCTCGATTTCGTATTTCACCCACTTGCGCCCTGCAGTCACGCGCCCAACTAGAACAATGAGGCAGCTGCGACCCTTGAGGTTCTCATCGATCCAGTTGCGGATCGCGGCCTCACCCCGCCTCTCGATCTCTTCCCACTGATTGCCCCTTACAAGCGGTTGGCCCTCAATTGCACCAATCTGCTTTACGGTGGAAACCCGCCACGAATCCTCTGCGTAGTGGAAACTGTAGAAGCAACGCCGCACCATAGTTCAATACCCCTGTAACCATTGCCGAAGCGAGATAGCCGTGTTCGCTTCCTCGTTCAAAACGATCCACATCGCGTCCTCGCGCCCTACGATATCGCCCCAAATTATCCTGTCGTAGAGTCCAAGATATTCCTGCGAAGTCCAGTCGGTATCGTACCACACGTCAACTGCCGGAAAGACGGCAATCCTACCGGTGCCCTTATGCCCGTCTGCATAGCCGAGCTCCCAAGGCACCCACCTGCTGTCCTTGCTGTTGCTGGAAGCGAGCAGAACGAAGCGCTTGGTATCGCGAATACGCGACTTCAGGATGTCAGCGGTTTTCCTTGACGTTGTCGGCGGCATTTCCGGGTCGATTTCATCGATATAGACTTGGGCACCGTGGTTCTCGAGTATGAGCGTGGCACCGGCAACCAGTTCGCGATCCTTCGATGAATGCGAAAGGAAGGTCGACCCGGCGAGTGTTCGGTTGCCTTGCGAATATCTGTTGGCCAGTGTCCCGGCCTTGCGGATTTCACTGCCCCACTCGATCAAATTCGCGCGTGTAATGTACTGCCGCATGCCTTGAACTATCCGAGAATCGTCATTGAAAAAGAAGGTTAATCTTCTGGCGCACGAAACGCCATCAAGGTTGGTGCCTTTTTTGTCGGGTTATCCGCAGGGGGCCGAAGCGGCGACTGGTTGAACCTACCGGGCTCAGGCTACCCGCATTCCGGAAACCGGACACGCGTTGTCTGACGCGCCGCTTCCCCGTTTTCCCTCCGGTTTCCACGACAGCCGGCGAAAAACCAATGGGAAGGCACGATCAAAGGCAGCATGAACCGGTTCTCTGAATGAAGCGGTGCCTTCTATCGAGCTTGGCATATCAACCGTTCGCGTTCTAAGATTTATTCAATAAATCCATATGCAAAGCGATTCGCGGGCACGTTTCTCGTGCCCGCGCACCGTTACTGCCAGCCAACATAGCAGAGAGAACGATGTATAAGGCGTACCAGGTACATCTTGCAGATCACGCGGTGCTTGCCGACGCGGAACAGATCGAGGAAATGAAGCGCAAAAATGCCGCTCGCGTCGATATCGGCAATTTCGTCGATGACGACGGCGTCCTCAACGGCAGTGAAATCATCGACAAGTGGTTTCCACAAGGCGATTTCGACGTATTCATTTCACATTCGCATGCCGACGAAACCAAGGCGCTTGCGCTTTCGTCCTATCTCGAACGGAAAATGGGGCTGAAATGCTTCGTAGATTCCTGTGTCTGGCGCTATTCCGACGAGGCGTTGCGGCTGCTTGACAACAAGTTCTGCACCAACTCCGGCTCGGACCCTCGGACCTATTGCTACGATCGGCGCAACATCACGACGACGCACGTCCACAATATGCTTGCAGTGTCACTGGCCAGCATGATGGACAAATGCGAATGCATCTTCTTCCTGAACTCGGAAAACTCACTCGAGAGCAAGGTGTCCATTGCCAATAGCGCGGGAAATACGACAAACTCGCCATGGCTCTACAACGAACTCAACCTGTGCCGCATCCTCCAAAAGAATGTTCCGGACCGGCACATGTGGGTCAGCAAGGCCAGCATGGAAGCAATGAACGAGGCGAGAACCGACCGCCAAGTGCCGCCTTTCCGGTACAATGTCGATATCGACTACATGACGAAGCTCGAGTTCACCGACATCGTCACCTGGGCCCATGCCAACAACCGCCTGGGTTTGCCCAGTCTCGACTGGCTTTACAGCAACTATGAAATGGAGTTTTCGGCATAGGAGCCTCCATCATTATCGGCAAGCCGGCAAACGAAGACCGCGGCTTGCCGATAATCACATGGGACGGCTTCGGTACAACGGATATTGCCGCTGACTGCACCGCAGCTTGGAGGCATCAACCGGGACGGCGCTGGATATCGCATTCTCGGCCAACCCGCGAGGTTCTGTTGCAACGTTCAGCCCAGCTTGCGGTTTGCTCTTTGATATAGTGGGTTATGCGGCGAGTGCTTCGAATTGGCATGCCAGGGACAGATTCTGGGCGTCGTTGGCGAAGATCATCTGCCCCTTTCGGATCATGTGGACGAGTTCGATGCCGCCGAGGATGACCGCGGCGGTGTGCTCGGACTTGAAACCCAGCATCGGTCGAATCCGGCGCTTGATGCGCCGATGGTCCTGCTCGATCCGGTTGTTCAGGTACTGGTTCTGCCGGAGCTTGAGCGGCTCGGTGTTCAATCTGGTGCGCATCCGGATCTCGGCATGGCATTTCCGAGCCGCCTCCAGATTGGTCTGGCTGCCGTCGATAGTCACCTGCGCGGGCAGGCCATGGTGCGCATAGGCCCGCCGGAAGAAGCGCTTCGCGTCCTTGAGATTGCGCGTCGGCGAAAACAGGAAGTTGACCGTGGCGCCGCCTTTGTCGATGGCGCAGTACAGGTACCTCCGCTGACCCTTGACCTTGGTGTAGGTCTCGTCGACATGACATTTGCCTGTCACAGGCCGCTTGCGGGCGTTGAACGCATCGAGCAACTGCGGGGTGTAACGCAACACCCACCGATGGATCGTCGAATGATCTACGCGAACACCCCGCTCGGCCATCATTTCCTCCAGGTCTCGCAGGCTCAAGGCGTAGCTCAGGTACCAGCGCATGCACAGCACGATCAGGTCACTCCGAAAATGCCAGCCTTTGAACACTTTGAACTGACTCCTATGCACAAATCTTCCTACGCCATAACCAACCGACCGGAACTTTGCGACAGAACCGCCTTGTGTGCCTGGGATGGAAAAGCTGCCGATCCGGTCCTGGGGAAGGGAAATTGACGGCTGAATGTCTTGGAAGGGTCGGGCGCAGAAGGGCCTCCACGAGTCCACGGTGGGAATGCCTGCCAGGCGCCCGTTCCACTCATCTCTCCATGCCAAGTCTTAATCGCCGTTGACCGCCGCTAGCCAGCGGACGAAGACGGCGGATGGCCAGATCAAACACACTCAATACCACCAACCTTGCCGCACTCGGCGCCGAGAGACTCGCGGCGCTGTTGATCGAACTCGCACAGGGTGACGCAGCGATGAAGCGGCGCCTGCGCCTTGAACTGGCAAGCCAGGGCGGCGGCGGAGACGTAGCCGCCGAAGTACGCAAGCGGCTAGTCGCGATCGCCCGCGCGCGCGGTTTCGTCGACTGGCGCAAGATCCGTCCGCTGGCACAGGACCTCGAGACCCAGCGGGCAGCCATCATGGCGCATGTGGCGCCAGGCGCGCCGTCCGAAGCGTTCGACTTGCTCTGGCGCATGCTCGAAATGGCCCCGTCGATCTACGAGCGATGTGATGATAGCAATGGCATCGTGAACGGCGTTCTCAATGAGGCCCTGTTGAACCTTGGCGAAGTGGCCGTGCCATCCGGTTTCAGTGCCGACC
>NZ_JAPCWC010000055.1 GCF_026420865.1 Novosphingobium clariflavum | reverse complement strand
TCCGTTTTATGTGACGCCCCCCGAAAGCGAGCATTTGCCCGGACGGACAACCCGACCATCACCAGAGCGAAGATGCCGGACACAATCAGCACGGCCATAAGCATTCCTCCAATGCCAAATGTTTGCATGTGAACATGCTCACTTGCCTACAGGACTTTCCCCCATCTTTCGGAGCCAGTCGTTGAACGCCTCGGCCATCGCGTCCTGCAAACTCATGCCGTGCTTGCGGGCGGTCATGTGCATGGCGAACGACATTTCCGGGCTGAAATAGCCCGTCATCGCCTTCTTACCCTGACGGCTCGGCGCAACCGGGCTGCTGCTCGATCCGCTGCCTGCGCCAGTGCCGGGCGCTTGTCGTGCGGCCGCGCTGCGCTCCGACTCGGCCGATGCCGGCGACGGCGCGGGGTCGCGATCCCGCAATGCAAGCAATGATCCCTTCCGGCCGCTCATGCGCTGACCCTCCGCTTCTTCGTTGATGCTTGCATGTTTACATGCTCGCATGTCCACTTGTAAAGCTGGCGCACCTCGTTGGCCGCCTTGCCGTCCGGCTCGATCTCCATCGCGGTCTTGCCCTCGGCCGCCGCGTGGCGGAAGGCGGCGCGATCGGCGATGTTGTGTGGGCAGGCGTCCAGCCCATAATCGCGCACGAGCTGCGCGGCCTCGTCATACATGCGCGGTGCGGTCGGGCTTCCCGCCGTGAAGATTACGAAAGCGGGCTTGCCGCGCATCTTCACAAGGCTGGCGGTCGTCTTGATCGCGGCCAGGTCGAACGCGCTGGGGCGGCAAGGGATCAACACCAAGTCGGCCGCCTCGACGGCGGCGCTCGCCGCGCTGTCGGCATGGGGCGGGGTGTCGATCACGATGAACGCCGCGCCCTGGGCCGTGGCCTGCTCGATCTTGGCGGCGAGGCGAGGGGGCGCGCTGTCGATCACGACCGGGGGGGCATCCTGTCGCCATGCCGCCCACTGGCTCGCCGTCGCCTGCGGGTCGAGGTCGATCACAAGGGCCGTATGCCCGGAATCCTCGGCGGCGGCGGCCAGATGCAGGGCGAGGGTGGTCTTGCCCGCGCCGCCCTTCTGGCTGATGATCGCGATTGTTGGCATGTGAATATCCTTACATGACCTCATGTTTGCATGTGGGCATAGCCTAAACGGCAATGGGATGAAAGAGGTGAGGCGTCTAGCTGTCCTCTCCGCCCTCATCCTCGCTGTCATCGTCCAGCGGCTCATGGCTCATCTGGCCGTGATCCTCGATCGGGCAAAGCGGCGCTCCGGCCTGCTCAAGCCACTTGCGCGCGGTCCTGACCGTATAGCCGCACGTCGCGCACTCGCATTTAAGCAGCCGGGTTTTCTGCTTCTTGGGCGCGGTCGACTCCCCGTCCGTGTCGAGACGGGCATGGGGGAGGGGGCCGACGCCCGCCAGGATCGGCGCGATGGCCGCAAGGAACGCCTCGCCGGGGGTGGTGGCGCGCATCGGCCCGACCAACCCCAGCCCAAGGGCGATCCGTTTAAACGCTTTCCCATGCCCCGCCGGAATGCCAACGGCGGCGTGGACAAGCTCATGCGCGAGGATGGCCGCGATCTGCGTGGGCATGGCGTCGGGCGCGTGCGCGAGGTCGGGACGGATGAAGATTTCAAAATGCCCGTCCGCGCTCAACCGATTATCCCAGCACTCGCCGATCGCCTTGGCCTTCGCGCCTCTGCTGGTGAAGCCGATCGCCACGCGCACGCGATCGGGCAGGGGGGCGTCCAGCGCCTCGAACAGCGGGGCCATGCCCAGCGCCACCGCATTGAGCCAACTTTCGCGGGTTTGGTGAGTCATCGTCCTTACTCCCTTCAAATCGCCTGTCCGGCGATGGCCATGCCATCGGCCGGAACACGGACGCCCAAGAACGCCGGCGAGAGAGGGGGGCAGCGGGAATCTGCGGGAGTGGTGCGCGGCGCAGCGAGGCGCAGCCGAGTGAGCCACGGTCCCGCTGATTGCCGTTGCGGGGGGAGAGGCGGTCGGGACGGCCTTTCCCCCTGAAGCAGGAATCGACACCGGCACACGCCGGCACCTTGGCTTGCGAGATCCGCGCGCAGCGATCGCGCTTTCGCCATGTGGATCGTCACCTTAGGCCAAAACCGCTTGCGGGCTTGGGGAGCGTAGCGACTAGAGCCACGGTGCCGCGCCAGCGGCAGGCGCATGACCCTTTTTGGCTATCAGGATTTGGGTCTTGAAAATAATGCTGTTTTGCATTACTCTTGCGGCGATATGGAGGTAATGACCATGACGACATTAAGCGTGACCGCGCGGGGTCAGGTGACATTTCGGAAGGACGTGCTGAAGCATCTCGGCATCCGGCCCGGTGGCAAGATCAGGCTCGACCTGTTGCCCGATGGCAGGGCGGAGCTGAAGGCCGATCAACCCGATGGCTCCTGGGACGATCTGCGGAATTTCTTCGCCGGTAAGACGAACGGCGCGCGGCTGACGATCGACGAAACCAACGATGCGATTGCCGAGGCTGGCGCGGCCGCTGGCATGGCGGGCATGGACAAGAAATGAAGATCACCGCCGATACGAATGTATTGCTGCGTCTCGTCGTTCCCGGCGATGAGCACCAACAAAAGCTTGCGGTCGAAACGCTCAAGGAAGCCGATTCCGTGGCGATCAGTGTCCATTCGCTCTGCGAACTCGCATGGGTGATGGAACGCAGCTATGACGCGGCGCGGCCTGACATTGCCGCCGCAATCCGCCGTTTCATGAACACGCGCAATGTCGTGGTGAACCGCCCCGCCGTCGAAGCGGGCCTGACCGTCCTCGATGCGGGCGGCGATTTCGCGGACGGGGTGATCGCCTTTGACGGCCAATGGCTCGGCGGCGAAACCTTCGTGTCGTTCGACAAAAAGGCGGTGAAGCTCCTGCAAGGACAGGGGGCGGCCGCCCTGCTGCTGAAATAGTCATGCGGGCGATCTTCATCCGGCACGGCGAAAGCACCGGCAACGCCGGCATGCCGTGTCACGATCTGGCGACGATCGAGCTGACGGAGCGCGGGCAGGACCAGGCGCGCGCGGTCGCGGCGAGCTGGACGCAAGCGCCCGCACTTATCGTCACCTCGCCCTATACCCGCACCCGGCAGACGGCTGCGCCGACGATCGCCCGCTTTCCCGGCGTGCCGGTGGAGACGTGGCCGATTGAAGAATTTACCTATCTCCAACCCTCCCGGTGGAACGGCACGCGCAGCGCCGAGAGGATGCCGCACCTCGAACGCTATTGGAGCGCGGCCGATCCTGATTATTGCGACGGGGAAGGGGCGGAGAGTTTCGGCACGCTACTACGGCGCTGCGAGGCCGCGCTGGCGCGTCTCGCCGCCATGCCTGCGGACTCGCTGGCCTATGTGTTCGGGCATGGGCAATTCATCCAGGCCGCGCGCGCGATCGTCGCCGACGCGCATTTGGATGACCGCGCCAAGATGCGGGCTTTCTGGCGCAAGGGCGAGCCGCCCGCGATCAGCAACGCGGAAAGGATCGGCTTCCATTGGGAAGGAGGCCGCTGGCAGGTTGTTGGGCAGGATGAGCATCAAGCTCTATGAACGACGATCTTCCTGACTTTCGCACTCGTGCATCGCTACGCGACGACCTAGCCCGTATCGGATTGCGAGCAGGCGATACCGTCATGGTCCACGCTGCCATGAGCAAGGTCGGACCGCTTCTCAACGGGCCGGACGCTCTGTCGAACGCCATCCTTGAAGTAGTCGGGCCGGACGGCACAATGCTCGTATATACGAGCTGGGACAGCGTTCACGACGATCTGCTGGGTGACGATGGCCGCGTCCTGCCCAAGTGGCGCGACCATGTGCCGGGGTTCGATCAGAATGCGTCGCGTGCAGTGCGGATGAACGGCATCATCGCCGAGTTCGTCCGGACGATGCCGGGTGCCCGACGGAGCGCCAACCCTGGCGCATCCGTCGCGGCTGTAGGCAAACTGGCCGACTGGATCACAGCCGACCACCGGCTCGACTATGGCTTCGGCGAGAACACGCCCTTGTCCAAGCTGGTCGAAGTCGGCGGCAGCGTTCTGATGGTGGGCGCGCCGTGGGACACTATGACTCTGGTCCATCACGCCGACCACCTCGCCGCCATCCCCGACAAGCAGACGATCCGGATCGAGGTGCCGTTTGCCGGTGTGAACGGCACAGAATGGCGGTTCATGGAAGAATTTGAGACAGGCGATCCCATCCATGAGGACCTGTCCGAGAACTACATTGAGCAGATCGTGACCGCCTACGTCGAGAGTGGTGGTGGCAGTCAGGGCATGATAGGGTTTGCGCCATCGTTGCTAGTCGAAGCCCGTCCGATGCTCGCCTTCGCAATCCGGTGGCTTGAGGCGTGGGCGCTTCAACACAAAGCGGGCGCGAGTGGGGCGGCTTAGCCGCTTTCCCGAAGCTCGATCCCAATTGAGAAACGTGAAGCCATCCTAGAAACGCTCGAATTGCCGGATGCTAGATCAACACGCGCTCTACCTCGTCCAACGTCACGTCATCGGGCCGGCGATCGTAGAGCTGGGTGGTGCGCGTCGAACTATGGTTCGCCATCGTCGCGGCCCTCTCCAACGTGCCGCCGTTTTTCAGATAGGTGGTGATGCCGGTCGCGCGGAAACTGTGGTTGCCGATCGCTGTCCCGATCCCGGCCGCCGCCGCGCGCCGGCGCACCATCGCGAACGCATTGGGCTGGGGCAGGGGGGTATCGCTTAGTCGCTTAGTCTTGCGTCCGATCGTGCGGAACAACGGCCCCTTGCGGTCCTCGCGCAGCGCGCAGCCGTCGAGATATTCGGCCAGGTAATGCTCAAGATTGTGGTGGCAGGGCATCTCATGGCGCTTGCCGCCCTTTTCGTGCAGCCGGACCCATAGGCGTCGGTTCTGCACGAACACGTCCTCCACCTTCATCGCCAACGCCGCGCCGACCCGCGCGAACGAATAGACCATGAGGCCGATCAGCGCACGGTCGCGCAGGCCGGCATGGGTGGTCACGTCGATCCGATCGAGCAGCGCCCGCGCTTCGTCAGGAGCCAGCACCGGCGTCTTGCCGCGCCGCTGGCTATGCGCCGGCCCGCGCACCGACGCGGCGGGGTTCACCGGCACGACATGCCCCGTCACCAGCCAATCGAACAGATGCTTCACGCCGGCGAGCTGCTGCTTGACGCTGGGCGCGGCCAGCTCGGCCCCAAGCGCCTCGACCCAGGCCGCAACGTGGAGAGGCTGCACCTGGGCGAGCGAGGCAACGCCGCGCGCCTCACACCAAGCCAGGAAGTCACCCGCCGCGCGCGCATAGGCGCGGCGTGTGTGCGGGTTGCGGATGGTGACGGCGAAGAACTCAAGGAAGCGAAGCTGCGTGGCGTCGTCGGCTGCCGCGACCAGCGCCGGCAGCGCCAGCGTGGGCGAGGGCAGGGGGGCGAGCTGGTTCATCGCGCGATCTTCTCCCAGCGCGCCGGTTCGGGACGCGGTTGCGCGTGCCGCTGGCGCAGCTCGTCAAACACCTCGTCGGCGGGGAGGGCCGATTCCAGATCGGCCGCCGATGCGTCGAGCATCCGACCTAGCAGCTCGTCGCGTAGGTCGCGGTGCGGTTCCAATTCACGAAAGTTCTGGATAATTGCGAACACCGCCTCGAGCGGGTCAACGAACATGCCGCGCTCGACCCGCTCCAACAGCCAATCGGCCTGATCGCCGGTCAGATACGCCTCGAAGCGCAGCCCGCCCGCACGGGCCTGCTCGCGCAGCGCCTTGGCCTGGTCGCGCTCGGCGTAGTTGTCAGCAAAGGCGTCCTCGTCGTTGTCCATAGAGTGTTCCTCTCGGCGGTGGATCTCGAGATCGTTTAAACGGCCTCGCTTGGATCGCCGCGATAGCGCACCCAAAGGTCGCCCATCGCGCCGCGGTAGCCCCATGCGTCGGCGTAGGTCGTCGGCTCCTGCGCCTGCGCCAGCCAGGCCATGATCGTCAGCATATCCTCGGCGATCACGGCATTGAGGTTGCACAGGCGCAGGATCGGGGAATGGCCGCACTCGTCGCCGTTCCACCAGGCCAGGAGGAAATCGGCCACCTTGCCCGATGCGCCGGTTTCGGCCGCGCGCGTGGGCGGCATGCCGATGGCAAGCAAGCGGCCGATCGCCCTGCCGACCTCGGCGAAGGTGACGGCCCGGATGACGGGCCGGCGCTGCGGGAGTGCCGTGGGGACAGTTCCGCTCATGCGTGCGGCCTCCCCTCGCGGCGCGGCCGTCCACCCCGGACATGCGCGCCAGGATCAATGATCGTCTCGGCATGGCGACTGAGATTTTCGACCGCGCCGGCCATGCCGAATATCTCGACGCGCCCGCCCTTGTTGTAGATGCGCCCCGCTATGGTGCCATGCAGGATGAACCGCACGCCACTCTCAAGTGTCGCGTCGCCGGTAAAGGTGCCATAGAGGGCCATGTCCTCGCCGATCGCAAACGGACTCTCGATGCTATCGTGAACCGCCTTCATTCCGCGTCCCGTATTTACCCTGTTTGAATATTTGATAATTAACTTATTATGTTCCCTCTTCAGGAGGCGCGGCGCTTAGGTCAAATTCCAGCAAGTCGCCGGGCTGGCATTGCAGTTCATGACAGATTGCGGAAAGCGTCGAGAAACGGACCGCGCGGGCTTTCCCCGTCTTGAGGATGGAGAGGTTGGCCATGCTGATCCCGGTGGCTTCGGACAGCCTTTTGAGACTCGTCTTTCGAAGAGCAAGCATGACGTCCAATCTTGATATGATCCACATGATCAAACCATGAACCTGGCTTCGTCGGCCATGCGGATAGCACGATCGAATGCGCCGGCGATCACATAAGCTAAAAGACCACACACCAGCGCGCCGGCAGGCATATTGAGAAGCGAGGCGCCAAGGCCGAGCGGCGGGAGGTCCCCGTCGAGCATGGAAAGCGATCCAAGGCCGATGACGACGCCTAGCGCCCCGGCGACACTCACTCCGAAGAGAAGCCCACTTGCGCGGCGCATGGCTTTCGTCACGAAGCGCGAGAAGAACTCACCCCGATGGAAGCTGCCGGCTATCGTCCATATTTCCCGGACCACGAACGCCATGAGGATGGATTGCACGGTCACCGTTATCGTTGCGACGATGATGGTGGACGGGGGAAGAGTACGAAGCCAGGGTAATCCCACGAGCGAGGCGTAAGCCGGCTCCCGCCAGGCAATGATGTATCGCAACGGCAGGGAAACTGCGAGCAAGAGCGTGGCCGTCACGATAGCGGCCTTGATGCCGAATCCGAAACCGCCTCCCCCCTCATAGGGGACATCTTCACTTTCCATTGGCAACCTCGTGTTTCCATTTCGCCCCTCCCCGGATCGATCGTCCCACTTCCGTCAGCCACATATGCATAAACAATAGACTGCCAAACACGGGAAACCGAATATCATTGACATAATATCGGTATTCAATATTGAGTTGTCGATAATCAACGCTTTTTAGGTGCGCTTATCATGACAACGATCTTTGGGCGATCTTTTTTCCGCGCAAATGGCGCAAAGGCGGATGTGAGCAAGATTCCCGCCGTTCGGGTCTTCACCCTCTGTCTTGCGGGTTCTATGGTTCCGGGCGCGGCCATGGCAAAAGATGGTGAGCAGACCCCATACATGGCCGACCATATCACCATCGGTGCAGGAGCAAGTGTGCTACCCACGTTCGAGGGCAGCGATTCGACGCGGATCCTGCCGCTTCCCGTCATCGACATTCGGCAAGGCATTTTCGTTGCCAACACCTATTCCGGAATCGGCGTCAGCGTGCCGGTGACGGACGAGATCAACATGGGCGCAGGCGCAGTCTTCGTGCTTGGGTATCGGCAGAAGGACGTACCGACCGGCATCGAACGTATCAAGAATGCAGCCGGCATCCGGGCCAATGCCACGATACGCAAATGGGGTTTCGTCAGCACGGTCGGCGTGACCAAGGTGCTGGGCGGCACCAAGGGCACGGTAGCTGACGCTGTCATCAGCTACCCCGTGAGAGTCGATGATCGCCTCACAATCGTGCCGGGCATCGGCACGACATGGGCCGATAGCAAATATAATGATCGCTATTTCGGGATCTCCCCGGAAGAGGCAGCGGCATCCGGTCTTTCCCGCTTCAGCCCCGGCAGCGGTTTCAAGGACGTGACCTTCAATCTCGTCGCCAATTACCGGCTGTCGCCGCGCTGGAATCTCTCTGTTGGGGGGAGCGCGATCAGGGTCGTGGGCGATGTGAGCGACAGCGCGCTTGTCCAGGATAAGGTGAACGCCAGTGGCTTCGCCTCCATTTCCTACACGTTTGGGCGGTAAGCCAGATTTCTCAGGCTGTCGCCCCAAAAATCCCAATGACCGTCAATATGTGAGGGGCAGACTTTGCCGCCATTCAACCTTTCCCAAGCGTCGTTCGAGACCATCCGTCTGCAGCCTCCTGCACTCTTCTCACAGCCAGGCTGGCTCGCCCTTCCCGCCGCCCTGCTGCTCGCATCCTGTGGCGGGCCGCAGCGTCAGGCGCCCCCACCGCCGCCGGTCGACGTCATCAAGGTCGTAACGGGCGATGTGCCCAACATCATCGAGTTGCCTGGCCGGATCGAAGCCGTTCGCACCGCCGAGGTCCGGGCAAGGGTCGATGGCATCGTCGAGCGGCGGCTTTACCAGGAAGGGTCGGACGTACCCGCCGGTGCTCCGCTGTTCCTGATCGATCCGCGCGACAAGCAGGCGCAGTTCGCCCAGGCGCAAGCGACGTTGTCGCGCGCGGGCGCGGCGCAGGCCAATGCGCGTTCGATCGTGGCTCGCTATGAACCGCTGGTCAGCCGAAAGGCGGTCAGTGCCCAGGAATATGATGCGGCCCTGTCTGACGCGCGGCAGGCCGACGCGAATGTTGCCGATGCGCGCGCAGCGCTTGCCCGCGCGCGCCTGGAGGTCGGCTATACG
>NZ_JAPCWC010000054.1 GCF_026420865.1 Novosphingobium clariflavum | reverse complement strand
CAGTACGGCGAGCATCAACCGCCCGGTCGAGGTGTCGGTATCGACTCCGGCCTGAGCCAAGCACTTGAAAGCGACCTTCTTCTCAGTGAGTCGTTCGATGATCCGGTGGAGGTCGCCGACACTGCGGGCGAGCCGGTCGAGCCGGGTGACGACGAGCGTGTCGCCTTCGCGCACGAAGTCCAACGCCATGGCGAGTTGCTCACGATCTTGGGTCGAGCGCCCGCTGACCTTCTCCGCGAAGACCTTCTCGCACCCGGCTGCCAGCAAAGCTTCATTCTGGATGTCGAGCGACTGCCCCGAACTGCTCACTCGACCGTATCCAACCAGCATCGGCGCTTCCTGTCTCAATTGGTCCTTAGATGTAGCCTCTCACAAGTCTCAGATTTGTCGAACTTATTCTAATGAGACGGGAATCCGTGGGGCTTGGGACACCCCGAGAGAGTTTACCTATCCGGGACATCCGTCCCGCATCCTGGCCCTGCCCAAGGCAGGGCCAGCAATATCACCCCTCAGCACGTGCCCGGCGAACGGCGGATGGGCAACCGTGGCTGTCATCTCGCACCTTCGGTAGGATGTTCATCGGGCAACAGGCGTGGATGGCACGTCGAAAGGTCTGGCAGATGGTTGGGCAGCAACCCTGCAACGATCTCGGTATCCTGGCGTCGGGCATGCCCGACGCCGCTTCATCGCGATGCGGTATCCACGATCCCCAGTTTCGGGTCGAAGTAGCATCGAGTGATAGAGCCGTCCTGAATGCGCCGGACCACCTCGGTAATGTGGTCTGGCGTAGCAAAGAACCACTCACGAGGACGCACAGCCTTACCGAAGCGGTCGGTGATCTCAATGTCGGCACGCACCGGATCAAAAAACCGGTGCAACAGCCCTTCAAGGCGCGAGCGATTCACATTGAAGAGTGTAAAGCTGGTGATGATCGCCGCGGGCGCGAGCAGGAATGTGGGATCATTGACCGCATCTGCAACGCGACGATGCACGTCGCCGCCCGTGACGCCGATCTTTACCATGTGCCTGCCGTGCTGGGCAATGTGCTGATCTTTGGAAAGAGTACGGGCGACATAGATATGGCCCGTCTGGACATCACCGTCGTCGGGCTCCGCTGTGAATAGCGGTCCTGCCACTGGATCGGTGATCCGGCGACCGTTCTCGTCGTTATAGAGTAGCGAGGCAAATGAGCGAAGCAGCGGATCGCTCTCGGTGCCGTTGTCGTAGATCACACGGAGACGACGGTTGCGGTTTCCGAGCCTGTCTTGGAACACTTCTCCAGCCTCGGCGACATAGGCCATCATGCCCTTCTGGATGAAGAACTGCCCGGCATCGATCTCTTGCTCGCGCGCGAACTTGCGGACTTCGCGACGCTTGGCGCCAAGGTCTGTTGCCACGGCCTCGAACAACGGTCGGAACCGTTCGAAATCGGCGCAAGGCTTACGTGACCCAATATAGTCCGGCTGATCTTGCACCTCACGCGGCTGGACATGGGTGAGATTGAAGATCGGATCATCGTCGAGCAAGTCGTCGCCGAGGATGTCATCCACGCTGGTCGGCGGGGTCGGCTCAATGGGCAGAAGAAGCGCGCCAATTGCGGGATCGGCCGACAGGCGCTTCGCTTTGGTCGCGAGCAACCGTTCCGCAATCGGTGTACCTGCCTCGGATGATGGCGGACGCCCGTTGGCAGCGATAAAGCGCTCCAACTCTCCAAGCACCTGCCCAGCCTCACCTCCTGATGTAACAGTCGCTCGGGCCTCGACAGCCAGCAGGCCGAACTCGTCCGCATCGGCGAGCACATCCTCCATGCGAAGCCGGGGCATCAGCTTGCGGCCTGCACCACAGCGTCGACCTGACGCCGCCGCTTTTCGGCCTTCAACCATTCCAGCGCGGCACCAAGACGCTTCTCAAGCTCGTTGGTCGATGCGGCATTGGGCGGTCGCCCTTCTTCGGCACGAAAGCGCTGGATGCGCGGCCAGAGCGCCAGCGCTTCATCTTCGGTCATGCTGATGCGCTGACCGGCGATTGCACCATGGATGCGCGCCAAAGTAGGCGCATCCATGCGCTTCGACAGCACCTCGTATGCCTGCTGGAAGGGGTTGATGCTGTCGATCAGATCGACGCTGAGGTCGGCAACATTCACGAAGCGACGGACCATCTCAATGAAGCGGGTCGCGCCGGTCTGTGCTGCATCCGGTTCATCGGCATCATATCCGATCTGACCTTCGCGAACGCGATTGTCTGACCCGCCCTCCAGTTCAAGGCGGTTCACCTCGGCGATCACCGCCATTCCTGCAAGCAGGTGTTCCCGTACTTCTTCGACTTCCTCGGGGGCGAGGTACGGGTAGCGCTCTTCGATCACCTTGGGGACAAGCACCTGATTGACCACCTCGGGCGCGGTTGCATCATCTGCGACGGCGCGGGCGGCAATGCGGGGGTCTTGGCAGACATTGGCAAGCAGGTCGTTGAGGTCTTCCTCCACGATCATCCGCACTCGATCTGACGATGGCTCCTTGAGGCCCTTTACCGCGATATGCACGATGCCGGTGTCCTCATCGACGTGCATGCCGGTTCCGCTGCCGCCAGTGCCGAGGTCAGTCTCTGGTTCTTCCGGTCGCGGATGGAAGCGGAAGCGAGGAGCCATCACCTGCTCCATCAGGAGCGAAGCTGTGATCGCCTTGAGCATGTCGTTGACGGCGGTCACCACCGCGCCCTGCTCGGCCAGCGGCTCGGCGATGAGATTGGTGAACTGTGCGTGCGCCTTGTCCGGCGCGTCGCGTGTTGCGCGGCCGATGATCTGTACAACCTCGGTCAGTGAGGAACGGTAACCGACCGTCAGTGCATGCTCGCACCAAATCCAATCGAAGCCTTCCTTCGCCATGCCCAACGCAATGATGATATCGACCGCATCACGGTCCTTGGCCTTTCGCAGCGCGGCGACCACCGTGTCGCGCGCCTGACTATCGTCCACAAGGTCCGCAACCTTGAGCAGGCGTCCGTCCGGCCGACGCACCAGCAGGAATCCCGTATCGGGATCAGTGCTCTCGTACTCGCCCAAAACCTTGATGATGTGGTTCACCTCATCATACTTCTCCATCACCGATTCCGCAGCGTTCACATTTGGAATGTGGATGATGGTCTTCTTGTCCGAATCGAGCACCTCGCCAATCGCATCGAGGTATCGCCCACGGTAGAAGTGATAGCCGATGCCGAGCGTCTTGAGGTGCGAGTAACCGTCAAGCTGTTCGTAATAGGTGTAGGTTACGCGCTCGAACCGATCCTCGTCCTCGGGGCGCATAACCGCGATCTGATCGCCACGGAAATAGCTGCCGGTCATCGCGACGATGTGGACGCGGTTCCGGTCGAGCAGGCCGCGGACCAGTTCGCCCAGTCGGTTGTCCTGATCCGCAGCGGCATGGTGAAACTCGTCGATGGCAAGCAGGCACCCGTCGAACGCCTCTGCGCCGAACCGCTCATACGCAAACCGCAGGGTCGAATGGGTACAGACCAGCGTGCGATCATCGCTGTCGAGGAAAGCACGCAGCGCATCCACCTTGTCCCGCGCGCCGCCCGTTTCACTGGTGCAGAGGTTCCAGCGCTCGGCGACGTGCCAGTCGGTGAAGAAGCCGTGTGTGCTGAGTGAGGTGGAATCGAATGACGCACCGATTGACCGCTCGGGCACGGCGACGATGGCCTTGCCGATGCCCTGACGATGCAGCTTGTCGAGCGCGACGAACATCAACGCGCGGGATTTGCCCGATGCGGGCGGTGCCTTGACCAGCAGATATTGGGCGGCGCGCGCCTTCCAGGCGCGGGCCTGCATTGGGCGCATTCCGAGTGCATCGATCTTCTGGCTGGCGCCCGACGAACCATAGCGGACCTCAACTACATTCGTCATTAAGCTGCGCCTTCCATGCCCAGAGCAAACTCGGGATCGACCTCCTGACCGCGCTCGTCAGCAGTCAATTTGGCATATCTACGAAACAGATGGCCCAACCTGTCGCCGTCTGATCTGAAACCCCGACCAGAGTATAGGCTTTCGACAGCCTCATCGTTAGCGGTGTGGGCATCAATAAGTAGCTGGTGCATGTTATTAGGATCATATTGTTCCGCGATTGAGCCGCCGACCTCAGCCCGTGCCAGCAGGATGTTTTCAGCGCATGACTCAAGGCGTTTATAGTCAGCTTGGCTCATGGATGGCACAGGAAATGTGTACCATCCCAGCGTATTCGAGTATCTATAGTCTGTTTTCAATTTTCCACAAACTGCTTCGATCCACAGCAAATGCATACGAGATGCAATCAAGCTGATTGTCCATAGCGGCGCATCAAACATCATGAAGGCCAGATTTGAAACTATTGTTTCACCCGGCATATATAATACTGGAAGGTAAGGGCGGCGCTCGGAGCTTGCAGAGGGAACTACAATTATATGATCAGCGTTTCGCTGACGGATTTCGCCAAACTTATACGGTGTTCTGGCTTTTGACCGAGTCTGAGGCCTTGGGCTCCCGGCGCGAAAGACTCGCGTTGCCTCTATTCTCCGATCAATTTCTGGAATAGCCAGCGCTTGTGCTATGCGGTCATCTTCAATCCACAAGCAGTAACGGTCAATTGACCGAATTGCTTCTTTGCTGCCGACGATGGGCCTGACAAACGTGCTTGCCACAGGATCGGATTGAAAATCCTCGATTTCGGCAGGTTCTATCAGTAAATTTCCATTATCCAACGGCATGTTGCCAAAGTCCATGGGCGGCAATTCGCACAATGCGGCGGTGCGTTCGTCGATGTAAATGTTCGGTAGAGGTAAGAGGTAGGCGTTAATCGTGGAAACTTCTTGCCGTAAATTCCCGTCAAACAGTGTTCTCGCGCCCCCGTGTACTCTATCCATCCCGACGACAACACAGATTACACCCGCCTTTTTAGGGGCATTGTTTATCCACTTGAACGACCTGTGAGCGAACCTGATCGCGAGGCTGTTCTCCAACAAGATCGGCCAAAGTGTCGGAACCTGCTGACCTTGGCATAATGAGTTTGTTGCCACAAACGCGAAGCAGACATTCGGGACGGTTTCCGAATATTGCATGGCCCGAATAAACCAGCCACCCACATAATCGATGTTAGTCCATTTATTGGTATAACCTTGGGCAACTGTCCTCATTTCCGCCTTTTGGACGTCGTTCATTTTACGTGCGCCAATGTAAGGAGGGTTTCCAACGATGTAGGTTTCAACCTCGCCGTCTATAACCTCCTCAGTTCCATGAGCATCTACAGCAGTTGCGAGATTAGGCATTTTCTGTCGGTGATTAACTGAAATTGGCGCTGGACAGGCGCCCAGCCAGTCTTGTGCAAGTGCATTGCCGTTATGGATATTTCCACTATCCGTTAAGGGGAGGCTGGGTGGCGCTGAGCCGAACATATCTCGGTGCGCACGGTCCATCTGAAATTTGGCAATCCACAGCGACAGTTTTGCCGTTTCAGCGGCAAAATCGCTGATTTCGATGCCGTAGAAGTTGTGCAGTTCGATGTGGCTCCAGATACCCGGCGCATGGCCGGTGATCGCGCGAAGGCGGTCGAGCACCTGCCTCTCGATCTTGCGTAGCTCCTGATAAGCGATGACGAGGAAGTTGCCCGATCCGCAGGCCGGATCGAAGACGCGGATTTTCGACAACCGGGTGAGCAGCGCCTTCAGGCGTGCCTTCTCACGTGAATTGTCCGCCAGCGCGGGACGGGAGGCTTCCGTGCGTAGCTCGTCGAGGAACAGCGGATCGAGCACCTTGAGGATGTTCGGCACCGATGTGTAGTGCATCCCCGTTTCATGGCGATGCGCCGGATCAACGATGACCTGGATCATCGAGCCAAAGATATCCGCGTTGATCTCGTTCCACCGCAGCCCTGCGGCTTCGGTCAGCGTGCGGAACGCCGTGCGGCTGAACCGGGGCACCTCGATATCGCCTGCGAACAGACCGCCGTTCACCCATGGGAAATCTGTCGCCCATCTCGGCATGTCCCCACGCTCGCCCTCGCGAATGCTCATGGCCGTGAAGATCGAGGTGAGGACGTGGACCATCTCCTCGCCCGCATGACCGCCATGATCATGGATCGTGCGTGCAAAAAGGTGCTCGGGGATGATGCCGGTATCTTCGGCAAACATGCAGAAGATGATGCGCGTCATAAACAGGTTCATGGCGTGACGCTTGGCATCGCCTTCCCATTCAGGGTTCTCGGCGATCAGCGCATCATACAGCCGTCGAAGCCGGTTGGCGGCCTTGACGTCGATGGGGTTATCGTCGGCAGCCTTATACCGGGAGTAGCCAGCCAACGGCAGGAAGAAGCCGAAGCGATTCCCCAGTTCGGAGAACGGGAAGAAGATGGTGTCCTCGGCATCGATGTCGTGGGCGGCGACCTCGACGCCATCGGTTGCGAGAAGAAACTTCGCCTTCTGCGTCGCCGTGGCGCGACTTCCGAGGAGCCGCGCCAGAGCCTCGTTGATCTGCCCCGCATCGCAGACGAGCAAATGCAGTTTCTGCCGCCACAACACCCCGCCATCGATGTCGCTGGCGTTCTGGGTGCCGTTTCGGATGCGCGTGATCGTCGCGGGAGGCGCGTCGTAAGCTGCGATGAAATCGAACGGGAACTCATCGGCAACGAACGGCGCTGCGGCGATCCGGCTCACCGCTTCATCGATATCGGAAATATACAACTCTAAAACCCCGCCAAGACTTCGGCGACGGCCAACGAAGGCTCGTCTCTACTGACCGCTCGATAGTATGCCGGGATGCAGGGAGTTAGAAGAGGTTGGCGGCATTTTTGCTCAATGCCTTTCCAGGCGCGGGCAGGCCCGCGCCTGGCTATTCCATTGTGCTGTCGCCGATTGCGATCTGAAGCATGAGCGCCGTCGTCTCGTCGCGCACGTGAATCGCATAGACCGTTCCGATCAAAGAGTTGTCCGGCGCCCACCGCATACCGTTTGGGTTATATCCGCTATGATAGGCAATGGTGCCACGGCGCCCCATGATTTCACGTACCATATTCGCAGCGGGCGGCCGTGTGCGGCACATGATCCGCCACGGGAACACCAAGCGCTTCTCGGCTTCGTCGTTCTCGGCCTGCTTCGGAGTTATCACGCGAAAGCGGGTGCTGACCAATCCTGCGCCGAGAGTGGTTTCGGCATGCATGTCGTCGGTCTCGATGACACTGACAGCCCCGTTGCCGCCGATGCTGGGATTTCTCCAGAGCCGATAGTTCTTCCCTCTCACGCCGTATACGCCAATTCGACGCTGCGCTTCGGCGTAGTCGATTTCTGTGTGCCAAAATATCAGGCGATAAGGAAATGCCTCGTCTGCCGAGGAGCAGATGAGAAGGTCAGGTTCGGTGCAGTATAAGTCGGTCTTGATCTGCTGGTATTGATCGAAAATCACTTGGGTCTCCTGTTTTGACTGAAGACACTATGCCCGAATCGAAACCATTCCCGCATTAATGAAATGATGACCAGACGAAGATTGCGAACTGTGTAACTACCAGCCGATCCGCATTCTGCTGACAGCTTCCGCTATCATCTCGTCCAATGGGTCATGATCTACCGAGATTACTGGTACTGCGGCCATCATATGCACCGCCTCGGGGTGGAAGATGAAGTAACCGTAGCCGGTATTCTCAGACAGGCCGCTCTCCCGCCAGCGAGGGTCGAGCCCGGCACAGTCCAGAGCCAATCTCACCGCTGATAGATTTGATGCCAGCCGAAGGAGCGCGCTGCGCAACGAGTGGCTATCCTCGCCGGTGAACTCGGTGCCCGAACTCAGGGTCAGCTTGACGAAGTAACCCGCGAACACCCGAGTTTTGCCTGTGAGGACGAGGCCTGTCGCGTAACTCGCCGGAAGTAGCCCTCCCTGCTCGTTGACCACATGCACGTCGCCCTCGCCTCGCACTTCGTAGTTCCGCCATGCCATCGCCGTCTCCTTCCAACCTGTATTGATGTATTTATCGGTCGACGAGTGAGCGGCCGCGACGCATCTCTATTAATACTAATATATAACAATATACCTGTAAGGTAGTATTAATAGAGATCAGCGTCGATCACTTCAATTTCACTTGAATACCGCCTGTGGACCAATCGACGAACTGACGCGACAAGCAGGCACGTGATTGAGCAAAACAGTTATCCTTCAGTGCCGAGCCGCTCGCGTCATTGCTGGAAAACGGCGGCAAGAGCACGGTGCCAGTTTCGAGTATGAGCAGTGCCTCTTGGACATCCTTGGCGATCATGCCCGGCTTGGGCACCATCATCACCTGCTGATCATGGTAGCGCGTGCCATCGCCAACTGGCTTCGAAAACAACGGCGCAACCAACATATCGTTGGCGCTTGCGAGCGGCGTGATCACGTCGAGCAAGAGTTCCTGATAGGCGGCTGTAAGAGGGGTGCGACACTTTCGTGGATTTGCCAAGCGCTCAACGAGCGCCTGCACTTCCCCGGCATCAAAGAAGTTTACGAAGGCAACGAAGTCAGGCTCATTCAGGTTGATGCGCTTACCTTCGTCCCAGACTTTCACCTTTCCGCCGAACCGATTGGCCTTGATTTTCTGCGTCTTCGACCCCTTGGGCTTCGTCGCGCTGCCCCAGTTGTCAAACAGGGCGACCTCGATTGCATCGAACGAGATGGGGCAGGCCCGCACTTCGCGGAGCGGCTGTTCGTCGAAAAGGCCCGTCGTGCGGAGGTGGGCCCTGATATAGTTAAGCATTGCTGGATCGGCCTCGGCAGCGGCACGAACCGCGTCGAGGGCAGCAGAAAGAGGAATGTCGTTCACGTGAAACCTTCTGTTGAAACTGTAGCAATCGAGGCATCTAATTTGAGCGACGCCAGTCACTACAATTTGGTTAGTCCACCAAATTAACAGAAGTCATTTTGTGGCCGCATTATATATATTTGAACAATTTTAATTAAATGTGCCATTTCATTTTAGACTTGAGCGTATCGATAGTGGTATTATCGCCACATGAAGGAAATATACCCAAATAAACGCGCCATTCGCCATTTAATATTGAACATGAACGCCAGCAACGAAGCGGAATCTCGCCCGGTAACGGTCAATGAACTCAAGCGGTCCATGCGCG
>NZ_JAPCWC010000053.1 GCF_026420865.1 Novosphingobium clariflavum | reverse complement strand
CCGAAATCGTCATCGTCCTTGGGGGGAAAGAGCGCGGCGAAGCGCGGCCCAAGGTCGGCGTATGCGAGGTCGCGCCCGGTATCGCTGATGCAGGGGTCTTCGACGATCTCGCTTGCGCGCTGCGCCAGCCTGACCATTTCGGCATCGTCGGCGCTCATCTCGAGGATGAAGGAACTGGAGAGGTAGTTGTTCGCCATGATGGATTTCCTGCGCGCTCAGGCGGCATCGCCGGCAAGGCGCGTGCGGGCGGCCTCGGCGAGTTTGGGAAATGCGGCCGAAAGGTTGGTGTGGATGGTCTCGAACGCGGGGATGGCGAAGCGGCCGTTGGCGCCGGGGCGAGTGGTCAGCAGGGCGCCGATCGTCACCTCGTCGAGTTCGGGCCTCGGAATGGTGGCGACATTGCCGTCATATTCGACGGGGCACGCAATCGCGGCCTCGATCCACGAGCCAAGCCCGTCTTCTACGGCCTCGGCATAAGCGGCGACCGCAGCGTCGTGCTCGTCGTCGATATGCAGGACGAGAGTGCGGTAGGTGCCAAAATCGTGGCGATTGGGCTTGCTGGTGAGATGGCAGCCTTCAGGGGGAAGGCCATGGATCGCGATGATGCCGATGCGATAGGCGTCGATCTCGAAGCGATTGACCCGCTCGAAATCCGGGGTGTGGCCAAGCTGGGCGCAATGTGCGTTCGCAGGCGCTGCGCCAATGTCGATGGTGTAGGACAAGGGAACCTCCGTCGATCCTCCATGGATCGCCTGTCCCCTTCCCCCTCATCTCTATGCGTTATGGATGTCCTGGGAGGTCAGCGGTAAATGTCGCTTCGGTGGCCAACGGTCAGCACAAGAACGACAAGCCTGCCATCCTCGATCTCGCAGACGATCCGGTAGTCGCCAACGCGGTAGCGCCAGCGCCCCGCCAAGGGTCCGGTCAATGCCTTTCCAGATGCGCGGGGATCGTCACTGGCAGCAACCCGCTCGCGCAGGAACGTAATGATCCGCTTTACGGTCTGGCGATCGAGTTTGGAGAGGGATTTTTCGGCGCTGGATGACAGTTCAATCCGCCAGGCCAAGGCGCTTCTCCACGTCGTCGAGGGAGCTTGTGGTTTCGCGGCCAGCACGAATGTCCTCAAGCACCTTGTCGGAGAGGTAGATGTCTTCCATGTCTTCAAGGCCGCGCTCGATGATTTCGCGCAGATAATATGCCTTGGTTCGCCCGGTGGCGCTGGCGAGATGGTCGAGGCGCTGCTCTACTTCTGGGGCGAGGCGTACTGACGTCGCCATGGCATTGTCTCCGATTGAATACGTGTATTCACATTATCACATGGTTGCTGCCACGTCACTCCGGCTCGATCGTGAAGTTCCAGCCATGGATATGGAGCATTTCGTTCGCGCCGCGGTCGAAGGCGAGGAAGATGGAATCGAGGTCGGCATTCGGCTCGATCAGCAATTCCAGTGTGTGCTGGGCGCTGTCCGCCACGACGGCGCGTGTGAAGCCTGCTTCGCGAGCTTCGGCCTCGGTGTGGATCGGCGGCGGTGATGACTGGATGAAGGGCTTGGCGGCCAGCTGGGCGGGACCGTCGAAGGTGCCGAGCGTCTTCAGGCGATCGGTTTCCAGCTTTGCGCCAAGATCCTTGGGCAGATCGGCATATTCAGCCGCAACAGCGATTGCGTCTGCAGCGGTGGGAAGCTCTCCGGGGGCACTTCCCTTCCAGATGTAGGTTGCTTCCTCGCCCTCGATGCGGGGATGCGGCTGCATGACCTGCACAAAAAATGTCGACAGGGGCCGGTCGTATCCGATGGCGACGCTGCTTGCGACGCCTTTACCGGGGAAGTCGTATCGGCTCATGAGGGGATCTCCGGTCAGTTCACCAGTGCCAGCCATTCCGCGTGCCAGGGGCGCGGGAACGGATTGTAGCGGATGAAGGTGGGGACAAGGGGAAGCCCCGTCGCGGCGGGGCTTTCGGCCATGGAAACCCGCTGGAGGGCTTCGGCAAGGTCATCTTCCAGCATGAAGTCCAGCATGGCAGCTTCATGGACCTGTTCACAAGTGAGCATTGTCCAGTCCAGCGCATCGAGGAAAGTCTCGCGGCGCTGCACGAAGCGTTCGATCCGTGCGGCATCGCCGCGGACCTGATCGACAACCTGTTGGTTGGTGAGCATGGGATGTCTCCCTAAGCGGCGATGGGTTCCCGGTTGGTTGGCGCCGTGTTCTCGACGGGTGCGGGCAATGGCACGATGGCATCGAGGCGCAGATCGCGGCGGATGCGGGCGGCAACCTGATTTTCACCGCCTGCAAGTCCGCACTCCCTTGCGCCTTCTCCTGGGCCTATACCAGCGATGCCCTGCGGCCCGACGAGTTCGGCGGAGGCTGCGTCATCATCACCGAAGCCGGAATCGACTTTCACAGCACGACCGGGATCATCGGGCGGGTGCTCGGCACCGGCGCCGGTCCCTCCGAGACACCCAAGCCGGTATTCGACCCGGCACTCGTCTCCATCGAGCAGAAGCGCTTCAGCCATACACAATGGGAAATCCTGGTCTGCTACAACGGCCAGCGCATCGAGCAGTATGGGGACAAGATAGAGCTGATCGGCGGGGAATATCGAGGATACCCCCGCGAGGAGTGGATGGCTGTCGCCTATCGCGAAGCGATCGCGCGTGACATGGCCAGCAGGCTTCCCGTCGTCGAGGAAGCGGCGATCACCACCCATCTGACAAGACACTGACCCCATGCTCCACCAGCATCTGCAGCCTGCCGGCGCGACGCCGGCAGGGCTGCCTTCGCTTGCCCTGCCTTCCGAGATCCGCACCGCGATCAAGGCCGGGGCCTGGATCATCTTCAACGTCTCGGGCGGCAAGGATTCCTCGGCCGCCATGTTCGCCGTCTCGATCGTGCTCGATCAGCTCGGCCATCCCCGAAACCGTCGCCTGGTCATCCATGCCGACCTCGGCCGCGCCGAATGGGAGAGCACGCCCGCCATGGTCGAACGGCTCGCAGCGCTTGCGGATCTTCCGCTCTGCGTCGTGCGCCGTAATGCCGGCGACCTGTTTGACCGCTGGGCACAGCGCTTCGAGAACGGCAAGCGCCGCTACGAAGCCCTTCAAACCTACAACCTCATTGGGCCGTGGTCTTCGGCCTCGTTGCGCTTCTGCACATCCGAGGCAAAGGCCCATGTGATCGGCCCGCACCTCGCCCGCACCCTGCGCGGCGAAACCATCATCAACGTACTCGGCATCCGGCGCGACGAAAGCAGCGCACGATCGAAGACGCCGGAATGGAAGGCCGACACGCGCTACGCCAGTGCCGACAATGCCCATGGCACGCGCATGATGCTCTGGCATCCTATCGTCGAATGGACGACGGCCGAAGTCTTCGCGGCCCATGCGCATCTCGGCATCCCGCTGCACGAAGCCTATACCTGCTACTCCAGTTCGCGGCTTTCCTGCCGGTTCTGCGTCCTGCAGTCGATCGCCGATATCCGCGCTTCAGCCAGCGCTCCTGCGAACCGCGACGCGCTGATCCACTTATGCGGTCTTGAGGCGCAGTCCACCTTCTCGTTTCAGCCCGCACGCTGGCTCGCGGATACGGCTCCCGATCTTCTCCCACGCGACCTGCAGATCCGCATCGCGGCCGCCAAGATCGACGCCCAGCACCGGCGCGAGGCCGAGAGCGCGATGCCCAAGGGCCTGCGCTACGTGAAAGGCTGGCCGCCGCGCTTGCCGACCCTGTCCGAGGCCGCGGCCATAGCCAAGGCCCGCGCGCCGATCCTCGCACGACACCAGCTCGCCAACCGCTTCCCGACAGCCCGCGCCGTGCGGGACCGCTTTGCCGACCTCATTGACCAGCGCCGCAGCGCCTGACTCATCGCGAAAGGATACTGTCATGACCGCTTCCACAGAGCATCCCATCATGTCCCAGGCCGAGGCCGTTGCGCTCGGCTTCGCCGGCTTCAACGACGTGCCGCACAAGCCGAGCGACGTCTCCGATGGCGAATACACCATCACCGCCAGAACGAGCGACGGCCGCCGCGTCACCTTCTGTTTCCTGCCCGATCGCGAACGCAGCCCTGCTGGGTTCGTCGACATCCAGTACCACGATGCCGGCACATCCATCCCGAACGCCAACGGCGGGCATTCGCCGACCTTCAACGCCTTCGGCATCGGACGTGGCGGGCGCCATATCCTCGACTCCCGCCCGCTCGATGAAGCTGATCGCCCCTCCATTCTCGTGCTGATGCTCGACAAGCCCGGAAACGAGGCCAAGCCTGCGCCGCGCGCGAAGTCGCGCACCATAGGGGGCCGCCGCGAGGTTTCCTGGAGCTTCGGAGAAGGCACTGTCTTCCCCGGCTACACTGACGACAGTGAATGGAACGGCTTTCTCAACATCACCGTCGACGAAGCAACCTGGCCGCATGTCCATGCAGAACTTCTAGCAGGCGCCGATGGCGATCGCGCACTGATCGCATCGCTCAACGCTCTGCAGCCCAAGGCTGGGTATGTATCGCTCGCCTTCGGCTACACCACGCAGGAGGTCGAAACGCGGTGGGCTCTGCAATTCCCCGACTATCCGATTGCCTGCATGCCGCCCATTCCGGGAGACTGGATGGACAAGAGCTGGCGCAACGACACCAAGCCCAGCTTCGAAGTCTGCACCGGGCCGATGGGCGAGCCAGTGGAAATGTGGATCGACTATCCCGAAGCCGCGCTGCGCGAGATCGCAGGCGAGCCGCGCTTTGGCCTCTATCGCTGCAATGCCGAAGACGAGCTTGAGGCCATCTACACCGGCGAGGATTACGCCGAGGCCATGGAACATGCCAACCGCGAGGCCCTTGCCTGCGCCTTCGCCAAGGCGCTCGCCCAGGAAATGACGCCTGACGAATGGCAGACAATGCGGCTCAACAACCAGACGATCACGCCGGGATGCTGCGCGTCGCATGACTTCCTCGATGCCAATATGGTCATGCTGGCGGTATGGCTGACCTATCGCGGCGAGCAGCTGATCGCCAGAGGTGCGATCACCGGCATTGGCGATGACCTCGATCACGTCAACGCAGCATGGGCGATCGCCAGAGAGCGCTACATGACTGCCAGCGCCGAAGGCGAACGCTTCGACCTCTGGCGCTGTACCGGGCTCACCGTACCCGACCTTTCGGCCGCAGGCTGCGAAGTGGGCGACAATGACCCCTGCATCCGGCCTGGCCGCGTCTACGAGCCCGGCCATATCGAACTGGATGAGGAAAAGGGCCTCATCGTCACCATCGGCAATTCAATCCGCACCTTCGAAAACCAGATCGAGGCCGAAGGCCGCCTCTGGCGTGCCTATGCTGCCTCCGAGTTCACCTTCTAGCCCAAGGCCGCAGGCTGACCGAGGTGCTGATACCCACTTGAGGGGAGGGGGAAGGGGACAGGCGAGCAACCCGAAAGGAGCCGCCCCATGTCCAACGTCGTGAAACTTCCGGGACCGCCAGCGCCGCCGCGCTGCGCGGTTCCCATCGGCCAAACCGCCTTTGGTGCCCTCGAACTGGACCTCGCCCGCGTCCTTGCGGGACGCATGCTGGTCCAGGGCGGGTCCGGTGCCGGCAAGAGCCAGACCATGCGCCGCATTGTCGAAGAAGCCTTCGACTATGTGCAAACCATGATCGTCGATCCCGAAGGCGAGTTCGGCAACCTTGCCGCGCATATCGGAGCCACCACGATCAAGGCCGCCGAAATCGCCGCCGATGGCCTGACCGCCGCAGCGACCCGCGCGAGGCACCACCGCATTGCCCTACATCTGGATCTCACCGACCTCGATCCCGAACAGCGCATCATCAAGGCATCGGCCTTCTTCGCCGGCCTTGTCGGCGCGCCTCGTGAAGACTGGAAGCACACGGTTCTCGTCGCGATCGACGAAGGGCACCTGCTCGCCCCCCATCAGGCCGGTTCCGCACAGGACGCGGAAACCCGCCGCCTTGGCGTCGCCACGCTCACCGACTTGTGCGCACGAGGCCGCAAACGCGGGATCGCACCCATCATCGCGACCCAGCGCCTCGCCAAGCTCTCCAGCTCCGTCGTATCCGAGCTTCAGAACTTCCTCATCGGCATCAACGTCTTCGACCGCGACATCCTGCGCGCGGCCGACATTCTGGGATTCAGCCGCAGCGAGGCCGAAAAGCTGCGCACCCTGCGCGCTGGCGAGTTCTACGCCTTCGGTCCCGCGCTCACCCGCACGCCGCTGCTCGCCAAGATCGACCAGACCATCACTGAACATCTCGGCGCCACCCCGGACCTGCACGGCGCGGCCGACCTCGACCATGCCGAGGCCCAGAAGCTGCTCGACCTCGAGCATCTTCGCGAAACACCGAGCCGACGCGACGAAAGCCTGAAGGCTCGCGGCAGCCGCGCCCTCGACGCCTTCCTGCTCGATCCCATCGCGCCGACCGCAACGGCGGTCTGCCTGGCCTTGAAGGGGATTACTCCCAACGCCACGACCGCCAACGAACTGGCCAAGCATCTTTGCATCACGCGCGAAGCCGTGGATCAGGCGCTGGACGTCCTCTCAGCGCTCTCGGCCGTCGATACCATGCCACGCGGCGATGACCGTATGGCGCGCCTCCATACTCGGCTGCGCGCCCGTCTCAGCGATGTCCATGTGGTCGGCCTGTCATGACTGACGACACCGCCCCCATCATCGTCGAGCTTGTTCCGCTTGCGGCGCCGGTGCCCAAGGCATCGGCGCCGCTGGGCGAAATGCAGTATCGATCTGACAGCTGGACCCCGCAGGAGGTTCGCACCCTGCGCCAGCTGTTTAACGACGACACCCCGCTGCCGGAAATCTCCGAGGCCCTGGGCCGGGGCTTGCAAGGTGTCAGGGACAAGGTTTGCACCCTTGGCCTGCGCCGCCATTCAACGCGGCCGTGGAGCGAGCTTGAAGATCACGAACTGATCCAGACTTACGGGCAGGAGCCCGCTGCCACGATCGCAGCGCGCCTTGGTCGGTCATGTGGCGCAGTCTATACCCGCGCCGCATTCCTTGGCCTCAGCGAAGAGGCAGCACCGCCATGGACGCCGTGGGAAGATGCGCAACTTCGTGCCGCCTTTGCGGCCGACATTCCGACAGCACAGGTCGCGCTCATCATCGGCAGACCCCATGCCGGCGTCTACAGCCGCGCAGGCAAGCTAGGCATCAAGCACGCGAGTACCCCTAAAGGCTGGACCAACGCCGAGATCGAACGCGCCATCGAACTCGTGCAAGCCGGTCACACCTACACCCAGATCGGCACGATCCTTGGCACGGAAGGCTTTGCCGCCCGCACCAAGTCGTCGCTTCAGGCGCTCATGCAGCGAACCGGGCAGGGGAAGGGCTGGGGCCGCGTCTGGATGCCCGAGGAAGATGAACTTCTCATCAAAGCCTACCGCGACAACGCCAGCCTGACACCTTTGCGCAACCGGCTCGGCCGATCGGTCTTCTCGATCCGCTGGCGCGCGGAATACCTTAACCTTCGCGGCACCCATGCCCGATCCAAAGGCTTCCGCCTTGGCCCTGACTGGTCCGAGGCCGATGAAGCATGGCTTCGCCGCGACTACGGCAAGATCCCGACGTCCGAACTGGCCCGGCAGATGGGCCGCACCCGCGCCGCCATCTTCACGCGCGCCAATATCCTTGGCCTCGTCCACGAAGGGCGCCAGCGCTGGACCCCCGAACATCTGGCCGCGCTGCGCATCGCGCATGAGCATGGCATCAGCCTCACAGATCTTGCCGCAGCGCTCGGCCGAGAAGTCGGCGCCCTTCACAAATATGCCGGCAAGCAGGGCCTCGTCTTCGGCCGTCGCCCGCGCAGGCCACAACCTCCGACCCTCGCTGACATACTGAATCTGTCCGAGGCCGCGAAAGGAGAGGGGGAGGGGTGAAGGCGAAGGCAAGGATTTTCCGCGCCAGTAGGAGATGCAGCATGTGCCCTAACACCACACAGATTGCCGCCCCGAACCCGAACGCCGGCCATGAAATCGTCCTCTGGCCCGACGGAACCTGGTGCAGGAACGACGAGTTCGATCCCGCCGAATGGTCGTTCATGTCGGACGATTACGAAGTGATCGACATGGGCGACATGCCCCGCGTCGAACGGCTTACCCGCGAGGATGCGCAGCTTTGCGCCGATGTCCTCGAAGAACTGCGCTGAGGGCCGCCACATGGTAGACCGTGTTTCCGCGTCGATCACGATCGGCGGCACCATCAGTCACGCCCTCTGGAAGAGCCTCACGGTCGCGATCGCGGCCGAGGCTCTGTCCACCGATTGGGACGGCGAGCCTTTCAACGACAGCGACCTGACCGAAGGCCAGCCCTTGCGCCTCTATGCGCACGAAGTCGCCAATGGCACCTTCAAGGAACTGGAGCCCATCTGCGAGGCCCATGGCGTGCCGTACGTGCGGTCCTCCTACGGTTTCACCGGGCAATGGGGCCCGGAGAAAGTCGTCTTCACCGGAACCGGCAAACCCATCATCTACCCCTGCAGCGAAGACGGCACTACTTATGTCGATCGCGCCAAGATCGAGGCTTTGGGCAGTCTGGCTGCGGTGAACGCCTATCTGGACGAAGCCGATTTCGCTGTTCCCCCGATCGTCATCACCGACGAGATCGGGGAGGTCGCTTTGAACGTCGCTCCTGTCGCACTCGCCCAGGCCGTTCACGTCCCGCCAGCGCTCGAAATCGCCAGAATACTCGTGCTCGGCACCATCCATATGAGCCCCGCGACGGCCGCAAACTGGATGCCACATTGTCCATGGGCCTGCTTCGACAAGGACGACTATGGCTGGTTCATGCACGTCTGCGATGACGTCGGCATCACCGAGGCCGAGGGTGTCCCCGCCGAGATCCGTTCGGCCATTCACGTCGCCAAACGCGAAAACTGCGCCTGGATCATGTGGGATTGCGATGGCCCGCAGGTCGACGAACTGCCTGAATACGAGTGGGGCGACGCTCCCCGTACCGCACTATGACGCGGCTGCAGAGCGCCCCCAAGGCCGTGGGCGCGGGAAACCGCGTCCCGGACTACCTCTTGCCGCCCCGCGCCCCGCACGTCCTCGCCTATGGCGTGGGCGTGGATTCCACCGCGCTGCTGCTCGAACTGGAAGCCCGAGGCGAGAAGCCCGACCTTGTCATTACGGCGGATACCGGCGTCGAGAAGCCGGCCACTTACGAGTACCTCGACGTGATCCGCCCATGGATGGCCGCACGCGGTATCCCCTTCGAGATCGTTCGCTATCAGCCCCGCCGCTTCAAGCACTGGCCGCCCTATTATTCCCTGCTCGAGATGGCGCTCACCAATGCGACCCTGCCCAGCAAATCGCTCGGCGGCTCCAGTTGCAGCCTCAAATACAAGAAGGCGCCACAGGATGCCTTCCTGAAAACGTGGCAGCCCGCGATCGACACATGGGCGAGGGGACAGAAGGTGACGCGCCTGATCGGCTTCGATGCCGGGAAGCGCGATACGCTACGCTACACCCACGCCACCAAGATCAACGATCCGCTCTACGACTATCGCTACCCGCTGCGCGAATGGGGGATGGACCGCGAAGCGTGCGAGCGACGCATTGCCGCAGCGGGCCTCCCGGTTCCCCCGAAATCGAGCTGCTGGTTCTTATGTTTGCAGATGGTGTCTCGTCTCACCGCAACCCTTTATTTATGGGCTACAAAATTATCCGCCGTTTGAGACGATCCGAGGCCATTGAAGCGCTCGGGACAGTTGCAAAGCGCTACTGCACTTTGCAACTGTCCCGAGCGCAACCGCCGAAGGCGGTGCGACTCGTCGCGGCGGCATCCGGAATGACTTTGCTGAGCGGAAGAAACTGACTTGCCATTGCCCGTCGGGACTTGCTGATGCGGCCTTGATCGTTGCGCCGACAGATTGGGAAATGTCTGTTACGCGCCCAAGTTGGTCGTACGGCTCGCGTCTTCCTGCGCTGTTGAGCCGAACGACAGCTATGACGTGGTCTGGGACTAAGCCGCCATTTGGCGCCCGCAGCG
>NZ_JAPCWC010000052.1 GCF_026420865.1 Novosphingobium clariflavum | reverse complement strand
CCAATGGCGGCTATTGTCAAAAGCGGCCGCAGCTGCGACGTCTCAGCCAGATTGTGAAATGACTGGGGTCTGCGCTTGCACTCCATCAAATCGGGTCCGCCATCGATCGACGAATGCAGCAATTGCCGGAAGCACGAGCAATGTGAGCGCCGTGGAGGTTATGAGACCTCCGATCACGACGGTCGCCAATGGTCGTTGAACTTCCGCGCCAGTTCCGGTTGCTAGCGCCATCGGAACGAACCCGAGGCTTGCGACCAGTGCCGTCATCAGCACGGGACGCACGCGCTCCATGGCGCCATCGATGATTGCTTTGTCCCCGCCCGCACCGTCGTCCCGTCGCTTACTGATTGCGCTCATCATCACGAGGCCGTTGAGGACCGCGACGCCTGACAATGCAATAAACCCTACCGCCGCAGTGATCGAGAACGGGATGCCGCGCAACAGCAGCGCGAAGACGCCGCCCGCAAGCGCCATCGGCACGGCCGAGAACACGATGGCTGCGGGAATAAACCCGCCAAGCGCCAGATAGAGCAGCGCATAGATCGCGACGAAGCAGATCGGCACGACTATCAAAAGCCGCAGCCGTGCCGATTGCAGGCTCTCGAACGTGCCGCCCCATTCCGTGTACATGCCCGGCGGCAGCGTCATCGCCCCGATCCGTGCCTGCGCGTCCGAGACGAACCCGCCCAGATCGCGACCGCGAACATTCACCTGAACGGTGACCATGCGCTTGCCATTCTCACGGCTGATCTGGTTGAGACCCTGCGTGTAGCTGAACCGCGCCACTTCCCTCAGCGGGATCGATCGCGCGACCTGCCCGTCCGAAGCGGGCAGCATGATCGGGATAGCCCCCAGCGTTTCGAGATCGTCGCGCTGCGCGTCGGGAAGCCGGACCACGACCGAGAAGCGTCGGTCGCCTTCGAACAGAAGGCCGGCCTCGCGACCGCCGAGCGCCGCGGATACCGTGTTCGCAACCTCCTCGACCGTCAGACCGTAGCGGGCCGCCGCCAGTCGATCGATCTTGACGTCGAACGTCGGCGCACCGTCGGTCTGTTCGGCGCTGACATCTCCCGCACCGGGGATCGAGCGCAGCACGCCCGCGATGCGCCGCGCCTCACCGCTCATCTGGTCGAGATCGTCGCCATAAAGCTTGACCGCTACATCGGCGCGCACGCCCGCAATCAACTCGTTGAACCGCATCTGGATCGGCTGCTGAATCTCGGTGCGGTTGCCGATCAGCGGCTTCATCCGCGCCTCGATGCGCTTGAGGATATCCTCCTTGCTCCGCACCTCGGCCGGCCACTCACTCTCGGGCTTGGGAATGACATAGGTGTCCGAAGCATTTGGCGGCATTGGATCGGTGCCGAGATCGGCGTTGCCGTTCTTGGAAAAGACCAGCGCCACCTCGGGCAGGGTCTTGAGGGCATTCTCGATCTGGAGCTGCATCTGCGTCGACTGATCGATCGAGGCGGACGGCACCCGGAAGTTGGTGACCGTGATGTCCTTCTCGTCGAGCTGAGGCATGAACTCCTCACCGAGCAGCCCGAACGCGAGCACGGCCGCGAGGAATATGCCCGCGCCGCCGAGTACGAACGGCAAAGGGCGAGCGACTGCGCGTTCGAGCAGCGGGGCGTACTTCTCCTTGAACCATCGGATCGGCTTGACCTCTGTCTCGCTGACCTTGCCCTTGATGAGGATCGCCAGCATCGCCGGAACGAAAGTCAGCGACAGGACGAACGCGCTCGCCAGCGCGACCATGAGCGTCACCGCCATCGGCGAGAAGGTCTTGCCCTCGATACCCTGGAAGGTGAGCAACGGCACGAACACGAGGAAGATGATGAGCTGGCCATAGACAGTTGGGCGGATCATCTCCTTGGCCGCAAGCGTGGTCTCTTCAAGCCGCTCGTCCATGCTCAGCAACCGCCCTTCATGCTCCTGTCGTTCGGCAAGGCGCCGCAGGGCGTTCTCGACGATGATCACCGCGCCATCGACGATCAGGCCGAAGTCGAGGGCGCCCAGACTCATGAGATTGCCCGAGACGCCGAGGCCATTCATCCCCGCCGCCGTCATCAACATGGTGATCGGGATGACCGCCGCGGTGATCAGGGCCGCGCGGACATTGCCGAGCAGCAGGAACAGGATAACGATGACCAGCAATGCGCCTTCGACGAGGTTCTTCTCGACCGTCGCGATCGTCGCGTTGACCAGCTTCGATCGGTTGTAGACCGGCTCGGCGAAGACGTCGGGCGGCAGCGCCTTGTTAATCTCGGTCAGGCGCTCGGCGGCGCTGTTGGCGACGATGCGGCTATTCTCGCCGACCAGCATCAGCACGGTCGAGATGACCGCCTCCGATCCCATGCGACTGCCCGAGCCGGTTCGCACCGCGCCGCCGATCACGACCTGCCCGACATCCTTGACCCGCACCGGGGTGCCGCCGCGGGTCGCGACCACCGCTTCTTCGATCTCGCTGATCGAGCGGAGCCGCGCGTCGGCACGCACAAGGAAGCTTTCACCGGCGCGCCGCACATAGTTGGAGCCTGCCGACAAATTGGCCTTCTCCAGCGCATCGGCCAGCTCGGTGATCGAGAGGCCGTAGGTCGCGAGCGCATTGAGGTTCGGCTCGACCAGATATTGCTTCACATAGCCGCCGTTGGAATCGACGCCGGCAACGCCTTTCACGTTGCGCATCTGCGGACGGATGATCCAGTCCTGCACGGTGCGCAGATAGGCTGCCTTCGCCAGTTCGGTAGTCAGCCGCTCACCCTCGGGCGTGAGGTAGCTGCCGTCGGTCTGCCAGCCGGGCTTGCCATCGACATGCTCGGCACCGCCCTTGCCGTCGGGGTGACGAAAGGCGACCGAATAGAAGAAAATCTCGCCAAGGCCGGTGCTGAGCGGCGCGAGATTGGGCTGGACGCCGGCCGGAAGGCTGTCCTTCGCCTGCGCGATCCGCTCGGTCACCTGCTGGCGCGCGAAATAGATGTCGGTCGAATCCTCGAACACGGCGGTCACCTGACTGAAGCCGTTGCGCGAGAAGCTGCGCGTCATCTGCAGCCCGGGAATACCGGCGAGCGCGGTCTCGACCGGGAAGGTCACCTGTTTCTCGATATCGACTGGACCGAGCGTGGGCGCGAAGGTGCTGATCTGCACCTGCCGGTTGGTAACGTCGGGAACCGCGTCGATCGGCAGTTTGGTGATCTGCCACGCGCCGAAGCCGATGACGATGAGCGTGAGGAACGCGACGAGCCATCGTCCGCGAACCGAGAGCGCAAGGATGCGACCGATCATTCCGCCGACTCCTTCTCGAGTTCGGCCTTGAGCAGAAAGGCGTTGGTCGTAGCGATCTGTGTCCCGCCCTTGAGGCCGGAGACGATCGCGACCAGCCCGCCACTGCGCGCGCCTGCCTGCACCGTCTGCGCCCTGAACCCGGCGGCTGTGCGAACGAACACTACCGTGCGCTCGCCGAGCGTCTGCACCGCATCCTGTGGCACCATCACGCCGCTTTTGGTCGCGCCGCCACTGGCGAAGATACGCGCCTGCACGAGCTGCCCTGGCGCAAGCACGCTGCTCCCGGCACTCGCCTCGATGACGACGGTCGCCCCCCGAGTTTGCGCATCGACGACCCCGGTCGACGACCGGACCCGCCCGGCGATGATCGCGCCATCGGCGAGGCTCAACTCGACGCGGTCACGCACCCGCACGCGGGTCGCATCAGCGGGCGGCACGCTCGCCGTGATCTGCAACCGGCTGGGATCGGCGACGCGGAACAACTCAGCTTCGGCGGAGACGAACTGGCCAAGATTTGCCGACGCGGCGGTCACGCGCCCGCTGACCGGGCTCACCACTGCGACCGAGCGGCCGTCACCCGCCACCCGCGCGGCCCCTGCGGCGGCGCTGGCACGCATCGCATCTGCGCGGGCAACCGCGAGATTGGCTTCGGCGGTTTCATAATCGGCGCGCGGGCTGACGCCCTGGGCCAGCAGGCTGCGCTCGCGCGCCAGCTGCTTCGTGGCGAGCGTGACCCGGGCACTTGCCGCCGAGCGGTCGGCGGCGATCGCCGAAGCGTCGCGGCTCTCGACCAGCGCCAGCGTTTCGCCTGCGCGCACCGGATCGCCGATGCGCTTGAAGATGCGAACGACGGTACCGGCCGCGCGCGGTGTCAGCACCGCTTCGGCGTCGGGAGTCGAATCCACCGTGGCGCTGGCTGCGATCGCGGCGTCGAGTTCGCCTGAGGCAGACTGCGCCACCACGATCTGCGAGCTGCGGATACCAGCAGCGTCGATGGCGACATCGTCGCCCGGCTTCGCCTCGGCGGCGGGGGTTTGCGCAGCGGGTGGCGCGGGCTGGGTGAAACGGGCGATGCCGAACCCGGCGCCGGCGGCAAGCAGGAGAGCGACGGCGGAGCCGATATACAGGCGGTTCTTGTCGGAGGTCATGGGATCAGGTCTCCGGTGATGGTGCGGCCCTGGAGGCGGGCGAGCGTAGCGTTGGCGGCGAAGCGCGCGGCGAGCGTGTCGAGCACGACCCCGCGAGCACTGCCGAGATTGTGGCGGGCGGTGAGCAATTCGATCAGCGGTGCCTTGCCGGATTCATAGGCGATCCGGGCGAGCCGATAGGCTTCATCGGCCGTTGCGAGCGACGCTTGCGCGGCCGTCACGCGGCTCTCGCTCGCCTCGGCCTGGGCGATGGCGCCGCGCAGTTCGGCTTCGGTCTCGATCCGCGCAGCCTCGGCGCGCGAGGCCGCTCCCTGCGCCTCGGCGCGGACCGCGGCGACATTGCCGCGATTGCGGTCGAACAGCGGCAGGGGCACCGAGACCCCGACGATCATCGCGGTCGCATTGTCGCGCTCCAGACGGCGCACGCCGAGCTGCCCGGTGACGTCCGGGATTGCGCGCTTCTCCTCGACCCGGATGCGCAGCGCCGCCGCGTCGCGTTCGGCGAGCGCCAACCGGTAGATCGCCGAGCTGCCGGCATCGACCGGGCCGACGATCGCCGGCCGCTCGAACAAGGCGAGCACCGAGCCGCTGATGCCGGTAAAGGTCTGGGGCGCACCGGCAAGGGCGGACAGCCGCGCCAGCGCGCCGGTCAAATTGGCGCGTGCGAGGTCGCGATCGGCCCGCAGCGCGTTCAGCGCGGACTCGGCCTGAAGACTCCGCAATCTTGCTTCCTTGCCGACATCAACCAGCGCGCGTGCGAGCTTCAGGTCGGCCTCGGCTTCCTCGACCTCGTCATCAGCCAGTTCGACGCGGCGCTGGGCGATTTCAACCATGGCGTAGGCGAGCGCGAGATCGTGGGCATAGGTCGCCCTGGCACCCGAGGCTCTTGCTCTCGCGACGCCAACCTCGGCCTCTCCGGCAGCAATACGCGCCGAGCGCTTGCCGCCCAGTTCGAACGGCTGGTTATACTGGAGCGTGTTCTCCGCCCCGTCGAAGCCGCGATAGGGCGCGCGGCCCGCGATGTTCTCGGCCATCACGCTGACGGTCGGGTTGGGGCGGGCACGAGCCTGTTCGGCAAGCCCTTCGGCGCGAGCGACATCGGCGGCAATCGCTGCCGAACGGGGTGCGTTCTCGCTGTCGCGCAGCAAGGTGGCGAAGGGCGGCGCAACCTGCGCGCGCACTGACTGGACAAGCAGCAGCGCGCCGCTCGCGACCAGCATGCCGGTCACCGCAATGCGCGGCAGCCGGCCTGAATAGGCTCTCATGGATCAATCCCCTTAACGGCATGTCGAACGCGCGCCAGATCGGCGCCGAGCGTTCAGCCGCGTGGGGGTCGCAATATCTCGACGGGCCTCGCCGAGACCGGCAGGCTGGTGGTGACCAGCGTCCAGCGCAGCGACACGATGAACAGCGTTACGCTAACCAGCGGTCGCGAAGAGAGGTCCACGGTCTGGGCAACGGCATGAGCTGCCAGATGGAGCGCGTCCGACGGATCGGGCTGATCCGAGGGAGCATGGTCATGGTGGTCGGTATCGATGCTCGCGGCATGAACTGGCGCATGGCTGTGCGGCAGGCCGTCATGCCAGGTCGCAAGCCCGATCACGCCGATCATGGCGAGCAGTCCCAACAATGCGGCGACGCACTGCAGACGGCTCGCCGGCGCGCGGCGGGAAGCAAGGACCAACGGTCGGGCCATGGCGCGCAACCTATCGCCACGGTGCATGAGCGGCAAGTAATCCCGCACTATCGCAAATATTGCTGTCATGACCGGCGCGGCCAGCGTGGATGAAGATCGTCGATCACATAGTCGTGTCCCGACTTTCCGTGATCGCGCCAGTGCGGATGATCGGCCGGAAGATCGTCATGATTGTGTTCGACCGTGGTCGCGTCGCGTGCCGGCCAGACCAGCAAAGCCGCAACCGTACCGAAAGCCGCCAGACCCGCCATGGCGGCAAACGCCGCTGACAACCCAGAGGCCGCACCCAGCTGCCCGGCGAGCGGATAGGCTATCAGCCAGCAGACATGGCTGAGCGCGAACTGGGCCGCGAACAGGGCCGGCCGGTCCTCGGCGTTCGCCGAGCGCTTGATGAGGCGGCCCGATGGCGTGATGCTTGCCGCATAAGCCATGCCGAGGAACGGCCAACCGATGAGAATGACCGGCCATGCGAGCGAGTGGCCCGGCGCCGTCAAGCCGGCTGCGGCAAGGCCCGCGAGCAATATGGCCAGCGCCACCGACGCGATCAGCATCACGCGCCGATCGGAAAACCGGTCGAGAATGCGCGGCAGTGCAAAGGCGGCCAGCATCGAACCACCGCCATAGGCGGCGAGCGTGATCGCGACCTCGCGCTGGCCGAGCCCGAGCGCGCGGACGATCACGACCGTGTTGACGATGACCATCGCGCTCGCGGCAGCGGCGGAAAGCGTGACCGCGAGCAAGCCGCGCAGACGCGGCGTGCGCAGATAGATGCGGATGCCGCGCGTGGTCTTGGCATATATGCCGTCGCGGACGGCGGTCGATTGACTGACGAGGCTGGGCAGGCCGGAGCTGACGACGAGCGCGGCCGATGCAAGGAAGCCGAGGGCGGTGCCCGAGAACAACCAGTGGAAGTTTATCACGGTGAGCAGCGCGGCCGCCAGGACCGGACTGGTCAGTGTCTCCATGTCGTAGGCGAGCCGGGAAAGAGAGAGCGCGCGGGTATAGTCGCGCTCTTGCGGCAGCACATCGGGAATGGTCGCCTGAAAGGTCGGTGTGAACGCGGCCGATGCCGATTGCAGGACGAAGATCAGGACGTAGATCTGCCAGACTTCGCTGACGAACGGCAGGAACACCGCGACGCCGGCCCGGACGAGGTCGAGCGCCACCAGCAGGGCCTTGCGCGGTACGCGATCGGCGAAGGCGCCCGCAATCGGCGCGACGAGGATATAGGCGACCATCTTGATGGCGAGCGCCGTGCCGAGCACGGCACCGGCATTGCCGCCGGCAAGGTCATAGGCAAGCAGCCCGAGCGCCACCGTCGCGAGGCCGGTGCCGACCAGCGCGATCACTTGGGCGAGGAACAGATGGCGATAGACGCGATTGGCGAGCACCTCGAACACCCACATCCCATATCCCCCCTGGGGGATACATGTCTATCCCCCCGGGGGGATATTTTCTCGACAGCGATCGTCGCCCGTGGGATAGGATTGCATGGCCCATCAGACCCATTCCTCCCATCCCGCGATCATCAAGCGCCTCAATCGTGCGGCGGGGCACCTCAAGAGCATTGTCGGGATGATCGAGGAGGAGCGCGCCTGCGTCGACATCGCCCAGCAATTGCAGGCGGTGGAAAACGCTATCGCCAGCGCCAAGCGAGCGCTGATCAACGACCATATCGATCACTGCCTCGTCCACGCCGAGGAAGGCGAAGGCCCACAGCACGCGATCGACCAGTTCCGCGCCATCTCCAAATATTGGTGAGGGGCTCTCGTCAGCCGCGCGCGATGGCAGCCGCCCGCGCGTAACGCCGGTCGACCTCCTCCCAGTCGAGATTGGCGAACCAGGCGTCGATATATTTGGCGGCCTGCGTGCCATAGTCCATGTGGAAGCTGTGCTCGTACATATCGAGCACCAGCAGCGGAATGCCGGCGGCCGGCGCATGCATATGGTCCCACGACCAGCTGGTGCCGAGCGCGCCGGTGTGGAGATTGTAGGAGAGGATCGTCCAGCCCGATCCGCCGGCGAGCGACATGGCAGTGCGCCGATATTCGGCCTCCCAGGTCGCGAACGAGCCATAGGCGGCGTCGATCGCCTGCTTGATCCGGCCGCCCGCCTGACCGTTGCCGCCAAGCCCGTCGAAATAGAGTTCGTGCAGCACGACCGAGCCGGTCCGGTGCGCCTCTTCGCGCTTGAGACCGCCATATATCGCTGGCGGCGCATCCTTGTCGGCAAGGGCCGAGGCAAGACGCGACCGCACTGCGTTCAGCGTCTTGACCGACCCCTGATAGTTGTTCTCCCAATGCGATTTCAGCAGTCGCTCCGAAAGGCCGGGCAGCTTGGCGGGATCGAACTTGAGCGGCTTGGGCTGGAAGCTGCCGGTGAAGGCGGGTACGGGAGCGGCGACGCCCGATTGCGCAACCGCACCATCGGCTGCGGCGACGAGCAAGGCGCTCGCTCCAAGGGTTTTTACAGCACCTCGTCGTGTAACGTCGGTCATGGGCTCATACTCCTTGAGCGAAAAGGAACCAGGCCGCGCCGATCGCCGCGGAGCCGGCGAGGACGGTGAGCACACCTAGCTTGAAGCGGAAGATCGCCAGTGCGGCGGCGGCCGACAGCAGCGCCGCCGGCCAGTTGATCGAGGCCAGCACCGGCGCGTCGAAGCGGTGGCCCATGATTCCGATCGGCTGCACGCGGCCGAACAGCGTGTGGATCGCGAACCAAATGGCGAGGTTGAGGATGACGCCGACGACCGCGGCCGTGATCGCGGTCAGTGCTGCCGACAAGGCCTTGTTACCGCGCAGCCGCTCGATGAACGGCGCACCGGCAAAGATCCAGAGGAAGCACGGCACGAAGGTGACCCAGGTGGTCAGGATGGCGCCGAGCGTCGCGGCGATTAGCGGAGCCAGCCCGCCGGCATCGCGATAGGCCGCGAGGAAGCCGACGAACTGCGTGACCATGATCAACGGCCCGGGCGTGGTCTCCGCCATGCCGAGCCCGTCGAGCATCTCGCCGGGCTTGAGCCAGCCATATTGGTCGACCGCCTGCTGCGCGACGTAGGCGAGCACCGCATAGGCGCCGCCGAAGGTCACCACCGCCATCTGGCTGAAGAACGTGGCGATGCGCGCATAGACGTCGTCGGAACCAAGCAACAGGACGAGCGCCAGCACTGGTGCAAGCCAGAGCATGAGCAGCGCGCCCGAGATCTTGAGCGACCACCCGAGATTGGCGCGGGCATGCTCGGGCAGCGCTTCTCCCAGCGCGGTATCACGGTCATGCACGATCGCGCCGCCGCCCGGACCATGGCCCCCGCCGCCACGAAACGCTGGACTGCCAGATCGGCCGCCGACATAGCCGACAATGCCGGCGAGCAGCACGATCAGCGGGAACGGCGCGCCGAGGAAGAAGATCGCGACGAAGGCGGCGACGGCGATACCGCGCATGACACTGTTCTTGAGCGCGCGCGATCCGACGCGAACCACCGCTTGTACCACCACCGCCAGCACGGCGGCCTTGAGCCCGAAGAACAGGCCCTCGATCAGCGGGACATGCCCGAGTAATACGTAAACGTAACTGAGCCCGAGGATCGCGAGGAAGCCCGGCAGCACAAACAATGTGCCTGCGACCAGCCCGCCTTTCGTCTTGTGGAGCAGCCAGCCGATATAGATGGCGAGCTGTTGGGCTTCCGGCCCCGGCAGGAGCATGCAGTAGTTGAGCGCGTGGAGAAATCGCTCCTCGCCGATCCAGCGTTTCTCATCGACGAGGATGCGGTGCATCACCGCGATCTGCCCGGCCGGGCCGCCGAAACTCAGTGCTGCGATCCGCGCCCAAACCCGCACCGCTTCGCCAAAGGCAATGCCGTGATCATGCGCCTTGAGCCGGAGCGCGATCTGCTCGTCGGTGATAACGCTGCTCATCGCTCGACCCTCCGGGCACTGAAAAAGGCGTGGAACTGGTCGAGCGCATCGCCGGCCTTTGCGATACGCTCCAGATCGTCGTCGGTGGATGCGCACACGCCCGACAGCATCGCGCCGAGACCCGCTGTTTCAGGCCGGTTGAACTTGGCGTCAGCAATGTCGAGGTCGTGGATGATCTCGCCGATTGCGACGAGTCCGGCGTCTTCGCCCAGGCCTGCGCGCATGACGATGGTCTCGAAGCTGCACCGATCCTCTTCATGAGTGAACTCTGCATCGGCCATGTCGAAGCGAAGCTCTCCGGCTTCGGGCGCATAGCTGCGTCCATCGACGAACTTGAAGACTGCATTGCGGTCGATGAACCGGCGGATGAGCCAGGCACAGGCGATGCGATCGACATGCACGCCGCGCCGGGTCACCCAGGTTTTACCGATTAGATCGCGCGGTTCGTCCGAGGCCGGCATCGACCGACTGACGTCGGGATGCTGGTAGCGCTGACGGTCAAGCTCGGCGAGCGCAGCCTCGGCATCCTGCCGCCCATGTGCCCCAAAGAAGTCGAGCATTGCGGCGTCGCCGAGGCGCTTCTCCAGCTTCACGATCTCGGCGCCGCTTGCCGGCCCGGTTTCAAGCAGCAGGCGGGCCGCCTGCGCTATCTCGGAATAATCGGCATCGCGCGCGGCATCGAATAATCCGCGCACGTCGGCATCGCTCTGTCCCGCCAGCAGGATCGCATCGAGCAGGATGGCGTCGCCGCCCGCCACGACGATCTCCTCCAGCAAGACGCGTAGGGTCGCTTCGTTCGCATCGCTCTTGGGAAGGACGTGCACAGCATTCTTGAGCGGCACCGCCCCGATCGTCTGGAGCCTCCGCCAGACCTTCACCCGCAGATAGGGTGGCTTGGTCGGGAGCTGATGGAGCAGAGCCAGCCAGTTCGCAGTTTCGATCGATGCCATAATGGTGCATGTATATCATACAATGCGATTCGATAGAACACATATATCACAACTAACTTGGCTGGTATCAGCGCTGGTCGTGGCTACCGCTCCAGGCGCCGCGCAGGCGCAGCAGGCAGGCGACGGCTTGTCGCTCTCGGGCGCGATGCGCCTGCGCTACGAGGTCATCGACGGTCAGCCGCGTGTCGGATTCAATCAAAGCGATGATCTCGTGAACCTGCGCACCAACATTCTCGCCGAATATCGTTCGGACCATTGGCGTGCGGCGATCGAGCTCTACGACAGCCGCGTGTGGGGCGAGGGTGATGGGACGCCCGTCACCACCAACGAGGTCAACACGCTCGAGCCGGTCCAAGCCTATGTCGCGGGCGACTTCGACAATGTGTTCGGGAAGGGTTCGAAGCTGACGCTGACCGCCGGGCGCATGATGCTCAATCTCGGCTCGCGCCGGCTGGTCGCCGCCGACGACTATCGTAACACTACCAATGGCTATTCCGGGCTTCGCGCGGATATATCGGCGCGCGGCGGTTGGAAGGCGACGCTGATATACACGTTGCCGCAGGTTCGGCTTCCTGACGACAATGCCAGCCTGCGCAGCAGCAAGGTCAGGCTCGACCGCGAGAGTTTCGATCTCGTGCTCTGGGGCGGCCAGATCAGTAAGGCGAAGGCGATCGGCCCGGCGATGGCTGAGATGACCTATTTTCATTTGGGGGAGCGCGATGCGCCAGGCCGTCCGACCCGAGATCGGTCGCTCGATACCATCGGTGGCCGGCTCATCGCAGAACCGCGCGCCGGCAAGGTCGATTTCGAGATGGAAGCACTCTATCAGACCGGTCACATCAGCATGTCGACGGCCGCGCTTGCGCCTTCGCAGTTGGTAAGGGCGAGCTTTCTGCACGCGGATGTCGGCTTTAGCTTTGCCGGTCCTTGGAAACCGCGCCTATCGATCGAATTCGATCGGGCGAGCGGCCACAAACCAGGTGGCCATTACGGGCGCTTCGATACGCTTTTCGGCATGCGCCGCGCCGAGCTGGCACCGGCCGGCCTGTATAATGCCATCGGGCGCGCCAATCTCGTGACACCTGGTGTTCGACTA
>NZ_JAPCWC010000051.1 GCF_026420865.1 Novosphingobium clariflavum | reverse complement strand
CTTGGCCGGGCAGGGCGCGAATGCGCCCCTCACCGACCGCGTTCTTCACGCGGACGGTGGTGCGATCCGGCCATGCCGGGGAGAGTTTCAGCTGGGCAGATGTCCTGCGATCAGCGCGCTATCTGCCGGGTCAAGGCAGTGCCGATATCAGCATGCGCGGCGACAAGGGCGCCGATCGCGCGCGAAACGACAGCGCTCGATTCGTCGTCGGGCGTCATGCACCAGCGTTTGCCTGCGTGTCGGATGTCGATCAGTCGATCGGTCCGGTTGTCGATGCCGAACGTATAGCCGTCGCGCTCGCTGACGCCCGCAACCGTGACGTCGGTGGTTTTCTGCATGACAGCGACGATGGGCGGGATCGCGGGCGTCAGCGTCACGATGTCGACGATTTCGGCAGGTGGGACCGTCGCGGGCGCAGGCGGCTTGCCGAGACGGGGCATCGCAGGGATGGGCACCAGGCCATTTACGGCATCCTGGGCCATGTCCGCTGCCATCGCGGTTGCCATGAAGATCGCGGTGCGCGCGAGATCGTGAGCGATGGCCTCGCGATGCGCGTCGGAGAGCGTCGGCAAAAGATGGCAGAGTTTGGTGTCGAGCGCGAAGGCGACGGGTTCGGCATTGGGATCGATGCACATGGGTCATGACCTTTCGGCAGAGATCCGGACCCCATGTCCGGATTGCCGATCCGCTCCCCCTTCCCTGCCGGCGCAGCCGGTTCCGGCATCGTTCGACGATGCCGGGGCGACGATAAGGGTCAGCCCGAGGGATGCGTGGGATGTTCGAGCGGAGGATGCTCGGATAGATGCCTGCGGGCCGTCGCGAGCTTGCGCAGCGTCGAGGCGAGAAAGAGTCCGTGCGACGTCTGGGGATCGACCAGTCCGGCGCGTTTGTTGAGCCGCGTCTCGTGATGCCGGATCGCGTCGACTGCGACCATGATGTCGTCGAGCGTCAGTGCGACGACCGTGCAGGTGACAGGCAAGGGCACGTTGCGCAGCGCGAAGGCGAGAAAATGGGGTGCGACCGGCAAATGGTGGGCGAGTGCCAGTTCGACGGCGTGTCGCAGCTGGTCCCTGTCGTACACCAGTTCTTCGAGCAGTCGCGACGCCGGCATCGCGGGAACGGCGCGGAACGCGCCATGTTCGAGCGTGATGGCGATGGGATCGCTCGAGGCGAGACCGATGACATGCTCGGAAAGGATGGCGATGACATCGCCCTCCTCGATGCAGGGTGTGTCGAGGCAGGCGTCATACGCCGCTTCGCTGCTGTCGTAATAATGGACGCGGTACATGGCGCTGTTCCTTTCGAGGTGGGAGGGATCAGGCGTAGCGGGGGCGCTCGGCGGGAAAGCGCGCGGGCGGCAGTCCGGAAAAAACGAAGGCCCGATAGCGTCCGCCGCTATAGGTGACCGAGCTGACCGGCGTGCGATGGTGCTGGAGGCGTGCGAGAAGGCGGTTGGCTCGCTGCATGGCGTCGATCGCGGTCCGTTCGTCGAAATGGAGCGCGATCGCGCGGACGAAAGTGCCGGTATCGTAGAACCAACCGCCCTCTTCAGGGCCGCCATAGGCGCGATCGATCTCGTAGAAGGCAAGGATGCTGCGCATGGGGGACTCCGTTGTTGCCGGGGCTGGAATTCATCCCCGATCCAAGTCCCTCGCTTCCCTCTCCCTTCGGTCAGGCGTCCGATGGTGCCGTCGTGGGGACGGTCATGACGCATCGGTCCGGTGGCGCCGGATCGCGGCCTCGGCATGGAGGCTGTCGACCAGATCGTTGCGGTCCGAGCGGATCTCGCTGTCGGGATCGGCGATGACCGCTGCGGCGCGGTCGAGCAGGTCGGCAAGGTTGCGGTCCTTCCTGCCGCCATCGGGCCGTGTCGGGTGCGCAGCTTCTTCCCCGGCCTTGTCGAGCGAGAGGACCAGGATCGTCGGCTTGCGGGTTTCGTCGAGAGAGCGGCTATCGGCGACGAAGCGTCCGCCGCGGGTTATCGCAAAGGCGTTGAATGTCGGCGAGACCCCGCCGTCGGCGTTGGGAATATGGGTGCCGCGATCGTGGAACTGGATGTCGATGAACCGGGGTGGTCCGCCGTAGGTCTTTTCGAGAAAGCAGAAGGTGACGCGGCGACCCTCGCTTGTTCTTGCGGTGATGGTGAACGCCCCGTCGGGGACGTCGATCGCCTTGTGCGGGACATCGTTGAACCCGGCAAAGCCGATGGCGAGGGCATCGGCCCGGCTCATGACGGGGAGATCGGTCATATCGGCCATGGGAAGCGGTCCTTGCTGGGGTCAGGCGGCGCGCCTGACATCGATGAGGTCGGCAAAGCGCGCGCGAACGGCGTTTGCGGTCGGGTAAAGGTTGGAGAGATCGTGGCGCGCCAGGATCGGTGCCCGTGACGCCGTGATGATCGCGGCCTCGTCATGGGTCGGCATGCGGGGCGGCCAGCCCCTGACGTAGCGCAGTTCGGGCGGCATCGCGGTTTCGAGGCGGCGACGCTCGGCGGCGTCGGCCTTGGCCGTGCCGATCCGTCGCGCGAGATCGTCGGGTAGCAGGCGCGGATCTGTGTCCGCGAGCCACCGGCCAGGCTGGAAGGAAAAGGTCGAACTCGCTTCGAGATCGACCAGATGCAGAAGCGCGTCGCGATTGGCCGGCGCCGATGCTGACGCTCTGGCGTCGGCGAGCGATTGGAGAACGCAGAAGCGGCAGGAAAGGCGCGAACTGCCATGGCAGGTATAGGCGATGTGGAGCGGAATATGCAGCGTGGCGTGGGCAGCCAGCACTTGCGGCGTCGTCCAGTGCGTCAGCGGGTTCCACAGCATCATGCGGGTGCCGTGGGGATTGCCCGCTGGCGCGTAGCGAGGATCGGGTTTCCATTCGGGCGTGTGAGCGCGAGCGGGACTTTCGTCGCGCCGAAGTCCCAGGACATTTACGATGGTCGCGCCGCGGAGGGTTCGTGCGAGGTGCGGGCCGATGACATGGGCTTTCATCTCGGATGTGCAGAACCGAAGCGCCGAGGAAGACCAGGGGCCTATCAGATTGTAGGTTTCGAGCGCCTCGTAGCGCGCCTTGCCGTTGGCAAAGCGCTTGGCCCAGCGATCGAACAGATCACCCGCAGCGCGGCGGACGATCGTAAGGGGCAGACCTGCCAGAGCGGAAAGATCCTCAACCGTCGCCGGGGTCTCGTCCCATTCGGCGCGGCCGAGATCGGCATGGAGGGCAAGGCGACGCTCACGGGGGTGGCCGAGTGCGTCGAGTAGCGGGTTGACCGTGAACATCGCGGCCGAGCTGTCCTTGCCGCCCGAAAGGTTGAACACGATCCATGCGCCTGCTGCGATGGCCTCGAGCATGGCGGGAGGCACTGCGATCGCGGGCAGACCGGATATGCGATGCGATGTGTCGGTGGTGACCATGGCCGATCAGGCCGCGAGGTTTTGCGGAAGCGCCATCCAGTCGAATTCTTCGAATGGCACGTTTTCCCAGGATGCGGCGCGCGAGGGATGATAGACGCTCGCGTGGCAGAGCAATCCGAGACTTTGGGTCGCATCGTTCCAGAAGCCGATATCGCCGCTCGAGGGATCGCTAACGGCGAGCACGACGCCATCGACGCCGCTGTCTGCCCCCGCTTCGATGCGGTGCAGTGCGCGCTCGAGGATCGTCTGGGTCGAATGGAAGCGGACGCCGTCCCCTGTGACGACGACACACCCTCCGGCAAATTCGCCGGGACGAAGCCGGTCGCAGTCCGACACCCAGGCAAAGCCGCAGGGAAGCGCGGATTTGCATGCTGCCAGGAGCAGGTTGGCGACCTGTTCGACGCCGAACTGTTCGCCGCTGAATGTGACTTGAGCGTCGTTGTCGTCGTTCGACCGGATGTCGATGGCGCAGTCGAGACAGGGGAAGCCAGGATCGGGAAAGATCGCGAGGAAGGTTCCGAACTTCGAGGCGCCTTCAGGGGGGAAGACAGCCCGGAATGCCGGATCGAGGGCGTCATATTGCCGCGCAAGATCCTCGTCCTCGCCGCCTGTGTCGAGGATGTCGCAGGCTTGCTCGGCGACGCGAAGGAGCATGGCGTCGGCATGGCTCATGAGGATGGTGAAGGCGGCTTTGGTGTAAGTGTTCGCCATGATGCTGATCTCCGTCAGGGTTGGGAACAGGCGCGGTCAGGCGCTTTTGGCGTCGGACAGACGCGCGCGTGCGGTCGCGGCCTCGTCCGGGAAGGCGCCTGCAAGGTTGGTGTGGAGGGTCTCGAAATCGGGGACCGGGAAGCGCCCGTCGGGACGCGGGCGAGTGATGAGCAGGGCGCTCACGACCGCGGCGGTGGAATCGGGATGCACGATCCGGGGGGTTTCGCCGTCATGGATGACAGGCGCGCTGAACCCGGCTTCGAGCCAGGTGCCAAGGCCCTCCTCGACCTGTTCGGCATAGGCACAGACGGCCTCGTCGGTCTCGTCGTCGATGTGCAGGACGAGCGTGACGTAGCGGCCGAAATCGTGGGCGTTCGACAGGGCAGCGAGACGGCAGCCGGGAGGCGGCGCGCCGTAGCGCGCGATCAGCGCGCATTTGTAGGTTGCGATTTCGAGGCGGTTGAGCGCGTCGAAGTCGGGCGATTGGCCAAGCTGCGCGCAATCCTCGTTGGTGGGACCGGCACCGAGGTCGATGACATGGGGCATGGGGTTCTCCGTCGATCGCTATTGATCGATCGCGCCCATCCCCCTCACCTTCTGCCTATGGTTCAGTCGCCAAAGAGGCGCCGCTTCATCGCGATCTGCGCCGGTCCATCCTTTGCGCCGAGCGTTTTCAGCCGGTCGGTTTCGAGAATGCGGCCAAGGTCGGCAGGAAGCCGCGCCCAGCGTGACGCGATCGCGATGGCGTCGGAAGCCGATTTCAGCTCGCCAGGTTCCGTCCCGTGCCAGACAATCGTGTCATCCTCGCCATCGAGATGGGGATGCGGTCGTAGAACGTGAACGAAGAAACTGTTCAATGGCCGGTCCCAACCGATGCTGACGCTGACATCGGGTTCGATGCCGGTGAAATCGTGACGGCTCATGTCGCGTCTCCTTGGAAGGTCAATTCCTGACGAATGTTTCCGGGTCACGCTGCAGAATGCCGGGTGACGAAAACCGATCCTATGTTTTGCCGTTCACGCCTTGGGACAGGCGATCGCGAATGACGTCGCTTCGGCGCGGATAGGCAAGTCGAGGCAGGTCCTGGCCTCTTCGGCGCGCGTCGCGGGTCAACTCGAAGCAATAGGTAAACAGCGGGCTTTGGCGATCGCGCGTGAGGATGCCGCGTTTGGTCAGGCGGGTGAGCCAGTCGGCGGGATGTTCGCCGGACATGGGCGCAGGCGCGCCAAGATTCACAAGGTGGGCGATTGCGCCGCCATGTCCTGAATCGAGTGAGCGGATTTTGGAGAGGGCGCGCCCGGATATCGTCTGCCCGGCGAGGCGCAGGACAGTCCTCGGCCTCGTTGTGCCCCGATAGGCCCCGGAGAGAGCGGCATAGACGACGCCGCAATGACCGAAGGCAGGATCGGAAAAGCTGACGACGGCATCGATGGCAGGTTTAGCCTGGCGCAACAACCTGAAGGCACGGGCTGTAAAGAAGCTCTCGCCGTTGGCTGCGACACTGGGCAGGCACAGGAGACGCTGAAGGACGCAGCCGCGTGCAGCATCGGCATAGCCGGTGTGCCGGCAAATCACCGCGTTGCTCGCGGGCACGCCGAAGACGATCAGACCTACGAGCGAGGAACGCCCCGCGGCGCCCGGGCCGAACAGGCCGCACGCCAGCTGGGCGGCGGGATAGCGGGGCAGGTAATGATGATCGGCGAGGAACGCCCTGGCGATCTCGTGGCTGACGGCATCGACGGCATAGCGCGACGGCTCGATCACCGTGTCGTTCGAGACGAAGAGGCTGCGCCGGTCGCGCCAGCGTTGTGAACGGGTGGTGAGCATGGGAGCGTCCTTGGGCCGTGAAGCGTGTCAGGCAGCGTAGCGCGACGTCTCGGGGCGCCGGCTGTGCCAGATGTCCGCGGCCCAGCCCTCGACCCAGGCATCTGTCATCGCGTCATGGTCGAGCTCGCCGGTTTCTATAAGGTCGCGGATTTCCGCCCGCGCCTGCGCGATGGCTTGTTCCCACGGATCGAGCGGCGGGGGCCGGACCGGGATGTCTGCGGCCTCGGTCACGAAGCGCGGGGGTTCGAGCAGACGCTCGCATTGGGTTCGATACCAGCGTTCCATGAAGTCGGCTGCAAGCCGGTCCGTCTTGGAGATGCGATGCCGCAGGGCATGCCGGCGTGCCGCGATGCCCCATCCCTGGCTGTCGATCGAGGCAATCCAGCGTGCGAAAGGCGCAAGATAAGGCAGAGCGTCGCCCTTGACCCCGAAGAGATGTGCCTTCGTCCCGATGGGCAGGTTATGGGTGAGCCGTTCGACGACGGCGATCAGTCCCTGGGGTCCGTGGGTCGGCCGACGGCACATGCTGCCGACACCGATGACCGAGCCGGGAAGGACGATCGCGTCGATGGAATCGAGCGATCGTGCATAGTCGTCGGGCTCGCGGCCCTGGATCACCGGCATGAACCGTTGGCGGATGCCGAGATCGCCGGCGCGTGCGAAGCATTCGCGGTTGGTTGCGGCAGTGCGCGCGATGCGGTCGAGAACCTCTTCCCGGTCATGGGCGACTTCGTGCTCGCAGCAGTAATCGACCGACGATATGCGCCGAAAGGGATAGGATGCGGCCAGGGTCATATAATCGGCGATCGACCATGGCAGGCCGCGGTAGCGCACCATCATGGTGTAGCCTGCGGAATCGAGGTCGAGACTTGCGAGGCCTCTCGCATGGGCGAGGGTCCCGGTTCGCCATCCGGACCATTGACGCCACCCATCGCCCTTGCGCCAGCGCGACAGGCAATTGGCCGAGATCAGAACGGGCGCGCGCAGCGCGGCAGCGCGCGCCAGAAGCGGGCCGTTCGCCAGATGGGGGAGGCCAAGGACGATTTCGATCGTCACAGATCTTCTCGCAGCATGAGCGTCAGCACGCGGCGCGTGATGCGCGCGTCAGCGGGGTCCTCGGAGCCATATTCGAGGCTTTCGTCATAATAGTCGATCGAGAAGAAGACGCGGACGTCGCCAACGGTAAACTCGCCGCGATTGCGCTCCCTGTCGCGGGGGTCGAACGTGCAGCGGCGCAGGGCCTGGAGGAGATGGGCCTGTGCGATCGCTTCGGACGCAGGCGTATCGCCGGCAAGAGCGCCGAGGCAGGTACGGGTGACGACGATGCGGGCGGTGCGATCGAGGCCTTGGCGGCAACGGTCGTTGAGGCGGCCTATGGTGTCGATGCGCGTATCGGTGGCGGCGCAGATCATGATCGATCCTTCCGTTTGCGGGGTTGGGTTTTGCGAAATGCGGTCAGGCGGCGATCGCGTGCGCGGGTCCGCGGCCTCGTTGGGGGAAAGCGGCATGGAAGCGATCGAGCCAGTCGGTCATCGTCGGTCGCTCGCCGATGGGTATCTGGCCCGCAACGTCCTGGAACCGGATGAGGTCTGTCGGCGCGTCGCGCACGATGCGGTCGATTTCATCCGGGGGAAGCAGCTGCTCGGCCCGAATGAAGAGCGTCATCGAGCCGGGCCGCGCCCGGGTCGTCCTGCGCCACAGACCTTCGACAGTATGCAGTCGCGGCGCGGCGCGCGCCTCGACCAGAACGATGAGGCGCAGGCACCATGCGGGAAGCGCGCGGATTTCCTCGGGCCGGTTGGCGATGCACAGCCATTATGTCGCCATTGAGACGATCCATTCCCTTTGACGGGATAAGGATATTGTCCCATTATCGATCGGGTCGGGGCAATAAAATGGAAACGCCCAGTGTCATGTCGAGGGTTCAGTGCATCTTTTCCCGTTCGATCCTTGGCTCGGCGTCGAGCCTATACTTCTTGATGGGACGATGATCCGGCCTGCGCTTGATGACTCCATAAAGCAGGACGCAATCAAATACTTACCCGAAACAAATCTCCCTTCTCTCCTTCATTCCGACGGAAGCCCCGTTGTAGAAGTCAATTCGTTCATCACGTTCCTGCGATCCGATGGCGTGTCCCTTGCCAGCGCAGGCCACTATGCTCGAGATCTTCAGGTCTTTGCCCGTTACCTGCGGGATGCGCGTTCAAAGTCGTTACTCGACGCATCGAGTGCCGACGTAGGGAAATATCGCAGCCTTCGGCTCGAAGGGCCGGGCGAGCTCCGACTATCGGGATCGTCTTGGAAGCGCACCTCTGCGGCGCTAACGCGGTTCTATCAATGGGCCGCCAGCGAGGACGCAGGACTGATATCAGTTGCGCCGAAAACCAGATTCCGCCGTGATGGCGCGGTTGCCGAAGATACGATCCGCATGATCCCGCTCGAGGATTACGTTCTGTTCCGAGACCAAGGCCTGCTCGGTGGGGGTTACGCGAACGGCATCACTCACCGGCGGAATCCGATGCGCGATGCCGCGTTCGCCGAGCTGCTTGTGACGACAGGGGTTAGGCTCGAAGAAGGCGCAAGCCTTCTGATCGGTGAGCTTCCGACGACGAACGCCCGCGTCTTTCACGGCTGTCGCAGCACCATGATCGACCTGCCCGCCAGAATCACCAAAGGGCGCAAACCTCGATCAGTGCCGTTCCCGAGGCGGGTAGCCAGTAACTTCATCGACGCTTATATTCGCGAGGAGCGGAGCCAGTTGGTCGATCGCTGGCGACGCGCGGGTGGGGTCCGGACCATGCGGCAGCCGCTCATCGGCACGCTTGCAGGCGGGCAACGCGTTTTGATCAAGGGCGAGCGGCGCCCTCGATCACTGGCGACTCTGCGCATCGACGAACGACGCAACCTCCTATTGCTGCCCGGATCGGGCGCACCATTGGAAAGTGCGCAGCCGGCAGCATTGTGGCTGGCGCAGGACGGCCAAGCCCTCACCCCCGCGGCATGGCAGTCGATATTCCGGCGTACCAGCAAGAAGTTGTCGGAGGACATGGGCTGGGACCTACACGTATCGCCCCATACCCTCCGGCATACCTTTGCCGTCTACTGGCTTACACACCTCGTCAAAGCGGAAGTGATGAGGCTCGACGATCGATCTGTCCCGGATCGAACCGAGGAAATCTACATGAAGGTTGTCAGCGACCCCTTGCGCCGGGTCCAGCGATGGCTGGGTCACGCCAGCGTCCTGACCACTGAAAAATATCTCACCTACCTCGATGAAGCCTTCGAAATCGTAGATCAGGCGGCCGAGGCGCTGGACTCTCGTCTGATGGGCTTCTTCTAGCAGTGGGTCGCCCTCGCCTCTCGTTCCGCGATTTACCTCCGCAGCAGGATGAGGAGCCGCGAGCCGACGCGATCGTAGCCTATCATCATCGTGACGGTGTCGGGCGCGAAATGACCTGGTTGCTGCACGAGGTGGGGAACGAAGGCCTGGGTCGCGATCTTGCCTTGTACCTTGGGCCGATGATGAACGAGCTGTTCGCCGGCCTGGCCGTCCCGAGTGTCGAACAGTATCGACAGAGCTGGATCCCGCTCGGGAAACATCTGTCCTCCAGCGGGCGCCTCAACGGGGGGCTTCGCGTGATCACGGCCGCTGACATCGATGCCTGCGACGTTCGGGGTCAATACTCCCGGTTCCGTTGCCTTGTTCACGGCCTTCGCGCGATAGACGAACGAAACCCTGATCTGCTTCGTCCGGATCTGAAGGCGCGGATCAACTTCACGAGCCGGCACAACGGAACGGCATTACGGCCCCGCGAACCGTTGACACCGTTCGTCGCTCGCGTCCTGAAAGACGCCGCTGATCGCAGCGTGGTAGCTACACGCGAAAGGATCTTGTCGGGCCGCGAGCAGATCGAAGCTTTGCGAAACAAGCCGGAGAGGAGCCGCTTTGAGAATGTGTTCCTGAGGGTCGCCGACGGCACGCGCCCCGCTCGAAGCGAGTTCGACATGTTCAAATATCGCAAGGTTGCCATCGCCGCGGCCAGCGATCTTCTCGTTCTGACCCTGCCTGATGCGATCTGCTTCATCATCGCCATCGCGCTCCGGGTCGAAATGCCGATAGAATGCCTGCGGACCCTGCGGCGCGACTGCCTGAAGAACCCCGCGAGAGGGTACGTCTCCATTGAATACACAAAGGGACGAGGCGGCCCCCGCGCGAAGATCAAGCGCGAACGCGTGCGTGATGGTGGAATTAATACGCCCGGCGGACTCGTTCGCCTTGCCCTCGAACTATCCCGACCCGCCGCCGAGCGAATGGCCGATCGAGGGGACCCGAATGCGGATTACCTGTGGGTGGGCTTCGTTGCAGCCGGACTGCCGAGCTGGCGGCGGTTCAGCCTTTCTACCCACAACTTCTATGCCGCGATCAGGAGCCTTGGGCTCGTCGACGAAGCGGGCAAGCCGATAACCAAGATCGTTCCCGCCCGGCTAAGGAAGACGGTGAAGCGGGACAATTACTTGCGCCACACAGGCCACCTTCGGCGCTTCGCGAGCGATCACTCGAAGCCAGTTGCCGCTCGGCATTATGCCGCGGTGGACGGGCTTCGAGAAGAGCATGCACGCTCGGTAGCGGTCGCTGAAGGTCAACTGTTCGACATGGCGATGATGCCGTTGGTCCTGCCACCGAAGGAGGAAGTCAGCGCGCTCGCATCCGGCCTCTCGATCGGAAACCAAAAGCTCGACGCAGGCGCGGTCGCGTCGTTGGTCTCAGGCGATGCCGATACGTTCCTTGGCATGTGTTCCGGCTTTTGGTCGAGCCCTCTTGGGCGGAACGACAACGGCTCCTGCGCCACCGCGTTCACCGGCTGCCTCCATTGCTCGAATGCAGTGTTCACCGCACGAAAACTGCCTGCATTGCTGACCTATCTGACATGGCTAGCTGAACGGCGCGCCGTCATGACGGAAGCGGAGTGGCACGAGCGCTACAGCGCCGACCATAATCGAATTATGGTACAGATACTCCCCGTGTTCGACGCTGGCGATATCGAACAGGCTCGGTCCACGGCGGAAAATGCCGCTGTGGCGCCAGCGCTGCCGCCACATCTTCAGCGGGGCTGAACATGCGTCGGGTTCTGGAACGTGCCGAAGCATCTTGGCGGATTGACCGTTCGGCATTGGTGATTCCGCCCCAGATGGTCGTGAGTGGCCGTGAGCAGCAGAATATCTCTCTGGTCGGGGACGATAAGTGGCTGCTCGAATGTGCCATCGCGCGGCCGACAAAGGCCCATGAAGCCTGTATCTGCTTCGGTCGGATCGCCGATGCTGATGAGCGGGAGCTCATACGAGAATACCTGTTCCTGTCTTTAAACTACGACTCCCGAGACAATGTGCGCGGCCGCCTCGGCGTCCTGAAACCTGGTTCGCTGATGCAGGTCGGCAATATAATCCGGCATTTTCTACAAGAAGTGCGGGAAGCCGGACTTCGACTCCACGAGATCGATCAGCCTTGGCTGGATCAGTGGCTGTCCGCGAAGCGGCACCTCGCACCGGCAACTCTTGTCTACAAGATCCTCTGCGTACGGCGACTTGCGCTCTATACGCCCTCCCTGTCGTTCCGGGGAATCGAGATAGCTCCTTGGGGTAACCGTTCAGCGACTAGGATCGCGGGATACCGGGGTGGCCGAGAAAATGTCACACCGCGAATACCGGAAGCCATTAGCGCGCCGGCGTTGCGGTGGGCCATGTTCTACGTCCATCATGGGATCGACGATCTTATCGCCCGACATCGTATAGCTGGCATCAACATCGCCGCGCGTCGGCAGAGAGTGTCACCGAAACTAAGCGACCAGCGCCTGCGCGCTTATTTGGATGCGCTTGAAGCATCGGGCTCTGGAGTACCGGCGACCCAAGATGGTCGACCCGCGTGGCCAGAAATCTGCAAGGCCAGCGGCCTCGGCGTGGCAGTGCTGAAGGCACGCTCAGCTATGCTCGAGAAGGCAATCTCGCAACTCGGAACCGAGCGCCCAGGCGCAAGCAGTGGTTGGGCCAGCATGCCAGGAACAAACATTGCGTGGCGGTCGCATCTTCCCAGCTTCAGCAGCCGTTATACCTTCATACCGGCGATAGCCGCGTGCTATCTCGTAATCGGCCTATTATCAGGAATGCGCGGCGAGGAAGCGGCCGCGCTCAAGCGTGGTTGCCTCAGACTCATGCGCGACGAACATGGGAAGGTTAAGGGCTACGAACTCGTCGGAAGAATCTTCAAAACCCGTAAAAACGTCGACGGCGCTGAACATCGCTGGACCGTGATAGAGCCTGTTGCCAGGGCCGTATTGGCAGCAATACGGTTGCAGGACTATCTACACAACAGCGCCGATCGAACGGAAGCGCCGCGAGATGATGAGCCCCTGTTCAAACCGGCCTTGATTCGGGGGGTGGGCAATGTCCAGCTTACGGCGCATCAATCGACCGTATACCTGAATTACTTTGCCAAAGAGTGTCGCCGGCTCGCCGAAGAAATGGCAGCGGCGGCGCCCGCCGAAGCCGACCGCATACTGGCACTTTATCATATCCCGGACGAGGGTGATGAACCCTGGCGGTGGCGCACGCGTCAGCTCCGCCGCACCCTTGCATGGTACATCGCCAGTCAGCCCTTCGGCGTGATCGCGGGCATGATACAATATGGGCACGCGAGCGCCATGATGTTCGAAGGCTATGCGGGCACTTCCCAATCCGGCTTCCGTTCGGAGATCGAAGAGGAACGTCGCCTCGCTCAGCTCAGCGATATCGTCGAGATGTACGAGGACTGGAAGGCAGGGATCAATCCAGGCGGCCCCATGCGATCGAAACTCGTCGCCGAATTTACAAGCATCAGAAACAAGATCGGAGATCTGCCCGGCACGGTCGTTGATGATCGGCGCCGCGCAAAAATGCTCTCGAACACCGCCGTCACGCTTCATCCGGGTTATATCAACGACTGCTTCTTCTATGCCGACCACGCCCTCTGCTTGAAGGTGAAAGGAGCTGAGGCGCAGCCGGCATTTACGAGGTGCCAGCCTGCTCGTTGTCCGAACAGCGTGGTGGCGAGGCGGCATGTGCTGGCTCTGCAATCATGCATCGCAGATGCCGAGACCATGAAAAATGGCAAGAACATCAGCCCGATCCAGAAACACGCCATTGAGGCACAGATCGATATTTACAGGCAGTTGCTGGAACAGGTCGAACGATGACGACGAAAGCGAACCCTCCCCGGAAATCGCAAGCCACCGTCGCGCTGCTTGACGCCTATAACCGCTTGCGCGACGGCAAAGGCACCGCGACGAATGGCAAGCTGAGCATAACCAATGTTGCGCGCGAGGCGGGGGTCAGTCGAGCGACGGCCTATCGATGCTCCAAACTTCTCGCTTTGTTCGATGAAGCTCCGAAGCCGCCGAAGGCTAAACCACAAAGCACGAGCGGCAAGGCCGAGCTGCGAAACGTGATCAACCAGTTGCTCAATCGTATCATCATGCTGGAGGCTGCGTTGGAAGCCAAAGACGCGGAACTCCGGCAATTGCGCTCAATGCTGCCAAAACCACGGCCGGCCGACTCATGATGCGAGCAAGTCCTGAGGACATTACAATCGACGCCACGTTGCACGCTCAATTCGCTCTACGCTACATGGCGACGCGAGACCGCCACGGGCGGGCTACGCATTGAAGGCAGGTTCAGTGTAAAACCCTCCCCGCTTGCGCAGCACTGATCCTCCCCTGCACAACGCTTGATGGATTTTGGTTGGGCCCATCACTCGACGAAGAATTCCCTCAATCAACGGCCCGCCTGCGACCAGCAGCTTGAATGGGTATCTCGCATGTAAATGACCGCGATT
>NZ_JAPCWC010000050.1 GCF_026420865.1 Novosphingobium clariflavum | reverse complement strand
CCTTCGCGGCCGGTTTGGAGGAAAGTGCGCTTCCCGGCATCACCCGCATCAAGGAATTGCTCGCGCAGAGCGAACGACCAGTGGGCGGCTTCGGTTTTCACCTCGTGCTGCAGGACAAGACCGGGCGCGGGCTCGACGTGCCGGAAACACTCGACACGCTGCGCCGCTGGCGTGACGCCGGCGGCACGCATGCCAGCGTCGGCACGATGTATCGGGGCTATACAACCGCCGATGCGCATGTCGATTTCCTGACGGACGTGAAGCAGCGGCTGGATGTCTAGCTGCTGCTTCAGGCCATCGATGCGATGGTCTTGCGGAAACGCCTCAACGCGATAACGAAAAATACGGTGCCGATCGCGGTGACCGCCAGCATTTGCGGCCATACGACATCGATGCCTGCGCCACGGAACAGGATGGCCTGCCCCAGTTGCACGAAGTGCGTCGTCGGCGCGACGAGCATGACGTTCTGAACGAATTCGGGCATGCTCTCGCGCGGGGTCGTACCGCCCGAGAGCATCTGGAGCGGCAACAGTACCAGAACCGACAGCATGCCGAATTGCGGCATGTTCCGGGCGATCGTCGCCATGAATATGCCGAGTGATGTCGTCGCGAACAGAACCAGCGCAGCGCTCGCAAAGAAGAGCAGCTGAGAGCCGGCCACCGGCACGCCCAGTGCGCCCCTGACGACCAGTTGAAGTGATATGAAAGCGGCCAGCAACACAACCAGCCCCATCGACCATACCTTGCTGAGCATGATCTCAAACGGCGTCACGGGCATGACCAGCAAATGCTCGATCGTGCCATGCTCCCGTTCGCGGATCAGTGCTGCACCCGTCAGGATGATCGACAGCATCGCAATGTGGTTGATGATCTGGGACAGCGCGCCGAACCAGCTTTTATCCAGCGTGGGATTGAAGCGGGCACGCAGTTCCAGACGTACCGGCAAAGAACTTTCTCCGCGATACCGCGTCCTGAATTCTTCAACCTCGCTCAACACGATCTGCTGGATATAACCGCTGCCGGAAAAGGCCTGCGTCATCCGCGTGGCGTCCGTGTTCAACTGTATTTCGGCCGATCGCCCCGCCAGGACGTCGCGCTGGAAGCCCGATGGAATGTGCAGCACGAAAGTGTAGACGCCCGCGTCCATGCCGGGGTCGATCTGTGCTGGCGCGATCATGACAGGCTTTACGAACTGCGGCGGGTAAAAGGCCGAAGCGATCCGCTGGGAGAGCGGCGAACTGTCCTCATCCACGATAGCGATCGATGCCCTGTGCAGGCTTTCGGGAGAGGCTGTAGCGGCCGAATAGACTGCGAAAGTGAACATGAAGATGATAAGGAACAGCATGGTAGGATCCCGCCACAGGCTCCACAGCTCCTTGACGCCCAGCCGATAGATATTCGCGAACTTCCGGCGCATGATCAACGCTCCTGCTTTGCAAGGAGCATAGTAGCCACGCCGATGATCAAAGGCCCGGTAATCAGCAATGGCCAAAAGGCTCCGAGCAAGTCGGCGAAACCCAACGCCTTGTTGAAAATACCTCGACTGATCGTGAACATGTGACCCGAGGGATATATTTCGCCGATGATCCGAGCCCCGCCTTCGAGCGAGGATACGGGATCAAGCATGCCACCATAGGTAATGGTCGGAATCAGCGTACCCATCATGGCAAGGAACATCGCTGCGATCTGGCTTTGCGTAACCGCCGACGCCAACAGCCCCATGCCCGTCGATATCACGCAGAATAGCAATGCCGCCGTGACAAGCGCCATCACGTTACCGGTCGGCGGCACGTTGAACAGGAAGATCGCCATAAGGAACATGACCGCAAAATTGATCATGGCGAGCGCGATATAGGGGAGCTGCTTCCCAAGCAGGAATTCCGATCGCGTCACTGGCGTGACATACAGATTGATGATGGAACCGGTCTCTTTCTCTCGCACCACCGCCAAAGCCGTCAGCATGGCCGGCAGCATCAGCAGCAATAGCGGAATGACGACCGGTACCATCGCAGGCAGGCTGGTGACGTTGGGATTGTAACGAAAGCGATTTTCAACCGATACGGATCCAGCTGTCCCGGAAATGCCGGCCATACGCATCTGGTCGGCCAGCCAGTGCTGGTGCATGCCCTGGATATACCCCTGCACCGTTTCCGCGCGTTGCGGCATCGCGCCATCGAACCATGCACCGATGGCAACATCCTGGCCGCGTTGCACATCGCGGCCAAAATTGGGTGGTATCTCTATGGCCAGCGCCAGTTCGCCATTCTTCATCCGCCGATCGAGGTCGTCATAGTCTGTAATCGGACGTCGTTGGGTGAAATAGGGTGATCCGGAAATGTCGAGCTGGTAGCGCTCGCTCACACTGCTCTGATCCCGGTCGAGCACGGCATAGCGCAGGTCGTTGACGTCCAGCGTTATTCCGAAGCCCATCACCAGCATCAATATGACCGTGCCGCCCAGCGCCAATGTGCCCCGCACGGGATCACGCTGAAGTTCGAGCACCTCACGCCAGACATAGCTCAACATGCGCTGGAGACTGAAACTTTGCTTCACGGGAAGCGGCTCATGGACGACCCGGGCTTGATCCGGCGTCACCTCTTCCGCTTCGACCTCGCTCTCGCCCGTTGCCTCGATCAGATAGCCGATAAACGCTTCTTCGAGTGTCTTTGCGCCCCGCTTTTCCACAAGCTTCGCCGGAACGTCGCTGTCCAGCACCTTGCCCGCATGCATCATCGACATGCGATCGCACCGTTCCGCTTCATTCATGAAGTGGGTGGAAATGAAGATCGTCACCTTGTCGCGCCGCGACAGTTCGGCGAGCAGCCTCCAGAACGCATCGCGTGCAACAGGATCGACGCCGGAGGTGGGCTCGTCGAGGATCAGCAACTCGGGTTTGTGAACCATCGCGACGGCCAGGGAAAGGCGCTGACGGATACCGAGCGGCAAGCGCTCGGGCAGATCGTCCATCACAGGCTCCAGCCCGAACCGCGCCGCCATCTCTTCGACCCGGCCCGGTATTTCGTCGGCAGCCACATGGAACAGCCGGGCATGCAGCTCAAGATTCTGCCGGACCGACAGCTCGCTGTAGAGCGAGAAGGCCTGGCTCATATAGCCAACCCTGCCGCGCGTCGCCATGTCACGCGGATCAACCACGTTGCCGAACAGCCAGGCCTGCCCGTCGCTGGCTGGCAACAAGCCCGTCAGCATCTTCATCGTCGTCGACTTGCCGCAACCGTTGGAGCCAAGGAAGCCGAATATCTCGCCCCGCCGGATGCGGAAGCTGACATGATCGACCGCGACAAAGTCGCCGAAGCGCATCGACAGATTCTGGGCTTCGATGGCGATGTCATTCTCGTCAACGTCGAGCGGCGGAATGATCACCGGCTTGTGCCCGCGCTTCTTTTCCTCGGGCAACAACTCAGCAAACGCCGCCTCAAGATTGTCGGAGCCCGTACGTTCAAGGATTTCGGCGGGTGTGCCGGTGGCCAGCACTGCACCATCGTCCATCGCGACGAGCCAGTCGAAACGCTGCGCCTCGTCCATATAGGCGGTCGCCACGATCACGCTCATGCCGGGGCGCTGCTTGCGGATACGGGCGATCAGGTCCCAGAACTGCGCGCGCGCCAGCGGGTCGACACCGGTGGTCGGCTCGTCAAGGATCAACAGGTCTGGGTCGTGGATCAGCGCACAGCAAAGCCCCAGTTTCTGCTTCATCCCGCCTGACAGCTTGCCCGCCGGGCGGGACAGGAAGGAATACAGGCCGGTGCTCCGGGTAAGATCGTCGATGCGTCGCCGGCGTTCCTCTGCGCTGTGGCCAAAGAGGCGCGCGAAGAACTGCAGATTCTCTTCTACCGACAGCGTGGGGTAGAGGTTCTTGCCCAGCCCCTGCGGCATATAGGCGATGCGCGGGCAGACGGCATCCCGATGGTCGCTGTCGGCAATGTTGCCGCCCAGAACCTCGACCGTCCCCTCCTGCACTGCGCGCGCGCCGGCGATCAGCGCGAACAGGCTGGACTTGCCCACACCATCGGGGCCGATGACGCCGATCATTCGGCCGGCTTCTATATCCAGGTCGATCCCGCGCAGCGCTTCCGCCTTGCCATAGCGCAGGCGCACCTGTGCAAGGCGAACGACCATCGGGCGTTCCGCAGACAAGGCCACTGGCCTATTCCTTCACAAGATTGGAAAGACTGGCTGGCCAGGGCGTGTTGGGATCGACACGGACATAGGCCATGCCTGGCAACCCGGTCTTCACCTGCGCGATGTGACGGCGCAGAAGCGCGGGATCGATTTTTGCGCGCACCCGGAACATCAGCTTCTGGCGCTCGCTCTCCGTTTCCACCGACTTGGGCGTGAACTGCGCAACGTCGGCGACGAAACTGATCTTCGCCGGAATGACATATTGTGGAGCGGCATCGAGCACGAGACGAACCTCGCTACCGATGCCGACACGCCCGGCGGTCGTTTCCGGCAGGAAGAAGGTCATATACACATCCGACAGGTCGACCAGGTTCATCACGCGTCCGCCGCCGGCCACAACCTCGCCCGGCTGCGCCACGCGATACTGGATCCGGCCACCGCGCGGCGCGCGCAGATCGGCATCGTTGATGTCTGCCTTTATCCGCACGATCGTCGCGCGCGCCGCATCGACGTTGGAGCGCGCGCCGATCACCTGACTGCGCGACGCAGCGATTCCGGCCTGCGTCGATGCCAGTTGCGCTTTGGCCGCCTCGACGGTTGCCGCCGCCCCTTCGACGGCCGCCTGATTGTCGTCGCGCTCCTGCGCCGGCGTTGCGCCCTCACGCGCCAGCGTTTCGGACCGGGCAAGGCGCTTACGCGCGGCATTGAGCTCTGCTTCCCGCTGGCGGACTGTCGCCACCGCGGCTGCATGCTCGCTTTGCCGCTGGCCGACCTGCGTTTCGGCGATCTGGACATTGTTCAGGGCCTGCGCCAGTTGCGCCTGCGCTTCGGACAACTGCGCATTCAGCGTCTCGACATCCATATGCGCCACCACGTCGCCCGCATTGACCAGTTCGCCCTCGTCCTTGACGATATCGCGAATGCGGCCCGGGCTTTTGGCGGCAATGTCGATCTCCAGCGCCTCGATCCGCCCGTTCCCGCCGACGATGCCTTCCGGCAGCGCCGACGGCTTCAGCAGCGACCAGAGCAGAAGCCCTATTGCGGCCACGGCTGCCACGATCCCTCCCCTGATAAGCCAGGTCTTCTTCGTCGGCTGCGTCATGGATTGGATCCCCCATCAGTGTTGCCCTGAGGGCCGTTGTCAAAAGTCTGGTCAGCGACAAAACCGCCGCCCAGCGCTGAATAGAGCGCGACGATACTCGCCAGTTCGGCGCGCCGAAGCCGGACGAGCGCCTGTTCCGCGTCGAACAGATCGCGCTGCGCGTCCAGAACCTCCAGATAGGCCGATCGCCCATTGTCAAAGCGGAGCAGCGCGAGCCGCGCGCGTTCGCGTTGCGCATCGAGCATCGTGCGTGTCGTACCGATCTGAAGCTGCAACTGCCGACGCTGCACCAGCGCGTCGGAAACGTCACGAAACGCAGCCTGCACCGTACGCTCATACTCGGCGACGGCGCGTTCTTCCCGCGCCTTCGCCACGTCCAGATTGCCCTTCAGTCGACCGGCATTGAAGAGCGGCAGGGCTATGGTCGGTGCAAAGGTCCACGCCTTGCTTCCGGCTGAAAACAGTCCGTCCAGTTCGTCGCTCATGGTGCCATAGGCACCCGTCAGACTGATGTTGGGCAAAAAGGCAGCACGGGCAGCGCCGATATTGGCGTTGGCCGCGCGCAATTGATACTCGGCGGCAACAATGTCCGGACGATTGGTCAGCAGATCCGAAGGCAACCCGGCCGGCAGGACCATGTTTTCTGGCACGTCCGCAAGGGAAAGTCTGCCCGGCGAAATGTCCACCGGCCGTCCTACCAACAGCGCCAGGGCATTGCGATTGACGACGCGATCCTGCTCCAGCCCCTGCAACGTTGCCTGCGCCTGTGCCAGCAGGATCTGTGCCTGCATCATGTCCAGCTTTGAACCGGAACCAACGTCAAAGCGTCGGCGCATGATGCGCAGGGACTCTTCGCGTGTTCCGATGGAATCCTTTGCGAGCGCGACACGTTCCTCATATTCGCGCTCGAGCAGATAGCCATTGGCCACCTGCGCGATCAGACTGGTAGCAACACCCCTGCGGGCTTCTTCCGTGGCAAGATATTGCCACCGCGCGGCATCGCGCAGATTCCGCAGACGCCCCCAAAAGTCGATTTCCCAGCTGGCGCTCAACTGCGCGCTGATCTGTTTCACATCGACCGGTGTGGCCCCGACCGTCGGCAGGTTGAACAGCGTACGTCCCCGCGTGCCCGTTCCCACAGCATCGAGTTGAGGATACAGGGACGCCCCCTCGATACGCCAGGCCGCGCGTGCCTCCGCCACCCGCGTAGCCGCAATGCGGACATCACGATTGTTCGCAAGCGCTTCCTCGATCAGATGCTGGAGCTCGGCATGGCGAAAAAAATCACGCCAGCCCAAATATGCGATCGCCCTGCCGGGTACGGTCTCCGCATTATAGACAGCAGGGACCGGCTGGGCCGGTCGCACATGGTCCGGCGCGAATGAACATCCCGAAAGAAAGCCGAAAACAGCAAGCGCGCAGGCGGCCCGTGACGCTTGCCACCCTCTTCGGGCCTCCCCTGTTCCAAAACCAAATTTGTGCCGCACATCGTCCCTTTCTGACGCCACGATCAAGTTCCAGCCAGCCTGCACACGCACCTCCTAGCCCTCATGAAATATGGAAGGAGAGGTCCATGACTCTGACTCAAGCAATCATCAGGACGCCGGCTTTTTCTCGGCTTTGCCTTTCTCGCCTGCGGCAGCACCGGGCCACAACTTCGACAAGGATGATGTCCATGTCTCAAAGGCTGCAGCGAGCTGTTGACGGCCGGCGTCGGCCTCAAAGCAATGGCCGACGTCCGCCTGCCACGCTTTGAAGGCTGCCCTGGTTTCTTCCATGGTCGCTTGCCGGTTTTGTTCGATTTCCTGCCATATCTCCGAGAATCCGGAGAAGTTCGGCGCATGCACAGGTTGCGCCTGTTCGCCGTTCTTGGGCGACAGGATCGCAAGCGTATGCGTCGCGATGCTCGCCTGGCGTTCGCCCGCATGCCGCATGATCTCGGCATATTTCAAAAGCAGGTCCCGGTTCGCACCGGCAACAGTCGTCCATTGATCGAAGGGATAGCTCATCTGAAAAATCCTTTCAGGTCAGTTCAAGGTTACGTGGAGACGCGGGGATTGATGCCCCCGTAAGGTAGGTGAAAGCGCAGCATCACCCATTGGCAATATATTGCCCACCGTTCACGGTAAGGACCGATCCGGTGCAAAAACTGGCCATTGGAGAAACCAACCAGGTCACAGCAGAGGCGATTTCATCGGGCGCCCCAAGGCGACCCACCGGAATCGTGGACACGATCTTCGCTTTGACCTCATCCGGAACCATAGCGACCATATCAGTGTCGATATAACCGGGGCACACTGCGTTGACCGTGATGCCGCGTGCGGCGTTTTCCTGCGCCAGCGCCTTGGTGAAGCCGATCACGCCAGCCTTCGCGGAAGAGTAGTTGACCTGCCCGACCTGCCCCTTTTGGCCATTGATCGACGAAATATTGATGACGCGGCCGGAACGCCGCTCGCGCATGCCCTCGATCACAGGCCGCGTCATCGCAAACATGGAATCGAGATTGGTGGACAGTACGGCCCGCCAATCCTCCCACTTCATCTTGTGAAACATCACGTCGCGTGTGATTCCTGCATTATTCACAAGAACGGAAACAGGGCCGAGTTCCTGTTCAACCCGCGCAGTGCCCTCGAGGCAGGCCGCCTCGTCCGAAACATCCCATTTGAATATCGGCACAGCATTTTCCCGAGCAAAGCGCTCAGCCGCCACATCGTTGCCGTGATAGATGGCTGCGACCTGATATCCTTCTTTTTTCAAGGCCTTCGTGACCGCGGCACCTATGCCGCGTGTCCCGCCTGTTACGATCGCGATTCCAGTCATCGAGAACTCAGCTCCTTTGTCGCTCGGATGATCGCCTTTCACTCTTTCCATCGGCACGCAGGAATCAGTATGTATACGTATAAGTGTATATATCGCTTCAGGTCATATTCCAGCCTATGATTCTGCATTCGCGCACCGAGGAAAAAGAAATGGGCAAAGCCATACCGGGACAGCCCCAGATACCCGCACCGCACTCGAGAATTGGCCGGCCGCCCGGCTCCATCACCACATTGCTGGGCACCCATATTCTGGAGGTCGCGACCCAGCAGTTTTTCCTGCGCGGCTACGAAGCAACGAGCATGGATGCCGTGGCTGCGGCGGCGCAGGTCAGCAAACGTACGCTCTATCAGCGCTTCGGGTCGAAGCGCGGCTTGCTCTTGGCCATTCGCGAACAGGAAAGAGGCTATTTTGCGGCTCTTGTGGACACGCCACTGCCGCAAGGGAATGTTCGAAGAAAGATGGCCTTCCTTGCCAACATTCTTGTCGAGGCGACCACCACACCAAGAGCGCTGGCATTCATGGGGCTCAGGGAGGAACTGCGTCGCCTGGAACCCGATCTGGAAGACGGGACATATCAGCGCGTAATCGACCACTGGGTCAGCGCGTTTCAAAACATTTTACGGAGCGACCCTGGGGTGTCGGAAGCGACGCCGGAGCAAATCGACTTCGTTGCCGGCTTCCTGTTTGACGCGCTTGTAACGATCCCCCAGCGACGCATCCTGCGGCAGGGCGGCCTGTCGAACACAGCCGAGGAAAAGACGGCGTTCATTGACGCTACGCTGGATCTGCTCGCCAGCGGTGTGCCTGCCCTTCGCGCCTCATCCGAAGATGATCCCGCAACACTTCTTGGCGCACGGCAGCAACGGACGATGATCTATGGGGAGGTGCCACATGCCCGCTGAGCAAGAGCGCCCCGATCCGCTGGACAGTATTTGCGATGTGCTGGACAGAGCCGCCGCGTCGGCCGTCGCTCAGGCGACTTTCGGCCTTTCACCCTCGACACTTGCGCTCGCCGCCTCTGACTGGGCGATGCATCTTGCCCGTTCTCCGGGGAAGCAGCTTCAACTCGGCGCGAAACTGTCCCGCAAATATCTTCGCATGCTGGATTTCGTCGCGCGCAGCGCCAAGGATCCCGATGCCGCTCCGGCCATCGAACCGCTGCCGCAGGATCGGCGATTTGCGGATGCCGCCTGGAAACAGCCACCGTTCAATCTGCTCGCCCAGTCCTTCCTTCTCAATCAGCAATGGTGGCACGCCGCGACCACCGGGATCGGCGGGGTCAGCAGGCATCATGAAGACATTATGGAGTTCACGGCACGCCAGATGCTCGACATGTTTGCGCCGACAAACTTCATCGCCACGAACCCGGTGGTACAACAAAGAATAGTGGAAACCGGCGGCCAGTGCCTGGCCGACGGCATGCGTCATTTCTTTGAGGATGTGCAACGCACGGCGCGCGGAGAGCGCCCGGTCGGCACGGAGGATTTTGTCGTCGGCGAGAATGTCGCCACGGCAAGGGGCAAGGTCGTCTTCCGCAACCGGCTCATGGAACTCATCCAGTATGAACCGACCACAGAGACGGTCCGGCCAGAGCCGGTTTTGATCGTGCCCGCCTGGATCATGAAATACTACATCCTGGATCTGTCGCCCGGAAACTCGCTGGTTCGATGGCTGACGGGGCAAGGCTACACTGTCTTCATGATCTCGTGGCACAATCCCGGCACGCAGGATCGCGACCTCGACCTTGATGATTATCGCCGCCTCGGGCCGATCGCCGCGCTGGATGCGATCACGGCGATCACCGGCAGCGCAAAGGTCCATGCTGCCGGTTATTGCCTTGGCGGCACGCTCCTGTCGATCACCGCGGCGGCAATGGCCCGCGATGGCGACACCCGCCTGGCAAGCATGACACTCCTCGCCGCGCAGACCGAATTCAGCGAGCCGGGCGAACTCGGGCTCTTCATCGACGAGGCGCAACTCAACATCCTGGAAAACATGATGTGGAGCCACGGCTTCCTCGACAGCAGCCAGATGGGCGGCGCGTTTCAGCTGCTGCGTTCCAACGACCTTCTCTGGTCACACGTCCTTCAGACATATCTGCTGGGCGAGCGTGAGCCGATGATCGACCTGATGGCGTGGAATGCGGATGGCACCCGGATGCCTTACGCCATGCACAGCGAATATCTCAGCCGCCTGTTCCTCAATGACGACTTGGCCGAGGGCAAGTATGAAGTCGATGGCCGCACGATCGCGCTGGCGGCGATCCGTGCACCGCTCTTCGTTGTCGGCACAGAACGCGATCACGTGGCGCCATGGAAGTCGGTGCATAAGATCCACATGCTCACCGGCGCGGAAACAACCTTCGTCCTGACGAGCGGCGGCCACAATGCCGGTATCGTATCCGAGCCCGGCCGCAAGAACCGGCACTTTCAGGTGCTGACGCGCGAGATGGACGGTCCACCGCTCGACCCGACGGCATGGCGGGAGCGCGCACCCCGACAGGAGGGGTCGTGGTGGACGGCGTGGGGCGAATGGCTCGGCACACGTTCCGGCGCATCCGTACCCCCGCCATCCATGGGCGCAGCGGACAAGGGTTATCCGACGCTCGGCGACGCGCCGGGCAGCTATGTTCTGGAGAAGTAGCCTTGGACGATACCGACACGATCGAGAACCGAACCTATGGCGAGATCGCGATAGGCGATACGGCGAGTGTGACCCGCACGCTGTCAAAGAAGGACATTCAGGTATTTGCGCTGGCCTCCGGCGACGTGAACCCTGCGCATCTTGATCCTGAATTCGCCGAAGGGGATTTCTTTCGCCGGGTCATTGCGCACGGCATGTGGGGCGGCGGCCTGATTTCCGCTGTTCTGGGCACGGAACTGCCTGGCCCCGGCACGATCTACCTCAGCCAGTCTCTCCGTTTCAAACGGCCGGTTGGCATAGGGGATGTCATAACCGCGTCGGTGACCGTCAGGGAAAAGCACGACGACAGACATATCATCCTGCTCGACTGCCGTTGCGAAAACCAGCATGGCGAAACGGTTATCGCGGGCGAAGCAGAAGTCATAGCGCCGACCGAGAAAATCCGTCGCCCGCGTGTCGCGCTTCCCGATATCCGCCTGTCCGATCATGACGGCTATCATCGCCTGATAGAAGCTGTTGCCGGCAATCCGGCACTGACGGCCGTGGCCCATCCCTGTTCGGCGGCGGCGCTCGCAGCAGCGGTGGAGGCCGCCGAAGCGGGCCTGATCAATCCTATTCTTGTCGGCCCCGAAGCGCGCATTCGCGCTGCGGCAAAGGAAGCGGGCAAGGATATTTCCGCATACCGGCTGGTGGCCACCGCCCATAGCCATGACTCCGCTGCAAAGGCGGTCGGGTTGATCCATTCGGGTGAAGCCGTCCTGCTGATGAAGGGGTCGCTCCACACCGACGAACTGATGAGCGCGGTCGTATCGCGTGCCAACGGACTTCGTACCGAACGCCGTATCAGTCACGCCTATGTCATGGATGTGCCGGGGCATCCGGAACCGCTCATCATCACCGACGCGGCCATCAACATCGCGCCGAATCTGGAGGAAAAGGCGGATATCATCCGCAACGCCATCGACCTTGCCCATGTCCTTGGTCGCAAGGAACCAAAGGTCGCGATCCTGTCGGCAGTAGAGACCGTCAACCCCGCCATGCCGACGACCCTCGATGCGGCGGCTCTTTGTAAAATGGCTGACCGCGGCCAGATCACGGGCGGGCTGCTCGATGGGCCGCTCGCGTTCGACAATGCCGTCAGCGAAGCGGCCGCAAAGGAAAAGGGCATCGTTTCGCGCGTCGCCGGGAAAGCCGATATCCTTGTCGTGCCAGACCTTGAGGCGGGCAACATGCTGGCCAAGCAGCTGACCTTTCTGGGCGGCGCGGATGCTGCGGGCGTGGTATTGGGTGCCCGCGTACCCATCATCCTCACCAGCCGGGCGGACAGTCTGCGCACGCGGCTTGCCTCCTGCGCCGTGGCGGTACTGCTCTCACGCGCAGCGACAAAGGCGGCGCCGGGATTGCCCGGCACCGAAGAGACAACCGAAGCACAGTCCGGAGCGGCACCCGCATGAAGGCGATTGTCAGCCTCAACGCTGGCTCCTCCAGCATCAAATTCGCCCTCTTCACGCTCGATGACGACCGCACGCCCACTCTCTCGGCAGGCGGCAAGATCGAACGCATCGGTATTTCCCCGCGCCTGACGATCCGTGATGCTGCAGGAGCATTGCTGCAGGAGCATGACTGGCGGGATGAAGCCGCGCTGACGCATGCCGACCTCCTCGCCTGGCTCTTTGCCTGGGCTACAGAGCATCTCGACGGACGCGAGGTGATCGCCATCGGCCATCGCGTCGTTCATGGCGGCACAGACTTCTCACGACCGTGCCTGATTGACGATGCGGTGCTGGATGAGCTGGAAAGCCTCAGTGCGCTCGCCCCGCTCCATCAACCGCATAACCTTGGAGCGATCCGCGCCATTGCCGCCATCGCGCCCGAACTGCCACAGGTGGCCTGCTTTGACACCGCATTCCACCATGACCGCCCGCCGCTGGCCACGCGCTTTGCCCTACCGCGAGCGCTGCACGATCAGGGGATCAGGCGCTATGGGTTTCACGGCCTTTCCTACGAATATATCGCGCATCAACTGCGCAAAATCGACCCGGCCATGGCGCGCGGGCGCGTGGTCGTGGCGCATCTGGGCAATGGCGCATCGATGTGCGCCATGGCGGACGGAAAAAGCGTCGACACAACGATGGGTTTCACCGCGCTCGACGGACTGATGATGGGAACACGCTGCGGTGCGCTCGACCCCGGCGTTGTACTGCATCTCCAGACGCAGATGGGCATGGGCGCTTCGGAGGTGGAGTCCATGCTCTACAGCAAGTCGGGTCTGCTCGGCGTTTCCGGCATTTCCAGTGACATGCGGGAACTTGCAGCGAGCGACCGTGCCGAGGCTGCGGATGCAATAGAGTTGTTCGTCTGGCGTGCCGCACGAGAGGTCGCCGCCCTGACGGCCTCCCTTGGCGGCCTGGATGGCATCGTGTTTACGGCCGGTATCGGCGAGCATCAGGCCGACATACGCAGCCGTATCTGCCAGCGGCTCGAATGGCTTGGTATCCAGATCAACGAAATCGCCAACGCGGCCGGCGCTCCGGCCATCAGTTTCGATGACAGCGTTGTAAAGGTCCGCGTCATCCCTACCGACGAGGAGCATATGATCTGCCTTCACACTCTTTCCGTTCTCTTTGGAGTGCAGCCGTGAACCCCATCATCGACCTTCGCGGAAAACGCGGCCTCGTCATTGGCATCGCCAACGAACATTCCATCGCCTCCGGCTGTGCCGAAGCGTTTGCACGCGGCGGTGCGCGGCTTGCCGCCACCTATGTGAACGGCAAGGCGCAGGATTGGGTTCAACCGGTGACGGACAGGCTGGGCGTCGAATGGACCGCGCCCTGCGATGTACGCGAACCGGGCCAGATGGAGGCACTTTTTGCGGAAGTTGAAAAACGCTGGGGTGGTCTGGACTTCCTGCTGCACTCGATCGCCTTCGCACCCAAGGATGACCTGCATGGCCGGGTGATCGACAGTTCGGCAGACGGCTTCGCCATGGCGATGGATGTATCCTGCCACAGCTTTCTGCGTATGGCGAAGCTGGCAGAGCCGTTGATGACGGACGGGGGCTGCCTGCTCTGCGTGACCTTTTACGGCTCCGAACGTGTGGTGGAGCATTATAATATGATGGGTCCGGTCAAGGCCGCGCTGGAAAGCGCAACGCGCTACATGGCTGCAGAACTCGGACCAAAGGGTATTCGTGCGCACGCCATATCGCCCGGCCCGATTTCGACGCGCGCGGCCAGCGGGATCGACCGCTTCGACGAACTGCTGGACCGCGCGGCGGCACAGGTTCCACAGGGGCAACTGGTGGATATCGCTGACGTCGGCGCGCTCGCGGCCTTCCTTGTCAGCGACGCCGCAAAGCGGATCACGGGCACCGTGATCCCGGTCGACAACGGACAGCATCTTCACGCATGACACGCGCATCGATCCTTTCGGCGGTTTCCGCCGCCCTCCTCATCGCGACGCCTGCTATGGCTCAGGATGGCATCGAGATTTTGATCAGCCGCGCCGCGCTTCGCGAAGCTGGCGGAAATGTCGAGGTCGACGTTCGGCTGCTGAACGCTTCAGACACCCAAAAAACTGTCGTTCTGCCTGATCGCGTCGCCGCCACGCTCACCGCAGACGACGTTGCGCATGCGGTCTGGCTGGAGCGCGCCTCGTCTACGCCTGCCTCCTTGGAGCTTGCACCTGGCAGCTTCGCCAAGGCGGCATACCGGCTCGCTTCGTCCAGTGCCGGCGAAATATTGTCGGTTCCCGCGTGGAACGATCAAAGGATCGCGCTCGAAGTCGCTCCGCCTTCCACGCAGGCAACGGCACAGGTGGCGGCGCAGGCGCCCCCCCTGCCCGCGCCACCGCCAGCAGACCGGACAGTCGGCAACGCCTTCCTCGAAAATTTGTCGGCCTATGAACCGATCTACGCCGTGTACGGTCCGGGCACGAACAGCGAAGCGCGCATCCAGCTGAGCTTCAAATATCAACTCTTCGGCAGCCGCGCCCGCGAAGAAGATCATGCATCCCTTCGGGACGGCCTCTACTTCGCATACACGCAGCGTATGTTCTGGGATCTGGGTGCGGAATCATCGCCCTTCCGCAACATCGACTACCAGCCCGAGCTTTTCTATCTGTCGGAGCCTGTCGCGATCGCGGGCAAGGCGACGGTAAGCGGGCAAATCGGCCTGCGCCATGAATCCAACGGCCGGGACGGCGATGCCTCGCGCAGTATCAACAGCATCTATGTCGCGCCCATGGCGGCTTTCCCGCTGAGCGGTGGCTGGCGCCTGACCGTGGCGCCACGTGCGTGGCTCTTTGTCGGCGACCGCTCCGACAATCCCGACATTCGCAGATACAGGGGCAATGGCAGCCTCTTTATGGAGGTTGGAGAGGATAATGGACTGCGCCTCTCCACCTCCACCCGTTTCAACCTGTCGACAGGCAAGGGCGCAGTCTCGGCGGACATGTCCTATCCCCTGCGACGGATATTGGGTGGCGGTCCCGACTTCTATCTCTTTGGCCAAAGCTTCTACGGCTATGGCGAGAACCTGCTCGATTATGACCGCCGCACGACCCGGTTCCGCATCGGGCTGGCCGTTGTGCGGTGAGGCGCCGAACATGACGAACCATTCCATTTATTCGGCAAATGCGGGCTTGATGCGCGCATTGCCCATGGCGTCGCCATGCGCAGGTGACTATGGGCAACACACCAACAACGAGCGGAAAGGATTCCCGTGAACAATAATGACCTGGCCGACAAGATCGCCAGCCAGACCGGCAGCACCAAGGCTGACGCCCGCGCTGTCGTCGATCTCGTCTTCGCGTCGATCGCCGATGCGGCCGCCAGCGGCGAAGAGATCAGCCTCAACGGCTTCGGCAAGTTCAAGGTGAAGGACAGCCCGGCACGCGAAGGCCGCAACCCGTCCACGGGCGAAACGATCCAGATCGCAGCGTCGAAGAAGCTGGGCTTTGCGCCCGCCAAGGCGCTCAAGGACAAGCTGAACGGCTAATTGTCCCGCTGCCAGTCAACTGGGCATCCATCAG
>NZ_JAPCWC010000005.1 GCF_026420865.1 Novosphingobium clariflavum | reverse complement strand
GTGCTGCACGCCATGCTTGGCTGCTAGCTCCGCCAGCGTCAGATCACCCCGGATCGCTTCCAGCGCCACCTTGGCCTTGAAGTCTGCAGAATACCGCTTTCTCGTCGTCTTCATTCCCGTACCAATCCATCAGGTCCGGATTAGCTTAGCACCCTGTCCAGAAAAGCGGGACCACCTCAGTTCAGTCGTCAGGCAATGGGAATTCGCATTCCGTTCATCGTCCCCAGGACACCCAAGACTTCGGACATCAGCTTACGCTAGATCATCAGATAGCGGATATGCTCTTGATTGCCGCTGGAGCGCGATGCCCTCTTTCCGAAGCAGGCCCTACGGACCTATGCTACAGACATGTTGACTATGGACCCGCTCCTTAACCCTGTACTTCCACCGGCAATCGACTTATTCGGCATTGCTGTCTTCGCACTGTCCGGCGCGCTTTCAGCCGTACAAATGCGTCAAACATTTGTCACCGCTGCCTTTTTCGCGCTGATGACTGGTGTCGGCGGAGGCACCTTGCGCGACCTGCTCATTGGCGCACCGGTGTTCTGGATCCGCGACCAATACGTTGCACCGACGTGCCTCGCCGTTGCGCTGCTCGCGTGGTTCACGCCAGTCAGGTGGTGGCAGGGCCGTCTACTGGAATGGGCCGACGCATCGGGCCTCTCCGTGTACGCGGTGTTCGGCACGATCAAGGCCCTCGCTTGGGGCGTCCCGGTTGCGCCCGCTATTCTCATGGGTGTTGTGACCGGCTGTGTAGGAGGGATTATCCGCGACGTTTTGGCCGGTCGCCCCTCCATCCTAATGCGGCCAGAACTTTATGTGACTGCGGCCGCACTGGCCGCCGCGCTAGCTGCGGCTGGCATCACTCTGGGGCTATCGGCGAGCCTTAGCTGGGCGCTGGCTGCCGCCGCAGGCTTTACTCTGCGCGGCGCCGCTATTCACTGGTCACTAGGTCTGCCTGCCCACAATGGGCCAGAGGGGGCCGATAGAGCATGATCCGTCTAGACTGAATCGATTTTTGTCTTCGCGCCCCAATTTTCGTCCATGTCGAGCCATCGGATGATCCCGCCTGCTCAAGTCGGGCCACCTTCCCAGCCCCTCAAAATCATCACCACACAGACGTTCGAACCGATGCCCATGAATCCGTTTCATTGCAATTGGAGGAGATGCTATCGTGCTCTGGCATCAATGTCGTACCGCCTCGAGCGTAGCTTCTCGCCGCCGCGCTCAGAGCAACCTGCATCTCGTCATGCTCCGGTTAACCGCCTGGTCCCCAAACAAAAAAAAGGCGGTTCCGAGTTCGTCACCCGCAACCGCCCCTTTTCAATTCTACCCCGACCTTGCCCTTAAAAAGGGCACGGAGTGCACGCTACCCGATCAGGCCTCAGCGTATTCGTTTTCTTCGGTCAGAACCGGACCAGAGTCCTTGCCCTTTTCCGAAACATCACGGTCGACGAGTTCGATGATCGCAATCGGAGCGGCGTCCGACGCGCGAATGCCAGCCTTGATGATACGGGTATAGCCGCCAGCACGGCCAGCATAACGCTCTGCCAGCACTTCAAAGAGCTTCTTTTCCTGCACCTCGTCCATCAGGCGAGCATGCGCCAAACGACGGTTCGAAAGGCCACCATGCTTCGCCAACGTGATCAGCTTTTCGAGATAGGGACGAAGTTCCTTCGCCTTGGGCGTGGTGGTCTGGATCTGTTCGTGCTTGATGAGCGCAGCAGCCATGTTGCGCAGCAGCGCCGCGCGGTGCCCCGAGGTACGCTGCAGCTTGCGCTGACCATACTTATGACGCATGTATTTTTCTCCGTTTGTCAGACAGCCGTTCAAGGTACTGCCTGCCTGGCGATGTGGTACGGCCACCGCCCAAAGCCGGTACGTGTGAACGGGCCCTCAATACGAAAACTGCCTGAGAGTCAAGTATTGCGATTCATTCCCTTACGTCAATAAGACGAGAAACGGTGGCCCGAGCGTCATAAATCCGATCGCCGCCGCCGCGACCGCAGCGATCAGAACCCCACCTGCCGCGATGTCCTTGATGCTTCTGATCGCCTCATCAAACCTTGGCTCGACCCGATCGCACAGCGCCTCGATCGCCGTGTTGAATGCCTCTGCGAGCCACACTAGCGCCATGGCGAGCAGCAGCGCGCACCAATCTCGTGCCGAAACATTCAAGACCAGTCCGCCGCCCACGACAGCTATCGACGCGGCCAAATGCACCCACGCATTATGCTCCCGTGCGCCCATCAGGTAGAGCCCACGCCAGGCGTAACCTAAACTCGCTAGCCGGGCGCGCAGGCTGAAAGAGGCGTTGCAGTTGGAACGATCGTGCATCACCTCTTGGTAGACGGGGCGTCCCTCACCCTAAAGTGATCTTTTAATGCAGATTAAGCGCACATCTCGTGCAGCCAAGGGCCATAGAGAAAGGCCCCGCAGTTTCCTGCGAGGCCCTCTTCAATTCAGCATCGAAGACGCGGATCAGCCGAGCAGTTCCTGCTCCAGCTTCTTGGCCATCTCTTCGATATTCTCAGGCGGCCAACCCGGGATGTCCATGCCGAGGCGCAGGCCCATCGACGAAAGGACTTCCTTGATCTCGTTGAGCGACTTGCGGCCGAAGTTAGGCGTGCGCAGCATCTCGGCTTCGGTCTTCTGGACCAGATCGCCGATGTAGATGATGTTGTCGTTCTTGAGGCAGTTGGCCGAACGGACCGACAGTTCCAGCTCGTCCACCTTCTTGAGAAGGTAGCGGTTGAGCTGGTTGGTGTCGCTCTCTTCCGAAGCAGCAGCGCCGCCAGCAGCCATACCGATCATCGGCGAGGCGCCAACCGGGGCGATGTCCTCGAAGTGGACGAACAGCGCCAGCTGGTCCTGAAGGATGCGCGCGGCATAGGCAACGGCGTCTTCCGGGGTGACAGTGCCATCGGTTTCGACAGTGAGGCTCAGCTTGTCGTAGTCGAGTTCCTGACCGATACGGGCATTGTCGACCTTGTAGCTGACCTGACGGACCGGCGAGTAAAGCGAGTCGACAGGGATAAGACCGATCGGCGCGTCAACAGGACGGTTCGACACGGCAGGGACATAGCCCTTGCCGGTGTCGGCGGTGAGTTCCATGTTCAGGACCGCACCATCGTCGAGATGGCAGATCACGAGGTCCTTGTTCATGACCTCGATGTCGCCCGACACGGCGATGTCGCCGGCCTTCACCTCGCCCGGGCCAGTGGCCGAGAGCTGGAGACGCTTCGGGCCTTCACCCTGCATCTTGAGCGCGATCTGCTTGACGTTGAGGACGATGTCCGTGACGTCTTCGCGAACGCCGGCCAGCGACGAGAACTCGTGAAGGACGTTCTCGATCTTGATCGAGGTGATCGCGGCTCCCTGAAGCGAGGAGAGCAGCACGCGGCGCAGCGCGTTGCCGAGCGTCAGGCCGAAGCCACGCTCCAGCGGTTCGGCGATGAAGGTCGCCTTCAGCTTGGGGTCGGGTCCCGGCTTGATCTCAAGGCTGTTCGGCTTCTTGAGTTCCTGCCAGTTCTTGATGTTGACAGTCATGGACTTCCCCTGGGAGTGATGGCGGTTACGCCCCGAAGCCTGGTGGAAAGGCCCGGGACGTTCCGAAGTCGAACGGCGACCGGTTCGCCGTCCGTATTAGCTCGATCAGACGCGACGGCGCTTCGACGGACGAACACCGTTGTGCGGGATCGGCGTCACGTCGCGGATCGAGGTAATGGTGAAGCCGACAGCCTGGAGGGCGCGCAGAGCGCTCTCACGGCCCGAACCCGGGCCCTTGACTTCGACTTCGAGGGTGCGCACGCCGTGTTCGGCGGCCTTCTTGCCGGCGTCGTCAGCGGCGACCTGCGCGGCGTAGGGAGTCGACTTGCGGCTGCCCTTGAAGCCCATCATGCCGGCCGAGGACCACGAAATCGCGTTGCCCTGGGCGTCGGTGATGGTCACCATGGTGTTGTTGAAGCTAGCATTCACGTGAGCGATGCCGCTGGTGATGTTCTTGCGTTCGCGGCGCTTAATGCGCTGGGGTTCGCGTGCCATGTCCGTATATCCTGTAGATTAGTCGCTGCGGGAAAGAAGCCGAAAGGCGACTTACTTCTTCTTGCCGGCGATCGGCTTGGCCTTGCCCTTACGGGTGCGCGCATTGGTGTGCGTGCGCTGGCCGCGGACCGGAAGACCCTTGCGGTGACGCAGGCCACGGTAGCAGGCGAGGTCCATCAGACGCTTGATGTTCATCGCGGTTTCGCGACGAAGGTCACCTTCGACGGTGTGTTCAGCGTCGATGGTTTCGCGAATCTGCAGGACTTCGGCGTCCGACAGGTCCTGGATGCGACGGCTGTGATCGATGCCCAGCTTGTCAGCGATTTCCAGGGCCTTGGTACGACCGATGCCATGGATATAGGTCAGCGCGATGATAACGCGCTTGTTGGTGGGGAGATTTACCCCTGCAATACGAGCCACTTAATTCTCCATGCTCCACAGGAATGCCCTTTCGAGCTTTCCCATCTCAACGCTCAAACACCTGAAACTGCTGAAATGGCAAAAAGCCCGGAGCACAGCAACATGGTTGCCTGTACCATCCGGACTTGCCGCAAGTGTCAAGTGAACGGCGCGCTTAGACCGATTCACAAGGCGTGTCAACGCCCGCGAAGCTCGGCTCCAGCGCTCGGGCTGCATAGCCCGGTGTGCGACCTTATCAGCGCGGCGAAGCGCGCGCACTGGCCGACGGATGCGCAGCCGCTCTTCGGCGGCTCGCGCAGCACCCATAATAGACGGATTATACCGCATTCCCCCGGCGCAGTCAAAGAAAGCGCCGCGCGCGCAATCACCTGCGTGCAATGGTGCGGCATTTTCCCTGTCAACGGCCGATGATCCGCGTCTTGCCGTCCGCCTTAGGCGCCGGCGATCCGGCCGGCTCGGCAGCCGATTCAGGAATACCCTCGCCCATCGTTTCCGGCCGAAATGCCGCCGCGAATGAGCCCCCCAGTTTCTCTACCAGACGATCCACCTGCCCGCCCAGCACACCGTCGAACATCGGCGCCAGCTTTGCCGGGTCGCCGCGGAAATACCCACCGACCACGTACTCAACGAGGACCTGCGTACCGGTCTCGTCCGGCTTGAACTGGAAGGTCAGCGTCGCCACCGCCGCGTCGGCCTGAAGCGGCCCGAGCGCGCCGGAAAGCCGAAGCGCCCTGCCCTTGTCGACGTAGATCGCGCGCATGTGCTCCACGCCGCCACGCGCACCTCCCTTGGCTCCAGCGGCAGCCGGAAGCACTTCGCAGAAACAACCGCCAGGCCGGACATCGAGCGTAAGATTGGCCGCATCGCCCGAATAAGTATGCTCCGAATCCCACCACTGCGACGGCTTCACCAGCACCGCCCACGTCTCTTCCGGTCCGACCGGCACGTGCGCCACGTAGCGCAACACGATGCCGCGTTCGCTTACCTCCTGCACTTTCGCCTCCGCTGCGCCGGCGGACGCCACGCCCCATGCAGCCAGCGCCAGCGCTGCGAACCTTGCAGACTTCAACATCGTTTGCCCCGTCGAAATACCCAGAACCGGGCACGACAGGCCCGGCAGCACCGCGAGCCTAGCGCCCCATCCCCGATGCGAAAAGGGCCCGCGGTATTCCGCGAGCCCTTTGATGCATCAGGATTTGAGCACCGCCTCGATGGCGGCAGTCACATCATCCATTTCGGCCATTCCGTCGACCTTGGAGACGATCCCGCGCTCTTCATAGATCGGCAGGATCGGTGCGGTCTTGGCCCGGTACTCGGCCATGCGCGTACGCACGGTCTCAGCATTGTCATCCGGACGGCGCTTGAACTCGGTGCCACCGCACTTGTCGCACACGCCCGGAACCTTGGGCTGCTCGAACTTGTCGTGGTAGCCCTTACCGCACGTGGCGCAAGTGAAGCGACCGGTGATGCGCTCAACCAGCGCGTCTTCGTCCACTTCGAGTTCCACCACATGGTCAAGCTTGCGACCGCGTGCCGACAGGATTTCGTCGAGCGATTCGGCCTGCGCCGCGGTGCGCGGATAACCGTCGAAGATCGCGCCTACACCGGCACCCATCGCATCGAGTTCGTCACCGATCAGCGCCGAGACGATCGCGTCCGAAACCAGTTCGCCGCGATCCATGACCGCCTTCGCTTCCAGTCCGGTGGGCGTCCCCGCCTTGACGGCGGCGCGCAGCATGTCGCCGGTCGAAAGCTGGCGCATGCCGTGCTTTTCAACCAGACGCTGCGCCTGGGTGCCCTTGCCCGCACCCGGCGGGCCCAACAGGATGATATTCAACGCCTTACCCCTCAATTATCCCTGGCCTGCGCTGCGTTCAGCGCAGACGTCCCTTCAGCTTGGCCTTCTTGATCAAGTCGCCATACTGGTGCGCCAGCAGGTGCGACTGGATCTGGGTGATGGTGTCGACCGTCACATTGACGACGATCAGCAGGCTGGTGCCGCCCATGAACAGCAGCGGCAGACCGGTCATCGAGAGGAAGTACTCGGGAACGGTGCAAACCACGGTCAGGTACAGCGCGCCGATCACGGTCACGCGCGTGAGCACGTAATCCAGATAGTTGGCAGTGTTCTTGCCCGGACGGATGCCGGGGATGAAACCGCCATTCTTCTTCAGGTTCTCAGCAGTCTCTTCAGGATTGAAGACCACCGCAGTGTAGAAGAACGAGAAGAAGATAATCCCAGCAGCATAAAGCGCCATATAGAGCGGCTTGCCGTGACCGAGGTACTGGTTGAGCGTGACAACAAGCTTGCCGCCGAACGAGTCAGGGTTGAGCGACTTGCCGGCGAACTGCGTGATCGTGAGCGGCAACAGCAGCAGCGAGCTGGCGAAGATCGGCGGGATAACGCCGGCCGTGTTCAGCTTGAGCGGCAGGTGGCTGCGGTCGGCCTGCATCATGCCGCGCTGCGTCGCGCGCTTGGGATACTGGATCAGCAGGCGGCGCTGGGCGCGTTCGAAGAAGCAGATGCCCAGAATCATGCCGACCAGCAGCACGATCAGCGCGATGATCAGGATCGAACCCGTGTCACCGGCGCTGTAGGCCTGGCCAAGGTTGCTGGCGAAGGTCGGCATCTGCGCGACGATACCAGCCATGATGATCAACGAAACGCCGTTGCCGATGCCGCGCGCGGTGATCTGCTCTCCCAGCCACAGCAGGAACATAGTGCCGCCGACCAGCGAGATGACCGCGCCGACACGGAACACGAGGCCCGGATCGACCACGGCGGGCAGACCGCTCGACGCACCGTAGGCTTCGAGGCTCACGGCCAGGAACCAGCCCTGGATCGCGCAAAGCAGCACCGCGCCGTAGCGGGTGTACTGGTTGAGCTTTTTGCGGCCGGCCTCACCTTCCTTCTTCAGCGCCATCAGCGCCGGGTGCAGGGCCGCGGCCAACTGCACCACGATCGAGGCGGTGATGTAAGGCATCACGCCGAGCGCGATCAGGCTCATGCGCGAAAGCGAGCCCCCCGAGAAGGTGTTGAACAGGTCGAGAATGCCACCCTGGGTCTTGTCGTAGAGCTTGGCGAGAATCACCGGGTTGACACCCGGGAGCGGCACGAAGCTCAGGAAGCGGAAGACGATAAGCGCACCGATCGTGAACCAGATACGGTTCTTCAGTTCGGTGGCCTTCGAGAAATTGGCCAGGTTCAGCGAGCTGGCAACGTTGTCGGCGCGAGAAGCCATGACGATTGGTAATGCCTCGAATAATCGGTTCGCACTTGCCTTAGCGACTGCGCGCAGGCTTGTCGAACCCCGGTTCTGGTCCGCTCATATAGACATTCGTCCTAGGCCTGAAAGACCCGTCCTGTCGTTGCCCCATGGAATCAGATATCCGATTGCCCGGAACGAAGAGAGGGCGAAGCGCCCGGCGCCCGCCCTCTCCCTATGAGCTATCGCGGATGCGATACCGCTGGGCCTCAGGCCTCGACGGCTTCCTTGGCAGGAACGATCACCGAACCGCCGACCTTCTCGACAGCTGCGATGGCGCCCTTCGAGGCACCAGCAACGTTGAAGGTGACCTTGTCGGTCAGTTCACCCTTGGCGAGGAGGCGCACGCCGTCCTTGCCGCCACGGGCCAGACCGGCAGCCTTGAGTGCGGCGTGGTCAACAGTGTTGGCGATGTCCAGCTTGCCGGCTTCGATTGCCTTCTGGATCATGCCCAGGTTGACTTCTGCGTAGTCCTTGGCGAACTTCTTGTTGCTGAAGCCGCGCTTCGGAAGGCGCATGTGGAGCGGCATCTGGCCGCCTTCGAAGCCGTTGATCGAAACGCCCGAGCGGGCCTTCGCACCCTTCTGACCGCGGCCGGCAGTCTTGCCCTTGCCCGAACCGATACCACGGCCCACGCGGATGCGGCGGTGACGGGCGCCGGCGTTGTCACGGATGTCATTCAGTTTCATAGTCTGCACTCGCTTTCGCTTTAAATCGCGCTTTAAGGAAGGCGGCCCCTTAGGGGAAAGGTTGAAGCTTGTCACCCCTTAATGGGCGCGGCGAAGCCCGAAAATCGGCTTTGTGCCGACCAAAAGGCACTTCACGCTCCCCGCAGGCGAATCATCACCTTGCCTTCTCCGCCTTGCGGACGCCCTTCCGAATCGCGTCCAGGCAGCCATTCGAGCACCGTGCGGCCCAGCTTGCAGATCTCGGCATCGAATTCCGGAGACACGCTCTTCGGCGTGAACTCGCAGGACGCCATCTTGCCCATCGCATCCACCTTGAAGCTGAGCGAGTGGCGCGTCATTTCATCCTTGTTAAAAATGGTGCCATAGCGATCACCGAGCTTCGCCAGTTCGCTGTTGAAGCTGCCCTTGCTTCCATCGGCTAGCTTCGGCCCTTCGGCCAATGCAGCATAGTCCTCAGGCGAAACCATCGGCTTCATCCGCCGCACCATGCCCAGCCACCCCATCGAACGGGCGATTTGCATCGGAGAATCGCGATCAACGAGAGCCTGACACTGGGCGCCCGACGGGCTGGCATGACGAGCCAGCAGGAAACGCACCGCATCGCCCCGACGGTAGGCCATTGCCCACGCAAGCGGCGTCATTCCGAACAGGTCCGGCGCATCAAGAATAGCAGAACTTTGCGCCACTTCGGCACCCGGCTTCGTAGAAGAGCCCTCCTTCTTGTGGCTGCGGGCTTCGTCGTCGAGCATGCGTCGCATCGCGGCGACGTTACCGCGCCGGGCAGCGTCGGCGAGTGTCGCTCCGATTGAGAACGGGCCAAGATCGGGAAAGCCGTAATCACGTTTAGGGACCTCACTGACGGCACGGACCATCGCGCCATGCGCAGAACCTAGGTCCTTGCCCACCGCATCCGCGTCCTGCGGTTCCAGCACGCGGCATACGTCTCGATAGGGATAGGCAGGATCACTAATCAGGGCTGCATTGAACGCGCGCGCGAAGGCCACGAGCCCGTCGCCATGGGCTCTGTCCGGCGTGCCGCTGGCGATATCCGAAGGCTGGTCACCCGGTTCGAGGCTCGGAACCGGCGAAGGTTCGCCGTCCTCACCATAATATGTCACCACCCGTGCCATGCGCGGATTTAGACCGCCGCGCAGAGCACACAGCGCACCAAACTCACGCGTGTCGATCCCTTCGACCGTGACCGCTGCAACCAGTCTGAAATCACCAAGGGCAACCGCCTTCTGCGCCTCCTCGATGGGGTCGGCGCGCCCGGCCGCAAGCGCCGCCTTCAAGGCCCGGTCCGCACTACGATAGCGTTCCAGCGTAACTGGATCCGCCAACGGATCAGCGCAAGGCGGCTCCGCTGCAGGGCTTTCTTCGACATAAGTCTCCTCCTCGCTCGATCCGCCTCCGCTGCAAGCCGATACGGCGAGTGTGACAATAATCAGCGAAGAGGCCGCGATGGTCCTGCGAAGCAAGGTGTCCCCCAGGGAATGCATTGGTGTCGACGGGTTTCCGTTGCCGGAGACCGGCGCGCTTAGCACAACTCTCCAGCAAGAGTGGAGCATGACTTACGCCAAACCACACCTTTTCGTCCGGTTTATGTTCAATTCCCCCGATTGCAGTCGCCCCAGACATCGATCGTTTCTTCATGAAGCCATGAGGGGGTCATTACCCGCGCGACCAAACGGCAATTGCGCAAGGCATAATCGCGCACCGGAACCAACGTCTCCCAGTTCACCGGGCCTTGCCAGGGCTTACTGGCCAGCACCACCGCCCCTGGCCGTTCCGCCAACACCCGGCGCACTTCTCCCAGCGTCGATAGATGACTAACGTCTCGCTCGATCGCCTGGGCAAGATGCGGCGTGAACACGAGCGGCGTCACAAAACGATGGCCCGTAAGTGCGTAAAGCTGCACAGGCCCATCATAGACGAACAACGGCGATCCATCGGCGTGATTATTGACGGCAGTCGCCAGCGCGTCGAGAGCCGCACGGGAACGCTGGGCATGTTCGAAATCCAACGCCTGCGTGTCGCGCATTGCCAGCGCCACCAGCACCCCCAATGCCAGTGCCCCTGTCCATCGCCCGGCGAAAAATCCTGCTGCAGCTACCGACAACGGCACGAGAATCGGCAGCGCGTAATGGAGGTAAAAGTTCGGAACCGAAACTAGCCCCATGAGCGCTGCCAGCAACCAACCTGCCAGAAATCTGCGCTCATCCCGAGCCATCGTCGGCAAGCTCAGCACATACAACATAATGAACGGCGCCAGCATCACAAACATGATCAACGCTCGGATCATCGAGGACGCTGTGTCGATAGGCTTGTGCAAGTTCGCGCCGATCATCGCTTGTAGCCAGATCGTTCCATTACCGGCCAAGCCGTACCCAGCAGCAACGGCGAGCGTAGGCAACGCACCAACCAACATCCACCCCGCAATGATGACCGTTTTGCACAGCCCCCCCTGCGGCCCACGCCACAGCACGTGCGCTGCATAAAGACCAAGCCAGATACATTCGAAAAGGCTGGTCTGCTTGATCGTGATCGCACAACCGCCCATCACCATCGCCGCGTAGCTCCGCCAGTCAACCTTGCCCTCGCCCAGGCTAGCCGCGCATTGCAAAATCAGCAGAGCAGCGCTGGCCACGAACAAGTTGTACCAGATCGGCGCCTGCCCAAAGAAGCCCTGTGCCTGTTCCAGCCAGAGTAGATAGCCAAGACCGCAAAAGATCCCGGCCTTCTCCCCATGCCAGCGGGCCGCGATGCGCGAAATGATCAGAGCCGTCCCCGCCGCGAAAACCGTTGCCGCCGCCTGGTAGGCAAGAGGCGCATCTGACAGGCCGGTTATCAGATAATAGACGAAGAATAGGCCCCACGGCTTACGATCCCACACATCGACATAAGGGATGGCACCATGGTGCATGGCAATGCCCACCGCCTGGTAAAAGGCCTCGTCGATGTGAACATTCGGATCGCCGTAAGTGCTTGCCCGAAGCAACCCGGCCACAACCAAGAACAGACATGCCGATGCCAGCTTAGTCCAGCCCCGACACTTTCGGCCAAAAAACGGCGCACGGTCGAGATCCTGCGAGGCATCACAAGTCGCAGCACCGCTTACCGCACAAACGCAGTTCGATAACAAAGCCCCGTCCAAAGCAGCCCCTTTCAGGCGCACGAATAACCGCTCTTGGTTAACAAGCCCAATGCCCTTCGCCAGGAAACGCCTCAGCCCGGCAAAGAAAAAGGCCCCGGCGTTTCCGCCGGAGCCCTTTCATAACAGCCATAAGGCCAGTCGATCAGTCGACCACCGCAACCATGTGCGGAAGCTTGGCAATCGCACCGCGGACCTCCGCAGTGTCTTCCAGCTCGACGATCTTATGCATCTTACCGAGGCCCAGACCGATCAGGATCTTCTTCTGGTTCTCGGGACGACGGATCGGCGAACCGATCTGCTTGATCTTGATCTTCGCCATGACTGATTACTCCGCGATGGCTTCGGCAGCGGCTTCCGCCTCTGCCTCGCTGGCGCCGCCACGACCCAGGAGGTCAGCGACCTTCTTGCCACGACGCTGCGCAACCGACTTCGGCGAAGTCTGGTTGGTCAGCGCATCGAAGGTGGCGCGGATCATGTTGTACGGATTCGAGGTGCCGACCGACTTGGTCACGACGTCATGGACGCCGAGGCTCTCGAACACGGCGCGCATCGGACCACCGGCGATGATGCCGGTACCGGCGGGAGCCGTACGCACGTTCACCTTGCCGGCGCCGAAGTGGCCCTTGCCGTCATGGTGCAGGGTGCGACCGTCCTTGAGCGGCACGCGGACCATCTTCTTCTTTGCCGAAGCAGTGGCCTTCGTGATCGCTTCAGGCACTTCGCGAGCCTTGGCGTGGCCGAAGCCAACGCGGCCCTTGCCGTCGCCAACGACGACGAGCGCTGCGAAACCGAAGCGCTTGCCGCCCTTCACGGTCTTCGAAACGCGGTTGATGTGGACGAGCTTCTCGATGAGCTCCTCGCCCTGTTCTTCCTCGTTGTTGCCACGGCCGCCACGGCGGTCGTCACGACGGCCACGGCCGCCACGCTCGCCGCGTTCGCCACGGCCGCGACCACGACCACGACCTTCGCGGACTTCCTGGCCGCCTTCGGCCGGGACGTCGGTCTGGATTTCGGTGTTTGCGTCAGCCATGATCAGAACTCCAGCCCGCCTTCACGGGCGGCTTCGGCCAGCGCCTTGACGCGGCCATGGAAGAGGAAACCGCCACGGTCGAACACAACCGAGGTAACACCCGCCTTCTTGGCGGCCTCAGCGAGTTCCTTGCCAACGCGGGTAGCGGCATCCTTGTCGGTGCCCTTGCCGCCGAGGGTATTGGCGGCGGCCAGCGTACGGCCCTGCGCATCGTCGATGATCTGCGCGTAGATGTGACGGCCGGTGCGGTGCACCGACAGGCGAGGACGGCCGCCCGAACGGGCCTTCAAGGCCGTGCGGACGCGACGAGCGCGACGCGCGAAAAGGGAAAGCTTGGCCATTACTTCTTCTTCCCTTCCTTGCGGAAGATGAACTCGCCACGGTACTTGATACCCTTGCCCTTGTAGGGCTCAGGCTTGCGCCAGCGGCGAATTTCGGCCGCAAGCTGGCCGACCTTCTGCTTGTCAATACCAGAGATCTCGACCGTGGTGTTATCCGGAGTCTTGACCTCGATGCCTTCCGGCACAGCGATGTCAACGTCGTGCGAGTAGCCGAGCTGCAGCTTCAGGTTCTTGCCCTGAGCAGCGGCACGGTAGCCGACGCCCTTGATCTCAAGGACCTTGGAGAAGCCGTTGGTAACGCCTTCAACGAGGTTCGAGACGAGGGTACGCTGCATGCCCCAGTGGCTGCGGGCAGCCTTGGACTGATTGGCAGGCTGAACGGCAATCGAACCTTCTTCGACCGAGTAGGTCACGAGGTCCGACAGCCCCAGGGTCAGGGTGCCCTTGGGGCCCTTGACGCTGAGCACGCCGTTGTCGATGGCGGCCGAGACCCCGCCAGGGATCACAACCGGCTTTTTGCCGATGCGGCTCATTAGAACACCTCCGCCAGCACTTCGCCGCCGACGTTGGCAGCGCGCGCTTCGGCATCCGAAAGCACGCCGCGGGGCGTCGAGACGATGGTGATGCCGAGACCGTTGCGCACAACCGGGAGTTCCTTCGAACCCGAGTAGACGCGGCGGCCAGGCTTGGAGACGCGGGCGATGTGCTTGATAGCGGCTTCGCCCTCGAAATACTTCAGCTCGATGCGCAGCTGCGGGTGGGCACCGGTGGCGTCATCGCTGAAACCACGGATGTAACCTTCACGCTGCAGAACTTCGAGCACGCGCGCACGCAGCTTGCTGGCGGGAGAAAGGACGGAGTCCTTCTTCGCCTGCTGGCCGTTGCGGATGCGGGTGAGCATATCACCCAGGGGATCGGTCAATGCCATTGCTTCTAACCCTTACCAGCTCGACTTGGTCACGCCGGGGATCATGCCCTTGTTGGCAAGATCACGCAGCTCGACGCGGCAGAGGCCGAACTTGCGGTAATAACCGCGCGGACGGCCGGTCGTGGCGCAGCGATTGCGAACCCGGGTCGGGTTGCCGTTGCGCGGGATCTCGGCCAGCTTCAGGCGAGCAATGAGACGCTCGGTTTCATCGAGCGATTCATCAGCAGCGACCGCCTTGAGGCGCTCGTACTTGCCTGCATACTTCTTGACGAGCTTCTTGCGACGCTCGTTCTTGTTCACGGAACTCAGTTTCGCCATGGACTTAAGCTCTCTCTATCAGCGGCTCACGCCGCTTCCTTCTGTTCCGAAGCCGCTTCGGCCGGGAACGGGAAACCGAAAAGACGCAGCAGTTCGCGTGCTTCTTCGTCGGTCTTCGCGGTGGTGGTGACGATGATGTCCATACCACGCACCTTCTCGATCTTGTCGTAGCTGATCTCCGGGAAGATGATCTGCTCCTTGAGACCCATCGCGTAGTTGCCGCGGCCGTCGAACGACTTGGGGTTCAGGCCACGGAAGTCGCGGATGCGGGGCATCGCGATCGTGATGAGACGGTCGAGAAATTCGTACATACGCTCGCGACGCAGGGTCACCTTGCAGCCGATCGGCATGCCTTCGCGCAGCTTGAACTGTGCGATCGACTTGCGGGCCTTGGTGATCACCGGCTTCTGACCAGCGATGGCTTCCATTTCGACAGCGGCGGTCTGGACCTTCTTCTTGTCCTGGCTCGCCTCGCCCACACCCATGTTGAGCGTGATCTTTTCGATCTTGGGCACTTCCATCGCGTTCTTGTAACCGAACTTCTCGGTCATCGCCTTGACGATCGCGTCGTCGTAGCGGGTGCGCATGCGCGGAGTGTAATCAGCCATCGATGGTCTCCCCGGACTTCACGGCCACACGGACCTTCTTGCCGTCCTTGACTTCGAAGCGAACGCGGGTCGGCTTGCCGTCCTTGTCCGCGACTGCGACCTTGCTGATCGCCATCGGAGCCGGAGTGCGCTCGATGCCGCCCTGCGGGTTCTGCTGGGTCGGCTTGCGGTGCTTGGTGGCGACGTTCACGCCCTCGACGACGACCTTGGCGTCCTTCGGGAGAACCTGAAGCACGGTGCCGGTGCGGCCCTTGTCCTTGCCGGACAGGACGACGACGGAGTCACCCTTCTTGATCTTCGCGGCAGCCATTACAGCACCTCCGGAGCAAGCGAGATGATCTTCATGAAGCCACGGCCGCGAAGCTCGCGCACGACTGGGCCAAAGATACGGGTGCCGATCGGCTCCTCGTTCTTGTTGATCAGCACGGCGGCATTGCCGTCGAAGCGGATCACGCTGCCGTCAGCGCGGCGCACGTCCTTCTTGGTACGCACGATCACAGCACGGTGAACGTCGCCCTTCTTGACGCGAGCGCGGGGCTGCGCCTCCTTAATCGACACCACGATGATGTCGCCAACGCCTGCGAAACGACGCTTCGAGCCACCCAGCACCTTGATGCACTGGACGCGCTTTGCGCCGCTGTTGTCCGCGACGTCGAGATTGGATTGCATCTGGATCATCGATCCGAGTCCTTCTCAACTGGCTTGCCGGAACAAGTCCGGCAGTTCCTAAAAAGACAGGCCCACGTGGGGCCCGAGTCGCCCTCACCGGCGAAGTGCGGCCCTTTGCCGCATTCCTCCGTCAAGGTCAACACTTGTGTACGACCCTGAGGCCGAGGCTTTCAAGGCCCTCCGGGATTACGCCGCGTGTTCCGTGGCTTGCTCCGGAAAGCGAGACGGGGGCGCCGCAAAGGCACCCCCGAAACTCTTAGACCTCGGCTTCCAGCGCCGTGCCCTTGCTCGCCTGAAGACGGTCAAGAACCTTCCAGGTCTTGGTCTTCGAGTAGGGCTTCGTCTCCTCGATCCGGACGCGTTCGCCGGTCTTGAAGGCGTTGTCTTCGTCGTGAGCGTGGTACTTCTTCGAGCGACGGATGATCTTCCCGTAGAGGGGGTGCTTCACCTTGCGCTCGACCAGCACGGTCACGGTCTTGTCGGTCTTGTCGGAAACGACGGTCCCGATCAGAATACGCTTGGGCATCGTGTTTCTCCTCAGGCCTTCGCTGCGCGCTCAGCCTGGAGCGTCTTGATGCGGGCGATGTCGCGACGCACCTGCTTGATGCGCGCGGGCGCCTCAAGCTGGCTGGTCGCGGCCTGGAACCGCAGGTTGAACTGTTCGCGCTTCAGGTCGACGAGATCAGCGGTGAGCTGGTCGTCGGTCTTGGCGCGAAGGTCTTCGATCTTGTTAGCCATGATTAGACTTCCTTACTCGCCGCCAAGGTGCGAGGTGTCGCCGAGGCGAGCCACGACCTTGGTCTTGATCGGCAGCTTCATCGCAGCGCGGCTGAAAGCCTCGGCTGCGAGGGGGCCAGCGACGCCATCCAGTTCGAACAGGATGCGGCCCGGCTTGACGCGGGCAGCCCAGTATTCGACCGAACCCTTGCCCTTACCCTGACGGACTTCAGCAGGCTTCTTCGAAACCGGCACGTCGGGGAAAACGCGGATCCAGAGACGGCCCTGGCGCTTGATGTGACGCGTGATCGCGCGGCGAGCCGCTTCGATCTGGCGGGCGGTGATCCGCTCGGGCTCGAGGGCCTTGAGGCCGTACGAACCGAAGTTCAGGTCGGTGCCACCCTTGGCGTCGCCCTTGATCCGGCCTTTGAAGGCCTTGCGGAACTTGGTCTTCTTTGGTTGCAGCATGGTGCTTACTCTATCCTAAGCCTCAACGCGCGGGACGAACGCCGGAGGTCTGAGCCTCCAGCATCAGGCGGTCCTGCGCCGTCGGGTCGTGGCCCAGGATCTCACCCTTGAAGATCCAGACCTTGATGCCGATGATACCGTAAGCGGTCAGCGCTTCGGCTTCGGCATAGTCGATGTTCGCACGCAGCGTATGAAGCGGCACGCGACCTTCGCGGTACTGTTCGACGCGGGCGATTTCAGCGCCGCCGAGACGGCCACCGCACATGATCTTGACGCCTTCGGCGCCCAGACGCATCGCGGACTGCATCGCACGCTTCATCGCACGGCGGAACGCCACACGACGGATCAGCTGATCGGCAATGCCCTGAGCGACGAGCTTGGCGTCGATTTCCGGCTTGCGGATTTCGACGATGTTCAGCTTCACTTCGCTGCCAGTCATCGTGGCCAGCTCCTTCCGGAGCTTCTCGATGTCAGCACCCTTCTTGCCGATGATCACACCGGGACGGGCTGCGTAGATCGAGATGCGGCACAGCTTGGCCGGACGCTCGATGACCACCTTCGAGATAGCGGCCTGGGGCAGCTTCGCGACGATGAACTTGCGGATCTTGAGGTCTTCCTCAAGCAGCTTCCCGTAGTCCCGGCCTTCCGCGAACCAGCGGCTGTCCCAGGTACGGTTGATCTGCAGACGCAGACCGATCGGATTGCTCTTATGACCCATGGATCAGGCCTCCTCGACTTCGCGAACGACGATCCGCAGGCGCGAAAACGGCTTGAGGATACGGGTGGACTTGCCGCGACCACGAGCGTGGAAACGCTTCATGGTGATCGACTTGCCAACCGACGCCTCGGCGACGACGAGAGCGTCGACGTCGAGGTTGTGGTTGTTTTCCGCATTCGCGATCGCCGAAGCGAGGATCTTGCGAGCATCCTGGGCCATCGCCTTCTTGGAGAAAGCCAGGATGTTCATCGCGTCCTCGACCTTGCGGCCACGGATAAGCGCGGCGACCAGGTTGAGCTTCTGGGCCGAACCACGGATGGTGGTGCCGACAGCCAGAGCTTCCTTTTCGCCTACGCGGCGGGGTGCTGCCTGCTTGCTCACTTGCGCTTACCCTTCTTGTCGGCAGCGTGACCCGGGAACGTGCGCGTGGGCGCGAATTCACCGAGCTTGTGGCCAACCATGTCCTCGTTGACGGCAACGGGGATGAACTTGTGCCCGTTGTAGACCTGGAAGGTCAGACCAACGAACTGCGGAAGGATGGTGGAGCGACGCGACCAGGTCTTGATCGGACCAGCGCGGGTGCCGGCATCCTGCGCGACCTCGGCCTTCTTGAGAAGGTACAGGTCGACGAAGGGGCCTTTCCAGACGGAACGTGCCATCGTGTCTTACCTCTTCTTCTTGGCGTGGCGCGAACGGATGATCATCTTGTCCGTCTGCTTGTTGTTGCGAGTGCGAGCGCCCTTGGTCGGCTTGCCCCACGGAGTGACCGGGTGACGGCCGCCCGAGGTACGGCCTTCACCACCACCGTGCGGGTGGTCGACCGGGTTCTTGGCAACACCGCGGGTAAGCGGACGACGGCCCAGCCAACGGCCGCGACCAGCCTTGGCGAGGGTCTGGTTGGCGTTGTCGGGGTTCGACACGGCGCCAACGGTGCCCATGCAGTCGCCACGCAGGTAGCGCTGCTCACCCGAGTTGAGGCGAACGATGACCATGCCGCGGTCACGACCGACGACCTGAACATAGGTACCTGCCGAACGCGCGATCTGACCGCCCTTGCCGGGCTTCATTTCGACGTTGTGGCAGATCGTGCCGACCGGCATCTGCGACAGAAGCATGGCGTTGCCCGGCTTCACGTCGGTCTTTTCACCGGCGATCACGACATCGCCGACGGCGAGACGCTGCGGCGCGATGATGTAGGCCAGTTCACCGTCGGTGTACTTGACGAGCGCGATGAAAGCGGTGCGGTTGGGATCGTATTCGATACGCTCCACGGTCGCTTCCATGTCCCACTTACGACGCTTGAAGTCGATGAAGCGGTACTTCTGCTTGTGACCACCGGCGATGCCACGCGAGGTGACATGACCCTTGTTGTTACGACCGCCGGTCTTGCTCTTGCCTTCGGTCAGCGCCTTGACAGGCTTGCCCTTCCAGAGCGACGACTTGTCGACGAGAACCAGGCCGCGACGAGCGGGGCTGGTCGGGTTGTAGCTCTTAAGTGCCATCGGAATTAACCCCGCACGCCTTCGGTGATGTCAATCGACTGGCCTTCGGCCAGCGTGACGATCGCCTTCTTCACGTCGCTGCGGCGGTAAGCCTTACCGCGCCAGCGCTTGGTCTTGCCCTTGACGTTCAGCGTATTCACGCCGGTGACCTTGACGTCGAACAGTGCCTCGACGGCAGCCTTGATCTCGGGCTTGGTCGCCTTGTCAGCAACCTTGAAAACGACCGCGTTCTGCTCGGAAAGCAGGGTCGACTTCTCGGTGATGTGCGGCGAGAGGATCACGTCGTAGTGACGGATGTCCACGGTCTTAGCCATTGAAACGCGCCTCCAGCTTTTCGACAGCGGCGCGCGTCAGCACCAGCGTGTCGTGCTTCAGGATGTCGTAGACGTTCGCGCCGACAGCCGGGAGCACGTTCACGCCGACGATGTTGCGAGCAGCCAGGGCGAAGCCCTCGTTGACCTGCTCACCATCCATGACGAGAACCTTCTTGCCGAAGTTCGCCTTGGCGAGCTGACCGGCGAGCGCCTTGGTCTTGGCGTCGGAAACGTCGAGCGAATCGACGATCACGAGACCGTTCTGAGCCTTGGCCGAAAGGGCCATCTTCAGACCGAGTGCACGGATCTTCTTGTTCAGCGAAATGTTGAACTCGCGGCGACGGGCACCGTGAGCCTTACCACCGCCGATGAACACCGGCGCAGCGCGGTCGCCGTGACGAGCGGAACCGCCGCCCTTCTGGTTACCGAACTTCTTGCCGGTGCGAGCAACGTCCGAGCGCTCGCGGGTCGCACGGGCGATGCCGCGACGGTTTTCGAGCTGCCAGGTGACGACGCGGTGCAGGATGTCGGCACGGGGCTCGAGACCGAACACGTCGTCCGACAGCTCGATGTCACCCTTGCCGGCAGTGCCGTCGAGGTTGAGGACCTGAACCTTCATGATTAGCCCTCCTGGCCTTCGGTCGCTTCGGGCGCCGCGGCTTCAGCCGGGGTCACGGCAGCGGCCGTATCATTGGTGTTGGCAACCGACTTGATGCCGGCGGGGTACGGAGCCTCGGCGTGACGGTCGACCTTGACGGCGTCCGAAACGGTGAGCCAAGCGTTCTTCGAACCCGGGACCGAGCCCTTGACGAAGATCAGGCCACGCTCGTCATCCACGCGGACGACTTCGAGGTTCTGCTGGGTGCGCTGACGGTCGCCCATGTGGCCGGCCATCTTCTTGTTCTTGAACACCTTGCCCGGGTCCTGACGGTTACCCGTCGAACCGTGCGCACGGTGCGAGATCGAAACACCGTGGCTGGCGCGCATACCGCCGAAGCCCCAGCGCTTCATGGCGCCCTGGAAGCCCTTACCCTGGGTGTGGCCGCCTACGTCGACCAGCTGGCCGGGCACGAAGTGCGAGGCTGCGATCGTGGCGCCAACTTCGAGGAGGGCGTCGTCGGCGACGCGGAATTCCGCGACGCGCATCTTGAGGGGAACCTGAGCCTTTGCGAAGTGCTCACGCTGCGGCTTGGCAACGTTCTTCTGCTTTGCTTCGCCCGCACCGAGCTGAACCGCGACGTAGCCGTCACGATCAGCAGTACGAACCGAAACCACCTGACAGTCTTCAAGTGCCAGGACAGTGACGGGCACGTGGCGACCGTCCTCCTGGAACAGGCGGGTCATCCCGACTTTCTTGGCGATCACGCCTGTACGCATGACCTTTCTCCTTACAGAGGCGTACGCAGGACCATCCCTCGTACGCGTGTCCAACCCTGTCATGATACGAACCCCGTCCGGGTCAGGTGTTCCCTGCAAGCCCGACATGGACCGCGGAAACGAGACGGGGGACGCATTCCCGACGCTTCCCGAAGGAGACGACGGAGGTATCCCTTGTGTCCCCCTTGGGGGGCGCTGTCTCTGCAAGCTTTCGCTCGCAAAGCCGGCCTCATAGCCGACAAGGTAATCGGGATCCGATGATCCGAATTTCACCGATCGTTTTAAGTCCGATCAAAAGACTGTCGGGGCAACCCTGAAGGTCGCCCCGCAAACCGACTTAGGCCAGCTTGATCTCGACGTTCACGCCGGCAGCCAGGTCGAGCTTCATCAGAGCGTCGACGGTAGCTGCGTTCGGCTGCACGATGTCAAGCAGACGCTTGTAAGTGCGGACCTCGAACTGCTCACGCGACTTCTTGTCGATGTGCGGACCACGGTTAACCGTGAACTTCTCGATCTTGGTCGGGAGCGGAATGGGCCCACGAATCAGAGCGCCGGTGCGGCGGGCCGTGTCGGCGATCTCGCCAGTGGCCTGGTCGAGCACGCGATGGTCAAACGCCTTCAGGCGGATACGGATGTTCTGAGCTTCCATTACCTACTACCGATGAGAAAGAGCCAAAGGGCCGGAGCCCCGTCAAATTCGAAACGCGCCCCTACACGGCGAAGGCGAGTCGGGCAACCCCTGATTTCACGCAGCCCCGCAGGTTTTTCGAAGGCTGCCTACCCCGTTCGTCGCATCGCCCCTTCCCTGCCCCATATCCGCATCCTACGGTGATGGAGCGACGCCTAACAGAAGCCGCTTTCAATGTCCTCCATCACCACGACAATTTCCGGCGCGGTTGCCGCGCTGACTCTCGCATGCTTGGCACCGAGCGCCGTTGCAGCCGACGGCCCCACCAACACCCCCGACGGATCGGATGCCCCCACCCACCTCGACGACACCGACGTACTTACCGCCCACGCCACCATGCCGGATGCCGCAGGCAGCCCCGTGGACGACGCCTGCCGCGAAGCCGCCCGCGCCAGCAATGGCGGCAACGACGGCACGATCGTCGTCTGCTCCCACGGCGGCGACAGCACGGACCAGCGCGTCCCGGCATCTAAGTCCGTAGACGAAAGCACGCGCACAGGCGCGGCGTACCCGCCGGATGTCGGGCACCTGCCCGGCTGTCTCGGCCCCTGCATCACGATCCCGTTCGGCCGCATACCGGAACCGGTCTACTACATCGACCTCAAGTCCATTCCCGAAGCTCCCAAGGGCTCGGATGCGTGGAAGGTCGGGCACGGCGAATTGCGGGCGCACTAACGGCGCCGATCAAGACTCCGAGCCCCTTCAACGCGAAAAGCCCGGGCCTCCTTTCGGAAGCCCGGGCCAATCACTTTAGCCGTAGCTGCAGATCGACGAATTACTTCGTGATCGTGGCAACGACGCCCGAACCGACGGTGCGGCCGCCTTCGCGGATAGCGAAGCGGAGACCTTCGTCCATGGCGATCGGAGCGATCAGCTTAACCGACAGCGAAACGTTGTCGCCAGGCATGACCATCTCGGTGCCCTCGGGGAGGATCACTTCGCCGGTCACGTCGGTGGTGCGGAAGTAGAACTGCGGACGGTAGTTCGCGAAGAACGGCGTGTGACGGCCACCTTCGTCCTTCGACAGAACGTAGACTTCTGCCGAGAACTCGGTGTGCGGGGTCACGGTGCCCGGCTTGGCGAGAACCTGGCCACGCTCAACGTCGTCGCGCTTCAGGCCACGAACCAGAGCACCGATGTTGTCGCCAGCTTCACCCTGGTCGAGCAGCTTGCGGAACATTTCGACGCCGGTGACGGTGGTCTTCTGCGTGTCGCGGATACCGACGACTTCGACTTCTTCGCCAACCTTGATGATGCCGGTTTCGACGCGGCCGGTCACAACCGTACCACGGCCCGAGATCGAGAACACGTCTTCGACGGGCATCAGGAACGACTTGTCGGTCGGGCGCGGCGGCTGCGGGATGAAGTCGTCAACGGCCTTCATGAGCTCGAGGATCGAGCTCTTGCCGATTTCGTCGTCACGGCCTTCAAGAGCGGCAAGAGCCGAACCCTTGATGACGGGGATGTTGTCGCCGTCGAAGTCGTACGACGAGAGCAGTTCGCGAACTTCGAGTTCGACGAGCTCGAGCAGCTCGGGATCGTCGACCTGGTCGACCTTGTTCATGTACACGACAAGCTGCGGCACGCCGACCTGGCGAGCAAGCAGGATGTGCTCGCGGGTCTGCGGCATCGGGCCGTCAGCAGCGTTCACGACCAGGATAGCGCCGTCCATCTGGGCAGCACCGGTGATCATGTTCTTCACGTAGTCAGCGTGACCCGGGCAGTCGACGTGCGCGTAGTGACGAGCTTCGGTTTCGTACTCAACGTGAGCGGTCGAGATGGTGATGCCACGCTCGCGCTCTTCCGGAGCCTTGTCGATGTTCGCGAAGTCAACAGCTTCACCGCCGAACGTTTCCGACATCACCTTGGTGATGGCAGCCGTGAGGGTGGTCTTGCCGTGGTCAACGTGACCGATGGTGCCGATGTTGCAGTGCGGCTTGTTCCGCTCGAATTTTGCCTTCGCCATCTTTCAAACCTTCTTTGCTTGAATTGTAATCTGCGGGATGTGAGGCAGCGCCCGCCGAAACAGGCGCCGCCCCTAGAATGATCTTGCCGATTAGGCAAGCTTCTCCTTGACCTCGGCCGCGACGTTCGCCGGGACCTCGTCGTAGTGGGAGAAGATCATCGAGTAGTTCGCACGACCCTGGGTGAACGAGCGGAGCTGGTTCACGTAGCCGAACATGTTCGCGAGCGGAACCATCGACTCGACAACCTGAGCGTTACCGCGGCTGTCGGTGCCCTGGATCTGGCCACGACGGCTGTTCATGTCGCCGATGACGTCGCCGAGGTATTCCTCGGGGGTGACGACTTCGACCTTCATGATCGGTTCGAGCAGCTTGATGCCGGCCTTCTGGGCGACTTCACGCATAGCACCGCGACCGGCGATTTCGAAGGCCAGAGCCGACGAGTCGACGTCGTGGTAGGCACCGTCGTAGAGGACGATGTCGAAGTCGATGATCGGGAAGCCGACCAGCGAACCCGAGGCAGCGGTTTCGCGCATGCCCTTTTCGATCGCGGGGATATATTCCTTCGGAATGTTACCGCCCTTGATCTCGTCCTTGAAGGTGATGCCGGCACCGCGCTCGCCCGGCGTGACCTTGATCTTCACGCGGCCGAACTGACCTGTACCACCCGACTGCTTCTTGTGGGTGTAGTCCACATCGACAGCCTTGGCGAGGTATTCACGGTAGGCGACCTGCGGAGCGCCGACGTTGGCTTCGACCTTGAACTCGCGACGCATACGGTCGACGATGATGTCCAGGTGAAGTTCGCCCATGCCCTTGATGATCGTCTGGCCCGACTCGTGGTCGGTGGTCACGCGGAACGAGGGATCCTCAGCCGAGAGACGATTGAGCGCGACGCCCATCTTTTCCTGGTCGGCCTTGGTCTTGGGTTCGACCGACAGTTCGATGACCGGCTCGGGGAACTCCATGCGTTCGAGAACGATCGGCGCCTTTTCCGCGCAGAGCGTGTCGCCCGTGGTGGTTTCCTTCATGCCGGCCAGCGCAACGATGTCGCCCGCGTAGGCCTCGTCGATATCCTTACGGTCATTGGCGTGCATCTCGAGGATACGGCCAACCTTTTCCTTCTTGCCCTTCACCGAGTTCAGGTACGAACCCTTCGAGAGCGTGCCGGAATAGATGCGGCAGAAGGTGAGCGAGCCGACGAACGGGTCGTTCATGACCTTGAAGGCGAGCGCCGAAAACGGAGCGTCGTCCTTGGGCGGACGGCTGTCGGCTTCGTCGCTGTCGACCTTGACGCCCTGGACGTCTTCGATGTCGAGCGGCGAAGGCAAGTAGTCGACGACGGCGTCGAGCAGGGGCTGAACGCCCTTGTTCTTGAACGCCGAACCGCAGACGACCGGTACGAACGCATGGCCCAGCGTACCCTTGCGGATCAGCTTCTTGAGCGTGGCGACGTCAGGCTCGTTGCCTTCGAGGTATGCTTCCATCGCCTCGTCGTCCTGTTCGACGGCGAGTTCGATGAGCTTGGTGCGGTACTCGGCAGCTTCGTCAGCCAGGTCAGCCGGAATTTCTTCGTAGAAGAATTCGGCACCGAGCGATTCGTCCTTCCAGACGATCGCACGGTTGTGAACCAGGTCGACCAGGCCCTTCAGATCCGATTCAAGACCGATCGGAATGTAGAGCACGGCCGGCGTCGCACCGAGGCGGTCGATGATCGACTGCACGCAGTACTTGAAGTTCGCGCCGGTGCGGTCGAGCTTGTTGATGAAGCACATGCGCGGAACGCCGTACTTGTCGGCCTGGCGCCACACGGTTTCCGACTGTGGCTCAACGCCGGCGACGCCGTCGAAGCAGGCGACCGCACCGTCGAGCACGCGCAGCGAACGTTCGACTTCGATGGTGAAGTCGACGTGCCCGGGGGTGTCGATGATGTTGATGCGGTATTCCTGGCCCTCGGACGTCCAGAAGCAGGTGGTCGCAGCCGAGGTGATGGTGATGCCGCGTTCCTGCTCCTGCTCCATCCAGTCCATGGTAGCAGCGCCGTCATGGACTTCGCCGATCTTGTAGGACTTGCCGGTGTAGTAGAGGATACGCTCGGTCGTGGTGGTCTTACCGGCGTCGATATGCGCCATAATACCGATGTTACGGTACATATTGAGCGGATGGCTGCGTGCCATGGTGAGTGTCCTTAGCAGGAGTGTTTCGAGAGCGAGGCGGCCTTCAGATAAGACCTCGCCCCCTGAAATAAAAGTGTGACACCCGGATGACCGATCACCCGGGCCCACACGCTCACATTACCAGCGGTAGTGCGAGAAGGCGCGGTTCGCGTCCGCCATGCGGTGCGTGTCTTCGCGCTTCTTCACGGCGTTGCCGCGGTTGTTGGCAGCGTCGAGCAGTTCGCCCGAGAGACGCGCGGCCATGGTGGTTTCCGGGCGGTTGCGGGCCGCGGTGATCAGCCAGCGGATGGCGAGGGCCTGGGCGCGCTCGGGGCGAACTTCGACCGGGACCTGGTAGGTCGCACCACCGACGCGGCGGCTGCGGACTTCGATCTGCGGCTTCACGTTGTTCAGGGCATCGTGGAACAGCTGGACCGGATCGGCCTTGGCGCGCGTTTCCATGGTGTCGAGAGCACCGTAGACGATCGATTCGGCGACCGACTTCTTGCCGTCGAGCATGAGGTTGTTCATGAACTTCGACAGGGTCTGATCACCGAACTTCGGATCAGGCAGGATTTCCCGCTTCTCGGGACGACGACGACGTGACATCGTTGGTATTCCTTGTTCTTTCGGGCGGGAGCGTGAGCATCACCGGCCGGTAAATCGTGTACCGTGCGGGACGAAAGGCCCCGCGCACCGGCTTACTTCGGACGCTTGGCGCCGTACTTCGAGCGCGACTGCTTGCGATCCTTGACGCCCTGCGTGTCGAGCACGCCGCGCAGGATGTGGTAGCGCACGCCGGGAAGGTCGCGAACGCGGCCGCCGCGGATGAGCACGACCGAGTGCTCCTGCAGGTTGTGGCCTTCACCCGGGATGTACGAGATGACTTCGCGGCTATTGGTCAGACGGACCTTGGCGACCTTGCGGAGAGCCGAGTTCGGCTTCTTCGGGGTCGTGGTGTACACGCGGGTGCAGACGCCGCGCTTCTGAGGGTTCTGCTCCATGGCAGGAACCTTCGACTTGGCCTTCTGCGGCTCGCGGCCCTTGCGGACCAGCTGGTTGATAGTGGGCATCTATACTCTTCTTTCGAATTTTGGAGTGCGATGGATCCGGGCCGAACTGCCCGGACGGACCGGATCGGCGCGGACCCGTCGCACCCCGGGGTCTCCGGGCCGACGCCATTCGAAAGGGAAGAGTGAGGTCATGCACGGCGGACGCTTCGAAAACCACATCGCCATCCCCGCAAAAGCCGGGACCGCCGGGTTTACGCCGCCTTTCGGCGGGAACCGCTGCACATGAGCCGAAAAACACTCCACCCGGCCGATCAGGCGCCGGATTACTTTGCCACCGCTTCCGCAAGACCCCACCCCGATTCGGGCATGGCGCTCCCGCATGGGCCGACTGCCAGCAAACGGCAGGAAAACCCCGGAAAAGCAGACGTGACAACGTTCAGCTCTATGTCGTTCCCGGGGGACATGCCCACAGGAGATGGGCGCCCTTAGGAGATTTGGGCTCGGGGGTCAAGGATTTCAGGCCCCGGCCCGGAGGCACCAGAAGAGGCATTTTCCCGGCGCCGCCAGCCCGCCGCCCTTCCCGCCCGGTCAGGCAGCGCCCTGCCCTGTTGCACTTCAGCAACATCAAGCCTGCCGGACGCCCCGATTCCCGCCCGCGGCGCCCGCGCGGCCGCCCCACGGACCATCCCAAAGTAGCAATCGCCCGCCGAACCGCAAAATCCGCCCAATCCGGCGTAAATTATCACGACTCTTCATGAACTTGCTCTTCCACCTCAGGGAAACCACCCGGACCGGCCGAGGGATTTCCCGGCAGCCTCCCCCGGACATAAATCACTTGAAGCAAGGGTTATCTAAACACGCAGTCATTACTGTTCTGATTTTCAGAATCTTATTGTTGATTATCGGTTTTTTGCATGGGATTTATATGTAACCGACGAATAGACAGGGATGTGATGTGAAGAAAATCACGCTTTTGCTCGCCTTGTCGTCCTCGTTCCTGGCAACCTCTGCCTGGGCACGGGATGACAGCTTCTACATCGAGCTGGACGGGGGCGTCGTCTTCGCCGACACTTTCAAGTTGCGCGAAGCAGATACCACCGATCCGCTGCGCTTCCGGCTGAAGCCCGATACCGGATATGATTTCGGCGGTATCGTCGGCTACGACTTCGGCGGCTTCCGCATCGAGACGGAAGCCAGCTACCGCAGCGTCGGCAACAAGGACTTCCGGATCCGCGATTCCGAAGTCGGCGTGTTCGACGGGGATTCGCTGCACGGCCACAGTTCCGCGCTCAGCTTCATGGGCAATGCGCTGCTCGACTTCGGCAAGGATGACGGCCTCCAGTTCTATGCCGGCGGCGGCGCCGGTATCGCCAAGGTCGACCAGAAGATCAGCGTCGAGGACATTTCCGGCTCGGAAGTGCTCGTCAACGGCGACGACTGGGACTTCGCCTGGCAGGCGCTGGCGGGCTTCCGCGTGCCGATCGGCCAGACCGTGGATATCGGCGTGAAGTACCGCTACTTCAACGTGCCGAGCTACCGCATCGACACCGACGACTTCGGCTACAAGGGCAAGTGGGCCTCGCATTCGGTGCTGGCGACGCTGACCTTCAACCTCGGCGCCAAGTCCGAGCCGGTCCCGCCGCCGCCGCCGCCGCCACCCCCGCCGCCCCCGCCGCCGCCGCCCCCGCCGCCGCCCGAGGTGGTCTGCAACAAGGGGCCGTACATCGTGTTCTTCGACTGGGACAAGTCGGACATCACGCCCGAGGCGTCGAGCATCCTCGACAGCGCGATCACCGCATACGGCAACTGCGCCAATGTGCCGATCATGCTGGCGGGCCACACCGACCGTTCGGGTTCGGCCAGCTACAACGAAGGCCTCTCGAGCCGCCGCAACGACTCGGTCCGGGCGTACCTGACCAGCCACGGGGTGCCCGACGGCGCGATCTCCAGCCAGGCCTTCGGCGAAAGCCAGAACCGCGTTCCGACCGCCGACGGCGTGCGCGAACTGCAGAACCGCCGCGTGGAAATCACCTACGGCCCCGGTTCCGGCATGTAGTGTTCCTCCCACCGAGGAAGTCACGGGAAGGGGTCGGATTCGTCCGGCCCCTTTCTTTTTGTGCCCCCGGTGCCGGAGTATGCGGCCCGCCGCGGCTGGACAAACCGTTTTCCTACAAGGGGCTGCGCGCGATATACCGGGCCGCCAAGGGGAATTCGGGTTCACCACCAGAGCGAGGTTGCCGCATGTCCTCCACCAAGGTTTCGGATGTCGATCCAAGCGTGCCTGGCACTACGGGCACGGATACGGGCACGGGCACGGGCACGGGCACGGGCACGGGCACGGGCTGCCTGTCCCGGCGGCCGGGGCGGCGCACCGCGCGCAGCGCCTTTTTCGAGGACGAGCCCGCGCCGGACGATCCCCTGCTGGGCTTTGCCCCCTATCGCCACAAGCAGCCGCGCCGCAACGCGATCACCCCCGAGCGCCAGCGCGCCTTCATCGCCGCGCTGGCGGCCAGCGGCATCGTCACCCAGGCCGCGCGCGCGATCGGTGCCTCGCTGGAGGCGCTCTACAAGCTGCGCGCGCTGCCGGGTGCGGAAGGGTTTGCCGCAGCCTGGGAAATGGCGATCGACCGGGGCATTGCGCGGCTGGAGGACTGCGCGCTGGAACGGGCGATCCGGGGCGAGGAACGCCCGGTGGTGAGCCGGGGCTCGGTGGTGGCCACCTATACCCGGCACGATACCGCGCTGATGCTGTTCCTGCTGCGCCAGCGCCGCGCCCACCGCTACGGGGCGGATGTGGACCTGCGGCCCGGCTCGCCCGCCTACGAGCGCATCCGGGCGGAGATCGAAGCCGAGGTTCCTCCGCTCGAAGAGGTCCTGGCCAGGACAGAACGGGACAGCTGACCGCGCGATCGGCGCGCGGTGGATGAGCCCCAGGCAGGGCGGACGGTAACGGGGGGCGGGGGGCGATGGCCGCCTGCCCCCCCCTTTTTATCCTGCTCCTAGTTCACGTCCAGCAGCGTCGGCGCGCCCATGCCGTCCATGAAATTGGCCAGGTTGCGGTGGAGGTTGATGACCTTCTGCTCCTGGTGCGGATTGGGCAGCGGGCCGCGGAAGCCGCGCGACTTCATGCCCTTCTGCACGAATTCCATGTTGGCGAAGTCCTGCGCCAGCACCGCGCCCCAGTTCTCGCCGATGGGATCGGCGTAGACCCATTCGGTCTTCGGCGCCGCGCCTTCGGGGAACCGCTCGAGCGCATAGCTTTCGAAGATGCACTTGTCCGGGTCGTCGCCATAGGGGCGCACCCGGTAGCACAGCGCAAACGTCTCGCCGTGGAGGATGTTCTGGTTGGGGAACAGGCCCCAGGCGAGGCCGCCCTCCTTCTTGATCTCGGGCGGCACCTCGGGCCAGATCACCCCGCGCGCGGCATCGTCGGCCTTGGCGCTTTTCAGCCAGTGGGCGATGATCTCGCCGGGCGTCGCGGTCTCGGGCAGCTCGTCGACCAGGCGGCTGGCGGCGTTGACCAGCGTTTCGGTGGAGGCGGAGTAGTTCACCGTCTCGTAGTTCTCGCGAATCAGTTCATAAGTGGAGACGCGGGCGTCGTCCCCCTTGCCGGCGCGGGTGGTGCCGGCGCTCTCGCTCATCTGGAACCTGGTCTCGCGGGTGTCGTAGCTCGACACGGAGTGGAGGCCGTACTGCTTCGAGAGCGCGTAGTAGTCACCATAGGCGAGCAGCTGCGTGTGGGTGCCGGCGACGTGGTAGGGTTCGAGGAAGGCCTCGATCGCGGTCTTCCAGTTGCAGTCGTAGATCGCCCACTGGCGCCACTTGTAGTCCATGCCGGCCAGGTCGAAATGATCGAGGATCTCGCCCGCGCGGCCCATCCACTCCTTCAGCGGCACCGCATCGGGGTCCATCGAGATGTAGATGTAGCCGCCCCAGGTATCGACCTGGAGGTCCGACAGGCAGGTCATCTCGGGCGTGAGCTTGCCATGCCAGTCCTGCGGGTCGAGGATGTAGGTGTTCTGGCCGTCCTGGTCGAAGGTCCAGCCGTGGAAGCCGCAGACGAAGCTGCGGCGGTTGCTCCCGCGCACGTCGTGGACTTTGCCGGGCAGCATGTCGGGCACCGAGACGAGCTGGCGGCCGCGATGCGGGCAGACGTTGTGGAAGGCCTTCAGCGAACCGTCGTCCTTGCGCAGGACGATGATCGATTCGTCGGCGACGTCGTACGTCATCCAGTCGCCCGGGTTCGGCAGGTCGCTCTCGCGCTCCACCATCTGCCAGACCCTGGGCCAGAGCAGCGTCTTTTCCGCCTGAAGGTAGTCCTTCGAAAGAAACGCGGTGGTGGGATAAGTGGCGAGGCGTTCCTCGTCCATGTCCTTGGCGGTCAGCGCGGCCGGCTTGTCGGTGCCCGTCTGTTTCACGTGGCCTCTCCTGTTATCAACAGGTCTGTTCATTAAGCCATCGCGCAAGCCGTTTCCAGACGGCGCCGCGTGCAACGCCCCGGCGATGCAAACGAGAAAGGGCGCGCCGCAAGGCACGCCCTTCCCTTCCCTCCGGCCTACCGATCAGAGGGCGATAATGCCCCCATCATCCTTGGTGATCGCCACGATCGCCGAGCGCGGGCGGACGGTTGCGGCGGCGGTGCCGGTCTGGCTGTCGGGCCAGTGGCTCGACGGCGCGGCGGCGCTGCCATCCTCGCCGGGGTGCTGGATGCCGACGAACAGCGTGCGCCCGTCCGGGGTCATGTCGATGCCGGTGATCTCGCACTGGACCGGGCCGACGAGGAAGCGCCGCAGCGTCGCCGCCGTGGCCGGAGCGCCCTGGTAGGTCGCCTGGGTGGCGGTGGCGCCGCCCGAGCCGGTGTTGGTGATGGTCTTCGCGCCGCCGTCGCCGACATGGCCGGGAAGCGCCGCCAGCAGCATGCAGTTGGTGCGGTCGGTCATCGCGCCGTCGTCGGTCTCGATCCACAGCACCGGGTTGATCTGGCCCGCCGGGTTGGTGGCGCGCGAGAAGTAGCAGCCGTCCGGGCTCGAGAAGTCGTTGTCGGCGGTCAGGCCCGAGAGGTTGACCTGCGCCCCGGCATCGGCAGCGTCGGCGCCGAACAGGTAGATGTCCCACTTGAACGTGGTGGCCGCGGTGGTGTCGCCGGTCTCCCGCAGACGGATGATGTGGCCGTTGGGATTGCCGTACTGCGCAGTGGCCGAGGCGCCCTTGGGATCGTTGTAGTGGCGCGGATTGGCGGCATCGGTGCCGGTGAGCGGGCGCCCGGCGGCATTGTTGTTGGTGAGCGTGAGGTAGATCTCGCCGGTCACCGGGTTGCCGGCGGTCCATTCCGGACGGTCCATCGGCGTTGCCCCCACCGCGTCGGCGGCAAGGCGGGTGTTGACGAGGATGTCGGCCTGATCGGCGAACACGTATTCGGGATAAGTGCCGGTCGCCGCCCGGTTCGGCACCGAACCGAAGACCAGCGGCAGCCACTGCCCGGTGCCGTCGGCATTGAACCTGGCGACATAGAGCGTGCCGGCGTCGAGGTACTTGTCGCCCATCGCCAGGCGGCTGGTGCTGGCGCCATCGGCCGCGGCGTAAGCGGCCGAGGAGACGAACTTGTAGAGGTACTCGCGGCGCGAATCGTCGCCCATGTAGACGCCGAGCGGCTGCCCGGCGACCGCGCGCACGAAGGCGCCCTCGTGGCCCATGCGGCCAAGCGCGGTGCGCTTGCGCGGGGTCGAGGCCGGGTCATAGGGATCGATCTCGACCACCCAGCCGTACTGGTTGAACTCGTTGCGATAGTCGTCGGTGGCCGCCGCGCCGGTGATCGTCGCGTTCCACTTGGTGTAGATCGAATCGGTCGAACTGGCGGTGGACCAGGCGAAGTTGCCGGTGCGGCTGGTGACGCCGTAGCGGGCGATCGCGGTCATCTCGCGCGCGGTGCGCTTGGCATCGTCCGCCGCATCGCGGCGGAAGTAGCCCGCCCAGTTTTCCTCGCAGGTCAGGTTGGTCGCCCAGGGGGTGATGCCGTTGGCGCAGTTGTTGATGGTGCCGCGTCCGGCGATGCCGGTAGCCGAATAGGCGGTGAACAGCAGCGACGAACCCGCCGCCGGGCCGTGGAAGCTCATCGGCGTGTTGGGAGTGATGCGGCGGTTGAAGCTGCTGCCCTTGACGTAGGACCACTTGCGGCTGCCCGCGTCCTGGTACTCCGACACCGAAACGCCGTGCGCCTCGATCTCCTTGAGCGCCTCTGCCGCCGGACGCGGGCCGCTCGACACATTGGTCGGGCCATTGGGGTGCAGGTACTGGACGTTGAGGTTCTCGTGGTTCTGCACCATCAGGCCGCGCACCGAGCTGCCGTCATCGCGCCCGCCCGCCGAGGACAGGCCGAAGAAGTGCAGCGCATCGCCGTGATCGCCGATGCGGTGGGCGAAATCGCTGTCGCTGCCGTCGTTGGCATAAGCCGCCGTGCTGGCCGAGAGCGGATCGCCCAGACGGGTCATGACGGTGACCGAATAGCCCGACGGCACCTTGACCACGTCGGCAAGGCTGTGCGGCACGGCCGCGAAGCCCAGCGCCGAGGGCGAGACGCGCACGGTGGTCTGGGCGGTGCGCGCCTGGCCGACCGGGGTCTTGGCGGTGAAGGTGAAGACCAGGTCGGTCGCCGCGCTGACGGCGGGCGCGATGAAGCTGACGACCGAACCCGTGCCGGTCAGCGTGACCGCAGTGCCCGAAGTCTGCGCCCACGAAGTGGCATAGGCCGCCTCGCCATCGGCCGGGCTGCCGGTGAGCGTCACCACGCGGCCCGAGCTGGTCGCCGCATTGCTTCCCGCCGAGATGTCCAGCTTCTTGTCATCGTCATCGTCGCCGCAGGCCGCCAGAACGGCAGTGCCCATGAACGCCATGGTCGTGGCGCCCGCACCGCGAAACAGCGCCTGACGGCGCGAGTAACGCTGCGCGGCGAGTTCTTCGAGCGAGGTGACGGAGGTGGAATTGGTATCGACGTCGCCATCGCTATAGCCGCTGGCGGGAAGTTCCTGTGTCATGGATGTGCCCCTATTTTTGCAGGTCAAACAGTCGCGAGGCGATTGCTAGGGGCGAAACATGGCAATCAGGCGCCATTTCCGTGTCAGCGGGAAGACGGATTCATGACGTTATTGCCGGTTTATTGCCCCAGGACTTGCGGCACGTTCGCTGGAGGCCGGGTGGTGAGGTCTGCCCGGCCGGGAGCGAGGCGGTCCATTCGGCAGACAGCAGCCGGCCCTGTCGAGGCTTGCCGAGATTTAACTCCACCCCGCTCAGGCTGAGCTTGTCGAAGCCCACCCGCAGCGCCAGACTTCAAACCGATGGCGTTCCACACGCACATTCTGCGCTGCCGCGACGGCACGCACTACGTCGGCCATACCGATGACCTCGAACGCCGCATTGCCGAGCACCGGAGCGGCACCCTCCCAGGGTACACGTCCCGGCGCCTGCCCGTGGTTTTCCTGTGGGCCCAGGATTTCCAGACCCGGGATGAGGCCTTTGCGGCAGAACGCAAACTCAAGGGCTGGAGCCGCGCCAAGAAGGAAGCGATGATGGCCGGGGACTGGGTGCTGGTCAGCCAGCTGGCCCGCAGCGCCACGCCGCATGGGGCTTCGACAAGCTCAGCCTGAGCGGGATTGGAAGGTTTGATTTGGGTGGGAAGCGGTCAGTGCACTTTCGGATGCGAGAGATCAGGAAGTGCCACGCCCACTCCATCGGCGAGCGACGATGATCAGCGCCACGGGCGTTACATAGAACCATGCCGCTGTGGCTGCCCAAAGCGCAATACCTTCAGGAGTGCTTTCAGCGTCGAACTCAGGCCAGAGTGGCAGTTCCAGAAGAAAGAAGCTGAAGATGGTGATTGGAATAGCTGTCGCCATCCATAAAGCCGTGAAGAGGCGAAACAGCCAGACATTGGTCTGCGATGGGTTCTCGGTCACGCATGGTCTATGTCTGAAATCATGCCCGGCGTCCAGCATCGGAAATGACTGCAATGGGGCGAATCCTGTCGTTGTCCTGCATACCGCGGTTTAACCCAACCCCGCTCAGGCTGAGCTTGTCGAAGCCCGCACCCGGCGCAGGACCATCCGCGGGACGGCCTTCGTACCGCGCCACACCGCAGGGGGCTTCGACAGGCTCAGCCTGAGCGGGGTGGGGAGGTCGCGCCCCCACCGCGCACCTCATGTTTAGCCAGAACCAATCGCGAATTGCCGCATCCGCCTTCCCTCGCCCGGCCCCGGAAAGGCAAGTACGCTCACTTCGATTCGATACTGCCGGGAGAGCGCCATGAGTGAAGCACGCGAAACCGAGGGCATTGCCTGCATGTGGATGCGCGGCGGCACTTCGAAGGGCGGCTACTTCCTCAAGTCCGACCTCCCCGCCGATCCCGCCGAGCGCGATGCCTTCCTGCTTTCCATCATGGGCTCCCCCGATCCGCGCCAGATCGACGGCATGGGCGGCGCCGATCCGCTGACCAGCAAGGTCGCGGTCGTTTCCAAATCCTCGCGCGAAGGCATCGATGTCGATTACCTGTTCCTGCAGGTCTTCGTCGATCAGGCGCTCGTCAGCGACCAGCAGAACTGCGGCAACATCCTCGCCGGTGTCGGCCCCTTCGCCATCGAGCGCGGGCTGATCGAAGCGAAGGGCGAGGAAACCGATGTCGCCATCTTCATGGAGAACACCGGGCAGGTCGCCGTCGCCACCGTGCAGACGCCGGGCGGCCCGGATGGTCATAGCGTGACCTACAGGGGCGATGCCCGCATCGACGGCGTGCCCGGCAGCCATGCCCCGGTGCCGCTGGAATTCCGCGACACTGCCGGCTCCTCCTGCGGCGCGCTGCTGCCCACCGGCAATGCCGTCGACGACGTGAACGGCGTGCGCGTGACGCTGATCGACAACGGCATGCCCTGCGTGGTGATGAAGGCAGAGGACCTGGGCATCACCGGCTACGAGGACCGCGAGAGCCTCGACGCCAATACCGAACTGAAGGCCAGGATCGAGGCCATCCGCCTGGCCGTGGGCGAGCGGATGAACCTCGGCGACGTCAAGGACAAGTCGGTCCCCAAGATGATGCTGGTCGCCCCGCCCAGGCATGGCGGCGCGGTGACCGTGCGCAGTTTCATTCCCCACCGCGCCCACGCCACCATCGGCGTGCTGGGCGCGGTCTCGGTGGCGACCGCCTGCCTGATCGATGGCTCGCCCGCCGCCGAAGTCGCCATATGCCCCGAGGGTCGCCGCAAGACGCTGTCGGTCGAACATCCGACCGGCGAGATGTCCTGTGTCCTCGAAGTGGACGAGGGCGGCGCCGTCGTGAGCGCCGCCCTCCTTCGCACCGCGCGCAAGCTGATGGACGGGACCGTCTTCGCGGGATAAATTCCCGGCGATTGCGGAATACCCTCTTCGCAGCGCAACAATCCGCGTTATCAAGGCTTCAAGGGATGCATAAGTGTCCCGCCTGACAGGAGTTGCCGCGCCATGACCCGTACCCTTACGGCCTCTAAACTCGCCCCCTCGAAACTCATGCTGGCCGCCGCGATCGGCGCGCTCCTTGCCGTGTCCGCCTGCAAGGGCCCGCAGACCGCGCCCGACGGTTCGGCCGGCGCCTCGGATGCCGCCGTCGACGCCTCCGCCATCGTCAAGCAGCGCAAGGCCAACTTCAAGGACATCGGCAAGTCGAACAAGGTCGCCAAGGCCGCGCTCGAAAGCACCCCGCCGGACTTCGCCACCGCCTCGGCCGCCGCCGCCTCGATCAAGGACGACGCCGGCAAGATCCTCGGCCTGTTCCCCGAAGGCACCGGCCCAGATGCTGCCCCCAAGACCGAAGCCCTGCCCGCCGTCTGGCAGAAGCCCGGCGAATTCAAGGCCGCCGCCGACAAGCTCGCCAGCGCCGCCGACGAACTGAAGACCGCCGCCGACGCCAAGGACCTCGTCGCCACCACCAAGGCGATGGGCGACATCGGCGGCGCCTGCAAGGGCTGCCACGAGCAGTTCCGAAAGAAGGACAAGTGAGCAACCCGGGCGGGGTCCCCACCCCGCTCTGGGATCTTCCCGTCCGCTTCATCCACTGGGCTTTCGTGGTGCTGATCCCGGCCCTGTGGTGGACCGCCGAGAACGGCAAGATGGCGCTGCACATGCAGATCGGCACGGTGATGCTGCAGCTGCTGGTGATCCGCGTGCTCTGGGGCTTCGTGGGCGGATCGACCGCGCGCTTCGCTGCCTTCGTGCGCGGCCCGCGCGCGGTGCTGGACCATCTGCGCGGCAGGACCGGCGCGGCCCCCACCGCCGGCCACGATGTCGGCCACAATGCCGCCGGCGGGTGGAGCGTGATCGCCCTGCTCGGCCTGCTGAGCCTGCAGGTCACCTTCGGCCTCTTTGCAGGCGACGAGGATGACGGGGTGACCGGCCCGCTCAACCATCTCGTCTCGTTCACCACCGCCGACCGCGCGACGCAGCTGCACGGGCTGGGCTTCAACCTCATCCTCGCGCTCGTCGTGCTCCATGTCGGCGCGGTGCTGTTCTACCGCGTGGTCAAGCGCGACAACCTGATCGCCCCGATGGTCACCGGCAAGCGCGCGCTTCCCGCCGGAACCCGGGGCCTCGTCCGCGCGCCGGCCTGGCGGTTCTTCGCCTGCGTGGTGGCGGCCTGGCTGGTCGGCTGGGCGATCTGGAGCGGGGCGACGCCCTGAGCCCCTCTCACGTGCGATCCGCGCTCGGCCAGATCCTCGCGCGCACCGGGCTCCACCTGCTTGCCCGCGAGCGCAAGGCAGCGCTCGCGGCGACGCTTTGCTCGGTGCTGGGGGTGAGCGCCTTCGTGCTCCTGCTCGACGGCGTGCTGTTCCGCCGCGCGCTGCCCGATGGGTATGCCGCGCTGTTCACCGCGCCGCTGCTGCCGCGCATGCTGTTTTCCGCCGCCGGATCGATGCTGGAGGAAGTGCAGTACCGCCTCCTGCTGACCACCGCGCTGGCCGCGCTCGCCGCTGCCGTCAGCGCGCCCTTCACCCGCAGGCCGCTGCCGTCCTGGGTGCTGCTGCCGATCATCGCGGCAGTGCAGCTGCTCAATGCCTGGACGGCGGTGTCCCATTACCCGCTCTACGGCGCCTTGCGCTTCTGGCTGGTCGGCTGCGTCTGGGGTCTGCTCTACTGGCGCCACGGCTTCCTCCCGGCCCTCGCCGGGCACGGACTGGTCCACCTGCTGCTCGACCCTGCCCTGCGCGCGCTGCTGCTCCTGACCGCGTGAGCGCCCCGCAACCTGCCTTGCCAACGGGAACATTGCACCCGCCTGCTCCGATACTTAGGTTGGCATAGACGACCTAGCCTCGCGCCCTTTCCCGCAAGCCAGCGCGGGCGCGGTGACAGAGGAGCCCGTGCCATGGAATTCCGCCGCGAAACCGATTCGATCGGTGAGATCGACGTCCCCGCCGCCGCCTACTGGGGCGCCCAGACCGAGCGCAGCCTGCACAACTTCCCCTTCGGCCCGGCCGAGCGCATGCCCGTGGCCATCGTCCATGCCCTTGCCCGCGTGAAGCTGGCCGCCGCGCGGGTCAACGCCCGCCGCGGGCTCGACGAAAGCCTCGCCCGCGCGATCGAGGCCGCCGCCGCCGAAGTGGTCTCGGGCACGCTCGACGACCAGTTCCCGCTGGTGATCTGGCAGACCGGCTCCGGCACCCAGAGCAACATGAACGTCAACGAGGTGATCGCCGGACGCGCCAACGAACTGCTGTCCGGCCAGCGCGGCGGCAAGAGCCCGGTCCACCCCAACGACCACGTCAATCGCGGCCAGTCCTCCAACGACAGCTTCCCGACCGCGCTCCACGTCGCCGCCGCCGTGGAACTGCACAAGGCCCTGCTCCCCGCGCTCGACCACCTCACCCGCACGCTCGAAGCCAAGTCCGCAGCCTGGAGCGACATCGTCAAGATCGGCCGCACCCACCTGCAGGACGCCACCCCGCTGACGCTGGGGCAGGAATTCTCCGGCTACGTCCAGCAACTGCGCGATGCCCGCGAGCGGCTGCTCCATGCCGAACAGGGCGTGCTGCGGCTGGCGCAGGGCGGCACCGCCGTCGGCACCGGCCTCAACGCCCCCGAGGGCTTCGCCGCCGACGTGGCGGCGGACCTCGCCGTCCAGACCGGCCTCGCCTTCGTGCCCGCGCCCAACACCTTCGAGGCGCTCGCCAGCAACGACGCGCTGGTGCAGCTTTCCGGCACCCTCTCCACCCTCGCGGTGGCCCTCACCAAGATCGCCAACGACATCCGCCTGCTCGGCTCCGGCCCGCGCTCCGGGCTGGGCGAACTGGACCTGCCCGCCAACGAACCCGGCAGCTCGATCATGCCCGGCAAGGTCAACCCCACCCAGTGCGAGATGCTGACGATGGTCGCCGCACAAGTGATCGGCAACCACCAGGCGGTGACCGTCGGCGGCATGCAGGGCGCCTTCGAACTCAACGTGTTCAAGCCGATGATCGGCGCCGCCGTGATCCGCTCAATCGCCCTGCTCGCCACCGGCATGACCAGCTTTGCCGACCGCTGCGTGGCGGGCATCGAACCCAACCGCCGCCGGATCACCGAATTGCTGGAACGCTCGCTGATGCTGGTGACCGCCCTTGCCCCCGAGATCGGCTACGACAACGCCGCGAAGATCGCCAAGCACGCCCACACCGACGGACTGACACTGAAGGAAGCCGCACTCGATCTGGGGCTGGTGGACGAGGCGACGTTCGACCGCGTGGTGCGGCCGGAGACGATGGTTTAGGGGGTTGAAGAACAAGGGATAAAGCAGGGGGTTAATACCCCCTGCACCCCCATTAGCGTCTGCATCGCGCGCGCAGATTCGGCATGCGCCCCTTGCGGCGCAGCCAATTAGAGCGTTTTCTAATCAGGTGGAATCACCTGATGACTCGGAAAACGCGTAAAACCAAAATCTTAGAGGAGTTGATCCGATGCGATCGGATCAGAAACTGCTCTATTCTCCCGACGCCACCATGGGCGCACAACGGAGAGGCTGGGTGCTACCTCGACGGTAATGGGGGTGCAGGGGGGCTATGCCCCCCTGCTTTATCCCTTCTTACCCCTGCTGCTGCGAAGGCCCGCCAATAGCCTTCACATAGTCCACCGCCGCACGCATGCGTTCGGTCTCCACGGCGATGGCCGAGCGCTGGGCGTCCAGAGCGTCGGTCTGCGCGGTCACCACGTCGAGGTAATCCGAGGCGCCGTCGCGGTAGCGGGACATGGCGATCTCGCTGGTGCGCTGGGCGGCGGCGGCGGCTTCCTGCTGGGCTTTGCCCTGCGTTTCGAGCTGGCGCATGGCCGCGATCGAATCTTCCACTTCGCGGAAGGCGCCGAGCACGGTGGTGCGGTAGTCGGCGGCGGCCTCGTCGTATTCGCCGCGCGAGATCTTCACTTGCGAGCGGCGGGCGCCGCCGTCGAACACGGTGAGCAGCGCCGAGAGGGGCCCGAGCGACCACATCGAATTCGGCGCGCTCAGGAGGTTGCCGTGGGTGGTCTGCCATCCGCCCGATCCGCCGAGGCCGATGGTCGGGAACCAGGCCGCGCGGGCCACGCCGATGCGGGCGTTGGCGGCATAGACGCGGCGTTCGGCGGCGGCGATGTCGGGCCGGCGCTGGAGCAGCGTGGAGGGGGTATCCACCGCCAGGCTCGGCACGTCGAAGGCGGGCGCTGCAGGGGCGACGTGGAAGTCCGAGGCGATGGCGCCGGTGAGCGCGGCCAGTTCGTGCTCGGTCTGGGCGCGCTGGTTGGCGATCGAGGCGACCAGCGCGCGGGCATTGGCGAGGACGGTGCGGGCGCGGTTGACGTCGATGCCCGAGGAGATGCCGCCTTCGTGGCGCGTCTCGGTCAGCTGGTAGGCGCGCTGGAAGGCGTCCACCGAGCGGTCGAGCAGCTGGGCCTGGGCGTCGAGGCCGCGCAGGCGCAAGTAGGCATCGGCCACCGCGGCCTGCAGGCTGAGGCGCGCCGAGGCAAGATCGCCTGCCGAGGCATCGGCTTCCGCCCTGCCCGCCTTCACGCTGTTGCGCACCCGGCCCCAGAGGTCGAGTTCGTAGGACAGGCTGCCGCCGACGATGTAGTTGTCGTAAGTCGCCGAGGAACCCGAGGAGAGCGGGCGTCCGGCGGAAACGCGGCTGCGCGCGGCGGAGCCGTTGACGCCGATCTCGGGGAAGAGTTCGGAAGTCGCCACCCCGGCCGCGCCGCGGGCCTGGTCGTAGCGGGCGAGCGCGGCGGCCAGCGTCGGGCTGGCGGCCTCGGCCCTGGTTTCGAGGTCGTCCAGCACCGGATCGCCGAACATCGTCCACCACGCACCGCGCAGCGCGGCGTCCTGCGGGGCGGCGGGCGCCCAGCCCTGCATCCCGGCGAACTGCTCCGGCGCGGCGGGCAGGCTTGCTGCTGGCGGCGTGTACTTGGGGGCCATCGAACAGCCGCCCAGCAGCGCGACCGCCAGCGCGGTGAGGGCAGCGCGCCTAGCCCTCCGCTCAACCATGCGTGGCACCCTTTGCCGGAGCGGCATCGGCGGCGCTCTGCACCTGCACGCGGTCGCCGGTGCGGATCGAGTCCGGCGGCGAATCGACCACGCGGTCGCCCAGCTGGACGCCGACCGAGACGATCACCGACTTGCCCTGGTCGCGGGCAATGGTGATCGGGCGGACGGTGACCGTGTTGTTCGCGCCCAGCACCGCCACGCTCGGGCCCTTGTCGGTGTAGAGCACGGCGCTGCCTGGCAGGGTCACGCCCTTGAGGGTGGCGTCGACATCGAAGTGGGCCTGCACGAAGGCGCCGGGCTTGAGCGCGCCCTCGCCGTTGTCCGCCTGCACTTCGACCAGCACCGCACCCGACTGGGCATCGACCGCGCCGGCGCTGCGGCTGACGGTGCCGGGGAAGGTGCGGCCGGGATATTCGGGCAGGCTGAGCGCGACGGTGACGCCGGGGTTGACCAGCGCCGAATAGATCTGCGGCACGCGGACATAGACGCGCATCCTGTGCACGTCGGACACGGTGAACAGCGGCTGCGCGGCGGCGTTGCCGGCGGTCACCAGCGCGCCGATCTGGGCCGAGCGGCTGGTGACGACGCCCGCGAAGGGCGCCGACAGCTGGGTGAAGCCGTGCTGGGCCTGAAGCTCGCGCACCTGGGCCAGCGCCGCATTGGCGAGCGCGGTCTTGGCGGCAAGGTCGCCCGCCTTCTCGTCGACTTCCTGCTGCGAGACGGCGTCCTTGGCCAGCATCGCGCTCCAGCGGCGGGCGGTGGTGGCGGCAAGGCGCTGGTTGGCGAGCGCGGTCTGGTAATCGGCCTTGGCCTGCGCGAGCTGCTGCTCGATTTCCGGCGCGTCGAGGATGGCGAGCGGCTGGCCTGCCCGCACATGGTCGCCGATGTCGGCCAGCCACTTGCTGACATAGCCGTTGGTGCGCGCGTTGATCGCGGCGCTGTTCCACGCCTGCGCGGTGCCGGGCAGGGTCAGACCGCCCTCGCCCGCCGCCGTCTTCGGCACGGCCAGCGCGACGGTGGGCAGCGCCGAATCTTCGGCCACGCTCTTCAGTTCGCTCGTCGCGTGCATCCGCGAGGCCGTGCCCACGCCGACCACGGCCAGGGCGACGATGGCCGCGCCGATGCCAACCCGCTTCAGGGTGCGGCTGCTGGGACCGGTGGGAGTATCGTTGTCCATGGGGGCCTCGGGAGTCTGGTGCATCTGGGGATCAAGCATGGGCGGTCTCTGCTTCGGCAGGAGCGTCATGGTGCTGACGGCGGCTATGGAAGAAAGCGAAGACGGTGGGAACGAAGAACAGCGTGGCGATGGTGGCGCAGACGAGGCCGCCGATCACGGCGCGGCCGAGCGGGGCGTTCTGCTCGCCGCCTTCGCCGAGGCCGAGCGCCATCGGGCCCATACCGATGATCATGGCCAGCGCGGTCATCAGCACCGGGCGGAAGCGGACGAGCCCCGCCTCCATCGCCGCCTTCACCGGATCGCCCAGCTCGGCCAGCTTTTCGCGGGCGAAGCTGACGACCAGGATCGAGTTGGCGGTGGCCACGCCCATGCACATGATCGCGCCGGTAAGCGCCGGGACCGAAAGCGTGGTCCCCGTCGCGAACAGCATCCAGACGATGCCGGCAAGGGCTGCGGGCAGCGCGGTGATGATGATGAACGGGTCCAGCCACGACTGGAAGTTGACCACGATCAGCAGGTAGATCAGCACGACCGCGCCCAGCAGGCCCCAGCCGAGGCCGGAGAAGGCGGTGTTCATCGTCTGGTACTGGCCGCGGATGGTGACCGTGGTGCCCTTGGGCACTTCGGCCTTGAGCGAGTCGATCGCCGTCTGCACCTCGCCCGCCACGGCGCCGAGGTCGCGGCCCTGCGGGGTGCCGTAGATGTCGAGGACCGGGGCGATGTTGTAGTGCGAGACGATCGGCGCGGTGCTCGAGCGAGTGAGCGTCGCCAGCGCGCCCAGCGGCTGCGGGCGGCCTGCGGCTGCACCGGAAACCGGCAGGTTGGCCAGCTTGCTCATCGAATCGATGGCATAGTCGGGCGCCTGGGCGACGACCGGGTACTGCACGCCGTTGTCGGGGTTCACGAAGAACACCGGCGCGGTCTGCGAGGTGCCCGCCAGCGAGTTGCCGAGGCTGGTGGTCACGTCACGCTCGGTGAGCCCGTACTGGCCCACGCGCGAGCGGTCGACGTCGACGTCGATCTGCGGCGAGTTCTGCGGCTGCTGGATGCGCAGGTCCGCAAGGCCGGGCACCTTGGCCAGCTTGACCATCAGCTTGTGCGCAAACTCGCGCGAGGCCGCCGCGTTCTTGCCGGAGATCTGCACGTCGATCGGCGACGGCGAACCGAAGTTCAGGATCTGGCTGGTGATGTCGGCGGGCAGGAAGGCGAACTGGGTGCCGGGGAAGCGGCGCGGCAGTTCGCGGCGCAGCTGGTTCACGTAGCCTTCGGTCGGCTCATGACCTTCCTCCAGCGTGATCAGCATGTCGCCGTCCTGCGGGCCGATGGTGCCCGAGTTGTTGTAGACGGTGTTGATCGAGCTGACCGGCAGGCCGATGTTGTCGGTGATCGACTTCACTTCGGCGGTCGGGATGATCTTGCGGACCTCGGCAGTGATCTGCTCGAAATTACGGGCGGATTCGTCGATCCGGGTGCCGACCGGCACGCGCACGTGCATGGCGATCTGGCCCGAGTCGACGGCCGGGAAGAAGTTGCTGCCAAGCAGCGGCATAAGCCCGAAGGACAGCACGACCACGGCGAGGAAGCCCAGCATGAACGGCTTCTTCGATCGCAGCGCGCGGGCGAGCATGCCGAGGTAGCCGGTGCGGATCTTCTCGAACTGCGTCTCGAACCCGCGCTGGAAACGCACCAGGGGATTGCGCGATTCGGGCGTGCCGGCGTTGTGGTGGTTCTCGCCGTGCGGGGTGTGGGGCTTGAGCAGATACATCGCCATGGTCGGCACCAGCGTGCGCGACAGGATGAACGAGGCGATCATCGCGAAGACCACCGAAAGCGCCATCGGCACGAACAGATAGCCCGCCACGCCCGGCAGGAAGAACATCGGCACGAAGACGATGCAGATGCACAGCAGCGAGACGAACGCCGGGGTGACGATCTGGGCGGCGCCGTCGAGGATCGCCTCCATCACGCCCTTGCCCTGCTCCAGATGCCAGTTGATGTTCTCGATCGTCACCGTCGCGTCGTCGACCAGGATGCCGACCGCGAGGGCGAGGCCGCCCAGCGTCATCACGTTCATCGTCTGCCCGAAAACGGCGAGCGCGGCGACGGCGGCGAGCACGGCGAGCGGGATCGAGACGGCGATGATGACGGTCGAGCGCCAGGAACCGAGGAACAGCAGGATCATCATCGAGGTGAGCGCGGCGGCCATCGCGCCTTCGTGGATCACGCCCGAAACGGCGGCCTTCACGAACAGCGACTGGTCGCCCACCGGCAGGACCTTGAGCGAATCCGGCAGGGTCGAGGTGATCTTGGGCAGCGCGTTCTTGACGCCGTCCACCACCGCCAGGGTCGAGGTGGCGCCGTTCTTGAGCACGGTCAGCAGCACCGAGCGGCTGCCCTGCACGTGGACGACGTTCTGCTGCTGGGCGCTGCCGTCGCGCACGAAGGCGACGTCGCGCATGTAGATCGTCGCGCCGTTGACGACCTTCACCGGCAGGTCGTTCAGCGCCTCGATCGAGCCGGGGGTGTTGTTCAGGCGCACGGTGTACTGCGCCGGGCCGATCTTGACGAAACCGGCCGGGTTGATCTGGTTCTGCGCGGCGATCGCGGTGCCGACGTCCTGCGCCGAGAGGCCGCGGGCCTGCAGGGCATCAGGGTTGAGGTCGACCTGCACCTGGCGCTGCTTGCCGCCCGAGGGATAGGGCATGGCAAGGCCGGGAATGGTGACGAGGCCGGTGCGGATCTGGTTCTGGCCGATGTCGAACAGCTGCTGCTCCGACAGGCCCTTGCCGGACAGGGCAAGCTGGAGGATCGGCACGGTGGAGGCGGAATAGTTCAGGATCAGCGGCGGGTTCACGCCCGGCGGCATCTGCTTGAGCACCGTCTGCGACACCGAGGTGACCTGCGCGGTGGCGGTGCGGATGTCGACGCCGGGCTGGAAGTAGATCTTCACCACGCCCATGCCCTGGAAGGACTGGCTTTCGATGTGCTCGATGTCGTTGACCGTGGTGGTGAGGATACGCTCGTAAGGCGTCACCATGCGGTCGGACATGTCCTGCGGCGAAAGGCCGGAGTACGTCCAGGCGACGGCGATGACCGGGATCTTGATGTCCGGGAAGATGTCGACCGGGGTGCGGAAGGCGGCGATGAGCCCCCCCAGCGCGATCAGGATGGCCATGACGATGAACGTCAGCGGGCGATGCAGCGCGGTCTTGACAATTCCCAGCATCGAATACTCCAAACGCCGGGCGGCCCTGCGCTTTCGCGCAAGGCTCGCCGGCCAGATCGCCTGTCCCCAGTGATGTTTTCGTTGAGGGTCCGCAGCCAGGAATGCGCGATGCGCGAAAAAAGTGGACCGGCCGACCCTATGTGATTTCGAGACTCAGGGGACTAACAGCTTGATCCCGGCACGGATAGATACCTGCCGGTGATTGCTGTCATGAAAATGCATCATCAATGGGCGGAAGCCGCATTCGCTCTTGCCCTTTGCGCCGAATGCCATGAGACACGCTTTCCAAGCAAGATTGTTCCATTCCTGAAATTGACGGAGAGATGAAGTTGCCCGAACGGAACCCCTCATGAGCCAGGCCGACGTCGTTATCGTGGGCGCCGGTCACGGCGGTGCGCAGTGCGCCATTGCCCTGCGCCAGAACGGTTTCACCGGAACCGTCACGGTCATCGGCCGCGAGCCGGAGTATCCTTACGAGCGGCCGCCGCTCTCCAAGGAATACTTCGCGCGGGAGAAGACCTTCGACCGCCTCTACATCCGCCCGCCGACGTTCTGGGCCGAGAAGGAGATCACCTTCAAGCTTGGCACCGAAGTCACCGCGGTCGATCCCGAGGCGCACGCGCTCACGCTCTCGAATGGCGAGACTTTCGGCTACGGCACGCTGGTCTGGGCGACCGGCGGCGATCCGCGCCGGCTCTCCTGTGCGGGCGCCGACCTCGCGGGCATCCACGCGGTGCGTACCCGCGAGGATTGTGACACGCTGATGGCGGAAGTCGACGCGGGCACGAAGAACGTGGTCGTCATCGGCGGCGGCTACATCGGCCTGGAAGCGGCGGCGGTGCTTTCGAAGCTGGGGCTCAAGGTGACGCTGCTCGAAGCGCTGCCGCGCGTGCTGGCGCGCGTGGCGGGCGAGGAACTTTCCGCCTTCTACCAGGCCGAGCACCGCGCCCACGGTGTCGATCTGCGCACCGGGGTGGCCGTGGAAGCGCTCGAGGGCGACCATCACCGCGTCACCGGCGTGCGCCTCGCGGGCGGCGAAGTGGTGCCCGCCGAGGCGGTGATCGTCGGCATCGGCATCGTTCCGGCAGTGGCGCCGCTGATCCTAGCGGGCGCGGCGGGCGCCAACGGCGTCGATGTGGACGCGTTCTGCCGCACCTCGCTGCCGGACATCTACGCCATCGGCGACTGCGCGGCCTTTGCCTGCGACTTTGCCGGCGGCACCGTGATGCGGGTCGAATCGGTGCAGAACGCCAACGACATGGCGACCTGCGTCGCCAAGGCGATCTGCGGCGGCACGAGCGGCGAAGACGCGAAGCCCTACAAGGCCTTCCCGTGGTTCTGGTCGAACCAGTACGACCTGCGGTTGCAGACGGCGGGCATCAACCTGGGCTTCGACCAGACGGTGGTGCGCGGCGACGTGGCCGGGCGCTCGTTCTCGGTGGTCTACCTGAAGCAAGGCAAGGTCGTCGCGCTCGACTGCGTGAACATGGTCAAAGACTATGTGCAGGGCCGCAAGCTGGTGGAAGCCGGCGCCGCGCCCTCCGCCGAGGTGCTGGCCGATGCGGGAACGCCGCTCAAGGACCTGCTGTGAGGAAGGCGCGGGGCGGGTAGCCGTCCCGCGCGGCGCGAAAAGAAGCCCGGAAACACGAGGTTTCCGGGCTTAGGAATCTGGCTGCTCCTTTCAGAGCCGCCTTCGGGTCGCAAGGCCTTGCTACGCCTCTCCAAAGCGTTTCCGCGTGACCAAGATCACGCAGGCAAGAGAATCGCCCCCGCCACCGGCGTCAGGATAAAGCGCCGTCACCGGCATGTCCGGCGCCCATGACGGCGGCGGGGACGGCGGCGGTGACGGCGGCGGGGGCGCCCCCATCGCAGGACCGATCCGCCCCGGCCGAACATTGCGGAACAGCCGCTTAGTTCGCCTTGGCTCTTCCGCAGCACGGTAGAAATCGGTTAAGCGCCTCCTTGCGTTTCGAGGCATCGACGGTGCCTCGGCGCGCGCGGGCATGGGGCGTCAGGTTTTGGATTCCGACGAGAAGATCGAATTCATCGCAACCATCTTCCGGTGCGACCGCGCTCCCGCGGAAGCGCTGGGCAAGATACTGGCGGTGCAGCGGCTGGCGGCGCGGGACGTACTCGCACGCCAGGGCGAGGAGTCGCACGACTGCTGGCTGGTGATCGAGGGCGGCGTGCGCATCGAGGCTTACGGCGTGGAAGGGCAGCGCCAGCAGCTGGCCCAGTATGGCCCCGCGAATTCTTCGGCGCCTACCCCAGCCCGACCGTCCACCGCGCCGAGATCGCCACGCTGCTGGACACGGTGCTGCTGCGCGCCGAAGCCCGCCGGATCGCCGCGCTGGTCGCCACCGACGCGCAGATCGGCGCGGGCATGGCCCGCCTGCTCGCGCGCCAGCTCGACCGCGCGCTCGACCGGATGATGGCCCGCACCACCTATACCGCGGCGGGGCGGGTCTATGCCGAACTGCTGGCGCTGGCCGGCGAGGCCGACCGCATCGCCCCGCCCCCCAAGGTCACCATGCTGGCGCTCTGCGCCAATACCACGCGCGAAACCGCCTCGCGCGCGATCGCCGCGCTGATCCGCCGCGGCGTCATCAGCCGTGACGAACGCGAACTGGTGATCCTGGCGCCCCGCATGCTGCGCGAGCTGATCAGCTGAAGGGCGGATGGCGGCCGGCCCGTCATCGGCATCTTCGGGGCGGAGAGCGCCTCTCCGGCCTAGAGCGTTTTCCAATCAGGTGATTCCACCTGATTGGAAAACGTTCCAATTCGCCTCAGCCCTGCGAATCGAGACAGAACAGGCCGATCGGGAAATCGCCGCGCACGGTCACGATCTCGCCCGCCGTCTCGAAGCGGTAGCGCGGCGCCAGCAGTTCCAGCACCGCGATCTGCGGCCAGTGCGCGCAGATGCTGCCCTCGGTGGTGGCGCGGGCCAGCATGATGGCGGCGCTGCCGATCTCGACCAGGTCCTGCCCCGGCGCGAAGGGCGCATAGTCCAGCCCCAGCCGGCTTTCCGGCGCCAGCCGCAGGATGGCCGCGCCCTGGTCCATCGCCGCGACCGGATCGTCGAACTGCAACAGCGAAAAGCCCTCGTGCACCGCCGTGCGGGTCACGAACGTCAGGTCGCAATAGTCAGGCACCGGCCCCTGCATCGCCAGGACCGCGCGGTTGACGCCGGGATCGAGTTCCTCGCCCCGGGTCGGCGGGATCTGGTCGAGCACCAGTTCGTGGAACTGCCGGCCCTGCCGCCGCCATTCGACTTCGGCCGCCGACTGCTCGTTGAACGCCCGGCCGACGTGATAGGCCACCGCGCTGGTCGCCAGCACGCGGGCGCGGCGGATCGCCAGCCCCATCGCCACTTGCGCCCCGAGATGGATCGCCGCGCCCGAGAGCCGCCCCGGCCCGGACAGCACTTCCACCGATTCGGCCGCCTCGATCAGCCGGTCGAACCGCTCCGGCCAGTCGCCGCCGAACTGTTCGACCGAGACCGCGCGAAACGCCTCGATGGCAGTCGGCAGCACCACATGAAGCTGTGCCCCTGCCGCCAGTGCCAGTTCCGCGATGACGATGTCGGACCCCGCCGCCAGCGCGCCAAACACCGCGCCCGGACGCACCCGGTCGAGCAGGGTCGCGATTTCCTGGCGCAGCCGGGCGATGTCCGTCGGCAGGCCGATGATGCCGCTGAAATAGAGGCTGGCGGGCGGGCGCAGATGGTCGAACAGGCCGAACGGGGCGCCGGTCCATTCGAGGACCTGCTGGAACTGCCGCAAGGTGGCGGCCTGGTCCTCCCAGGCGTCGGGCGCGGCCTTGACCGCCTGCTCGAGCGCGATCCGGGCGCCGCGGGCATCGCCCAGCAGCAGCCGCGCCTCCGCCGCCGTTGCGCCCAGCCAGTAACGGGTTTCCGGCTCATGCTCGCCGCTTTCCAGCACTTCGAGCACTTGCCTAGCGAGCCCCTGGGCTTCGGCCGGCTTGCCGTTGAGCAGGGCGATGGTGGCGGCGTTGATCAGCGGATACGTCGCGCGGCGGCCACCCGCCGCCTGCAGGTAGGCCTCCTGGGCCTGCTCCAGCAATTCGCCGCGCTCGGGCCCCGCGGCCCCGAGGCCGCGATCCTTGAGCAGCCGCCCCTTGAGGCTGAGCGCACCGGCATCGCGCGATTCGAGCAGCCCGGCCCCTTCGAACAGCCGCCACGCCCGCAGCACGTCGCCGGAGCGCGCAATCTGCCGGATGCGGGCAAGAAGAGGAAGGGTCACGGGCTCTACTCGTTCTATCTGCGTACCAGAGGGGTCGGCGGGATCCGGAACAGCAGCCCGGATCGCCGTTTCAGTCCTGCGGGGGCGGGTTCTTGATGTCGGGATCGATGGCAAGACCGATCCAGGTCGGCTCGCCCGCCGAGGTATATTGCAGGAGATCGACGTTGACGTTGAAGCGGTGGCAGGTCCCCAGCTTGCCGCCCTTGTTGAAGCGCGCCTTGAACAGCACCGTCTTGTAGCGGCCGAACTCCTTGTCGTAGTTGCAGTACTCGACACCGCCGTAGAACGAGGAGAGCGGCTCCTTGGTGGTGATGCCGTCGAATTCCTTCGAAAAGAACAGCTGCTCGCTGACCAGGTTGATCTGGATGGTCGAGTTGCAGGTCACCGGGATATAGTTCTGGTCCGGATAGTCCGGCAGCTGGTATTCCAGCACCACCGACTGGCCGTTGGTGCCCAGCACCACGTTGAAGATGATCGGTGCGGTCGCGTTCCAGTCCTCGCTCTTGTCCTCGGTGACGAGCCAGGGTGCGAGGCCGTATTGGGTGTAGTCAAGAGTCGACATGAGTTTCCCCTTCGTGGAATTCAGCTCGGCGGACCGCCGAACTTGCGCCGCCAGACGCGCCAGTCATTGTTTTCCGGATCGGACGCGATCAGCCGATCGACGTCGGCAAGAGCCTCCAGCCGCATCGCCTCCGCGCGCTTGCCCTCGCCCAGCGCCCGCAGCAGCTCCGAGGTCGAGTAGCGCACCAGCATCCAGTCCACCAGGTAGCTGACGTTCTTCGGATCCTCGCGCAGCAGTTCCTGCACGATTGCCGCCTGCGCGCCGCGCTGTTCCAGCGCCTCACGGTCGCGGCCCTCGGCGCGCAGGGCATCGGCCAGCCAGCCGTGGCGGTTGGCGATGTCTTCGCGCACGCCAGAATCGCCGGGCTTCATGCTGTCGACCTTCTGCATCGTCTCGAGCGCGCGGCGGCATTCGCCGAGCCCGGCCTGTGGCCCCTTGTGTCCGGCGTCGGCGACGGCCAGCGAACAGATGTTGCCCTGGGCATAGCCCAGCTCGCGCCAGTATTCGCGGTTGCCGGGGCGCAGCTGGACGAGGCGCCGGGCCAGATCGCGATAGGCCTCGAAACGCGGCAGCGCCGCCGCGTAGCGATAGCGGATGAAGTCGACGTAGCCGAGCCAGTACTCGCTCTGGGCATGGGCAAAGACCCGCTCGGGATCCTCGGGGTCGGCGTCGAGCAGCGCCCCGGTGACACGGTGGGCCTCGTTGAACTTGGCCAGCGCCCCTGCCACGTCGCCGCGCTTGTGATCGTCCTCGCCCATGGCGTGGAGAATGCGCGCGCGCCGGTCGAGCGAGGCCGCCGGCAGATCCTTGAGATCGGGCTGGTCGGCATAATAGCCCAGCGCACGCTGGTTGACCGTCTGCAGCACGTCGAGGCGGCCCACGCCTTCCAGTTTCTGCCGCAGGTCCGTCAGCATGAATTCGATCAGTCCTTCTGCCTGCTGGCGCTGGCGCTGGGCTTCCATCTGCGCGCGCAGCGCAAAGACCAGCATGAGCGCCATGGATAGCGTAAGCAGCACGGTCAGCAGCGTGATGGCGATCACGCGGCGCAATTGTCTTTGCGCATCGCGTTGAATTATCTGGTCTAGAGCGACACCCGACAAGCCCGCGACGATTTTCAGGCGGGCCAGCTTCGGCCCGTCGGCATCGCCCCGGAAATCGGCGGCGATGGGTTCGTGCACGACGCCGTCGGCATCGGCTTCGAGCAGGGCATCGGGAAAACTGTGCTCGGGCTCGCCTTCCACCAGCGCGGCGATGATCGGGCGGGTCGGGTGGAGGCTGCGGAACAGCGCGATCTCGGCGCCCACCCAGCGCGAGACGCGGGCGGCGGGCGAACACAGCACCAGCAGCGCCTCGGACTGCGACAGCGCCTGGCGCACCTCGCGGTCGAGGCTGGTGGCGGCGGGCAGCTCGGCGCGGTCGCGGAAGATCGGGGTGAGGCGCGGCGGGACCGTGCCCAGCGGGGTCTGCGTGCCGACCAGCCGTGCCGGAATGCGGTAGGATTCGAGCCAGCGGTGCAGCTTGCGGGCAAAATGCTCGTCGGCGTGGCTATAGCTCAGGAAGGCACGATAGGTGCGCGCGTCCGCCGCCAGACCGATGTCTTCCTTGACCATTGCCCCGTGCCTGCGTCCTTGCAGTGTTTGCCCCGGTCCCGTCCGGGGTCGCGAATCCCCTATCAGAAGCGTGGTTCCGCGCAATAACCCTTAGGTGTCCGCAATGTAGCGCGGTGATCGGACAAGAGCATGAAGTCCGCACGCATCCCGCAGGAGGCGTGCGGACGTCAGGGCTCACTCCGGCTTCACGCCGTGGCGGCCGAGGAAGGCGAAGATCGTCTCCCACACGTGCCGCGCGGTGCTGCCGCGCACCGCCGAATGGGTCTGCCCCGGATAGAGCATCATCTCGAACTGGGTGGAGGATGCCTGCATCTTCGCGATCAGCGCGGTGCTGTTCTCGAACACCACGTTGTCGTCGGCCATGCCGTGCATCAGCAGCAGCGGATCGGCGATCTTCGGGGCGTTCTCGATGGCATCCGCCGCGCGGTAGACCTCGGGCTGCTTGCGCGGATCGCCGAGGTAACGCTCGGTATAGCTGGTGTCGTAGAGTTCCCACTTCGTCACCGGCGCGCCCGAGATCCCCGCCGCGTAGAGGCCGGGATCGCTCTCCAGCATCTTCAGCGTCATGTAGCCGCCGTAGGACCAGCCATAGGTCGCGATCTTGGCCGGATCGACGAAGGGCAGCGTCTTCAGGTACTTCGCGCCCGCGCGCTGGTCGGCCACTTCCACCGTGCCCATGGCATTGCGGATCTGGCTTTCGAACGCCACGCCGCGATTGGCGCTGCCGCGGTTGTCGAGGCGGAAGTAGATGTACCCCTTCGCCACGATCGCCTGCGGCAGCGCGCCCAGCCAGCCCTTCGAGACCGTCTGCGCGTGGGGGCCGCCGTAGTGTTCGAAGAACACCGGGTAGTGCTTGCCCGGCTCCATCTTCGGCGTGATCATCAGCCAGTGCAGGTCGGAGCCGTCATCGGCCTTGATCGTGCCGAACGTGGTTTCGCGGTGGGCGGCCAGATAGGGCGCGTAAGGGTGCGTGCCCTCGACGCGGTTCTCTTCCACCCAGGCGAGGCGCTTGCCGGTGGCATCGGCGACATAGCTCTGCGCGGGCTGCGTGGAGGACGAGCGGGTGACGTAGAACGTCGTCGCGTCCGCGCTGGCGACGGCGGCGTTGGCGAAGCCGGGGTCGGTCAGGCGCTCGGGCGCAGCGGGCCTCGCAAGATCGAGCGCGTAGAGCTGCGGCGCCAGCACGCTGTCCTTCGTGCCGGTGAAATAGATGCGGCCCTTCGCCTCATCCACGCCGACCAGCCCGGTGACCACCCAGCGGCCCGAGGTGAGCTGGCTGAACGTGCCGTCCTTGAACCGGTAGAGGTGGCCGAAGCCATCCCGCTCGGACCACCAGACGAGGCTGCCGTCCTTGAGGAAACGGTAATTGCTGGAAAGGTTTACCCAGGTGCCATTGGGGCTGACCCTGGGCGCATGCTCGGTGAACAGCACGCGGCTCCTGCCGGTCGCGGGATCGACCGCGAGCATGTCGATCTTGCTCTGCGCGCGGTCCTCGCGCTGGACAAAGAGTGTGCGGCCATCGGGCGCCCAGTCGACGCGGGCGAGGTAGATGTCGGGATCGCTGCCGAGGTCGACCTTGACCAGTCCCGACCCGTCCGGGTTCATCAGGTGCAGCGAGACCAGCGCGTTGGGAGTGCCGGCGGCGGGATAGCGCTGCTCGAAGACCTTGGTGCCCTCCGCGCCGATGGCGGCGCGAGTGACGACGCCCACCGGCGCCTCGTCAAACCGCTCGACCGCGATGCGGCTTTCCTCCGGGCTCCACCAGTAGCCGGCGAAGCGGTCCATTTCCTCCTGCGCGACGAATTCGGCCTCGCCCCAATGGACGGTCCTGGCGGGCTCCTCGGGCGTCACCGCCTTGGGCGCCACGCCCGAGAGCGGGCCGACATAGAGCCGCTGGTCGCGCACGAACGAGAGGTAGCGGCCCTTGGGGCTGAGCGCGGCGTTGAGCTCGTCCTCGGGCGAATCGGTCAGGCGGCGCACCGAACCGTCGAGGGTGGCGAGCCAGAGATCGCCGTCGAGCGGCACGAGGATCGCCTTGCCGTCCTTGCTCCAGCCGTAGCTGACGATGCCCTTGAGGCTGCCCACGCGCTTGCGCTCGCGCTGCATCTTCTCGGCCTCGGACAGCTCGCGCCCCGAGCCGAGCTTGAGCGAATCGACCAGCATCCGCCATTCGCCGGTTGCGCGCTCGTAGCCCCACAGGTCGTAGCGCTCGCGGTCGTCGCTGCGGTTGCGCAGCAAGGTCAGCCAGCGGCCGTCGGGCGAGATCTTCACCTCGCGCGGGGCCGGGCCGTCGAGCGAGGGGCTGGCGAAGACGCGTTCGAAAGTCAGGCTGTTCTGCATGGCAGGCGCACTCTTCTGGTTCTCTGCGGCATAGACGGCGCAAGGGGCGAAAGCGGTCGTCGCCAGCAGCAGGCCGGCCAGCCCCGCCCGGAACGTCAAACGCGTGGTCACTGGGTATCTCTCCGTGGTTTCGTCCTGCCCGCCCGGGAACCGCTTTGGGAGCCCGGCCGCGCGGCGCAAGAACCCTCGAGCGCGGAAGGCCCGAGGGGGTAATGCGGCATCGATAGCGAGGCTCAGGCGGAATTGCACCCTTGGATACGCTCAGCCGCGTACCTTTGGGGGAGCGGGCCGCTGCCGCAAAATCCGCTCCTTCGCGGATTTTCCAGACCACATGAATCTTTTGTAACCTCGCCTCCACCGCCGCTCCATCCCGGCTGGGGCAAAAGGACCCTGCGATCCGGGAACCACAGTCTGACAGTCGCACCCTCGTCATTGCCCCTGGTTCCCGGATCGCACCTCCATAAAACCTGAAACCGGGCGGCTTCCCCCAGCCGCCCGGCCCCTTTCGAGGGAAACTTGCGAGACTGGCCGTGTCTGCACCGATCTTCTTCGACCCCACCGGAAACCGCCGCGTCCGTGTCCGCAGGTTCGGGTTTTTCATGCTGGTGCTGGCGCTGGCGGCCTCCGCCGTCTTCGCGACCACCGTGGCCACCGTGCCCGCGCCGCCGCCGCTGCCGATCGCCTACGAGCATGCCCAGCCGCTGCCCTTCCGCGCGCAGATCGGCCACCTGACCCGCAGCGCCCGCAAGTTCCTGTTCGGCCGCGCCGCCGCACCTGCCCCCACGCCGGGTGCCAAGCCGATCACCGTCGGCTTCTACACCCCGTGGAACGACGATAGCGCGACTTCGCTCGAGCGGCACATCGACCGGCTCGACTGGGTCGCCCCCGCCAACCTTTCCGTCGATGCCAGCGGCGCGCTGAAGGTCGAGACCGACGCCCGCTTCGACCGCATCCTCTCCACCGCCCTGCACCGCCCGCTGGTGATGCCGGTGCTGCAGAACACCGTCGACGGCGACTGGCAGGGCCCGCAGACCGCCGCGCTGCTCGCCAATCCGGCACGCCGCCATGCGCTGGAGGCGCAGACCCTCGCCTATCTCGACAAGACCAACGCCGCCGGCGTCATGGTCGACTTCGAGACGATGCCCGCCGCCAGCCTGCCCGGCCTGCGCCTGTTCCTTTCCGAACTGCGCGCGCAGCTCACGCCCAAGCACCGCCTCGTCTCGGTCACCATGCCGATGGACAACCCCGACTGGTCGACCCGCGCCTTCGCGCAGGCCGCCGACCGGCTGGTGCTGATGGCCTATGACGAGCACTGGCAGGGCGGCACCCCCGGCCCGATCGCCTCGAACCCGTGGTTCGTGCAGAAGCTCCAGCACGCGCTGGCGGGCCTGCCGCGCGGCAAGGCGATCGTCGCGCTCGGCGAATACGCCTACGACTGGCACGACGGCAAGGCCGATGCCCTCACTGTCGAGGAGGCCTGGCTTTCCGCGCATGACAGCGGCACGACGCCGCAATACGACCCGATGAGCGGCAACACCGGCTTCTCCTATGTCGACGGCAGCCGTCACGACGTGTGGATGCTGGACGCGGCCGCCACCTGGAACCAGATGAAGATCCTCTCGCGGCTCGGCGTCGGCGATATCGCCCTGTGGCGCCTCGGTTCGGAAGATCCCGGCTTCTGGAGCGCGGTCAAGGCCTGGCACAACGGCGGCCAGCTGCCCAACCTCAAGCCGCTGGTGCAGGCCGCCAACGTCGATGTCGAGGGCCAGGGCGAGATCCTGCGCGTCACCGCCACGCCGCAAGCGGGCAGCCGCGCCGTCGCCTTCGACAAGGCCAGCGGCATGGTGACTTCGGAAACCTATCAGGTGCTGCCCACGCCTTACGTGGTCAAGCGCACCGGCGCGCTTGCCAAGCAGGTCTCGCTGACCTTCGACGACGGCCCGGACCCGACCTGGACGCCCAGGATCCTCGCGATCCTCGAACAGTACCACGTCCCCGGCACCTTCTTCATGGTGGGCGAGAACGCGCTGACCAACCGCGACCTCGTCAAGCGCATCGCCGACGACGGCGACGAGATCGGCAACCACAGCTACACCCACCCCAACATGGCCGAGGAAGCCGCGACCGGGATCGGGTTGGAGCTGAACGCCACCCAGCGCCTGATCGAGGCCACCACCGGCCACTCGATCCGCCTGTTCCGCGCCCCCTATTTCGGAGACGCCGAGCCGACCACCGCCGACGAACTGGTCCCCGCCGTCGTCGCGCAGGAGCATGGCTACACCGTGGTCGGCCTCCACGTCGATCCCGACGACTGGCAGCGCCCCGGCGTCCAGCACATCATCGACAGCACCATCGCGCAGGTGGAATCGGCAACGCCCGACCGCAGCGAGAACGTCATCCTGCTGCACGACGGCGGCGGCGACCGCTCGCAGACGGTGGAGGCGCTGCCGGTCATCATCCAGCGCCTGCGCGCCGACGGCTATACTTTCGTGCCGACCTCGAAGCTGGCGGGGCTGACCCACGATCAGGTCATGCCCAAGGTGGACGGCGTCAACCTTGCCGCGGTGCGCGCCGACATCGCCCTCTTCGCGGTGCTGGCGGCGATCCTCGCCGGGCTCAACTGGACCTTCTTCTTCGCCATCTCGCTGGGCGTGCTGCGCTCGGTGGGGCTCGCCTCGCTCGCCACCATGCTGCGCCGCCCGCAGCCGGCCCCGGCGCCCGAGGACACCTGCCAGCCGCTCGTCACCGTCATCATCCCCGCCTACAACGAGGAGCGCGTGATCGAGGCCTCGGTGCGGCGCGTGCTGGAAAGCGACTATCGCCACATGCAGGTGATCGTCGCCGACGACGGTTCGAAGGACCGCACCAGCGCCATCGTCTCCGACGCTTTCGCCAGCAATCCCCGCGTCGAACTCATGACGCTGGTGAACGGGGGCAAGGCCGCCGCGCTCAACCGCGCGCTCCTGCAGGCCCGCGGCGAGATCGTCGTCGCGCTCGATGCCGATACCCAGTTCGAGGTGGAAACCATCTCCCGCCTCGTGCGCTGGTTCGCCGATCCGGCCATCGGCGCGGTGGCGGGCAACGCCAAGGTCGGCAACCGCGTCAACCTCGTCACCCGCTGGCAGGGCGTGGAATATGTGACCGCGCAGAACCTCGAACGCCGCGCGCTCACCAAGCTCGACGCGATCATGGTCGTGCCCGGCGCGGTCGGGGCCTGGCGGCGCGAGGCGCTGGACGAGGTCGGCGGCTATCCCGAAGACACCCTGGCCGAGGACCAGGACCTCACCATCGCCATCCAGCGCAAGGGCTGGAAGGTCGCCTACGACGAGGACGCGGTGGCCTGGACCGAGGCGCCGGAAAGCTTCCATGCGCTGTCGAAGCAGCGATTCCGCTGGTCGTTCGGCACCCTCCAGTGCCTGTGGAAGCACCGCGGCACGCTGCGCAAGGGCCGCCCCTCGGGCCTCGCCTTCATCGGCATGCCGCAGGCCTGGCTGTTCCAGATCGTCTTCGCGGTGATCTCGCCCGCCATCGACCTTGCCCTGCTGATCTCGATCGGCGGCACCGCGCTGCGCATCTCGCAGCACGGCTGGGCCCAGACCCAGACCGACGTGCTGCGCATGGGCGCCTACTGGCTGGGCTTCACGCTGGTGGATCTCGCCTGCGGCTGGGTCGCCTACCGCCTCGACCCGCGCAAGGAGCGGTTCCGTCCCTTCCTGCTGCTGGCCCAGCGCTTCATCTACCGGCAGCTGATGTACAGCGTGGTGATCCGCGCGGTGGGCGCCGCCTTTGCCGGCAAGGGCATCGGCTGGGGCAAGCTGGAACGCACCGGCCGCGTCAATGCGGGACCCGCGGACGCAGCGGCAACGCCTCCGGCGGCGGAGAGGCAGGCGGGCAGGCAGGCGGAACTGGAAGCGGCGCCCTAAGCGACTGTGATGGGGAAACAAGGCAGGCGGGCACTTCTCCACTCCGCCTGCCGCACCGCAGTTGTCCCGCGCCCCGAGGTGCCGCTAATGTCGCCCGCCAAGCCCCTCTGCCGGGACCACAAATGACCGTCATCGCCGCCCAGCTCTACCACAATGGCCGCTCCGCCGAGCCCGTCTCGCTCGAACATTGCCCGCCCATGCCGCAGGACAACGACTTCGTGTGGATCGGCCTCCACGAACCCAGCGAGGCCGAACTGCGCGCCGTGCAGAAGACTTACGGCCTGCACCCGCTGGCGGTGGAAGACGCGCTGAAGGCGCACCAGCTTCCCAAGGTGGACGTCTACGGCGACCAGCTGTTTGTCGTCGCCCGCACCGCGCATCTCGAAAACGACACGATCGCCTACGGCGAGACCGCGATGTTCGTGGGCCAGCATCACGTAATCTCGGTCCGCCACGGCTCGGCGCGCGCGCACACCGAGCTGCGCGCCCAGCTGGAGGCGGCGCCGACCCTGCTGCAGCACGGGGTGGACTATGTGCTCCACGCGATCCTCGACTTCATCGTCGACGGCTACCTGCCGATCGTCGAGACCATCGAGGAGGACGTGCTGGAGATCGAACAGCGCGCGCTCGACGCGTTCCTCGAGCGCGATCAGGTCATGCATCTCTTCGCGCTGCGCCGCGAACTGATCCGCTTCCAGCGCGTGCTGGGGCCGATGGGCGAAGTGTGCAGCAAGCTGGTCCACCTCGAGATGCCGTTCCTCGATGCGGCGGTGCGCCCCTATTTCGGCGACGTGCTGGACCATGTGAAGCGCGTGGAATCGATGGTGGCGAACTTGCGCGAAGTGCTCACATCGGTCTTCGAAGTCAGCCACCTGCTGGAATCGCAGCGCCAGGGCACGATCACCCGCCAGCTCGCCTCCTGGGCAGCGATCCTCGCGGTGCCGACCGCGATCGCCGGGATCTACGGGATGAATTTCGAGTACATGCCCGAACTGCACACGCGCTACGGCTACTTCGTGGTGCTGGGGGCGATCGCGGTGCTGTGCAGCGGCCTTTACGGCTGGTTCCGCCATACCCGCTGGCTGTAAACCGCTGGCCCCGAACCGCTGGCCCTGAACGAAACAGCCCCGGGCAGTTCGCGCTACCCGGGGCCTTCAGGGGACACACCGGATAACCCCGCGCCCCGCCGCCGGGTTCCATGGCCGGGCGGCGGTCTCGGCAGGACGGCCTGGGTGGGCGACCGGCCGCGGCCAAACCCCACCTTGATGGACTGTTAGAAATCCTCGTCCGGTTATTGCAACTCGTTATCATTAGCTATAACGAGACCCGCGAAGGAGCGAGCCATGCCTGCACGGGCCGGACCCAAAGCCAGAAACCCGCGTAATTCCAGCCACTTGATGCACGCGTCGCGGCGCGCAGTGGGCGCCTGTGGGCAGCCCGCCGCGCACCTTCACGGCCTGTCGCCAGGGCAAAGGCGGGCCGCGCGCTCCGGCAAGCGACCATTTTCGCCTTGCCATGGCGACTATGACAGGTCATTCGCGCGAACGGTTTCGACTCACGCCGGTGGATGGGCGCATCATCGGCGAGGACGAGGCGATCCTGTTCGGCCTGCGGACCATGGTCCGCGCGGCGACTTCATGCCCTGCACGACAGGGTAAACCGCCCCAAGAAGACACCGCCGCCGACAGTATTTCCCGGACACAGCATTTTTTCCGAAGGATTCGATAGTAATGAGCGATAGCGCCGCCGATACGGCGACCCTGACCCCCACCGGCGCCCTGTCGGTCGAGGAAGTGCTGTCGGTCCATCACTGGAACGACCACCTCTTCAGCTTCAAGATCACCCGCCCCGCGACCTTCCGGTTCCGTTCGGGCGAGTTCATCATGATCGGCCTGCCCGGCGACAACGGCAAGCCGCTGCTGCGCGCCTATTCGATCGCCAGCCCGGCCTATGCCGAGGAACTGGAATTCCTCTCGATCAAGGTGCCGGACGGCCCGCTGACCTCGCGCCTGCAGCAGATCAAGCCGGGCGACCAGATCTATCTCGGCCGCAAGCCGGTGGGCACGCTCGTCGCCGACGCGCTGCGCCCGGGCAAGCGCCTGTTCCTGTTCTCGACCGGCACCGGCCTCGCGCCGTTCCTCAGCCTTGCCCGCGACCCGGACATCTACGAGCGTTTCGAGCAGATCCTGCTGGTCCACTCGGTCCGCCGCGTCAGCGACCTCGCCTTCCGCACCGAGCTGGAAAGCCAGCTGGCCGACGATCCGCTGATCGCCGACGAGGCGCTGGTGCAGTTCCACTATCTGCCCACCGTCACCCGTGAGGAGTTCCCGACGCAAGGCCGCATCGGCACGCTGATCGAGGACGGCAGCCTGTTCATCCCGCAGCTGCGCGGCCCCGCCAAGCTCGACCCCGAGCACGACCGCATCATGCTCTGCGGCTCGATGGCGATGATCCGCGAGTTCGAGCACAGCCTGGAAGCCCAGGGCTTCGAGGAAGGCTCGAACAACAAGCCGGGCGATTTCGTGATCGAACGCGCGTTCGTCGACTGATCGGCGCTTGCTTGAGCGAATAGGAAAAGGGGCGCAGCGATGCGCCCCTTTTTCGTTCAGGCCCGCTCGCCGGTCACCTTGGCGGAGCCGAACATCCCCATCTTGCACTTGCCGCTGATGGCATCGCCGCTGACTTCCAGATCGTACTTCAGCGTGATCTTCATCGGCTTCTCGACCTTGAGATCGAAGCGCAGCCGGCCCGCCTCCACCGTGCCGCCCGCAAAGTCCTGCCGCCCCTCCGGCGCCGAGAGATAGCCGCTGAGCGCCTCGCCCGAGACGTCGAAATGCGCCAGCATCGCCTGCGGCCCCATCGGTGTCTTGAGCACCATGTTCCAGTCGCCTTCCGGCCCGGCCGAGGACACGGCAGGCGCTGCCGCCACCGGTGCCGCCGGTGCCATCGCGGCCGGTTCGGCTACCACCGGGTCACCCGTCACCGGCTCCGGCGCATGGATCCCCGAAACGTCGCGCTGCTCGATCACGTCGAGAATGCGCGCGGGCGTCAGCGGCAGCACCACGTCGCCCAGTTCGCCGAACGGCGTGAGCGCGTCGGCAATGGCGTTCACCAGGGTCGGCGGGCCGATGATCGCGCCGCCCTCGCCCACCCCGCGCACGCCGCCGATCGACTGCGAGGGGGTGTTGGCATGGACGAATTCGAACAGGGGCACGTCGCTGATCGCGGGCAGCAGATAGTCCTTGAAGGTCGCCGCTTGCGGATTGCCGCGCGCGTCGTAGGGCATCTCTTCCAGCAGGACCATGCCGATCGCCTGCGCGAGGCCGCCGGAGATCTGCCCTTCCACCACCGCCGGGTTGATGACCGTCCCGCAGTCTTCCGAGGAGATCCAGCGCAGGATCGTCACGAAGCCGGTCTCCCCGTCCACCTCGACCACGGCCAGATGCGTGGCGCTGGTGAAGGTCATCGGCGGCGGCTGGTAGCGGAACTGCATTTCCAGTCCGCTCTCGAACCCGGCGGGCAGACGGTCCGGCTCGCCATAGGCAATCGCCGCGATCTCGGCGAGCGGGCGGGCCATTTCCGGGGCCCCTTCCACGTGCACCATGCCTTGGTCGATCACCACGCTCTCGGCGCTGGCATTGAGCAGGTGCGCGGCCAGCGTGCGCACCTTGTCCGCCAGCATCTCCGAGCAGCGGATCGCCGCGCCGCCCGCGATCACCCCCTGCCGGCTGCCCGCCGCGCCCGGACTGAAGCCGCCGCGGGTGGAATCGCCCTCGAACACGGTGACGTCCTCGTAGCGCACGCCCAGCCGGTCGGCGATGCACTGGGCCATCGTCGTCGCGGTGCCGTGCCCTTGCGAATGGGTGGAGAGCGTGGCGGTGACCTTGCCGGTCGGCTCGATCCGCACTTGCGCCAGTTCGCCCGTCATCGGCGCCATCGAGCCGGCCGAGCCGGTCGGCTCGACATAGGATGCGATGCCGACGCCGAGATAACGCCCTTGCGCCCGCGCGGCCGCCTGTTCGCGCCGGAAGGCGGCCATGTCGAAGTGATCGAGCAGCTTTTCGAGGCATTCGCCGGGGGTGATGTCCTCTAGCGGAATGCCCATCGAACTGGTGGTCGGCTGGTCGGCAAGGTAGACCAGGTTGCGCCGCCGGATCTCGACCGGATCGATGCCGAGCCGCCGCGCCGCCCGGTCCAGCAGGGTCTCGCGCGCCAGCGATTCCATCGCCCAGGGCCCGCGATAGGCGGCCAGCCCGTTGGTATTGGTGTATCACCCGCGCGAGACGAAGGCATAGGCGGGCTGCTTGTAGGCGGCCCAGACGAACATGTGCACGGCGATGTTGCTGTCCGCCCCTTGCGGGAAGGCGCCGTTGTTGCAGTCGTAGATGCCGTGCGATCCGGTCAGCCGCCCTTCGGCGTCGAACCCAGCCTGCAGGGTCATTTCCGCCTCGCGCGCCTGATTGGACGCGGTCAGCGCCTCGTAGCGGTCCTCGATCCACTTGAGCGGCTTGCCCATGAGCAGCGCGGCGACGATCACCGCGCACTCTTCCTTCCACGGATGGTTCTTGAGGCCGAAAGCCCCGCCCACGTCCTTGGCGACGACCCGGATCGCGCTGTCCGGCAGGCCGAGCGCCAGGCTGACCCAGCGGGCCACCAGATGCGGGCTCTGGCAGGTGATCCAGAGCTGGAGTTCCTCCGGCCCGTCGCGCGAGGCGAGCACCCCGCGCGTTTCCATCGGCGACTGCGAGATGCGCTGGTGGACGATGCGGTGGCTGAGACGCAGCGCCGATCCGGCAAGCGTGTCCTCCAGTTCGTCCTCGATCTCCTCGTCACCGATCTCGGCCGCGACATTGCTGTCCATGCCGGGGTGGATCGGGCCCGCCGTCCTGGCCTGCGCGATGGTGACGACGGGGTCGAGTTCCTCGTACGCGATCTCGACCAGCGAGGCGGCGTCTTCGGCCTGCGCGCGGGTTTCGGCGGCGACCAGCACCACCGGCTCGCCCGCATAGGAGACATGGCCATCGGCCAGCGGGGTGATCGGGATCTCCGCCTCGGTGAAGAAGAACGAGAGCATCGTGATCGGCCGCGCGGCAAGATCCGCCATCGTCAGCACGCCGTGGACGCCGGGCATCTCGCGCGCGGCCGCGGTGTCGATCGAGACGATCCGCCCGCGCGCGATCGGGCTGCGCGCGAAGGCGACATGCAGCATCCCCGGCAGCACGATGTCGTCGACGAACTGGCCGCGCCCGGTCAGGAGGCGCGGGTCTTCCTTGCGGGGAACGCGCTGGCCGATCCAGCGGGTGGCGCCAAGGCTGGAATTGGGGGCGTTCATTCAGCCGCTCCCGCTCCGGCGCCGACGGTACCTTCGGCCAGTGCCCTGGCGGCGCGGCGGATGCCCTGATAGCCGGTGCAGCGGCAGACATGCCCGCTCATCGCCGACACCAGTTCTTCCTCGCTGGCCCTGGCCTCCCCGCCGGTGAGTGCGGCGAAGGTCATCAGCACGCCCGGGGTGCAGAAACCGCATTGCAACCCGTGCGCCTCGCGCATGGCCTGCTGGACCGGGTGGAACGTGCCGTCCGGCGCGGCGAGGCCCTCCACCGTGGTCACCGCGCAGCCGTCGGCCTGAACCGCCAGCATCAGGCAGGACCGCACCGCGCGGCCATCGACGGTGACCGTGCAGGCGCCGCAGACGCCGTGCTCGCAGCCGAGATGGACGCCGGTGCACCCGGCATCGAGGCGCAGGTAATCGGCCAGGCTCGTGCGCGCCTCCACCCCGGCGCTGCGGCGCTGGCCGTTGAGCGTCAGGTCTATCGCATGCTTGCTCATGCTGTTTCCTTCAGGGCAAAAGCCTCGCGCAAGGACCGCGCGAGAATGCGGCGGCCGACGGTGCGGCGATATTCGGCGCTGGCGTGGTGGTCGTCGAACGGGGCGCTGTCGGCGACGCCAAGCGCCGCCAGGGCATGGGCATCGAGACCGGCAAGCGCGGCTCCGACAAGCGCCGCTTCCAGCTGCCGCATGCGGATCGGCGTCGGCCCCATGCCGAACCAGGCGAGGCCCGCGCGCGTGACGATGCCCTCCTCGACCACCGCCGCGCCGACCATGCCGACCAGCGCAAAGTCGCCCGGACGCCGCGCCACCTCGCGGAACAGCACAAGGTGCCCCTCCGGCCAGTCCGGGTAGGTCACCGCGGTCAGCAGTTCATCCGGCTCCAGCGCGGTCATGTAGGGGCCGATGTAGAATCCATCGGCGGGCACCTTGCGGGTGCCCCGGACCGAGGTCAGCTCCAGCATCGCGCCCAGTGCCACCGCCGCCGCGGGCATTTCCGCCGCCGGCTCGCCGAGCGCCACCGAGCCGCCCACGGTGCCCCGGTTGCGCGTCTGGTGATGGCCGACATGGCCCAGCGCGGTGACCAGCGCGGGCAGGTGGGCGGCGAGCAGCGGATCGGCCAGGGCATCGGCCTGCCGCGTCATCGCGCCGATCCGGGTGCCATCGCCGCCGCGGGAAACCCCTTGCAACGCGGCGATCCGGCCGATGTCGACCAGGATGAAAGGCTGGCTCATGCGCAAGTTCAGCAGCGGCATCAGGGTCTGCCCGCCCGCGAGCACGGTGGCGCCGCCGCCCGCCTCGGACAGGATGCGGCAGGCTTCCGCAATGCTGGCGGGGCGCTCGTAGTCGAACGGCGCCGGCTTCATCGCCGCGCGCCCCGGCGACCTGCCGAAAAGGCGGCGGCGGCGGTCACCACCAGCAGCACCAGCGTCATCACCAGTTCGGCGCGCATCTGCCCGGCGCCGAGCAGGAACCCTGCCAGCAGCGCCGTGACCAGCGCCGCCACCCAGCCCCACAGGATGCCCGCCTCGCCCCCCGACCCCCCCGAGGCCGCCGGGACTGCCGAGATTGCCGAAGCGGAGGGAACGGCACTTGCGCCGCCGTCCGCGGCCGCTGCCGCCCCGCCATGTCCGGTCGCGGTGGTTGCCGTCCCCCCGGCGGCAACCACCGCACCGAACGTCGCGAAGAACTTGCCCGCCAGGGTCTTCGCGGTGGCATCGATGATCGCTCCGCCCAGCTGCGCCATGCGCCCGCCGACTTCGGCATCGACCACGTAGGCGACCAGCGTCCCCCCGTCCGCCGTATCGCTGAGCCGCACTTTCGCCCCGCCTTTCGCCGTACCGGCAACGCCGCCGTTACCCGATCCGGTGATCGTGTAGCCGTTCGGCGCATCGAGATCCGACAGCTCCACCGTTCCCTTGAAGCGCGCGCCGATCGGGCCGATCTTCACGTGCGCGGTCGCCACGAAGCGGTTGTCGCCGCCCGGTTCGAGCGCCTCGCAGCCGGGAATGCACTGCGCCAGCACGGCCGGATCGTTGAGCGCCTGCCACACCTGCCTGCGCGGCGCCGCGATCCGCTGCTCGCCTGTCATCTGCATTGCGCGCTCTCCCGCCACCCCGGTTTGTCCTTCTCCTGCACGGTGAACGCGATCTCGCCCCCCGGCGCAACCGATATGAGCGATGCTGTATCTTATTCCCCCGGGCGATGACTTGGCCAGGCCCTTGCACGGCGGCTGGTGGAGCGGCCGCGCCGCCCTTATCCCACCCGCACAAGCCCCGAACCGCCGGAAGGCGGCAACAAGCGGGCGGCCAAAGAGGCAAACGAGGAGCAGGGGCGTGAGCGCAACCGTCATCATCACCGGCGCCGCCGGCGGCATGGGCATCCCCACCGCGCGGCGCTTTGCCGCCCAGCGCCGCCCGCTGCTGCTGTGCGACGTCAGCGCCGGGAAGCTGGAAAGCCTCGCGGCCGACCTGCGCGGCGAAGGCGCCAGCGTGACCACGTTGGCGGGCGACATCTCCGCCCCCGCCTTCCCGCAGGACCTGATCGCCGCGCTCGGCGATGCCCCGCTCCATGCGCTTGTCCACACGGCCGGACTGTCGCCGACGATGGCCGACCCGCGGCGCATCCTCGAGGTCAACTACTTCGCCACCGAACGCCTTGTCGCCGCGCTGCTGCCCCGCTTCGAGACCGGCGGCTGCGCCGTGCTGATCTCGTCGATGTCAGGCTACCTGCTGCGCGATCCGGCGATGGTCGCCGCCGTGGCGGACATGGTGGCCGGCAAGGGCAGCGCGGCGGTGGAAGGCTTCGCGGTCGATCCCGGCATGGGCTATACCCTGTCCAAGCGCGCGGTCATCGCCCTTGTCGGACGCGAGGCGGCGGCCTTCGGCGCGCGCGGCCTGCGCATCTGCTCGATCGCGCCGGGTTTCATCGACACGCCGATGAGCCGCGCCGAACAGCAGCAAAGCGAACAGATGCGCCAGATGATCACGATGGTCCCGCTCGAGCGGCTCGGCGTCGGCGACGAGATCGCCTCGGTGGCGGAATTCCTCTGCTCGCCCGCCGCCTCCTACGTCAGCGGCTGCGACATTCCGGTCGACGGCGGGATTCTGGGCCGCCTCGGGCTGTGAGAGCCCGCGCTGGCCCGGCTCACGCCGCGGTGGCGCGATGATGTAGCAAGGGGCGGCGAACCGAAGTCCGCCGCCCCTCCCGTTGCCCCGGCAAGAGGCCTTATTCGGGCTCGCCCGCCTCGACCTCCGGTTCCGGGGCCACCGGGATGGCGCCCTGCACGAGGCTGGCGAGCGAGGAACCGTCGAGCCCCAGCTCCTTCATCAGCCCGTCGATCACCGGCGCCTGCGCGCGGTAGGCGAGCGCAGCCGAGACCGCGTCGTTGGCCAGGTTGCCCGAACCGCCGATCACGCCGCCCGCCGAAGCGCCCCCGGCAGCATGGCCGCCCTTCTGGGTGAGCCCGTCGAGCTGCACGATCTTGATCGAATCGATCGCTTCCATCGGCTTCACGCTCTCGCGCACCACTTCGGGCAGGACCTTCAGAAGCGCCATCTTCATCTGCAGCGAGATCTGGTCCGAGGACAGCAGGTTCGCCGCCTCGTTGATCGCGCGCTGACCCGCTGCCTCGACCTCGAAGCGCACGCGGGCCGCTTCGGCGCGCAGCTTCTCGGCCTCGGCCTCGCCTTCCGCCTCGAGGCGCAGGGCCTCGGCGCGGTTGGACGCGGCTTCCTTTTCCGCCTCGGCCTGGACCCGCACGCCGATCGCCTGGCGTTCGGCCTCCTTGGCGGCCTCGATCAGCTCGATGCGCTTCTGGCGCTCGGCGACCTCGGTGTCGCGGCTGGTCGTCACCTGTTCCTCGGCGGCCACCGCCTTGGCTCGGGCCTCGTCGGCCTGGGCCTTGGCCTGGCTTTCCTCGCGGCTCTTGTTCTGCACCGCGATCTGCTGTTCCTGACGGGCCAGTTCGACCGCCTGGGCCTGGGCGATGCGGGCTTCCTGGATCGTGCGGTCGGCCTCGATCTGCTTGGCATCGACCTGCTGCTTGGCGAGAATGCGCGCCTCGTCGGCCTCGCGGCCGCGCAGGGCCTGTTCACGGGCGACTTCGGCGGCCTGTTCGGCGCGGCGCATCTCCACCTCGCGTTCCTGCTCCAGCCTTGCGAACTCGTTCTCGCGCTGGATCTGGAAGGTCTGCCGCGCGGCTTCGAGGTTCTTGGTCTCGATCTGGACGCGGGTTTCCTGCTCGATGTCGTTCCGCGCCTTCTTGCGCAGTTCGATCTGCTCGGTCAGCTTGGTGAGGCCCTCGGCGTCGAAGGCGTTGTTGGCGTTGAAATGCTCGATCGAGGTCTGGTCGAGGCCCGTGAGCGAGACCGATTCCAGCTCGAGGCCGTTCATCGCGAGGTCCGAGGACGAGACCTGCTGCACCTTCTGCACGAAGTCGGCGCGCTGTTCGTGGAGCTGGTTCATCGTCATGCCCGCCGCGACCGAGCGCAGCGCGTCGACGAACTTGCCCTCGACCAGTTCCTTCAGCGCCTCGGGATGCATGGTGCGCGCGCCGAGCGTCTGCGCGGCCATGGCGATGGCCTGAGCATCGGGGCGCACGCGCACGTAGAACTCCGCCTTGACGTCGATGCGCAACCGGTCGAGCGTGATCAGCGCGTCCTGGTTCTTGCGCTCGACCGCCAGACGCACGGTGTTCATGTTCACCGGCATCGTCTCGTGGAAGATGGGCAGCACCAGCGCGCCGCCGTTCATCACGACCTTCTCGCCGCCGATGCCGGTTCGCACGAAGCCGATTTCCTTGCTCGCACGCCGATAGAGCCGGGCCAGCATGACGCCGAATGCGATCAGCAGGACGACAACACCGCCGGCGATCAGGCCGATCTGGTAGAGGCCGTTCATTTCCGTTCTCCTTCAAGGGGATGCGGCGGACGGCCCAATGCCTTCCGCGAAACGTCATCCCGACACAACTTCATCTCAACACAACCGCGCACGCGAAGACGCGGTTGAGCTGCCGATGACATCGTGTCCCGCCCGATCCTGCCCGAAACCGCAGTCGCAGTTCCACGTCGGCACAGTTCAACCATGCGCCGCTTGCAGGATTTTAACGGGCCCTTCTTGAGACCGCGCCGGTCAGGACGACCGGCGATGAAACCGATACTGCAGGATCAGTATCGGCCGCGAGGATCAACGCGAACGCCGCAAGGGCGAACAGGCGCGCATCTTCGACTTCTCCCGATCAAGACGCTGCGGACGGCACCGCGCCCCGCTCTCTACTTCGCCTTGTCTGTGAAAGACTTATAATCGAATCGCGATCCGCCTCCTAGCGAAACCGGATTTTTGCGAGTCGATTGCAATAACCCCTGCACCAGTGGCGGCCGGCGCTCAGTCCAGCCGCGGCAGGTAATGGTCGCCGCGCGCGATGGCCTTGAACAGCTCCCCCTCGCGCCGCACGATCAGCACTTTCTCGCCCTCGGCAAAGCGCTGGCCCTCGCTATCGGGCTCCAGCATGACGTGGTGCAGCTGGCCGAACCGGTCCGACACCCGGGCCCGCGCCGGCGAGCCCCGGCTGGCGGTACCGATGACGATCTCGGCCTCGCGGCCGACCAGTTCGATGCGGTCGATCGCGGTGGTCTCGTCCCGGGGCAGCAGGCGGCCGATCGGGCGCGCGACAAGGCCCGTCACCGGCAGCGCCGCCAGCCCCGCCACCGGGCCGACCAGCCAGGCGCTCCACGGCGCGCCGGTCAGCGCGGCGAGGAACTGCTGCCCGGCCAGGCCGATCACTGCAAACAGGCTGAGCAGCAGCATCAGCCACATCATGAACGGCATCCGCCCGAGCCCGGCGAGCGAGATCAGCCCGCTGTCGAGCGAGACGTGGCCCGAAGCGCCGGCATGGGCATCAATGTCGAGGTCCATGTCCGCGCCGAGGAGGTCGGCCAGACCGACCAGCTGCAGCACCGCCAGCAGCGCGACGACCGCCAGCGCCACCGAGAACGGCAGGTTTCCGGTCGCGGTCAGCAGTTCAAGCATCGCCGCGCGAATCGACGTACTTGGCTTCGAGGAAACGCCCGCGCGTGGCCAGCGCATCGAGGTCCCCGCGCGAGAGGTCGAGGCTCATCGCCTCGATCTGCCCGGCGATCACGTCGAGCCCGTCGACCAGCTGTTCGGACGGCGTGGTGCCGCCGGCATGGGGCTTGTTGCGCAGCTCGGCGGGAATGCGCGTGTAGCTGTCGACCAGCGAGGGCAGATGCTCGGACAGGAGCTTGCGCACCTCGTGCGCGGCGGGGCCATTTTCCTGCAGCGCGGCAAGCTGCGGGGCGATCTGCTCCAGCCGCACGCCGATCATGTCCACGGCATCGACGGCCGCGCTCGGCAAGGCGCGGCGGCGGCTTTCCAGCCAGATCTCGGTCGATCCCGCCAGTTCCGGCAGGGTCGCGCTGCCAAGATCGCCGGTATTGAGCCGCGGGCTCGACGGGTAGATCGACAGGAAAAAGAACACCGCAAAGGCCAGCAGCGTGGTCAGCACCGTGGTCGCGAAGGAAAGGCCGCCAAGGATCAGCCCGGCGGTCAGCGCGGCGATGAAGATGCCCGCCACCGCCAGGAACGCCCGGCGGATGCGCCGCCAGCGGAACGCCCAGCGTTCCTTGCGCGCGGTATAGAGCCGCGCGGCCCGCTGGCGGCGGGCGGCGCGGATGATTTCCTGGTTCATGGCACTGCGCGTGGAAACCGCGCGCGGGCCAAGGTCTTTCGAGGTCGGTTCGGGCATCGTGCTAGTCTATCAGGCTCAGTCCAGCGCCTCCAGCAGCGCCTTGGCCGCCTTGGTGTCGGCGGGTGAGGCAGCGCCTTCGGCCTGCCCCTGGGCGCGGGCGATATAGGCCTTGGACCTGGTCACCTCGCCTTCCAGCGACTGCACCGTCTGCTTCATCGAATCGAGCGCCTGCATCTTGAAGCTGTCGATCGAATCCATCGTGTCGTAGATGTTCTGGAACGCGCGGCTGAGCGTTTCCAGCGGGATCGTGGCGTTCGCCGCCTGCTCGTGGATGCGGGCGGTGTTGTCCTTCAGCATCTGGCCGGTGCCGTCGATGATCCGCGCGGTAGTGGTGTTGAGCGCGGTGATCTGGTCGAGCACCAGCTTCTGGTTGGCCATCGCCTGCGCCACCGTCACTGCCGTGCGCAGCGCGCCGACCGTGGTGGTGGAGGCCCGGTCGACGCCTTTGATCAGTTCGACGTTGTTCTTCTTGACCAGATCGAGCGCGAGGTAGCCCTGCACCGAGACCGCCATCTGCGTCAGCAGGTCCTGCGTGCGCTGGCGCACGTAGAACAGCGCCGATTCGCGCACCGCCTTGGCCTTGGCGGGGTCGGTATGGTCGAGGTCGTTCGCCTTCTGCTCCAGCGTCTCGTCCAGCGCCTTCGACATGAAGATCATCTGTTCGAGCTTGCCCATCGCCGCCCAGAGGTTCTGGCGTTCGACGTCGATGGCGGCATTGTCCATCAAAAGCTCGTCCTTGCCGCCCTGCAGGCGGGCGAGGATCGCGCTGATGTGGCCCTGCGCGCTCGAATAGCTGTCGAAGTAGTTGCGCAGCTTGTTGCCCATCGGGATGATCCCGAAGATCTTGCGGCGCGAGAGCAGGTCGCCCTTGGTCGAGGGGTCGAGGTCTTCCACCGTGCGGCGCAGTTCGGCAAGGTCGGCGCCGACCCCGGCGTCCTTGTCCATCGCCCGCACCGGGCGGTCGAGGAAGCGGTTGGACTGGCCCGAGGCCTCGGCGATTTCCTTGCGGCCCATGTTGGTGATCTGGTCGACGCGGCGGCCGAATTCGGGCGAGCTGGAATCCTGCGAGACGAGGTCGTTGACGAATTCGTCGACGCGGACCTGCAGCTTGGACTTCTGCTCCTCGCCCACCGGCACGAGCCCCGCGGCCTTTTCAGGCTGCACCACCGGCACCGGATCGGGCGGCGTCAGCTTCAGCTCGCCGGCCCCAATGGCACCAGGCACCTGATCAGTCGTCGTCGCCATCTAGGAAAATCCCCGTCCTGTAAGAAATGTAGTCGTCAAAGACGAATCTAGGTCGCCCCCCAAAAACTACAAGCAAAACAGGAACCGTCCCATTTACGGTTCGACGAGCGGCATGGCCCCTTCGTCGGAAGGCTGGGTATTGCCCACCAGCAGCATGGCATCGTCCCGCGCCACGACGCAGAGCGAAAGCCCTGCCGCCTGCGCGCGGCGCACCGCGAGATCGGTGGGGGCGGAGATCGTCACCAGCAGCGGGATGCCTGCCCGCACGGTCTTCTCGACGAGTTCGTAGGAGCAGCGCGAGGTCATGACGACGAAGCCCTGCGCCGGGTCGGTATCGCCGCGAGCAAGCGCGCCGATCAGCTTGTCGAGCGCGTTGTGGCGGCCGACGTCCTCGCGGATCGTCAGCAATGCGCCCTCCTCGTTGCAGAAGGCGGCGGCGTGGGTGGCGCGGGTTTCGCGGCCCAGCGTCTGCGCGGCGCCCATGGCCTCGAGGCCGCGCCGGATCGCCTCGGGGCTGGCCGCGCTTTGGCGTGACAGGGGTCGCAGGGGGCGCAAGGCGGCCTCGACCCCCTCGATCCCGCAGATGCCGCAGGAACTGTCGCCGGTGCGGCGGCGCGCGCGCTCGACGATCAGCGCGAGGCGTTCGGGCGGGAGATTGACGCGGGCGACGTAGCCCCTGCCCCATTCGCCGTTCTCGACCGGATGGACGGCGACTTCGCCGATCTCACCCGCCGCCGCCAGCCCTTCCGCCATGAGGAAGCCGGTGACGAAATCCTCGATCTCGGTGGGGGTGGCCATCATCACGGCATAGGCGATGCCGTTGGTCTCAATCGCGATCGGCGCCTCGATCGCCACGGCCAGCGGCTCGGCAGCGGCGGGATCATGCTCCGGCCGGTAATGGCTGCGCGTGACGCGGATCTTTTGGGTGCCGTCCATCGTCACCGGTTAGCGCAGCGCTGCGCCGGGGTCATTCAGATTTCCGCCTTGATCTGGGCAAAGGCCAGCAGCGCGAACAGCCCGGTTCCGCCCACCACGTTGCCCACGAGGGTCGGCGCGAGGTGCAGCGCAAAGGCATCGCCCACCGCCATCTCGCCGTGCAGCGCCAGCAGGAACATCTCGGTCGAGCCTGCCACCACATGGGTGAAGCCGCCTGCCCCGATCAGCCAGGCGAACAGCGCCACGACAAGGATCTCGAACCCCTTGGAGCTTGGCAGCATCCACACGAAGGCGGCGATGAAGAACCCCGCCGGAATGCCATCGAGCAGCGCCGCCACGCCCTCCACCGCGCCTGCCTTGCGCGCCACCGCCAGCATGCCCATCAGCGTGGGATGGGCGGGGTCGACGAGGAGATCCAGCATCGCCGCGGTCAGGAAGGTGCCGACGAGATTCGCCGCCAGCACCAGCCCCCAGAGCCGCGCGGTGCGCCACAGCCGCTCCCGGCTCGGCCCGGCCAGCAGCGGCAGCACCGCGGTCAGGGTGTTTTCGGTGAAGAGCTGCAGGCGCGCGAGTACCACCAGCACGAACCCCATGGCATAGCCCAGCGCGGCGATCAGGTCGCGCTGGGGATGGCCCGCGAAGGCGTGATGGAGCAGGCCCTGCGCAAAGACCGAGGTGGAGATGCCGATGCCCGCCGCGATGCCCGACCACCACAGCGACATCGCCGGGCGGTAGAGTTCCTCCTCGCCCTCGCGCCGGATCACCGAGAACACGGTGCGCGCGGAAAGCCGCAGGTTGTCCTTGATCTGGCCGCGTTCGTGGCCGGTCAGCCCGGCCTCGTCGCGGGCGATCTCGCGGTCGCTCTGCCGGCGCTCGGGATCGTCGTGGATGAGTTCGCCAGCCGGCGCGGAAGGGGTGGGGGCATGGTCCATGCCCTTTCAACCGCCCCCGCGCGCGCTGGTTCCGTCAGCCGCTCAGGCGTAGTCCTCGGTATCGATGGTGGGCCTGATCGTGTCGGGGTAGCGGTGGCCGGCAATCGTCTGCTGGTTCATCAGCGCGCCCGCCTTGTCGAGCACCGCAGGATCGATGGCGAGCGCGGCCGCCGCGTGGTTCTGGTCGAAGTGGGGAATCGAACGGGTGCCGGGGATCGCGTGGACATGCGCGCCCTGCGCCAGCACCCAGGCCAGCGCCAGCTGCGCCGGGGTGACGCGCACGGAGGCCGCGAGGGCGTCGAACGCCTCGATCAGCGCGAGGTTGTGCGCCCAGTTTGCCCCCACGAAACGCGGGAAGTTGCGGCGCAGGTCCTTCTCGGTAAGGCTGTTCACATCGGTCAGCTCGCCGCCCAGCGCCCCGCGCGCGACCGGCGAGAAGGCGACCAGCGCGATCCCGAGCGCGCGCGTGGCGTCCAGCACGCCGAGTTCGACATTGCGGGTCCAGAGCGAATATTCGGTCTGCACCGCCGCCACCGGATGCACGCCGTGCGCCTCGCGGATATGCGCGGCGGACCATTCGGACACGCCATAGGCGCCGATCTTGCCCGCCTCGATCGCGCGCACCATGGCGCCCACCGAATCGGCAATCGGCACCTTGGGGTCGAAGCGGTGCATGTAGAACAGGTCGATGTGATCGGTGCCCAGCCGCTTGAGGCTGGCGTCGAGCGAGGCGGTGATGCTGTCCGGCGCGCAGTCGATGCCGCGGCGGGCGCCGTCGATCAGGATGCCGGTCTTGGAGGCCAGCAGGAACTCGCCCCGCCGGTCCATGATCGCTTCATGGAGGATCTCTTCGCTCAGCCCCATGCCGTAGATGTTGGCAGTGTCGAAGTGATCGCAGCCCGCATCCAGCGCATGACGGAACAGGCGGACCGCCTCCTCGCGGGACGGCGGATTGCCGTAGGCCCAGGCCACGTTCATGCAGCCGAGACCGACGGAATGGACCTCACGGCCCGCGAGGAGGCGCTTTTCCATGATCAGGACCAGCCGTCCTGCGCTTCGAGGCTCTGCGCCAGTTCGCCGATCACGCGGTAGCAGTCGAGCACCTTGCCGACCGACGAGTTGGGCTCACGCCCTTCGCGGATGGCGGCGACGAATTCGCGGTCCTGCAGCTCGATGCCGTTGTTCGACACGGTGACGCCGGTGAGGTCGATGGCCTCTTCGCGGCCGTTCACCAGATCGTCGTAGCGCGCGATGTAGGTCTCGCTGTCGCCGATGTAGCGGAAGAACGTGCCGAGCGGGCCGTTGTTGTTGAACGAGAGCGAGAGCGTGCAGATCGCGCCGGTCTCGGCCTTCAGCTGGATCGACATGTCCATGGCGATGCCGAGTTCGGGGTGCTTGGGGCCCTGCAGCACGTTGGCGGCGACGATCTTGCCCGACTGGTAGGCGAACAGGTCGATCGTGTGCGCGGCGTGGTGCCACAAGAGGTGGTCCGTCCACGAGCGCGGCTGGCCCTTGGCGTTCATGTTCTTGCGGCGGAAGAAGTAGGTCTGCACGTCCATCTGCTGGACGTTGAACTCACCCGCGGTGATCTTGTTGTGCACGTACTGGTGCGAGGGATTGAAGCGGCGGGTATGGCCGACCATGCAGACGAGGCCGGTTTCCTGCTGCTTCGCCACCACGGCTTCGGCATCGGCCCAGGAATCCGACAGCGGAATCTCGACCTGCACGTGCTTGCCCGCGTTCATGCAGGCGATTGCCTGCTCGGCGTGCATCTGCGTGGGGGTGCACAGGATCACGGCATCGACATCGGGCATCGCCAGCACTTCGGCCAGATCGGTGCCGGAGTGCGGCGCGCCGTACCGGGCGGCGACTTCGGCAGCCTGATCGGCATTACGCGAAATGACCGAGGCGATCTCGACGCCGTCGATGTTCTTGAGGCCGTCGAGGTGCTTTTCACCAAAAGCGCCGGCGCCGACTAGGGCAATACGCATGGAAATCTCCTTGGGGTGTCCGTCAAAGACAAGAGGCGCGCCGGCGTCAAGCACCGGCGCGCGGAATGGATCAGTCGATCAATCGGCGAGGTGCTGCGAGGCCGCGCCTTCGACCGTGGCCGAGGGCGGCACCGCGCCGTTCACCGGCTCCAGCACGATATGGCCGACCGCGGTGTTGCTGGCGGGCACGTGGTAGAAGCGGCGCAGTTCGCGGGTTTCCTTGCCCAGCGCGCCGCGCATGATCAGCCACATGACCATCTCGATGCCTTCGCTGCCGGTTTCGCGCAGGTATTCGATATGCGGAATGCACCGCAGTTCCTGGGTGTCGCCCGAAAGCTTGTCGAGGAACATCTGGTCCCACTCGGCATTGATCAGGCCCGCGCGCGGCCCCTGAAGCTGGTGGCTCATGCCGCCGGTACCCCAGACCTGGACCTTGAGGTCCTCGGGGAAGCTCTCCACGGCGCGCGCGATCGCCTCGCCCAGCGCCCAGCAGCGGTTGCCCGAGGGCGGCGGATAAGTGACGACGTTGACCGCCAGCGGGATCACCTTGACCGGCCACTTTGCCGGCTTGCCGAACACCATCGAGAGCGGCACGGTGAGGCCATGGTCGACATCCATCTCGTTGATGATGGTCATGTCGAACTCGTCGAGGATCAGGCTCTGGGCGATGTGCCAGGCAAGGTCGGGATGGCCTTCGACGTCGGGCACCGCGCGCGGCCCCCAGCCCTCGTCCGCCGGCTTGTAGCTTTCGCCGCAGCCGATCGCGAAGGTCGGGATGATCTTCATGTCGAAGGCCGAGGCGTGGTCGTTGTAGACCAGGATCACGACGTCCGGCAGGTTCTCCGCCTCCCACTTCCGGGTGGGCGCGAAGCCTTCCTGGATCGGCTTCCAGTAGGGATCTTCCCACTTGTCGAAGTCGCTGGCGACGCCGAGCGCCGGGATGTGGCTGCAGGCGATGCCGTGCGTAATGCGGGCCATCTTAGCGGGACTCCTTGGTGACCGCTGCGCCTTCGGCGTCGCGGTTGGCCTTGATCGACCGCACGCCTTCGGGCGAACGGCCGCCGGCGATCATCATCGCCTGATAATCCTCGACCGACATGCCGGTCATCGTCGAGACGGCCTGAAGGAAGCTCAGGCCGTCGGTCGAGAAGACCTTGGCGAGGAAGTAGATGTTGCCGCCAAGGTCGAGCAGGCGGTTGTAGTCGCGCGCGAGCACGGCCAGCTTCTGGTCCTCGGTCATCGGCCAGAGGTCGAGATAGGCGCGCTCGTCCGCCTTCCAGCGCTCGCGGTTTTCGGCCTTCATCAGGCTCATCGCGAACTGGTTGAGGTGATAGCCCTGCCGCGCCCGCTTGGCGGTGTAGACGCGCGTTCCGGGAATATCGTCGAACTCACCGAGATAGGCGTGGATGTCGATGGGACCGCCAATCTTCTGATCGGGGCCATTCTCGCAAGGGTTCTTGTCGGTCACAGGCCGCGTTCCTTGAGCCTGGCGTCGAGGCGCGGGAAGACGCGGCGCACGTTGCCCTCGAAGATCGCGTGGCGCTCCTCGTCCGAAATGTCGAGCGCGTCGACATAGCGCTTGGTGTCGTCGAAGTAGAAGCCGGTCGTGGGGTCGATCCCGCGCACCGCGCCGACCATTTCGGAGCCGAACAGGATGTTCTTGTTGTCGATCACGTCGGCCAGCAGATTCACGCCCGGCTGGTGGTAGACGCAGGTATCGAAGAACACGTTGTTCATGATGTAGTCGTCAAGCGACGGCTTCTTCAGCATGTCGGCAAGGCCCCGGTAGCGGCCCCAGTGGTACGGCACCGCGCCGCCGCCGTGCGGGATGATGAAGCGCAGGCGCGGGAACTTCGCGAAGAGATCGCCCTGCATCAGCTGCATGAAGGCCACCGTGTCCGCCGCGATGTAGAAGCCGCCGGTGGCGTGCATCGCCGGGTTGCACGAACCCGAGACGTGGATCATCGCCGGAACGTCCAGCTCGCACATCGCCTCGTAGATGGGGAACCAGTATTCGTCGGTCAGCGGCGGATGCTCGAAGTGGCCGCCGCCGGGATCGGGGTTGAGGTTGCAGCCGATGAAGCCCAGTTCCTCGACGCAGCGGCGCAGTTCCTTCACCGAGGCGGAAAGGTCCGCCTTGGGGCTCTGCGGCAGCATGCACACGCCCGCGAAAGTCTCGGGGAACATGTTCACCACGCGGGCGATCAGGTTGTTGCAGTGGACCGCCCAGGCCTCGGACATGGCCTGATCGCCGACGTGGTGCGCCATCGCGCTGGCGCGCGGGCTGAACACGGTAAGATCGGCGCCGCGCTCCTTGATGAGGCGAAGCTGGTTGTCCTCGATGGTCTGGCGGATCTCGGCGTCGGAGATCTCGGGATAGGGCGGAGCCTGCTCGCCCGCCTTGAACGCAGCGATCTGCGCCTCGCGCCAGGCGTCGTGCGCCTTGGGCAGGACGGTATAATGTCCGTGACAGTCGATGATGAGCGACATGCTCAATTCTCTCCCTTGAATACGCCCGCCGCGACGCCCGCCTTGACGGCTGCCGCAAGCTTGGCTTCGAATCCTTCGGGCGGCGGCACCAGGCCCAGTTCGCCCAGCGCCTGCTGCCAGGCGACGGTGTTTTCGGTCATCCGCGGCGCAATGCCCAGCGAACGCAGCATCTGCGCCGCCTCGTCCATCTCGGCAGCGCGGCGGCGGCCGTGGACCAGCATGCGGTCGAGATTGTAATCGGCCCGGCTTGCCCAGGACGTGGTCTTCTCGCTGGCATCGAGCGAGGCCAGCACCTCGTCCGCCACGCCTTCGGCATGGGCGGCCATCATCATCTCGGCGGTCAGCGCCTCAAGCCCCTTGACCATGACCGAGCGCACCAGCTTGATCGCCGACGCGCGGCCGACATCGGCCCCCACGGTGCGGACATGGGTGAAGCCCACCGCCTCCAGCGCCGCCTGCGCCTCGGCGGCATCGGGGCCGGACACCAGCAGCGGCACCTTCATACGCGCAGGGTTCACCGGGGCGAGCACGGCGACGTCGACATAGCGCCCCTTGCCGGCAGCGATGGCCCTGGCCGCCGCCCGCTTGGTGCCCGGCGCCACCGAGTTCATGTCGCAGAACAACGCGCCCTCGCCGAGCAGCGGCGCGACCTCTTGCGCCACCAATGGCGCCGCATCGGCGGTGACGAGCGAGAGCACCAGCGACGCGCCGGCAAGCGCCTCTGCCGCGCTGTCGCAGGCGGTGATGCCGAGTTCGGCCATGTCGTCACGACGCGCGGGCAGAATGTCGAAGGCGCGGGCCTGCGCCGACCAGTCTCCAGCTCCCGCGAACGTCGATCCGGCTTCTCCGAACCCGATAAGGGCGATCGATCTATCCATTGCGCCACCCTGCCCTTACCGCAGGGAATGGGCCAATCGGAAGCGGCTTTCGGCTATAAGCTGGGCGTAATTTATACTCCCGGGAGCCTAATCCCTCACCCGCTGCGCCGCCCATTCCAGATCCGCGATAAATTCCGCCTGCACTTCGGTCGGGCGCAGCGACGAACGGGTGGTCATGCCGATCAGGCGGGTGAAGTTTTCCGGCAGGCGCGCCAGTTCGCAGAGCCAGCCCGCTTCCAGTTCCACCGTCACCTGATCGGGCGAGAGTACGGTGAGGAAATCGCCGCCCATCATCACCTGGCGGATCATCATCACCGAACCCGATTCCACCGGCACTTTGGGATGCGGCAGGCCGTTGGCCTCGAAGTAGCGCTCGAACGTGTCGCGCAGCGGGGTGCCGAGCGGCGGCAGAGTGAAGGGATAGCGCGCCAGGTCGGCGGGCGAGGGACAGGTCCCGTCCAGCGGATGCCCCTTGCGGGCGTAGACCGCCGGGGCATCGTCGAACAGCGGGCGCTGGACCAGATCGGGCTCCACCAGCGGATCGCGCAGGGCCCCGACCATCAGGTCGAGCACACCGCCGCGCAGCGGCTCCACCAGTTCGGCGCGCGAGCCTTCGACGATGGTCAGTTTGACCCCCGGACGGCGGGCAAGGAACCGCGCCACGGCGGCGGGCAGGATGCGCGCGCGGGAGAGCGGCATGGCGCCGACCGCGATATGCCGCGTCTCCACCCCGCGCAGCGCGGCGACTTCGGAGAGGCCCGCCTCCAGCTCCACTTTGGCAAGGCGGAATTCGCGGGCAAGCTGGGTTCCGGCCTCGGTCGTGATGACGAACTTGCCCCGGCGCACCACCAGCGGGCGGCGCAGCGCCAGCGACAAGTCGTTGACCGCGCGGTGGATCGAGGGAAGCGACAGCCCGGTCTCCTGCCCGGCGCCCGCGTAGCTACCCGTCTCCACCAGCGCCAGCAGCGCACGCAGGCGCGACATGGTGACGTGGGGACTGTTCACATGGCCCAGCGCGGCATCGATGCGGGGGGCCAGGATTTCCCCCGCCTTGGTCACCGCCATGCCGTCATGACGGCGCTCGAACAGGGGTAGGCCGATCTGCGACTCGAGCCGGGCCAACGCCTGTGTTATCGCCGGCTGACTGAGGTTCACCGCCAGGGCAGCGGCGTTGACCGTGCCCAATTCTGCGATTTTCGCGACAGCCCGCAAGTGCCGAAGGTTGAGACTCCAGATATCCATGGCGGGGTTATTAGCCAAATCCTATCACCTGTCCAAAGTTTCTCTTTCCCCTTGAACACGGCGAAGCCCAAGACAGCGCTGCACCATTATAGCCCCGCGCAGCCGCCCCCGGCGGCGCCGGAACCCGAAGATCGAAGGAGAGCAGATCATGAGTGGCATCGTCGTCCAGAACATCGAACGCGCCGATCCAGCCGTGATCGACGGCCTCGCCAAGTGCGGCGTCGCCACCGTCCACGAAGCCCAGGGCCGCACCGGCCTTCTCGCCAGCTACATGCGCCCGATCTATGCCGGTGCCCGTATCGCCGGTTCGGCGGTGACGATCAGCGCGCCTCCGGGCGACAACTGGATGGTCCACGTCGCCATCGAACAGCTCAAGGAAGGCGACGTGCTGCTGCTCGCCCCCACCAGCCCCTGCGAGGACGGCTACTTCGGCGACCTGCTGGCCACCAGCGCCATCGCCCGCGGCTGCCGCGGCCTCATCATCGACGCCGGCGTGCGCGACGTGCGCGACCTCACCGAGATGGAATTCCCGGTCTGGTCCAAGGCGGTCTGCGCGCAGGGCACCGTCAAGAACACGCTCGGCTCGGTCAACGTGCCGGTGGTCTGCGCCAATGCCGCCGTGCGCCCGGGCGACGTGATCGTCGCCGACGATGACGGCGTGGTCGTGGTGCCGCGCGAAAAGGCCGCCGAAGTGCTCGCCGCCGCCCAGGCCCGCGAGGCCAACGAAGGCGAGAAGCGCGAGAAGCTGGCCGCCGGCGTGCTCGGCCTCGACATGTACAAGATGCGCGAGCGGCTGGAGAAGGAAGGCCTCAAGTATGTCTGAGCGCATCACCTCCTGGCACGCGGCGCCCAGCAAGCCGCTCTACACCCCGCCCGCAGGGGCCGTGGACGCGCATTGCCACGTGTTCGGCCCGATGGCGCAGTTCCCGTTCAGCGCCAAGGCCAAGTACCTGCCCGAGGACGCCGGGCCGGACATGCTGTTCGCCCTGCGCGATCACCTCGGTTTCGCCCGCAACGTGATCGTGCAGGCGAGCTGCCACGGCACCGACAATGCGGCGACGCTCGACGCCATCGCCAAGAGCGAAGGCAAGGCACGCGGCGTCGCGGTCGTCGATCCGGCGATCTCGGACGCCGAGCTCGCCCGCCTGCATGACGGCGGCATTCGTGGCATCCGCTTCAACTTCCTCAAGCGCCTGGTCGACGATGCGCCGAAGGACAAGTTCCTCGAAGTCGCCAGCCGCCTGCCCGCAGGCTGGCACGTGGTGATCTACTTCGAGGCCGACATCCTCGAGGAAATGCGCGCCTTCATCGCCGCGATCCCGGTGCCGGTGGTGATCGACCACATGGGCCGCCCGGACGTGACGCAGGGGCCGGACGGCGCCGACATGCAGGCCTTCCGCAGCCTGCTCGACAGCCGCGAGGACATCTGGTTCAAGGCCACCTGCCCCGACCGCCTCGACCCCAAAGTCAACGGAGTGGGGGGCGACCCGTGGGACAAGTTCGCCGAAGCGGTCGCCCCGCTGGTGGCGGACTATCAGGACCGCGTGATCTGGGGCACCGACTGGCCGCATCCGAACATGCAGGACGCCATCCCCGACGACGGCCACCTCGTCGACATGATCCCCCGCATCGCGCCCACGGCCGAGCTTCAGCACAAGCTGCTCGTGACCAACCCGATGCGCCTTTACTGGCCCGAAGAACTCTGAACTTGATTCCCGCGCGGATGCCCCGGTAAACGAAGCGCCCGCGCGGACGGCCGGTCCTTCAGCCGGCAGCCCCCCGCGCCCATCAGCCAGCCAAGGAGCGGGACCGGCATGCACTGGCGCCCCATGCGCGAAGAGGACGTGGCCGCCGTGGCCCGCGTCGCCGAGGTCGTCCACCTCGACTATCCCGAAAACCCTGCGGTCTTTGCCGCCTGCCAGCGCCTCTATCCCGCCGGGTGCCACGTGCTGGAAGGGGAAGGCGGAGACCTCTTCGGCTACCTCATCGCGCACCCCGGCCGGCAGGACCGCCCCCCGATCCTCGATCAGCCGATGACCACGCTGGCCGAGCCTTTCGACTGCTATTTCCTGCACGATCTGGCGCTGGACGCGGCGACGCGCGGACGCGGCCGCGCGGGCGAGGCGGTGCGGATCGTGGTGGACGAGGCGCGCGCCCGCGGGCTGGAGCGGGTGGTGCTGATCGCGGTGGGCGATGCCCACGGGTTCTGGGAAAAGCAGGGCTTCGCGCAGCTGGGCGATGGCCGGCTCGATCCGGCCAAGGGCTACGGCCCCGAGGCGCGGATGATGGTTCGCCCCGTGTGAAAGAGGCAGCAGGGGGGGAACGCAGCCCCCCTGCCGCCCGCTTTTTCAGCCCCGCTCCACCTGCGCGATCCAGTCGGCCAGGTTGTAGTGGTTCGATACCCGCGCGATCAGACCCTGATCGACGTCGAAGAACGCCCCCACCCGCAAGGCATAGGCCTGCCCCGAAGCCGCCGGCAGTCCCTCGTCGCTTTCGATGTACGCACCGGTCAGCCGGAACTCGGCCGAGGCATGCGACCCGTCGGGCGTCGCCAGCACGACCGGCTCGTGCACATGCTCGCGGTAGCAGCGGTTCATGTGCGCGAGGAACTGCGCAAAGGCCGCCTTGCCCCGGCGCGGCTGGCCCTGGCTGGGCTCATGCACCACCTCGTCCGCCAGCAGCGCCAGCATGGCGTCCACGTCGCGGCGGTTGAACGCGTCGTAGTAGTCCGCGATCAGGGCGATGGTCGAACGCTCGGACGAATGGGGCGCGCTCATGCCTTCAGCCTCTCCGCATGCCAGCCCACATGGTCGGCCATGAAGCTGGAGATGAAGTAGTAGGAGTGGTCGTAGCCCTCCTGCATCCGGATCGTCGCCGGCTGGCCGGCCCTGGCGCAAGCCTCTTCCAGCAGGTGCGTCTTGAGCTGGCCTTCGAGGAAGCCGTCGGCAGTACCCTGATCCACCAGGAGATCCGGCAGGCGGGCGCCGTCCTCGATCAGCGCGCAGGCGTCGTATGCGCGCCATGCCGCCTTGTCGGGGCCGATGTAGCCGGTCAGCGCCTTCTCGCCCCAGGGGCAGCTGAGCGGCGAGACGATCGGCGCAAAGGCGCTGACCGAGCGGAACCGCGCAGGATCGCGCAAGGCGATCGTCAGCGCGCCGTGGCCGCCCATCGAGTGGCCGGTAATGCCCTGCCGCGCCATGTCGGCGGGGAAGTGCGCGGCGATCACGGCGGGCAGCTCGGTCTCGATGTAGGCGCGCATGCGGAAGTTCGCGCTCCACGGGGCCTCGGTGGCATCGACGTAGAAGCCCGCGCCCTTGCCGAAGTCGTAGCCCTCGTCGTCGGGCACGTCGTCACCGCGCGGGGACGTGTCGGGCGCCACGAAGATCACCCCGTGCTCGGCGCAGGCGCGGCGGAACTCGCCCTTTTCGGTGACGTTGGCGTGGGTGCAGGTCAGCCCCGAGAGATACCACAGCACCGGCAGCTTCGCGCCCGCCTCGTGCTCCGGCACGAAGACCGAGAAGGTCATCGCCGTAGCCGTCTCGGCGGAGGCGTGGGTGTAGACCCCCTGCACCCCGCCGAACGCCGTGTTGACCGAGACCGTCTCCATCAGAACACGACGACCGAACGGATCGACTTGCCCGCGTGCATCAGGTCGAAGGCGGTGTTGATCTCTTCCAGACCCATGACGTGGGTGATCATCGGGTCGATCTCGATCTTGCCGGTCATGTACATGTCGACGATCTTCGGCACGTCGGTGCGGCCCTTGGCGCCGCCGAACGCGGTGCCGCGCCAGTTGCGCCCCGTCACCAGCTGGAACGGGCGCGTCTCGATGGTCTTGCCCGCCTCGGCCACGCCGATGATGATCGAGGTGCCCCAGCCGCGGTGGCAGGCTTCGAGCGCGGTGCGCATCACTTCGGTATTGCCGGTGGCATCGAAAGTGTAGTCGGCGCCGCCGTCGGTCATCGCCACGATCTTCGCCACGATGTCCTCGCGGCTCATGCCCTTGGTATTGAGGAAGTCGGTCATGCCGAAGCGGCGGCCCCATTCCTCGCGGGTCTCGTTGATGTCGACGCCGATGATCTTGTTGGCGCCGGCAAGCCGCGCGCCCTGGATCACGTTGAGGCCGATGCCGCCGAGGCCGAAGACCACGACGTTGTCACCCACCTGCACCTTGGCGGTGTTGATGACGGCGCCGACGCCGGTGGTCACGCCGCAGCCGATGTAGCACGAGGACTGGAACGGCGCGTCCTCGCGGATCTTGGCGACGGCGATCTCGGGCAGCACGGTGAAGTTCGAGAAGGTCGAGCAGCCCATGTAGTGGTAGATCGGCTGGCCCTTGTAGGAAAAGCGCGTGGTGCCGTCGGGCATCAGGCCCTTGCCCTGCGTCGCGCGGATCGCGGTGCACAGGTTCGTCTTGCCCGAAAGGCACGACTTACACTGGCGGCATTCGGGCGTGTAGAGCGGGATCACGTGGTCGCCCGGCACCACCGAGGTAACGCCCGCGCCCACTTCGCGCACGATCCCGGCGCCTTCGTGGCCGAGCACCGAAGGGAACAGGCCCTCGCTGTCGAGACCGTCGAGCGTGTAGGCATCGGTGTGGCAGATGCCGGTGGCCACGATCTCGACCAGCACTTCGCCGGCCTTGGGGCCTTCAAGGTCGAGTTCGACGATTTCGAGCGGCTTCTTCGCCTCGAAGGCAACGGCGGCGCGGGTCTTCATGGGGTATGCTCCTTGAACTGCTTGCGCGCTTTGTAGGACCGGCCCTTGCTGTGATAAAGCGACGTTTCTGAAAAGTATTATCACCATATGGGGAAAATGATGCTCGGCCAGTGGGACGGGATCGAGGAATTCGTGATGATCGCCCGCCACGGCAGCTTCACGCTGGCGGCAGAGGCCTATGGCGCCTCGGTCACGCATATGAGCCGGGCGCTGGCGCGGCTGGAAACGCGGCTGCAGGCCCAGCTGATGCTGCGCACGACGCGCACGCTTAGACTCACGGAAACCGGGCAGATCTTCCTCGAGACCTGCCGCCGCCTGATCGAGGAGCGCGACGAGGCGATTGCCGCCATCACTTCGCAGGGCGAGCCGCGCGGGCATCTGCGCGTCACCTGCTCCTATGCGCTGGGCGAGAAGTTCGTGGCGCCGCTGGTGCGCGAACTGTCACAGGCCTATCCGGCGATCTCGGTGACGCTGGACCTCGACAATGCGCTCGTGGACCTCATCGCCGAGGGCTACGACCTCGCCATCCGCACCGGGCATCTCGAGGATTCGCGCCTCGTCGCCAGCCGCATCGCCAGCCGCGCGCTGGTGACGCTGGGTTCGCGCGGCTATCTCCACGACCGCGGAAGGCCCGCGACGATCGCCGATCTCAAGCACCACGACTGCCTCGTCGGCTCCGCCAGCCAGTGGCACTTCCGCGATGGCCAGACCTTCCGCCCGCAGGGTCGCTGGCGCTGCAACAGCGGCGCCGCGCTGGTCGAGGCGGCGCTGGCGGACATGGGGCTGTGCCAGGTGCCCGCCTTCTATCTTGGCGACCATGTCGCGGCGGGGCGACTGGAGCCGGTGCTGACCGACCTTGCGCCCGAGGAAGAGCCGATCTGGGCGGTCTATCCCCAGCGCCGCCATCTCTCGCCCAAAGTCGGCGCACTGGTGGCGCATCTGCGCGCCCGGCTGCCCGCGCGGCTGGCGCAGGCGAGTGCCTGACCTCGGCCCGCCCATTGTCCGCTGATCCGAACTACCCCGTCATCCCCGCGAAGGCGGGGGCGACGGGATCTTGCTGACGGAAGTCAGCGAACTCACCCGATTGCCAGCGGCGCGCCCCCCGGCTCGTCATCGTTGGCCAGCGGCGCTTCGTCCGCCGCGATGATCGTCGGCGCGGGCACGGCGAAGAAGCCCTCCCGTTCCGCCTGCGCGCCGGTAGTCGCGCGCGAGGTCAGGCTGATCAGCCAGGGCGAGGCGAGCAGGCCCAGCGTCAGCGGCGAGAGCCACAGCGCCGTCACCGGGTCGATGAAGGCGGTCGCCGCGAAGACGAGGCCCAGCGCGATGTGCTCCTTGAGGTCCGGCAGCACCTCGCGCACGCCGATGCGGCGGGCATCGCGGTCCTGCGTGCTCCAGTGCACCGGAATGCCGAGCGCGAGGCCGAACAGCGCCTTGACCTGCATGACCATGGTGACGGGCGCCAGCAGGATCGCCAGCGGCACTTCCAGCGCGACCGAGCGCAGCATGCCGCCCCAGCCCCCGAAAGCGCGGCGGCGGGTCTTGTCGGCCAGCACCCAGAGCGTGCCCATCGCCTTGGGCCCGAACAGCAGCAGCACGGTCAGCCACAGCACGCTCGGCGGCGCGGCGCCCGCAAAGCCCTGGCCGCCCTGCGCCATCGCCGCCTGGACGATGGCGGTGACCAGCAGCAGGAGCCAGCCGGGCGAGGTCAGATAGGCCGAGGCGCCGATCAGCAGGTGCAGGCGGCTGGTCCAGTGCAGGCCCGAGGCATCGATCAGGCGCAAGTGCTGGAGATTGCCCTGCATCCAGCGCCGGTCGCGGATCGCGTGGTCGACGATGGTGGGCGGGAATTCCTCGTAGCTGCCGTCGATCATCACCATGTGCACCGCCCAGCCGCGGCGGCGCAGCAGCGCGGATTCGAACATGTCGTGGCTGAGGATATGGCCGCCGAACGGCGGCTTGCCCGGCAATTCGGGCAGACCGCAGGAATCGGCGAAGGCGCGGGTGCGCACGATGGCGTTGTGGCCCCAGAAATTCGCCTCCGCGCCCGACCACCAGAGCAGCCCGGCAGAGGCGATCGGCCCGTAGGCCTCGCTGGCGAAGCGCATCCAGCGCTGGAACAGCGTCTGCGCGTTGATGATCATCGGCACCGTCTGGAGCAGGCCGATCGAGGGCCGCTCCTCCATGATCGCGGCCATGCCGATGATGGCATCGCCGCTCATCAGCGAATCGGCGTCGAGGATCAGCATGTTTTCGTAGGCGCCGCCGAAACGCTGCACCCATTCGGCGATGTTGCCGGGCTTGCGCGCGATGTTCTTCTCGCGGCGGCGGTAATAGACCTTGATCGGCGCCGAAGCGGCCACTTCACGCCAGGCCGCTTCCTCGCGCTTGCCGTGGAAGGCATTGGAATCGCTGAGCACGAAGAAGTCGATCCACTCCGCCCCGCCCGCGGCGGCGATCGAGGCGGCCATGGCGCGCACGCGGCCGAAGGTGGCCTCCACGCTCTCGTTGTAGACCGGCATCAGCACCGCGGTGCGATGGCGCAGCGAGGACGCCGGGCTCGGCACCGCGGTGAAGCCGGGATGCTTGCCGGTGATGAGCTGGAGGAACCCGATCGAGGACGTGACGAAGCCGAAGGCGATCCACGCGAACAGCGGCACGAAGAACAGCAGCAGCACGATGTCGAGCACGCTCAACCCGTCGCGCGACAAGGCGAAACGCACCTCGCTCGAGGCCGCCAGCGCGATCACCGCGGTGACCGCCAGCAGCAGCAGGCGCTTGACCTGCATGCCGTGCGGGCTGGTGCGCACCGCGATCGAGCCGGGGGCAATGCCGTGGAGGTCCTGGACCGGCATCGCCAGCGGCGCCTCCGGCGGCAGCGGGCTCATCGCCGCATGGGCGGGCGCATGGGGCGGTGCGTTCATGGTTCGACGCTCTGTATCACGGTTTCACTGAGCGCGGCGCCGCCGCGCGCGAGGAACAGGCGGATGTCCGGCGAAGGCATGGCGGCGGGACGCAGGTCCAGCACCACCCGCCAGCGGTTCGCGGTGCCGACTACGGGATAGACCGCCTGGTCCGCCACCGCCTGCGCGGGAAGGCCGGTCACGGCGGTGACGCCGCTCTGGCGGGTAAGGCCCTGCAGCGCCGCGCCCTCGAAATCGAACACGAACTTGCGCGCATCCTTTTCGGCGGCCTTGACCCCCGGCCGCCCCGACTGGCCCTGCCAGCTGTCCACGCAGCGCGCCGCCGCCGTCGCTGCGGGCTCCTCGCTGGTCCAGTTCAGCCGGTAGGCAAAGTCGCGGCGCTGCCCGGCGCGCGCCGGTTCGTCGGCGAGCCAGAAGGCGGCGATGTTGTCGATCGTCTCGGTATCGGTGCTCATCTGGTAGAGCATGACCGCGCCCTTGCCCCAGTCGCCCTGCGGCTCGACCCACAGCGAGGGGCGCTTGTCGTAGAAGGCGCCGTCGTCCTGGTAATGGTCGAAGCGCTGGTCGCGCTGGAGCAGGCCGAACCCCTTCACCCCGTCGGCGCGCAGCGCATTGGTGCGGGTGCGCTGCGGATTGGCGAGCGGCACCCAGATCCGCTCGCCCGAGCCCGCATGGATCGCCAGGCCGTCGGAATCGTGGATTTCCGGGCGCCAGTCGGTGCGCTTGGCGGGATCGGCCTGGTCGTACCAGAACATGCTGGTGATCGGCGCGAGACCCAGCCGCGCGACATCGCGGCGCAGGAACAGGCTGGCGCGCACGTCCTGCGTGATCGCCGCCTCGCCGCGCCGGCACTCGAAGGCATAGGCCCCGGCCAAGCTCGGCCCGTCGAGCAGGGCATGGATGCGCACATGGTCGGTGCCGACATGCTCGATCCAGAATTCGGTGAAGGCGGGAAATTCCTCCGGCTGCGGCATGGCGGTGTCGACGGCGATGCCGCGCGCCGAAAGGCCGTACTGGTCGCGCCCGCCCGACGTGCGGAAATAGGAGGCGCCCTGGAAGGCCAGCCAGTCCGAGCGATGATCGGCGGTCATCACCCGGAAACCCGCCGGATCGGCGCGGCTGCCGCCCACGAAGAAGCCCCGCGTGTCGGTGAGTTCACGGGCGCTGCCGTTTTCCACGAGGTGGATCTTCACCGCCTGCGGCGAAGTGCCTCGGGTCGCCGGGAACAGCCGCACGTCGCCCGCCACGCTTTTGGCATCGCCGTAGGTCAGCTTGACCGCCGCCTCGAAATCGGCTGCCGCATGGGCGGAGACCGGCGGCTGGACATAAGGCCGCGCCGCCAGCGCCTGGGCCGCGCGGACCAGCGTGTCCCACGAAAACGGCGTGGCGGGGCCGAACCCGGCGGCGGCGTCCCCCCGCGCTGCCGCCTGCGCCAACTGCGGCAACGCCGCCAGTCCGGCAAACGAGGCCAGCAGGGCTGAAAATTCGCGGCGGCCAAGCGACGCCGGGGCGACCGGGCGGCTCGTCTTCGAGCCGGCTTCCCTCACTGTACTTCGGGTCATGAGCGTCAAACGCACGGGCGAGCGCAAAGTTTCGCTGCGGTGCGTCAAAAGGATCCTTCTGCAAGCGCCTGCCGGGCGGAGATCACGCCTGCAGGCCTATGGCGCCGGTTTATGACCCCGGTTTAGGGCCCCGGTTTACGGTTGGGCCGGCTGGTTGCGCCAGCCGACGATGACTTCCACCCCCGGCTTGAGATCGCTGGCGAAGACTTCGGTGCGTTTGCCGTCACCCGCGCCGACGGTCACGTAGACCCGGCGCGGCTCGCCGTCGCCCGAGACGAGATAGATGCGCGGCTGGCTGCGCCCGGTGGAGGGCGTGGCCCTGTTGCCGGGCTCGAACGTCAGCGCGGCGTCGGGCACGAGGAGGACGTTGCTGCGCTGCGGCAAGGGCAGTTCGACCGTGGCGGCCATGCCGGGGCGGATCGCCTCGACCGGCTTCTCCAGCGTGAACACGGCGCGGCGCGAACCCGGCGCATCGGCGCGGTCGGTCAGGATGCGGGCCAGCGTCGCCGACTGCACCGCGTCGGGCAAGGCATCGAGCCGCACTTGCGCCACCGTGCCCGCTTCCAGCACCGCATTGCCCGCGCGGGCCAGCGGGATCTCGATTTCCAGCGTCTCGTCGCTGGCGGCCAGGGTGAACAGCTTCATGCCCATGCGCACGCGCTGGCCGGTGCGGATGCTGCGTTCCACCACGTAGCCGGCAAAAGGCGCGCGCACGACGGCGGCGGCCAGCTTCTCGCTATCGGCCTCAAGGCTGCTGCGGGCGGCGGCGAGCCGGGCCTCGGCGGCGGACACCGCGCGCCCGGCGCGGTCGGCGTCGGCGCGCGCGCCTTCCAGTTCGTTGATCGCCGGAACCCGGTGGCCGGAGCGGCGCCAGACGTCCTCGAAGCGCGCCAGCTTGCCGCTAGCCTCGTCGCGCGCCGTGCGGGCGGCGGCAAGGTCGGCCTCGGCGGCAGTGACCAGCGCGCGGTCGGCCGCGAGGGTGCTGCGCAGCGGCTCGGCGTCGATGGTGGCCAGGACCTGCCCCTTCGCGACCTTGCCGCCCGCAGGCACGCCCTCGGCCGTGACGGTACCGTCGAGCGCCGCGGCCAGCGCCACTTCGCCGCTGCCGTGCACGGTGCCGCGCTCGGCGACCATCGGCGTGATCGTGCCCTGTTCGACCAGCGCGGTGTAATACGGCAGGTCGCTGCCGCCCAGGAAGCGGACCAGCAGCATCAGCAGCGCCACCACCGCCGCCGCCAGCAGCGCCAGCCGCAGCAGATGCGTGCGCCCGCGGCGGGCGCCGAACCCCAGGAAACTGTCGAGATTGGCGTGGTCGGCCTCAGTCACAGGCAGCGACTCCCACTTGCGGCGAGAGGTCCGCCGCCGACCAGCCGTCGCCGCGCTGGAGGTGCAGGCGGATCATCCCCGCCGCCCGCTCGGCCCGCAGGCCCAGCCGCGCCTCCTCGACCGACAGCGCCGAGGCTTCGGCCACGTAGAGCGTCGCGAAATCGCCCATGCCCGCACGGTAGGCGGCGCGGGCATCCTGCACCGCCCGGCGCGACCGCTCGCCGCTCTGGCCGAGCGCCTGTTCGCGGGCATCGAGCAGGACCAGCGCCTGCCGCGTGGCGGCGATCTCGGCGCGGGCCCCGGCCTCGGCCTTGTCGAGTTCGCCCAGCCCGTCGCGCAGCAGCGGCGGGGTCGAGGGATCGCCGCGTTCGGCCTCGGCCTTGTTGATATCGGCCTGGGTCATCTTCTCATGCTCGATCCGGGAGAGCAGCCGGTAGCGCAGCGCCAGCAGGTCGGCGCGGTGCAGCGGCCCCTCGTCGGCAGGCCCCGGCGGATCGCGGCCGAGATCGGCGACGTCGCCGCTCTCGCCCAGCGCCGTCAGCAGCGCGGCATCGTCCATGTCGGCCATCCGCGCAAGGTCCATGCGCGCCCGCTCGAAGCGCGCGCGGGTCGCCGCCACGTCGGCATCGGCAACGCCGGCCATGCTGCTGCCGATGCTGCCGTCGATCGCGGTGACCAGCCCGGCCTGGCGGCGGAATTCGGCGATCGCGGCATTGTCGCGGAACTGGTCGAGCCGCTCGGTGCGCAGGACCAGCACGCTCTGCAGCCGCCGCACCTCGACATAGGCCAGCGCCACCGCCGCCGCGCGCTCGGCGCGGGCCTGGGCATAGGCATATTGATCGGCGCGCAGGGCAGCGGCGCGCGACAGGCCCTGATCGGTACCGACCAGCTTGCGCATCCGGCCCGACAGGCGCCGCTCGGCCGAAGCGTCCGCCTCGGCCTGCACGGCCAGGCGGGCCGCCCGGCAGGCAAGCGCGTGGTCGGCGGCAAGGCCGCGCGCCACCAGGTCCGCCAGCAGCGGATCGCCGGCCTGCTTCCACCAGTCACCATCCACCGGCGCCTCCACCGTGGGCGCGGGTGGCTGCGGCAAGGCCGCGGCGGGGCGCTCCTGGCCCGTGCAGGCCGCCAGCGAAAAAGCCGCAGAGCAGGCCAGTGCCGCCGCCAGCGGCAGTCGCTTCCAATTCAAGGCAAAGTCATATCGCACGCGGGCAGCGATAGCAGCAAAGTCCGCAGAGGCAATCATGGTGCGCATGCGAAAGGGCCAAGTTGTTGAACGAAGTCCTTGCCGCCGGGGACAAAAACGGCTGGCCGGTGGGGTCAAGCCCGAAGCCCCCACTGCCGCGCCGCGCCGCCAGATGCCGCTGGCCAAGATACGATCCATTGAATATCATAACCTCGATGACGTTCGGTCCTCAGGAACCGCAACGCACGGGACGAGACCGGGTTGTCGAAAGGAGCATGGCCATGACCGCCGCACGCATGCCGGAACCGGACGACCGCAAGAGCGCGCGCATCGCCGAGGCCCATCTTGCCCCGCAGGCCGGTTCGCGCGTGATCGGCCGCTTCGCCCTGAGCCGCGAGGTGCTGCGCTCGCCCAAGGTCCGCCAGGCCGGCGCCCATGCCGAGGCCACCGATCTCTCCAACCCGGACGAGGTCTCGTTCTTCTTCCTCGACGGCGAGGCCCACCGCAAGCGCCGCGCCGCCGTGGCCGGGCTGTTCGCGCCCCGGACCATCGTCACCCGCCACCACGCGGTCATGCAGCGCACGATGGACGAACTGGTCGCGCGCCTGCGCGAAGGCAAGCCGCTGCCGCTCGACGACCTGAGCTTCCAGATGGCGGTGGACGTCACCGCCGAGATCGTCGGCCTGACCAACAGCGACAGCAACCGCGCCCTCGCCCGCCGGGTGAAGGCGGTGCTGGACAGTTCGCTGGTCCGCAGGCCGGGCTGGCTGGGCACCCTGATCTTCAACGCCCGGATGCTGCTGCGCGTCGGCCGGTTCTACCGCAAGGACCTCGCCCCGGCGATCGCCGCGCGCCGCCGGCAGCCGCGCGAGGACGTGATCTCGTTCATGATCGGCGAGAATTACTCGCGCAAGGGCATGATCATGGAGTGCCTGAGCTACGGCGGCGCGGGCATGATGACCACGCGCGAATTCATCGTCATGGCCGCCTGGCACCTGTTCACCAGCGCCCCCTTGCGCGAACGTTTCCTCGCCGGCGACGAAGCGGGTCAGTCTGCCATCCTCGAGGAGATCCTGCGGCTGGAGCCGGTCGCCTCGATGCTCCACCGCCGCGCGGCCGAGGGCGAGCCGGGGCTGATGGCGCAAGGCGAAGTGCTCTGCCTCTCGATCCGCGAGGCCAATGTCGACGAGGCGATCACCGGCCCCTGCCCCTTCCGGCTCGATCCCGACCGGGCGAAGCGCATGAAAGTCGCCGGGCCCTACATGAGCTTCGGCGACGGCCCGCACCGCTGCCCCGGCGCCCAGGTGGCGCTGCACGAGAGCCGCATCTTCCTCGACCGCATGCTGCGCCTGCCCGGCATCCGCCTGGTGGCGGAGCCGACGATCCTCTGGAACGACTTCATCCAGGGCTACGAACTGCGCGGCGCGCTGGTCGCCTGCGATCCGGCCTGACGCCGATGGTGCGCATCACCTTCATCGACGCGGGCGGAACCCGGCGCGAAATCGCCGCGCGCGAGGGCCTGTCGCTGATGGAAAACGCCGTCGCGCAAGGGATCGAGGCCATCGCGGCGGTCTGCGGCGGCAACTGCTACTGCGGCACCTGCCGCGTGCACCTGACGCCCGAGTGGTTCGAGCGGCTCGGGCCGCCGGGGGACTACGAAGGGCCGGTGATCGACGCATCCGGCGACGCGCACCCCTGCGCGCGGCTTGCCTGCCAGCTTCCGGTGACGGAGGCGCTTGAGGGGCTGGTCGTCGAGACGCCTGCGTCGCAGAGCTAGGCCTGAGACGCAGACCCGCGCAGGCACCGGCCCGCCCCCCTTAAACCGCCCCCCTTAAACCGGCAAACCCACGTAGTTCTCGGCGATCACCCGCTGTGCGTGCTCGCTCGAGGCGATGTAGTCCAGTTCGGCCAGCTGCATGCGGCGCTCGAACGGGCCGTCGTCGGGGAAGCGGTGCATCAGTTTGGTCAGCGACCAGCTGAACCGCTCCGAGGCCCAGACCCGGCGCAGCGCCTTGGCCGAGTACCCGGCAACGGCATCGTTGTCGGCGCGGCGGAAGAAGGCGAGCAGGGCCTCGTGGGCGTAATGCACGTCGCTCGCCGCCAGGTTCAGGCCCTTGGCGCCGGTCGGCGGCACGATATGCGCGGAATCGCCGCAGAGCAGCAGGCTGCCGTGGCGCATCGGCTCGAACACGAAGGAGCGCAGCGGGGCGATCGACTTCTCGATGGAGGGGCCGCGCGTGATATGGGCGGCGGCGTCGGGGCCGAGGCGGATCGCCAGTTCGTCCCAGATGCGCGCGTCGCTCCAGTCCTCCAGCTTCTCGGTCAGCGGCACGTCGATGTAATAGCGGCTGCGCGTGTGGCTGCGCTGCGAGGCGAGTGCGAAGCCGCGTTCGTGGTGCGCGTAGATCAGTTCGTGGTTGCACGGCGGCACATCGGCCAGGATGCCCAGCCAGCCGAAGGGATAGACGCGCTCGAAGGTCTGGCCGACGCTGGCCGGGATCGCCGCGCGCGAGGGGCCATGGAAACCGTCGCAGCCGACGATGAAGCGCGCGTCGACGCGGTGCTCGGCGCCGTCCTTGGTGTAGGTGACATAAGGCGCATCGCTCTCGATGGCGTGCAGGGCGACGTCGGCGGCCTGGTAGATCACCTCAAGGCCGCGGCCCTCGCTCGCTTCCATCAGGTCGCGGGTCAGTTCGGTCTGGCCGTAGACCATGACCTGCTTGCCGGTCAGCGCCTTGATGTCGATGCGGATCAGGCGCTCACCGTCGGCAAGGTTGAAGCCGTCGTGCGGCAGGCCCTCGGCCTTCATGCGGGCATCGAGGCCGAGCCGCTCCATCAGCGCGACGGTGCCCTGCTCCAGCACCCCGGCACGGATGCGCGAGAGCACGTAGTCCCCGGTCTGGCGTTCGAGCACGACGCAGTCGATGCCCTCCAGACGCAGCAGGTGGCCGAGAAGCAGGCCGGCAGGGCCTGCGCCGATGATGGCGACTTGGGTACGCATAGATCCTTCTCCCGATCGGGCGCGCCGCATGAGCGCAGGCCGCAATTCTTGCCCCTGGATTGACACTGCGGCGGTTCTGGCGGAATGCACCGGACGGCCAATGTTCCGGTACTTTCAGGACACCCCGCGAGTCTTCCATGCCCCCGAGCCCGCCCTCCCCCCGCCCCGTTCCCAGCTACGTCCTCTACGGCGAGGACATGCCCGAAAGCCTCGCGGAACTGGGTCATATCGAGACGATTGCGGCGCGAAGCTCCTTGCATGACTGGGAAATCGCCCCGCACCGCCATGTCCGCGGCGTTCAGGTCATGCTGGTATCGAAGGGACAGGTCACGCTGACCATCGACGATACGACCGAGACGCTGGAGGCGCCCTGCCACATCGTCGTGCCCGCCGGCAGCATCCACGGCTTCCGCTTCCGCCCGGAAACGGAAGGCTACGTGCTGATGCTCAGCAGCGGTTTTGCGGAGCGGCGCAGCGATGCCGGCGATCCATTGCTCCACGCCGCAACCCATGGCCGCTTCGCACCGACGCCGCCGGAAATCCTCGCACGGGTCGAATTCCTCTGCGCCGAGATGCTGGCCATCGCGCAGGACTGGCGGCGGCCCAATGCCCTGTTCCTGGCGATGGCCGAGGCGCTGATGCGCTCGCTGCTGCCGGAGGACGAGGCGGCCGACGATGGCAGCGGCGACCCGCGCATCTCGCACCTGCGCCATCTGGTCGAACTGCACTTTCGCGACCAGTTGCCGCTGGGCTGGTATGCCGAGCGGCTGGGCATGACCACGCGCACGCTGACCCGCCTCACCCGCGCGCGGCTGGACTGCACGCCGCAGGACATGCTCCACGCCCGGCTGGCGCTGGAGGCGCAGCGGCTGCTGTGCTTTGCCAATGCCAGCGTCGTGCAGGTCTCCAACGAACTGGGCTTTTCCGACCCGTCCTACTTCTCCCGCTTCTACCTCAGGATGACCGGGCACCGTCCGCATCTGGACAAATCCACCCACGGCCATACGGCAGAGGCATGACCGCGCGAGAGCAGAACCCCGGATCGAGAATGCGCAAACCCGTCTGGCGCGATGGACTGACCGGGCTGGCCATGGCCGGGCTGATCCTGCCGGAAAGCGTCGCCTATGCGGAAATCGCCGGCCTTGCCCCCGGCCGCGCGCTGGCGGCGGCGATTGCGGGCGGGCTCGCCTATGGGCTGGTGGGGCGCAGCCGCTTCGCGGTGGTCTCGCCCACCTCGTCCGCCGCGGCCATCCTGGCCGCGACGCTCGCCAGCCTTTCCGCCACCGGCCCCGCGCGCGAGGGGCTGGCAACGGTGCTGGTGGGGATGACCGGGCTGATCTTCCTGCTGCTTTCGCTGCTGCGGCTGGGCAGCCTCGCCAGCTTCGTCTCGCGCCCGGTCCTGCGCGGGTTCGCGTTTGGCCTCGCCATCACCATCATCGTCCGGCAGCTTCCGGCGATGACGGGGGTGTCCGTGCCGCCGGGCACGATCTTCGTGGTGCTGGCGGGGCTGGCCGCGCGGGTGACGCAGTGGCACCTGCCCAGTTGCCTGCTCGGGATGGCGACCCTTGCGGTGCTGCTGGCGCTGCGCCGGATGCCGCAGATCCCCGGCGCGCTGATCGTGCTGGCGCTCGCCATAGGACTGGGGGCGGCGGTGGACCTGCCCGCGCATGGCATTGCCATTGCAGGTCCGGTCGGCCTCGGCTGGCCGGACAGCGCCTGGCCCTTCTCCACCACCCGGCTCTCGCGCCTGGCCCAACTGGCGGCGCCGATCGCGCTGATCCTGTTTGCCGAAAGCTGGGGCACCATGCGCACGCTGGCCCTGCGCCACGGCGACACGCTATCGGCCAACCGCGAACTGGCCGCCATCGGCACCGCCAACCTCGCCTCCGCGCTGGTGCAGGGCATGCCGGTAGGGGCGGGCTTTTCGGCCGGGTCCGCCAACGAGGCGGCGGGCGCATCGAGCCGCTGGGCGGCGACCGCGGCCAGTCTGGCGCTGCTGGCGATGGCGCTGTTCGCGTCGGGCTGGATCGCGCGCATTCCCCAGCCGATGCTGGCCGCCATCGTCATCGCCGCACTGACCCATGCACTGTCGCCGAAGCCGCTGCTGCACCTCTTCCGCATCCGCCGCGATCACGCGATCGCGCTGGCTGCCGTGCTGGGGGTGCTGACCCTGGGCGTGCTCAACGGCATGTTGCTGGCGGTCGCGCTGTCGGTGCTGCACATGCTCTACGAGCTGGCGAACCCGTCGATCAGCGAACTGGGGCAGCTGGGCGACGGGCATGAGTTCGTCGACCTGAAACGCCATCCGCAGGCGCACCGGCTGCCGGGCGTCGTGATTTTCCGCCCCAACGGCCAGCTTGTCTTCGCCAATGCCGAGACGGCGCTGGCCACGATCGCCCGCCGCGCCCGAGCCAGCGGCGCGCGGGTCGTGGTGCTCAGCCTCGAGGAGAGCAACGACCTCGACAGCACCGCCATCGAGGTCGTCGCCGAGTTCACCCAGGGACTGGAGAAAGCGGGCAAGCAGGTGATCCTCGCCCGCGCGCATGACCGGGTGCGCGATGTGCTGGCCGTGGCGGGATGCCAGGTGCTGGCGGAAGGCTCCACCTTCAGCGTGGCACAGGCGGCGCAGCGCGCGGCGCAGGTTTCGCAACACCCGCCCTCCCCGTCTCCGGGGAGGGCTTGAGCTTACGGCCTAGTTCCCGCCTTCCAGCACCACCGGCCCGATCAGCCCGGCAGGCCGCAGCGGCGCGTCCGCGCGGTAGGTCGGCATCGCGGTCCAGGTGATCGGCTTGGCCCCAGGTTGCGCATCGCCGACCAGACGGTTCACCCACAGGTCCGCCACCTTCACCTCGATGGTGTTGGCCCCCTTCTTCACCGCCTTGCCGATGTCGAGGCGGTAGGGCGCGTGCCAGACCGCGCCGACCAGCTGGCCGTTCACGCGCACTTCGGCGAGGTCGCCCACCTGCCCGAGATCGAGCCACAGCGGCTGGCCGGCCCTGGCGCCCCTGGGCAGCGTGAAGCTGCGCGCATACGTCGCCTCGCCGGAGAAGTACTTCACGCCCGGATCGCCGCTTTCGTTCAGCGGCGCCAGCTTCGCCATTTCAACCGAGGCCGGGGCGCCGCGCCCTGCCTGGAAGCGCACCGACCAGCCATCGTCCAGCGAAGCGAGCACCTGCACCGGCTTTGCGGCCAGCGTCAGGCTCGCTTGCGCGGCGGCCTTGCGGAACACCACGAAGACGGCATCGTCCGCGACCAGCGAGAGCGGCACCACGGTTTCGCCGTTCTCGATGCGGTAGCTGACCGGCTCGCTGGTTCCGGTTTCGGGGTGCCAGAGTTCGGGCACCTTGCCGGTCACGCGGAAGTGCGCCGCGATGGTCTGCGGGCCTTGCGGGTTGGAGAGATAGTAGATCTCGCCCTGCCCGTCGCGGCGGTGGACGAAGGGGATCTTCGCGCCCGCCTGCGCCCCGGTGAAGGTGAAGTCCGGGGCCACATTCATCGACCGCAGCGCACTTTCGACGTCCTTGCCCGCGATCACCCGGCCCTTGCCGACGGCGACGTCCCCGCTGCCCGGCCAGAGCCTTGCCACCAGCGCCGACCACTCGGCGTCCTGCGCCCCCATCATGCTGGGCGTCGCAACCGGCGCATTGCCGATCACCGTCGCGCCGCCTTCGACCAGCGCCGCCAGCTTCCCGAGCGCCCCCAGCGTCATGCGCCGCGACGAGCCGCCGAGGTAGATCGCCCGGTAGCGCGCGCCGCTCGGCGCCACGACTTCGTTGCCGTCGTTCGACAGCAACCCGGTCAGCGCGTCGTAGCTGAGGAAATCGTAGGCGTGGGTCACCGGCGCATCGGCCACCGGCTTATCGCCGTAGAGCCCGGTCAGCGGCGCTTCCTCGCCGTAGAAATAGGCGACATCGGCCAGGTTCCGCCCCGCCTGCAGCAGCAGCGAGGAGCGCGCGATATAGTCCACCCACGGCTTCGCCATCTCGCCCCAGCTTTCCATCCGGTTGAAATACTGGCCGAAGATGAAGAGCGAGAGGCCCGGCTTCTTGTCGTCCACCGGCACGTGGACCGAGGTGTGGACCACCGGGCGGTTGACGCCGTTCACGAACTCCATGTCGATGAAGCGCTTGAGGTCCTTGGGCGCGAAGGCCCAGGGTGACATCGAGGCGGTCATCGATTCCGCCGCGACGAGGTTCTGGCCGTAAAGGTGCGCCACCGAGGCCGCGCCCTTCATGTCGGCGATCAGCGTCTGGCGCGGGCCTTCCTCGCGGAAGGTCCACATGGCGGCCATCGGAATGTCCGTGTGGCTGCGCATGGTCATGTCGTCGCCCAGCATCGGCCGCTTGTCTTCCAGCGCCTCGCCGTAGAGCTTGAGGCCGTTTTCGTGGGCGACCCTGGCGACGGTGCCATAGTGCTCGCTCGCCAGCAGGTCGGCCAGCGTGCGGCGGTAGTCGTAGAGGAACTTGTCCGATTCGGCGCGGGTGCCGACCAGCACGCCGGTCAGCGCCGGCAGCCAGGGCCGCGCATCGTAGCCGCGCAGGCGCTGGAACTGCTCCAGCATCTTCGGCGTCCAGTTCGCCTCGCCCACCTCGATCGAGTCGGTCAGCAGCGCGCGCACGCCGCGCTTGCCAACCATGTCCGGCCCGGCGGCATCCTTGTAGAGGCCGATGTAGTGATCGAGATAGCGCCGCACGGCATCGCCGTCGAACTTGTCCACCTCAAGCCCGGTCGCCTCGGGCGGCGCCGGGTGGTTGGTGGTGCCGAGCAGCGAATAGCCCATGCGCAGCACCCGCCAGCGCTGGCCCCTGGGCAGCGCCGGCGCCTGCCAGTCGAGCGTGCCGTCCGCCTTCAGCTTACCGGTGAGATCGACGACGCTGGCAGGCGCAACCCCCTGTGCACCATCCTTGGGCTCTTCCAGCGCGTAGTAGTCGCGGCTCATCACGAAACCGGCCTTGGTCTCGAACCGGTCAACTTTCGCCTCGCTGCCCAGCGCGAACGTCCCGACGATCAGCGGCTTCTTCGCCAGCATCGCGCCGACCCCGTCGAACAGGCCGTCCATGGCAATGCCCGGCGCGGGCGAGCCGAGGCCGCCGTCGGGCTTGCGCGCCTCCAGCACCAGCCGGAAATGCGCGGCGGTGACGGCGGGGAAGCTGACGGTGGTGGGCACCGTGCCCAGCGTCAGCGTGGTGATCCGCGTCCATGTCGCACCGTCCGCGCTCGATTCCAGCGCGCCGGTGAAAGCGGCCCCGGCAAAGGGGATCACCACCTCGGGCACGAAGACCGTCGCCGAGCCGATCCTTGCGGGCTTCGCATAGTCGAGCCGCAGGCTGGGCGCCTCGCCCTCCTTGCGGGCCAGCGTAACGCCCTTGGTGAGATCGCTATCGAACAAGGCGGCCGCCGACAGCGCATTGCCAAGACCGTCCACCGCGCGCGGCAGCGCGGCGGCAGGCACGATGGCTTCGGGGAAGGCAAAGACGCCGACTTCGCCATAGTACGAAGGGCCGGGAGGCGCCGGATGGCCGGAGATCATCTCCTCGATGGAGAGCGCGGGCGCAAGGGTCTGGTAAGGCCCGGTCTGCACCGGCGGCGCGGTCAGCTTGCCGGAGAAGCGCTGCCCGGCAGGCACCGCGGTCTCGGACCAGACCAGCTTCTTCAACCCGTCCTCGGGCCGCACCCAGGGACCGCCGGTTTCCGACCAGCCAGGCGAGGCGGCAATGGCGAGTTCCAGCCCCTGCCGGTCCGCCTCGTGCGCGGCAAAGCGGAAGGCGTCCTTCCACTCCGGCGTCATGTAGACAAGGCGGTGATCGACCACTTGCGGGGTCTGCAGGTTCGCGTCGAAGTTCTGGAGGCCGCCGATGCCGACGCGCTTCATCCACGCCATGTCCTTGGCGATGCCGTCCTTGGACACGTTGCCGTTCATCCAGTGCCACCAGACGCGCGGGCGGGCGGAGTTGGGGGGATCGCGGAACTGCTCTTCCAGCGGAGCGGCTGCGGTATCGGTGGCGGCGGGAGCGGGCGCCTGCTCCTGCGCGATGGCGGGAACGGCAACGAGTGCGGTGGCGACGCAGAGCAGCGTGCGCAGCGAATGGATCGGCATAATCCCTCCCGGATCCAATGGGTTGTGAGTTCTTCGCGCAGAGGCGATGCCGGGAGGGCTGTTGCCCTTCCCGGCGGCAGTTCAGGTATCGCGGTGGATCAGACGATCCCGGCGCCGAGGCCCACGGCCTTGCGCTCCTGCGCCTTGCGGTCGCGCCAGCGGCTTTCGCGGTAGACGCCCAGCACGTCCGCCGCGCCGCCCGCCTCGACGCGCGCCTTGGCAAGGATCGGGCCGACATCGACGTTGTAGGCGCGGCGCAGCGCCTGGAAGGCCATCATCGTGTCGTTGGCTTCCTGCGCCAGATGCAGCGCCTCGCGGTCGACCAGCAGCGCCTTGGCGTAGCAGGAGCCGATCGCCTCGGCGGACGAGAGCATGGACTCGATCGGGTCTGTCACGTTGTGCGACTGGTCGATCATGTAGCTCGGCTTGAACCCGTCACGCGGGGCCAGTTCGGCCTCGACCAGTTCGTTGAACACCAGGAACAGCTGGTGCGGGTTGATCGAGCCCGAATCGAGGTCGTCGTCGCCGTACTTGCTGTCGTTGAAGTGGAAGCCGCCGAGCTTGCCGAAGCGGTGAAGGCGGGCGACGATCTGCTCGATGTTGACGTTCGGCGCATGGTGGCCAAGGTCGACCAGGCACTTGGCCTTGGGGCCCAGTTCCTGCGCGGCGAGGATCGAGGAACCCCAGTCGCTGATGACGGTGGAATAGAACGCCGGTTCGAACATCTTGTGTTCCAGCAACATGCGCCAGTCGTCCGGCAGCGCGGCATAGACCTGCGAAGCGGCGTCGAGATAACGGTCGAGGCTGCGGCCAAGGTCCTGCTGGCCGGGGAAGTTGGTGCCGTCGCCCACCCAGACGGTGAGGTCGGTGGAGCCCAGCTGCTTGCCGATCTCGATGCATTCGATGTTGTGCTCCACCGCCTGCTGGCGGGTGGCCTCGATGGTCGAGGACAGCGAACCGGTGGAATAGCTGTGCGCCTGGTCCTTCTGGTCCTGGAAGGTGTTGGAATTGACCGCATCGAAGCCGAGGCCAAGGCTGGCGGCTTCCTCGCGCAGCGCCTTGTAATCGCTCACCTTGTCCCACGGGAAGTGCGGCGAGACGCGCGGCGTCAGGCGCGAGAGCTGGTTGATGACGGCGCAGTCTTCCAGCTTTTCGTGAATGGTGGTCGGCTCACCGGCGATCGGGAACTTGGCGAAACGGGTGCCGCCGCGCCCTGCGCCCCACGAAGGCACGGCAACCGAGAAACCAGCGACCTTGTCCTTGATCGCGTCGATGGCGATGCCCGAACGCTCCAGCTTGCGGCCGAGCGAGGCATATTCGTCCTCCAGCGCATCCGCCGCGCGGGCATTGGCTTCGGCGATCAGCTCTTCGGAAATCGGCAGTCTGCTCATTCTTCTATCCTCTAGCCCGTTCGGGGACCGCGCCGGTTCGCGCGTTCCCCGAAAACATCTCTTATCAGCGCGTGAAGGCCTGTGCGTTACCGGCATCGACATTGATCATGTTACCGGTGGATTTCGCCGACTGGTCGCCCGCAAGGAAATACACGGCCTCGGCAATGTCCGAAGGCAGCACGTCGCGCTTCAGCATGGAGCGGTTGCGGTAGTGCTCTTCCAGTTCCTTGCCGGTGTCGATGCCGTGGGCGCCCGCGCGTTCCTTGCGCCAGTCGCCGTCCCAGATCTTGCTGCCCTTGATGACCGCATCGGGGTTGACGACGTTGACGCGGATGCCGTGCGGCGCCCCTTCCAGAGCGAGGCAGCGCGCCAGATGGTTCGCCGCGGCCTTGGCGGAGGCATAAGCGGAGGCGTTGGTGGCGGCGGCCACGCCGTTCTTCGAACCGATGAACACCACCGAAGTGCCGCCCTGCTCCTTCATGCCCTTGAGCAGCGGCCAGGCGGCGCGGCTGGTGAGGAAGTAGCCCTGCGCCAGCACGTCGTAGTTGCGGTTCCACAGTTCGATCGTGGTCTCCTCGATCGGCGCCGAGGAAGCGATGCCGGCATTGGCGACCAGGATGTCGAGCCCGCCGAATTCCCGCGCCGCGACGGCAAAGGCTTCGGCGACTTGCGCTTCGTCGGTCACGTCGCAGACGGCGGCGCGGACCACGTCCCTGCCGAACTGCCTGGCGAACCCGGCGCGCACTTCCTCGACGGCATTCGCGTCGCGGTCGGCCAGCAGCACGCAGGCGCCGTCCGCCATCAGCCGCGCGGCCGTGGCGGCACCGATGCCGCCCGCGCCGCCGGTGACGAGCGCCACCCGGCCGACCAACGGCTTCGGCGCAGGCATGCGCTGGAGCTTGGCTTCCTCAAGCAGCCAGTATTCGATGTCGAACGCTTCCTGCTCGTCGAGCGCGATGTAGTCGCCGATGGCCTCGGCGCCGCGCATCACATTGATGGCGTTGCCGTAGAACTCACCGGCAAGGCGCGCCGTGGTCTTGTCGGTGGCGAAAGTGATGCGGCCCACGCCCGGCACCAGCACGACCACCGGGTTGGCATCGCGCATCGCGGGCGAGTTGGGACGCTTGCAGCGCTCGTAATAGGCTGCGTACATGGCGCGATAATCGGCAATCTTCTGCGCCAGATAGGCATCGTCCTGAAGGCGCGAAGGATCGAGCGTCAGGGGAGCGATCTTGGTGCGCAGGAAGTGATCGGGGCACGAGGTGCCCAGCGCGGCAAGGCGCTCGAACTCGGCCGAGTTCACGAATTCCAGCGCTTCGGCATCGTCCGAAAAATGGCCGACCTTACGCCGCGCGCCCGTCATGGCAGCACGCAGGCGGGGCATAAGGTCGGCAGCAAGGGCTGCGCGGTCGGAGGAGGAGGAAATGACCGCACCGCCGAAAGCGGGCTTTTCGGAAAGCCTGGCATTGAGGTAGTTCGCCGCGTCGGCGATCAGCTCGACGGTGTGTTCGTAGCAGGCCTTGGCGCTGTCCGCCCAGCAGATGATGCCGTGGCCGGCGAGCATGACGCCCTCGACTTGCGGGTTGGCCGCGACGTAATCGCGCAGCATCACGCCCAGCGTGTAGCCGGGGCGCTTCCAGCCGAGCCAGCCGATCTTGCCGCCCCAGATTTCCTGCGTCGCCGCCTCGCCGCCCGAAGAGGCAGCCAGCGCGATGATCGCATCGGGGTGGACGTGATCGACATGCGCGAAGGGCAGCAGCGAGTGCAGCGGCGTGTCGATGGAGGCGGCGCGGCCGTTGAGGTTGAACGTGCAGTGCGGCAGGAAGCCGACCATCTTGTCGTCGTCTTCAGGGCCGTTGTAGTGGTTCTCGAGGCCGAGCAGCTTGTGCTGGTAGAGCGTGGCGAAACCGTCCAGCTTCATCGAGCCGATGTCGCCGCCCGAACCCTTCACCCACAGCACTTCCACCGCCTCGCCGGTCAGCGGGTCGATCTCTTCGAGCTTGGCGGAGGTGTTGCCGCCGCCGAAATTGGTGACGGTGAGGTCCGAACCCAGCAGGTTCGAACGGTACAGCAGCAGTTCGGCAGGCGAAAGCGTGGCCGCCAGCGAGTCGTCCCAGCGGCTGGCCGGAACCGAGAAGGGAAGCGCGGCGCTCTGGGCCGCCGGTTTGGCAGGGGCAATCGTGTCCATGGGCATCCTCTAACGAAACCTCTTTTCAGGTTCAATCTGATTCGATACTAAACGATCAAATCCAATCAAACAACACCATGTTCACGCATGGTGAAAAATGGGCAGAGCGAATGGCAGGAAGCGGCACCTATATTGTCGTCGATATCGGCAAGACCCTCAGCAAGTTGACGCTGTGGACCAAGGGCGGGCGCATGATCGACCGGCAGGTCCGTCCCAACGTGCCCTGTGAAGTGGACGGCGTGCGCTGCCTCGATGCCGCGGGAATCGGCCAATGGCTGCGCGCGACGCTGCGCGGCTGGGCGGGCCATCCGGTGGAAGCGCTGATCCCGGTCGCCCACGGCGCCGGCTTTGCCGCGCTTGGCGAAGAGGGCCTGCTGTTCCCCCCGCTCGACTACGAACAGCCGCTGCCCGCAGAAGTCATGGCCGCCTACCGCAAGGAGCGCGACCGATTCGTGCTGACCGGATCGCCCGCCCTGCCCGACGGCCTCAACCTCGGCGCGCAAGTCTACTGGATGGCCCGGCGCCATCCCGAGGCGATGCAGCGCGCAACGCTGGTACCCTGGGCGCAATACTGGGCCTGGTTCCTCTCCGGCGCGCTGGCCACCGAAGTGACCAGCCTGGGCTGTCACAGCGACCTGTGGTGCCCGGCGGACGCGCGCTTCTCGCCGATGGCCGAGCGGCTCGGCTGGGCGGACCGCTTTGCCCCGCTCGCCAAGGCCAGCGACGTGGTCGGCACCCTCAGGCCCGAGATCGCCGCCGAGACCGGGCTTCCCGCCAATGCCAAGGTGCTGGCGGGACTGCACGATTCGAACGCGGCCCTGCTCGCCGCGCGCGGTTTTGCCGAGATCGCCCGGCAGGAAGCGACGATCCTGTCCACCGGCACCTGGTTCATCGCCATGCGGCTGGCCGCCGAGACGGTCTCGCTTTCGGCGCTGCCCGAGGCGCGCGACACCCTCGTCAATGTCGACGCCTATGGCTGGCCGGTGCCCTCCGCGCGCTTCATGGGCGGGCGCGAGATCGAGAGCGTGATCCAGATCGACACCCGCCGGGTCGACATCCGCCCCGACCAGCCCCGGCTGCTGGAAGCGGTGCCCGCGCTGCTGGAACGCGGCACGATGATGCTGCCCACGCTCGCCCCCGGTTTCGGGCCCTTCCCGCACGGCAAGGCCGAATGGGTGAACCGCCCCGCGGAATGGGCCGGAACCTGGTATGCGCGGCGCGCGGGCGTCTGTCTCTATGCAGCGCTGGTCGCCGATACCGCGCTCGACCTCATCGGCTCGAAGCAGCGCCTGCTGATCGAGGGGCGCTTCGCCGATGCCGAAGTCTTCGTGCGGGCGCTCGCCGCGCTGCGCCCGGAGACCGAAGTCTTTGTCGCCAATGCCCATAACGACGTCTCGTTCGGGGCGCTGCGGCTGATCAACCCGATGCTGCAGGCGCAAGGCGGCCTGCGCCGCGTCGAGCCGCTGGAAGGCGACCTTGCGGGCTACCGCGCGAAATGGCGCGAACAGGTGCGGGAGCCTGCCTGACGCCGCCCCCGCACATAACAACGACATAACGAGAGGATCAGACTGAAATGGGAGGCAATCCGGCGCTGGGCGTCATCTTCCACTGGCTGGGCGGCTTTGCCTCGGCCAGCTTCTACGTGCCCTACAAACGCATCAAACTGTGGTCCTGGGAAGTGTTCTGGCTGGCGGGCGGGATCTTTTCCTGGCTGATCGCGCCCTGGGTCTTCGCCTCGCTGCGGACCGAGAACCTCCTCGGCGTGCTCAGCGCCGCGCCCCCCTCCACTTTGCTGTGGTGCTGGTTCTGGGGCGCGATGTGGGGCTTCGGCGGCCTGACCTTCGGCCTCACCATGCGCTATCTCGGGCTCTCGCTCGGCATGGCGGTGGCGCTCGGCCTCACCACGGTGATCGGCACGATGGGCCCGCCGATCTTCCACGGCACCATCGGCGAGATCGCCTCGCGGACCAGCGGGCAACTGACGCTGCTGGGCATTGTCATCACCCTGATCGGCATCATCGTCGTCGCGCGGGCGGGCCACGGCAAGGACAAGGATCTGGGCGGGCAAGCGTCGGAAGGCGTAGCCGAGTTCAATCTGAAGAAAGGCCTGCTGATCGCGGTGTTTTCCGGCGTGATGTCGGGCTGCTTCGCCTGGGGGCTCGACGCCGGCCAGCCGATCCGCGACCTGACGCTAGCGGCGGGCACCGATCCCCTCAGCCAGGGCCTGCCGGTGCTCTGCGTCGTCCTTTCGGGCGGACTGACCACCAACCTCATCTGGTGTGCGCTGCTGATCCGCCGCAACCGCAGCTTCGGGCAGTTCTTCGGCGCCAGCAACGGCGAGGACGGCAGCACCCGCGCGCCGCTGCTCGCCAACTACCTGCTGGCCGCGCTGGGCGGGACGCTGTGGTACTTCCAGTTCTTCTTCTACACGATGGGCGAGAGCCAGATGGGCCGCTACGGCTTCTCATCCTGGACGCTGCACATGGCCTCGATCATCCTGTTCTCCACGCTCTGGGGCTTCGCGCTCAAGGAATGGCGCGGGGCGAGCCGCCGCACGCGGACCCTGGTGCTGACCGGGATCGGCCTGCTGGTGGGCGCCACGGTGGTGATCGGGGCCGGCAACATGCTCGACGCGGGCGGGGCTATTTAAAAATCCGGCGGTGCCGGATTTTGGCGGCACCGGCCCTTTCCCCCACCCGGCCGCCCGACAGGGTATGCTCATGGGTGGTCGGGTGGGGGAGAGGGCCGGTGCCGCCCTGAAAATGCCCTCCTGGGCATTTTCAAAAACGAGAATGATGGATTTTGAGCGAAATTGGCGGCATGGGTGTGGCCAGCGGCCTCCCCCGCCCCCCACCCCCGCATGGGCGACAGGAATACGATGCATTCGACCGAGCGTGAAAGACTGATCCTCGAAGCCCTGCGGCCCAGCGGCTTCGTGACCTATCGCGATCTGGAAGCGCAGCTGGACGCCTCGCCCGCAACGATCCGGCGCGATCTCTCGCGGCTGGAGGAGGAGGGCCAGCTCCTGCGCGTCCACGGCGGCGCCAAGCTGCCCGAGGAGCGCGCCGACCGCCAGCCGGGCCTTGCCGGAACGCCCTTTGAGCAGTCGATCACCCAGCACCTGCCCGCCAAGCAGGCGATCGGCCGGGCCGCCGCCGCGCTCTGCCAGCCGGGCGAGGCGATCATGCTCGACGGCGGCACCACCACCTTGCAGATGTGCGCCCACCTCGACGGGCTGGACTGCCAGGTGCTGACCAACTCGCTCCACATCGTGCAGGCCCTGCTGCCGCAGTCCGGCACGCGGGTGCTGCTGCCCTCCGGCACGGTGTTCCGCGAACAGAACATCGTGCTGGCCCCGGCGGGCGAGGATTCGATGCCGCGCTTCCACGCGCCCAAGCTGTTCATGGGCGCCGCCGCCGTCGGCCCGCAGGGGGTGATGCAGCAGGACGTCATCCTCGTCGCCGCCGAGCGCCGCTTCATGGACCGGGCGGAGGAAGTGATCCTGCTGGTGGACAGCTCCAAGTTCCGCTCCTCCTCCGGCGCCATCGTCTGCGGGCTGGACGAGGTGGACGTGGTGGTCACCGATGCCGGTATCCCCGCCGAGATGGCCGAGCAGCTGCGGGAAGCCGGGGTCCGGGTGGTGGTGGCCTGAAGAAAGACAAGCGGAAGTCCTGGGGCCCTTCGACAAGCTCAGGAGATCCCCCAGACCCTCAGAAAGTCCACCGCGCGCCCTGCCTATCCGTGGTGCGCTCCCTGCGGCGCAGCCAAAAAGTCTTCCGGCGCTGCCATGGGCGCGCATCGGACAGGTAGCACCTGACCTGGACGGTAATGGGGGTGCAGGGGGTGTTGACCCCCTGCTTGCATCCCTTCCCCTTACAGCGAATTGCGCTTCGCAATCCCGCCCAGCACCGAGGCACTCGGCTTGGGGGTGCGGGCGAACGTCGTGCGATCCACGCTGCACAGGCCGAAGCGCGGCTTGTAGGCGAAGATCCACTCGTAGTTGTCGAGCAGCGACCAGTGGACGTAGCCGAGCACCGGCACCCCATCGTCCATCGCCTGCTTGAGGCCTGCCAATGCCGCCGGGATGAAGCGCGCGCGCAGCGTGTCGTCATCGGTGCCGACGCCGTGTTCGGAGACCAGCACGGGGATCTTGGTCGCCGCGTGGACGTAGCGCACCGCGCCCGCCAGCGAGGGCGCCCAGACTTCGGTGCCGGACCAGTTGAGGTCGGCTCCGGCAGGCGGGGGCAGCCTGCCCTTGTCGCTCCAGACCGCGCGTTCGTAGTTCTGCACGCCGATGAAATCGTCCTGCCTGGCCGCTTCCAGCCAGCGGCCGTAGAGGTCGCTGCGGACCTGGTCGCGCATCGAGTGCTTGCCCGAGGCCTGCTCGTCGATCACCGACAGCGTAAAGCCCACCGGCAGATCGCCGCGCACCGCCTTGATCGCGCTGCGCGCCGCCTTGTGCCCGGCCATCAGCCCCTGCTCGATCGCCTCGACGTCCTCGGGCGCGGCGACATTGGCGCAGACGAACTTGGCGACGCCCAGGCGCTTGGCCGCGGTCTCCATCGTCGCGCGCTGGATGTCCCATACCGGCGGCGGCAGCATGTGCTTGAGGATCAGCAGGATGTTCGGCTCGTTGAGCGTCATCGCCATCGTCATGCCGTCGGCGAAGGCGCGGGCCACCTTGTCGCAGTAGCGCGCGAAGAGCGCGGGAGCGTCAGGGTTGGTCCAGCCGCCCTGCGCGCTGAACCAGCGCGGTGCGGTGAAGTGGTTGAAGGTCACCAGCGGCTTGAGACCGCGCGCATGGCAGCCTTCCACGATGCGCTTGTAGTGATCGAGCATGGCCTGCGAGAACTGGCCCTTCTCCGGCTCGATCCGCGCCCATTCGACGCTGAAACGGTAGGAGGTGAGGCCAAGCCCCTTCACGATGTCAAGATCGGTCGCCCAGAGTTCGAAGCTGCCCACGGCATCGCCCGACGGCTCGGAAAAGATCGTCGGCTTCTGGTTCTCGACGAACCAGAGGTCGGAGGCGACATTGTTGCCCTCCACCTGGTGTCCTGCGGTGGCGGCGCCCCAGAGGAACCCCTCGGGAAACGCCGGGTTCGGGCGCCTGGCGGCGGCACGCGCCATCATCGGCGCGGCGGCGGCCATGGCGCCGGCAGCGAGCAGGCTGCGGCGGTTCAGGCTGGTAAGATCGGTCATCGGGGGCCTCTCAGTCATGGTCTGCGAAGAAGGCGAGCAATTCGTCCGACAGGCGGCGGTCCGCCGTGCCGAGGTGCATCGCCATCGAGTAGTGGTTGTGCCCGGAGGCATAGTGCGCGCGCGGCAGCCGTCCGTGGCGGCCGAGGCGCCCCTGCATCATGCTGGCCCATTCGGCCTGGAAGCGCGGCGGATCGAACTCGGCGCAGGCCAGCAGCAGCGGCAGGCGGGTTTCCATCACCGCGCTCAGCGGCATGCGCAGGGCATAGCAGTCCTGCGGGCCGTAATAGCGCATGTCGCGTTCGTCGAGCGGGGTGACGCCGTAGAGCCCGGAAAGCAGCGCGGCGCCGCGCACGAGCCCCTCATGATCCGCGCGTGCCTTGAGGAAGGCCGAGACATGGACCGCGCCCGCCGAAGTGCCGAGCAGGAAGATACGCTCGGGATCGCCGCCATGACCGGCGGCATGGCCGCGCAGCCAGTCGACCGCGAGGCCGACGTCCTCCGCCCCCGAAGGCCACATGTGCTGCGGCGCGAGGCGGTAGTTCATCACCGCGCCCAGCATTCCGTTTGCCGCCGCCCAGCGGCCGACATGGGCATTGGCCCAAGTGTCAGGCCCGCCCTTGTCGCCGACGAGGAAGCCGCCGCCGTGGACGAAGAGCACGACCGGACGCCGTTCGCCCGCCTCCCCCTGCCGGTAAAGGTCGAGCCGGTTGCGCGCATCCGGCCCATAGGCGCAGTCGAGCGCGACTGGCGGCAGCGCGGCGGCGAGCGGGGCCTGTTCGGCTTCGTAGAGATCGCGCATCGCCGCGACCACGTCGGGGCCGAGGCGGGTGCCGATATCGCGGATAATGGCGCTCATGCCCCCGTTCATGCCCCCGTTCATACGCTGCTCCCTGCAATCCTGCCGGCGTAGAGCCTGGTGAGCGCCAAGCGCGTGCAGACCAGCCCCAGCCCTGCCCCGTAGACGATCTTGAACACCAGCGCCGGCAGGCTCGGCACCGCGTCCAGCGGACCGAACAGCGCCAGCGCGGCCAGTGCCGCCGCGCTGGCAAGCCCCGCCAGCACGCCTTTCAGCACGGTGCGCGCGATCTCGCCCGGCTCCGGCCCCTCACCCGCGGCGATCAGCCCCGCCTTGCGCAGCTTCGCGCGCATCACGAGCGCGGGAACCAGCGATGCCATCAGCGAGACCATCAGCCCTTGTGGCAGGAAATCGAGCGCCAGGCGATCCGGCGCGCCGGTTGCCAGCATCCTTTGCGAAAGCCCGAAGACCAGGGCGAAGAACGCGGCGGAAAGCACCGCGTTGATCGCCGCGCTCACCGCCTGCTCCCCTCGGAGCAGGCGGTCCAGCGTCTGGGGCATCAGAACTTGGCGTCCAGGCTGATGCCGATGTTGCGGTACGACATCGGCCCGTAGATCGCGCCGATGTTCGGCTCGTAGGCGCCCGAGTAGCTCTGGCTGGTGTAGGGGAAGTCGCTCTGCATCAGCGCCGGCTCGTGGACGTTGAAGGCGTTGCGCACGAAGACGGCGACCGTGTAGCGGTCATCCGCGGTCTTCACGCCGAGGCGGCCGCCCACCATCCAGTGCGCCTTGAAGGTGGTGTCGGAGACCGAGTTGGCCTCGTAGCGCACCCGCGACTTCCACTGGGTGTCGAGCGCGAGGAAAGCACCGAAGTTATCGCCGAGCGGCATGTCGTACTGCCCCGAGAGCGTGAACTTGTAGCGCGGCGAATAGGCCAGCTGGCTGCCGCCGATATTGGTGCCGTCGGTGCCGATGAAGTTCTTGGGATACGTCGCCTTGGCGTAGATGAAGCCGGTGTTGAGCGAGAGGTTGCGGGTCACGTTGCCGAAGAAGTTGATCTCCGCGCCGCGCGTCTTGACGCCGTTGATGTTGGTCTGGTCGCACGAGATGACGCCGGTGCTGTCGACCGTGCAGTTCTGCGCCTGGAAGTTGTCGATCTTCATGTAGAACACGCTGGCATCGGCCACCCAGCCGCCGAACAGCGTCGCCTTGACGCCCGCTTCGTAGGACGTGGGGACTTCGGGCAGCACGACATAGGGATCTTCATTGGTCGGCACCGCGATCTGGCCGCCCTTGAACCCGCGCGAGACGGTGGCGTAGGCCATCGTGTTCGCCGCGATGTCGTACTGGGTGCCGAGGCGCCAGGACCACTTCTTGGCATTGAGGTGCGTGCCCCCGTCGCGCGCGCCGAGCGTGTCGTACGTGTCGAGCGAGAGGCGATCGGTGGTGTAGCGCACGCCGCCGATCAGGCGCCAGGCGTCGGTCACATGACCGGTGAGCTGGCCGAAGACCGCGAGCGATTCGTCGCGGATGGTCAGCTGCGGCGTCGTGTTGGTGACGATCGGAATGGTGAGCCCCGGGAACGGCACCAGCGTCACGTCGACGACTTCGGCATCCCGCGTCTGCTTCTGGTTCGAATAGAACATGCCCGCGGTATATTCGATGGGGTTACCCGCCGCCGAGCTGATGCGCAGTTCCTGGGTGAACTGGCTGAGATCGCGGTTGACCGGCGAGTTGTGGACCTGGAGTTCGAGCGCATCGGCACGGAACACGTTGGACGCCGCGCCGTAGCCCGACTCGCCCGACTTGCGCACCGAGGTGATCGAGGTCAGCGTGAAGGGATCGGCCTCGTAATCGACCTGGAGCGAACCGCCGTAGGTCTCGGTATGGCCGACGTAGGATTCGTCCGAGCAGTAGTTGCGGTTGCCGGCCTTGGCCGTGACGCCGCAGGACTCGAGACGGTCGGTGATGCCGGTCGCATCCTCGCCGGCGCCGCCGAAGAAGTAGCCCGGACCGCTGGTCTTCACAAAAGTGAAGAAGTCGCCGCCGTTCTCGTAGCGGCTCTTGGAATAGTCGCCGATCAGGTTGACGGTCAGGCGGTCGGTCGGCTCCCACAGCAGGCGGCCGCGCAGGCCGTAGCGGTCGGTATCGTTGAGCTCGCCGGTGGTGGCATTGCGGTTGACGCCCTGGCGCAAGTTGGCGACGCCCGAGACGCGCAGCGCCGCATTGGATGCCAGCGGCACGTTGACGAGGCCCTGCACCACCTGGTTGCCGTACTTCGAACCCGCGGTGCCGGCATCCGAAAGCTCGGTGCGCAGGCGGGCGGAGAAGCGGGTGAAATCGGGCTTGTTGGTGGTGATGTTGATGACGCCCGCAGAGGTGGTCAGGCCGAACAGGGTGCCCTGCGGGCCCTTCAGCACTTCGATGCGGGCAACGTCGAAGAGGTCGGAGATATTGGCATTGCCCTGGCTGACCTGGTCGACGACGACACCGACCGAAGCGACAGCGCCGGGCGAGAAGGTCTGCGTGCCGATGCCGCGGATCGAACCGCCGCCGCCGGTGTTCTGGCCGGGCGCCTGCTGGATCTCGAGGCTCGGCGCGATGCGGGCGAGGTCGTTGACGGTATTGACCTGCTGGCGCTCGAGCTGGGCGGCGCTGGCGACGGTGATCGAGATCGGCACCTCGGTCACCTTCTCCGCGCGGCGCTGGGCGGTGACGATGATGTCGCTGGTGGAGGTGGTTTCGGGGGCCTGCGGAGCGGCCGCCGCGTCCTGCGCCATGGCAGGAGCGGCGAGCGTGCCGAGCGCGATGCCCGAAAGCAGTGCGACCTTGCGGATGGTGTTCATGGTTCTCTCCCTCGTATTATGCTTGTCGTTGGTCTGTCAGGCTTCGTCGATGACGGGGTTGGTGAGCGTGCCGATCACGCCGATGGAAACTTCCACGCTGTCGCCCGCCTTGAGGTAAAGCGGGGGCTTGCGCTTGTCGCCGACGCCGCCGGGGGTGCCGCTGGCGATCACGTCGCCGGGCCTGAGGTCGGTGAAGGTCGAGCAATAGGCGATGACCGTGGGAATATCCCAGATCATGTCCGAGATCGGCTGGTCCTGCACCAGTTCGCCGTTGACGCGGGTCTGCACGCGCTGCGAGGCGAGGTCCTCGACGTCCGAGGCGGCGACCATCGCCGGGCCGAAGCCGCCGGTGCCGGGCCAGGTCTTGCCGGGGGTGAACTGGATGTTGTGGCGCTGCCAGTCGCGGATCGAACCGTCGTTGAACGGCGCGAAACCGGCAACGTGCTGCCAGGCGTTCTCGGGCGCGATGCGGCGGCCGCCCTTGCCGATCACGACGGCCAGTTCGCCTTCGTAGTCGAACCGCACGCTTTCGGGCGGGCGGACCATGGCATCGCCGTCGGCGATCAGGCTGTCGGCCCAGCGGGTGAAGATCGCCGGGTGTTCCTTCTGCTCGCGGCCGGTCTCGGCGACGTGGGTGGCGTAATTGAGGCCGACGCAGAGGACCTTTTCCGGGTTCGGAACCACCGGCAGCAGCTTCACGGCGGCAAAGGCGAATTCACCGGTCGCGGCCAGCGCGGCGAGATCGCCGGCCAGCACGTCCTTCAGCCAGGCATCCGCACCGGGAGCGCCGAGATCGATCACCTTGTCCCCTTCGAGGCGGCCGAAGCTCCTGGTGCCATCGGGACGTTCAAAGCTGATGTAACGGTTCATGCGTAGTCTCCCCTGCCCCCGCCTCTCGGGCGGCGGCGGTCAAATGGTCAGAGCGGCGCGGCTTGCCAGTCGCGGCGGAAGCGGAAGCGTTCCTCGGCCTGGCGCAGGCCATCGAAATCCTTGTCCGAGATACCCCACTGGTCGATGCGGTTCGGCGGCCAGGTCCAGTCTTCCGGCGCGCCGGCCTGATAGTCCTCCGGCACCTTCTCCACGGCGGTCGAAAACTCGATCACCGGGCCGAACGGAGCGATGAAGTAGGCGTAGACATTGGCGCCGGGGCCGTGGCGGCCGGGGCCCCAGGCGGGAACCATCGCATGATCGCGCAGTCGGCCGATGCCGCGCATCACCGCGTCGATGTCCTCCATCTCGAAGGCGACATGGTTGAGCGAGGCGAACCCGGCGCGGGCAAAGGCGGTGGAATGGTGGCTGTCGTTGCAGCGCACGAAGACCATGCCCTTGGTGCGGTCGGACACGCGGAAGCCGAGGATGTCCTCCACCGCATGGCCGCAGGCTTCGGCATCGGCGGCGTTGAACACCACGTGGGTGAGCTTCACCGGCAGGTCGCGCCCGGCGATCGGCGCGACTTCGGCGGCCCCGACCAGAAAGCGCAGGATCGTGCCTTCGGGCAGTTCGACCAGCAGGCCGTGGCCGCCGCCGAGGTCGTCGCTCGTGGTCGGGCTCGCCGTCCATCCGGCGGCGGTAACGCGGGCCTTGAGCGCTTCCAGTTCCTCGCTGGTGCAGACGAACGTGGTCGAGCGGACGAACTCGTCCTGTGCCTTCTCGAAGGCCACGAGGTAGGGGAACGGGCCGGAGCCGCGCAGGTAATGCGTGTCCCCCTTCGTCTCGGCCTCGGCCATGCCCCAGATCCGGGTCATGAAGGTGGCGGCGGCCGCCGGATCGGGCAGCGCCAGTTCGATGCTGCGCAGTTTCATGGCTCTTGCTCCTCAAGAAGACCCGCCGCGCGCAGGCCGGCGCGGGCGCAGTCGGCGTCGCATTCGCCGGTGTCACCGCTGACGCCGACGGCGCCGATCAGCGTGCCGGCGGCATCGCGGATCACCACCCCGCCGGGCGAGAACGCGATGCGGCCGCCGACCGCCGCGGTGACGCTCTGAAAGAAGACCGGGTTGCCCTTGGCCCGCTCGGCCAGGACCGCGGTGTCCGCGTCCATGCCCACGGCACCCTCGGCCTTGGCCCTGGCGATGTCGAAGCGGTAGAGGCTCGCCCCGTCCTCGCGGGCGAAGGCGACCGGGTGGGCGCCCGCGTCGAGCACGATCACCGCGAGCGGTCTTGCCCCCCGCGCCCGCGCTTCGCCAAGGGTACCGGTGACGATGGTCTGTGCTGCGGCAAGCGTGAGGGTCATGCGGCAAGCTCCTGATGGCTGGAAAGCTGCGCCGCGCGGGCGGCCAGCAGGTCTTCGGCGCTGTCGCCGGCAGTGCCGAAGACATAGTGGTCGGGGCGGACCAGCACGGCATCGACGCCGTGATCGTCCAGCCATGTGGTCACCGCGCCATGGTCCGGCAGGGTCGAGGCGAGGATGCGCGTCACGCCCTCGGCCTGCCCCGGCACGGCATCGTCGCGCACGAAGAGGCGCCAGTCGCCGCCGGTCAGGTCGTCGAGCTTGCGGCCGTCGGTGAGGACCGGCTGCACGAAGCGTCCACCCGCTCCGGCAGTGCCAGCAAGGATCACACCCTCGCCGATCGCCGGGATCAGGTCATGCGCGGTCTCGCCCGACCTTTGCGCCGCTTCCGCGCGGATGCGGGCATCGCGCTGCGCGGCCCTGGCGGGGTCGAGTTCGCAGATATAGCGCCCGGCCGCGACCGCCGCGCCGATCACCGCGCGGACATGCGGATCGCGCTCGCGCTGGTAGGTCGCCAGCACCGCAGGCGCGGCGCCGTGGTTGGCCACCGCATCCATCTTCCACGCCAGATTGGCGACATCGCGCAGGCCATGGCACATGCCCTGCCCGAAGAACGGCGGGGTCTGGTGCGCGGCATCCCCGGCGAGGAACACGTTGCCGACCTGCCACTGGTGCGCGACGAGGCCGTGGAAACGGTAGGTCGCGGCGCGCACGATCCGGTGCGGCACATCGGCCATCCACGCGCCGACCAGTTCGGCGACCTTCTCGGGGGCCATCATCGCGGTGTCGTCCTCGCCGGGAAGCAGCATGAACTCCCAGCGGCGATGGTCGCGGCGGCCGGGCACCACCGTGGCGGGGCGCGCAGGATCGCACATCATCACCGAAAGACGCTGGAGATCGGCCCCCTCGGGCACGCCGGAAAGCGGCGGGAAGGCCACCGGCCCTTCGACTTCGGCATCGACGACGAGCCAGGGCTCCTCGAACCGCAGATCGTCGAGCGTGACGCCCAGCGCCTTGCGCACGGCGCTGCGGGCGCCGTCGGCGGCGATCACCCAGCGGGCCCGGACGCTGCGGGCCTCGGCGCCGCCGAGATAGTCGACCGTCACCCCGTCCGCGTCCTGCGTCAGCCCGGTGAAGCTGGCACCCAGCTTCAGCGTGACGTTGGGCATGGCGGCAAAGCCCTCGCGCAAGTGCGCTTCGAGTTCGGGCTGGTAGAAGAAGTAGTCGTTGGCCCAGCCGAACGGGCGCGGCTTGCCCACGGTGCCCATGTAGCGGATCACGCCGTGGTCGGCGCCGACGTGAAGATGGCCGTCGGTGGCGATCATGTCGCCCTCGACCTGGCCGATCACCCCGGCGGACTGGAACAGGCGCATCATCTCGTGATCGAGATGGACCGCGCGCGGCAGCGGGTAGTGTTCCAGTTCCCGTTCGAGAACCAGCACCTTGAGCCCTTTCAGGCCGAGAAGGTTCGCGGCCAGCGCGCCCACCGGGCCGCAGCCTACGACAACCACGTCGTAAGTCATCGATTCAGCCCCTGGTTACTCTGTTGCCGCGATCTCGGCGGGCGCCTTGTGGAGCGCGCCGCCCTTCATGATCATCGCCAGCCGGTCCTTGTCCTGCAGGATCGCGACGTCCGCGGTGGGATCGCCGTCGACCAACAGCAGGTCGGCCAGCCAGCCTTCCTTCACCAGCCCGACCTCGAGCCCCATCAGCTCGCCGCCGTACTGGGTGGCCGAGCGCAGGGCCTCGGCCGGGGTGAAGCCGAAGTACTGGACGAAATGCTCCAGATCGCGGGCGTTGCGGCCATGCGGATTGAACGGGAAGCCATAGTCGCCGCCGGTCAGGATGCGCACGCCGCGCGCCTTGAGTTCGGGCACCAGCTTGCCTTCGAGGCCCATGCGCTCGTTCGCGCTCGCCTTCATGTGGGTCATGTCGACATGCGGCGGCGGATTGGCCTCCAGCGCGGCGACCGAAACGCCGGGACCGGGGGCGTAGAAGAACCTGTCCTTGTCCGCCGCCATGCGCTCGAGAGTGGCATCATCGGCGAAGGAGCAGTGGTAGAGGATGCGCGCACCGGCATCGAGCGCCAGGCCGATCGCCTCGGGCGAATAAGTATGCGCGGCGATCCACAGGCCGGCCTCGCGCGCGGCCTCTCCGGCCGCTTCCAGTTCCTCGCGGGTGTAGAGCACCTGCATGGCCGAGCCGGGCTTCAGCGCGTCCTCGCCGGAGACGACCAGCTTGATCGACTGGACGCCCTCATCCTTGCAGTAGGCCACGAAGCGGCGCATCGCGTCGGGCCCGCGGCCGTTGAACACGTCGCCGGTATCGACGCCTTCGTCGCCTTCGGGGCTGCGTTCGAGGGTGGAGGGCACCATGCGCGGCCCCGGGGTCTCGCCCGCGGCAATGGCACGGGCAAGTTCCGGCTCGATCATGTCGCCCAGCGCGCCGGCCGAGTAGATCGAGGTGAAACCGTGGTCGAGCAGCACCCGCGCATTGCGCCAGGCCGCGACCTTGAGTTCCTCGGGCGGAAGAATGAACTGGTGGTAGATCTTCTCGACCGAAGACCCCCAGGTGAGGTGGGTGTGAGCGTCGACCAGCCCCGGCATCAGCGTCTTGCCGCGCCCGTCGATCGTCACCTCGGCGGTTTCACCCGCCAGCGCGTCGGCGCCATAGGCCACGCGGGCGATCCGCTCGCCGTCCACCAGCACCGAGCCGGTCTGGAGAGCGCTGCCGCTGCCGTCGAAGATGGATACATCGCGGATCAGGGTCCGCATCGCTCTCTCCCGTCTTTATCTTTCGGCCCATTTGTCGGGCCTGAGAGCGGTTTAGCGGGTCCGGGCACCCAAAGTAAAATAATGATATTTCAGATCACCATAGTGAAAAACTATGGAACAGGCGGGAGCGCCGCCAGCATGGCCTCGCCCAGCGGCGACAGCGCGCCGCCTGCCATGCGCAGTACCCCGACGCTGCGCTCGAACACCGCCTCGGCAATGGCGATGGCGCGGATCGAACCGTCGGACATGCCGTCGAGCGCCACGGTGCGCGGCAGCACGGTCACGCGGTCGGTGTCGCGCACGATGGCGCGGGTGGTCAGCAGCGAGTCGCAACGGATCGTGGTGCGCGGCACCGAGACGCCCGCGGCGATGAACAGGGCATCGACCTGGCGGCGGAAGGCGCCGCGCGCCTCGGGCAGCACCCAGGGCAGCGCCTCGACCTCGCGCAGCGAAATCCGCTCGCCCAGCGCGGCATGATGCCGGCCGACGATCAGCGCGAAGGGATCGCGCGCGGCGGTAACCTCGGTCATCCCCTCGGGGATCGTTTCGATGCGGGTGGTGACCATGGCCAGCTCGATCTCGCCCTGGCGCAGCATCTCGTGCAGTTCGGCGTCCGGCCGCTCGACCACGCTCAGCGCGAAGTCGCCCATAGCCGCTTCCATGCGCATGATCGCGCCGGGCAGCAGCGTCAGCAGCGCGCCGGGGGTGCCGCCGATGCGCAAGGGGCCGGAGATGCGGTGGCGGGCATGCTCGACGTCGCTCACCGCATCGGCCAGCAGCGTCGCCAGCGCCTCGGAGCGGCGCTGCAGCACCAGCCCCTCGCGCGTCAGCACGATGCCGCCGCGCCCGCGCTCGAACAAGACGGTGCCGAGCCGGCTTTCCAGCAAGGCGATGGTGTTGGACACCGAAGGCTGCGAGAGGTTGAGCGCGCGCGCCGCCGCGCTGATCGAACCGGTTTCGCAGACCGCGCGGAACGTCAGCAGCGCCCGCGGATCGACCGCAGGCAGGCGCGCCTTTCTCGGCGCGGAATGATCGGCCATCTCTCTCCCCTCCTCGCCACCGCCTAGAGCGTTTTCCGAGTCACTGCGTGTTCCACTCCGATCGAAGAACGCTCTAGACTTGGCGCTTTTCGAGCTTGCGCGCGAGCGTCCGGCGATGGAGGCCGAGGCGGCGCGCCGCCTCGGAAATGTTGAAGTCGCACTCGACCAGGGTGCCGTGGATATATTCCCACTCCAGCGTCTTGATCGAGCTCTTGCGCCCGTCGACCGGCACGCTGGCATCCCCCTCGCCGCCACTGGCGAAGGCCGCCTCGATGTCGTCGGTGTTGGAGGGCTTGGCGAGATAATGCGAGGCGCCGAGCTTGATCGCCTCCACCGCGGTGGCGATCGAGGCGTAGCCGGTCAGCACGACGATGCGGGTCTGCGGCGCGCGGCCATGCAGCATCTGCACCACCGAGAGCCCGGACGAGGCGCCGAGCTTGAGATCGACCACCGCGTAGTCGAAATCGGCGGCGGCGCAGAGCCGTTCGGCCTCTTCCGGGCTGGCGGCGGAACTCACCCGGTATCCGCGCCGCTCGAACGAACGGCGCAAGGTCCGCGCGAACGTCGGGTCATCCTCGACGATCAGCAGGCTGGCACTGTCCCCGCAGGGGGCGGCGCTATCGGTGATGGCAGGCTCGGTCAAAGGATGGCCCCGAATGTATGTTATTCGTCACCCTTCCTGGGCTCGTAGGCCAGTGTAGCAAGGGGAATCGCAAGTTGCACCCTTGCCCCGCGACCGGGCAGGTTGTCGACCGCTACTTTGCCGCCGAGCTTGCGGATCACGTTGACCACCAGGAACAGCCCCAGCCCGCCGCCGTCACGGCCCTTGGTCGAGGCATAGGGCTGGCCGACGCGCGGCAGGATTTCCGCCGCGAACCCCGGCCCGCGGTCGCTGACGGTCAGCACGAGGCGGCCCGATTCGACCCAGGCCTCGATCACCACGAGGTCGCTCGAGACTTCCACGGCATTGTCGATGACATTGCCGATGACCTGGCGGAGGCCGGGATCGGAGACGATCGAGCGGTCGACGTCGATCGAATCGAGGAAACGCAGCTCGCCCGGCATGCGCGGGCGCCATTCCTCGAGGATCTCGCCGATGAAGCCGCGCAAGGTGGTGACCGCCGGCGCCACCCCGCGCATCTCGCCCGCCGACATCAGGATGCCGCTGACGATGGTCTTGCAGCGCTCCAGCTCGCGGCGCACGTCGACGAGGTCGGCGGCAAGGTCGGGGTCTTCGGCGATCGCGGGTTCGTGGGTCCAGTCGCCCAGGATCACCGAAATCGACGAGAGCGGCGTGCCCAGTTCGTGCGCCGCGCCCGAGGCCAGCAGGCCCATGCGGATGATGTGGTCCTCCTCCGCCGCCTGCTGGCGCAGCGCCGCCAGCTTGGCATCGCTCTCGCGCCGGGTGAGATCGAGGCGGGCGACAAACACGATCAGCAGCACCGCCGCCAGCACGAAGCACAGCAGGCTGCCGTAGAGATAGAGCTGGAACGGGTCGCGCCCCTGCACCGGCAGCTGGAGCGGTTCGTGATAGAACGTGAGCAGCAGCACGCAGAGGCAGGCGTTGATCGCCACCAGCGAACTCCACCTGAGGTCAAGGATGACCGCGGCGATGACGATCTGCAGCAGGAACAGGAACGTGAAGGGATTGGTCGCGCCGCCCGAATGGTAGAGCTGCCAGCACAGCGCCACGACGTCGATCATCAGCGCCGAGAACAGCTCGCCCTGCGAGAACGACTGGCGGCGCAGCACCACGCTGGCCGAGACGAGGTTGACCACGATCAGCAGCAGCGGCGCCATCAGCAGCGGCGCCAACGAGAGCTTCACGCCGAGGCCCTGCTGGACCACGACGATGGTGGCCAGCTGGCCGACCACCGCCGTCCAGCGCAGCTGCGTGAGCAGCACGACGTTGGCGCGGCTGGCCGAGCTTCCGGGAAGCCCGCGCGGCGCGAACAGGTCGATCAGCCGTTCCATCGGCGGCGGCGCCAGACAAACACCAGCGCCATCGCCGACATCGCCGCCAGCGCGAACCACGTCAGCGCATAACTGAGGTGGTTGTCCGGGAAGTGGATCTGGGTGAGGCCGGGCACCGGCGCCGGTGCCCCAGGCTTTGGTCCGGCGGGCTTTGGTCCGGCTGGGCGGCGGGCCTGTTCGGCCTGCGCATCGACGAAGGCGGGCACCACCCGGCCGATCCCGCGCGCGGCCGCCATCGCCGTGGTATCGCGCGAGTACCAGCGGTCGTCCTGCGGCTGGTTGGACTGCAGCAGGCTGCCCTTGGGCTCGTCCGAACGCAGCAGGCCGACAACGCGGACCGCGCCTGCCGGGGTGCTCGCGGCGGCGGCGCTGGCGCCGGTGCCCGCCGGCACGAAGCCGCGGTTCACCCAGACCTGCCGTCCATCCTCGAGCTTCAGCGGCGTCATCGTCCAGTACCCGGTGCCAAGATCGGTGGCGGCGCGCACCAGGACGGTCGCGCTGCCCTCGTAGCTACCCTGGAGCGAAACGCGCAGATAGTCGAGGTCGGAACCCTTTACCCGCGCGAGGCGGTCGTCAGCGGGAAGCGGGATCGGCTCGGCATGGACCCGCGCGTCGACACGGGCGATCAGCGCGTGCTTCCACTGCAGGCGCTGCACCTGCCAGATGCCAAGGGCCACGAAGGCGGCGAGGGCCAACACGAGAAACGCGGCGAGCCCCCAGGGCCGCCGCGCTTCGTTGGTTTCGATCACTGTGTGCATGATGCGTCTGAAACCGTGGCGATCAGGGCAGCTGCCCCATCTCGTGCGCGCTCATCGGCATCATGTTGTGGTTGAGGTGGTACATGACCCAGAGCGAACCCGACAGCGTGATCACCAGCAGGATGATCGTGAAGATCAGCGCCATGACCGTCCAGCCGTTCTCGGCCTTGGTGTTCATGTGCAGGAAGTAGATCATGTGCACGACGATCTGCACCATCGCGAAGGCCATGATGACCAGCGCGGTGGTCGACTTGTCGGTGATCGCACCGGTCATCACCAGCCAGAACGGAATGGCGGTGAGCACGACCGAGAGCAGGAAGCCGATCACATAATCGCGCATCGTGCCATGGCCGCTGGCGTGCACGTCGTCGACGTGCTCGTTGGGGTGGACGTGGTCGCTCATCACAGCATTCCCATGAGATAGACGAAGGTGAAGACGCCGATCCAGATGACGTCGAGGAAGTGCCAGAACAGCGAAAGGCACATGAGACGGCGCTTGTTGGCCGGGACCAGGCCCTTCTTGCCGACCTGCACGACCAGCGTGAACAGCCAGATCAGGCCGAAGGTGACGTGAAGCCCGTGGGTGCCCACCAGCGAGAAGAACGCGGTGAGGAAGCCCGAGCGCCAGGGGCCGGCGCCCTCGCCGATCATGTGATGGAACTCGTAGAGTTCGATCGACAGGAACGCCGCGCCGAACACGGCGGTGACGAGCAGCCAGGCCTGGGTCGCGCCCTTCTGGTTCTTCTCCATGGCCAGCATGGCGAAGCCGTAGGTGATCGACGAGAACAGCAGCATCGCGGTGTTCACGCCGACGAGCTTGAGGTCGAAGAGATCCTTCGGCCCCGGGCCCGCCGCCAGGTTGCCACCCAGCACGCCGTAAGCGGCGAACAGCATGGCGAAGATGAGACAGTCGCTCATCAGGTACATCCAGAAGCCCAGCATGGTGCTGCCGCCTTCGGGATGGTCATGCTCGTCCAGGTCGTAGAACGCGGCCTGGAGCTGGGGCTGGCTCAGCGGGGTCTTCAGTTCGGTTACAGTCGCGGTCATCGATCAGGCTCCTGCGGCTGCAAGCTGGCGCGAACGCTCGGCCTCGGTCGCTTCGACCGTCTCGACCGGGATGTGGTAGTCACGCTTGTAGTTGAAGGTGTGGAAGATCGAGTAGCCGATCACGCCGAGGAACGACACGGCCGCGAGCCACCAGATGTACCAGATCATCGCGAAGCCGAGCGCGGTCGACAGGCCGGCGAGGATGATGCCGGTGCCGGTGCCCTTGGGCATGTGGATCGGACGGAAGCCGGCGGTCGGACGTTCCACGCCGCAGCGCTTCATGTCGTCCCAGGCGTCGATGTCGTGCACGATCGGGGTGAAGGCGAAGTTGTACTCGGGCGGCGGCGACGAGGTCGACCACTCGAGCGTACGGCCCTGCCACGGATCGCCGCTGACGTCCTTGAGTTCCTCGCGCTTCCAGATCGACACCGCGAACTGGACCAGCATGGCGCCGATGCCGCCGGCGATCATCGCGGCGCCAAGCGCGGCAATGACGAACCAGATCTGCAGCGAGGGATCGTCGAACACGCGCATGCGGCGGGTGACGCCCATCAGGCCGAGGATGTAGAGCGGGGTGAAGGCAAGCCAGAAGCCCGGGACCCACAGCCAGAAGCTGACCTTGCCCCAGAACTGGTTGAGCTTGAAGCCGAAGGCCTTGGGCCACCAGAAGTTGATCGCCGCGAACAGGCCGAACAGCACGCCGCCGATGATCACGTTATGGAAGTGCGCGATCAGGAACAGCGAGTTGTGCAGCACGAAGTCGGCCGGGGGCACCGCGAGCAGCACGCCGGTCATGCCGCCGATGGTGAAGGTCATCATGAAGGCGACCGTCCACATCATCGGCAGTTCGAACCGGATGCGGCCACGGTACATCGTGAACAGCCAGTTGAAGAGCTTCGCGCCGGTCGGGATCGAGATCACCATCGTGGTGATGCCGAAGAACGAGTTGACGCTCGCGCCCGAACCCATGGTGAAGAAGTGGTGGAGCCAGACGAGGTACGACAGGATGGTGATGCAAAGCGTTGCGTAAACCATCGAGGAGTAGCCGAACAGGCGCTTGCCGCAGAACGTCGAGGTGACTTCCGAGAACACGCCGAACATCGGCAGGATGAGGATGTAGACCTCGGGGTGACCCCAGATCCAGATCAGGTTGACGTACATCATCGGCGAGCCGCCGAAGTCGTTCGAGAAGAAGTTGAAGCCGAGGTAGCGGTCGAGCGAGAGCATCGCCATCACCGCGGTCAGCACCGGGAAGGCAGCAACGATCAGGATGTTGGTGCAAAGCGCGGTCCAGGTGAAGACCGGCATGCGCATCATCGTCATGCCCGGCGCGCGCATCTTGACGATGGTCGCGATCAGGTTGACGCCCGAGAGCAGCGTGCCGACACCGGCGATCTGCAGGGCCCAGATATAGTAGTCGACGCCGACCCAGGGGCTGTACGCCAGGTTCGACAGCGGCGGATAGGCAAGCCAGCCGGTCTGCGCGAACTCACCGATGAACAGCGAGGCCATGACCAGCACCGCGCCCGCCGTCGTCATCCAGAAGCTGAAGTTGTTCAGGAACGGGAACGAGACGTCGCGCGCGCCGATCTGCAGCGGCACCACGTAGTTCATGAGGCCGGTGACGAAGGGCATCGCCACGAAGAAGATCATGATCACGCCGTGGGCGGTGAAGACCTGGTCGTAGTGGTGGGCGGTGAGGTACCCCTCGCTGCCGTTGAAGGCGATCGACTGCTGGATACGCATCATGACCGCGTCGGCAAAGCCGCGCAGGAACATGACCAGGCCCAGCACGCAGTACATGATGCCGATCTTCTTGTGGTCCACGCTGGTGAACCACTCCTTCCAGAGATAACCCCAGAGCTTGAAGTAGGTGAGGCCGGCCACCATCGCCACGCCGCCAAGGGCGACGACGACGAATGTGGCGAGCACGATCGGTTCCTGTGGCAGGGCGTCCCACCACAGGCGGCCCAGTAACGGGCTCCAGTGCGAATGGTCTACGGCTTCCATGTTCTGTCAGTTCCGGGAAATCTGGGAGGAATGCGCGGGGGTCGACACGGGAGCGGCCAGCGCTTCCTTGTCACGCGCGAAGAACGACACCGCCGCCTGCGGCTCCGAGATGCCGGCGCCCGAAAGCGTCTGCATCGAGGCCGGAGCCTTCACGCTCTTGTCGGCGACCACGCCGGGGTTCTGGGCGCAGAGCGCACGGACCCAGGCCAGTTCGCGCTGGACGGCGGCGGTCGGGTTGGCAGCGGCGACGCTCTCGCGGCCGCCGCGGTCGTAGGATAGCATCTCGACGTTGCGGATGCCCGCCTTGCCGAGACCACCGCGCGCGTCGATGGCCATCATCTCGCTGGCGCACATCTTGCCGGGCTGCACGCACATGTTGACGATGGCGTTGTAGAGGTCCGGCGAAACGGCGGAGTAGCGGGTCACCGGCACCTTCTCGCTCGGCTTTTCGAGCTGGAGGTAGACGGTGCGGTCGAGCGTGCCGGCATTGGCGCCGGTCTGCACCGACTTCACCCAGTTTGCGAACTGGTCGTCCGCAACCGCGTGGGTGGCAAAGCGCATGTGCGAGAAGCCCGCGCCCGAATAGTTGGCCGAGAAGCCGACCGAATCACCGGCCTTGTTCATGACCGCGTGGAGGCGGGTTTCCATGCCCGGCATCGCGTAGATCTGGCCGGCCATGGCGGGAACGTAGAACGAGTTCATCACGTTCGCCGAGGTGATTTTGAACTGCAGCGGACGGTTGGTCGGCACGACCAGTTCGTTCACCGTGGCGATACCCTGTTCGGGGTAGATGAAGAGCCACTTCCAGTCGAGCGCGACGACTTCGACTTCCAGCGGCTTGGCGTTCGCCGCGACCGGGGTCTTGGCGTCGAGGCGGCCGATGGTGCGGTAGGGATCGAGAAGGTGGGTGCTCACCCAGGTCAGGGCACCGAGGCAGATGATGATGAGCAGCGGGGCCGCCCAGATCAGCAGTTCGAGCTGAGTCGAGTGATCCCAGTGAGGATCGTACTTCGCGCTCTTGTTCGTGGCACGGTAGTGCCAGGCGAACCACGCGGTAGCCGCCATCACGGGAACGATGATCAGCAGCATCAGCAGGGTCGAGGCGACGACGAGGTCACCCTGCTGCTGCGCGACATCCCCGGACGGGTGCAGCACAATGGCGTTACAGGCAGTCAGCGCACCCGTCAGCGACAGGGCGGTGGCGATCTTGGCGAGCGCGGACAGGTGCCGCAGCTTCGGTCTGGACTCGGGTGGGCGCATGGTTGGTGCGCCTAAGCGCATGCCGCGAGTGCGAACATAGGACATTTTGTCCAATCCCCTTGACGCCAATCAATGACGATAGGGCCTCACCATGAACTCGGGCGTTTTCGCGCGCCCGCTTTGATTCGTCCGCGACCGGCTTCGCGCGTTCCGCGTGGAATCGGGAACGGACCCGAGACGAAGGCCGCAGAACCGAAATGACCAGCACACCCCAGTCCAGAGACGCTCTGGGCCTGCCGACGTTCAAGGAGCATCACCAGCCCTCCCCCGGTGAAATCGCCATCGGCGTGATCATCGGCCGAACCTCGGAGTTCTTCGACTTCTTCGTCTATGCCATCGCCTCGGTGCTGGTCTTCCCGAAGCTGTTCTTCCCCTTCGTCGACGCGCTGACCGGCACGATCTACTCCTTCGCGATCTTCGCGCTGGCCTTCGTCGCCCGCCCGATCGGCAGCCTCGTGTTCATGGCGCTCGACCGCGCCTATGGCCGCGGCACCAAGCTGACGATCGCGCTGTTCATGCTCGGCGGCTCGACCGCGGCGATCGCCTTCCTGCCCTCCTATGCCTCGGCCGGCTCGACCGCGATCTGGCTGCTGGCGCTGCTGCGTCTGGGCCAGGGCTTCGCGCTCGGCGGCACCTGGGACGGCCTGGCCTCGCTGCTCGCGCTCAACGCGCCCGAGAACAAGCGCGGCTGGTACGCGATGATCCCGCAGCTCGGCGCCCCGTTCGGCCTGATCGTGGCGAGCAGCCTGTTCGCCTACATGATCACCGAACTGCCCGCCGCCGACTTCCTCGACTGGGGCTGGCGCTATCCCTTCTTCGTGGCTTTCGCGATCAACGTCGTCGCGCTCTTCGCGCGCCTTCGCATCGTCGTCACTGAGGAATTCCAGCACCTCTTCGCCAGCCGCGACCTGCAGGCGGTGAGCGTGGGCGCGACCCTGCGCACCGAGTGGAAGACCATCGTGCTGGGCGCCTTCGCCCCGCTCGCCAGCTTCGCGCTGTTCCACATGGTCACCGTGTTCCCGCTCTCGTGGGTGTTCCTCTTCACCCAGAACTCGCCCACCGGCTTCCTGCTGATCGAGGCCATGGCCGCCTGCTTCGGCGTCGTCGCGGTGATCGCCTCGGGCCGCCTCGCCGACAAGTTCGGGCGCCGTAACCTGCTGGGCACCTGCGCCGTCGCCATCGCCGTGTTCTCGGGCTTCGCCCCGCAGCTGCTCGACGCCGGTGCCGCCGGCGAGGTGATCTACATGATCGCCGGCTTCATCCTGCTCGGCCTCGCCTTCGGCCAGTCCTCGGGCGTCGTCGCCTCGGGCTTCGCCAGCGAGCACCGCTACACCGGCTCGGCGCTCACCAGCGACTTGTCCTGGCTGGTCGGCGCCGCCTTCGCGCCGCTTGCCGCGCTGCTGCTGTCGACCAACTGGGGCCTGATCGCCTCGGGCGGCTACCTGCTCTCGGGCGCCATCGCGACGCTCGCGGCGCTGTGGCTGAACAAGGGCCTCGCCTCGCGCAACTGAGCGCCGGACGACGAGTGCGAATCGAGGGGCGCTTCGGCGCCCCTCTTTTTTTGCGCCTTCGAGACAGCATGGATCACATGTCGCCGGAATCGCGGCGCCCGGCCACTTCATGAAAGTTTGATCACCTGTTCAAATAACGCCGTGCCGTTGCCTGTGAGAAATGAAGCCATTTCATTTGACAATTCCCGGCCCTCCCTCGCACCCATACGCGCAAGAAAAAGGTTCAAAAACCGGAGGGAGAGTTCATGCGCGCGTTCAAGCAGCTTCTGTTGTGTTCGGTCGGCATCCTGGGGGTCAGTGCCCCGGCCATGGTCCAGGCCCAAACCCAACCGGCCGCCGAAGCCAACGAGGCCACCAACGTCATCATCGTCACCGCCCGCCGCCGCGACGAGGACGTGCAGGACGTGCCCGCCGTGATCGACACGGTGACGGCCGACGACATCTCCAAGCTCAACTTGCGTGACTTCAAGGAAGTCTCGACGCTCGCTCCGGGCCTCCAGCTCGAGACCAACGCCAACGGCATCGGCGGCAACGCCAAGATGCGCGGCGTCAACTTCGACGTCAACGCCAGCGGCAACAACCCGACCGTCGAATTCTACATGAACGACGCGCCGATCACCGCGGGCGTCGTGCTCCAGCAGATGTACGACGTCGGCCAGATCGAAGTGCAGCGCGGGCCCCAGGGCACGCTGCGCGGCCGCGCCTCGCCCTCGGGCTCGATCACCGTCACCGCCAGGAAGCCGGACCTCTATTCCTACGGCGGCTTCGTCGACATGACCGCCAACGACATCGGCACGATCAACTTCAAGGGCGCCGCCAACGTGCCCGTGATCGAGGGCATCGCCGCGATCCGCGCCGCCGGCGTCTGGGACGAGAACGAGGGCGACCGCGTCCGCCCGGTCAACGGCAACAAGGACCCGTTCGCACGCACCAAGAGCGGCCGTCTTTCGGCGCTGCTCACGCCCACCGACTGGCTGCGCTTCGAGGGCATGTACCAGCGCATCGACGCCACCGCCCATACTTACGACCAGGTCGCCTCGTTCTCCGAGGCCAATCCGAACGCGGCGCAGAGCCCGCTCTACATCTCGACCAAGGACCGCCTCTCGATCCAGGAAGATCCGCGCGACATCCGCCAGATCTTCGACGTCTACAACTGGCGCGCCGAAGTCAGCCAGTGGGGCCAGCGCCTGATCTACCAGGGCCAGCACTATACCCAGAAGATCCACTCGACCGACAACATCGACGACGGCAACTTCTTCGCCGGTGACATCAACCAGATCACCAACACTCGCTCGACCTCGGAATCGCACGAAATCCGGCTGCAGAACGACGAGCGCCTGTTCGGCACCCTCGATTACGTCGTCGGCTTCTTCGACAGCCGCAACCACCCCGACACCCACCTCACCAACCCGACCCCGGTGAGGCTGCCCGCCGCGTTCGGCGGCGGCATCGCCACGATCGTCCAGACCCCGATCGAGAGCGAGGGCAAGTCGCACGAGCAGTCGTTCTTCGGCAACCTCACCGCCCACTTCGGCGGCTTCGAGATCGCCGGCGGCGTGCGCCACATCGACTACCGCAACCGCGGCGTGCTGACGGTGAACGGCAATGTCCTGTCCGACCGCCTGCAGCACGAGAAGAAGTGGATCTACAGCGGCTCGGTGAAGTACAACTTCTCGCCCGACCTCATGGTCTATGCCTCGACCGGCAGTTCCTGGCGCCCGGGCATCGACGTCGTCGGCGACTTCAACATCACCCCCTCGGCGCTGGAAAACTCGTTCCTGCACCTGCCGGCGGAAACCTCGAAGTCGTATGAAGTCGGCCTGAAGTCGAAGATGCTCGACGGCCAGCTGCGCTTCAACCTCACCGGCTACCACCAGAAGTTCGACAACTACCCCTACCGTGCGCCGGGTTCGGGCGTGTTCTACGTCAACACCGTGGCGGTGCGCGATTCGACGGGCGCCGTGACCGGCACCTCGAAGCAGGTCGCCAACTTCAACTTCGTCGGCGCCGTGCCGGTCGAAGTGAACGGCATCGAGGGCGATGTCTCGTACACCGTGCTCACCGGCTGGGATCTCAGCGCCTCGGCCAGCTACTCGATCGGCAAGATCAAGAACGGCACCGTGCCCTGCAACGACCTCAACGGCGACGGCACCCCCGATGTCGTGACCAGCGCGCCGACGCTGGCCCAGCTCCAGGCCGCGGTCGGCTCCGACAACATCGCTTCGTGCCAGGTCAGCCAGCGCTCGGGCTTCATGGCGCCGTTCAGCGCCACCCTGCAGAGCGAATACAGCTTCCCGGTCTTCACCGGTGGCAACGCCTATGTCCGGGGGCTGATGACTTACTACGGCAAGTCGAAGGTCGATCCGACCAATGCCTACGACGACGTCGGCAACTATGCGCTGGTCAACCTCTTCGCCGGCCTGCGCGCCGACGACGGGGCCTGGGAAATCGGCCTCTATGCGAAGAACCTCTTCGACACCACCAAGACGCTGACCCGCACCACGCCGCTGTCCACCAGCTATCAGCAGCTCGGTTTTGCCGGGCAGTTCGATCCGGTGACCCATCGCCCGGTGCTCACCGGCCCGACCGGCGCGAACTACACCAGCACGTATACCGGGGTGACCACCACCGCCCCGCGCGAGTTCGGCATCAACATCCGCTACGCCTTCGGCTCGCGCTGATCGCCGCGGGAGACACGCGAAAGGGCGGCAAGGCACCAGCCTTGCCGCCCTTTCTCTTTTGGGCAGGTGACGCTTGGCGTCAGCTCTTCTGCCAGCTTCCGCCCAGCGCGCGGAACAGGTCCACTTGCGCGAAGGCCACCGCGCGCCGCGCCGCCGCATAGTCGGCATCCGCACTTGCCAGCGTGCGCTGCGCGTCGAGCACGTCGAGCGAATCGATCTGCCCCCTGCTCTGCCGCGCCATGCTGACATCCGCCGCGCGCTTCGCCGCATCGCGGGCCGAGGCCAGGCGGTCCTTGCGCAGCAAGGCGTTGCGATAGGCGGAGAGCGCCGTCTCGGTTTCCTGCAAGGCCGTCAGCACGGTGCCGTCGAACGTGGCGAGATCGGCCTTGGCGTCCGCCCTCGCCCCGCCGATCCGTGCGCGGATGGCTTCCTGGTTGGGGAAGGCCCAGGAGATCATCGGCCCCAGCAGCCAGCGCAGCGGGCCGCCGCCGAAAATGTCGGTCGCGCCGACCGCCGTGGTGCCGACCGAGCCGCCCAGCGTGATCTTGGGATAGAGATCCGCCGTCGCCACGCCGATCCGCGCGGTATCGGCAGCGAGACGGCGCTCGGCCGCCTTCACGTCGGGACGGCGCGCCAGCAGGGTGGCGCCGTCCCCCACCGGGATCGGCTGGCCGACATCGGGCGTGGTGGTCCGCTCGCGCACCGAGGCCGGAAGATCCTGCGGCGTCCGCCCGGTCAGCGTCGCCAGACGGAACAGCGCCGCATCGCGCGCCGCCTGCAGGCTGGGGATCGCCGCCGCCTGCTGCTCGCGCAGTTGGGTCACGCGGATCACGTCGAGCTTCTGGCTGAGCCCGCGCTCGAAGCGGGCATTGGTGATCCGCTCCGACCTGCCGAGCAGCGCCACGGTATCCTCGGCCACCGCGATCTGCTCGGCGGCGCTGGCGGCATCGACATAGGCGCGCACGGTATCGGCGACGACCGTCACCCGCACCGCATCGGCATCCTCCATCGAGGCGGCGAGATCGGCGCGCGAGGCCTCGACCCCGCGCTTGACGCGGCCGAACAGGTCCAGCTCGTAATTGACCGAAAGCTCGCCGTCGACGCGGCGCCCTTCGCGGTCATAGCCGGGCAGCACCTGGCTTTCCGAGACGCGGCCATAAGTGCCGCTGGCATCGATCCCGGTCTGCGGCAGCGTGTCTGACTTCGAACCGCGAAGGTTCGCCCGCGCCTTCTCGATCCGGGCCACCGCCACGCGCACGTCGGTATTGGCGGCCAGGGCATCGGCGACCAGACCGTCCAGCACCGGGTCCTTGTAGAGGTGCCACCAGCTGTCGTCCGGCCATGCCATGGTCACTTCGGCGGACTGGACGCCCGTGAAGGGCGCCCCCGCCGTAGCCGGCGGCGTCGGGGCGACATAGTCGGGTCCGACGGCGCAGGCCGAGAGGCTGGTGGCGGTGAGAAGCACCGCCGCCATGGTCTTGATATTCATGGACATCATCCGTCCTTTCATTCCGCCGGGATCACCGCGTGGCTCTCGTGATGCGGTTCCTTGGGCTTGCGCCGCAGGGCCGCCGCGAGCCTGCGGCAGACGACGTAGAAGGTGGGCGTGAACAGCAGGCCGAAGGCGGTAACACCGGCCATCCCGAAGAACACCGCGGTCCCCAGCGCCTGGCGAAGTTCGGCGCCGGCCCCGCTCGCGATCACCAGCGGCACGGCGCCGAGGATGAAGGCGAAGGAGGTCATCAGGATCGGGCGCAGGCGGGTGCGGGCCGCATAGACGGCTGCCTCCACCGGCGAGTAGCCGCGCTCGTCCTCCGCCTGCTTGGCGAACTCGACCACGAGGATCGCGTTCTTGGCCGCCAGCGCGATCAGCACGACGAGGCCGATTTGCGTGAGGATATTGTTGTCCATCCCGCGCAGGTTCACGCCCAGCATGGCCGCGAACAGGCACATCGGCACGATCAGGATGATCGACAGCGGCAGGGTCAGGCTCTCGTACTGGGCGGCCAGCACCAGGAAGACGAACAGCACCGCCATGCCGAAGACGATCCCGGCGGTGTTGCCGGCCGTCGCCTGCTGGTAGGCGATACCCGTCCACTCACGGCCGTAGCCCGAGGGGAGCGTTTCGTCCGCCACCTTCTCCATCGTCGCCAGCGACTGGCCCGAGGAGTAGCCCTTGCCGTAGCTGCCGTCGATTTCCACCGCCGGGTGCAGGTTGTAGCGCACCACGCGGTAGGGTCCGGTCTCGTCCTTGAAGGTCGCGACCGAGCCGACCGGCACCATCGCACCCGAGTCCGAACGGGCCTTGAGGTTGGCGATGTCCGCCGTCGAGCCGCGATAGGGCGCATCGGCCTGCGCGGTGACGCGGTAGGTACGGCCCAGCAGGTTGAAGTCGTTGATGTAGGACGAACCGAGGTAGACCTGCATCGCTTCGAAGATCTTCGCAGGCGAGACGCCCAGCATGTCGGCCTTGCGGCGGTCGACGTCGGCATAGACGCGCGGGGTGTTCATGGTGAACAGGGTGTAGACCTGGCTCAGCTCCGGCTGCTGGTTGGCCTGCGCGATCAGCGCGCCGGCGGCCTTCTGGAGTTCACCCAGACCGCGCCCTTCGTTGTCCTCCACGATCATGCGGTAGCCGCCCGGGGGGACGATGCCGTTGATGGTCGGCGGCGGAATGACGAGGACCTGCGCCTTGTCGTAGCCCTTCATGGCTTCCTGCGCCTGCGCCATGATGCCTTCGTAGGTGACGCCGAGCTGCTTGCGCTCCTCGAAGCTCTTGAACGGGAAGTAGATGGCGGCGGCATCGGGGGCTGCGGTCTGCGAGGGGCCATGGAAGCCCGCGAACATCACCGCCCCGCGCAGGCCCTTGATCGGCAGGATGCGCTTGGCGACGTCCTGCGTCACTTCATCGGTGCGGCTGAGCGAGGAGCCCGGCGGCAGGAAGATCGCGGCGAGGAAGTAGCCCTGGTCCTGCTGCGGGATGAAGCCGGTCGGCGTCGCCCAGAACATGCCCACGGTGGCGGCGATGAGGGCGGCATAGGTCGCCATCATCTTCACCGGGGCCTTCACCAGCCGCAGCGTCAGCGCGGCATAGCGGTCGCTCATTCGGTCGAAGCCGTGGTTGAACTTGTCCGCGGCGCCTTGCAGCACGCGCTTCCAGCGCGGGGCATTGGCGGGAAGGCCGTGCTTGTCCTTCAGCAGCAGCGCGGCCAGCGCGGGCGAGAGCGTGAGCGAGAGCAGCAGCGAGATCGCGGTCGCAGTGGTGATGGTGACGGCGAACTGCTTGTAGAACTGCCCCGACATGCCGGTGATGAACAGCGTCGGCACGAACACCGCGCAGAGCACCAGGACGATGGCGATCAACGCGCCGGTCACTTCGTCCATCGAGCGCCGGGCGGCCTCGATCGGCTTCATGCCTTCCTCGATATAGCGTTCGACGTTCTCGACCACGACGATGGCGTCGTCGACGACGATACCGATGGCGAGGACAAGGCCGAACAGCGAGAGGTTGTTGAGCGAATAGCCGACCGCCGCGAGCATGATCGCGGTGCCGACCAGCGAGACGGGGATCGCGATGATCGGAATCACCGCCGCGCGCCAGTTCTGGAGGAAGACGAGGATGACGAGCACGACCAGCACCACCGCCTCGAACAGCGTGTGATAGACCGCGTCGATCGACTGGCCGATGAATTCGGTGGGGTTGTAGATCACCGAATATTCCAGGCCCTTGGGGAAGGACTTGGCGACAGCGTCCATCTCGGCGCGCACCGCCTTGGCGGCGTCCAGCGCGTTGGAGCCCGGGCGCTGCAGCACCGCGATCACGACGGTCGGCTTGCCCGAGAGATAGGTGTTGGTGGTGTAGTCCTGCGCGCCGAGTTCGACCCGTGCAACGTCGCGCACGCGGACCTGGCGGCCATCGGCATCGGTCCGCACGACGATGTCGCCGAACTGTTCGGGGGTGTTCAGGCGGCCCTGCATCTCGACGCCGACCTGGTAGGCATTGCCGCGATCGAACGGCGGTGCGCCGATCGCGCCGGACGAGACCTGCACGTTCTGCGCCTTCAGCGCGTCGACGATCTCGCCCGCCGTCAGGTTCATGGCGGCGGCCTTGTTCGGGTCGATCCAGATGCGCATGCCATAGTCGCGCGAGCCGAACAGCTGCACGTCGCCCACGCCGTCAAGCCGCGCAAGGCGGTCCTTCACTTGCGTCAGCGCATAGTTCGACAGGTAGTCGCGGTTGAACGTGCCGTCGGGCGACTGCAGGTTCACCACCATCAGGAAGTCGGGCGAGGTCTTGCGGGTGACGACACCCATCGCGCGCACCGCTTCGGGCAGGCGCGGCTCGGCCACGGCAACGCGGTTCTGCACCAGAACCTGCGCGGCATCGAGATCGGTGCCGATCTTGAAGGTGACGGTGATCGTCACCTTGTCGTCGCCGGTGGACTGCGACGACATGTAGAGCATGTTGTCGACGCCGTTGATCTCCTGCTCGATGGGAGCGGCCACGGTGTCGGCAACGGTTTCGGCGGAAGCGCCGGGATATTGGGCGGTCACCGTCACCGTCGGGGGGACGATGTCGGGATACTGGCTGACCGGCAGGCCGAAGAACGCAAGCGCACCCACCACGGTGACAAGCACCGCGATGACGCCTGCGAAGATCGGCCGGTCGATGAAGAACCGGGAAAATCGCATGGGAATGTGCCCCTCTCACGGGGGACGGTCACAGCTTGGACCGCCCCCCCGATGGGTGGATCAATGGGCGATGGTGGCCTGCGCCGCGGCGGGCGAGCTGGGGCCGGAAGCGGCAGCGGCGGCCGCTGCCTTCATGTCGGGCGCGATCTGGCCGCGACGGGTATTGACCTTGGCGCCGGCAACGGCGGCCTGATAGTTGGAGATGACGACGCGGTCGCTGGGGACCAGCCCCGCGCGGATCACCCGCAGACCGTCGACCAGCGGGCCGAGTTCGACCGGCTTGGCGGCCACGGTGCCGTCCTTGCCGACCGTCAGCACCACCTTGCGGGCCTGGTCGGACTGGATCGCATCGTCGGGCACCAGCATGGCCTTGACGGTGCCGCCTTCGGCCAGGCGCATGTTGCCGAACATGCCGGGCGTCAGGAACCCGTCCTTGTTGTCGAGCACGGCGCGCACGCGGATCGTGCCCGAACGCGGGTCGAGGCCGTTGTCGGTGAAGTCGAGCTTGCCGTTCCAGCGGTATTGCGTCTCGTCCTGCAGGCGGACCTGCACGTTGGCGGCATCCTTGTGCTCGGCCTTTTCACGCTGGGTCTTGAGGAACAGCGCTTCGGAGGCGTCGAAGGTGAAGTAGATCGGGCTGACCGCGTTGATCGTGGTCAGCAGGCTGGCGCCGGTGCCGTTCTCGCCCGAGACGAGGTTGCCAACGTCCACCCGGCGGTCCGAGATGCGGCCCGAAATCGGGGCGCGCACGGTCGAGAACTCGACGTCGAGCGCGCGCTGGCGCACCCGCGCCTGCGCGGCGGCAAGCTGGGCATCGGCGGCCCTCACCCGCGAGCGCAGCTGGTCGACCTCGCTGGCGGCCATCGCCTCGTCACCCTTGAGCCCGGCCACGCGCGCATAGTCCGAACGGGCGAGCGTCAGCGCCGCCTGCGCCGAGGCGACTTCGGCCTGGGCTTCGGCAAGGGCGGCACGGTAGGGACGCGGATCGACCACGAAGAGCGCCTGTCCGGCCTGCACGAAGTCGCCGTCGCGGAACAGGATCTGGGTGACCGCGCCCGAAACGCGCGGGCGCACTTCGACGGTCTTGCTGGGGGCGAAGCGGCCGACATAGTCGTCCCACTCGGTCACGTCCTTCACCAGCGGGTTGGCCGCCTGCACGATGGCGGGCGGCAGGGGAGCGGCATCGGCAGGGGCTTCGTGGAACAGCTTCCACCCCAGCCCCGCCACCGCGACCAGCGCGATGGCGCCGATCGCCAGGGGGCGGCCGCTCCCCCGCTTGCCGCCGGTGTCGCCGGGGGGCGCCGACACCGTGGCCGTTTCTTCCAGTTTTACAGGAGCATTCACGCAGCAAGTCTCCGGACCGGGGCGCGGCTGCGCCCGATGAAATCGATGACGGCGCCGACCTTGGCTTCGCTGTGACCCGCAGCTTCTGCCTCGCGGATCGCCGAGACCGGCAGGGTGTAACCATGGTGCCAGGCCCTGACCGCCAGTTGCCGCAGCGCTTCAAGCTGCTCGTTGGCGAGCATCCGGGAGGGCGGCGTCGGGCCGAGGATGAGGCGGGCGAGCCAGCGGCGCGGGCGCTGCGGGATCAGGCTTTGCAGCCCGTCCTCGCGCGCCAGTTCGACGACGCGGCGTTCGAGCCGGCTCAGCAGGCTCTCCGAGGGCATGCTCGGGGCCGGATTGGAATGTACGGCGGGCAGCGCGGTGTGCGCTGCATCGGAAAAATCGATGAAGGCCATGTTTGTGCTCCCTGAAAAGGAACCGACGCGCGCCCTCGGGACAGGAGGGGGAGGTTAAGGGCGCGCGCCGGCGTGCTCCGATGCAAGGGGCATCGGAAAGTCTTTGGACGCAGACCGGCACCGCGCGGAGACAGGGCTCCGCAGCGCCAGCTGCTTTCAGTTATTCTATGGAGCCGCCCGCGGGGGGTCGGGCGGCGCCGGGGGGAGAACTCCGGCTCCGATCTCCCGTCTGTGCGGCGAGTCGGCTATGCCCTCGTTCTGTACCGCTTGGTATATATAGCGGTACAGAAATCGTCAAGCGGTTTTCTGTACCGCTCGGTAAAATTAGGTGCGACGCAGCAATTTCAAGGGCGTGAACGGCGGGTGAATGAAAAAAATTCGCGGCATCCGTGACGTTACGCGCGTTCCGCGCATTCCGTGTGCGGCCCCGGCCTGCGGCGGATTTTCAGACGAAACTTACTTGCCCGGCCACATGCCGAGGAAGGTATCGACCACGCCCTTCGCTTCCTGCACGCAGGAACCGCCCTGCCCCTTGACCGCCATGCCCTGCAGCACCGTCATCAGGCAGTTCGCCAGCGATCGCGGATCGACCGTCTCGGGCATGTCGCCCTCCTGCTTGGCGCGCTCGAAACGCTCGATCAGGGAATTCTCGGTGGCGACCCGGCGCGCCGCGACAAAATCGCGGATCGAGGCATCCTCCATCGTGCAGGTCACGGTGGAGATGACGCTGAGGCAGCCGTTGGGGTTTTCGCTGTCGCCGCCGCAATGGGTGGCGATCGCCCCGTTGAGCAGGCGCTCGGCGACGCCGCGCGCGGTCGGCGCTTCCAGCGCCTTGGCGACATAGGCCAGCTTGTCCCGCTCGTAGAGATCGAGCGCCTTCTTGAAAAGCGCCTCCTTGTTCCCGAAACAGGCATAGAGGCTGGGCTTGGTGATGCCCATCGCCTCGGTCAGCTCGGCCATCGAGGCGCCTTCGTAACCACGCTGCCAGAACACGCGCAGAGCCGAGGTAAGGGCCTGTTCGGGATCGAATTCACGCGGGCGACCACGCGGAGCGGCAATGGAGTCGGAGCATTTCATACCGGTCGGTATATAGTTATCCACACCTGCCCCGTCCAGTGCCGTGCGAGACAGGACGGGTCATAACCGGGTGCAAAGGGCGCATTTCGCCTGCTGCGAAACGCTTCCTTACAGATGAACCAGCGGCAGCGCGGTGGTGAACTTGATCTCGGAAAGCGCGACCATCGAGTTGATTTCCTGCACCCCGGGCACTTGCGAGAGCTTCTCGAAGAAGAACCGTTCGTAAGCCTCGATGTCCTCGGTGACGATACGCAGCATGAAGTCCACCGACCCCATCAGCACGTAGCAGTCGAGCACTTCGGGAAAGGCGTTCATGGCATCGGCGAACTGCGACAGGTTGGCGCGGCCATGCGCGGTCAGCTTCACTTGCGCGAAGACTTGCGCGCGCAGGCCGATCTTGCGGCGATCGAGCACGCAGACCTCGCTGCGGATATAGCCTTCGTCCTTGAGCCGCTGGATGCGCCGCCAGCACGGTGCCTGCGACAGGCCGATCTCCTGCGCGATGTCGGCCGAGGAGCGCGAGGCATCGACCTGGAGAATCGCCAGGATCTTCTTTTCGTACTCGTCGAGCCCGCTGGACATGTTCAATTCCAAAATTTCCAATTCACCGAATAGATAACGCCATACATAGCGCATTTACCGTCAAATTCGCAATTTTTATCAGGCGAAACACTGCTATTTCCAACGCTCCCCAAAGTGAGGACGACAACGGAAATGGTGAACACGCTGGATTGCGAACTGGGTGAACAGTTCGTGGTGATCGACGACCCCGAAAGCGGCGCGAAGGGCGTGATTGCCATTCATTCGACCTCGCTTGGCCCGGCGGCAGGCGGCTGCCGCTTCTGGAACTACGCCGATCAGGACGCACTGGCGACCGACGCCCTGCGCCTTGCCCGCGGCATGACCTACAAGAACGCGATTGCCGGCCTGCCCTTCGGCGGCGGCAAGGCCGTGCTCCAGCGCCCCGAAGGCGCGTTCGACCGCGCCGCCATGTTCCGCGCCTTCGGCCGCGCGGTCGAGAAGCTGGGCGGCCAGTACGTGACCGCGGAAGACGTCGGCACCACCATCGCCGACATGCGCGCGATTGCCGAGGAAACCCGCCACGTCGCCGGGCTCGACAAGAAGCCCGGTTTCGCCGGCGGCGACCCCTCGCCCTGGACCGCGCTCGGCATCTTCAAGTCGATGCAGGCCGCCTCGCGCGTGAGCCTGGGATCGGACGTGCGCGGCCTGACCGTGGCGCTGCAGGGCACCGGCAATGTCGGTTCGCACCTCGCCCAGCTGCTGCATGACGCCGGCGCCAGGCTGGTCCTCGCCGACGCCGATCCGGCCCGCGCCGAAGCGCTGGCCGCCCGGTTCGGTGGCCGCGTGGTTGCGCCTGACGAGATCCTCGCTGCCGAAGCCGAGATCTTCGCCCCTTGCGCGCTGGGCGCCGTGCTCAACGACAAGACCATTCCCGTGCTGCGCGCCCGGCTGATCTGCGGCGGCGCCAACAACCAGCTCGCCACCGAACAGGACGGCGCGCGTCTGGCCGAGCGCGGCATCGCCTATGCGCCGGACTACGTGGTCAACGCGGGCGGCATCATCAACGTGGTCGCCGAATATCTCGGCGAGACCGAAGACCAGGTCGGCGGCCGTATCGACCTGATCGCCGAACGCCTGGGCGAAATCCTCGCCACGGCCGAGAGCGAAGGCCGTCCGAGCCATGTCGTCGCCGACGAAATGGCCCAGAAGCTGGTCGCTCGCGGCCGTCTGGTCGAAGCGTAAGAATTCCCCAGAAGGCAGGGGCGCTCCGGCGCTCCTGCCTTTCTCTCAGAGTCTGTTTGAAAAATGCCCGCGACGGCATTTTTGGAGCGGGCTGGGGCCGCGAAATTCGCTTTTCGCGAATTTCCAAACGGTCTCTCAGCCCTGCGCCTGGCCGACGGTCCAGTAACCGGAGGCGCGCAGCCAGCCCAGCGGATGGCCCATCTCGTCGGTCAGCTTGGCACGAATAGCCTGCGCCACCGCCGCTTCCGCCGCGATCCATGCATAGCCCTCGCCTTCCGGCAGCCCGGCATCGCCCAGCGCGGCCAGCAGCGGCGCGGCGTCTTCGCCGTGGCCTGCGTGCTCCACCCAGATCCAGGTGAGCCCTTCCCGCGCCGGGACCGGCGCCCGCTCGATCCCCGGCGCGACCGAGACCAGCGCGGTGACGGGAATGCCGGGGCGCAGCTCCTCGATCCGGCGCGAGAACTGCGGGATCGCGGTCTCGTCGCCGACCAGCAGATACCAGTCGAAATCATCGGTCACCACCGCCGAGCCGCGCGGCCCGCCGATGTTGAGCACGTCGCCGGGCCTGGCCGCCTTTGCCCATGCCGTGGCGGGGCCGGCAGGCTCATGCAGCGCGAAATCGATGGCGAGCGTGCGCGCGGCCGGATCGAACAGGCGCGGCGTATAGTCGCGCATGGCCGGTTTCTCGTCCGGCCCGGCGCCCGCGACGGGAAAGAACAGCTTGATGTGATCGTCGGGCGATCCGCTCTCGAAATCGGCGAGATCCTCGCCCTCCAGCCAGACCCGCAGCATCGCCGAGCCCAGCGGCTCGACCCGGCTGACGACAAGGCTGCGGCGCCGGATCTCGCGGCGGATTCGCTGGACCGAATGGCGCGGGACGGCATCGTCCGGGCCATGATCGAGGGGGGCGGAAACGGGTTCCTGCGTCGGTTCGCTCAGCGTCAGGCTCCATGGTTTGCACGCGGGGACCAGCGCACAGCATGGGGTGGAGGGGGGAGCGGCGCGGTTCCGGTGCGGGAGGGGAGCCCCGGTTGTGCGCGCTGCCCCCGCCGAAGGCAAGACGGCGAGGCATGAAGGTGAGGCGAGACGGGGAGGCTGGCCGGGCGCGCGAAAATCGCCCTGAAACGCAGGAAGGGGCGGGACACCGAAGCGTCCCGCCCCCCGCTGGGAGCGCATAGATCGAATAGGCCCGGCGCGCTTTCGATCGCGCGCGGGCCTGCGATCAGAACATGTCGGCGTCCAGCGCCATCATCGAGGCCTTGCCCGACTTGATGGCGAGGAACGCGGCGGTCGCCTGCGGCAGCAGACGGTCGAAGAAGAACTGCGCGGTGCCAATCTTGGCGGTGTAGAACGCCGCCTCGCCGGTGCCTTCGTCGAGCCTCGCCTTGGCGATCAGCGCCGCCTTGGCGAACGTGTAGCCCATCGCGACAAGGCCCAGCAGGCGCAGATAGTCGGTCGCCGCCGCGCCCGCTTCCTCGGGGTCCTTCATGCCCTTCTGGGCAATCGTGCCGGTCGAGAGCTGCAGCGCGCCGAAGGCCTTTTCCAGCCCTTCGATCATCTTGCCGAAGGTCGCGTCTTCCTTGTTCGCGGCGATGAAGTCCGAGACCGGGTGGAAGAACGCGCGCAAGTAACGACCGGCATGGGCGGGCATCTTGCGGCCGACGAGGTCGAGCGCCTGGATGCCGTTGGTGCCTTCGTAGATCATGGCGATGCGGGCATCGCGCACGAACTGTTCCACCCCGCTCTCGGCGATGTAGCCGTGGCCGCCGTAGACCTGCACGGCCAGGTTCGCGCTTTCATAACCGCAGTCGGTGAAGAGCGCCTTCACCACCGGGGTCATCAGCGCGATGAAGTCTTCCGCGCGGGCCTTCACTGCCGGATCGGTCGCATGCTTCTCGGCATCGAGCGCGCGGCTGACCCAGGCGCCGACCGCACGGCTGCCTTCGTTGTAGGCACGCGCGGTCATCAGCATGCGGCGCACGTCGGGGTGGACGATGATCGGATCGGCCGGGCCCTTGGGGTTCTTGACGCCCGAGAGCGAGCGGCCCTGCACGCGCTCCTTGGCGTACCACACCGCCGACTGGTAGGCCGCTTCACCCACGCCGAGCCCCTGGATGCCGACCGAGACGCGCTCGGTGTTCATCATCTTGAACATGGCTTCCATGCCCTTGCCGGGCTTGCCGACCAGCCAGCCGATCGATTCGTCGAAATTGAGCTGGCAGGTGGCCGAGGCCTTGAGGCCCATCTTGTGCTCGATCGCAGCGACCGAGACGCCGTTCGACGGACCCGGGGTGCCGTCTTCCCTGGGCAGGAACTTGGGCACGAGGAACAGCGAGATGCCCTTCACGCCCTCGTCGGCATCGGGAAGCCGGGCGAGGACGAGGTGGATGATGTTCTCGGTGAGGTCATGCTCGCCCGCCGAGATGAAGATCTTGGCGCCCGAGATCTTGTAGCTGTCGTCGCCCTGAGGCACCGCCTTGGTGCGCAGCAGGCCGAGGTCGGTGCCGCAGTGCGGTTCGGTGAGGCACATCGTGCCCGACCAGGTGCCCTCGACCATCTTGGGCAGGTAGGCCTGCTTCAGCGCGTCGCTGGCATAACCCTCGATCGCGGTGGTCGCGCCGTGGGTGAGGCCGGGATAGAGGCTGAACGAGAGGTTGGCCGAGCAGATCATCTCTTCGGTCAGCTTGTTCACGGTTTCCGGCAGGCCCTGCCCGCCCCACTCGGGGTCGGACGCCAGCGCGCACCAGCCGCCCTCGCGGAACATGTCGTAGGCTTCCTTGAAGCCCTTGGGGGTGCGCACGACGCCGTTCTCGAGGGTGCAGCCCTCGATGTCGCCGCTGCGGTTGAGCGGCAGCAGGACTTCCTGCGCCACCTTGGCCGCTTCTTCCAGCACCGCGTCGACGAGGTCGGGGGTGAATTCCTCGAGGGCTTCGAGATTGCCGAAGCCGTCATCGGTATGCAGTTCGTGGAGCACGAACTTCATGTCGCGCAGGGGCGCTTCGTAGACTTGCATGTCACTCTCCTCGCGCGCCGCCCGATGACGGGCGGCGCGCATTCTTATCAGTTGCGAAGCGGCTTGCCGGTTTCGAGCATGTGCTCGACGCGGGCGACCGAGCGGGCATCGCGCAGGCGGCCCATGAAGGCATCGCGCTCCAGCTTGAGCAGCTCGCCCTCGCTCACCGTGTCGACGAGGTCGAACTCGCCGCCGCCGGTCAGCACGTCGGCCAGCACGCCGGAGACGACCACGTCGTAGTCGGTCGCCATGCCGCGCTTGTGGAAGCCCTCGACCGCCAGACCCAGCGCGGTGCGGCCACCGGCACCGGGCAGCCTGAACTCAGGCGCCTCGGGCGGGGTATAGCCTTCCACCAGCGACAGCGCCTTCTGCTTGGCGTCGTGGAGCAGGCGGTCACGGTTCATGGTGATGCCGTCATCCCCCCGCAGGATCATCATCTCGCGTGCCTGCTGGGCGGACTTGGAGACCTGTGCGGTCGAGACCATCTCGAAGACCTTGGCCACCGCCGGCATCGGCCCCTTGGGCATGCCGGGGGCATTGCGCCAGCGCTCGATCATCTCGCCATTGCCGCCCCAGCCGGGAACGAGGCCGACGCCGCATTCGACGAGGCCGCAGTAGAGCTCGGCATGGGCCTGGATCGCATCGCAGTGCAGCAGGATCTCGCAGCCGCCGCCCAGCGCCATGCCGGCAGGCGCGCCGACGACGGGGAACGGGGCATACTTGAGGCCCTTGTAGGCCAGCTGGCCGCCGGCAACGAGCTTCTCGATCTCGCTCCAGGCCGCGATGTTGACGGCAAAGAGCGCGAGGCCGAGGTTGGCACCGGCCGAGAAGGTATCGGCATCGTTGTAGACGACCAGCGCCTTGTACTGCGCCGCCACCAGCGGAATGGCCTGCCCGATCAGCTTCATGACCTCGCCGTCGAGCGCGTTCATCTTGCCGGTGAATTCCAGGCAGACGACGCCGTCGCCGATGTCCCAGAGCGCCGCCGAGGCGTTGCGGATGATCGGCTTGGACGAAAGCTTCACGTCGGCAAGCCGCATCACGCCTTCGGGGCGGACCACGTCGCGGTAGGCGCCGTCGAGGCCGAGGAACTGGCGCTTGCCGTTCTCGATCCGGTATAACGGGCGCTCGCCCGCCACCGTGAGGATCTCGGGCACCGCCTTGCCTTCGGCGGCGAGGCGTTCGGCCAGGTACTTCGCGCCCAGCTTGTCGATCATCTCGAAGGGCCCGGCCTTCCAGTTGTAGCCAAGCTTCATCGCGTCATCGACGGCCACCACATCATCGGCGGCAGACGGCACGAGGCTGGCGGCATAGGCCAGCGTGTCGCCGAGCACGGCCCAGGCATAGGCGCCGATCTCGCCCTGGCTTTCGACCAGCGCCTTGAGGTCGCCGCGCGCAGCCGCGCCGCGCGGGCCGGCCACCTTGATCGTCTCGCGGTATTCGCCGGTCGCCAGGTCGATGGTTTCCTTGCGGCGGCCCATCTCCTTGTTGAGACGGTAGAACCCGCCCTTGCCCTTGCGGCCGGTATAGCCCTCGCCGATCATCTTGTTGATCAGCGGAATGTCGCGGGCAATGCCGTGGTAGAGGTCGCCTGCGGGCAGCGTCGAGGTGAGGCTGGCCTGGAGGTGCGGCATGAGGTCGATGCCGACGAGGTCGACAAGGCCGAACACGCCGGTCTTGGGCACGCCCATGGGCTTGCCGGCAATGGCATCGGCCAGTTCGACGGGGATCCCCATGTCGAACGCGGCATTGAGGCCAAGCTGGATCCAGTACGTGCCGATGCGGTTGGCGATGAAGCCCGGGGTGTCCTTGGCCTTCACCACCGTCTTGCCGAGCGAGACGTCGGCGAACTGCTCCACCTTCGCAGCGACGGCGGCGTCGGTATCGGCGCCCGTGACGATCTCCATCAGCCGCATGTAGCGCGGCGGATTGAAGAAGTGGGTGATGAGGAAGTCGCGCTTGAACGCGTCCGAACGCCCTTCGACGAGGTTGGCGAGCGGAATCGTCGAGGTGTTCGACGAGACCGCAGTACCCTCGCGCTTCACCGCTTCGAGCTTGGCATAGAGGCCCTGCTTGATGTCGAGACGCTCGATCACCGCCTCGATCACCCAGTCGCACTCGGCAACCTTCTCGAGGTGATCCTCGATGTTGCCGGTCTCGACCAGTCTGGCGGCCGACTTGCTCATGAACGGCGCCGGCTCGGTCTTGAGCATCTTCGCCACCGCGCCTTCGGCGACCACGTTCCGGTTGGTCGCATCCTTAGGCACGATATCGAGCAGCAGCACCGGCACTCCGGCATTGGCGACTTGCGCGGCGATCCCGGCACCCATGGTGCCGGCGCCGATCACGCAGACCTTTTTGATAATGGTATCGCTCATTCCACCGACTCCAGGATCGTGGCGATGCCCTGACCGCCGCCGATGCACTGGCTGGCGAGCGCGTACTTGCCGCCTTCGCGCTTCAGCAGCGAGGCCGCCTTGCCGACGATGCGCGCGCCGGTGGCGCCCAGCGGGTGGCCGATGGCGATCGCGCCGCCGTCGATGTTCACCTTGGCCACATCGAGGCCGAGGTCCTTGATGCAGGCGAGTGCCTGCGAGGCGAAGGCTTCGTTGAGCTCGACGACGTCGAGATCACCGGCCGCGATGCCCGCGCGCTCAAGCGCCTTGCGGCTCGAGAGAATGGGGCCAAGACCCATGGTTTCCGGCGCGCAGCCCGAAATCGCCACCGACTTGATGCGGGCGAGGATCGGCAGGCCGTGAGCGCGGGCATAGTCCTCGGTGGTGACCAGCACCGCGCTGGCGCCATCGGTCAGCGGCGAGGAGGTACCTGCGGTCACCGACCCGGCCGCGTCGAACGCGGGCTTCAGGCCGGCAAGACCCTCGGCGGTGGTTTCGCCGCGGATGGTGCCGTCCTCGCTGACGAGGCCGCCCCTGGTCTCGATCGGCACGATCTCGTCGGCCAGCTTGCCCGCGTCACGCGCGGCAGCGGCCTTGTGCTGGCTGGAGACGGCCAGCGCCTCCTGTTCGGCGCGCGAAATCTGGTACTTGGCCGCGACGTTCTCGGCCGTCTCGCCCATCGACATGTAGGCGGCGCTCTTCGCCGCCAGCGCCGGGTTGGGCAGCGGATTGAAGCCCATCATCGGCACCCGGCTCATCGATTCGACGCCCGCGCAGACGAAGACTTCGCCCGCGCCGATGGCGATCTGGCCCATGGCATAGTGGATCGAGCTCATCGAGGAGCCGCAGAAACGGTTCACGGTCATGCCGCCGACCGAGATCGGCAGGTCGGCCAGCAGGCCGACGAGACGCGCGATGTTGAAGCCCTGCTCGCCTTCGGGGAAGGCGCAGCCGACCACGACGTCCTCGATGTCGGCCGCTTCAACGCCGGTCCTGGTGATGAGTCCGCGAATCACTTGCGCGGCCAGATCGTCGGGACGGACGCGGGCCAGGGCGCCCTTGTTCGCCAGATGGAAGGGCGAGCGGGCGTAACCCGCGATCACGACACTCTTCATGCATTCTCTCCGTCGGAGCCTTACGCCCCACCACCCATCGGGGGGCGTCACCGTTCTTCCCTAAGGGTGCAATTCTTTCCCTATACGTCAAGCAAATTTTCGGTTACGACTTCGGGACACCTCACCCTAAGGGCACAGCCCCCGGGGGACAGAAGGTACGAATTGGAGAGATGATGGAAAGGTCGCTCATGAGACTTTGGAAACCCGTGGGGACGGCGTTGGTTGCCGCTGTCGTGCTCATGAATCCGGCGTTTGCCGCCAATCCCGACCAGGTCGTCGGCAAGTGGCGCACGCCTTCCAAGCACGGCGTCATCGACCTCGTGCGCTGCGGCGAATCGGTCTGCGGCCGCATCGTCGAATCGGATGGCATCAAGGCCAATCCGGACCTGCGCGACGTGAACAACAAGGACGCCAGCCAGCGCACCCGCAAGGTCAAGGGCCTGCAGATGGTCGGCGGCTTCAAGCGCCAGGGCAACGAGTGGGTCAACGGACAGATCTACAATCCCGAGGACGGCGGCACCTACAAGGCGACGATCACGCCGGTGGACGCCAACACCCTCAAGCTGAAGGGGTGCATCGTCTGGCCTCTGTGCAAGACCCAGACCTGGACGCGCATTCCCTGATCGCGGCGATCGCCGGGACCGCGGAACCATGATGAAAACCGTACCGTCACGCGCCCCTGACGCGTGACAGGAATGCTAAAAAGCTTCAGGGCTCAAAGATTTAGGGAGACGAAAATGCACAAGTTCACGGCCCGCATCGTGCTCGCAGGCACGGCTTCGGTGATGGCACTCGGCATGGCCGGTGCCGCCCATGCCCAGGCCTTCTATCTTCAGGAACAGTCGGTGCGCGCCCAGGGCCGCGCCTTCTCGGGCGAAGCGGCCGATACCGGCGTGGATTCGCTGTGGTGGAACCCGGCCGCGATCGGCGGCCTCGAAGGCGGCCAGGCCTCGATCCACGCCAGCGCCATCCTGCCGCGCGGCAAGGTCGTCGACGACGGCACCCTGATCAAGCGCCCCGGCCAGGCGGCCACCTCGGTCGGCGGCAACGCCGTCGCCAAGAACCCGATCGACAATGGCGTGCTGCCCTCGGGCGCGGTGGCCTACGGCTTTGGCAAGGTCGCCTTCGGCCTCACCGTCACCTCGCCCTACTCGTTCACCACCAACTACGATTCCGACAGCTGGGCCCGCTATTCGGCCGACAAGACCAAGCTGCGCACCATCGACATCCAGCCCAGCGTCGCCTTCCAGCCGATGGAAGGCCTCTATGTCGGCGCCGCGCTCAACGTCGAGCATGTCAGCGCCACCCTCGGCAACTACCTGCCCAACCTCTCGCCGCTGCTGGCCGACGGGCATCAGCAGCTCAAGGGCAGCGGCTGGGATCTCGGCTGGTCGGTCGGCGCCCAGTACCACAACGGCCCGGCCTCGATCGGCGTCGCCTACAAGTCGGCGGTCAAGCACAAGCTCGACGGCTCGCTGACCATCGACGGCCTGCTCGGCCCGCTGGCCGGCAACAACATGTCGCTCGACACCACCGCCGAGTTCAGCACCCCCTGGCAGGCGATCATGTCGGCCCGCGTCAAGGCCACCAAGCAGCTGACCCTCAACGCCCAGGTCGTCGCCTATGGCTGGAGCAAGTTCGACACCATCGACCTCGGTTCGCCGCTCAACAGCTCGATCCCCGAGAACTACAAGGACGGCTTCTCCTACGCCTTCGGCCTCGACTACGACGTCAGCCCGAAGTGGACCGTGCGCGGCGGCATCCAGTACGGTGAGACCCCGACGCAGGACGGCGATCGCGACGCCCGCGTTCCGGACAGCAACCGCTGGAACTTCTCGGCCGGCACCACCTACAACATGAGCAGCAAGATCGCGATCGACGCGGCCGCATCGTACATCGCCTTCAAGGATGCCTCGATCGACCGCGTGACCGCGGCCTATGTCGGCACCGCCGCGCAGACGCCGGTCCTGACCAACGGCTCGCTGCAGGACGCCTATGCCATGGTCTTCTCGCTCGGTGCCCGGGTGAGCTTCTGATGAGCACTGCGGCGACGATCGACGACAACTCTTCCGTGAATGGAGGTATCTTGGAAACGCCCCTCTCCTCCCACGTTGTGGACGAAATGCCGCCGATCGCGCCGCGCCTGCTTACCGATCTGCTGGACCACGCCGTGGAAGCCCATGGCGCCTGGCCGGCGATCGACTTCATGGGCCGCAAGTGGTCCTATGCCGAAGTCGGAGACCTCGCGCGGCGCGCCGCGCGGGGTCTTCAGGACCTCGGCGTGGTCAAGGGCACGCGCGTCGGCCTGTGCCTGCCGAACACGCCCTATTACGTGATCTGCTACTTCGCGATCCTGCGCATCGGCGGCATCGTGGTGAACTTCAACCCGCTCTATACCGAGCGCGAGATGGCGCATCTGGTGAAGGATTCGGGCGCCGAGATCATCATCGCCTCCGACCTTGCGCTTTCGCTGCCCAAGATCGAGCCGCTGGTCGGCGCGGCCTGCGGCAGCCTCAAGCGCGTGGTGGTCTGCCCGATCGCCGATGCCCTGCCCAAGCTCAAGGGCCGCGCCTATCGCCTGCTCAAGCGCAAGGACATCGCGCATGAGCCGCACGACCTGCGCTTCGTGCGCTATGCCGACCTCATCGCCCGCAATGCCGATCCCGATCCGGTCGCGCGCGATCCGCAGGACCTTGCGGTGCTGCAGTACACCGGCGGCACCACCGGCGTGCCCAAGGGGGCGATGCTCAGCCACGCCAACCTTGCCGCCAATTCCGCGCAGATGTGCGCCCATGTCGGCCACATGCCCGACCATCAGGAGCGCACGCTCGGCGTCCTGCCGCTGTTCCACGTCTTCGCGCTGACCACGGTGCTCAACTACTCGGTCGATACCGCCGCCGAGATGATCCTGCTGCCGCGCTTCGAGATGAAGTCGTTCCTCGCCACCGCGCGGCGCACCAGGCCCACGCAGTTCTTCGGCGTGCCCACGCTCTACACCGCGCTCAACAACCAGGAGCTGCACGGCGAGTTCGACCAGGTGCGCGTCTGCATCTCGGGCGGCGCCCCGTTGCCGCTGGAAGTGCGCCAGAAGTTCGAGCAGCGCACCGGGGTGCGCGTGGTGGAAGGCTACGGCCTGTCCGAAGCCTCGCCGATCATCGCCTGCAACCCGCTGGAAGGGCTGGTCAAGAACAACTCCTGCGGCCCCGCCTTCCCCGGCACCGTGCTGGAGATCCGCGATCCCGACAACACCCACCGGATCCTCGGCCCCGGCGAGCGCGGTGAAGTCTGCGCGCGCGGACCGCAGGTCATGGCGGGCTACTGGAACCGTCCCGAGGACTCGGAAAAGACCTTCATCTTCGGCGCGCTGCGCACGGGCGACATTGGCTATCTCGACGAAGACGGCTATCTGTTCCTGGTCGACCGGATCAAGGACATGATCCTGTGCGGGGGGTACAACGTCTATCCGCGGATCATCGAGGATGCGCTCTACGAGCATCCGATGGTCCACGAGGCGATCGTGATCGGCGTTCCCGACGCCTATCGCGGCCAGAGCCCCAAGGCCTTCGTGGCGCTGCACCCGGGCGACGTTCTGGATCAGGACACGCTCATGGCGTTCCTGCGCGAAAGGCTGAACAAGATCGAAATGCCCAGCTCCATCGAATTCCGCGACAGCCTGCCCAAGACGCTGGTCGGCAAGCTTTCCAAGAAGGAACTGGTCGAGGAAGAGGCCGCCCGGCGCGCCGCTGCGGGTGAGGCTGCATGAACGGCGCGGGGGCAGCGCTGGACGGCAACGCCGAAGGGGCACCGGCACCAAAAACCGGTGCCGGCACCGACATGCTCGGCATCCAGGAAGCCGCCACGCAGCTGGGCGTGACGATGCGCACCTTGCGTTTCTATGAGGACAAGGGCCTGATCGCGCCGCACCGCGCGGGCACCACCCGCATCTATTCGAAGCGCGAGATGGGCCGCATGCAACTGATCCTGCGCGGCAAGCGGCTGGGCTTCTCGATCCGCGAGATCAAGGAATTCCTCGACCTCTACGACGTCGACCCCGAGCATCAGGAACAGGTCCGCGCCCTGCTCTTGCGCATTCGCGACCGGATCGAGGAACTGCGCCAGCAGCGCACCGCGATCGACCAGACGCTGGAGGAAATGCTCTCCATCGAACGCCAGTCGCTCGCCTGGCTGGAAGGCTCGCCGGTCAAGCCGGTGAAAGGCCCTGCCGGTGCGTGAAGCGGCCGTCGCCGACCTGATCGGCCTGCTCACGGTCGAGGAAATCGATACCGGCATCTTCCGCGGCGCCGCCGTCTCGCCGCAGCCGGGGCGCGTCTATGGCGGCCAGGTGGTGGCGCAGGCACTCGCCGCCGCCGCGCGCGGCATCGCCCCCGACCGGCAGGCGCACTCGCTTCACGCCTACTTCCTGCGCGCGGGCGATGCCGGGCGGCCGATCGTCTACCGCGTATTGCCCGATTTCGACGGCAACAGCTTCTCCAACCGCCGCGTCGTCGCCATGCAGGGCGGCAAACCGATCCTGAACCTCGCCGCCTCGTTCCACCGGCCCGAAGAAGGGCTCGCCCACGCGGTGCCGATGCCGCGCGTGCCCGTGCCCGAACAGTGCCCGGACTTCACGAGCGCGCTCGCCGCCGCCGGACAGAAGCTGCCCGGCTTCCTGCTCGAACGCCTTGCCGCCTTCGAGATCCGGCCCTGCCCGCCCGCCCCGCAGAGCGAGGTTCACGGCGATCTGCCGCAGCGCTGCCAGTGGTTCCGCATGGCCGCGCCGATGGGCGAGGATGCGGTGATGCAGCGCGTGGTGCTCGCCTACGCCAGCGACTTCGCGCTGATCTCCACCGCGCTGATGCCGCACGGCATGGGCTTCTTCTCGCCCGGCGTCTCCGGCGCCAGCCTCGACCACACGATCTGGTTCCACCAGACCCCGCCGATCGACGACTGGCTGCTCTATGCGATGGACAGCCCCTGGTCCGGCCACGCACGCGGCTTCGCACGCGGCGCGATCTATGCGCGCGACGGGACCTTGGTGGCGAGCGTGGCGCAGGAAGGCCTGCTGCGGGTGAAGCAGGGGTAAGAAGTGAAGAGTTAACGCAGGGGGAGCCCCTCGGCAAAGCTCTGGATAAACTTCGCCCCCCTGCACCCCCAATACCGTCTGGGTTACGCGGACCAACTCCGTAGCGCGCCCGTGGCTGCGTTGGGAGACTTCTTGGCTGCGCGGCAGGGAGAGCAACACGTTATGCGGGCCTGGGGGATCTCCTGAGCTTGTCGAAGGGCCCCAGAATCCCCTTTCTCTCTTAAGCCCCGATCAGTTCGCGCCCGATCAGCATCCGCCGGATCTCGTTCGTGCCTGCGCCGATATCCAGCAGCTTGGCATCGCGAAGATAGCGTTCGACCGGCCAGTCCCTGGTATAGCCCGCCCCGCCCAGCGCCTGCACCGCCTCGCCGGCGACGCGGAAGGCGTTCTCGCTCGCCAGCAGGATCGCGCCGGCCGCATCGAAGCGCGTGGTCTGCCCGGCATCGCAGGCCCGCGCCACGGCATAGACATAGGCCCGCGCCGATTGCAGCGCGACGTACATGTCCGCCACTTTGGCCTGCATCAGCTGGAACGTGCCGATCGCGCTGCCGAACTGGCGGCGCTCGCGCACATAGGGGATCACGGTGTCGAGGCAGGCCTGCATGATGCCGATCTGAAGCCCCGCCAGCACCACGCGCTCGTAGTCGAGGCCGCTCATCAGCACTTTGACGCCGCCGTTCAGCGGGCCCATCACGTTTTCGGCAGGCACGAAGCAATCGTCGAACACCAGCTCGCACGTCGGCGAGCCGCGCATGCCCAGCTTGTCGATCTTCTGGCCGATCGAGAAACCGGGCATGTCCTTCTCGATCAGGAAGGCGGTGATGCCCTTCGATCCCGCCTCGGCATCGGTTCGGGCATAGACGACCAGCACATCGGCATAGGTGCCGTTGGTGATCCAGAACTTGGTGCCGTTGAGGCGGAAGCCAGCCCCGCGATCATCGGCCACCGCATCGGCGCGCAGCTTCATGCCCACGACATCCGAGCCCGCGCCCGCTTCGGACATGGCAAGGCTGCCAACGTGCTCGCCCGAGATCAGCTTCGGCAGGTACTTCGCCTTCTGCGCCTCATTGCCCCAGCGGCGGATCTGGTTGACGCAAAGGTTCGAATGGGCGCCATAGGACAGGCCGACCGAGGCCGAGGCACGGCTGACTTCCTCCACCGCGATCACATGCTCCAGATAGCCGAGCCCGGTGCCGCCCCACTCTTCCTCGACCGTCAGCCCGTGCAGGCCGAGTTCGCCCATCGCGGGCCAGAGTTCGCGCGGGAACCAGTCCTCGGCATCGATCCTGGCAGCCAGCGGCGCGATCTGCTCGTCGGCGAAGCGGGCCACGCTTTCGCGGATCATCCCGGCGCTTTCACCCAGCGCGAAGTCGAAGTCGGGGGTGGCTTTCATGTCGTCTTCCCAAAATTCCACGGCGCGTCCTTGCGGCCTTTGCGGGCGAGCCTATCGCAGGGCCATGATGCAAACAAATTGAAACTTACATGACCCTTGAATAGATTTTACCAATGATAAAACGCGCCCACATCCGGCATTTCCTGGCCGTGGCCGATTCCGGCAGCTTCAGCCAGGCGGCAGCGCGGCTGCATGTGACACAGCCCACCGTCTCCACCGCCATCGCCGAACTCGAACGGCTGGTGGGCTCTGCGCTGTTCGTGCGCGACCGGCGCCATGTCCGCCTGACCGAACCGGGCGGCGCCTTCCTGCCGATCGCCCGCGATCTGGAAGCGGGCTTTCGCCGCGCCGACCAGTTCGCCAAGGCCTCGGCCTATCCCGAGCAGCCCTGGCCGGATCTCAAGCTGGGGGTGATCCCGACGGTCTGCGGCGCGATGCTGCAGCGGGTCGCCGGGCAGTTGGCGGCGCACTACGGCGTGGAACTGGTCGAAGGGGACGACCACGACCTGCGCGGGCAATTGGCCGGCGGCAAGATCCAGCTTGCCCTCACCCTGCTGGACAAGAGCGAAAACGGGCCCGAGGTCACGCCGCTGCTGGAGGAACCCTATGTCGTGGTCATGGCGGCGCACCACCCGCTCGCCGGAACCGCCGAGGTCGCCGCCGGGGACCTTGCCCGCGAGATCATGATCGCGCGCCGCGCCTGCGAGGCGCTGCAGCGCACCAGCCGTTTCTTCACCGACGCCGGGGTGCGCCCCCGCTTTGCCCTGCGCAGCGAGAACGAGGACCGCTGCCTGCGCATGGTCGCGGCGGGACTTGGCATAACGGTGGCGCCGCGCTCGCTGGCCCCGGAAGGGACGGCGACGGCCGAAGTGAGGGATTTCGGCCTGACGCGGCGCCTGGGTTTCATCCGCGCCCCGGTCCATCCCGGCAGCGCGGACGAAGCGGAAAAGCTGGCGGCGATACTGGAGAGGATCGCCGCGAGCTTTTCCCCTAATTGATCATTCCGGCGGGGTATCCTTGTAGGTATCCCAGTTCTTGAGCCACGCATCGACCACCTTGGAGCCGACCACGTAGAGGCTCTCCACCGAGGCTTCGAGCCCGGCATAGCCCTCGTTCTCGCGCAGCAGGTAGGAGGCGGCATCCACGCCCGGCGGCGGCATCGTGTAGTTGGAACCGGCCCGCAGCACGAGCACGCGGTCCTTCTGCGCCCGCCCGATCCGGTCGAGATAGGTCATCGCCTGAAGCACCCCGGTATCTTCCATGGCCGAGGTCACGAATTCGCCCTTGCCCTGCGTCCAATAATGCACCCAGTCGTTGGCCCAGTCGGTCAAGAGCTTGCCGTGCCAGAAGGTCATCGCCGAAAGCGTCTCGCCCTCGAGCACGAACGGCGGCTTTTGGGCGTTGGGATAGCCGGTGAAGCGCATGCGTTCGGTGCGGATCGCCGCGCTGTCGGGCAGCGTCACGTCCTTGGTCAGGTTGAACGCCCAGCCGACCAGCCTGGGGTTGATCTGGTAGACTTCGCCGCCCGAGGTATCGATGGGCGTCGCGGTATCGTTCGGGCCCTTCAGGTGGCGCGGGAAATAGCCGCTCTTCCAGTCCTTGGGGATCTCGCGCGCGTCGATCTCGTGCGCGAGGTCGCCGTCGACCACGTAGCGCGCCCAGGCCGCCGAGCCGATCGAGGCATCCTCGGGGTCGATCCCGGCAATGCCCGCTACCAGCCAGTAGGCCTTCGACAGATCGAAGCGCGGATCGAGGCCGAGCGCCATCGTCGCCGCCGTCGAGCGCGCGGTGCCGACGCCGGTCACCATGCCCAGAACCTGCGTCTCCGGGTTGTAGTAGAGATCGTGGAACGACTGCGGGAAAGGAATGCGCTGGGTGAGGTGCGCGCGCTCTTTCCAGAGCTGGAATTCGCCCGCCGTATCGCCCTCGTCGGCGCCGATCTCGAACAGCGAGACGACCACCACTTTCACCGGCAGCGGCGCGGCGCAGGGCTTGCCGGCCTGGCAGGCGGAAATGTCGGGAACGGCAGGAGCCGCGAGCACCGGGGCCGCGCCCAGCGCCAGCGAGGCGGCCGCCAGGAGCGCGGGAAAGGTCTTCGAAAGGATCATCGGGAGCACGCGCCTCGAAAGGGAACCGGGGGCGCCAGTAGGGAAGCGCCCCCGGAAGAGGAAAAATCAGAACTTGTAGACGATCGAGCCCTGCCAGCTGCGCGGGGTTTCCGGCAGCACGATGGTCGAGCCGAACAGTTCGGTGAAGTTGGCGCGGAAGTAGCGCTCGTTGGTGGCGTTCTTCACCACCACGCGGAACAGCCAGGGCCCGGTCTCGTAGGAGGCCGAGACATCGACCTTGGTATAGGCCGGCAGCTTCACCGCCTGCGACTGGCCGGAATAGACCGAATCCACCTTCACCGCGCTGGCGCTGAGCGCAAGGCCCATGTCGAAGGCATAAGTCGCCGTCAGCGAGTAGAGGTTGGTCGGGATACCGGCGCGGCGCGACTTCGCCTTGCTGTCCACCAGCACCAGCCCGAGCGGCTGGCCGCCGAGGTAGAGCGTGGGATCGGAGACGTTGACCAGGTCCTCGATGCCGAAGAAGCTGAACAGCGAACCGTCCTCGATGGCGGTCAGGTTGTAGACCTTGGTGCGGGTATAGCCGCCGGTCACCAGCAGGTGCTTGTTGACCGACCAGCGCGCCTCGGCCTCGAGCCCCTTGGTCTCCACCGACTGGTTCACGGTGATCGACTGGATGTTGTAGTCGGTGCGCTTCTGCTTGTAGACCGACAGCGCCGCATAGAGCCGGTCGTCCAGGAAGCTGCCCTTGATGCCGCCTTCGTAGAGCTTGGATGCCGAGACGAAAGTGCCCGCGGCGACGTCACCTGCGTAGAGTTCGGCGCCCTGCCCGGCGATCACCGTCGACTGGCGGGCGATGGTCGCATAGGGGATCACGCCGAAGGGCAGCTTGTAGTTGGCCGAGGCCGACCATGACCAGGCGCCCTTGCTGTTGCTGGCCGAAACCAGCGTGGGGGCGACCAGCATCTTGGTGGGATCGTAAGTCGACTTGGCCTTGATGTAGTCGTAGCGGCCGCCCAGCGTGATGCCGAGGCCGAAGTTGAAGTCGAGATCGGCAAGGCCCGCCAGTGCGTAGTCGGTGTAGTGGCCGGTGACGTAGTTCGAATAGCCGCAGTCCGCCGCGGTGTAACCGGCCTCGGTGCTGAACGGGCATTCGGTGGCGAGCAGGCGATCGGACAGGGCGTTGTAGCCCACCGTCAGGTCGACGCGGTGGAAGTATTCGTAGTCGAAGTCGTCACCGTGCTTGAACTTGGTGTAGCGGATCGAGGGCGAGAGCTGGAACGCGAACTTGCCGAGATCGCTGGTGAACTTCTTCGACAGCACGATCTTGTCCTCGAACACCCACGAATCGTGGAATTGCGCGAAGCCGTAAGCGTTCTCGTTGATGTTCTCGTAGCTGTCGTAGAAGGCCTGGTTCTTGATCTGGAGATCGTCCTCGCCGTCCCAGATGAGGTCGGCGTAGAAGGTGGTCCCACGGTTATCGAGCCGGTCGTCCTTGCCCGCCAGCACGTCCTTGCGGCTGAGCTTGGTCGTGCCGGTGTTGGTCAGCGCCAGCCAGGGGTAATTGGCCTTGAAGGTCGCGTCGGTGAACGAGGCGGCGGGCACGCCGAACGGGCCGAAGCTGCCGATGGCGTTGAATTCGCTGGCCGAGATCTGGCCGTCGCCGTTGGCATCGACGGCCTGCGCGGCGCCGGTGATGTAAGTGCCGTTATTGACCAGATCCTGCGTCAGACGGTTCCAGCCGCCATTCTGCACGCCCTTGAAGTTCTGGTACATGCCGCCGAATTCCAGCCGCAGGTTGGGCGTGAAGTCGGTATCGAAAGCGGCCTGAAGCACCGTGTTCTTGGTGGAGATATTGCGGTAGTAGCTGCCGGAATCCTCAACCTCGGCGAACAGGCTGTAGCCGAATTCCTGGCTGCCGATCTTGCCGGGCCCGCGGATTTCGGCCTTGAGATCGGCCTTCTCCCACGAGCCGCCGGTAAAGGTCACTTCGCCTTCGGGATCGGAGAGGTAGGAACCGCCCGCCACGCGCGCGGTCTTGGGCACGAAGTTCATGTAGCCGCCGGTCTTCGACGGGCCGTAGATCGGCGAGGCGGGGCCGCGCACGATGTCGATGCGGTCCGACGCGCCGATCGGGGTCGGGTAGTTGCCCGGATTGTCGAGGCGGCGCATGCCGCGGAAGTAGACTTCACCCGGCGTGCCGCGAATGTCGAGCGCGCCGCCGACCCCGAAGAACGAGTTGGTGAACGTGCCCGGCGCCTGCGCGACGAGATCGTAGATGTCCGTGATGCCGAAGCGTTCGATCTGCTCGTTGCTGATCGTCGAGGCCGAGCGCGGCGTTTCGGTGATGGTCTTGTCGAAGCCGAACACCGAGCCGACATCGGCTACCGGAAGCGCGCCGAGCGAGCCGGTGACGACGATATCCTTGGCCGGTTCCTCGGTCGGCGCCGGTTCCGCCGGTGCGTCTTCGGCGAAGGCCGGCGAAGCCATCGCCGATCCGCACAGCAGCGCGGCCGTGAGGCCCAGGAAGCCTCCTCGCCGCCGCCTGCAGGACTTTTGGCCAAGCGTCATGGCCGAACGGAAAAACACCTCATTGTCGATTGATGCGGTCATCGTGCCAAACCCCCTGAACTCCGCGCCGCTCACCCCTGATGCGGACCGGATTCGCTTTGTGTGTGTCCCACCTCTCCCATGGGGCTTATTGTTGTTGCGGCGCGTCCTGTGGCGGCGCGCCGGGCACCCATTGCTTGTTTTTCTTATTCGCTCTTGCCGGGCGCCCGCTCCGATGGGGAGCCGGGCGCCGGATTCCAGTCGTCCATGCCTGCCTCGAAGCGGTCGAACCGCGCTTCGAGTTCGGCTTCGAGGCGGGCCTTCTGGCTGCCTGCCAGCAGCGCGCGGCAGGCCGGCGCGGCAAAACCGGACGCGCAGGCCGCCACCGGTTCGCCCGCGCGGCGATCCCGCCAGACGCCGCTGCCGGGCATGAAACCGAACTCCAGACTGTCGCGCGCGACTTTCTTGAGATCGGCGTATGTCAGCCCCTGCTCGCGCACCGCCCGCTCGTATTCATGGGTGAGATCGGTGCGCAGGATGCCCTGATCGTCGGTCGAGAGCGTCACCGGCACACCGAAGCGGCGGTAGAGAGTGATCGGATGCGCGCCGCCCGTCACGCCCAGGATCACGTCGTTGCTGGTGAGGTTGACCTCCACCGCGATATGATCGGCGGCCATGCGGCGCAGCGTAGCGGGGGCGTCGTCCTCATAGGCGATGCCGCTGCCATGGCCGATGCGCTCCGCTCCCGCCGCGATGGCCTTTCGCATATGGTTCTTCATCGCCGCGGGCGGCACTTGCCCGAAGGCCAGTTCGCCCGCGTGGAGCGTGCGGTGGACCTTCGGGTACCGCGCTGCAAGGAAGCGCACCATCGCCATGTGCAGGTCGTAATCGCGAAGAGCGACCGGCCAGTCCTCGGGCTGGACCAGGTTGATGCCGACATAACGCGGATCGGCGTCGGCCAGCGCAAAGGAGAGGATCAGCGAGCGGAACGCTTGCGCGGGCGGCAGCGCGCGGAACCCGCTGGCAAGATAGTGCAGCGCCACCCCGCAGGCCGGATCGGCCGCGGCGGTGCCGCAGGCCAGCCCCTTGCGCACGGCGGCCTCGTCGCCGTCCAGTTCGGCGCGGGCCTGGGCGATGACGGGCGCCAGCGCCTTCATTTCCGCGGCATAACGCGCCGCCAGCCCCGCCTCGTCGAGCGGCACGTCAGGCGCGGCGAGGATCGAGGCCATCATGACCTCGGGATTGTGCATGAGTTCGAGATAGAGCCCGTGATCGCCTGCGGTCGTGCGCAGCGCCACCATCATCGCCTGCGCCATCTGCCCGCGCGCGGCAGGGCCGAACCGGTCGAAGCTGATGAAGAACTGGGTATGGCCGGACACCTCGTCCGCGCCGATTCCGTGCTGCCAGCCGCGCGTGCCGAGGTGATCGACCAGTTTCGCATATGCGAACGGCCGGTCGCTGGCTAGGCGGGTGATCTTGTCGGCCTCGGCGCAGGGCGGCGGCACCAGCGCCAGATCAGCACCGGCGCAGAACCCCGCCTTGCCCGCCCAGTCCAGCCAGTCCTCCGCCGAAGGCGTGCCGCCCAGGTGGTTGTGCAAGTCGCCGCCCTTGGGCATCGCCTGAAGGAACGTGCGCAGCATCGCCGCATTGCCCGACAGCGCATCCATCACGCGGGCCGCGCGGGCCTCTCCGGCGGCGTCGGCCCGCGCCGCCGAGGCAGACGCCAGCACCGAAGCGGCCAGAAGCATCGAGGCGAGAAGCCGCTTCACTTCGCCGCGCCCCCCGGCCCGGCACTTGCGGGAATCGTGTCCTTGTACTGCTCCCAATGCGCCAGCAGCGCATGCACCACCGGCGCGCCGACGCGGTAGTTCGCCTCGTAGGCCGCCATTTGCCCCGGCCCCTCGTCGCCGACGCTGGCGAGGGCATCGACGCCGGGCGGCGGCATCGAGGGATTGCTGGCGGTGCGCAGCACCAGCACCCGGTTCAGGTCCACCCGCCCCTGCGCCGCGGCATTGAGCATGGCGCCCTGCATCGACTGGCTTTCCATGTTGGTCATGACGAACCGGCCCTTGCCGCCGGTCCACAGCTTCACCCAGTCCCGCGCCCACTGCGTGCGTTCGGGCCCGTGCCAGTACCGCACCGAGCCCAGCGTCTCGCCCTCCAGCACGAACGGCGGCTTCTGGGCATTGGGATAGCCCTTCCAGGCCGCCCGCGCCTTCGCCAAATCGGGATTGTCCGGGATGACGACGTTCCTGGTCATCGCGAAAGCCCAGCCCTCCAGCCCCCGGTTTAGCGGCGCGACCATCGACAATGCGCCTGCATCGGTCATGCCGGCAAAGCTGTCGGGATTGTCGGGAAGCTGGTTGGGGGCCTTGGCGCCGATCGCGAAAAGGCCGTAAGGCCAGCCCCCGGGCGCCGCGCGGTCGTCGAACTCGCGCAGGGTATCGCCCGAGACCACCCAGCGCGACCATGCCGCGCTGCCGACCGAGGCCACTTCGGGATCGACCCCGGAAATGCCGGTGAACAGCCAGTAGGTCTTCGAGAAATCGAAACGCGGGTCGAGCGTCAGCGCGGTCAGCTGCTCGCCCACCCCGCTCATCAACGAACCGGCGCTGCCCCAGACGATGCCGTAGAGCCCGTCCTTGTTGCGCAGCAGCGGATGCAGCACCCCGCGAACGGCGATCTGCTCGTCCATGTGTTCGCGTTCGGCCCAGAGCTGGAATTCGCCGGGCGCATCACCGGTGTCGGCCCCGGGCTCGAAATTGGCGACCACCACCACCTTGACGGGAATCGGGGCGAGGCGGGGCAGCGCCGGGACCGCCGGCTCGGCCGCCCCGGCGACCGGCACCGCACCCGGCAGCGACGGCACGGCCAGCGCCGCAAGCGCGGCGGCCAGTCTCCATCTGCCGCGCACGGCAATCGATTGAATCGTGCTCATCAACCCCTGAACCCCGTGAGGGGGCGCGAACTCTTTGAGAGTGTTGGGAAACCCCTTGGAATTTGCGCCCCCGAGCCGATCGCGCGCTCGCAGGCCGCCGCCCGAAACGCGGAGATTCCGCGGGTTCCGGATGGCTGCCCCAGTCGCACCTTTCGACGTTTCCCATTGCGTAAGGGCTTGACTCGGTGCGAGCAAACGCAATGATTTCGACGCAGCGTTGCAAAAATTAGAGCAGGTTCACGGTCGCATGCCGGCGTTTTCGCGTTTTCTCCGTTATTTCATGGCCGTGGGCAGGCTCGGGTCGATCCGCAAGGCGGCCGACGAGCTCAACGTCTCCGCCTCGGCGATCGACCGGCAGATCCTCAACGTCGAGGCCGAACTCGGCCTGCCGCTGTTCGAGCGCCTGCCCACCGGCCTTCGGCTGACCGCGGCGGGCGAGATGATGATGGCATCCGGCAGCCAGTGGCAGCACGGCATGGCCAGCCTGCGCGCCCGGATCGAGGACTTGCGCGGGCTGAAACGCGGCCATGTCGACATCGCCGTGATCGACGCGCTCGCCAAGGGTTACGTGCCCGACATGATCCACGCGATCCAGCAGGCCTATCCCGGCATTTCGGTGGGCGTGAAAGTGCAGGGCAACGAACAGGTGCGCCGCGCCATCGCCGAGGGCGAGGTCGACTTCGGCATCCTGTTCGAGCCGCATTCCTACCGCGACCTTACCGTGCGCGCCTTTGTCGAGGTGGTGCTGGGCTTCCTCACCCCGCCCGGCCATCCGCTGGGCGAGCGGCGCGAGGCGCGGTTTTCCGCCTGCGCGGGCGAACCGATGATCGCCCCGGCCGAACCCCTGGCGGTGTGCCAGCAGATCGCCGTGCTCGAAGGCGCCACCGGGGTCGCGCCCGAACGCAAGGTGATGAGCGACAACATCCAGATGATCACCTCGCTGGTCATGCGCGGGGTCGGCGTCGGCGTATTGACCTCGCTCGACGTCGCCACCGAGGTGCAGCGCGGGCTGCTCAACTTCACCCGCATTTCCGATCCGCTGCTGCGGCCGATGACCCTGGCGCTGTGCACCGCCTCGGCGCGCACCCCGTCCTACGCGGCGGCGCTGGTGCTGGGCGAGATCGAGAACGGCTTCGGCCAGCTCAGCTATGCCGCCTCGACACGTCCCCAGGCAGGGCGCGCGCCGGCGGACCGGCCGGCCGGCCACCGGCCAGCCGCCGAGATGCCCGAGCACGTCGATTGATCGGCGCCCGCGAACCCGATATTTTCCTTTCCAACCTCTCCCTTCAGGAACTCCGACAATGTCCGAATCCGCCGAGCCCCAGCTCCATTTCCTCGAATACTACGAAGACTTCCTCGCCAAGGTCCGCCAGCTTTCGCGCAAGGTCTCCGAGAGCGCGTGGCAGCCCGATTTCGTGATCGGCATCGGCCGCGGCGGGCTGGTTCCCGCCGTCTACATGTCGCAGCAGCTCGACCTGCCGATGCTCTCGATCGACCACTCGTCGAAAGTTCCCGGCTTTGCCGACGAGCTGCTGGCCAAGATCGCGGGCATGAGCGCGAACGGCACCCGGGTGCTGTTCATCGACGACATCAACGATTCGGGCGGCACCATCGAGTACATCCGCGGCCTGCTCGCCAGCAACGGCGGCGTCGCCGAGAACCTGCACTTCGGCGTGCTGATCAACAACAAGAGCTCGAAGGTCGAAGTGGACCTGTGGGTCGACATGATCGACCGCGCCGAGGACAAGCGCTGGTTCGTGTTCCCGTGGGAATCGGTGGGCACCCGCGATGCCATCATCGAGGAAGCGATGTCGGTGCCCGAACGCCTGTCCTGATGTTCGGCGAGGCAGGAGCGTGCGCTGCGCGACCGCTCCTGCCTGCGCCTGCTGGCAGCGGCTACTTGCGGCTGTTCGCCATCAGCCGCACCATCAAGGCATCGAGCCGGGCGGCGTCGATCTTGCGCACGACCCGCGCCTTGCGCTCGCCCAGCCCCGGCTGATAGCCCTCGCGCCAGCTCAGCATGTCGCCGTAGCCCGCGCCGAACTGCGAGTTGAAGTCGACGTAGAGGTCTTCCGCCTCGCTCACCATGCCGGGATCGAGCAGCACGCCCGCGGCGATCTCGTCCCACATCGGGAAGCCCGGCTCCATGCGGGCAATGAAGGTGCCGAGGTCGGGATCGGCGGCGGCGGTCATCGCCTTGACCAGTTCCGGGGTCAGCTGCGTGCCGGTCGAGGGGTCGGCGGGGATCACAGTGATCTTGCGCCAGGGACTGCGCGAGACGATGCTGGCCGCCTCGGGATCGAAGCGGGCGTTGAACTCGCGGCGCGGCGAATTGGCATATTCGCGCGCGAACTGCGCGGCCGAGACATTGTCGAGTTGCTGCTGCGGGTTGAGGCTGCCGCCCATGTAGACCAGTTCCCCCGCCAGCGAGGCGAAGGCCGGATCGAGCCGCTGCGCCAGCGCGAGGTTGGTGAGCGGCCCGCAGGCGACGATGGTGATCTGCCCGGGATACTTGTGCACCATGCGGATCAGGAAATTCGCGGCGATCTCGCTCGAAGCCTTCAGCCTGGCATTGCCCCAGGGCAGGTCCACCGGGTCGTCCGGGCCATAGTAGGCAGGCGTCGACTGATGGGTGGGTTCGACCCACTGCTTCATCCACGCGCCCTTCCACGTCAGCTTGCCGTAGAGCGCCTCCCAGCGCTCGGTCAGCACTTCGGAATTGAGCAGCGGATAGGTCGCGCCCTCGGCCACCGGCACGTCGGGGCGGCTGGCGATCTCGAGCCCGCGCAGGGCCATGGCGGTGGCGCGCCTGGCCCAGGTATTGCCCGAGACGGTGGTGATGCCCACGACATCGACCTTGTCGCTCTCCAGCAGCATCAGGTGCATCAGCGCGAAGCCCTCGTCATCGATGATGACCTTGCGCCTGGGCTCCTGCGCGTGGGCGGCGATGGGCGCGGCCAGCATGAGCAGCGCCGTCAGTGCGGCGCGCAGCAGCTTTGCCATCAGACCTGCTCCGCCAGGTAGGCGTCGATGCGGGCGAGATGCGCCGCCACCGCCTCTTCCGGCAGGAACGAGCCGGTGAAGCTGTTGCGCGCCAGCCTCGCCAGCGCCGCGCGGTCCAGCCCGCGCGCTGTGGCAACGGCGCGGTAGTTGTCGGCCACGTAGCCGCCGAAATAGGCCGGATCGTCGGAATTGATCGTCGCCTTGAGGCCGCGGGCGAGCATTGCGTCGATCGGGTGATCGGCCAGATCGTCGACCACGCAGAGCTTGTGGTTGGACAGCGGGCAGACCGTCAGCGTCATGCCCTCGCGCGCCAGCCGTTCGATGAGCGCGGGGTCTTCGAGCGCGCGGTTGCCGTGGTCGATCCGGTCGACCCCCAGCACGTCGAGCGCCTGGTGGACATAGTCCGGCGGGCCTTCCTCGCCGGCATGGGCGGTGATCTTCAGTCCCTTTTCGCGCGCGGCGGCAAAGACGCGGGCGAACTTCTCGGGCGGATGGCCCAGCTCGGAGGAATCGAGCCCGACCGCCGTGATCCGGTCCAGCCAGGGCTCCGCCTCGGCCAGCGTGGCGAAGGCGGCATCTTCGGAAAGATGGCGCAGGAACGAGAGGATCAGGCTGCTGGTGATCCCGTGTTCCGCCTCGGCCACCGCCATCGCCGAGAGCAGGCCCTCGATCACCTCGGCAAAGGCGACGCCGCGGTCGGTATGGGTCTGCGGATCGAACATGATCTCGGCATGGACCACCCCGTCCGCCGCCACGCGCGCGAAATAGGCCGCCGCAAGGTCATGGAAGTCCTGCCGCGTGAGCAGCACTTGCGCGCCCGCATAGTAGATGTCGAGGAAGTCCTGCAGGTTCGAGAAATCGTAGGCCGCGCGCACCTCTTCGACACTGGCGAAAGGGATCGTCACGCCGTTGCGCGCCGCCAGCGCGAACATCAGCTCGGGCTCGAGACTGCCCTCGATGTGGAGGTGAAGCTCGGCCTTGGGCAGGCCGGCGATGAAGGTGTCGAGGTCGGTCATGTCTTGTCCCTGTTCCAGGCGCAGTCGCCCAGCAGATAAGTGCGCTGCACGGCGCGGTCGTCGCCCAGCACCTGCAACGCGAAGAGCCGTTCCGCAAGGTCCGCGCCCCGCGTGCGGCGCGCCAGCAGCGGCGTAGCCTGTGGATCGAGCACCACGAAATCGGCCTCCTGCCCCACCGCGAGACTGCCGACGCGGTCCGCTATGTGCAGCAGCGCGGCGCTGCCCGCCGTCGCCAGCCAGAGCGCGCGGAAGGGATCGAGCCGCTCGCCCTTCATCAGCGCGGCCTGATAGGCGATGCCCTGGGTGTGCAGCAGCGAGAAGGTCGTCCCCGCGCCGACATCGGTGCCCAGGCCCAGCTTCAGCCCGTGCCGGTCCGCCTGCCCGAAATCGAAGAAACCCGAGCCGAGGAACAAGTTGGAACTGGGGCATACGGCGATCCCCGCCCCGCTCTCGTGGAGGCGCTGGCAGGCGCGGTCCGAGAGGTGAATGCCATGCGCAAAGACCGAGCGCGCGGTGACGAGGCCGAACCGGTCGTACGCGTCGAGATAGTCCGCCGCCGCCGGGAAGCGCGCCTCCACTTCGGCGCATTCGCGCCGGTTTTCCGCCAGGTGGGTGTGCATCAGCACATCCGGATGCTCGGCCAGCAGGGCCCCGGCGGCGGCCAGCTGGGCATCGGAGGAAGAGAGCGCGAAACGCGGCGTCACCGCATGGCCCAGCCGCCCGCGCCCGCGCCAGCGGCGGATCAGCGCCTCGCTCTGCGCCCGGCCCGCGGCGGCCGTGTCGCAGAGCCCCTCCGGCCCGAGGTCCATCAGCACTTTGCCGGAAATGATCCGCATCCGCCGCTCCAGCGCGGCTTCGAACAGGGCATCGACCGACTGTTCGTGCACGGTCGGGAACACCAGCGCGCTGGTGGTGCCGTTGCGCAGCAGTTCGCCCAGGAAGAACGCCGCCACGCCCTCGGCATGGGCCTTGCTGGCGAAGGCCTTTTCCGCCGGGAAGATGTGCCGCTCCAGCCAGTCGAGCAATTGCTCGCCGTGGGCGGCGATGCGGTCGGTCTGCGGATAGTGGACGTGCGCATCGATGAAGCCCGGCACGATCAGGCCCGGCAGTGCCTCCACCGGCACATCGCCGTAACGCGGCGCCAGATCGGCATGGGGCCCGCGCGCGATGACGATGCCGTCCTCGACCACGAGCAGGGCGTCGGTGTCGTGGCGCACGGCTTGCGGGTCGCTGCGCGGATCGCCGGACACGGACAGCACTTCGCCGCGAAAGGCGCGGATCATCGGGTACTCCTCAATTGCAGCAGCTGCGCGATCACGGCGATGGCGATCACGTCGGGTTCCTTGCCCGTCACCCCCGGCAATCCGATCGGTGCGGTGAGGCGGGCGATCGCCGCCTCGTCCACCCCGTCGGCGCTGAGCCGCGACTTGAAGCGGGCGATCTTGGTCGACGAACCGATCAGCCCGACAAAGGCCAGCGGCGGACGCGACAGCGCGGCCAGCGTCAGGTGATAGTCGAGCGGATGGTCGTGGGTGAGAATGGCGACGGCGGCGTCCTCGGGCGCTTCGGCGATACAGTGGGCGATCGTGTCCTCGGCCATGACGGTAACGCCGTCGATCCGCGCCTGCTCGGGCCGGGTGTCGAACCAGGCGAGCTGCAGCGGCAGGCCGGTCAGGTGCCGCGCGATCGCCTGCCCGACATGGCCCGCACCGAACAGGTAGAACGGGCGCGGCCGCTCGCCCACCGGCTCGGCGATGCGGGTGCCGATGCCCGGACGCTCGCCGCGCGCGGACTGATGGGTCGCGGTCTCGCGCAGGAACACCGCGCGCTGCACCGCGCCCTGCGCCAGCGTCGTCACCAGCATGCGCCCGGGTTCGGCATCGTGCAGCCAGTCCAGCGCGGCGGGATCGAGATGCTCGATCAGCAGCCGCACCCGGCCGCCGCAGCACTGGCCGAGCAAGGGGCCGAGCGGATAGTCCTGCACCCGCCAGCTCCCCGGCGGCAGCGCCAGGATCGCGCGCGCCTGCTCGGCGGCGCGGAACTCCAGCTGCCCGCCGCCGATCGTGCCCTGCTGCCCGCCCTGCGTCACCAGCATGCGCGTGCCGCCGCCGCGCGGCGCCGAGCCCTCGGTGGCGAGCACCGAGATCAGCGCGCAAGGCTCCTGCGGCAGCCGGCGCAGCCAACCGGTCCACTGCGTCATCGCGCGGCGAGCTCGCGGATCGCGGCCAGCACCCGCTCGGGCGTTGCCGGGGCATCGAGCTGCGGCATGGCGCGCTTGCCCGGCGCGGCGGCGGCGACCGCGCGGTTCAGGGCCGAGAACACCGAGATCGCCAGCATGAACGGCGGCTCGCCCACCGCCTTGGAGCGGTTGATCGTCGGCTCCACGTTCTCGCCGTCCCACAGGCTGACGGTGAAATGTTTCGCGCGGTCGGACGCGGTCGGGATCTTGTAGGTCGCCGGGCTGTGGGTGAGCAGACGGCCCTTGCCGTCGAACACCAGGTCCTCGGTGGTCAGCCAGCCCTGCCCCTGCAGGAAGCCGCCCTCGATCTGCCCCTTGTCCACCGCCGCGTTGAGCGAGCGGCCGACGTCGTGCAGGATGTCCACCGCCAGCACCTTGTGCTCGCCGGTCAGGCTGTCGATGGCGACTTCGGACACCGCCGCGCCGTAGGCGAAGTAGTAGAACGGCCGCCCCCGGTGCGCGGCGCGGTCGTATTCGATGCCGGGCGTGGCGTAGAAGCCGGTGGAGGAGAGCGAGATGCGGCCCATGTGCGCCTTGCGGGCGACTTGCGCAAACGTCAGCCGCTCCTCGCCCGCCAGAACGCCTTCGCTGGAGAACACCACTTCGTGCGCGGCGCAGCCATGGATGCGGGCCAGGAACGCGGTCAGCCGGTCGCGGATCGTCATCGCCGCATTGTAGGCCGCCATGCCGTTGAGATCGGAGCCGGAACTGGCCGCCGTGGCCGACGTGTTGGGCACCTTGTCGGTCCGCGTCGAGGTGATGCGCACTTTGGCAAGCGGCACCGCGAACACGTCCGCCACCACTTGCGCGACCTTGACGTAGAGCCCCTGCCCCATCTCGGTGCCGCCGTGGTTCACCTGGATCGAGCCGTCGGCATAGACATGCACCAGCGCCCCCGCCTGATTGAGGTGGGTGGTGGTGAAGCTGATCCCGAACTTCACCGGAGTGAGCGCGATGCCCTTCTTGATGATCGGGCTGGCGGCGTTGAAGGCGTCGACGGCGCGGGCGCGCGCGTCGTAATCCGCATCCCGGCGCAGCTGCGCGATCAGCTGCGGCGCGATGTTGTCGGCCACGGTCATGCCGTAAGGCGTCACCGCGCGCCCCGGGCCGTAGAGGTTGGCGCTGCGCACATCGAGCGGGTCCATCCCCAGCGCCAGCGCGACGTGATCGATGATCCGCTCGATCGCCAGCATGCCCTGCGGCCCGCCGAAGCCGCGAAACGCGGTGGCGGAGACGGTGTTGGTCTTCAGCCGCTCCGAGACGATCTCGACGTCGGGCAGGAAATAGCAATTGTCGGCATGGAACATCGCGCGGTCGTTGATCGCGGGCGAGAGGTCCTCGCTCGCCCCGCAGCGCGAGGCGAGGTGGAGCGAGAGCGCGAGGATCTGCCCGGCATCGTCGAACCCGGCCTCGTAGGCGACCTCGAACTCGTGGCGCTTGCCGGTCAGCACCATGTCGTCGTCACGGTCGGCGCGGAACTTGGCGGCGCGGCCGGTCTTGCTCGCCACCAGCGCGGCGGCGGCGGCGAAACTGGTGGCCTGGGTTTCCTTGCCGCCGAAGCCGCCGCCCATGCGCCGCACTTCCACCGTGACATCGGCGCAGGAGACGCCCAGCAGATGCGCGACAAGGTGCTGCACCTCGCTCGGATGCTGGGTGGAGCACAGCACATGGACCTGCCCGTCCTCACCCGGCGTCGCCACCGAGACATGGCCTTCGAGATAGAAATGGTCCTGCCCGCCCATCGCGAACCGGCCCGCGATGCGGTGCGGCGCGGCCTCGAGCGCGGCGCCGGCATCGCCGCGCGCCATGCGCTGGGTCGCCTCGATCCGGCTGCCTGCCGCGCGCGCCTCGGCGATGGTGACCACGGCGGGCTGGGTCTCGTAGACCACCTTGCCGAGCCGCGCGGCCTTGCGTGCCGCGCGCTGGCTGGTCGCCGCGACGAGGAACAGCGGCTGGCCCGGGAAGGTGACTTCGCCGTCCGCCAGCAGGCCCTCGTCATGGCGGACCGGGCCGACGTTGTTGTCGCCGGGAATATCGGCGGCGGTATAGACGGCGACGACGCCCTCTGCCGCGCGCACGGCGGAAAGGTCCATCGCGGCGATCCGCGCGCACGTCTCGCCCGCCTGCCCGAAGGCAAGGTGGAGCATGTCCACCGGCTCGGGCGCATCGTCGGCATAGCGGGCTTGGCCGGTGACATGGAGATGCGCGGAATCGTGCGGGTTTTCAGGCCGTGCCCGGGCCTGCCAGGCGGGGTCGCGCTCAGCCATGGCCGGCCTCCAGATCGAGCACCGAGATGCAAGTGCCCTGCTCGCGCAGCCAGAGGCGCCGGAACAGGTTGGCCGCGGCATCCAACCGGTAGGCGGCGGAACCGCGCACATCGCTGAGCGGGGTGAAATCGCCGCGCAGCGCCTCGGCGGCGGCATCCAGCGTCGCTACCGTGAACGGCTGCCCGACCAGCGCCGCCTCGCAGGCCCCGGCGCGGCGCGGCGTGGCCGCCATGCCGCCAAAGGCCACGCGCGCCGCGGTAATCCTGCCGCCGGCAACCGTGAGATGGATCGCCCCGCAGACCGCGGAAATATCGCTGTCGAACCGGCGCGAGAGCTTGGCGATATGGATCACCGCGTGAGGGTCAGGGCGCGCAATACGCACGGATTCGACGAATTCGCCCGCGCGCCGGTCCTGCTTCCCGTAGTCCAGGAAATAGGCTTCCAGCGGGATCGTCCGCCGCCCCGCCAGCGAGCGCAGGGTCACCTCGGCGCCCAGCGCGATCAGCGCCGGCGGACCGTCGCCGATGGGCGAGCCATTGGCGATATTGCCGCCCACGGTCCCGGCGCTGCGCACCTGCAGGCCGCCGATCCGGCGCACCAGTTCGCCCAGATCGGGATGCAGCCGGGCCATCGCCGCATGTGCCTCGGCATAACGCACGGTGGCGCCCAGCGTCAGCGCCTCGGAAGTCTCCGCGATCTGGCCGAGGTCGGCGACGTCGCCCAGAAAGATCACCTCGCCAAGGTCACGCAGCCCCTTGGTGACCCAGAGGCCGACATCGGTTGCCCCGGCCACCAGCCGGGCCTCGGGATGATCGGCCAGCAGGCGGGTCAGCGCCTCGCTGCTGCGCGGCGCGAACCACTTGCGCCCGCGCCATTCGCCGCCGGCGCCCTCGCCCGCGATGGCGTGCAGGCGCGCGGCCAGTTCGCGTTCATCGGCCGCCGCCGTTGCAATCGTCTCGCCCGCCTCGATGATCGGGCCGTAGCCGGTGCAGCGGCAGAGATTGCCCGCCAGCACATCGGCCACCGGCAATTCGCAGCCCAGCGCACCGATCGCCTTGCCGTGCAGCGCCATGACGAAGCCCGGCGTGCAGAACCCGCATTGCGAGGAGCCATTGGCCGCCATGCAGGCCTGCACCGGATCGAGCGTGCCGGAGCGCGACAGGCTCTCCACGGTCTTGAGCGCCTTGCCGTGGAGCATCGGCAGGAACTGGATGCAGGCGTTCACCGCGCGCCATTGCACGGTGTCATTCTGCGCTTCGCCCACCAGCACGGTGCAGGCCCCGCAGTCGCCTTCGGCGCAGCCTTCCTTGGTGCCGGTGCGACGCAGGCGATAGCGCAAGTGGTCGAGCAGCGTCGCCGTGGGATCGACTTCGCCAAGTTCCACCACTTCCCCATCGAGAAGGAAGCGCACGGTCATGTCAGCTTCCCCGATAGGTCGAATAGCCGAAGGGCGAGACCAGCAGCGGCACGTGATAATGGCCGTGCGCGTCAGCAATGCCGAAATGGATCGGCACCCGGTCGATGAACGGCGGCTGCGGCAGTTCGGCCCCCTTGGCGCGGAAGTAATCGGCCACGGCAAAGGTCAGCACATAAGTGCCCGCAGCCAGCGCGGGAATGCCGGGGCAGCGGCCATCGGCATTGGTGGTACCGGTGAACAGCACCGTACCCGCCGCATCGGTCAGTTCGAGCGCGACGCCTTCGGCCGGACAGCCGTGGGCGGTGTCGAGGACATGGGTGGAAAGACTGCTCATGCCGCCTCCCCTTTTGGCCAGGCGCCGAGGAACTCATGCTCGTCGTAAGCCATGAAATCGCGCACCAGTTCATCGCGGTCGTCGAGGAAAAGCTGGTCGGCCACGCCCCGCAGCAGGCGCGGCAGGGCATTGTGCAGCCCCGACAGCGCCGAGGCCGAAAGCCCCAGGCTCACCAGGGCCGAATAGTTGAACGCGAAGAGCCCGTGCAGCGGTGCCCCGTCGGCGCCGGGCCGCGGCAGGAACTCGAACGCCTCGCCGAGATAGGGGTGCGCGTCGATCAGCCTGTTGCGCGGACCGGCGGGCGTCACCTGCTCGCCCCAGCGCAGGATCAGGTCGGCGACCTCGCCCAGTTCGGGACGCAGGCCGGGATCGCTGACGAGACCGGTGGAGATCACCACGAAGTCGAACTCGTGGAACCCCTGCGGCGAGGTCACCCTGACCCGCCCTTCGTGCTCGGCCACGTCGAGCCAGGGCGCGCCGAGATGCAGATGGAAGCCCGGAAACGCCGCCGCACGCGCGAACGTGTCGTTGGTCGGCGGCTGGTTGTGGCCGAGGAAACAGTCCATCGCCGCATACTTGGTGACGTCGTCGAGCGCGGGGTAGCGCGCGGTGAAGCCCACCCGCTCCATGAAACGGATCGGGTTGACGCGCGGCAGCTGCTTGCGGCGGATGAAGACTTCGGCCGCCGCGACGCCCTGTGACAGCGCGTGCTGGGCATTGTCGAAAGCCGAGGCACCGCCGCCGAGGATACCGATGCGCTTGCCGCGATGCGCACCGAAGTCGATCGGCTCGCTGGTATGCGCCCACAAGGCCTTGGGCAGATTGTCGCGCACCATCGCCGGGGTGTGCCACTCGCCGCCGCCCTGGATGCCGGTGGCGAGCACCACCTTGCGGGCATGTTCCACCGCGCCGCTGGCGAAGTGCAGACGGTGCAGCCCGGCTTGCGGCAGCGGCTCGATCCGCGTGAGCTTCGCGCCGTTCTCGACCGGCAGGTCCAGCACGGCGCGATACCAGCGCAGATAGTCCATCCAGTCGCCGCGCGCGATCTTGTCCACCGCCTCCCAGCCGGCAAGGCCGTGCTGCGCCTGCCACCAGGCCTGGTAGGTGAGCGAGGGAATGCCGAAATCGATCGGGTTGAGATGCTTGGGCGTGCGCAGGGTGACCATGCGCGCATACGTCTCCCAGGGGCCTTCGAACCCGGCGGCGTTCTCGTCGAAGACCAAGACGTTCGCCACGCCCTCGCGGCGCAGGCCGAAGGCTGTGGCCAGCCCGCACTGGCCGCCGCCGATCACCGCCACGTCGAGCACGCGCTCACCGTCATAGTCACGCGGCCGCACCCATTCCGGGCGGACAAAACCGACCAGATCGAGCTCGCGCGCCAGCTGCGCCTCGAGCGCGGGCAGGCCAATGGCACCGGTGGAAGTCATGGCAGGTCCTCAAGCCGCAGGCGAACGATCTCGCCGATCTGCTCCAGCGCCGTGGCCACTTCCACGTCGCGCCCGTTTTCGAGCCGACGTTCCATGGCCGCCAGGATACCCGCCTTGTCGGTCAGGCGCACGCAGATGATGAAGGGGAAGCCGAAACGGTCGCGGTAGGCGGCGTTCAGCGCGTGGAAGCGTTCGTATTCGTGAGGGGTCAGGCGGTCGAGCCCGGCGCTCGCCTGCTCGGCGGCGCTGGCCTCGGTCAGCGTCCTGTCGATCGCCGCCTTGCCCGCGAGTTCCGGGTGCGCGCGGATCAGCGCCAGCTGCTCCTCGGCGCTTGCCTCGTGCAGCACCGCCAGGAGATCGGCCAGCCGGTCCCCGGAGGAAGGCCGCGCATCGGCGCGCGCCTCCACCCAGGGGCTATGCTCGAAGAGCGCCGTCGTCCCCCCGGTCATCAGTGGGTGCTGCCTTCGAGGCTGACATGGGCAGAAACCACCTTCCAGCCATCGGGAAACTTCACCCAGCTCTGCGTCTGGCGGCCGCGCCGCTCGCTGTTCTCGCGGAAGAACTCGGCATCGGCGGTGGCGAAGCGGTCGCCATAGACCGTGATCGCGACGCGGCCGAGCCTGCGCTGCGGGGAGCCGCCGCGTCCCTTGCGGAAGTCGCGGATCTCCTCGATGCCGTAAAGCACTTCGCCCACGCCGTAGCGGTTGGTGGTCGGCGCATCGTGGAACAGCGCGTCCATCGCCGGGATGTCGTCCGCCATCAGCGCGCGCTCGTATTCGCGGAAGGCTGCGGTCACTTCGGCGAGAAGGTCGGGATCGTCGATGGTCATGCCGGAAAATGCTCCATCCAGTGGCGGGCGATGTCGATGCGGCGGGCGATCCAGGCACGCGGCCTGCCATCCGGCCCGCTGGCGGTAACGTGATCGAGGAAACGCGCGAGCGCGCGGGCGCGGCCGGGCTTGCCGGCGATGCGGCCATGGAGACCCACGCTCATCATCCGCCCGCCTTCCTCGCAAAGCTGGTCGAAGGTGTCGCGCATGTGGCGGAAGAACTGCTCGCCCTCGGTAAAGCCGTTGAGCGCGACGATCTTCATGTCGTTGACGTCGAGCGTATAGGGCACGATCAGCTGCGGGCGTCCGTGCTGGCGGTCCCAGTAGGGCAGGTCGTCGGCGTAGCTGTCGGCATCGTAGAGGAAGCCCCCCTCCTCGGCGACCAGCCGCGCCGTGTTGGGCGAGGTGCGCCCCTGATACCAGCCGAGCGGGCGGCTGCCGGTGAGCTTTTCGTGAAGCGCGATGGCCTCGGCGATATGGGCCCGCTCGACCTCTTCGGGGACGTACTGGTAATCGATCCAGCGCAGCCCGTGGCTGGCGATCTCCCAGTCCGCCTCCAGCATCGCGGCGACGGCTTCGGGGTTCATTGCCATGGCCTTGGCCACGCCGAACACGGTGACCGGCAGGCCCCGCTCGGCAAACAGCCGGTGGAGCCGCCAGAACCCGGCGCGGCTGCCATATTCGTAGAGGCTTTCCATCGCCATCGCCCGGCCCGCATGGCTCGCGGCGCCGACCATCTCGCTGAGGAAAGCCTCGGAGCGCTCATCGCCGTTGAGAACGGAATTCTCCGCGCCTTCCTCGTAGTTGATGACGAACTGCACCGCCACGCGCGCGCCATTCGGCCACTGCGGATCGGGCGGCGTGCGGCCATAGCCGACAAGATCGCGGGTCATGGGCGCACCGTTTCGCTGCGGTCCTTCGACAAGCTCGGGACGAGCGGGACCTGGATAACGCTTGCCTTGAAACGCCGCTCAGACTGAGCGTGTCGAAGCCGCTGCCACATGCTCATGCCTGCTCATCCTGGCACCAGGCCTCCAGCGCCGCCGGCACCGCATCGCCCAGCGGCAGCGCGAAGCCCTCCATCCTGAGGCACGCTTCCAGCGCCGCCAGGGTCAGCAGCACCTTGTGCTTCATCGCGTTGTAGCCCATCGCGCCGATCCGCCAGATCCGGCCCTGCAGCGGGCCGAAGGCGGTGCCGATCTCGATCTCGAACTGCTCGCGCATGGCCTTGCGCACCGCCTCGCCGTCGACGCCCTTGGGGATGAAGACGCCGGTGACATTGGTCATCCGATAGGCATCGTCGCCGAAGACGGTGAGGCCCATGGCGCGCAGGCCCGCCGCCATCGCCCGGCCCGCGGCGGCATGGCGGGCGTAGCGCGCCTCCAGTCCCTCACCCAGCGCGATCCGCGCGCATTCGCGGGCGGCATAGAGCATCGAGGTCGCCTCGGTATGGTGGTTGAGGCGCTTGTCCGACCAGTAATCCATGACCATCGCGAGGTCGAAATAGTTGGAGCGGATGCGCGGCCCCTGCCCGTCGGCGATGTCGTCGCGGCGGATGCCCTGCTCGACATGGCGGCGGCGGCCGATATGCTCGGCGGCCTTGTCCGAGATGGTGATCGGCGCCGAGCCGGACGGCCCGCCCAGGCACTTCTGCAAGCCGCCGGTGACGACGTCGACGCCCCAGCGGTCCGCCGCCAGTTCCATGCCGCCGATCGTCGCGGTGGCATCGACATAGCTCAATGCCCCCGCCTGACGGCACAGCTCGCCAAAGCCGTCGAGCGGCTGCGCCATGGTGGTGGAGGTATCGCCGTGGATGGTGGCGACGATCTTGGGATGGCAGCGGGCAATCGCCTCGGCCACGCGGTCCAGCGGCACGACTTCGCCCCAGGGCGCGTCCACCGTCTCGATCACCGCGCCGATGCGGGTGAGGATCTCGGTCAGCAGCAGGCCGAAGCGGCCGAAGTTGACCACCAGCACGACGTCGCCCGGCGCCACCATCGAGACCAGCGCCGCCTCGATGCCGGCACGCGCGGTGCCGTCGACCAGCATGGTCCACTGGTTCCGGGTGCCGAAGATCGGGCGGTAGAGCGCCATGACCTGGTTCATGTAGCCGGTCATTTCCGGGTCGAACTGGCCCAGCAGGTCCGCGCTCATCGCCCGCAGCACGCGCGGGTGGGCGTTGATCGGACCGGGGCCCATGAGCAGGCGCTGGGGCGGATCGATCTCGCCGAAGAGCAGCGGATCAAGGTCGGTCGGCAAGGCGGTCTCCCAAGTGTTTCTGGCCCAGTTTGTCGATGAAGCCCAGCATGACCCGCAGCGCCGCCTCGGCGTCGGCCGGTTCGACATGCTCGGCGGGGTTGTGGCTGATGCCGTCCCGGCAGCGGATGAACAGCATCGCGGTGGGGCACAGCGCGGCCATCACCATGGCATCGTGCCCCGCGCCCGAAACGAGTCGGCGCGGCGGCTGACCGGCCCCGGCCATGGCGGCGTCCATCAGGTCCATCAGCGCCTCGTCGCAAGGACTGGCGGGCAAGTCATGGATCAGCGCCAGATCGAGCACGAGGCCCCGCGTCGAGGCGAGCTGCTCCAGCCGCGCGAGGATGGCCTGCGCCGCACGGTCGCGCCGCCCTGCGTCGCCGGAGCGCACGTCGATGGTGAAGCGCACTTCGCCGGGGATCACGTTGGCGGCGCCCGGCAGGACTTCCAGCGTACCGACAGTGGCGACGAGGTCCGAGCCGTCCGCGCGGGCAATCGCCTCGATGGCGAGCACCATTTCCGCGCTCCCCGCCAGCGCATCGCGGCGCAGCGGCATCGAACTGGTGCCCGCGTGCCCGGCCATGCCGCGTACCGTGGCGGCATAGCGCAATTGCGCGGCGATGCCGGTGACGGTGCCAAGCGCAAGGCCTTCCGCCTCCAGCACCGGGCCCTGCTCGATATGGGCCTCGAGATAGGCAAGGATGTCTTCCGGCGCCCGGCGCGCGCTGCGGTAGGCCTGCACCGAGAGGCGGTCGGTCGGCGTATTGGCCGTCACCACGTCGTAGTCGGTCCTGAACGAGGCGAGCGCCACTTCCAGCGACACCCCTTGCGCATCGGCGATCCGACCCAAATCCGCATCGAGCGTTCCGGCCACCGCGCGGCTGGTCAGCATGGCGGCGGGAAACCGCGAGCCTTCCTCGTCCCCGAACGCGTAGACCTCGATGGCAAAGGGCAGGCGGCGGCCCTGCTCGTGCAGCGCAGCGACGCATTCGATGCCCAGCATGACGCCGAGCGGACCATCGTAGCAGCCGCCGTCGCGCACCGAATCAAGGTGGCTGCCGATCACCAGCGCCGGTGCGTTCGGCGCCGCGCCTTCGTAGCGGCCCCGCAGATTGGCGGCAGGATCAAGGTCGACCCGCATGCCCGCCTCGACCATCCACGCGCCGACCAGATCGACGGCGGCGTGGTAGGCGGGGCTGAGATAGCCGCGATAGAGCCCCTGTTCGGTCTCGCTGTAAGGCCCGCTACCCAGCACCTGGCAGCGGGTGACGGCGCGCAGGCCGCTGGCCTCTACCATGCCGCTACCCCGCCATCGCTGCGCGGATCGGTGGCGCCTTCGAACGAACCGTCCGGCAGGCGTACCAGGGCGCCGGCATGGCCCATCATCGCCGTCAGCGGCCCCACGCGCTCCACATCGTGCCCGGCCTCGGCCAGGGCAGCATAAAGCGCCTCGTCGAAACCGTCCTCGAGCTTGAGCGAGGTGGTGACCTCGCCCCAGGTGCGCCCCAAGAGCCAGCGCGGCGCGCTGATCGCCTGCTGCAAGTCCACGCCGAAGCGCGCATAGCGGCTGAACAGCGCGGCCTGCGTCTGCGGCTGGCCCTCGCCGCCCATGGTGCCATAGGCCATGACCCGGCCATCCTCGAACACCGCCAGCGCCGGGTTGAGCGTGTGGAACGGCTTGCGGCCGGGCTTCAGCGCATTCCAGCCCGTCTCGGCGAGGCGGAACGAACTGCCCCGGTTCTGCCAGACGATCCCGGTCTGCGGCAGCACCAGGCCCGAGCCGAACTCGAAATAGGTCGACTGGATCGAGGAGACCACGCGCCCCTCCGCGTCCGCCGCGCCGAACCAGCAGGTATCGCCCCACTGCGGCGGCTGCGGCCAGGCCAGCGCCTGTGCCGGATCGATCCGCGCGGCCAGTTCATCGAGCGCGGCCGCATCGTCCAGCAGGCCCTGAAAATCGTAATCGGTGTAAGCCGGATCGCCGACATGCACATCGCGCAGCAGGAAGGCCTGCTTGGTTGCCTCCACCAGCCCATGGACATGCGCGAAGCTGTCCACTGCCCCGGCGGCAAGCCGGTCGAACAGCGCCAGGATCACCAGCGAGGCGAAGCCCTGCGTCGGCGGCGCGCTGTTGTAGAGCCTCGCGCCCCGGATCGGCACCGAGAGCGGCGCGGGCCGCGTGGCATGGTGCGCGGCAAGGTCCGCCGCCGAAACCGGGCTGCCCAGCGCGGCAAGGTCTTCGGCGATCAGGGCTGCAAGATCGCCGCGATAGAAGCTGTCGAGCCCGTCGCTTGCCAGCTTGCGCAAGGTCGCGGCCAGAGCCGGATTACGCAGCACGTCACCTTCGGCCAGCGGACGACCCTCAGGTTCGAACACGGTAGCATAGGCCCCCGGTGCGGCGCGCAGTTCGTCGCCCTTGGCCAAGGCGATCGCGGCGCCGCCTGCGGTGACGGGAACGCCCTCCTGCGCATAGCGGATCGCATCGCGCAGCAGGCGCCCGAGCGGCAATGTGCCGCCTGCGCTCTCCAGTGCCGCTGCCCAGCCCGAGATCGTCCCCGCCACGGTATTGGCCGCCAGCGGCCCCCGCGTCGGCACCGTCTCCAGCCCGGCGTAGAGCGACAGGTCCGCCCCGGCAGCCGCGCCGCCGCAGCCGTGGACCGAATGGACCGTCCCGCCACCCTGCCCGGCCGGCTCGCGGATCACCCAGAACCCGTCGCCGCCGATCGCGGTCATGTGCGGGTAGACCACCGCCAGCGTCGCGGCGACGGCAACGGTCGCCTCCACGGCATTGCCGCCGTCCATCAGCACCGACAGCCCCGCCTCGGCGGCAAGGCGGTGCGGGGCGGTGACGATGCCGTTACGGCCGGTGACGGTGGTGAGGGTCATCGCGTCAGTCCGGCAGCGCGGTCAGGAACGCACGCACGACATGCGCGGAATTGACCGAGGCGAGGTGTTCGAAAGTATCCTCCATGTTCTTCTGGGCGTCGCCCCCGGCAAGATCGGAGAGGCTGCGGAAGACGATGGTCGGCACCTGGTTGGCATAGGCGACTTGCGCCACCGCCGCGCTTTCCATGTCGAGCACGCGGGCCTTCCAGGCGGCGTGCAGGTATTCGCGGAACTTCGCGTTGTCGGCAAAGACCCCGGCGCTGACCCCGGTGCCGCCGACAACGACCTTGGGATCGTGCGGCAGGCACAGCTCGGACCCGGCCCGCTGGGTGGCCGCGGCGGCCACGCAGCGCTCCATCTTGACGGTCGGCGCCACCTTGCGGGCGAGGTCCAGCAGCTGCGGGTCCATCGCGAAGGTGAACATGTGCTGCGTCCCTTGCGCGGCATTGCTGACGCGGACCGGGCGCGGGTACATGAACTCCCAGTTGCCCGGCGCGCCGGTGCTGACCTTCTCGGGCGGCAGCCAGCCGCCGTCGGTCTGGCGCGCGAAGGAGACTTCGAGGTACTGGCCCCAGTTCTCCGCCACGATCACATCGCCGATCGAAAGCCCGGGATCGACACCCCCGGCGATGCCGGAAAAGACGATGCGCTTCACCGCGAACCGGTCGATCACCAGCTGCGTGTTCATCGCCGCGTTGACCATCGAGACGCCGCTCTGCATCAGCAGCACGGGTTTGCCCTCCAGCACGCCGGTCATGTAGGTCATGCCGTTGAGCTGGTAGGCGGTCGGCTGCTGCACCGCGTGGACAAGCGCGTTCCATTCGGGCTCGTAGGCCGTCATCACCAGTGTGCGCGGGACAGCGTCGAGCTTGTCGGCGGCGCGCGCCGGGGCGGATACGGCGGCCGAAAGCGCAAGGGCCCCGGCAAGTACGGTCATGACGCGCATCAGGCGGCTCCCATCCAGACGAAGCGGGCGACGAACAGCAGCGCCAGCACCAGCAGGAACCAGTCCTTCCTGACGACGGTGCCGCGCACGATCTTGAGGATGGCGTGGGCAGTGATGCCGAAGGCGAGGCCATTGGCGATCGAGAAGGTCAGCGGGATCATCGCCACCGTCAGGAAGGCGGGGATCGCCGCCAGCGGGTCTTCCCACTTCACTTCGGTCAGCGGCAGCAGCATGAGGCCGCCGACGATGATCAGCGCAGGCGCGGTCGCCGCCAGCGGGATCAGCTGCGCGTAAGGCGCCACGAACATGGTGGCGAGGAACAGCACGCCGGTGACGACGGCGGTAAGGCCGGTGCGCCCCCCCGCCTGCACGCCCGCCGCGCTCTCGACATAGCTGGTGACGGTGCTGGTGCCCGCCATCGAACCGACGATGGTGGCGGCGGCATCGGTGATGAGGATGCGGTTGAGGCGCGGGATGCGGCCCTCGCTGTCCATCAGCCCGGCGCGCTTGGTGACCGCGACGAGGGTGCCGATATTGTCGAACAGGTCGACGAACAGGAACACGAAGAGGATTTCCAGCAGGCCGAGGCCATGGCTGCCCGACAGGCCGAACACGCCGGCAAGGTCGAGCTTGAAGGCAGTGCCGGTCAGCGCGTCCAGAGAATAGGGCTCGGGGCTGACCGAGACCATGCCGCAGAGCCAGCCGACCACGGTGGTGGCGAGGATGCCGATCAGCATCGCCCCGCGCACGTTCCACACGCTGAGCGCACCGATCAGCACCAGGCCGAACAGCGCCAGCGCCGCGCCGGGAGCCTTGAGGTCACCCAGCGCCACGAAAGTCGCCGGATTGGCGACGACGATGCCTGCGTCCTTGAAGCCGATGAAACCGATGAACAGGCCGATGCCGCCCGCCACTGCCGCGAACAGGTATTGCGGGATCGAGGCGACGATCAGCTGGCGCACACCGGTGAGCGTCAGGAACAGGAACGCCACGCCCGAGATGAACACGCAGCCCAGCGCCACTGGCCAGGGCACGCCCATCTGCTGCACCACGGTGAAGCTGAAATAGGCATTGAGCCCCATGCCCGGCGCCAGCGCCAGCGGCGTATTGGCGACGAAGCCCATCAGGATCGAGGCAAAGGCCGCGGCAAAGCAGGTGGCGGCGGCAACCGAGGCCACCGGCATTCCGGCAGTGCCCAGGATCGCCGGGTTGACCAGCACGATATAGGCCATGGTCAGGAAGGTGGTGACCCCCGCCAGCACTTCGGTGCGGGCATTGGTGCCGCGTTCTGCCATCGAGAACCAGCGTTCCAGCCGGCCGTCCGGCGTGCCGGGTGGTCCCGCCGGCGGCGCCTCCATGGTGGTTGTCGTATCCGTCACTGTCGTGCCCCTAATTGCGACCCGGTTATCGGCCCGGGTGGTAGTGTCGCGCCCGCCACGCCCGCGGCTTCCAGCTGCGCTGCCAGTTTCAGCAGCGCCGGTTCCCCCTTGGGCGCCCCGATGAGCTGGAGTCCGAGCGGCAGGCGCCCCGGACGGTACAACGGAACCGCCAGCGAGGGCAGTCCGGTAAAGCTGATTGGCTGGGTATGAATGCCAAGATCGGCCCGCGCCGGGCTCAACGCGCCATCGATCGCGATGCGCGGATCGGCAATGAGCGGCGCGGCGCAGGGCGCGGCCGGGGCCAGCAGCCCATCGAAGCGGGTCATCAGTGCATGGACCTCGGCCCGGAAGGAATCCCGGAAACGCACCGCCTCCTCGTAGAGAGCCCGGGGCAGCAGAGCCCCCGCGAGGAGACGGTCCCGCGTTGCGGGATCGAAAGCCATGGCCTTGGCGGCCAGGGCCTTGCGATGGAGGTTGCCGCCCTCGAAGGCGGTGATCACGAAAGCCGCCGAGCGGGCGCGAGCAATATCGGGCAGTTCGACCAGCGGCGCATCGGCGGCAAGCGCATCGATGGCGGCCAGCTGGTCGGGATCCACATTCTCGCGGAACCGCCCGCCGAGCCGGCCGATCCGGAGCGGAGCCGTGTCCACCGCGCCGTCGCGGCCGGAGAGCACCTGCCACACCAGCGCCATGTCGGCGGCGGTGCGGGTGAACGGCCCGGTATCGTCGAAACTCTCGGCAAACGGGAACACGCCGTCCAGCGGCAGGTCGCCGTGGCTGGGCTTGAGGCCGTAAATGCCGGTCAGGCTCGCCGGTACGCGAACCGAGCCGTTGGTATCCGATCCCAGCGAGAAAGGGAGCAGCCCGGCAGCGACAACCGCCGCCGAGCCGCCCGAGGAGCCGCCTGCAAGACGGGAGGGATCGTGAGGATTGCGGGTGGTGCCATGGCGCGCGTTGATGGTCGCGAAGCCATAGGCGAACTCGTCCATGTTGAGAGTGGCGACCAGCACCGCACCTGCCGCCCGGAGCCGGGCGATGGCTCCGGCATCGGCGGCGGCGGGCGGGGCATCGGCGTAAAGGGTTGAGCCCGCCGTGGTCGGCAATCCGGCGACGTCGAACAGGTCCTTGACGCCGTAGGGGACGCCGGCCAGCGGCCCGGGGTCCTTGCCCGCCGCCACCAGGGCATCGACCGCCGCCGCTTCGGCGCGCGCGCGTTCGGGCAGCAGCCGCGTCACCGCGACCAGCGGATCGTCCGCCGGCTGCGGCAGCGCGGCAAGGCACGCGTCCACCACGGCGCCCGCAGTGATCCGCCCGCTGCGCACGGCAGCGGCGATTTCGAGAGCGGTGGCAGTCACTGGACGGGAGCGTTCACTGGGCGGCGCCGTCGCACGCAGGGCCATGCAGGACCTGCGCATGGCGTGCCAGCAGCGCCAGATTGGCCGCTACGCCCTCCAGACATTCGGGCGGGATCGTCAGCCCGCGCGCGGCGGCGGCGGCCACGATTTCGGCGGTGGAACGGGGAATCCGGTCAGATGGCATGGCAGTCACGTCGCGCGAACCTCCTCAGCAGCCGCAATCGGCAGGGCGGGTGCAACGGCGATCCTGCCGACGGGCAGGATGGCAGGCAAGCCGGGCGCAGATCGGTGCGGGGATCGGTGCGGAGATGGAAACGTCGCGGGACATGCGACATGCTGTGCCCGCGCCCGCATGATCGATCAAACGCAATGATCTGGACGGATCGTTGCAAAAATCAGCGCACTACTGCGTGCTCACATAGAGATCGCGCGACAGGGTCGCGCCTTGCGGGCCGACTTCGATCAGGGCGTCATCGTCCTGGGCCGAAGCGACGAGCGCGATCCCCAGGCGCGCGGCCTGATCGGGATCGATGGCCAGGCGGTAGCGACCGGGGCGGACCTGTTCGAACAGATAGAACCCGTCCGCCTCGGTCCGCGTGCTGCCCGCCGCCTTGCCCGCCCCGTCGAGCAGGATCAGGCGCAGCCCCGAGACCCCCCGCGCGCGCGCCTTGCCATCGCCTGCAAGCGCGCTGCGGAAATAGGCAGTGCCCGCGATCTCGCTCATCGCCACGACCGCGAAGTCGCTGCGGTGGACCCGGCCGGGACGCGGCACCAGTTCGATCCCCCGCGTCACCGGGGCCAGCGCAATATCGGGCAACGAGGTCGGATCGACCTGCACGCTGGCCCGCGTGCCGGCCGGCAGACCGGTCAGCAGCACGGTGCCGTCCCCGTCGGTCGCGCCCGTGCCGGTGCCCGAGCCGAAGGCGACTTGCGGCAACACCTTGTCGCCCGGACCGTAGACGCCGTCGCCGTCGAGGTCCTCGTAGGCACGCAGGGCCACCGCGCCCGCCAGCGCCTGCCCCGGCGGGGCGAGGTAGATCCGCTCCGTCAGCGGATTGCGCCCGAGCCCGAAGCCCAGCCGCAGGGCCAGCGAATGGACCTTGCCGCGCAGGCCGTAAGTCCCGTCGAACGCCAGCGTGAAGCGCCGGAAGCGCCGCTCCGCCGAAAGACCGAGCTGGGTGTCGCGCTGGTGGAAGGCATGGCTCGCCAGCCCGCGCACCAGCGTGCGGTCATCGAGCGAACGATCCAGTTCCAGCGACACAGCCTCCACCCTTGCCACGGGCGCCAGGCTGTAGCTGGCCGAGGCCCGCACCTGGGTGCGCGATCCGCTGAGCGTGGCCAGGTCGAACGTGCCGATCAGCTGGTCAAGCCTCCCGCCCCCTGCCGTCATCGCGGGCTGGTAGCGCGAAAATTCCAGCGCGTTCGACGCCAGCACCCCGGCCACCCGCGCCGATCCGCGCAGCGAGGCGCTGCTCTGCACTTCGCCCGAGGCATATTCGATCCGCCGCGCCCGCGCATGGAGCGGGATCGCCAGCCCACCCTCGCCCCACGGCCGCAGCGTGGCATTGGCATCGAGTTCGCTCACCCGGCGCAGCGGCTGCCCGTCGAACACCCGCACTTCGTCGAGGAAGTCGCCGCGATATTCGGCATGGGTGAGGGTGAACGAGGCGCCCGCCACCCGCCCGCCGAGCCCGGCCTCGATGGCGCGCCCGGCCTTGCCGCTGCCGCCCGGTACCATGGCCCCGTCCTGCATCGCCAGATCGAGCTTGGCGGCCAGCCCGCCAAGGCCGGTGCGCAGCCCCGCGCTGGCCAGCCAGCGACTGCCCGAATCGCGGTCGAACCAGCCACCGCCGACCACGCCCGTCACCTGCGAGGTCAGGCCGTAGGCCAGCTGCGCGCTCGCCCGCCAGCGGCCATGGTCAAGCCCGGGAATGAAGCGCGGCGCGGTGATGCCCAGCAGGTTCTCGTCCTTCTGCACAGCGCCCAGGGTATAGACCAGCTGCCCTTTCGACAGCCGCCCGTCGCCCACCGAGATGCGCCGCACCTGCTCGCTGCGCTGGCCCTGCGGGCCGTAGAACACGAGGCGGAACAGGTTCAGCCCGTAATCGACCGGCACTTGCAGGAACTCGTACTGCCCGTTGATCGCCTGGCGCGTCGAACCGGCCAGCACGCCGTTGCGGTAGAGCTCCACCTCGTAGCCATCCGCAAGCGCACCGCGCAGGTCGATCCGGTCGAACACCGAGGCCGCCTCGACCGGCGCATTGGTCACCACGGCGCCGCGGCCGGCAACCCCGCGCAGCCCGACCGGCAGCGAACTCGTCGCCACATCGCCGAGTGCGAAGGCGCTGGCGTGGAGCGGCCCCAGCAGTTCACCGTCGGGATCGGTACGGCCCAGCTCGACATGGGCCGCCGTCAGCCCGTCGCGCGTCGAATGGGTGAGGAAGACCTCGGCGCTCATCCAGGCAAAGTCGCCCGCCAGCCTGAGGTCGCTCTCCACCCGCTCGCCCAGCGCGGTATCGGACACCGCCCGCGTCTCGATATCCGCCATCGGCACCGAGATCGGCAGCCACGGCGTCTCCTCGCGCGGGAAACGGCGCTGGGCGGAGGCGGCCGAGGCCTGCTCGTTGTCCAGCCGCTCGCGCTCGGCCTCGCGGGTGAGGCGCTGCTCGAAAGGAAACGGCTCCCTGGTGCGGATCGTCACCGACTGGTCGCGCAGGTTCGGCGTCACCGTCAGCGGCAAAAGGTCGCCGATGCGCTCGGCACGGAGGTAGAGTTCGCCGTCGAAGGCCTGGGCATCGCCTTTGCCCAGCGCCACGCTCCGGCCATCCGCCTGCGCCGTGCCTTCGCGCAAGTTGATCGTCAGGTGGCGATCTTCGGAGAGGAACCAGCCATTGGCATAGTGGCCCTCGTCGCCGACAGCGATCGGCAGGTCGAGCGTACGCGCCAGTGCGCCGAGCGGCAGGTAGAGCCCCTCGCGCGTGCCATAGGCGATCACCGTATCCTCGCCGCCACTGGTGCCGGTGGCCGTGGCGACCCTGACCGCGAGGATCACCTCGTCGTCGGACGTGATGACCGGCGAAGCGCCTGCGGGGAAGGTCTGCACGGCGCTGGCGGGGGCAAGCCGGGCCGGAGCCGCGGGGCCAGGCTGAGCGCCCGGCACGGCAAGGCCAAAGCCGGGCACCGGCAGGCGGCGCGCGGCAACCAGCGCAGGCGCCGCCGGTTCGCTGGCAATGGGCGCGGCAACCAGCGCAGGCGCCGCCGGTTCGTTGGCATCGGGCGCTGCAACCAGCGCTGCGGGCAGTTCGGACCCGGCCGGCGCTGCCGGGAAAACCGCAGGCCCCGCCGCCGGCATTTCCTCCGGCACGGGCAGCGCCAGCCAATGCGGCGCATCGCGTGCCGCGTCCGGGTCGCCCGGCGGGGGCCGCAAAGGCGCCGCAAGCGCGAGTGGCGCCGCCGAAGCCCGCAAGGCCGCGCGCAGCGGATGTGGGGCCAGCGAACGGGGGAGCAGCGGCGCGGCCGCCCGCTCCACCGGTAATCCCGGCAATCCCCGTAATCCCGGTAATCCCGGTAAGCCCGGGAGGGCCAGCATCGCAAAGCCGGGACGCGGCAGCGCCTGCCGCGCCCGCGCATGGTGCAGGGCCGGAGGCCCCTCCTCACCCGCGGCGGCAGCGGGCAGCAGGGCGTGGTCCCCCCGCGCCAGCAGCGAGGCCCCGGCAAGGAACGGTACGAGCCTGGCCGCCCCTGGCAACCCGCTCCGCTCCTGTGTCACGGCACGATGAGATCCCGGCTGGCCAGCACTTTGCCGGGCTCGACGTCGTCATCGGTGTAGGTCACGGTGAGCTTCGCGCCGCTTGCGAGGAAACGGGGATCGGCGCCGGCATCGAAGGGCACGGTCACCTGCCGCGCGTCGATCTCGGTATAGACGCCCAGCCCCTTGAGCAGGGCCAGCGGCGCCCTGGCCCCCGGCGCGTTCACCGCGATGTCGCCAAAGGCCGAGCGCGTGCCGGCACGGGTGATCGTCAGTTGCAGCGCCTTGCGCCCGCCCGGCAGCGCCACGATCCGGGGGCTTTCGATCCCCGCCGTCAGCGTGGTCTGGCCGATACGGACGATCACCGGGATCGAGATGCCGAAACGCGGGACGATGCGCACGCCGATCGAACCCTGCCCGGCGGCGCCCGCCGCCTGCTCGATCGAGTAGGAGGCATCGGCGGGCGGCACCGCCACGGCGGAAAAGTGCGCGCGGTATTCGCCCGGCGGCGTATCGGGGGCGACGCGCGCCATGATGCGGATGGTCTGCGCCTCGCTGCCGCCCAGCACCACCCGGCGCGGCGACCAGCGCAGCATCGCAGCGCCGCCATGAAGCCGGGCCCGTTCGCCAGGAGCCACCGCCTCGGCATCGAGCAGCCGGCCGTCGGCGGTCATCACCTTGTCGGCAATGGCGATGTCGTACTCGCCGCGCTCGATGCTGCGGTTGTAGAGCCCGACCGAGGCGATGCGCGTACGCTCGTCGATCACCACGCGCTTGGGGTAGAGGTTGATGTCCCCCATGCCGCCCACGGCGCCCTCGGGCACCGCAGCGGCGGCCCGGGGAGGCGGCGCCTGCAGCGGCTCGTCCTGCGCCACGGCGGCCCCGGCCAGACACAGGCTCGCCAGACCACCGGCGCGCAGCAGCCGCGCACCGCCCCTCACTCCCGATACCACGCGCACGACTGCGACCCCCGAATGTCCATGATCGGGATTAACCATGCAACTGCCTGGAATCCCAAGCAATGATACTTAGGTATTTAGAGCCCGTCCGGACATTCGCGAAAAGCGAATTTCGCGGGCCGGGCCCAGCCCTCGAAATACCCCTTACAGGTAGTAGACGGTCAGCGGGAACGTACCGGAATAGTCCCCGGCGGCCTGATTGGCCGACACGTTCAGGGTGCCGCCGACGGTGAGTATGTCGCGGCCCGAAGCGTCCAGCTGACCGATGCCGATGCCCACCGTATCGGAGGTGAAATTGCTGACCGTCATCGTCGCGCTGCCGGACGCAATCGTCGCCTGGGCAGGCAGGTCGACGATATAGATGCGGCGAGGCTGGCCGTTGAGCTGGAAGCTCGCCGCGCCGCGCCCGCCGGTTCCCTGCGGCATCGACAGGTTCGCGGCCATGCCGCCGGTGCCGCTGACGGCGCTGGCCACACTCACCGTTTCGGTGCCCGCACTCGCGGGCCGCGCGAAGCTGCCGAAGCGCAGATAGGAAAGCGGCACGATCTGGGTCGGCGCCACGACTTCCGCCGTGGCCGCGCCTTTTGCCCCGGCCGCCAGTCCCTGGCCATGCCCCTGCCCCGGCAGCGCCGCAAGCAGCATGGCCGCAAGCCCGGCCCCCGCCAGACGCGCGCGGTCAGCCAAGACGGGCCGGTATCGTCTCCTCCCGGTCATCCCTGGTCCTCGTTGCGGGTGCTGGTGATGCGATGCCTGCCGCCACCACGGCAGGCATCGGCCGAAGCGGCCCTCCCGGCGAAGGCCCGCGGCTTGCGCGATCAGTTATAGGTGACGGTCGCGTCGTAGCTGCCGGTGTAGCTGCCGGCCGCCGCCGTCGATGCCACGGTAAGCGTGCCGCCCACGGTGAAGCTCGCCGCGCCCGAGGCGCTCAGCGTGCCGCTGGTCGACGAAGGCGTGGTGGTGAAGGCCATCGTGTTCGTACCGCTGGAAACATTGCCGCCGGTGGTCGAGATGGTGAAGGCCCGGCTGGCATCGCCGCCGACGGTGAAGGCGTCCGCGGTATTGGCCGAACCCGCCACGAAGACGACGCCGCCGGTCTTCGACCCGGCACCCGCTGAGGTCACCACGACCGTACCGCCGGTGCCCGCGGTGAACGAACCGAAGGCCAGGGCCGCACCCGAGGTGTGGGTCAGGGTGATCGGTGCCACCACGGTGGCGGTGGCAGTGCCCTGCGTGGTCGCGGCGAACGCGGAAACCGCAAAGAGCGACGAAGCGGCGGCGACCGCCACGGCGGAAACAAGAGCAAGCTTCTTCATGATTAGTACCCCTCAGAGATGCCCGGCGTCTGCGACCCTCCGGGCGGCACGACGCTCCCCGTTTCCGCATGTAGTCTCGCCATGCGGCCCCGATTTGGGCACCCCGTGTTAACTAAGGAATTAACCTCAGGAATCTTACTGAAAACTCACCAACATTCGAGGTTCATACCAAAGAACGACGGGCTTCATCCTCTTGTCTGATCGAAGCCGTCAGCTAATCCCCCTTGTCACCCATAGACCACGATGACGGGAACTTGCGCCTGGTAGTGGGAGGCCCGGGTGCCGGGCGGGATGTGCAGTTCGCCGCCGATCTCGAATCCGTCGCCGCCGTCCTCGCCCAGCACGCCCTGCCCGCCCGCTTGCGGCCTGCTGTCGGTGCGCACGGTGAGACTGGATACCGACAGGCGGGACAACGGCGCGCCGTCCGCCGCGCCCGATTGCGCCTCGACGGCATCGGGCAGCAGCACCCGGTAGGCCCGTCCGGGCTCTCCCTCCACCCGCAGCCGCGCCGCATGCGGCATGGCACAAGTCGCCTCCCCGACCGGACAGGCAAGACGTGCCGCACCGCCATACCGCGCCTGGGGGCTGCCCGGCACGATCACGAGAATCCCGCCCTCGCGGCCGACATCGCCCACCGCGCCAAAATCGAGATCGCGGAGCGAACGGACCGCAAGCGGCGCCACCACGGTCGCGCTGGCGATCCCATTGGTGGTCCCGCTGGTGGGCCCGCTGGAATGGGCGCCCGCAGGCGCTTCGGCGGCAAGCGCGCAAGCGGGCGCCATCAGCGCCAGTCCCACCGCCTCTGCAGCAAGCAGGCCTCCGGTAACGGGCAAGGCAGGGGAACGGGGCATCGGGCACACTCGCGTTCACGATCCGAAGACCGCGGTTTTCCGGGACTCCCCCCTTGCGGGCGCCCCTTGCGAGCGCCCCCGTGGAGCGCCCCCTGGAGCGCATGCACGCGGGACACCGGGATGCCCTTCGCCGCGTACGAACGAGCGAACCGCGCAACGGTTCCGCGCCCGAGCCGCTTCGAAAGGCGTCCGGCTTCATTTTAGGAAGAGAATCGCAAGACCGGCCATCGCCGCAGCCAAGTGAATGTACGGGGTGAATGTACCGGGCGAATGCCCTGGGCGCTTGATCTAGGCCGTAAACTCATAAACGGCACCATCGAGGTTTGAGGCAAAATGGTTCAGCGTGAGGAAGGAAGGCGACGGAATATGCCGATATTTCTAGGCTTCCTGACGCAGCGATGGACCATTTTGGTCAAACCCCGAAGGGGCGCCCAAATGGCTTCCATCTCGAACCGATGCGGCCTTGGACGGGCAACCAGCCCGCCCGGCGGCCGCTTCGGCCCGATATGTTCGCCATTTGGGCGCCTCGATGGTGCCGTTTATGAGTTTACGGCCTAGTCGACGTTCACGATCGTGGCATCGATCGGCAACGGCAGGTTCAAGGTGCCGCCACCATAGCTGCGCGTCAGGTCGATGCGGGCGCCGACCCGGAAGCTGCGCGAGCAGACGCGCTGGGTGCAATTCGGGAGGGTGATCTGCAGGACCTGCCCCGGCGCAATCGCGCCGTAGCCGGGCAAGTCGGTCTCGAAGGCGGAAAGCCGTCCGGACACCCCGCCGGTCTCGACCGCACCCGGCGCCGAAAGCACCACTTCCAGCGTGACGTCGAGCGGACGGCGGCTTTCGTTGCCGCGGTCGTAGGAGACGGTGAACTGGGCGGGACGGGTACTTCCGCCGGGCGCCGACATGACGCCGCTGTCGACCACCGCGCCCGCCGCGCTCACCCTGCGGCTGCCGCTACCGATCACCACCATGCGCCCGAAATCGAGCCGGGCATCGGCCGTGACGACCGCCCGCGCGGGATCGGCGCGCGCCGTCGGCGGGGCCAGCACCAGCACGCCGGCAAGGCCCGCCGCGACGCCCAACAGCCGCCTTCCGGTAAAGTCAGTCAATTGCCAGAACATCCCGGCCGCGACCCTATACCGCCGGTCCCGCCTTAGCCAGCCCCGGCCGGTCAGGCCGTGACCTAACCCTCCTGCACCCATTCGCGCCGCAGCGCCGGGCCCGCCAGCGCCATCAGCAGCGCCGCCAGAAGATAGAGCGCAAGGCCGATCAGCATCGAATAGCGCAGCGCCTCGCCGCCCCAGACCGGCGCCAGCGCCTTCGACAGCGCGCCCAGCGCATAGATGCCGCCGCCAAGCCCGATGAGGTTGTTGATCAGCAGGAACAGCGCCGAGGCAGTGGCGCGCGCGGCCGGTTCGACCAGGTGCTGGACCGCGCTCGTCACCGGCCCGAGCCAGACATAGGCGAGCGCCTGCGGCAACAGGAACAGCAGGAAGGCGGTCGGCACGCTGTGGGTCCAGATGCCGCCGGCATAGAGCGGCACCGCGATCACGTAGGCGACCGCGGGAACCCAGCCGTAGAAGGCACGGTCGGCCGAGCCCAGCCGGTCGGCGAGGCGCCCGCCCGCCAGAACGCCCACGGTGCCGCCCATCAGCAGGATCGCGCCGAGGAACCAGGAGGTCTCGACAAGATCGAGCCCGAAGCTGCGCTGCAGCAGGCTCGGCATCCAGAACATGATGCCGTAGCCCAGCATCGAGCTGGATGCCGCTCCGAACGAAAGCAGCCAGAATGCCTTCTTGCGCGCCAGCGTGGCGGCCACTTCACCGAACCGGACGGTGGGCGCGGCCCGTGCGGGACGGGGCTTGTCGCGCACCACCATGCGGAACGGCACCGCTGCCAGCAGCCCGGCCAGCCCGACGACCACAAAGGCCGCACGCCAGTCCACCCGCGCGGCAACGTAGCCGCCCGCCAGCACCCCGGTCGCCGCCCCGATGGGAATGCCCAGCGAATAGATCGAAAGCGCAAAGGCGCGCTTCTCGCTGGGGAAATGATCGCCGATCACCGCATAGGACGGGGCGACACCGCCCGCCTCGCCCACGCCGACGCCGAGACGCGCGACAAACAGGTGCCAGAACCCCTGCGCCGCGCCGCACAGCGCGGTGAACAGGCTCCAGACCAGCAGCGAGCCGGTGATCACCCACGACCGGCTGGTGCGGTCCGCCAGCCAGGCCAGCGGCACCCCGAGCGTCGAATAGAGGATCGCGAAGGCCAGCCCGCCGAGCATGCCCATCTGGGCATCGTCGAGCCCGAGGTCCTGCTGGATCGGAGCGGCCAGGATCGCCAGGATCTGCCGGTCGACGAAGTTGAAGATATAGACCAGGAGCAGCATCGCCAGAACGAGACCGGGCGATGAGGGCTTGTGCGAATTGGCAGCGTTCTGGCTCATGTCAGCCGATATGGTCCTTGAGAAAGGCGAGGATCGCCGCCAGCGCGGGCGTCTCGTCGAGGATCGGGGCGTGCCCGACGCGCGGCACGTCGGCATGGCTGTAGGGCCCGGCGTGGCGCTGCGCCATCTCCCGTTCGGTTTCCCGGCTCAAAAGATCGGAAAGTTCGCCGCGCACCACCAGCACCGGGCGGCCGGCGAGCCCCTCCCACAAGGGCCAGAGATCGGGCGGCACCGTCTGCGGCTCGTCGCCCGCCATGCTCTGGGCAATTGCCGGGTCATAATCGAGCACCACCCGGCCATCGGCCAACTCGCGGCAGGTGCGCCGGGCAAAGGCCTGCCACTCGCGGCTGCCGTAATCGGGAAAGGCCGGGGCATTCGACGCCCGGCAGCGCGCCGCGGCCTCGCTCCACGAGGCCATCGGCCCGGCCGGTCCGACATAGCCCTGGATCCGGGCGATCCCGGCAGGATCGAGCACCGGGCCGATGTCGTTGAACACGAATCCGCTGGCAAGGTCCGGCCGCAGCGCGTTCATCACCATGGCCATGAGCCCGCCCATCGACGTGCCGATCAGGCAGGCCCGGGCGATGCCCAGCCCATCCAGCAGCGCCAGCATGTCCTGCGCGTAGACATCGGGCCGGTAGCGCGCCGGATCCGGGTCCCACTGCGACAGGCCGCGCCCGCGCTGGTCGGGCACGACCAGCCGGTAGTCGCCTGCAAGGTGCGCGGCGAGCGGCTCGAAATCGGCGCTGTTACGGGTAAGGCCATGCATCATCAGCAGCACCGGCGCAGCCGCGTCGCGGGCCGGATAGTCCCGCGCGGCCAGATCCAGCCGCCCGCAGGCGCTGCGATAGCGGTGGAGGCGATAGTCCATCTACGAAGATCCTTCAGGATGGGTCCGATGGTGCGGGGCCAGGGTCACCATGGGCCCCGCTGTCGCCAGCGGGGCCCATGCCCCCTGCCTTGCCCGGGTACGGGACCGAAGCCGCGGCACCCGGGCGCGCAATCAGAACTTCACCGTGCCCGTCACGAAGACCTGGCGCGGGTTGCCATAGAAGCCGGTCAGCGTGCCCTGCGTGCCCAGCGTCGGGATCGGCTGGCCGGAGGCATTGGTGACGATCGCCCCGGTCGTCGCATCCTGGCGGATGTAGCTGTAGCCCGAGGTGATGTACTCCTTGTCGAGGATGTTCTTGCCGTGGACGCCAAGGCTCCAGCGGCCATCCGGCGCGGTGTAGACGATGCTGGCGTCCCACAGCGCATAGCCCTTCTGGTCGAGATAGGGGTTGGGGAACTCGAACTGGTGGACCTTCGAGCGATAGGACACCGTGGTCGAGAGCAGCAGGTCGCCGCCGCCCACCGGGGTATCGTAGCCCAGCGTGCCGCTGGCGGTCCACTTGGGGGTGTTCTGGATGTGGCGGTACTGAGCCACGTCCACCGTCTTGCCGGCGATCAGCGTCTCGTACTTGCGGAACTTGGCATCGATGTAGCCGAGCGAACCCGAGAGGGTCAGCTTGTCGCCCGAAGCGGCAAGGTCGCGGCCCAGCGTCGCGTTGGTTTCCAGTTCGAGACCCTGCAAGCGCGCCTTGCCCGCGTTCGAGACGACGCCGCAGAAGGTCGGCACGCCGTTGACGGTGCAGGCCACCGAGCCGGGGATCTGGATGTCCTTGTAGTCCATCCGGAACGCCGCCGCCGCGACATAGAGCGCGCCGTCCAGCAGGTTGCCCTTGTAGCCCAGTTCGTAGCTGTCCACGGTCTCCGGCTTGAAGCTCAGGTACTGGGCGATCTCGGCATCGCTGGGCACGCCGCTGGCATTGCTGGTCGGCGCATTCTTGCCGGCGCCGCGCGGGTCGAAGCCGCCGCCCTTGAAGCCCTGGCTGTAGCTCGCGTAGATGTTGTGGTCACGGCTGGGCTTGAACGAGATCGAGGCGCGGGGCGTGAACTTCTTGTAGACCGCGCTGCCCGAGAAGTTGGTGTCGGTGGCAATCAGCGTGCCGGGGTTCCGGAAGCCAGCCGAACCGCCGAGGATGTAGCTCTGCTTGAGGATATCCGCTTCACGCTTGTCCCAGGTATAGCGCCCGCCAAGCGAGAGACTGAACTGGTCGGTGAGGTTGTAGGTGAAGTCGCCGAAGATCGCCCAGGTCTTGGTGTTGACGTCGGCCTCGGTATGGCCGGTCAGCCTGGGCAGGGCCGTGGCCAGCGTCGTGTAGGTGCGCGAATCGAAGTAGGTGTCGGCGCTGGCGTCGAGCCAGTAGAAACCGACCAGCGCCTGCAGCGGCCCCTTGTCGTAGGCCAGCTGGAATTCCTGGCTGAGCTGCTCGTTGTCGTAGAACGCGGGCACGTCGAGATCGACCGTCGGGCTGGCGTCGAAGTCGATCGGGGTAGCCGAGTGGTCCTTGCGCCAGGCGCTGATCGACTTGAAGCTCAGCGCGTCGGACAAGTCGACCTTGACGTTCATGGCCAGGCCCCAGGCCTCGATGTCCTGCTTGGGATCGTCGATGCCGCCGGCACTGTCGAACACGTCGGGCAGGATCTCGCTGCCCGCCGCCGAACCGGCGATCAGGCGGTGGCCGCCGCGCGGGTTGCTGCGGTCGCGGGTATAGTCGCCCGAGATGCGGATCGAGACCGGGGCGCCCCGGCCGCCCATCTCCAGGGTGCCGCGCGCGCCCCAGACGTCCTTGTCGTAGTTGTCCTTGCCGGTGGTGATGTTGGTGCCGAAGCCATCGCGCGTGAGCCGCGCGACCGAGGCGCCAACCCGCACGATGTCGCCGATCGGCGCCGAGGCGGAGACCACCCCGTCAAGCTGGTTGTAAGTGCCGTAAGTGCCGCGCGCCTTGAGCGCGAAGGTGTCCGGAAGCTCGGCGGTCACGTACTTCACCGCGCCGCCGATGGTGTTGCGGCCATAAAGCGTGCCCTGCGGACCGCGCAGCACTTCGACACGCTGGACCTCGTAGATGTCGAGCACCGCCGCCTGCGGACGGTTGAGATAGACGTCGTCGAGATAGATGCCCACGCCCTGCTCGAAGCCCGAGACCGGATCCTGCTGGCCGACGCCGCGGATGAAGGCGGAAAGCGTGGAATTGGTCCCGCGCGAAGGCTCCAGCGTGACGTTGGGGGCCATCTGGGCGATGTCGGTGATGTCGAGGGCGCCGCTGCGCGCGAGCTGGTCGCCGCTGAAGCTGGACACCGCGATCGGCACGTCGACCAGGCGTTCCTCGCGGCGGCGGGCGGTGACGATGATCTCGCCCTCGCCCATCGTCGTTACCGGCGCCGCAGCCGGGGCGGCAGCGTCGTCCTGCGCCAGCGCCGGGGCGGCAACCCCGCCCCCCGCCAGCACCGTCGCCAGGGCCAGAACACTTGCACACTTACGGCCGCGCACGCCGCCAAATCGCGCCTTTCTCATCGTCCATCACTCCCAAGGATCTTTATCGTTGGAGGCGACAATATCGATACATGAATCAACTTTCAACATTGAACATTTGCCAAGGCGCGACAGGAGGGTTAGCTGTGGCTTCGTGACCACAGATGCCCCCCCTCCCCCGGTCGCCCTTCGCGACGAACAGGCCGCCGATCCGGCCGCCGAACGGATCTCGACAGCCAAGATGCCGCGCACCGAGCGCGGCCGCCGCACCTTGCGCAAGCTGCTGGATGCCGCCGCCATCGAATTCGGCGAGCGCGGCTTTCACGAGGCCTCGATCACCGGGATCACCCAGCGCGCGGGCACGGCGCTCGGCAGTTTCTACACGTACTTCGATTCGAAGGACGAGATCTTCCGGGCGCTGGTCGACGATCTCAGCGGCAAGGTCCGCGGCGCCGCGCGTGAGGCGCTACGCGAACCGCTGCCGGCGCTGGAGACCGAACGCGCGGCGCTGACCGGGTTCCTCGAATTCGCGCGGGCGCACAAGGAAATCTACCGCATCATCGACGAATGCGAATTCGTCGACCCCGCCAGCTTCCGGGTCCATTACGAATCGACCGCCCGCCGCATCACCGAGCGCCTCGGCGAAGGCATGCGCAAGGGCGAACTGCGCGAGGGGCTGGGCGAGGCCCATGCCTGGGCGATCATGGGCATGAACGTCTTCCTCGGCCTGCGCTACGCCGTCTGGGCCGAGGACATGACCCCCGAGGCCGTTGCGGAACTGGCCAACTCGATCCTGCGCGTCGGCATCGCGGCGCCGGACCAGCGCTGAGCAGGGCTGGCCAAAGCCAGGCGGTCGCCCGCGCCGTTAACGTTTGACCGGAAGAACCGTCCCCGAACGGGACGCCATTCGTTAACGCGCTGGCAAGTTTTTCGCGCTCGCGCGATAAGCAGCGGGTGGAAAACATCGCCTCCCCCCGCAAGCGCTCCCCGATGGGGGCCCGGCTCCTGCTCGCATCGGCAGCCCCGGCCCTGGCCGTGATCGCGGGTGTGCTGATGATCGCCGGCCAGCCGGAACTTTCCGCCAATGCCGCCTCGGCCGCCGCCCGGCCCGCCGCGCCGGCAGCAAAGCCCCGGATTGCGCCTGCCGCGCCCATCGCGCAGGCGCAACCGGCCAAGCCCGCCGACACCGCCTTCACGATCAAGCGCATCCTGCCGATCGACGGCCCGATCCGGTACGGCGAATGGCACTGGGACGAAACCGGCGTGCCCGCAGGTCCGATCGTCATCACCGTCGACCTCGATGCCCGCGTGCTCTCGGTGTTCCGCGGCGGCTACGAGATCGGCGCCACCGCCGTCCTGCTCGGCACCGAGGACACGCCGACCCCGCTCGGCGTCTTCCCGATCACCGAGAAGGACAAGGACCACGTCTCCAACATCTATACCGGGGCACCGATGCCCTACATGCAGCGGCTGACCAACGACGGCATCACCCTGCACGGATCGGAAGTGGCCAAGGGCTACGCCAGCCACGGCTGCGTCGGCATGCCGGACGAATTTGCCGCGAAACTCTTCGCGGCCACCCGGCTGGGCGACAAGGTCTACATCACCCGCGGCAAGCAGGCCGGGATCGGCAGCAACCTCGTCGAGAGCTGAGCGCGAAGGCCGTGAAAGGCGCAGCGGCCTGAAATCAGCGCCTGAAATCAGCGCCGAACCGCGCGCACCGGGGCCCTGGCGAAACTCCAGCCCCCAGCATTGGGACGCACCACCAGCTCGCCGATCGAGGCGGGACGCCCTTCCTGGAGCGAAACCAGCAGCCTTGCCACAGCACTGCCACGCGGCGCCTCCCCGCCAAGCTCGGTGACGCAGCGCGCCAGGACCCGCAGCACCACCGCACGCGGCGCCTGCGGGCGGTAGCGCAGCCCCATCGGTTCCTTCTTCACGCAGGAACGCCATTCGAGCCCGGCCATCCACTCGAGCGCGGCATCGGCATCGGCGAGATGTTCGGCACTACGCGCCACGGCGGCAACGTCCAGCCAGTCGGCGCCCGCAAGCGCCTTGCGGATCCGCACGCGGTCGTAACGATCGTCGCGGTTGCTCGGGTCCTGCGCGGCCTCGACACCGGCGCCCTCGACCACTTCGGCCAGCTCCGCGCGGCGCCAGTCCAGCAGCGGGCGCAGCAAGGGAAACGCGGTTTCCGGCACGCGGCCACGGCTGCGCGTGCCCGCCAGCCCGGCGACCCCGCTGCCCCGGTTGAGCCGCATCAGCAGCGTCTCGGCCTGGTCGTCGGCATGGTGCGCGCTCGCCAGCGCGGCGATGCCGCGCTCCGCCATCCATGCCGCCATCGCCGCATACCGCGCCGCCCGCGCCTCGGCCTGGACGTTACCCGGCGCCACGGTGACGGCGAGCACTGCATGCGGCACGCCGAGGCGCGCGCACAGGGCTGCGACATCGGCCGCCTCGCGCGCGCTTTCGCGGCGCAGGCGGTGATCGACCGTCGCCGCCTCGACCCGTCCGGGCAAGGCGGCGCTCGCCAGCAGCAGCAGCGCCAGACTGTCCGGCCCGCCCGACACCGCAACGCCGAGCCGCAGCGCAGGATCATGCGCGCCTTCCGGCCAGATCGCCGCCAGCCCCGCGTGGAAGCGGCCAAGCGCTTCCGCCGGCGGGATCAATGCGGGCTCAGGAGCAGGTGAGTCCATTGCGCGTGGAATCGTAGAGGCCCTTGAGACGGCCCGCCGCCTCGCTGGCATAAGTCTCGCTGAACTCGGCCAGCACGATGCAGGCGCGCTTGGTGTCCTTGATCTGCTTCATCGACACCGCGAGGTAGAGCAGGCTGTCGGGCGCACGATCGCCGCGCTTGTCGGCCTGGTAGTTCTGGACGAACCACTTGGCGGCTTCCAGCGGCTTGCCGTCGTCGAGATAGGCGCGGCCCAGCAGGTTGCGGCCCCAGCTGACGCGCGCATGCTTGGGATACTTCTCGAGGTAGAGCTTCAGCTGCTGCTGCGCCTCGGGATAGAACTTGGCTTCCCACAGGCGGAACCCATAGGAATATTCGTCATCCGCCGCGTCGGCGGTCTGCGGCTTGACCACCGCCTTGACCGCATCGATCCGCGAATCGGAGGGCGCGGCCGGACGCACTTGCGCCGCAGGCTTCAGCGCAGGCTGGCCCGATGCGGGAGCGGGGGCCGGAGTGGCGGCCGGAGCGGTTGCAGGCGCGTTCATCGCCGAGAGGTTCGACGAAGAAGCAGTTGGCGCGGCCATGCCGCTGTCCATCGGTGGCGGCACGCTGGCCGCCAGCTTGGCTTCGAGCTGGTTGATGCGGTTGGTGTTCTGCTCCACTTGCGCGGTCAGGCTGCGCATCTGCGTCTCGAGCGCATCCATGCGCACCAGCACGTCGCTCACCGGCGAGGTGGCGGGCTGGCCCAGCGCGGGCGTCGGCGCAGCGGCGGGGCCGGTGATTTCCGGCGCGAAATACTTGCCGTCACCGCCCGGGAAGACCTTGCGCTGGAGCGCCCGCACTTCGGATTCGACTTTCTTGAGGCGTGCGTCGGTGCCGCCATCCTGCGCCTGTGCGGGCAGGCTCAGGCCGACCAGCGCCAGCGCGACAGTGCCGGTAGCGGCAAGACGCATCCGGCGAACGGTAATCAGGGAAAGCACCTTTGCGGCGCGCTGCGACCCCAGTGAAGAAAACATTGCCTAATCATCTCCGTCTCGGGCCGCGCCCGCTGACACGTCATCAAGCCCGACCCTTGAAGCCCGACCCTTGAAGCCCGGCCCTTGAAGCCTGCCTCTCAAGCGCATTGTCGCCTGCGAGTGCGCCATCGGGCGGCGCCGGCCGCAGCCGTCCTGGACCTTCGGGGCCGAACCGCACATTAACCAAGCTTCTCCGGCTAGGGGTGCCGGAAGATCTCCGCCCTGTCGAGGCGGGCTCAGTCGGAAGTCGTGGAAAGCGGCGAAGGCGCCGCCACCGGGGCGCTGACGCCGCCGGCTGCAGGCGCGGCGACCTCGCCCGCGGTCCGCGGCACCGAGGCGCCGCTGGCCTGACGGCGCGCGGGCACGCGGGGGGCCGAGGCCGGCGGCGCAGCGGAAACCGCGCCGGAAGCCGAATTCGCGGCGCCGCTGGCGGCAGCCTGCGGATGCAGACGCGCGTCGAGGTCCGCCGGGGTCAGCGATACGCCCGACATCGTCATCGGCTTGTCGGCCAGCGCCGGGATCGCCCGGCCGCCCACCGTCAGCGCCAGCGCATCGGGCCGGCCGGTGCGCAGCTGCGGCGCCTGGGCGTCCTGCGGCACGGTCCAGCTTTGGCCCTTCTTGAGTTCGGTCTCGACCAGGCGCTTGCCGCTGCCGTCGGTGACCCGCAGCCAGACGCCGTCCTGCGTCGCGGTCAGCACCACCGGCCCCGTCGCAGGGGCAGGCGCCTGGGGCGCGGCGGGCACCGGCACGGCCACCCTGGTCGGCGCCGGGGCGGGCTTGGGCGAAAGCAGGTCGGGCAGCTTGCCCTCGGGCGAGAGATAGCTGCCCCAGAACACCACCAGCAGCACGATCACCACCAGCGCGCCGGCACCGGCAAGCCAGGCCAGCCGCGCAGAAGGCACGCGCGCCGGGTCGCCCGGCTCGAAATGCGGCACCACCACCTGCTCGCGGCCGCCTTCGGCTTCGAGCTGGCGGCGCACGATCTCGGCGATTTCCTTCTCGTCGAGGCCCAGCGTGCGGGCATAGGCACGCGAGAAGCCGACCGCATAGGTACGCGCGGCAAGGTCGCCGAGCCGGTCTTCCTCGATCGCGGCGAGATGACGCTCGGCGATCTTGGTCTGGGCGGCGATATCGGCGCGCGTCAGCCCGGCGGCCTCGCGCGCACGGACGAGCACCGTACCTATGGTCGTCGTCGCCTGCTTGCCAGCCTGCTCGATCGCTTCTTGATTCTCGACGTGTTCCATTCCGCTCCCGAGGGGAATTCGCTAAAAATGACAATTCCGGGTCCGGATCGTTTCCAAACCGGGCAAGTCCCCAAAGTCAATCGGGGGCGAGACCGTTGTCCCGGAATTCTGCGGCGGATGCGACCCCGTTCACGCCGAGTAACATTCCTTCAAGACGAAGCGGTGTCAATCGGCACCAGCCCGCTGCCCCCGATCAATCGACAGCGATGTCGCGCGCGGCGGCCCAGGCGGTGAGTTCCGCGCGCAGATCGACCGGCGGCTGGGCCAGCCACTGCGCCATGGCCGCCTCGATCTCGGCGATGTCCACCTTGCCGATCAGGTCCTTGATCGGCCCGACCGAGGCCGGGGTGATCGACAGGCGGTGAATGCCGATGCCGAGCAAGGCCAGCGCCTCCAGACGGCGCCCGCCCATCTCGCCGCAGACGGCGATGTCGACGGCGTGGCCCTCGCAGCTTTTCACCACGCGGCGCAGGAAGCGCAGGATCGCCGGGCTCATCCAGTCGTAACGCTCGGCCAGCTTGGGGTTCGAACGATCCGCCGCGAAGAGGAACTGGGTAAGGTCGTTGGTGCCGATCGAGAGGAACGAGATCTTCGGCGCCAGCACGTCGAGCTGCTCGGCAAGGGCGGGCACTTCCAGCATGACGCCGTAATGGATCGCCTCGGGCAGCACTTTCTTCTGCTTGCGCAGATAGGCCAGCTGGCCTTCGAACACCGCCTTGGCGGCATCGAACTCCCAGGGCTCGGCCACCAGCGGGAACATCACGTGCAGCACGCGTCCCGCCGCCGCTTCCAGCAGCGCCCGCGCCTGGACCTTGAGCAGCCCCTCGCGCTCGAGCGCGACACGCAGCGCGCGCCAGCCCATCGCCGGGTTTTCCTCCCCCTCGCCGTCGTCGTGACGCAAGTAGGGCAAGGTCTTGTCGCCGCCGATGTCGACCGTGCGGAACTTGACCGGCCGGTCGCCCGCCGCATCCATGACATCGCGGTAGAGCCGGGTCTGGCGCTCGCGCGAGGGCAAGGTGGCGGAGACGAGGAACTGGAACTCGGTGCGGAACAGGCCGATGCCGTCGGCGCCGGTCATCGTCAGATTGGCCAGATCGTCGCGCAGGCCGGCATTGATCATGACCTGCACGCGGGTGCCGTCACGCGTGGTGGGATGCACGTCGCGCAGCGCCGCATAGGCGGCCTGACGCTCACGGCTCTTGGCAAAACGCGCCTCGAAGGCCTCGGTCAAGTCGGCAGGCGGGCGCACCATCGCGCTGGCCTGATCGGCATCGAGCAGCAGCTGATCCCCCTCGCGCACCACCCCGCGCAGCCCGCGCACGCGGCCGAGCACCGGAATGCCCATGGCCCGCGCAACGATGACGACATGGCTGGTCAGCGAGCCTTCCTCGAGGATCACGCCCTTGAGGCGGCGCTTGTCGTATTCGAGCAGTTCGGCCGGACCGAGGTTGCGCGCGATCAGGATCGCGTCGTTCCTGAGGCCCATCGAGGCGGCGGTGCCGAGCTGGCCGGAAACGATGCGCAGGAGCCGGTTCGCCAGATCCTCAAGGTCGTGCATGCGGTCCGCCAGCAGCGGATCGTCGATCTGGCGCATGCGCATGCGGGTGCGCTGCTGCACGCGCTCGATCGCAGCTTCGGCGGTCAGGCCGGAATCGATCGCCTCGTTGATCCGCCGCGTCCAGCCCTCGTCGTAGGCGAACATGCGGTAGGTCTCGAGCACTTCCTCATGCTCGCCGCCGACGCCGAACTCGGCCTGGCTGGCCATGCGGTCGATCTGTTCGCGCATCTTGTCGAAGGCAAGGATCACCCGCTGGCGTTCGGCCTCGGTATCCTCGGCGACGATATGCTCGATGTTGACGCGCGGCTGGTGGTAGACGGCCACGCCCGAGGCGAGCCCCTTGACCAGCGCCAGCCCGCGCAGCTGCTGCGCCCCCGACGTCAGCGAGCCGGGCGCGTTGACGTCCTCCTCGTCGACCAGGTCGGCATTGGTGATCATCTCGGCCAGCACCATCGCGACCGTCTGCAGGGCCTCGATCTCGACTTCCTCGTAGCGGCGCGGCTCGACGTGCTGGACGCAGAGCACGCCCACCGCCCGCTCGCGCCGCACGATCGGCACGCCGGCAAAGGAGTGGAACTTGTCCTCCCCGGTTTCGGGACGATAGGAAAAGTCAGGGTGTGCGGCCGCTTCGGCGAGGTTCAGCGTCTCGATCCGGTCGGCGATCGAACCCACCAGGCCTTCGCCCACCGCCATGCGGGTGACGTGCACGGCTTCCTGCGCGAGACCGCGCGTGGCGAAAAGTTCGAGCATGCCCTCGCGCAGCAGGTAGACCGAGCAGACCTCGCTGTGGAGGCTCTCGCCGATCACTTCCACCACGTTGTTGAGCTTGGATTGCGCGTGGTTGCGCGACGCCATGACCTCGTGGAGGCTGGTGAGGATGTTCCGGGCTGCTTCGACGGCTCCGCTGGTCATGGGACCCGCGTAACCCAAAGCGCGCGCTTTGCAAACGCGCCGAACCGATGAAATGGGCTGTTATCGGAGAATTTCCGCCAACAGGGGCGATTAAAGGATGGCAAGCGGAAGCGTTGCGCCGCGCCGGCGCACAGAGACGGCCCCGTCACAAGCGTACGGCGGCACCTCAGGGAAGGTGCCGCCGCCGACACTTGGGGACTGCGCTCAGTGGCGCGACATTTCCTCCTTGAGCTTAAGCTTTCGCTTCTTGAGGGCCTGGATCATCACGGCGTCAGGCATCGGGCGGCTCAATTCGTCATGAAGCTGTCTTTCAAGACCGGCATGTTTGAGCTGCAGCGCGCTGACGTGTGGAGTATCCATGGACATTTCTCCTCTTCTCCGGGGGGTGGGCCGCACCCAATCCAGCCATCAAATGGGCTGAAAGCCGGAAATACCCGACGACCGAATGTTCTTTTTGCTGCCTTTGGGGCCGGCTTTGAGGCACGCCCCCGCGGACAACGTCTGGCGACTCGGCATCGTGTCGATGCGGCGCAAAACGGATCGAACCACATTCGCGGCATCTTGCGAAGATGGCGAATGCTTCATATCGGTGAACTGCGAGCTTCCTGCGCCGAGCGGGACGTTCCCCGACACCCATTCAGAACGGCCATTCGAGACTAGGGAATTCCGGCGTGACGGAAGAGGAAATGCGCAAGCGCCTGGAAATACTCAGGATCGAGCACCGCGATCTCGATGCCGCGATCGATGCCCTGAACACTGCCGGGGCGGGCGACCAGTTGCAGATCGCCCGCCTGAAAAAACGCAAGCTGCGCCTCAAGGACCAGATTTCGGTGATCGAGGACTACCTGATCCCCGACATCATCGCCTGAACGGAACCGGACGGAGCGGCGCGGCGCGGCGCGGCGCGGCGCGGCGCGGCGCGCGCCATAGACGCAAGGCCCGCCCGCCGGTTGCGGATCGCGCGCAAAAAACCGACCGTTCCGTTCCTGAACATCGGGGAAAATCGCCTAGAATATGCCCAGCCGGCCCATTGCAGTCGTGTCGGTGTTCGGAAATATCAGGCAGAGCATGTCGACCCCTTCCCCCATCAACCCGCGCATCGTCGAGGCCCTGTACCGCGAGGCCCTGCTGCTTTCCGACGACGTTCGCCATACCTTTGCCCTGCCCTATCAGGCCCCGCAGCAGTCCCCGCACCCGATCGAGGGCGATCTTGCCCGTGTAGCGCTGTCGAGCGAGGGCCTGCGCACGACCACCCGGATGATGCACGCGATTGCCTGGCTGCTGCACCACCGATCCTATTTCATGGGCGAAATCAGTGAATTGCAGCTCAGGCGCAATGGCCGCCTGTCGGCCGTCATGCGCCAGTCGGACGCCCGCCACCTGGCCCTGCTGGAGCCTTCCGTGGTCGCCCTGGTGGAGACCACCCGGCGCTTCTACGACCGCCTGCTGAGGCTTGAAGCCAGCTGGAAACTCACCGGCGACAGCCCCGCAAGCGCCATCCAGCAGCTGCGCGAGAGGATCGAGCGCCGCCTCGCCGGCTGACCGCCGAGAAACGCCCCGAACCTACCCTGAAGCGGCACAGAGCGCCTTTTCCCATGCCGCGATCCGGCGATCGCGCGCCTCTTGCGCCATGGCGGGCATGAAACCGCTCCGCTGCCCCGCCATCGCTGCCGCGGCAGCCTCCAGATTCGCGAAAAGGCCCGCCCCGCTCGCCGCCAGCATCGCCGCCCCCAACGCGGTGGTCTCGACGAAGCCGGGGCGCTCCACCGGGATGCCGAGCACGTCGGCGATGTCCTGCGCCATCCAGTCGTTGGCGCTCATGCCGCCGTCGATCCTGAGGTGCGTCCAGCGCGCGCCGTCCGCGGCGAAGGCTTCGGCGAGATCGCGCGTCTGCATCGCCATCGCCTCCAGCGCCGCGCGGGCCAGGTGGGCGCGGCTGGTCGCGAACGTCAGCCCGGTGATCGCGCCGCGCGCCTGCGCCCGCCAGTGCGGCGCCCCCAGCCCCGACAGCGCCGGGACGATGACCACCCCGCCATTGTCCGGCACCGAGCGGGCCAGCACTTCCGTCTCGCCCGCCGCATCGATCAGGCCGAGGCTGTCGCGCAGCCACTGCACCAGGCTGCCCGCCACGAAGACCGAGCCCTCCAGCGCATAAGTCCGCTTGCCGCCGAGCTGGCAGAGCACCGTCGCCAGCAGCCGATGCCGCGAGGCGGGCACCGCCGCTCCCATGTTGGCGAGCACGAAGGCCCCGGTGCCATAGGTCGCCTTGGTCGCACCGGGGACGAGGCAGCCCTGCCCGATCGTCGCCGCCTGCTGGTCGCCGGCGACGCCGGTGATCGGGATCGCCGCGCCCAGCAGTTCGGGCAGCACCGTGCCGAACGGGCCTGCGCTGTCGCACACTTGCGGCAAGGCTCGCTGCGGCACCCCGAACAGATCGCAGAGCCCCGCATCCCAGCTTGCCCCGTCGAGGGGCAGGAGCGCGGTCCGGCTGGCATTGCCCGCATCGGTCCGATGCGCGCCGCCGGTCAGCTTGTAGAGCAGCCATGCGTCGACCGTGCCCAGCGCCAGCGTCTCCGCTTCCGCCGCGGCGCGCACTTCGGGCACGTTGTCGATCAGCCAGCGCATCTTGCTGGCCGAGAAGTAGGGATCGAGCACCAGCCCGGTTTTCGCCTGCACCGCCGCCTCGTGCCCGCCGCCGCGCAGGTCCGCGCAGATCGTCTCGGTCCGCCGGTCCTGCCAGACCAGCGCGCGGGCAAGCGGTTCGCCGCTCCGCCTGTCCCAGGCCACCACCGTCTCGCGCTGGTTGGCGATGCCCAGCGCCGCGATCCGCGCCGCGCCGCCCACTTGCGCGACGGCGTGGCGCGCGCAGGCGAGCACGCCCTGCCAGATCTCCGAGGCATCGTGCTCCACCCAGCCGGGCTGCGGATAGTGCTGCGTCAGCGCCCGCTGCGCGGTGGCGCGCAAGGCGCCGTCCGCCGCAAAGACCATCGCCCGGTTGGAGGTCGTCCCGGCATCGATCACCAGAATCAGGTCCGCTTCCGCCGCCATCCGCATCGCTCTCCAACCACGGCAAGGCTCGACACCGGCCCTGCACATCACCATATCGGCGCCATGAACGCCCCGGACCTCGCCGACAAGCCTTATGCCGTGACCGAGCGGATCGCCCCGCTGGTCCGCCGCGTGCTCGCGCGCAATCCTTCGCCGTTCACCTATACCGGCACGCAGACTTATGTGGTGGGCGACGGCCACGAAGTCGCCGTGATCGACCCCGGCCCGGCGGACGAGGAGCATATCGCGGCGATCCTTGCCGCCGTGGGCGAGGCGCGCGTGATCGCCATCGCCTGCACCCACACCCACCGCGACCATTCGCCCGGTGCCGCGCCGCTGAAGGCGCGCACCGGCGCGGCGATCATCGGCTGCGCCGCGCTGACGCTGCGCGATGACGGCCCGCGCGCCGATGCCGCCTTCGATCCCGACTACGCGCCCGACCGCGTGCTGACCGATGGCGAGACGATCTCCGGCCACGGCTGGACGCTGGAAGCGGTCGCCACCCCCGGCCACACCTCCAACCACTTGTGCTTCGCGCTGGTGGAAACGGGCGCGCTGTTCACCGGCGATCACGTGATGGGCTGGTCGACCAGCGTCGTCTCCCCGCCCGATGGCGACATGACCGCCTATCTCGCCAGCCTCGCCAGGCTCTACGAGCGCGAGCAGGACACGGTCTACTACCCCGCCCACGGCCCGGCGGTGGAAAAGCCGCGCCAGCTGGTGCGCGGCATGATCGGCCACCGCCGCCAGCGCGAGCGCCAGATCCTCAGGCAGATCGAGGCCGGACATCACACGATCGGCGAAATGGTGCCGCTGATGTACAAGGGCGTCGACGAAAGACTATGGCCCGCCGCCGGGCGCTCTGTTCTGGCCCATCTTCTTGATCTGGAAAGAAGAGGCCTTGTAAAACGCGAGAACGACAGCTGGACCGCCATCGTAACGCATGGGTAATTCGTCGAATTGACGTATGACCTGAACCGGGTTTCAAGTATTTCCCGCCCATCGTGAGAGATGGGACCCGCAGCGGCGGGATGAGGGGAGATACCATGGCGACATTGCCTCGGGCGCGTTCAGGCGCCTTTTCGTTCTGGCAGAAGCTGGCGATCGGCCTTTCGGCGTTCATCGTCTTCTGCTTCGGCCAGTTCGCCTTGCGCGGTCTTGTCGATTACGCCCACGCGCCGCTGGTCATGCACTTGCATGGGCTGGCCATGCTGACCTGGCTCGGCCTGCTGACCACGCAGGCGCTGCTGGCCGGGAAAGGCGGCCCCGGCGGCCTTTCGATCCACCGGCGGCTCGGCTGGGCCAGCGCGGTCATGGTGCCCACGATCGTGGTGCTGGCCAGCGCGCTGTGCCTGACGGCGCTGCGGCTGGGCCTGTTCCCGCCCTTCTTCACGCCCGCCTATTTCCTCGCGCTGGTCCACGTCGACGCGCTGCTCTTCGCGCTGCTGGTGGGCATGGCGGTATCCCGGCGGCGGCAGGGCGACTGGCACCGGCGGCTGATGGCCGGCTCCACCATCCTGCTGATGGAGCCGGCGCTGGGCCGCTTGCTGCCGATGCCGCTGATCATGCCCTGGGGCGAATGGGTTTCGATGGTGATCCAGCTCGGCGTGGTCTGGCTGATCGTGCGCCACGACCGCCGGACGCTGGGCCACACCCATCCGGCGACGACGGCCGTGGCGATCACGGTGATCCTCGCCCACGTGATCGTCGAGCTGCTGGCGATCACGCCCCCGTGGATCGCCCTGGCGGCCCGCTTCACGGCGTGAGAGGCGCTTTTCGAGGCGCATTGCACGTTTTGGCTTGGGCATTGCGGCAAGCATCCCTAGATAGCGCGGCGAATTCCGGCAGATGACCGGACGGGCCAGACGGCTGATGCCAGAAGCAGAACGCCGAAAGCAGAACGCCGAAAGCAGAACGAGGGACTCCATGACCGCAATTCCCGCCAACCTCTCCGGGCTCGATCTGCGCGCCGAGATCGAACGGCTGCGCAAGGAGCGCAACGCGGTGATTCTCGCGCATTATTATCAGCGCCCCGAACTGCAGGATCTGGCCGACTTCGTGGGCGACAGCCTCGAACTCAGCCGCAAGGCGGCCGAGACCGATGCCGACGTGATCGCCTTCTGCGGCGTCAAGTTCATGGCCGAGACCGCCAAGATCCTCAGCCCCGAAAAGATCGTCGTGCTGCCCGACATGGAAGCGGGTTGCAGCCTCGAGGATTCGTGCCCGCCGGAAAAGTTCGCCGCTTTCCGCGCCGCACACCCCGACCACATCGCGCTCACCTACATCAACTGCTCGACCGAGGTGAAGGCGCTGTCCGACATCATCGTCACCAGCTCCAGCGCCGAGACGATCCTCCAGCAGATCCCCGCCGACCAGAAGATCATCTTCGGCCCGGACCGTCACCTCGGCGGCTATCTCAGCCGCAAGTTCAATCGCGAGATGCTGCTCTGGCCCGGCGTCTGCATCGTCCACGAGGCTTTCAGCGAGACCGAGCTGCTCAAGCTCAAGGCCCAGCACCCCGATGCGCCGATCGCCGCGCACCCGGAATGCCCGCCGCACATCGTCAACCATGCCGACTATGTCGGTTCGACCAGCGGCATCCTGAACTATGCCAAGGCGATGGCAGGCCAGACGCTGATCGTCGCCACCGAGCCGCACATCATCCACCAGATGCAGCTGGCTCTGCCCGACAAGACCTTCATCGGTGCGCCCGGCGCGGACGGCAACTGCAACTGCAACATCTGCCCCTACATGGCGCTCAACACCATGGAGAAGCTCTACGTGGCGCTGCGCGACCTCGAACCGCGCATCGAGATCGACGAGCAGCTGCGCCTCGACGCCAAGAAGAGCCTCGACCGGATGCTCGACATGGCCAGCGGCACCGTGGGCAAGGGCGACCTCGGCAACCGCTGAGGCGCCGCCCCCCGGTTACCCCCCCGGTTGCCCCCGGTTGGCCGATCCCGAGAATGCCTCGGGAATGATCCGAGCATGAAACGCGTCGCCCCGAAGCCGGGACGGCGCGTTTTTTCCATCCGGGGGTGCGGCATTCTGCCCCGATCTCTCAGCAGGGATGCGGATCTTTTGCGGCGCGGGGCAAGGATTCTCCCCCGCCCCGCCACTTCGCATCAGGCCCCGGCAATTTTCTTTCACCGACAAAACCTCGGAATTCCGCCATTTTTCGCCGAAAAATCGAAAAAAGTGTGCCTGTTGATAAATAATCGGACCCGAATCGCTTGCAGGGTCCGGGCCTCCTTGATAGAGGCGCCCTCCTACCACGGAGCGGTTGCAAAACGGCTCCGGTTGATTGAGCGGTCGTGGCGGAATTGGTAGACGCGCAACGTTGAGGTCGTTGTGGGCGAAAGCCCGTGGAAGTTCGAGTCTTCTCGACCGCACCATCAGCTTTCTTAAGCTGATCAGGAAGTGCAGGAACGGCTGGGTTCAGCCGTTCCTAGCTTCCCAAACCCTCATCAGACATCCTTCAGGACCACCCCTAGCGGGACGTGAACGGGGCACCCGAAAAGGGCCCTTCCGTCCGTTCGCAAGGTTCGGCGAAGCAGCCTCTGCCCTCCCAATTCGGGGCGCTGGGCGCGCAACGCGCCTGCGTGTCGCGACGGTGCCGGCCTGACGGAGAGCCCCCGGGATCCTGGACGCCTTCCGCTGGCAAGATCTGCCGGCGTTCAGGCGACCGCCGTCCGGGGGGCATTCGCTTCCAGCCGGGCGGCCTCCTCGCGCCGTTTCAGCAGGTCGCGGACGATGGCGTAAGTCCGGTCGTCGTCGACATCGATGGCCTGGGTGCCGTCCTCGAGGATCACCGCGCGCACCCGCATGCCGAGGCGGCGCGAGGCGCGGGCAAGCGCACCGGCCAGCGTCTCCATGCCCAGCCGCACCAGCACCATGCCCATCACTCCCACCGCGCGGCGGATCCGGGCGCCTTCCTGTCCGGCCGCGCGGGCGCCGCCGAAGATGCGAACGGCGCCGACAAAGCGCGGCGAGGCCATGCCGTAGAGGTCGCAGGCCGCATAGTCACCGTCGTGGAGCGCGATGAAGCCGCGCTCGGCGCGCGGGTGCGCGGCCTCCACCGCCGCGCGCGGGGCGAGCGAGAAGGCGACGTCGGCACTTTCCAGCGCGGCGATCATGGCGTCGATGGCCCCGCCCGAGAGCAAGGCATGGTCGGCGGTGGTGACCAGCACCGCGCCGTCCCATCCCTGCGTCGCGGCGCGCACGCTGGCAGCGAGATCGGCCTGCGCCTCGACCAGCGCCACGCTGCCGCGCCCCGGCAGGCGGGTCAGCACATCCCATATCGGATCGAATGCCTCACGCTCGACGCAGATCGCCAGACTGGTGACGCGCGGATGCTGCGCGGCGGTCTGGAGGACATGGGCGATCAGCGGCCGCCCGGCCAGCGGGATCAGGCAGCGGTGGCTTTCGGCAAAGCGGGCGGCCAGCGGGTCCCCGCCTGCGGCGCCCGCAGCACTTCCCGAACCGGCACCCCGCCCGGCCAGCACGACCAGCCGCAGCGGCGGCAGGCCCTCGTCAGGATCGCGTGTCGTGTTCATCAGGGGAAACCGCAGGATACATCACCCGCTCAGCCTATGCCGACCGCATGTGACACCATGGTGACCGCGCGATTCGCGCCGGCAGCGCAGGAAATTGCTCCAGACCCGATCCAGCCGCGATGGCCGCGCCGCCGCGATCGGCATAGACCCGGCCCTTCCTGCATCCGGGAGAAGACCATGGAAAACCCGGCGACACCCGATTCTGCCCCTGCTCCCGATTCTGGCCCCGGCGCTGCCCTCTACGCGCCGGAGCGGGTCATCATCGTCGACGACCACGCGCTCGTGCGCGACGGTTTGCGCACCGTGCTGGAACAGGCCTATCCCGCCTGTGAGACGCTCGATGCCGATGGCCTGGAACCCGCGCTCCACCTGCTCGCCACTGCGGGCGAGGCCGATCTGGTGCTGCTGGACCTGCTGATCCCCGGGATCGAGGGGCTCTCGGGGCTGGAGACCCTGCGCGAACGCTATCCGGCCACCCCGGTGGTGATCGTTTCCGGGGTCACCGACCGCCAGGTGGTCCAAGCCGCGCTGGCGGCAGGGGCGGCGGGATTCCTGCCCAAGTCGCTGCCGCGCGGCGCCCTGCTCGATGCCTTTGCCCATGTCCTGTCGGGCGGCATCTACGAACCGGAAATGACGGCCGCCGACACCCCGTTTGCCGCCGGGGACGAGGAACGCGCGATCCACGCCCGCATCGCCGCGCTGACGCCGCAGCAGCGGGTGGTGCTGGGCAAGCTGGTGGGCGGGCGGCTCAACAAGCAGATCGCCTATGAACTGGATGTCTCGATGACGACGGTGAAGGCCCATGTCTCGGCGATCCTGCACAAGCTGCAGGTGTTCAGCCGCACCCAGGCGGTGATCCTCGCCAACCGGGCAGGGTTCAGGGAATGACCGCCTCGGGCAAGCTCTGGTTACCCTCGCCCAGCGCGCGCTGCATGACAAAGACGTCGAGCCACTTGCCGTGCTTCCAGCCCGCCGCCGTCAGCGTGCCGACCGGCAGGAAACCGGCGCGCGCGTGGAGCACCACCGAGGCCGGCTCGCTTTCGGCGATCACCGCAAAGGCCTGCCGGAAACCGCGCGCCTCGCACTGGTCGAGCAGCGCGCCCAGCAGCCGCCCGCCGATGCCGCGCCCCAGGCTGTCCGGGGCGACGTAGATCGTCGTCTCCACGCTAAAGCGATAGCCCGCGCGCGGGCCGTACCTATGGGCATAGCCGAAGCCGAGCACGCGCCCGCCTTGCGCCCCGGCCCGGCCCTCATCCCCCTCGCGCACGACCAGGAAGGGATAGCCCGCCTCCAGCGTCGCGGTGATGCGGCGGCGGCTTTCCTCGAGGCAGGGCGGCTCGGTTTCGAATGTGGCCGTGCTTTCGAGCACGTAGTGCGCGAAAATGCTGGCAATGGCCGCCGCATCCTGCTCCACGGCGTCGCAAACTGTGAGTTCCCCGTTCATCGTCACGAACATGCCGTAAAGTACCTAGGCTCGCAAACTCTTAAACAAGACCCGGACAATTTAGGACGATAGCGCCCGGTACCACCTGCCGGCACTTTCCGAAACCGGACGCTATTTCAAATCATTGCCCGATGACTTCGGCGACAAGTGGGCATGCACGGCGGACCGCACGCTCCGGCCCACGCTTACGCTTACGCTTACGCTTCCGCTTACGCCCCCGCCCCGCCGCAGCGACTGCTTCTGGTTGCGGGAGCGAACGCCCTGCCCGGCTTGAAACGTGGACTTAATTAGATTACTTATTCTAATATGTCATGACCGGCCGAACACGGGCCGGCAAACCAAGCGGAGAGAATGCGTGATCGACCGACGTACCATGCTGGCCGCAGCGGCCGTCGCTGCTGCCGGTTTACCGGCGTTCGCCGTGGCCGGTTCACCGGCTTTTGCCGCTGCCGCTTCACCGGCCCGGCCCCCGCGCCCGGCCGATCCCCGCTTCCCGCAAGGGTTCCTCTGGGGCGTGGCCACCGCCGCCCACCAGGTCGAGGGCAACAACGTGAACAGCGACGTCTGGGCGATGGAACAGGCCCGGCCCACGGTCTACGCGGAACCCTCCGGCGATGCCGCCAACAGCTTCGCGCTGTGGCCGGTCGACCTCGACCTCGTAAAGGGAATGGGGCTCAACACCTACCGCTTCAGCCTGGAATGGGCGCGGATCGAACCGGCCAGCGGGCAGTTTTCGGTGGCCATGCTCGATCACTACAAGGCCATGATCGATGGCTGCCGTGAACGCGGCCTCCATGCGATGGTGACGTTCAACCACTTCACCACGCCTGCCTGGTTCGCCGCGCTCGGGGGCTGGTCGAACCCGGACGCCCCTGCCCTTTTTGCACGCTACTGCGAACGCGCCGCGCGCCATCTGGCGGCCGGGATCTCCCATGCCACCACCCTCAACGAACCCAATCTCAGCGGCCTGCTCGACGTGGTCCTGCCCGGTGACATCGGCCCGCGCCTGCTGATGGCCGACAAGGCCATGCAGGAAGCCGCCGCGCGCGACCATGCGGTTGCCCGCTTCCTGCCGGGCAATCCGCTCTATGTCGCCGACCCCGAGGTGGTGCAGGCCCACCTCCTCGCCGGGCACAGGCTCGGCCGCGCGGCGATCAAGGCTGTGCGTACAGACCTGCCGGTCGGCGTCAGCCTTGCCGTGATCGACGACCAGTCGGCAGGGCCGGGGAGCCTGCGCGACGAGATGCGCGCCCGGCTCTACCAGCCCTGGCTGGAGGCCGCGCGCGGCAACGACTTCGTCGGCGTTCAGAACTACGAGCGCGCCGTCTGGAACAGCAAGGGCCGCCTGCTCGCACCGACCGGCGCGGTGACCAACGACGTCGGATCGGAAGTCTACCCCGGCTCGCTTGCCGGTGCGGTGCGCTACGCCCATGCCGTGAGCGGGGTGCCGGTGATGGTGACCGAACATGGCATCAATTCCGCCGACGACACCAAGCGCGCCTGGCTGATCCCGGCGGCTCTTGCCGAGCTCAAGCGGGCGATCGAGGACGGCGTGCCGGTCCTTGGCTACATGCACTGGTCGCTGGTCGACAATTTCGAATGGGTATTCGGCTACAAGCCGCAATTCGGCCTGCACACGCTGGATCGCACGACCTTCCGGCGCAGCCCCAAGCCCAGCGCGGCCGTGCTGGCCGGGATCGCGCGGAGAAACGCGATCTGACGACGGCGAACGCGCCGCCTGGTGACTTGCGACGTTGCGATGCAGCGCGCAGCCCCCTAGACCTCGCGCGATGGATGATCCCAGTTGCCATATCGCGATCCTCGGCGGCGGCCTTGCCGGTTCGCTGATCGCGCTTGCCATGGCCAGGTACCGCCCCGAACTGCGCGTGCAGCTGATCGAGCGCGGGGCCAGCCTGGGCGGCAATCACGTCTGGTCGTTTTTTGCCAGTGACCTTGCCAATGACCCTGCCAATGACCTTGCGGGCGGTCCGACGGACGGCGGCCGGGCGCTGGTGGAGCCGCTGATCGCCGCCCGCTGGGACGGCTACGACGTTCATTTCCCCGGCTTTTCCCGTCGCCTCGCAGCGCCCTATGCCAGCGTCACCAGCGCCCGGCTCGACGCCGCCCTGCGCAGCGCGCTGCCGCCGGCGGCCATCCTGACCGGCGCCGACGTGCGCGGGATCGACGGATCGCAGGTCCTGCTCGCCGATGGCCGCACGATCCGCGCCGAGGCGATCATCGACGCACGGGGCGCCGGCGCCCTGCCGCACATGGCCGGTGGCTGGCAGAAATTCGCAGGCCAGCTGCTGCGCACCAAGGCGCCCCACGGCCTCGAACGCCCGGTGGTGATGGACGCAAGGGTCGAACAGGTCGGCGGCTACCGCTTTGTCTATGCCCTGCCCTTCTCGCCCGACACCGTCTTTGTCGAGGACACTTATTACGCCGACGACCCCGCGCTCGACCTGCCGCTGCTGCGCGAGCGGATCGCCGCCTATGCGCAAGGCGCGGGCTGGCAGGTGGAGGCGGTGGAATACGAGGAAACCGGGGTGCTGCCGGTGATCGCAGCCGGGGATTTCGAGGCGTTCTGGGCCGCCGGAGACTGCGGCGCAGACCTTCGCGCCGGCGCACGCGCGGCACTGATCCATCCGCTTACCTCCTATTCGTTTCCCGATGCCGTGCGATTCGCCATGTACCTCACCACTCTCGACAAGTTCTCCGGCATCGGCCTAGGAAGGGCGGGTCATGCATGGGCCGCAAACCACTGGCGCGGGGGGCGCTACTACCGGATGTTGACTCGCATGCTGTTCGCCGCCGCGCCGCCCGAGGCGCGCTGGCGCGTGCTCGAACGTTTCTACCGCCTGCCAGAACCGCTGGTGGAGCGTTTCTATGCCGGCCGGTCGACCCTGGCCGACCGCGCGCGCCTTCTCGCCGGCAAGCCGCCGGTGCCGCTGGGCGCCGCACTCGCCAGCCTGCTGGGCGGGGGCCGCCCGCTGGCGGACCTCGGCCCCAAAATGAGCAAATCGCTGTGAAAAAAGCCTGCATCATCGGCGCCGGGTTCGGCGGCCTTGCCCTTGCCATCCGGCTCCAGGCGGCGGGGATCGAGACCACGCTGGTCGAGGCGCGCGAACAGGTGGGCGGGCGCGCCGGGGTCTGGCAGCGCGAGGGGTTCACCTTCGATGCCGGTCCCACCGTCATCACCGACCCCAATTCGCTGCGCGACTTGTGGACCCTGACCGGGCACGACATCGCCGACGACATCGAACTGATGCCGGTCATGCCGTTCTACCGGCTCAACTGGACCGACGGCGTGACCTTCGACTATTCGAACGACGATGTCGCGCTGCGCCGGGAGATCACCCGCGTCGCCCCGCAGGACATCGGCGGCTACGAGGAATTCCTGCGCTACGCCGAGGGTGTCTACCAGGAAGGCTACGTGCGGCTTGGCGACGAGGCCTTCCTCGATTTTTCCAGCATGGTGAAGGCCGCCCCGGCGCTGGCCCGCTACCAGGCCTGGCGCTCGGTCTATTCGATGGTCTCGCACTTCGTGAAGGACGAGCACTTGCGCCAGGCGCTCTCGTTCCACACCCTGCTGGTGGGCGGCAACCCGATGACCACCAGCGCGATCTACGCGCTGATCCACAAGCTGGAGAAGGACGGCGGCGTCTGGTGGGCGCGCGGCGGCACCAACAAGCTGGCGCAGGCCATGGCCCGCCAGTTCGAGCGCATCGGCGGCATCCTGCGGCTCGGCGACAAGGTGGCCGCGATCCACACGATCGGCGACCATGTCAGCGAAGTGGAATGCCAAAGCGGCTGGCGCGGGCGGTTCGACGCGGTCGCCAGCAACGGCGACATCATGCACAGCTACCGCGACCTGCTGGCCGGGACCGCGCGCGGGCAGGACATGGCCAAAAAGCTCGCCCGCAAGCGCTTCACCCCCAGCGTCTTTGTCGTCCACTTCGGGCTCGAAGGCACCTGGCCGGGCATCCCCCACCACTCGGTGCTGTTCGGGCCGCGCTACAAGGGCCTGCTCGAGGACATCTTCGAACACGGCGTGCTGCCGCGCGACTTCTCGATCTACCTGCACCATCCCAGCGTCACCGACCCGGCCATGGCGCCCCCCGGCAAGAGCACGTTCTACGCCCTGGTCCCGGTCGCCAACCTCGGCAAGCTGCCGGTGGACTGGAAGGACGTCGGCCCGCTGCTGGAACGCCGGGTGCTGGCCGAAGTCAGCCGCCGCCTGATCCCCGACCTAGAGGACCGGCTGGTGACCAGCTTCCACTATGCGCCGAGCGATTTCGAGACCGATTTCAGCGCCTGGAAGGGCAATGCCTTCAGCCTTGAGCCGCTGCTCACGCAGAGCGCCTGGTTCCGCGGCCACAACCGCGACGACAAGCTGAAGAACTTCTACCTGGTCGGCGCCGGCACCCATCCCGGCGCGGGGATTCCCGGCGTCGTCGCCAGCGCGCGGGCAACCGCGCGGCTGATGGTGGAAGACCTCAAGTGAGCCGCGAGGTCCACGCGCTCAATGCCGCCTGGGGCTGGACCGGGGTGACCTTTGCCGAAGTGGTCGCCCACAGCCTGATGGGCCATGCGCTGGTGACCGATGCGGACGGCGCGTTCCACTATCTCGACCCCGACCTTGGCGCGCTCACCCGGCTGGGCGACGAGGCGGCGGCGCAGGCGCACATGGCGCTGGAGGAAACCGGGGCGATCTGGCGCGCCGACGCGCTGGTCGATGCGGCCGCAGCGCGGCTCGGCCCGCCCGCGCCTGGGGAAGTCTACAGTCTCACGCTTCCGGCGATGCTCGCCGGAGACTATGCGCACGAAAACCTGATCCGAATCGATTTCGTGAAACTGATCTATCTTACCGGCGACCTTGCCCGGCAGACCCAGGATCTGCCGGAGGGTGCGCAGGTGCAACTGAAGGTTATCGACTGACATGAAGCGTCTTGCCGTCTACTGCGGTTCGGCCACCCCCGCCGATCCCCGCTACATCGAACTCGCCCGCGAAGTCGGCGCGACGCTGGCGAAGAAGGGCATCGGCGTGGTCTACGGCGGCGGCCGGCTCGGCCTGATGGGCGCGGTGGCGGCCGGCGCGCTGGCCGAAGACGGCGAAGTGATCGGCATCATCCCCGAGGCGCTGGTCGGCGGCAACGGGCGCGGCGGCGAAGTCGCCAACCACGACTGCACCGAACTCCACGTCGTTGCGACCATGCACGAGCGCAAGGCCGAATTCACCCGCCTGTCGGACGGCTTCGTGGTCATCCCCGGCGGCGTTGGCACCATGGACGAGCTGTGGGAAGCGGTCAGCTGGTCGCAGCTGGGCTATCACGACAAGCCGGTCGGCGTGCTCAATGCCTTCGGGTTCTACGACATGCTGCTGGCCTTCAACCGCCACATGGGCGAGGTCGGCTTCGTGCGGCCCGCGCACCAGGGCATCATCATCGACGACACCGACCTCGAATCGCTGCTGGGCCGCATGGCCGCGCACGAGCCGATCGTGCCGATCGTGAAGATGGACCCCAAGACGCTCTGAGGCGTCCCGGGCGACAGACGACATGCCAGCCACCCGCTCCGCACTGGTCCGCTCCGCGCACCGCTCGATCCGCAAGGGCTCGAAGAGCTTTGCCGCGGCCAGCCGGCTGTTCGACCGCACCACGCGCGAGCGGGTCTGGCTGCTCTATGCCTGGTGCCGCGCCTGCGACGACATCGCCGACGAGCAGGACCATGGCCGCGCCGCCGCCCCGGTCCGCCTCGGCACCCGGCTCGCCCCGCAGGACCGGCTGGCAACGATCCGTACCCTCACCGAACTGGCGATGGCGGGCGAAAGCACCGGCACCCCGGCCTTCGACGCGCTCGCCCAGCTGCGCCGCGAAGTGCCGATCACCGATGCCCTGGTCGAGGACGTGCTGGCCGGCTTCGCGCTCGACGCCGACGACTGGCGCCCGCGCAGCGAGGCGGACATGCTGCGCTACTGCTACCATGTCGCCGGCGCCGTGGGGGTGATGATGGCGCTGGTCATGGGGGTCTCGCCCGAGGACCAGGACACGCTCGACCGCGCCTGCGACCTCGGCATTGCCTTCCAGCTCGCCAACATCGTGCGTGACGTCTGGGAAGACGATGCCAACGGGCGCTGCTACCTGCCGGTCGAATGGCTGGCCGAGGCGGACATTCCGCCCGGCGAAGTGACCAAGCCGCATTACCGCGGCGCGCTGGTGCCGATGGTCGCGCAGGCCTGCGCGCTGGCCCGCGAATACGAGGATTCCGCCCGCGTCGGCGCCGCGCGCCTGCAGTTCCGCCAGCGCTGGGCGGTGCTCTGCGCCGCCGGCATCTACGGCGAGATCGCCCGCGAGGTGGAGCGGCTCGGCGCCCATGCCTGGGATCACCGCGTCAGCATATCGGGCTGGCAGAAGCTGGGCCATGTCTGGGCGGCGCTGGCCGAGGCGCGCTCGCCCCGCGTGCCCGATCCCGAGACGTCGCGCCCGGTGCTCTCGCGCCGCGAACTGGCGGCGCTGGCGCAGGCCCATCCGCCGCGCTTGCACGACTGACAGCAAGCGGCCGAGATGCCGATGCCTTTGCCGCCTGGAACGCCCAGGCGCCGCACGGGCTTAACCGGCCCGCCGGATCGGCCCGACTGAACTGGCCCCGTTACGGTTCATTCTGGAAGTTATCGAAAACGGTGGACCCGAAGAGCAGCAGCGAGACACGCCCAAGGGCGATTCGCGGTCGCGATCGGGACCATGCCGTGCCCGCCGCGCGGCGGCAACCGGCCGCGGCGCCGCAATCTGCCGCCCGCCCTCGGCCTGAGACGAGTCGTTTTCGCGGGGTACGTATCACGCGCTGCAAAGTCTTCATGCAGCCATAACGGCGGCTGCGCGTTTCTCCTGTGATCGCTCAAAGGAGAAGATGCCATGCTTTTCACCATCGCTGCCATTCTCATCGTGCTGTGGCTGCTCGGCTTTGTGGTGTTCCATGTGTCGAGCGCGCTGATCCACGTGCTGCTCGTGGTCGCCATCGTGGTCGGCCTGGTCCAGCTGTTCCGCGGCCGAAGGGTCTGACCCCCGATTGAACATCCGCCTTGGAGCAGTTTCCGATTCGTCAGGTGAATCCACCTGATTAGAAAACGCTCCAAGCGGATTTTACGGCACCGGCCCATCCCCCACCTGGCCACCCATCAGGGTACAATCACCGGGTGGAGGAGCGGGCCGCTGCCGTTTCGGCCGTCAGGCCAACCTAGAACTCATGCCCCGCCGAGGGCGGATGCGCCTTGTAGAAGCCCGGCGGATTGACCCGGCGGAACAGGCGCCCGTGCTCCGAATAGAGCACCAGCACCAGTCCGGTCAGCCCGCAGACCACCATCGCCCCCAGGATCGGCCGCGCGGTGCCGTCGTAGGCCTGCCCGATCAGCGAGCCCAGCGCCGCGCCCAGCACCGTGCGCACGAACGACATGACCGAGGCCGCCGCTCCCGCGATCCGCGCGAAGGGCTGGAGCGAGATCGCCTGGAAGTTCGCGCCGATGAAACTCATCATGCACATCGTCACCGTCATCAGCGGGATGAAGGCCCAGATGCTCTCGCCGCGCATCGCGAAGACAAGGTGCACGGCGGCGAACAGGATGTAGCACAGCAGCGCCGTGTGCGAGACGCGGCGGGCGCCGAACTTCTCGACGATGCGCGAATTGAGGAAGTTCGAGCAGGCCATGACCAGCGCCATGCCGCCGAAGATCACCGGGAAGAAGGTGCCGGCGCCGAAGTGCTCGCCCACCAGCTGCTGCGCCGAATTGATGTAGCCGAACAGCGCCCCCTGCACGAAGGCCGCGCCGAGAAAGTAGCCGAAGGCGGAGCGCTCCTTGAGCGCCAGCAGCATGTTGCCGCCGATCACCCGCGGCTGGATCGGCTGGCGGTAGTCGGGGTGGAGCGTCTCGGGCAGGCGCATGAAGCTCCAAGCGAAGACCAGCACCCCCATCGTGCACATGATCCCGAAGATCCAGCGCCAGCCGACGAACAGCAGCACGGTCTGGCCGATCATCGGCGCCACCATCGGCACGACCATGAAGGTCATCGCCACCAGCGACTGGGTGCGGGCCATGCGGTCGCCGTCGAAACGGTCGCGCAGGATGGTCATCGGCATGACCATCATCGCCGAGCAGAACGCCCCCATGAACCCGCGCGCGATCAGCAAGAGCAGGAAACTGCCCGAGATCGCGCAGAGGAACGCGGTCGCGATGTAAGCGCCGATCGCGGTCAGCACCACCGGGCGGCGCCCGAAGCGGTCCGCCAGCGCGCCGGGAAACAGCGAGCCGAGCCCCGAGCAGATCAGGAAGACGCCGACGATCAGCTGGCGGCTGTTCGGATCGGCCAGATGCAGGTCGCGCGAGATCGCGCCGAGCGCGGGCAGCATGACATCGATCGAGAGCGCCATCAGCGCCTGGAGCGAGGCCATCAGGGCGACAAACTCCACTTCCCCCATCGGGAAGCGGTCGGACTGGGCATCGGGGGAACGCATGCCATCGCCCATGCCGCATGTGCGAAGCCTGCGCCAGCCCTTTAGGCCGTAAACTCATAAACGGCGCCATCGAGGCGTCCAAATGGCGAACAGCTCGGGCCGAAGCGGTCGCCGGGCCGGCTGGTTGCCCGTCCAAGGCCGCATCGGTTCGAGATGGAAGCCATTGGGACGCCCCTTCGGGGTTTGAGGCAAAATGGTGCCGTTTATGAGTTTACGGCCTAGGCGGCGTGGACAAATTCCGCATCGCCACGGCTGGAGGCAAAAGCCGTCAATTCCAGAAGGTGAGGCGCAGGAGTATGTCGATACTTCCAGCCGAGCCGACGCAGAAGGGGCGGCTTTTGCCTCCAGCCCCGGAGGGGTTGCCCTGCAAGCGGCGCCAGCAAGGCGCGAAGCCGCAGGAAGAGCGGGCTTCTTTCAAGGCGGAGCAACGCTGCTGGCGCCGCTTGCAGGGCAACCGTGGCGATGCGGAATTTGTCCACGCCGCCTAGGCGTTCGCACCGCCTTCGATCAGGGCGCGCAGCACGGCGACGGTTGCCTCGTCCGGCTTGAGATGATCCTCGACGATGGCCAGCGCCTGCCGCGCGAACTCGGCAACGCCGCCGCGATCCGGCCCGCTTTCCGCATTCGCCGCATTCACCAGCGCCAGCGCCGCGTGGTAGAAGACAAATGGCGCCTCGCTGGAAAAGCGGTCCAGCAGCCAGGGCAGGTCGGCCATTTCCGGCTCCATCTGCATCATCGCCACCGCCGCCAGCCGGCTGCCCGCCGAGCCCGATCGCTTGAGCGCGTCGATCCGGCCCGAGGTGGAGGGCCCCAGCGCGCGCAGCTTGACGAGGATCCGGTTCATTTCCTGGGTGCGCAGCGCGCCGGCGGGCATCGTGCGCAGGATCGTGTCGTACTGCAGGCACAGCTTGTCGAGTTCGGCCTGCATCTCGCTGCTGCCGCTTTCCCGCGCCTGTATCGACAGCTACGCCGCGGCGCGCGCCTGGTCCGCGGTGACTCCGCCCCGGTCCGGCGCCATTGCCGCCAGCGCGTCGAGTTCCGCCTCGACGCCCGCCACCTTCATCTTGCGCAGCCGGTCGAACAGGCCGGGCAGGCGCTCGATGGCCGCGGCCAGTTGCTTGCGGTACAGCACCACCAGCGTCAGGAAGACGAGCGGCCAGGCGATCGCGCCCAGCAGTGCGGCAATGGCGGTGATCAGTTTGGCAAGCGCTTCCATATCCACCCTTCCCGGCGCTGATCCCGCCGTGGCCGTTGCCGCGATCGCGGCGCTGCTCAGCCGACCAGCAAGGCCCATTCCGTCAGCGCCACCAGCAACCAGTTGAAGCCCAGCGCCGCGACGGTGAAGACCTTCCACCCCGTCGATGCCCCCGACATGCCGCGCCCGAAGGTCCAGTGGCCGATCCCGTAACTGACCAGCGCGGTCGTCAGCAGCGGATAAAGGATCGGCTTGCCCAGCAGCAGGAAGAACAGGACCAGCAAGGCGCCGACCTGCACGAACCAGCCGCCCGCGAACCAGACGATGGGAATGGGCCGGTAATAGCCCACCGGCATGAAACTGCCGATGTCCGAATGCTCCACCACCTGCTCGGCCGGGCCGAAATACGCATTGCTCTCGCTGGGCTGCTTCATGTGTCCCCCGATTTGCCTGGAAGCGGCATAGCAAACCCTTGCCGTACAGGAACCTAAATCCGGATGCGAACCTTTGCCCGCCCCATCATGACACTATCCAAGTCATGACGCTCTCCAAGTCATGACACTCGCCAAACCGGCCCGGTCCTGCCATGGGCCTTGCCAACAGGAGAATACGACATGTCGGCTGACGACGAAGACTACATCTACGACGAAGAAAGCGGCGAATGGCTGCCCGCCTCGGAACTCGCGGCCAAGCGCGCGGCGGCGGACACCGTCGAAGTGCGCGACGCGGTGGGCAACCTGCTGGCGGACGGCGACGCGGTGACGCTGATCAAGGATCTCGACGTCAAGGGCGCGGGCCAGACGCTCAAGCGCGGCACCCTGATCCCCTCGATCCGCCTGACCGGCGACGCCCAGGAGATCGACTGCAAGTATCCCGGCATCAAGGGCCTGGTGCTGCGCGCCGAATTCGTGCGCAAGCGCTGAGAAGCTGCCTGAAAAATGCCCGAAACGGCATTTTTGAGGGCGGCGCGGACAGATTTCGCGCCGCCTAGGCGGCGTGGACACATTCCGCAACGCCACGGTTGCCCTGCAAGCGGCGCCAGCAAGGCGCGAAGCCGCAGGAAGAGTGGGCTTCTTTCAAGGCGGAGCAACGCTGCTGGCGCCGCTTGCAGGGCAACCCCTCCGGGGCTGGAGGCCAAAGCCGTCCCTTCGGCGTCGGCTCGGCTGGAAGTATCGACATACTCCTGCGCCTCGCCTTCTGGAATTGACGGCTTTTGCCTCCAGCCGTGGCGATGTGGAATATGTCCACGCCGCCTAGCCCTTGGACAGCCGCCGACGATTGGCCCTGACGCGCTTGCGATAGTGGCCCACGGCCTTGCGAGCGGCCTTTTCCGGCGTGGTCGGGCCGCCCCAGAACAGCTTGGCGGCCAGTTCGGCATTGGCCTCGACTTTCTCGGTCACCATGCGCAGGTTCTCGCGGCTGCTGCCGCGGCCGGTCATCATGTCGGCAGTGCGCATGCCGATCACCATCATCGAGTCGGCCCAGAGATTGTAGCTCTCGCTTGCCAGTTTCAGCCATTCGGCTGCGGGATCACGCATGGAATCGGGGCTCCGTTGGGGGGCCCTTCCATTTAGCACCGCATTTCGCACTCGCGAAGACGGACGACCCCGTATTTGTTGCATTGCAGCGTAAAAATACGGGGCCGGGATCGTCACGGCGCCGTCAGTCGTGCTCGCGCCCGCCTGCGCCCATGTAGAGTTCGCTGCCGGTCTCGCGGAACACCTTGCTCATGGCCGCCATGCCCGCCTCGGCCTCCTCGGCGGCGACAAAGGCCTGCACCGGCTGGTTCTGCTTCGCCGCGAAGTCCCGTACTTCCTGGCTGATCTTCATCGAACAGAACTTCGGCCCGCACATCGAGCAGAAATGCGCGGACTTGGCGCCTTCGGCCGGAAGCGTCTGGTCGTGGTACTGCTCCGCCGTGTCGGGATCGAGGCTGAGGTTGAACTGGTCGCGCCAGCGGAACTCGAAACGGGCGCGGGACAGCGCATCATCGCGGACCTTGGCGGCCGGGTGCCCCTTGGCCAGATCGGCGGCATGGGCGGCCAGCTTGTAGGTGACGACGCCGAGTTTCACGTCATCGCGGTCCGGCAGGCCGAGGTGTTCCTTGGGCGTGACATAGCAGAGCATCGCCGTGCCGTACCAGCCGATCATGGCCGCGCCGATGCCGCTGGTGATGTGGTCGTAGCCCGGCGCAATGTCGGTGACGAGCGGCCCGAGCGTGTAGAACGGCGCCTCGCCGCAAGCCTCGAGCTGCTTGTCCATGTTCTCCTTGACCTTGTGCATCGGCACATGGCCCGGCCCCTCGATCATCACCTGCACGTCCTCAGCCCAGGCGCGCCTGGTCAGTTCGCCAAGGGTGTAGAGTTCGGCGAACTGCGCCTCGTCATTGGCATCCGCGATCGAACCGGGGCGCAACCCGTCGCCCAGCGAATAGGCGACGTCATAGGCCTTCATGATCTCGGTGATCTCGTCGAAGCGTTCGTAGAGGAACGATTCCCTGTGGTGGGCAAGGCACCACTTGGCCATGATCGAGCCGCCGCGGCTGACGATGCCGGTCACGCGCTTCGCCGCAAGCGGCACGAACGGCAGGCGCACGCCGGCGTGGATCGTGAAGTAGTCCACGCCCTGCTCGGCCTGTTCGATCAGGGTGTCGCGGAACACCTCCCAGGTCAGGTCCTCGGCAATGCCGCCGACCTTTTCCAGCGCCTGATAGATCGGCACGGTGCCGATCGGCACCGGGGAGTTGCGGATGATCCATTCGCGGGTGTCGTGGATGTTGCGCCCGGTCGAGAGGTCCATCACCGTGTCCGCGCCCCAGCGGATCGACCAGACCATCTTGTCCACCTCGCTCGCGACATCCGAGGCGACGGCGGAGTTGCCGATATTGGCGTTGATCTTGACCAGAAAATTGCGGCCGATCGCCATCGGCTCGCTTTCGGGATGGTTGATGTTGGAGGGGATGATCGCCCGCCCGCGCGCCACTTCCTCGCGCACGAATTCGGGTGTCACGTAGTCGGGGATGGCGGCGCCCCAGTCTTGCCCGTCCCGCGCATATTCCTTCAGCATCGCGCGGCCGAGGTTCTCGCGCTCGGCGACGTATTCCATCTCCGGCGTGATGATGCCCCGGCGGGCATAGTGCATCTGGCTGACGTTCATGCCCGCCTTCGCGCGCAGCGGGCGCTTCACCACGTTGGGGAAGGCCGGGACGCCGCCCGAACGGTCCGGCCCGAGCTGGCCGTTGTCCTCCGGCTTCACCGCGCGGGCCTCGTAGTCCTCGACATCGCCGCGTGCGAGAATCCAGTCGCGGCGCTTGGCGGCAAGACCGGCGGCGATGTCGATGGTGACATTCGGATCGGTGTAGGGCCCGGAGGTGTCGTAGACGCGCACCGGCGCCTCGCCGGAACCCGGCTCCAGGTGAATTTCCCGCATGGCGACGCCAAGCGGCCCGACATGGATCTTCTTCGACCCGCGAATGGGTCCGGTGGTAACGCCGATTTCCAGTTTGGAATTGATGTCGGCCATAAGCGCTTTTCCTTCGACTTATGGACGAAAGAAAGGTCGCGACAGAATGGTCCTGTGGCCCGCCCTTCCCTCCGCCCGTATTAACGGGTTCAGGTTCAACGGGTCGGGCAGCGTGACCTGCCCCTCTCAGCCATTTGTTTCCTTCAGGCTCTCGCGAAAGCGAAAACCCTGGGCACAGGCTCCCCGGGGATGGCACCGACGATAGACGCGGCATTTGCCTCCGTCTAGGGCCGATGCGGACATGCCGATGATCTATCGCCTCGACGCCCCTGCCCGCGAAGTGGCTCGCACCTTCGGCCTCGACGCCGGCAACGACCCCTGGCCCGGCGGCACGGTTTCGGCGGGCGGCTTTGCGCCGGTCATCACCATGGGCCGCGAGTTCGTGGCGGGACCGCGCCCGGAACAGCGCCTGCCGCGCCGGATGATCCCGCGCCTCTGGGGCGTCCCCCCGCCGCCGCAGGGCTGGGGCCAAGGCGGAGACTCGCGGCGCCACGGCATCCTCACCGTGCGCAATCTCGACAGCCCGTTCTGGATCGGCAACTTGCGCAACAGCGAGTTCCGCTGCCTGGTCCCCGCCAGTGCCTTCATGGAATGGGGCAAGGCGGACCCGCGTGACGGCAAGCGCCGCCAGTGCTGGTTCGGCGCCGCCGACCAGCCGGTCTTCGCCATGGCCGGGGTCTGGAAGGACAGCGAAGTGCCCAGCTTCGCGCTGCTCACCGCCCCCGCCAATGCCGCGCTGCGCAGCGCGGGGCGCGAGACGATGCCGGTGATCCTGCCCGCCGACCCTGCCGCGCACGACCTCTGGCTGCGCGGCGACTGGAAACGCGCAGCGCAGCTGCTCGCGCCCTATTCCTCCTCGCTGATGTCGCTGCACGTGGCGGGATAGATAGAGACCCGAGGAGGCGCGGACGGATCGGGCCAGAGCGGCTTCGGTTCGAGATGGAAGCCATCTGGGCGCCGCGATGGTGCCGTTTATGCGTTCACGACCTAGGGTGTTTTCCGAGTCACTGCGTGTTCCACTCCGTCCGAAAAACGCCCTAAAGCACCTCCAATTGCCGCAGCAGGGCCCGCAGGCGCGCCGGTTTCACCGGCTTGGTGAACAAGGGGAGGCCAAGCGCGGCGGCCCGGGCCTTGAGCGGCTCGCCGCGATCGGCGGTGACGAGGCAGGCGGGCAGGTCCTGCCCCAGCCGGGCGCGCAGGGCCAGGACCGCATCGTCGCCGGTCAGCCCGTTGTCGAGATGATAGTCGGCGATCAGCATCGCCGGGCCGCGCGCCAGCGCGGCGGCGACTTGCGGATCGTCCGGGTCGCCGGCGGTGACGACCTCCAGCCCCCAGCTCCCCAGCAAGGCCGCCATGCCCGCCAGGATCGCCGGTTCGTTGTCGATCACCAGCACCAGGGCGCCGCCGCCCCTCCGGGTCCCGGGGCCGGCCGGATCGCCCAGCTCTTCGGGCGCCGTAGAGGCCGGCCGGGGCTCGGCGCGCGGCAGCCGGATCGAGAAGGCCGAGCCCTTCCCCGGCGTGCTCTCCAGCTCCAGTTCGTGGCCGAGCATCGTTGTCACCCGCCGCACGATGGCAAGGCCCAGCCCCTTGCCGGGGATCTTGCGGGTGGCATCGAGGCGGCGGAATTCCTCGTAGATCGCGGCGCGCTCGGCCTCGGCGATGCCGGGGCCGGTGTCGCGCACGGTGATGACAAGGTCGTCCCCCGCCCCGGCCAGTTCCACCTGCACTTCCCCCTGCGCGGTGTAGCGGATCGCGTTGGAGACGAAGTTCTGCAGCACCCGCCGCAGGAGCCGGGCATCGGATCGCACCCAGTCCGCGCTGTCCGGCACCACCAGGGCGAGCCCCGCCGTTTCCGCCAGCGGCGCGAACTCGCGGCGCAGCGCGGCCAGCAGCGGCGCCAGCGGCAGGTCGCCGAGTTCGGGCAGGATCGCGCCGGCATCGAGGCGCGAGATCTCGAACAGGGCTTCGAGCAGGTCCTCCACCGAATCGAGCGCGGAGGCGGCCTGTCGCACCAGCACCTGCGGCTTGTCCGGCAAGGCCTCGCTTCCCAGCGCCGAGACGAACAGCCGCGCGGCGTTGAGCGGCTGCAGCAGGTCATGGCTGGCCGCGGCGAGGAAGCTGGTCTTGGAGCGATTGGCCTCCAGCGCCGCCTCGGTGGCGGCGACCAGCCGCAGGTTCACTTCCACCAGTTCGGCGGTACGCTCGGCCACCCGGCGCTCCAGCGTCTCGGCGGTCTCGGTCAGCGAGCGGCGGAAGCGGACCTGGTCGGTCACGTCGTCGAAGGTGAAGACCATGCCGCCGCTGGTCAGCGGCACCGAACGGATCGTGAAATGACGCGCGCCCTCGCCATCGGCGAACATGCGGCAGTCGCTCACCACCCGGGCGCCGCCGCCGTCGCGCCATTCCAGCGCCTCGGCGCGCTCCAGCCCGCCCTGCTCGGCGCACCAGCGCACGAGTGCCTCGTGGCTTGCCAGCGGTGCCCCCTCGCTGTCGGCATCGAGGCCCAGCAGCGCCGCCACGCCTTCGTTCCACGCCTGCAGGCGGCGCTGGACGTCGAACAGGCAGACCCCTTCGGACAGCGTGTCGAGCGTGGTCTGCAGCGCGAGGTTGCGCTCGCCCAGTTCGCGGGCGCGCTGGCGGGCATCCTCGGCCTTGACCATGGTGACGTCGGTATAGATGCCGACGATGCCGCCGCCGCTGGTGCGCAGTTCGTTGATCTGGATCCACCGCCCGTCGGCCAGCGCCTGGACATGGGCGCCGCGCGCCTCGCGGTGCTGGGCCATGCGATCGCGCAGCCAGCGGTCGGGGGCGATGCGCGACCCGATGGTGGCCCCGGCCTCGGCCATCCGGCGGGCCATTTCGGCAAAGGCCGGCGCCGAATCGCGCATCGGCTCGAACCACGGGAACATCTTCAGGAACGCCCGGTTGCAGAGCACCATGCGGTCCTCGGCATCGAACAGGGCAAAACCGTCCGCCAGCGAATCGATGGCATCGCGCAGTAGGGCGCGCGCGGCATCGACGGTGGCATGGGCATCGGCGAGCGCGCGGTGGGCATCGGCGAGCCGGTCCAGCGCCTGGGCAAGCGCATCGGCGCGGGACCTTGCCCCGCCCTTTAAGCCACCGGAATCGGGCGACAAACCATTCACCGGGCGATCATACCCCGGCCCGCAGGCGGCGCGCCATTCGGGCGGCTACCTATGGAAAACGCGCCTTGCCCCCTTGCGCGGCGACGCCCGCCTTTGCCAATAGGCGCCTCGTGAGCGCCAACATCGTGATCGGCCAGACCCCGCAGGGCGAGGCGATCGAAATCGACATCAAGGAACTTCTCGCGACCCGCCTGCTGGTGCAGGGCAATTCCGGGTCCGGCAAGTCGCACCTGCTGCGCCGCCTGCTTGAAGAGAGCGCGCCGATCGTCCAGCAGGTGGTGATCGATCCCGAGGGCGACTTCGTCAGCCTCGCCGAAGAATTCGGCCACGTCGTGATCGACGGCGCCGCTTATGCCGAGGCCGAGATCGTCCGCCTCGGCGCGCGCATCCGCGAACACCGCGCCTCGGTGGTCCTCGCGCTCGACGAGCTGGAAATCGACCAGCAGATGAAGTGCGCCGCGCAGTTCCTCAACGCCATGTTCGATGCCCCGCGCGAGCAGTGGTATCCGGTGCTCGTCGTCGTCGACGAGGCGCAGATGTTCGCCCCTGCCGCGGCCGGCGAAGTGACCGAAGAGGCCCGCCGCGTCAGCCTGGCGGCGATGACCAACCTCATGTGCCGCGGCCGCAAGCGCGGCCTTGCCGGGGTCATCGCCACCCAGCGCCTCGCCAAGCTCGCCAAGAACGTGGCGGCGGAAGCCAGCAACTTCCTGATGGGCCGCACCTTCCTCGACATCGACATGATCCGCGCGGCGGACCTGCTGGGCATGGAGCGGCGGCAGGCCGAATCGATCCGCGACCTTGCGCGCGGCCAGTTCCTCGGCCTCGGCCCCGCGATCAGCCGCCGCCCGGTGGCGGTCAACATCGGCACCGTGCGCACCGGCGCCAAGTCGATCACCCCCGGCCTGATGCCGCTGCCCACCGCCTCCACCGACGAGCTGCGCGAGCTGCTGCACGACAACCTCCACGTCGAGCCCGAGCGGCAGGAATTCCACCGCCCGCCGCCGCGCCCGGCGATCGACGTCGACGACCTCTCCGCCTCGATCGCGCAGTCGCCCACCCTCGCCGCCGCCCCGCCGCCGCGCCCCGAGCGCCCGGAACCGGAGCCGGAGGAAAACCGCGCGGCGATGATCGAGATCCTCAACGCCATGGCCAAGGACGAGGACTGCTCGTTCCAGCCCTCGACCACGCTGTTCCAGGATTTCACGATCCGCTGCCGGATGAAGGGCATTTCCGTGCGCGGGCTCGATGCCACGACCTTCCGCCGCGGCTTTGCCGCCGCGCTCGCCGGGATCGAGGATCCCGACGACGAGAAGTGGTTCGACCTCTTCAACCTTGCCAAGCACGTGCCCGACGATGCGCTGGCGCCGTTCTACCTGATCGCGCTGGCGGCAATGAACGACCAGCCCTGCCCCGATGACATGGTGCTGGCCAGGACATATGGCACCAGCAGCCCGCGCCGCGTGCAGCGCCTGCTGGACTTCCTGGAGAAGGACGGCCTCATCGTCGTGCGCACCGACTTTTCGGGCAAGCGTTCGGTCGGCCTGCCCGATCTGGGGGTTACCACCGCGCCCGTCGAGGCGTAGAAGGGCCTCATGGCCGAGATCATCAACCTGCGCATGGCCCGCAAGGCCAGGGCGCGTTCCGACAATCAGGCACAGGCGCAGGCCAGCCGCGCCCGGCATGGCCGCAGCAAGCACGAGCGCCAGGCCGCCGAGGCCGAGATCGCCCGGATCGCGCGCACCGTCGAGGGCGCCAGGCGCGAGCCTGAGTGTGAGCGGGAAGAGGACGAAGGCTGATGCGCACGACCTACAGCGACGCCAATGTGCGGCTCTACCACCTCGACGGCGGCCCCGAGGGCGGCGGCGTCACCACCCTGTTCTACGGCCCGCTGGCCGAAGCCATGGAAATCGCCTCCCAGCAGATCGAGGACGTGCAGGACGGCCTGTTCATCGCCACCGACAACGACGTCGTGGCCTATCTGGACCTGCTGGAGGGCTGAGAGACCGTTTGAAAATGCCCGGAAGGGCATTCTCAAACAGCCCCCGATGGACGTCCTCCCCGGCGACGGGAAGGACCGGCTATCGGATCAGAAGCGCGCCTGGAGACCCGCCGCGACGTAATGGTCGCCAAGGTTGCCCTTGACGTCGATGCGCGGCAGCAGCGGCATCGACACGGTGCCATAAGGCCGCACGTTGTCGCCGATCAGGCGCGCGCCGACACCCACCGCCAGCGCCATCGGCAGGCGGTAGGTCGCCTCGACCTTGGCGAAGAGCTTGGTGCCCGAATCGTCGCACTTGCCGCCCGAGACCTCGTTGCCGCTCGACCTGGCGAAGCACGAGCCGTCGTCATGGTAGTAGGCGGGGTGATCGCGATCATGGAAGAACAGGCCGACCGCCGGCGTGATCGAGAAGCCGCCGTCCTGCACCACCGGCACGCCGACCGCGAGTTCCCCGCCCCAGTCGCCTTCGGCGCGGGCGATATTGGCCTCGGCGGTCACGGTATTGGCCATCGCCGGCGCGGCGGCAGCCAGCGTGGCGGCAAGAGCCGCGAGGGCGGTGAGCGTCAATTTCATGCTATGTCCTTGGTATAAACGAGATGACCCGGACGCCGAGGGTTAGGATTTGCGCGCCCCTCAAGGCAAGGCGGGGGGATTCGATCCACCCCGGCCAAGGCTCGCCCCACCCCGAAGCGTTCGGCACGCTCAGACGCTCAGGCCTGGAACACCACCGTGATCCCGGGCGAGACCATCTGCGCCAGCCGTGCCGCATCCCAGTTGGTCAGGCGCACGCAGCCGTGGCTTTCGGTCTTGCCGATGTTCTGCGGCTCGGGCGTGCCGTGGATACCGTAGTGCTCCTTGGACAAGTCCAGCCAGACCACCCCGACCGGCCCGTTCGGCCCCGGCGGCAGCAGCTTGTCCTTGGCATTCTTCTTGGCATCCCAGAACAGGTCGGGATTGAAGTGATAGTCGGGATTGCGCGCCGCGCCGACAATCTTCCAGGTCCCCAGCGGCAAGGGATCGTGGCCACTGCCGGTCGTCACCGGGAACTGCGCGATCAGACGGTCCTGCTTGTCGTAGGCCCGCAGGGCGCCGTCGGACTTGTCGACCACGAGATGATCGGCGCGCGGCTGGTTGGCGGCGACGCCCAAGCGCACCAGCGTGTCGGACCAGCCGGTCGTGTCGCCATCCTCGGGCTTCGGAGCCGCATCGGCGATGTCGGGCACCCGCACCACCCGCCCCGCGCCCAGCACCGTGCCCGGTCCGTTGAGCGCCAGCAGGGTTTCGGGTGTCGTGTGGAAACGTTCCGCCAGAGCCTCGCTCATGCTGCGGTAGCCGAGCCGGTCAAACCTCGCTTGCCCTGCCATGTCGCGGGGAAGATCGGGATGAAACGGCCCGCGCGCAAATGCCAGCGGGATCGTCACGCGGCGGGTGCCATCGCCGCGCACGCCCGCCAGCAACGCCTGCTGGGTCGGCGTATCGAGCCTGCCGCTCGCGGCGAGCCCATGCGCCTGCTGGAACCCGCGCAGCGCCAGCCCATAAGCGGCACTGTCCTTGCCGTCGATCACGCCCGGCGAAAAGCCCTGGCGGTCCAGCGCGACTTGCGCGCGCAGCAGGGGATTGCCCGGTGCCGGCGATGCCGGTCCCTGGGCAGCGGCGGCGGGGGCGGGCGCAAAGGCCAGCGGATCGGCCGACGGCCTGGCCGCGACCTCCGCCTTGGGGGCATCAACCTCGGAATGGCAGGCGGAGAGCGGGATCACGGCCAGCGGACCAAACGCCATGCCGATCAGCGCAGCGGGCGCCAGCGATACGGAGTGCAAGAACTTCAAAGGACACCGTGAGCAATTGGAACAGGTGTCTCTACAACGCCCCGCACCGGCAGAGGCTGCACGCCCCGCCGCAAATCCGCTCCGGGAGGGTTCGGCGCAACCGGTGAAACGGAGAGAAAGCGCCCGGCGAAGCCTCTCGGGGGGATGGGAGAGAGGACAAGGCCTCGCCAGGCGCGAAAGCTTTCCGCGGCGGAGGGAGGGGGGGTGCCGTTACCGGAAAGCTACGCCTGTCAGAATAAGCCGCAGCGCCGCCCTCGCCAAGACCTCCGCCCAAGTATTACTACCTAGCTGTCTCGGCAGTGATACATTTTAAAAACAATTTGAAGTATTGCGCGCAACAGTACTGTTGAAATTCACCCACCCATCCCGACGCGCTCCATCCGCCGGTAGAATGTCGCCCGGCCGATTCCCAGCAGGCGCGCCGCGGCCGACACGTTTCCCCCCGCCCGGGCGAGCGCCTGGCGCAGCACCGCGCGGTCGCCATCCTCGAACCCCTGGACTTGCGGTTCCCCCAGCAGGTCGCCGATCGGCCGCGGTGGCAGCGGCGTGCCCGCCTCGAACCCCAGTTGCCGGCGCGCCGCGCGGGTTGCGCCGATCACCAGGTCATCGCGGTCGACCGCCAGCAAGGCCGGGCCGCCGCCCTGCCGCTCCGCCGGTGCGAGCATGATCCGCGCCGCGCCGAAGCGCTCGCAGAACATGTCACGCTCGATAGCGCGGGCCGCGTCCTGCACCAGCGCGGCCACCAGCAGCGCGGTATCGCCCAGGTCGGCGCGGGCGCTGGAGACGTTGAGCGCGGCGATCACATGGCCGTCGGGATCGAAGATCGGCGACGCCATGCACGAGACCCCGGTGTTGCGGCAGGCAAAGTGCTCGTCGCGCAGGATCGTCACCGCCCGCTGCTCGATCAGGCTGGTACCGATGCCATTGGTGCCCTCGCGCATTTCCGACCAGTTCGCCCCCGGCGCCAGCCCGTGCCCGGCAAACGTCTCGCGTTCGGCCTCGGTGGTCCGCATGTCGAGCACGATACCATCGCCATTGGCGAGCAGCAGGCAGGCACCGCTGCGCCCGACACTGGCGAACAGGGCATCGAGCGTCGCCTGCGCGAGGTCCGGCAGGCCGCCCGCCGCCTCGCGCACCGCGCGCAAGGCGCTCTCGTCCAACCGTTCCACGAACGGCCGGTCATCGGGCCGCAGGCCATAACGCAGCGCCGAGCGGCACCACGAAGCCGCGACCGGCGACTGCACGGCCGCAGCGCCGGATTCCACGGTCCGCAGGACAAGTCCGCAATGACGGGAATGCTCTTCCGCCATCGAATCCCCTCATGGTTTTACAGTAATTTACCTTGATTCCCGCGCGAGGTCGACCGTTCTGTCCGGCGCGGTCCCGCCGCCGGCCCCGCCCCCAGTCCCGCCACCAGTCACGCCAGCGCGATGACGCCCCGGCGATCCGCCGCAAACCGCCGCGATTGGCCGCAAGCGCGGCCCGGGTGGCGCGTAACGGCCGCAAACAGCCGCAAACAGCCATTGTCTCGGCGTGCCGCATGCCATACCGGCGAGCGCGATGAAGAGGCTCGATTCCTTCCTCGAGGCCGCGCTGGCGCGGATCGACAGTGCCGGACAGCGCCGCAGCCTGCGCCCCGCCGCCCTGCTCCCCGCCGGGCGCATCCGGCGCGAGGGGCGCGACCTCGTCGATTTTTCCAGCAACGACTATCTCGGCCTTGCCCGCCACCCGCTGCTCGCCGAGCGCGCCGCCGCCTGGACGCACGCGCATGGCACCGGCTCGGGCGCGTCGCGGCTGGTGACCGGCACCAGCGCGGCGCACCTCGCGCTCGAGGCCCGGATCGCCCAATTCAAGCATGCCGAAGCAGCGCTGGTCTTTGCCAGCGGCTGGCAGGCCAATGCCGCGGTGATCCCGGCGCTGATCGCGGCGATGCCCGGCGTCGCCGTCTTTGCCGACCGGTTGATCCATGCCTCGATGCATGCCGGGATCGCGGTGTCCGGCGCGCGCCAGCACCGGTTTCGCCACAATGACCTGGACCATCTCGAACAGCTTCTCGCGAGCAAGGGCGCCGAGGCCCCCGCGCGGCTGATCCTCACCGAAAGCGTGTTCTCGATGGACGGCAACCGCGCCGACGTGCTGCGCCTGGCCGAGATCGCCGAGCGCCACGACGCCGTGCTCTACATCGACGAGGCCCATGCCACCGGCGTGCTCGGCCCCGGCGGCGCCGGGCTTTCGGCGCTCGCTCCGGGGCGGGTGGACGTGATCATGGGCACCTTCAGCAAGGCACTGGGCGGGTTCGGCGCCTATATCGCCGGCTCGCAAGTGCTGGTGGATTACCTCCTCAACGCGGCGAGCGGGATGATCTTCACCACCGCGCCGCCGCCCGCCGTGCTCGGCGCGGTCGATGCCGCGCTGGACCTGGTGCCGACGATGGCGGCCGAGCGCGCGCACCTTGCGGCGCTGGGCGAGCAGCTGCGCGCGGGACTGGCGCGGCTGGGACTGGACTACGCCCAGTCCTCCACCCAGATCGTGCCCGCGGTGATCGGCGCCGAGGCCGATGCCATGGCGCTTTCGCGCAAGCTGGAGGAGGCGGGCTTCCTCGCCGCCGCGATCCGACCGCCGACCGTGCCGCCCGGCACCAGCCGCCTGCGCCTGGCCCTGCGCGCGACCCATGCGCCGGACGACATCGCCGCCCTGCTCGCCGCCATCGAGGCCCTGCGGTGAAACTGCTGTTTGCCCATGGCTGGGGTTTCGACCGGCATTTCTGGACACCGCTCGCCGCGCGGCTTGCCGATTTTGACCATGCGATCGATGACGCCGGCTACTTCGGCGCGCCCCATGCGCCCTCGCTGGACGGCCCCTGCATCGCGGTGACGCACAGCTTCGGCACCGTCCGCGTGCTGGCCGATCCGCCGCCGGGGCTGCTCGGCGTGGTCGCCATCAACGGCTTTGCCCGCTTCACCGCGCCGCTTGGCCAGCCGGGCGTGCCGGTGCGGGTGGTCGAGCACATGATCCGCCGCTTCGGGCAGAGCCCGGCGGGCGTGCTGGCCAGTTTCCACCAGCAGATCGGAGGCACCGTGCCCGCAGGCAAGCCCGACGCCGACCTGCTGCGCCGCGACCTGCTGCGCCTGCGCGATGCCCGGGCGCCGCTACCCGGGGTCCCGGTGATCTCGCTGCAGGGCGGGCAGGATCCGCTGATGCCAGGCGCCATGCGCGCAGGCACTTTCGAGGGCGGCGACGTGCGCCGGATCGAGAGCGAGGCGGGCGGCCACCTGCTCCCGCTCGAGGACCCCGAACTCTGCGCCGAAGCCGTGCGCGGGCTGGCAGCGATGCTGGCACCGGCAGCGGCAGCGGCAGCGGCAGCGGCGCCGGCATCGGGCACGACGCCGCCGGCATGAACGTCCCGCGCGAGACCGTGCGCCGCGCCTTCGCGGCCGCCCCCGACTATGACGGCCATGCCCGCGTCCAGCGCGAGGTGGCCGCGGCGCTGGCGGCGCGGATTGCCGCGCTCGACCTGCCCGGCGCGCCCCATGCAGGCCCACGCGTGCTGGAGATCGGCTGCGGCACCGGGTTCCTGACCGAGGCACTCGGCAGCACCGGCATCGGCGGCGACTGGCTGATCACCGATCTCGCGACCGAAATGCTGGAGCGCTGCCGCACCCGTCTTGGCGCGCGCGCGCATCATCGCTTCGCCTTGCTCGACGGCGAATATGGCGTCCCCGAAGGCGGCCCGTTCGACCTCATCTGCTCCAGCCTGGCGGTGCAGTGGTTCGACGATGCCCCCGCAGCGCTCGCCCGCATGGCAGGCTGGCTGGCGCCGGGGGGCCACCTGATGGTCACCACGCTGGGGCCCGGCAGCTTCGCCGAATGGCGCGCCGCCCATGCCGCCGAGGGCCTCCGCGCCGGAACCCCCGCTTTCGCGCCGGTCGAGGCCTTCCGGGATTGCACCGTCACGGTCCGCAACCACGTGGAACGCCACGAGCACCCGCTGGCCTTCCTGCGCGGCCTGAAAGCCATCGGCGCGCAGGCGGCTCAGGCCGGACACCGCCCGCTCACCCCGCCGCAGTTGCGCCGCACGCTGGGCCGATTTGCCCAAAGCGGATGCGAAGTGACTTACGAAGTCGTGACCTGTCACCTACACCGCGCTAGGTGAGCCGCCCATGAGCACATTCATCGCAAAGCCCCTGATCGTCACCGGCACCGATACCGAAATCGGCAAGACCGTGCTCGCCGCGGCCCTCGCGGGCGCGCTTGGCGCGCATTACTGGAAGCCGGTGCAGGCCGGGCTGGAAGCGGACGGCGGCGATGCCGACCGTGTCGCCCGCCTCTCGGGCCTGCCGCGCGACAAGGTGCTGGCCGAAGCCTACCGGCTCACCACCCCCTGCTCCCCCCACCGCGCCGCCGAGATCGACGGGGTCGAGATCGATCCCGCCCGGCTCGCCCTGCCCCGCATCGATGGCCCGCTGGTGGTCGAAGGCGCAGGCGGTGCGCTGGTGCCGCTCTCGCGCAGCATGACTTATGCCGACCAGTTCGCGCGCTGGCAGGCGCCGGTGATCGTCGTCGCCCGCACCGTGCTGGGCACGATCAACCACACGCTGCTGACCATCGAGGCGCTGCGCGCGCGCGGCGTCGAAGTGCTGGGCGTTGCCTTTGTCGGCGAAGCGCAGGACGACAGCGAGGCAACGATCTGCGCAATGGGCAAGGTCCGCCGCCTCGGCCGCCTGCCGCATCTCTCGCCGCTGACGCCCGAAGCGCTGCGCGAGGCCTTTGCCGCACAGTTCAACCTTGCCGATTTCACGGCAGAGACGGGGGCAGCATGACCTCTTCGATCTGGCATCCCTTCACCCAGCACGGCCTGCAGGAGCCGGTGCCGCTGGTGACGCGCGCCGAAGGGGCAAGGCTGCACACGGCGGACGGCCGCGCGGTGATCGACGCGATCTCGTCCTGGTGGGTGACAACGCACGGCCACTGCCACCCGCGCATCATGGCCGCCATCGCCGAGCAGGCGGGCAAGCTCGACCAGTTGATCTTCGCCGGCTGGACGCACGAACCGGCCGAGCAGGTCGCCGAAGCCTTGCGCGCGCTGATGCCGCCAAGCCTGACGCGGGTGTTCTTCTCGGATTCGGGCTCCACCAGCGTCGAAGTGGCGCTCAAGATGGCGCTCGGCTACTGGCACTGGCGCGCCGAGGACGGCAAGGGCGCAAGGCGCCACCGCATCGTGGTGATGGACCATTCCTACCACGGCGACACCATTGGCGCGATGTCGGTGGGCGCGCGCGGGGTGTTCAACCGGCCCTACGACCCGCTGCTGTTCGACGTGGGCCGGATTCCCTTCCCCGCCGCCGGGGCCGAGCAGGCAACCCTCGATGCCCTCGAGGCGCTCTGCCGCCTGCCGGATACCGCCGCGCTGATCGTCGAGCCGCTGGTGCTCGGTTCGGGCGGCATGCTGTTCTACGGGGCAGGCACGCTGAAGGCGATGTACGAGATCTGCGCCCGGCACGGCGTCCTGTTCATCGCCGACGAAGTGATGACCGCATGGGGGCGCACCGGCACGCTGACCGCCTGCGAGCAGGCCGGGGTGGTGCCCGACATCCTCTGCCTGTCGAAGGGGCTCACCGGCGGCGCCGTGCCGCTTGCCGTGACCATGGCCAGCGAGGCGATCTTCGAGGCCCATTACGCGGCCGACCGGGCGCGGATGTTCTTCCACTCGTCCAGCTACACCGCCAACCCGATCGCCTGCGCGGCGGCGGCGGCCAACCTCGCCATCTGGCGCGAGGAACCGGTGCTGGAACGGGTCAGCGCGCTGGCTCAAAAGCAGGCGGCCTGGCTCGATAAACTCGGACGGTTCTGCCACTTCGACAATCCGCGCAGCTTGGGCACGATCGCCGCGCTGGACTTCAAGACCAGCGGCGAGACCGGCTACATGAGCGATCTCGCCCCCCGCCTGATGGCGTTCTTCCGCGAACGCGACGTGCTGCTGCGTCCGCTCGGCAACACCGTCTACGTCATGCCGCCCTACTGCATCGGCGACGACGAACTGGCGCAAGTCTGGGATGCCATCGGCGAGGCGGTGATCTCGTTCTGAGAGCCCCGCCGCGAAATTCGCGAAACGCGCATTTCGCGGCGCTGGCCCGCTCGTCGCCGCTCGCGTTTCAGACCGCCTCGATCAGCACCGTATCGATGGTGAACGAGCCGTCCGCCTCGATCCCGAACCACGCCGCCACTTCCGCCGGGGCCACGGCCTGAAGCGCGCGGATCGCCGCCACCCGTTCGGGCGGCGTGCGCATCCGCGCCGTCCAGGTGGCAAAGTCCATGCGCAGCCGCGCGGTGCGGACCTCCCGCGCGGTGAACCCGGCACGGCCGAGCATCGCGGTCCACTGCGCCGCCGTGTAATCGCGCACATGGCTGACATCGCGCAGCAGTTCCACGGCCTGCAGATGGGTGTCCGCCGCCGCATCGGCCGGGGCCACCACGTCGACGAAGATCGCCGGCGAGCCCGCCTTGAGCACCCGCCGCGCCTCGCGCAGACCGGCCTCGGCATCACGCCAGTGGTGGGGGGAAAAACGGCAGGCGAGGAAATCGAACGTGCCCTCTGCAAACGGCAGCGCTTCGGCAGGGGCGGCCTGCACGGCGATATTGGCAAGACCCCGCCGCGCCGCCTCGCTTGCCACCGCCTCCAGCATCTCGGGCGACAGGTCGCAGGCGATGACCTGCGCGGCATGGGGCGCCATCGCATAGGCGACATGCCCGCCGCCGGCGCCGAGATCGAGCGCATGGCGCGGCGCCGCGACAAGCGCGCGGGCGGCAATGGTCTGAAGGTCGGCGCCCGCGGCGTGGACGGCGCTTTCCACGTAAGCGGCGGACATTTCGCCGAACTGGCTTTGCGCCAATGCATGTTGGTTGTGATCGGTCATGGTCGATCTCCTTTCGGCGTCCCTCATGAACCCGATTTAGCCTGTTACAATGGATATAATTATCCTGTTATAAGTGCTGCCATGTCCACCGAAGCACAACGCCGCCTGCTGGGCGCCTTTGTCCGCGCCCGCCGCGAAGGCCTGGCTCCCGAAGGCCATGCCCGACGCCGCCGCACCCCGGGTCTCCGGCGCGAGGAACTGGCCGCACGCGCCGCCATCGGCACCACCTGGGTCGCGTGGATCGAACAGGGGCGCGACGTGCGCCCTTCGGCGGAAACGCTGGCACGGCTGGCCGGGGCGCTGGCGCTCTCACCCGCCGAGCGCGACTACCTGTTTTCTCTCGCCGCGCGCCGCGATCCCGCCGACCCCTTTGCCGGATCGCCCGAGGCGGCACCGCCCGCGATCACCGCGGCGGTGGCCGCCCTGCCCTTCCCGGCCTATGCGCTCGATCCCGCGTGGTCGGTCTGCGCCGCCAACGCCGCCGCGCGCCGCCTGTTTGCCGGGCTGTTCGATGCCGAGCGCGCGCCGAACCTGCTACGATACGTGTTCACCCACCCCGCCGCGCGCACGCTGCTGCCCGACTGGCACAGCCGCGCCATGCGCCTGCTCGCCGAGTTCCGCCGCGACTATGGCCGCGTGATGAACGACCCGCGCGTTGCCGCCGTGGTGGAGTGGCTGCAGAACCACAGCCCGGAGTTCCGCGCAGGATGGGACAGCCAGTCGGTACTCGCCCGCGAAGGCGGGGCGCGGGACTTCCTGCACCCGCAGGACGGACTGCTGCGCTTCACCCAACACACGCTGGCGGATGTGGAACGGGAGGATTTTCGCCTGGTGTTTCTGGAAGAGGAAAAAACGAAAAAGCAGGGGGTCAACACCCCCTGCACCCCCATGACCGTCTAGGTCACGTGGGCCAACTGCGCCGCGCGCCCATGGCGGCGTCCGGAGACCGATTGGCTGCGCCGCAAGGAGCGCGGGACTGCTTCCCTAACGCGCCATCACACTGGGCTTGCTCGACCGCTCGATCATGCCGGTCGTCCGCTCGCCATCCCAGGTGTAGAAGGCATGGCTCTGCTGCACGAGCGGGAAGTCCTTCGGCCAGTCCGGGGGCAGCACATGGCCGCCGCGAGAGCGGGTGTTTGTAAAGGTCTCACCCGCGATCTCCACGCGGCGGCCGTCGATCGTTTCCAGCACGAAGGACACGTCCTCGCCCCCGGTCAGGAAACGCCGCAGCCAAGGCACCCGTACCGGACGCGCCGGGGTGCGGGTGCCATCCGCATCGATGATCCAGCCTTCGGCATAATTGAGGCCGCCGTCGTCGCGCGGGGGGTAGATATTGAACCCGAAGGCACGGCCGCTGGGGAAGACCGCGCTCTGCCAGCAATGCCCCCAGAACCCGGCGAAGGCGCGGAAACCGGTGCGGCGGATGCGCAGGCCATTGGCCTTGAACGGGCGGCTCTGGCCATTGACGGTGAGCATGCCGGTGCAACGGAAAAGCTGTTCGTAGCGCGGGCTCATGAAGCTGCCCTGTTCGCCGCCCAGCGCCTCGGCGGCTTCGGGGAGAAGCGAGCCCGGCACCCACGGCGGCGCGGCCATGTCCATGTCGACGGCGATTTCGAGATCGGCCCATACCGCCTCCTCGAAGGCGGGATTGTCGATGATCGCTTGCGCCGTGGTTTCGGCGACCTCGCCCTTGTACGCCGCGTTCCAGCGCCGGAACGGTTCCACGCATTCGAAGCGGACCGGGCCGGTGCCGCGCACGGTGGGGCGGCCATCGGCACCGAAGGGTGCGTGCGCCTCCCCATCACCGCGCCTGGAAAGCAGGCGGCCATCGGCGAAGGCGACGTCGAGCCAGAACTCGTGGCGATCCCAGTGCGCGCCCACCGCCTCCACTCCGATGCGCATGGCGAAGAGGCCGTTTTCCTCCTCGATCCACACGTTCACGGCATCGCGCAACCCGTCCTCGGGTCGTGTCGCCACGACAAATTCACGGTCTTCGGGAACCCCGCCGGTCAGGTCCGTCGCGGTGGTGGCCATGGCTTTCTCTTCCCTCTTGTCCGGGCGGAAGGCTGTCATGGCCGAGGCGTGCGGTCACGCCCCGGCCCGTGCGCCGGGGCGATATCGCGCCTCAGGCAATCAGGCGTAAGGCGGCTTGTGCAGACCCTTGGGGCTGGTCGTGAAGATCTCGCAGCCGGTCTCGGTGATGCCGATCGAATGTTCGAACTGCGCCGAGAGCGACTTGTCGCGCGTCACCGCCGTCCAGCCGTCCGACAGCAGCTTCACCGGCGGCTTGCCGAGATTGATCATCGGCTCGATGGTCATGAACATGCCGGGCTTGAGCACCGGACCGGTGCCGGGGCGACCGGCATGAACCACTTCGGGCGCATCGTGGAACAGGCGGCCGAGGCCGTGGCCGCAGAATTCGCGCACGACGCCGTAGCGGAACGATTCGGCATAGGCCTGGATGGCCGCGCCGATGTCGCCCACGCGGTTGCCGGGCTTGGCCTGCTCGATGCCGATCATCAGGCATTCGTAGGTCACGTCGACCAGGCGGCGGGCCTTCAGCGAAACGTCGCCGGCCAGGTACATGCGGCTGGTATCGCCGTGCCAGCCGTCCAGCAGCGGGGTCACGTCGATATTGACGATATCGCCGTCCTTGATCGTCTTTTCCGACGGGATGCCGTGGCAGACCACGTGGTTGATCGAGATGCAGCACGAATGCGCATAACCGCGATAGCCAAGCGTGGCGGGCACCGCGCCGCCGTCCAGCGTCAGTTCGCGGACCTTGTCGTCGATGGCGGCAGTGGTGACGCCGGGCTGCACCATCGGCGCGATCTCGTCGAGAATCATGGCGGCAAGGCGGCCGGCCTTGCGCATGCCCTCGAACCCTTCGGGTCCGTGCAACTTGATGGTGCCGTCGCGCAGGACGGTTTCGCTTCCGGGCTCTACGATCTGGTATTCGGTCATGCCCGCCAAGATAGCGGGCATGAACCGAAATTGCGAATCAGGACTGTGCAGTCCCGGTTGCGTTTGGGGGAGAGTTCACTTTCCGAGCGAGAAACTGGCCCGGTACTGCGGTTTCAGCGCCGCCATCACCGCGCCCGTCACCGGCAGGGTGATCTCGTAGTTGCCCTCGGCATAAGGCCCCGCGTTGTACGGCGGCACCAGCACGCCGATGCGATCGAAAGTCTGCCCGTTGGTGGAGCCCAAGATCACCACCTGGTCGAGCGGATCGATGCAGTCGCTGAACATCTCGTCCTCGCCGCGCACCACCGGCGCGCCGCGGCGCTTGCCGCGCTCCTTGTCGAGCGCATCGCAGAACGGCCCCTGCAGCGCCTTGGTCAACGCCGCATTGCTGGTGAAAAGATCGACGGGCGCACGCACCGTCTCCGCATGGCGATCCCACAGCAGCGTATCGGAACCGCTCATCCCGTGCGCACCACCGGAGAAGGTATAGAACTCGGAGGAGATCGACAGCCAGCCGGGCAGGCTGGCCACGACCTTCCAGTCCTCGCCGAAGCTGTGCGCGTGATAGGGGAACCCGTCCTTCTTCGCCTCGGCGCGGTCCTCCCTGGCGGAGCCGATCAGTTCGGCGCGCTGCTCCTCGAGCTGCTTGTCGAGCGCAGCCTTGAGGCCGGGGATCGCGCCTGCCGCGTCGGGATAGGCGTAGGTGAATTCGTAAAGATCGTTCTCGTCCTTTTCCGAGCGGCCGCCGCCGACGGGTACGGCGCTGGCATCATCGCTGGGCGTACCGGCATCCTCGCTGGCCGCCGCGACCGGCGCCTCGGACGCCGTAGCGGTGGTGGCCGGCGCCGGATCGCCCTTGCAACCCGCCAGCAAAATCAGGCCCATTGCAGCAGACGCCGCCAACCAACTACGAATTCGCATCATTTTCCTCTCGGCTACCGCCCCCGGGAAGGCTAGAGAATCTCGCCATGAGCGACAAGAACGCATTGATTCAGCCCGATCGCGGCCAGAAGGCCGTGACCATCCACCTTCTGAACAAGGATGGCCTGGAGCCGTTCCTCAAGGGCCTCTCGGTGCCCCAGCGCGCCGCGCTCGACGCGCAGAAATTCACCGGCGAGGCCGGCAGCCACGCGATCTTCGCGGACGGCGACAGCTGGGCGGTCGCCGCCGGTGTCGCCGCCCCCGCCGCGCTCACTTCGTGGTGCCTTGGCAAGCTTGCCGAGGTGCTGCCCGAAGGCACCTATCGCTGCTCGGGGGGTGAGGCTGGCAAGGCGCTGCTCGGCTGGATCACCGGGCAGTACCGGTTCGACCGCTACCGCTCCGACGCCTCGGATGAAGGCCCGCGCATTCTCCTCACCACCGAGGTCAGGGCGATCGACGCGGTGACTGCCGCAGCCGAAGCGACCGAACTGGTCCGCGATCTCGTCAATACCCCCGCAGAGGACATGGGGCCCGGCCAGCTCGAAGCCGAAGCCGAAGGGCTGGCCAAGGCGTTCCGCGCGGAAATTCACGTGACACGCGGCGAAATGCTCGAACGCGAATATCCGATGGTCCATGCCGTCGGCCGCGCGGCGGGCCGCTCCCACGCGCCGCGCCTGATCGAACTGGAATGGGGCGATCCCAGCCATCCGAAGATCGCCGTCGTCGGCAAGGGTGTCTGCTTCGATTCGGGCGGGCTCGACATCAAGCCGGGCGCAGGCATGCTGCTGATGAAGAAGGACATGGGCGGCGCCGCCCACGCCCTCGCCCTCGCCCGCCTGATCATGGGCGCCAAGCTGCCGGTGCGCCTGCACCTGCTGATCCCGGCGGTGGAGAACGCCATCGCCGGCAATGCTTTCCGCCCCGGCGACGTGCTGAAAAGCCGCGCCGGGATCTCGGTCGAGATCGGCAACACCGATGCCGAAGGCCGCCTGATCCTGGGCGATGCGCTGGCCCGCGCGGGCGAGAAGGAGCCCGAACTGGTGATCGACTTCGCCACCCTGACCGGCGCCGCCCGCGTGGCCGTGGGGCCCGACCTTCCCGCGCTGTTCACCCGCGAGGACCGCACCGCACAGGAGGTCCTCGACGCCGGACTTGCCGTCGACGATCCCTGCTGGCGCCTGCCGCTCTACGAGGGTTACCGCGAATACCTGAAGTCCGACATCGCCGATATCAACAATGCCGGGTCGAGCGGATTTGCCGGTTCCAGCACCGCGGCGCTGTTCCTCGACCGTTTCGTGCCCGCCGGAACCGACTGGATTCACTTCGATACCTTCGCGTGGCGCCCCGCCGCCAAGCCGGGCCGTCCCAAGGGCGGCGAGGCGCTGGGCCTGCGCGCGGCATGGCACCTGTTGCAGCAGCGCTACACCCCGGCTGGCCGCTGATGTTGCGAAATCGGCGAAGCATCGCTAAGCGCGCGCATCTTTGCTTTTGGAGATTCCCCCGCGTTGGCCACTGAGGATTCCTATACCCGCCCCCTGATCGACGGCTCGCTTGCCGAAAAGCAGCTTGCCATGACGGGGCCGAGCGTGACCGCGGATCCCGGCTGCCTGCCCGTGCGCGGCGACCTTGCGCATATCAAGCTCGCAGGCCGCTACTTCGTGCCGCACTATGCGGTGCCGATGCCGCACACGGTTCTGGACGGCGCGGTCCTGCGCACGTTCGGACGTGACGAGGCAGAGGCGATTCGCGACCTGCCCGTGGGCGAGACTTTCAACGTGCTCGACATTGCCGGACAATGGGCCTGGGGCCAGCTGGGCGAGGACGGCCAGGTCGGCTATGTTTCGCTCGCGCAGATCGAGGCCGTAAAGTAATGGCAAAGAGCGTCTTCATCGACGGGGCCGCAGGCACCACCGGGCTCGAGATCGCCGAACGGCTTGCCGGTCGCAGCGAATTCGAACTGATCGTGCTGGACGAGGCGCGCCGCAAGGACGACGGCGCCCGCGCCGAGGCGCTCAATGCCGCCGATTTCGTGATCCTGTGCCTGCCCGACGATGCCGCCAAGGCCGCCGTCGGCATGATCCGCAACGACACCACGCGCGTGATCGACGCCTCCTCGGCGCACCGGGTTTCGCCGGAGTGGACTTACGGCTTCCCCGAAGTGGTCGGCCGCGAGACCGTCGCCGCCGCGCGTTTCGTCAGCAATCCGGGTTGCTATCCCACCGGCTTCATCGCGCTGGTCGCGCCGCTGGTGCGCGCCGGGCTGCTGCCCGCCGACTGGTCTTACGTGTGCCACGCCGTCTCGGGCTATTCGGGCGGCGGCAAGGCCCTGATCGCGCACTTCGAGGACGATCGCGACATCGCCTTCCGCGCCTATGGCCTGGCCCTCGGCCACAAGCATGTGCCGGAAATGACCGCGCATGTCGGCCTCGCCCATGCGCCGATCTTCGCCCCCGCCGTGGTGCCCGCGCATCGCGGCATGCTGGTCGAAGTGCCGCTGCATCTCTCGATGATGGCCAAGGCGGGAAGCCCTGCCGAACTGCGTGCCGCCCTCGCCGCGTTCTATGCGGGCAGCGAGATCGTCACCGTGGTCGACGACCAGCCGGGCGAACTGCTGCTGCGCGCCTCGATGGCCCCGGTCGACACGCTGACGCTGCGCGTGCTGGGTTCGCAGGACGGATCGCAGGCGCGCATGGTCGCCATGCTCGACAATCTGGGCAAGGGCGCGAGCGGTGCTGCGGTGCAGAACCTCAACCTGATGGCCGGTCTTCCCGAGACGGCAGGCCTCCGCCTCCAGGCGGCCTAGACAAACGTCTTTTCATATACGAACATGAGCGCCGCAGGTCCGATCCGGTCCTGCGGCGTTTTTCGTTGACGCACCAGGGCGGTGTTGACCACGCCGCCGGTTGCCGTGCCGCAACGCCTTGCCAGCAGGCAGCACATGCACAATTTTCAGGCAGGCCCTGCCCATTTCTTGAACAGATATTGTGCCTGAATGGGGATTCACCCACACAAGACTGCTTAACGGCTATCGAAAAGGTGCAAATCCGGGCTTTTCGCGCCTGCACAGTTCGCCTAGGACTTTCCCATCCGCATTGGCACGATTCTTGAGTTGGGAATCGCGCGCGAGGCAGCTGGTTCCCGGGACCGGACTCCTCATCGGAAGAAGCCGGGAAACAACCGCAGGGGTCTAGGCAGGCGTGAAGAAAATCGAAGCGATCATCAAGCCGTTCAAACTCGATGAAGTGAAGGAAGCGCTGCACGAAGTCGGCGTCTCGGGCATCACCGTCACCGAAGCGAAGGGTTTCGGCCGCCAGAAGGGCCATACCGAACTCTACCGCGGCGCCGAATACGTCGTCGACTTCCTGCCCAAGGTGAAGCTTGAAGTGGTCGTTCCCGACGCTCTGGCCGACCGCGTGGTCGAGGCGATTGCCGACGCCGCGCAGACCGGCCGCATCGGCGACGGCAAGATTTTCGTGGTGCCGATCGAAACCGCCGTGCGCATCCGCACCGGCGAGCGGGACGACGACGCGCTCTAAGCGCGCCGCCGCCTCGAATGCCCGGGAAGGGGATCGTCCGCGACCTGGTGGACACGGCTTCCCGCCAAGAGCTTTTTCCGGCCCCTGACTGAACAAGGACGGGCCGGACCGGGAATGGGTGGTCGGGGGGCCGCCCATTCCCGCCATACCGAATGCCAAAACCCAAAAGTCTCTTTCGGGATCGGAAGAGCATCACTGGAGAACCACGATAATGGCTAGTGCAAAGGACGTCCTCAAGAAGATCAAGGACGAGGAAATCGAGTGGGTTGACCTGCGTTTCACCGACCCCAAGGGCAAGTGGCAGCACCTCACGATGGTTTCGTCGGTCCTGGGCGAGGACGAGCTGGAAGACGGCCTGATGTTCGACGGTTCGTCGATCGAGGGCTGGAAGGCCATCAACGAGTCGGACATGATCCTCAAGCCCGACCTCGACGCCGTCTACGTCGATCCGTTCTCGGCCACCCCGATGCTGATCCTGTTCTGCGACATCGTGGAACCCTCGACCGGCGAACTCTATGCCCGCGACCCGCGCTCGACCGCGAAGCGCGCTGAATCGTTCGTCAAGTCGGCCGGCTTCGGCGACACCGTCTACGTCGGCCCCGAAGCCGAATTCTTCATGTTCGACGACGTGAAGTTCTACGACGGCTACGAAGGCAACGGCTTCAAGATCGACGACATCGAGCTGCCCGGCAACTCGGACAAGTCGTACGAGCAGGGCAACCTCGCCCACCGTCCGCGCGCCAAGGGCGGCTACTTCCCGGTCGCGCCGGTCGACTCGGCTGTCGACATCCGCGCCGAGATGGTCTCGACCATGCTCGAAATGGGCCTGCCCTGCGACAAGCACCACCACGAAGTGGCGGCTGCCCAGCACGAACTCGGCCTGACCTTCGGCACGCTGGTCCAGACCGCCGACCGCATGCAGATCTACAAGTACGTCGTGCACATGGTCGCACAGGCCTACGGCAAGACCGCCACGTTCATGCCGAAGCCGATCATGAAGGACAACGGCTCGGGCATGCACACCCACATCTCGATCTGGGACAAGGGCAACCCGCTGTTCGCCGGTAACGGCTATGCCGGTCTCTCCGACATGTGCCTGTACTTCATCGGCGGCGTCATCAAGCACGCCAAGGCCCTCAACGCCTTCACCAACCCGACCACCAACAGCTACAAGCGCCTGGTGCCGGGCTACGAAGCCCCCGTGCTGCTCGCCTACTCGGCGCGCAACCGTTCGGCCTCGTGCCGCATCCCCTACGGTGCGGGCGACAAGGCAAAGCGCGTGGAATTCCGCTTCCCCGACGCGATGGCCAACCCGTACCTGTGCTATGCCTCGCTGCTGATGGCTGGCCTCGACGGCATCAAGAACAAGATCCACCCTGGCGACGCCATGGACAAGAACCTCTACGATCTGCCGCCGGCCGAACTCGCCGAAGTGCCGACCGTCTGCGGTTCGCTCCGTGAAGCGCTCGACTCGCTGGCCGCCGACCACGACTTCCTTCTCGAAGGCGGCGTGTTCACCAAGGACCAGATCGAAGCCTACCTCGAACTCAAGTGGCCCGAAGTGCTGCGCTGGGAAACCACGCCGTCGGCCGTCGAGTTCGACATGTACTACAGCGCCTGATCGCACTGCCTCGCCGCTCTTCCAGGGGCGGCGAGGGGGAAATCGGTTCACCGAGCGGGGCGTCCGGACTTTGTCCGGGCGCCCTATTCCTTTGTGCCTGCCGTCCCGGCTCCGCCGCGTTCGGCCGCTATTCAGGCAAGGCCAACTACCGACCGGGCTCGTCACAGGCCCGGCTGCGGGCGCCGTGGCACCGCTCGCCCGAACCGTTCCTCTCGAGGTTTCGCCCCATGCGCAAAGCCCTCCTTGCCGCTCCGGTCCTTGCCGCTCCGATCCTTGCCGCTCCGGTCCTCGCCGCTGCCCTGATGCTTGCCGCCTGTTCGGGAGGATCACCTGCAACCGGCCCCTCCAGCGACGCCGCCGAAACGACCGCCGCAAATGAGACCCTGCCGGAAATGCTCGACGATGCCGACGGCCAGCAGACAATGGCCGAGGCGCTCAAGACCACCGGGCTCGAACGCCTGTTTGCCGGCAAGGGCAGCTATACCCTGCTTGCCCCCGAGGACGACGCCTTCGACGCGCTGGGCGACAAGGCCAAGGCCGTGACGCAAGCGCAGGACCATGCCGCCCTCACCGCGCTGGTGCGCAGCCACATGCTTGCCGGATACCGGACTCCCGAGGACATCACCGCAGCCATTGCCGCTGCCGGGACCGGCACGGTCTCGCTGCCGACGCTGGGCGGCGGAACGCTCACGTTCCGCAAGACCGGCACGCCATCGGCCGATTCCATCACCGTGACCGCAGACGACGGCTCTGAGGCCTCCCTGCTCGGCCCGCCCGTGGCCGCGGGCGGCAGCATCGCGATTCCGGTCAGCGGCGTGCTGCGCAAGCTGTAGCCCTTCGAAAAACCGTTTTCCTACAGCCCCCGTTCCGGCTTACTTGATCGGCCTTTCTCACAGTGACGGAGAGGCGCCATGCTCGATCGCAAGCCCATATTCGATGAAGTGCGCCAGTTGCTCGGACGCGGCTTCAGCCGGGAGGAAGTGACCCGCCTGGATGCCGCGATCGACCGGGCCGCGATCGACGGGGCAGCGAACCGGAACACCGCACCTCCCGCATACAGGCTGGGACAGGCCGGCAGCGCGCTCATCCGCAAATGGGAGGGCTGCGCCCGCAAGCGCGCCGATGGCCGTATCGAGGCCTATCCCGATCCCGGCAGCACGGACGGCAAACCCTGGACGATCGGCTGGGGCTCGACCGGCGCGGACATCGGCCCCGGCACCGTCTGGACGCAGGAGCAGTGCGACACGCGTTTTACAGCCGACGTGCAGCGGTTCGTCGATGCGGTCGCGCAGTTCCTGGGGGCCGCGCCGACCACACAAAACCAGTTCGATGCCCTGGTCTCGTTCCACTACAACACCGGCGCGCTGGCCTCCTCCACCCTCGGCAAGCTGCACAAGCAGGGCCGCTTCGTCGCAGCGCAGGCCGAGTTCGCCAGGTGGATCTACAACGACCGCAAACCGCTGAACGGCCTCAGGTCGCGCCGTGCGGACGAGGCCGCGCTTTACGCCGCCCCCTGATCAGCGGCCCGGCCGCACCGGAACCATTCCGCCGGGCGCCGCAGCCCGCGTCTTGCGCCAGCGCCGCAGGGCGCGGCGGACCGGCTCGTCCCAGCACACGGCGGCAAGCCAGCCCGCGAGCAGCGCGGCAGCGAGATAGCCTGCAAACCACAGGCCGCGCTCCGCCGCGCGCATTTCGGACCGCAGAAACGGCTGGAGCGCGAACAGGATCGGGAAGTGCACGAGATAGAGCGGGTAGGAAATGCGGCCTGCCCATCTCCACACCCCCGAGGCCGCGCCCGAGAGAACACCCGCCAGCAACAGCCCGGGCAGGATCACGAGGATCAGCAGCATATCGACGTAGCCCGACCGCCCGGGGATCAGGAAAACCGCGGTGAGCAGCGCCGCGATCAGCCACAGGCCGGGCGCGGGGCGATCCCGGAAGCGGCCGAGCAGCCCCGCTTTGCAGCAGCGCCAGAGCAGCATGCCCAGCGTGAAGGACACGGCCGTGCGCGGCAGACCTTCCAGCGCATTGGCCGCGACGTATCCGACCTCCACCGTCGACCAGCGCAGGGCCACGGCCCCCAGCCAGAGGGCAAACCCCACGAAGATTCCCGCCAGCACCCGATTGCTCGCGCGGAACAGGAACAGGCCGAACGCCAGGCTGGCGAGCACTTCCCAGAACAGCGACCAGGCCGGCGGGTTCAGCGGCCAGATGAAGTCATCATAGGCATGAAGAAACGGCGCAGGCAGCAGGAGGAACTGCAAGAGCGCAGCGGGCAGCACGGCCTGCCATCCCAATCCCATACCCAGCGCCAGCGCCCCGGCGCCGACGCCGAGAATCACCATGGGATAGAGGCGGTCCACTCTCGCCTGCACGAAGCGCGCCAGCGTCATGTCCCTGCCCAGCCGCTCCTGATAGGCATGGGAAATCACGAAGCCGCTGAGCATGAAGAAGAAGTCCACGGCCATGTAGCCATGGGCCAGCAGCTGGAAGCCCAGCAGGCGATAGGCATGGTTGGCCGCCACCGCCATGGCCGCCACGCCGCGCAGGCCGTCCAGTCCGCCGAAATGCCCTGTGCTGTCCCGCTCTGCCATGCCGCATCCGTCCATGGGCGCCCGCCCCGATCCGCCGGCAATGTGGCAGAACCAGGTTAACACCGGGTTCGTCCCGCGCTCCTGGCGCGGCTCAGACCCCTGCGGGAATGACGATACCGGTGTCCACTTTCACCCGGTCCAGCGCGATCAGCGAGGCATAAGCGGCCACGCAGTCGTTCTCGGCAAAGAGTTCGCGTGTCAGCGCCTCGTAAGCGCGCATGTCGCTGGCCACGATCACCAGCACGAAGCTGATCCCGCCGGTCACGTAATAGCATTGCTGCACTTCGCCGCGCGCCTGGAACAGGGCCTTGGCCGCATCGACGGTGGCGGCGCGCTCGTCGCGCAAGGTGACCTGGACGATCGAGGTGATGTCCTGCCCCAGCGCCTGCGGATCGACCAGCGCGACATTGCGGGCGATCACGCCGGCCTCCTCCATCGCCGCGATCCGGCGCTGCACGGCGGCGGCGGACAGGTTCACCCTCTCGGCAATGCGACGCTGCGGCGTGCGGTTGTCCTGCTGGAGAATGCGCAGGATCGCCCGGTCGAACGAATCGAGGCGCGGGCGAAGCGATGTTGCGTTTTTGGCCACGGGGTGAGCTTTTGTTGCGTTTGAAGCCTAAATCAAGAGCGCATTCCTCACGCGTGTGATGATATGTCTCGCCGCAGCAATTCAGGCGGAGGCGGGTAGATGGCATTGGCGGGAAGCATTGCGGCTGGCACGGGCGCTTCGCGCTCGACGTGGCTGGGCGTGCTCTGCGGTGCCGGCGCGGGCGCATTCTGGGGGCTGGTGTTCCTGGCTCCGGAACTCGTGCGCGCGTTCAGCCCGCTCGAACTGACCATCGGCCGCTATGCCTGCTACGGCGCCATGTCCGCCGTGCTGCTGGTACCGCGCTGGAAAACGGTGCGCGCGCACATGTCGCGCGCGGCGTGGATCGCGCTTGTCTGGCTCGCGTTGGCCGGCAATACCGTCTATTTCATCCTGCTGGCCAATGCCGTGCATATCGGCGGCATCGCCATGACCTCGATCATCGTCGGCTTCCTGCCGGTGACGGTGACCGTTGTCGGCAGCCGCGACCACGGAGCGGTGCCGCTCGCGAAGCTGGCCCCGTCGCTGCTGCTCTGCGCGGCAGGCGTGCTATGCATCGGCTGGCAGGCCATCGCCGCGCCCGGCGAGACGTCGCTTGCCAACCGCGTGATCGGCCTTGCCTGCGCGTTCGGCGCGCTCGCCTCGTGGAGCGCCTTCGCGATCGGCAACAGCCGCTGGCTGGCGCGGCTGGATGCGGTTTCGGCGCATGACTGGAACCTTCTGCTCGGCGTCGTCACCGGATTGCAGAGCCTAGTGCTGATCCCGGTTGCGCTGTGGCAGGCCGATGCCGTGCGCACGAGCAGCCAGTGGAGCAGTTTCCTCATCGTCTCGCTGGCGGTTGCCCTGCTCGCCTCGATCGCCGGCAACGCCTTGTGGAACCGGATGAGCCGGCTGCTGCCACTTACGCTGGTGGGCCAGATGATCCTGTTCGAAACGCTGTTCGCGCTGATCTACGCCCTGATCTGGGAACACCGCCTGCCGACGCTGTTCGAAGTGGCGGCCTTCGTGCTGCTGATCACCGCGGTGCTGACCTGCCTGGCCGCCCACCGCAAGCCGGCGGCCGCCGACGACCTGGTTCCGCTTGGCGAAGGCGGTGCGCATTAGGCCGTAAACTCATAAACGGCACCATCGAGGTTTGAGGCAAAATGGTTCAGCGTGAGGAAGGAAGGCGACGGAATATGTCGATATTTCTAGACTTCCTGACGCAGCGATGGACCATTTTGGTCAAGCGAAGCTCACCGCAAGGTAAACCCCGAAGGGGCGTCCAAATGGCTTCCATCTCGAACCGATGCGGCCTTGGACGGGCAACCAGCCCGCCCGGCGGCCGCTTCGGCCCGATATGTTCGCCATTTGGGCGCCTCGATGGTGCCGTTTATGAGCTTACGGCCTAGAGCATTTTGCAAACGCAGCGGCACAACCCGCGCCGTGGCCACCTCTCCCCGCCTCGCAGGCGGGCATCAGCCCTGCGGCGGCTCCCACAGTTCGACGGGATTGCCTTCGGGATCGTGGATGCGGGCGAAACGCCCCGTCTCGGGCGTGTCCCATGCAGGATCGGTGATGACCGCGATCCCCGCAGCGCGCAGCGCAGCCAGCAGCGCATCGAGCCCGCTGACGCGCAGATTGATCATCCACTGGCGATCGGGCGGAAAATGGTCGGTGTCACGGCTGAAGGGCATGAACACCGTCGGCCCGGCCTGCTGATCCCACCGGTAGGGATCCTCCGCCGCGATGCCGAGGTGGGTGCGATACCACGCCATCAGCCCCTGCGGATCCTCGGCCCGGAAAAACACCCCGCCAATACCCGTCACCGGCATACCCGTCTCCCGTCACCAACCGCAGGCGAACCCCGGAAGCGCCGCCCGCAAGCACATGCCAGGACGATCCTGACCGTCAACCGGCGATCGAGGGAACCCCGTCCTTGCGGGCATTCTCGCCAAGGTCGGCCCGGCTGCGCGGATTGGCAACGGCCGCGGCGATCAGGCGGTCCTGCTCCTCGGCGCCGAAACGCTCCCAGCCCGAACGGCCGAGCTTTTCCATTGGCCGGAAGCGCACCTTGTACTGCATGCGCGGCGAACCTTCGACCCAGTAGCCGAGATAGACGTAGGGCAGTTCCATCTCGGTGGCGCGCTGGATGTGATCGAGGATGATGTACGTGCCCAGCCCCTGCCGGTCATGGTGCGGATCGTAGAAGCTGTAGATCATCGACAGCCCGTCGCACTGGCGGTCGGTGAGGCAGGCGCCGACGAGGCGGCCCGGCGTTACCCCGTCCGGCGAAGGCTCACGATATTCGACCACGTAGCTGGTGACCGGCGTATGCTCCACCATGTCGGCAAAATCGACTTCGTCCATCGAGGTCATCCCGCCTTCGGGATGGCGCACCGAGAGATAGCGCTGAAGCAGCTCGAACTGCTCGCTGGTCGACCAGGGGCGGCAGACTGTGGCGACAAGATCGCCGTTGCGCTTCATCAGCCGCTTCTGTGTGCCCAACGGTTCGAACGCGCCGGCGACGACCCGCACCGAGATGCAGGCACTGCAATCGAGGCAGGAGGGGCGATAGGCCACCGTCTGGCTGCGGCGGAACCCGATCCGGCCCAGCGCATCGTTGAGCGAATCCGCGTGGGCGCCCTTCAACTCGGTAAAGACCTTGCGTTCGCTGCGCCCCGGCAGATAGGGGCACGGCGCCGGGCTGGTCACGAAAAACCGGGGAAAGCGAACGGGAGCCGTCACGGGCGAAATCTATCCTCTGGCTGGCGGAAGCCGGGCTGTTGCTTAACCCTTCTATCCGTGTCTGCCCTGAATATGCATAGGCGTTCGCCGCGTTGAAAGTCTTTTAACCACAAAAGTGGAGGTGTCGGCGACGAAATCGGATCGATCGGCGCCATCCGCCTGCTGCCTGTCCCGGAACGGGGCGATCCACGGGCAAATGACAAAGGCCCCGGAATTGCTCCGAGGCCTCTGAAAAAACCGGATTAATGGATCCGCTGCGACGGCCCGGAGCGAAACCCTCAGTCGGTCTCGACCTGGCGCACTTCATAGCCTTCGCGGCGCAGGGCGGCGACGAGCGCATCGAGCTGCGCCCGGTCGCGCGCCTCGCACTCGATCTCGGTGACGAGGCCCTTGGCCGGCAGGTGGGTGAAGATGCGCTGGTGGAACACCTCGATGATGTTCACATTGTGCTCCTGGAACACCTTGGCGACCTTGAACAGGGCGCCGGCACGGTCCTGCAGGCCGATTTTCAAGCGCGCAAGACGGCCCGAACGGGCGAGATCGCGCAGCAGCACGTTCGCCAGCAGGCGCGTGTCGATATTGCCGCCCGACAGCACGATGCCGACCTTGCGACCGGCAAACAGCTCGCGGTTGGCCATGACCGCGGCAAGGCCGGTGGCCCCGGCGCCTTCCACCAGTGTCTTCTCGATCTGGAGAAGCAGCGCGAGAGCGCTCTCGATGCCCGATTCGCTGACCAGCAGGAACTCGTCGAGCAGGCCGCGCAGCACGGCCGAGGTCATCTGCCCCGGCGCGAAAACAGCGATGCCCTCCGCCAGCGTGTCGCCGCCGATCGGCAGGCTGGAGCCCTTCAGCAGGTTGTACATCGAGGGATAGAGCTGCGCCTCGACGCCGACGAGGCGGATCTCGGGATTGATCGCGCGCGCAGCCGTCCCCATGCCGGTCGCCAGACCGCCGCCGCCGATCGGCAACACCAGCGTGTCGAGATCCGGCACGTCTTCCAGCATTTCGAGCGCGACAGTGCCCTGCCCCGCGGCGACGTGAGGATCGTCGAACGGGTGGATGAAGGTCAGCCCCAGTTCGGTTTCCAGCTTGCGCGCATGGGCATAGGCCTCGTCGAAGCTTTCGCCTTCGAGCACGACCTTGCCGCCCACGCTCTCGGTCTGCATGACCTTCACGGTCGGCGTCGTGCGCGGCATGACGATGGTCACGGGCACGCCAAGACGGGTGCCGTGGTAGGACAGGCCCTGGGCATGGTTGCCCGCCGAAGCGGCGATGACGCCGCGCGACTTGCGTTCCTCATCCAGCAGCAGAAGGGCATTGAGCGCGCCGCGTTCCTTGTAGGCGGCGGTGAATTGAAGGTTTTCGAACTTGAGCCAGATGTCGGCCCCGGTGATCGCACTCAAGGTGGTCGAGTGGAGCGTGGGAGTGCGGACGACCTTGCCGATAATTCGCCCAGCCGCCGCGCGCACGTCTTCGGCGGTGAGGGGGGCCGCGACGGGCTCCTCGGCGATCTTGAGCATTGGCTGTTCCATAGAGGGCCGCGCCTAACGGAAAGCACCGGAGATGGAAAGGCTCGCGTCATGAAAAAGCGCAATTCATGCCGTCATGGCAATTTTATTGCACAAGCACGCTTGCGCACAGTGCATTCCCATGTGCACGAGGAGGCACGATTTCCGGTCGCAAGGTACGGGATAAGCGCCAGGCCGTAGTTTGCTTTCGTGCAAAACGCGCTAGAAAGAATGTCATGAGCGAGCGACGCAAGGTTTCCTTCATCGGCCTCGGGGTTATGGGCGGCGCCATCGCGCGGCACATCGCCTTGGCGGGCCACGAACTCACCATCTACAACCGCTCGCCCGAGCGGGCGCGGAAGTGGTCGGACGACAATCCCGGCCTTGTCCACCGCATTGCCGCCAATCCGGCCCATGCGGCGCAGGACGCCGAAGTGGTGATCACGTGCGTGGGCAACGACGATGACTTGTCTGAAGTCGTGCTGGGCCCCAACGGCGTGTTCCGCATGCTCAAGAAGGGCGCGACCTTCATCGACCACACTACGGTCTCGGCGCGCATCGCCCGGCAGATCTCGGTCGAGGCGCGGGACCTGCGCATCCACTGCGTCGACGCGCCGATGACCGGCTCGCAGATCGGCGCCGAACAGGGCACCCTCACCCTGATGTGCGGCGGCCGCGACGAGGCGATCGAGGCCGCGCGCCCGGTGATGGAGGCCTATTCGGCGCGCATCGTCCATGTCGGCAAGGCCGGCTCCGGACAGATCGCCAAGATGGCCAACCAGATCTGCATCGCCGGCAATGTCGCCGCGCTGGCCGAGGCGGTGCGTTTCGCGCAGGCCTCGCACCTCGACATGGACAAGGTCTACGAGGCGATCTCGGGCGGTGCAGCGCAGTCGTGGCAGATGGACAACCGCTGGCAGACGATGAACGCCGACCAGTTCGACTTCGGCTTCGCGATCGACTGGATGCGCAAGGACCTCGGCCTCAGCCTCGACGAAGGGCGCGGGCTCGGCGTCTCGCTTCCCGTCGCGGCGCTGATCGACCAGTTCTTTGCCGACATCCAGGCGCAGGGCGGCGGCCGCCTCGATACGAGCGCGATCATCAAGCGCCTGCCGAAGAAGGGTATTTCGTGAATTTCAGGAAAGGCGCAGGGCTTGCCCTGCTGCTCGCATCGACGGCCGTGACCGGCTCTGCTTTCGGCACGGCTCATGCCGATGTGCTCGTCGACAACGTCAACGGCGTCACCGGCGACGGCAAGGGCGGCGTCGAACACTTCGAAGGTTTCCTGATCGACGATCAGGGCCGCATCGCGCAAGTGTTCCACAAGGGTGACAAGCGGCCGAAAAAGGTCGCGTATCAAGTCGACGGCAAGGGCCGCAATGTCGTGCCGGGCATGATCGATGCCCATGGCCACGTCATGGCGACGGGTTTTGCCAGGATGACGCTCGACCTGTCGATGGCCAAGACGCTCGATGAGGCGCTCTCGCTGGTGACGGCATGGTCCGCCGCGCATCCCGACCTGCCGTGGATCCTTGGCACCGGCTGGAACCAGGTGCAGTGGGGGCTGGACCGCATGCCCACCGCCGCCGAACTGGACCGCGCCACCGGCGGCAAGCCCGCGTGGCTGAGCCGTGTCGACGGCCATGCCGGCTGGGCCAACTCCGCCGCCATCGCCGCCGCCGGGGTGACTGCCGCCACCGCCGATCCCAAGGGCGGCGCGATCCTGCGCACGGCCGGCTCCAAGGCCCCGGCGGGCGTCTTTGTCGACGGTGCCATGGCGCTGATCGAAGCCCGCGTGCCCAAGCCCCGCCCCGAGGACCGCGACACCGCCTTCGGCGAGGCGCAACTGGCCCTGCTGGCCGAGGGCGTCACCGCGATTGCCGACATGGGCACCTCGATCGAGGACTGGCAGGCCTTCCGCCGCGCTGCCGACCTCGGCAACTTGCGCATCCGCGTGGTGTCCTACGCCGACAGCATCGACAACATGGTGCTGATCGGCGGCCCGCACCCGACGCCGTGGCTCTATGGCGACAAGCTCAAGATGAACGGTGTGAAGCTGTTCCTCGACGGTGCGCTCGGCTCGCGCGGGGCCTGGCTCAAGGCGCCTTATGCCGATGCGCCCGGCTCCACCGGCCTGCCGCGCATGAACCAGACCCAGCTCGGCAACCTGATGAGCCGCGCGGCGATCGACAACTTCCAGATCGCCGTCCATGCCATCGGCGACGAGGCCAACGCCACCGTGCTCGATTCCATCGCCGAGCTGTCCGCCACCTACAAGGGCGACCGGCGCTGGCGCATCGAGCACGCGCAGATCGTCGATCCCACCGACATCCCGCGCTTCGGCCAGTTCGGCGTGATCGCCTCGATGCAGCCGCAGCACGAAGCCTCGGACCGCACGATGGCCGAAGCCCGCCTCGGGCCGCAGCGCCTGACCGGGGCCTATGCGTGGAAATCCATCGCCGCGACCGGCGCGAAGCTGGCCTTCGGATCCGACACCCCGGTGGAGCCTTCCGAGCCGTTCGTCGGCCTTGCCGTGGCGATCTCGCGCGAGGGCGCCGACGGCCAGCCCACCGGCGGCTGGCAGCCGCAGGAAATCCTCACGCGCGAGGCCGCGCTCAATGCCTACACGACGGGCGGTGCTTACGCGATGTTCGCCGAGGACCGCCTCGGCCGTATCGCCAAGGGCTACCGCGCGGACTTCCTGTTCGTGGATGTCGATCCGATGACCGCCTCCCCGGCGCAGCTGCGCGCGGCACGGGTTTCGGAAACGTGGATCGGGGGGCAGATGGCGTGGTCTTCGGCCAAGGATCGGGTGATCCCGGAGAAGAAGGTCGAAGAGAAGTAAAAGAAAGTGCTGGGGGCCCTTCGACAAGCTCAGGAGGTCCCCCAGACCCTCGAAATGCCTTCGTTGCGCCTGCCCTATCGGCGCCTCTTGCGGCGCAGGAATTAGAGCAGTTTCCGATCCGATTGCATCGGATCAACTGCTCTAAGATTTTGGCTTTACGCGTTTTCCGAGTCATCAGGTGATTCCACCTGATTAGAAAACGCTCTAGGTCTCCCGACACAGACATGGGCGCGCAACGCAGTTGGCCCGCGTGACCTTAAACGATAATGGGGGTGCAGGGGGTTTTGCCCCCCTGCTTTTAGCTCTTCTTACTCTGCGACGACTTCAGCCGGCGCTTCCGCCTCGGCCTTGGCCTTTTCGCGCGCCGAGGAACGCTCGGTGAACCACATCACGATCAGCGTGCCCTCGTAGAGCAGCAGCAGCGGCACCGCGAGCAGCAGCTGCGAGACCACGTCGGGCGGGGTCGCCACGGCGGCGATGATGAACACCCCGACGATCGCGTAGCGGCGGGCGCCGACGCACTGGGCGCGGGTGATGATCCCCGCGCGGTTGAGCAGCATCAGCAACACCGGCAGCAGGAACGAGATGCCGAAGGCGAGGATGAACTGCATGACCAGCGCAAGATAGTCACCGGTGCCGGGCAGGGCTTCCAGCTTGAGGCCGCCCTTCTGCCCCTCGAAGCCGAGGAAAAAGTGGAACGCGGTCGGCATCACCACATAGTAGGCCAGCGCCGCGCCCATCGTGAACAGGATCGGCGTCGCGATCAGGAACGGCAGGAACGCCTTCTTTTCCTTGGCGTAGAGACCGGGGGCGACAAAGGCCCAGATCTGGTTGGCGATCACCGGGAACGAGACGAAGAACGCCGCGAACAGCGCGATCTTCACTTCCACGAAAAAGGCTTCGTAGAGCTTGGTGTAGATCAGCTTGCCCTGTCCCGGCGGGAACGCTTCGGTGAGCGGGCGCACGAGGAAGGAGAAGATGTCGCCGGAGAAATAGAAGCACACGGCAAAGGCCGCCGCGAATGCCAGGAAGGCCCGCAGCAGACGGGCGCGCAGCTCGATCAGGTGATCGAGCAGCGGCGCCTGGGTGTCGTCGATGTCGGAAATGCGGAAAGGCTGCATGCAGGCGGCTTTGCTGAAATCAGGGAGGTGGCGGCGGCAGATGGAACTCCGCCTGTTCCGCCTTGGCTGGGAGCGCCGGAGCGGGCGTGACTTGCGCAGCATCCGGGCCCTGCGACAGGTCCGGCGCCGGCGAAACGCCGCCCTCGATGTCCTGGATGCCTTCGCCGCCCAGGGCTTCGGCCGGGGCGGCCGGGCTCGGCGGAGGCAGCATTTCCTCGGCGGTGGGCAGAACCGGATTGGCCTTCATGATGGCCTCGTTCTGCTCGCGCCACTTGCGCTCCATTTCCTCCAGTTCGGCCTCGCGCACCATGGCGTCGATGCCGGCCCGGAAATGCCCGGAGACCTTGCGCATCTTGCCGATCCAGCGACCCGCCGTGCGCATCGCCAGAGGCATGTCCTTGGGACCGATGACAACGACCGCCACGATGACGATCAACAGGAGTTCGGATGCACCGACGTCGAACATGGCGGCGCCCTACCTTCGCGCGCTCAGGCCTGTTCGGACTTGTTCTCGGTGGTGGCCGGAGCCGCCGGAGCGTCCTGCGCCGCGGTGATCTGCGGGGCCGGAGCCGGCGCCGGGGTCGAGGTCTTCTTGGCCTCGTCCTCGTTCATGCCTTCCTTGAAGCTCTTGATGCCCTTGCCGAAGTCACCCATGATTTCGGACACGCGACCGCGACCGAACAGCACGAGCACGATGACCAGCACGATCATCCAGTGCCAGATCGAGAAGCTACCCATAACCTCAACTCCAAAAACTGTTGGCCGCTTTCGGCTGCGGCCCCCGCTGCGGGGCTCCTGCCGTTGGCCGATTCCGACCCTACAGGTTCCATCTAGGGACTTTCACCCCGGTTTGAAAGCCTGTCATCGTCCTGACCCGCGCCGGTCGTCTATTCGTCGTACTCGGTGTCCGGCGGCTCGTCGGACGTTTCGACGGGTTGCGGCCGCAGCGCTTCACCGATCATCTCGTCATCGACGGGATCGAGCAGGCCTGCCGCACGCAGTTCATCCACCCCCGGCAGTTCCTTCAGCGAGGAAAGGCCGAAGTGGGCGAGGAATTCGCTCGTCGTCGCATAGATCACCGGGCGCCCCGGCACCTCGCGGCGGCCGACCACGCGTACCCAGCCCGCCTCCATCAGCACGTCGAGCGTGCCCTTGGCGGTCTGCACGCCGCGGATCGCCTCGATCTCGGCGCGGCTGACGGGTTCGTGATAGGCAACGATCGCCAGGACCTCGGTCGCCGCGCGCGACAAGCGGCGGGCTTCCTCCTTTTCCCGCCGCAGCAGGTGGGCAAGGTCGGGCGCGGTCTCGAAATGCCAGCGCTTGCCGCGCTCGACGAGGCGGACCCCGCGTCCCTCGTAGTGGCCCTGGAGTTCCTCCAGCGCGGCGCGCACATCGGCCTTGCCGAGATGCGTGGAGATCTGCTCGGCCGTGAGCGGCTGCTCGGCCGCGAACAGCGTGGCCTCCACCGCCCGGACAAGATCGTCGATTGCCGGCTTGATGTCCGTGCTCATGAACGCAGCGCCTTGAGCCGCAAGGGGCCGAACGTGTACTCCTGCACCAGCTCCACCTTGCCGGTGCGCGCCAGTTCCAGCGCGGCGACGAAGCTGGAGGCCAGCGCCGAGCGCCGCAATTGCTCGTTGGTCCAGGCGTCATGCGCAGGCGGCAGGAAATCGCGCAGTTCCATCCATTCGAGCGTGATGCCCAGCATCGAGGATACGCGGGCGATAGCGCTGTCGAGCGTCATCACCATGCGTTCGCGGACCATGTGCACCACCGGCTGGCTGCGCACCTTCACGTCGCCATAGGAGCGCACCAGATCGTACCACGAGCATTGCCAGCGCGCCTTGCGCTCGACCCTGAGGCCCTCGGGCGCGCCGCGCAGGAACACGTCGCGGCCCAGCCGGTCGCGCGCCATCAGCCGCGCCGCCGCCTCGCGCATCGCGCCCAGCCTTTGCAGCCGCAGTTGCAGGCGCATCGCCAGTTCTTCGGGGCTCGGATCGGGCTGCTCCTCCTTGGGCAGCAGCAGCGCCGACTTGAGGTAGGCGAGCCATGCCGCCATCACCAGATAGTCCGCCGCCAGTTCCAGCCGCAGCGCTTCCGCCTCCTCGACATAGGTGAGGTAGGCATCGACCAGTTCGAGGATCGAGATGCGGCGCAAGTCCACCTTCTGCCGCCGGGCGAGGTCGAGCAGCAGGTCGAGCGGGCCTTCCCAGCCGTCGATCTCGAGATGGAGCGTCTCCTTGCGCGCCTCGGCGCGTTCCTCGCCGTCCCAGCTGTCATCGCCGCCGGGCGATGCGGGAAGATCGGGAGGAAGCTCCACGGCGGATCAGGCCGCCAGCGCCAGCAGCGCGTCGCGCCGGGCGATCAAGTCGCCGTGGCTGCCGGTGCCCGCGATGCCCTCGACCGAGGCCAGCGCCCGCGCAAGCCGCGCCGCGCCCTCTTCGCTGAGCGCCGGAACGGCCCTGGCGATGCCGATCATGTCGTCCATCTTCGCCCAGCAGTTGAGCGCGATGTCGCAGCCCGCCGCGATGGCGCGGGCGGCAAGCTCGGGCACCGAGCCCGACAGCGCCTGCATGTCGAGATCGTCGCTCATCAAGAGGCCGGTGAAGCCGATCTTCCGGCGGATCACCTCGCCGATCACGAAAGGCGAAAGCGTGCCGGGATTTTCGGCATCCCAAGCGGTGTAACGGACATGCGCGGTCATGCCGACGGGCGTCTGGTTCAGCGTGCGGAACGGCTCGATGTCGAGCTCCAGCTCCTCGGCGCTGGCCGTCACGGTGGGCAGTTCCTTGTGGCTGTCCGCCATCGCGCGGCCATGGCCGGGAATGTGCTTGATGCAGCCGACCACCCCGGCGCGGGCGAGCCCCTGCAGGGTCGCGCGGCCGAGAGCGGCGACACGCATCGGCTCGAACCCGAAGGAACGGTCCCCCACCACATCGTGGGCGCCCTTCTGGCGCACGTCGAGCGTGGGGTGGCAATCGGCGGTGATGCCGACTTCGGCCAGGTCCAGCCCGAGCGCCTCGGCATTGTCGCGCGCAGCCTCGATGGCGCTGGCGGGGGCGAGGTCGTAGAGCCGGTCGAACGCTTCGCCGGGCGGATAGGCCGGCCATACCGGCGGCTTCATGCGGGCGACGCGGCCGCCTTCCTGGTCGATGCTGATCAGCAGCCGCTCGCGCCCGTGGATCGTGCGCAAGTCATCGGTAAGCGCACGGACCTGTTCACGGCTTTCGATGTTGCGACCGAACAGGATGTAGCCGGCAGGATCCGCATCGCGGAAGAAGGCGCGCTCGTCGTCGCTGAGAGTCAGTCCGGAGAGGCCGAAGATCGCAGGTGTCATGCCGGATTGCTTGCAAAGTTCCGGCCCGACCGCAAGGAAAGGCCGATCGCAGATGTGGAAAGGGCGACCTTGCGGCCGCCCTTTCGCACTTGCGTCACTGCTTGACCTGGCACCCCAGCCCGGCCGATTTCATGCCCGAGCACAGCGCCCTTGCCGCCGCCAGATCGCCCGGCACGGCCTGCAGGCGGAAGACCTTGCCGATATCGGCCTGCCCTTCGACCACCCGGTGATTGACGCCCGAAAGCCCGGGATACTGGACCTTGAGCGTCGCCCATCCCGCTTCGGCCGCCGCCTTGTTGGCATAAGCGCCGACCTGCACGCCGACGCCGGCGACCACCGGCTCCGGCTTTGCGGCAGGGGCGGCAGGGGCGGCACCGCCCGGCCTGACAGAAGCCTTGTCCGACGGCTTGTCCGCAGGTGCAGGCGCCTTGGCTGCCGAATCGAAGCCCGGCGCCGGGGCGACCGGCCGGTCCTGCCCCACAGGGCCCTGGCCGATCTGCGGCGTGCGGCTCTGCCCTTCGGCCACCGCGAAGCTGGTATCGCCGGTGCCGGAGACCACTTCGCCGCCGGGATTGTCCGGACGGGTCTTGTAGGGCTCCTTCGGCGCCTGGATCAGGCCGCCGTCGGCAACCAGCGGCTGATCTTCCTTGTGACGGGTAAACCAGAACACGCCGCCGATCAGCACGCCGATCGCCACCAGCGCCAGCAGCACCAGCAGCGCGGTCTGCCCGCTGGCACCGCCGCGCTGCGGCTCGAAGTCCTCGTCCTCGCCTTCGAGCCAGGGCAGGCGCACGTCATCGTCGCCCAGCGCAAGCTGCGCGGACTTGTCGAAACCCGATGAGGTTTCGCCCGCATCCTCGCCGCCAAATGCGTTCATGTGCGACGATTCGCCCCGCTCGTCGCCATCAATCGGCCCCCAGCTCGCCATCGATTACATTTCCTCCACCGCTTCGACCCCGAGCAGTGCCAGCCCGTTGCGGATAATCTGCCCGATCTGCGTGGCCAGGAAAAGCCGCGCGGAGGTGAGGTTACCATCTTCGGCGTTAATAAACCGCTTTTCCACGCGGTCATTGCCAAGGTTCCAGTAACCATGGAAGGCGGCCGCCATGTCGCCGAGGAAGAAGGCGATGCGGTGCGGTTCGCGCGCGGCGGCAGCCGCCTCGACGATGCGGGGGAACTGCGCGGCGAGCTTGACCAGCTCCAGCTCTTCCTCGCCCAGCGTTTCCAGGTGCGCGCCGCCCGGCGCGAACCCCTCGGCCGCGGCCTTGCGCAGCGTCGAGTGGACGCGGGCATTGGCGTACTGCACGTAGAACACCGGGTTGTCCTTCGAGGCTTCGACCACCTTGGCGAAGTCGAAGTCCATCTGCGCTTCCGGCTTGCGGGTCAGCATGGTGAAGCGCACCACGTCCTTGCCCACTTCGGTGACGACTTCGGCAAGCGTCACGAAGTTGCCCGAACGCTTGGACATCTTCACCGGCTCGCCGTCGCGCAGCAGCTGGACCATCTGCACCAGCTTGATCTCGAACGGGGTCGGCTCGCCGTCGGCACCGGTCATGGCGGCGACGGCAGCCTTGATGCGCTTGACGGTGCCCGCGTGGTCCGCGCCCCAGATGTCCACCAGCGCGTCGGCGCTCTGGGCCTTCTGGAAGTGGTAGGCAAGGTCGGCGCCGAAGTAGGTCCAGGTGCCGTCCGACTTCTTGATCGGGCGGTCCTGATCATCGCCGAACGCGGTCGACTTGAACAGCGGCAGCTCCACCGGCTCCCAGTCCTCGGGCGTCTTGCCCTTGGGCGCTTCGAGCACGCCGTCATAGACGAGCCCCTTCGCGCGCAGCCAGGCCTCGGCCTCGTCGGGCTTGCCCGAAGCCTGAAGCTCGGCTTCCGAGGAGAACAGGTCGTGGTGGATGCCGAGCAGGCCGAGGTCCTGCTTGATCATCACCAGCATCGCGGCGACCGCCTTTTCGCGGAACAGCGTCAGCCATTCCGATTCGGGGGCCGCGGCATACTTGTCGCCGAATTCGGCGGCGAGCTGCTCGCCCACCGGGATCAGGTATTCGCCCGGGTACAGCCCCTCGGGGATCGCCCCCACGTCTTCGCCCCCCGATTTTTTGGCAAGCGCCTCGCGGTAACGCACGTGGGCCGAGCGGGCGAGCACCTGCACCTGCGCACCGGCGTCGTTGACGTAGTATTCCTTGATAACCTTGTGGCCGGCATATTCGAGCAGCGTCGCCAGCGCATCGCCGACCACCGCGCCGCGGCAGTGGCCCATGTGCATCGGGCCGGTCGGATTGGCCGAGACATATTCGATGTTCACGGTCGTGCCGCCGCCCACGGCCGAGCGGCCGTAGTCCGCGCCCAGCGCCGCGATGGCGCGCAGTTCGGCCAGCCAGGCGGCGGCCGAGAGGCGCAAGTTGATGAAGCCGGGCCCGGCGATCTCGGCCGACGTGACCGAATCGAGCTTCGACAGCTTCGCCACCAGCGCTTCGGCCAGATCGCGCGGCTTCAGGCCGGCGGGCTTGGAGAGCACCATCGCCGCATTGGTCGAGAGGTCGCCGTGCGAGGCATCGCGCGGCGGCTCGACCGTGATCGCGCTTCGCTTCAACCCGCCGGGCAGCGTGCCAGCTGCTTCGAGCGCATCGAGCGCGGCGTTGAGGTGGCCTGCGAAGGCGGCGTAAAGGGTCTGGTTATTGCTCATGACGCGCGCGGATAGCCGATGTGCGGCAAAAGGGAAACAGGCTGCGAGGTGACACTGGCCGCAAGGGCCGGCTGGCGCGGTTGACGCGGTCCGGGAAAAACCGTCACCTTGCAGCGCAGGGCAAGCCCACGCTGGCGTAATAGTCCTCCCTGGCCGGGAAGGGGAACTTCCACGCCCCCATGCGCTCGGCGGTCAGCGTGCTCTCGTCATCGTGGAAGATGTGACCGCCCGCCGCTCAGCTACGCCTGCGCGGGGCTCGCGCCGACCAGCGAGGGCAGCGCCATGGGTTCGGCCCTGCACAACGACTGTCCAAACCGGCCACTTTGCGCTAGGGGCGCGGCCATGAGTTCCTCGATGCCTCCTACCCAGATTCCCCAGACCTACCGGGTCAAGAGCTTCGGCTGCCAGATGAACGTCTATGACGGCGAGCGCATGGCCGAACTGCTGGCCGAGCAGGGCATCACCGCCGCACCGGATGGCGCAGAAGCCGATCTGGTCGTGCTCAACACCTGCCATATCCGCGAAAAGGCCGCCGAAAAGGTCTATTCGGACATCGGCCGCCTGCGCCGTGCGGATGGCTCCTCGCCGCTGATCGCAGTGGCTGGCTGCGTGGCCCAGGCCGAAGGCGACGAGATCATGAAGCGCGCCCCCGCCGTGCAGATGGTGGTCGGCCCGCAGGCCTATCACCGCCTGCCCGAGATGATCCGCGAGGCGACCGGCGGCAAGCGCGTCACCGATACCGACATGCCCGCGCAAACCAAGTTCGGCGCCCTGCCCGCCAGAAACCGGGATGGCCGCCGCTCCGCCCCGGCCGCCTTCCTCACCGTGCAGGAAGGCTGCGACAAGTTCTGCACCTATTGCGTCGTGCCCTATACGCGCGGTGCCGAGGTTTCGCGTCCCCATGCCGAGCTCATCGACGAGGCGAAGCGACTGGTCGATGCCGGCGCGCGCGAGATCTCGCTGCTGGGCCAGAACGTCAACGCCTGGACCGGCGAGGATGCCCGGGGCCGCACGATCGGCCTCGACGGGCTGATCCGCGAACTGGCCGAAATCCCCGAGCTTGCCCGCATCCGCTACACCACCAGCCACCCCAACGACTTCACCGAAGGGCTGATCGCGGCCCACGGCGAAGTGGACAAGCTGATGCCCTTCCTCCACCTGCCGGTGCAGGCGGGCAGCGACCGCGTGCTGAAGGCGATGAACCGCAGCCACACCGCAGAAAGCTATCTGAAGGTGCTGGAAAAGGTGCGCGCGGCGCGCCCCGACATCGCGCTTTCGGGCGACTTCATCGTCGGCTTCCCCGGCGAGAGCGATGCCGAGTTCGAGGATACCCTCGCGCTTGTCGACACGGTTCGCTACGCGCAGTGCTTCAGCTTCAAGTACAGCCCGCGTCCCGGCACCCCCGCCGCGACGATGGACGGCCAGGTTCCCGCCGAAGTGATGACCGAGCGCATCATGCGCCTCCAGGCCGCGCTGGGCCGTGACCAGACCGCCTTCAACAAGGCCTCGGTCGGCAAGACCTGCCAGGTGCTGGTGGAGCGCAAGGGCAAGTTGCCGGGGCAATGGCTCGGCAAGTCGCCGTGGTTGCAGTCGGTCTATTTCGAAGATGATGTCGCGGTAGGCGACATGGTCACGGTGGAGCTGACCGAAGGCGGATATAACGCGGTTTCCGCAAGGCTGCTGAGCCCGGTCGCCGCATGAGCCGGGCACACGCGCTGGTGCTCGTCCCCGGCCTGTCGTGCGACCGCCATGTCTGGCAAGCGCAGATCGCCGGCCTGGCGGACATCGCGGATGTCTCCATCGGCGATACGCTGAAGGACGATTCGATCGCGCTGATGGCGAGCCGCGTGCTCGATGCGGCGCCGGACCGCTTCGCGATCGCCGGGTTCTCGATGGGCGGCTATGTCGCGATGGAGATCTGGCGCCGCGCGCCCGAGCGGGTCACCCGCCTCGCGCTGGTCGACACCAATGCCCGTGCCGACAGCGAGGATCAGGCCGCGCTGCGCCGTGCCGCCATCGCTACCGCCCGTTCGCGCGGGTTCGAGGCGGTTCTGCGCGGATCGCTGCGCCAGCTGGTCGCGCCGGACTGCCCCGAGCCGCTGTTCGAGGACGTCGTCGAGATGGCCCTGCGGGTCGGCTTCGGCACCTACATGGACCAGCAGACGGCGATCATCGAACGCGCGGATTCGCTGGAGACGCTGGCCACGGTCACGGTGCCGGCGATGGTCATGGTGGGCGACAGGGACGCCCTCACCCCGCCCTACCTGGCCGAGGAAATGGCGCAGGCGCTGCCCGCCGCGACTTACGAGATCATCCCGAACGCCGGCCACATGGCGCCGATGGAACAGCCGGAGGCGGTCAATGCCGCCTTCCGGCGCTGGCTGGAGCGTTAGGAGCGGGCCGCTGCCGCAAAATCCGCCTGCGGCGAATTTTCAGTCAAGCACCTTCATGGCGTCCTCGGTAATCAGTATCTTGCCGACCGAGGCCGCCTCGGCGCTGACTTCGTCGCTGGCGTTTTGCGGGTAGGCCTTGCCGTTGAAGCGAAGGCGCGCGATGCCTTCGGCCATGCCGCCGCCGGAAACGGTCACGCCGATGTCGCGCCAGCCGCGGGTCCTGCTCGCCAGCACGCCCACCGGCAATTGCACCACGCTGGTCTCGCCCATCTTGCGGAAGCCTTCGCTTCCATCGGCCTGTTTGGCCCGCTTCAGGACCACGAGGTTGCAGCCGCCGGTGCCGCAGAACATCGGGCCGCCGAGGTAGGCGAGCACTTCGGGGGTGCCGTCGCCGTCGAGGTCGGCCTCGGCGGTCGCATATTGCAGCTTGCCGAGGTCGCTGGTGACGGCGTCCTGGTAATTCGCCTTGATCCACTCCTCCGCCGTCTGCGGAGCGGGCGCCTCGGTGGCCGCTTCGGTCTCGGCGGAAGTGGCGACCGCGTCGGGCGGCGGGGCGGCATCCTTCTTGCAGGCGGCAAGCGTGAGGGAAAGGGCGAGCGTCGCGGTGACGGCAAGAGCGATCCGGTTCATGGCGGGCAGGCTAGCCGCATGCCCGCCCCTCCCGCAAGCTCGGCCCATCGCATGTCCTGCACGTCCGTTTGCAAAATTCGCGGCCCGCGAACTTTACGGCACCGGCCCGCTCCCCCACCCGACCTGCCACGTGAGTATCCTGATGGGAGGTCGGGTGGGGGAACGGGCCGGTGCCGCCAGCAAGATGCCCCAAGGGCATTTTCACAAACACGTCCCGAAACGGAAAAAGGGCCCCGGTGCATAAAGCACCGGAGCCCCCTGCGACCCGCCGGGCGTCGATCGCGTCCCCGGTCGGCTTACCAGAAAAAGCCATTATAGACGGTGACGGCACGGCCGCTGCGCATGTTCACCATGACCACGTCGTTGCCGTAGCGGACCCAGCGGTGGCCGGCGCGCGGCGCGGGCAGGCGGTAGCGGGCATAGTCGTTCACCCAGTAGCGGTTGCCGTAGTAGGCAGGCTGGAAACGATAGCCCACGGCGACCGGGCGATAGTGATAGCCGCGCGGGCCCTGATAGGCCGGGCGGCGATAGTCGTTGCGGTGCGACTTGCGATAGTCGCGCCAGTCCTCATGCAGCTCGCGGCGCGAATCGTTGAGGTCGCGGCGCGCCTCGCGCACGTCGTGGCGGTCGCCGTAGCGCTGCGCCTGGCGCAGGTTGCGCTCGTCGTGGCGAACGTCGCGAGCGCTTTCGCGCACTTCGCGGGCGCTCTGGGCCGATGCCATCGTCGGCACGGCGAGAGTCGGAACAACGACGCTGGCAGCCAGTGCGGCCATGATGATCTAGCGCATTATGTTTCTCCTTGTTCAGGCTCACCGATTGGGCGACCCCCGGAAATCTGGTCCGGTGTGTGATCCGGCGAGTTCATGTTTGAACCCGCGTGGCTGAACGCGGTTGCAATAAACCCTTCAGGAAGCCGAAATGTCTGTCGCACGCCTGCGACAAAGCGCTGAAACCGCGCCGAAACACCGGATTATCCACCAGGTTCACGGCAATTTTCGCATAGCCCCGCCTTGCGCAGCGCGGTGCGGCGAGCCATCTTCAAGACAGAACGAAAAAGCATCCTCACCCGAAAGGAGCGCATGGCCCGCAAAGCAGCCCGCGCCGGTGATCCGGCGCAGTTCCGCCCCGAAACCCATCGCCGGGCGCGTACCGAAGTCGAGTTCGACGAACAGACGCTGCTGGGAGCCGTGTTCGGCCAGTTCGATGCCAATCTCGTACAGGTCGAAAACCGGCTCGGCGTCTACATTTCCGCGCGCGGCAACAGGATCCAGATCGAGGGTCCCGAAGACGCCGTCGCCCGCGCGCGCGACACTCTCAAAGGCATGTATCACCGGTTGGAAATGGGACAGGACCTCGACTCGGGCGCTATCGAATCGCTGATCGCGATGTCGTCGGAACCCACGCTGGAAGGCATCATCAGCGGCGACGCCGGCGCGCCGCCGATCATGATCCGCACCCGCCGCAAGACGATCGTGCCGCGTTCGGCCACGCAGATCGAATATATGCGCGCGCTCGCCCGTTCCGACGTGATCTTCGCGCTCGGCCCGGCCGGCACCGGCAAGACCTACCTTGCCGTGGCGCAGGCGGTCTCGCAGCTGATGACCGGCTCGGTCCAGCGCCTGATCCTCTCGCGCCCCGCCGTGGAAGCGGGCGAGAAGCTGGGCTTCCTGCCCGGCGACATGAAGGACAAGGTCGATCCCTACCTGCGCCCGCTCTACGACGCGCTTTATGACTGCATGCCGCCCGAACAGGTGGAACGCCGTCTGGCCTCGGGCGAGATCGAGATCGCGCCGATCGCCTTCATGCGCGGCCGCACGCTGGCCGACGCCTTCGTCATCCTCGATGAGGCGCAGAACACCACGCGCGAGCAGATGAAGATGTTCCTCACCCGCTTCGGCCAGAACAGCCGCATGGTCGTCTGCGGCGACCCCCGGCAGGTCGACATCCCGGGCGGCGACCGCCATTCGGGCCTGGCCGACGCGGTGAACCGACTCGAGGGCGTGGAAGGCATCGACGTGACGCGCTTCACCGTGGCCGACGTGGTCCGCCACCCGATCGTCGGGCGGATCGTCGAGGCTTACGAAGGGCCGCTCAGCCAGTACGAGTGACAGTCCCGCCGCCGCGGATCGGCGTTCGACAGGCTCGGGATGGGCGGATGGAGCGCAAGTTCACCAGCACCGCTCGTCCTGAGCTTGTCGAAGGACGCCTGCCGACCTAACGGGAGCCCCATGGACCTCGAAATCGACATCGAAGCACCCTGGCCCGCCGCAACCGACTGGGCCGACCTTGCCGAACGCGCACTGGAAGCGCTGACCGAGGTGGCGCCCGAGCTTGGCAATCCGCGGCTCATCACCAGCCTGCTGTTCACCTCGGACGCGGAAGTCCACGTGCTCAACCGCGAATGGCGGGCCAAGGACAAGCCCACCAACGTGCTTTCCTTCCCAATGATCGAGCGCGCCGACCTGCTGGCGCTGGCCGAGGATGGCCCCCCGGAAATGCTCGGCGATCTGGCGCTCGCGGCCGAGACCTGCGCGCGCGAGGCGGCGGAAAAGGGCATTTCGGTGGAGGACCACGCCGCCCACCTGATCGTCCACGGGTTGCTCCACCTTGCCGGGCTCGATCACGAGATTTCCGACGCCGATGCCGAGGCAATGGAAGCGCTGGAAACAAAGGCTCTTGCTCTCATCGGCATTCCCGACCCATATGGGGACCGCACGTAAACCGCAGGGGTAATTAAACACGATGGCCGACAATGGCCGCCACACCGAGTCCGGCTCGGGAGATGGGGATAGTACCGGCACGCTCTGGCGTGTCATCCGGCGACTTTTCCAGAACGACGTCGATCAGTCGCTGCGCGCGCAGATCGAAGGCGTCATCAACGAACACGAAGGCGATACCGAGCAGGCCAGCGCCGCGAGCGGCGATCTCTCGCCGCTGGAACGGCAGATGCTGCGCAACCTGCTCCATTTCAGCGAGCACGATGCCGACGACGTGGCCGTGCCGCGCAGCGAGATCGTGGCGATTCCCGCCGCCGCCAGCTGGGCCGATGTGGTCGAGGCCTTTGCCGAGCATGGCCACAGCCGCATGCCGGTCTATGGCGACTCGCTCGATGCCATCAAGGGCATGATCCACATCAAGGACGTGTTCCCCATCCTCGCCCGCGGCCAAGAGCCGCCCGAGGACTGGAGCACCCTGCTGCGCCAGCCGCTCTACGTGCCGCAATCGCGCGGCGCGCTCGACGTGCTGGTCGACATGCGGGCCCAGCGCACCCACCTCGCCGTGGTCATCGACGAGTATTCCGGCACCGACGGGATCATCACCATCGAGGACCTCGTCGAGGAAATCGTGGGCAGCATCGAGGACGAGCATGATGACGCCCCCGAGGAGTTGCTAAATTCGCAAGAGGGGGGTATCTGGGACGCCGACGCCCGTGTCGAACTCGAGGATGTGGCGGAACGGATCGACCCTCGCCTCGCCGAAGTCGAGGAAGCGGTGGATACGCTGGGCGGCCTGGCCTTCGTGCTGGCCGGTGGCGTACCCGAAGTCGGCACCGTTCTCGAGCATGACAGCGGCTGGCGGATCGAAGTCACCGACGGCGACGAACGGCGCGTGACGCGGCTTCGACTCCACCCGCCGTCCGAGCAGGCGCCAGACCAACCCGAGTAGCATCCGGCGTAGCCCCCCGGCCACGTCTTACTCCATAAAAAGAAAAGGCCAGGACCTTGGCAGTTCGCCGTCTCCCCCCGCTGCGCGCACTCGAAGCCTTCGTCCGCGTCGTCCGTCTTGGCTCTGCCAAGGCGGCGGCCAACGAACTTGCGCTGTCCCCTTCCGCCCTCTCGCGCCGCGTCGCCGCGCTGGAGGACTTCACCGGCAAGCGCCTGTTCACGCGCCAGCACCAGTCGATGAAGCTGACCGACGAGGGCATGGCCTTTTACAACGTCGTCGGCCCCAAGCTCGAGGAACTCGCCGAAGCGGTGGAATCGCAGGTCGACCGCGGCCAGGTGCTGCGTCTGCACCTCGGCGTGCCCTCGCTGTTCGGCGGCCAGCGCCTGTTCCCGCGCCTGCCGGAACTGCGCAAGCTGCACCCGCGCCTGCACATCGACATCGACACCGGCACCCACCTGGAAGCGCGCGTGGGCGATACCCTGGACGCGGCGATCATCCTCGCCAAGGAGCCGGACCCGGCCTACTATCGCATCCAGCTTGACCACAACAAGGTCTACGCCATCACCTCCAAGGAAATGGCCGCCGACATCGGCACCGTGCCGGACGAGGCGATCCTCTCCAAGCAGACCTTCCTGATCCACCAGGACCTGCCCGACAGCCTCGACGCCTGGAAGCAGGCGATGGGCATGAGCAAGCTGGAACCGGCCTCGGTCGACCGTTTCGACTCCGGCCAGCTGGTGCTCGAAGCCGCCGCGCAGGGCCTCGGCATCGCCATCATGCACGACGACCACTTCCGCCGCAGCCACGACAACCGTCTGGCCCGGCTGTTCGACGTCGATGTCGAAAGCCCCTACCGCTACTGGTTCGTGTGCAAGCCCAAGGCGCTGGAAAGCCGCCCGGTGCGCATCTTCCATGAGTGGCTGCTGCAGGCCGGTCTCTAAGACCGCGCGGGCGAGGATGCGCCTGCCCCTGCTTCTCGCCGCCTGCGCCGGTGCCTTCATGGCTTCGGCCGCTCCGGCGGCGGAGCCGGGCGCGGCGCCCGTTCCCGCCGGTGTCGGCGCCCTCGCCGGGTGCTGGACCGGCAAGGGCGAAGTCATGGGCAAGGCCGTGTCGATCACCCTCGCGGCCAGAGCCGTCGCGCTCGGCGTGCTGATGACCGTCGATGCCGACAGCACCGCCCTCGCCGATCCTGCCGACCGCTATGCCGCGCACCTGACTTTCGGCGGGGCCAAGGCCGATACCCTCACCGGCTACTGGGCCGACAGCTTCGGCGGCGACTACGCCGCGACCGGCAAGGGCTCGCCCCGCCCCGACGGCTTCGACATGACCTACGACTACGGCGCCGATGCCTTCGTCAACCGCTGGCGGATCGAGGGCGCGCAGCTCAACTGGCAGATCGCCGCGCAGTCGAAAGACGGCGCGGAAAAGCCCTTCGCCAGCTACATGCTCACGAAAACGACCTGCGCATCCCAGTGACGCCAAACGAAAGGGGCGGCCCCTCGCGGAGCCGCCCCTTCGTATTTCAAGCGTCCGGGAATGCTCAGCCTTCCGAAACGGTCGCCTTCACGATCTTGCCCGGCTCACGCGGCGGCTCGCCCTTGGGCAATGCGTCGACGTTTTCCATGCCTTCGACCACCTGGCCCCAGACGGTGTACTGCTTGTCGAGGAAGCGGGCGTCGTCGAAGCAGATGAAGAACTGGCTGTTGGCCGAGTGCGGGTAGCTGGTGCGGGCCATCGAGCAGACGCCGCGCACGTGCGGTTCGGCGTTGAACTCGGCCTGCAGGTCCGGCTTGTCCGAACCGCCCATGCCGGTGCCGTTGGGGCAACCGCCCTGCGCCATGAAGCCGGGGATCACGCGGTGGAACTTGATGCCGTCGTAGAAGCCTTCGCCGACCAGTTCCTTGATGCGCGCGACGTGGCCGGGGGCGAGGTCGGGACGCAGCTTGATCTTCACGTCACCGGTGTCGAGGGAAAGGGTCAGGTATTCGTCGGCCATCGATAGTCTCCATGTTGTCCGCGCGGGGCTGCGACGCACCGGGCGGGACTGGCTTGCCCCCGATATAGGGCCGATCCCCGCAAAGTCACGCACCCCCCGCGCGATCGCCTGCTGTGAACATCATTTTTCGCCGTATCGCTTGCCCCTGTTGCAATTGCGAAATTGGCGCGTAGACCGGCGAGGATGACGCAAACGGACCTCGACGAAGAGCTGCACGATCGCGCCCCCGATGCGCCGGACGCGCCGCCCGAGCCCGAACCGGAAGCCCATAAGGATTCGGCCAAGGACTCTGAGAGCCTCGACGAGGACAACCACCTGAAGTCCGACTTCGTGCGCAGCGTCAAGGATGCGCTGCACGAGGACGATTTCGAGCGCGTCTACGACCTTGTCGAGCCGCTCCACCCCGCCGACATCGCCGACCTTTTCGAGCTGTTCGACGAGCGCGAACGCCTGGGCCTCGCCCGCGCCATCCGCGACCTGATGAGCGTCGAGGTGATCGCCGAGCTCAACGACTGGGTGCGCGAGGCGCTGGTCGAGGCGCTGCCCGCCGATGTCGTCGCCGAAATCGCCGAACAGCTCGACACCGACGACGCCGTCGCGATGCTCGAGGATCTCGACGAGGAGGACCAGCAGGCCGTCCTCGCCGAGATGGAGCCGGAAGACCGCGCCGCCATCGAATCGGCGCTGTCCTACCCCGAGGAATCCGCCGGCCGTCTGATGAGCCGCGATTTCGTCGCGGTGCCCGAGACGATGACGGTGGGCGATCTCATCGATTTCCTGCGCGAACACCGCGAATTGCCGACCGAGTTCTGGGAAGTGTTCATCGTCGATCCGATGCACCGCCCGATCGGCACTTGCGCGCTCTCGTGGATCCTGCGCACCCCGCGCAACATCCCGCTCTACGACGTGATGGCGCGCGACCAGACGCTGATCCCGGCCGACATGGACCAGGAAGAAGTCGCGCTGCGCTTCCAGAAATACGCGCTGATCTCCGCTGCGGTGGTGGACGAGGCGGGGCGGCTGATCGGCCTGATCACCGTCGACGACATCGTCCACATCATTCAGGAAGAGGCGAGCGAGGATATCCTGCGCCTGTCGGGTGCCGGCGACGGCGACATCAACGAGCCGATCCTCGTCACCGTGCGCACCCGCCTTGCCTGGCTGGTGGTGAACCTCGGCACGGCGATGATCGCCTCCTCGGTGGTCGGGCTGTTCCAGGGGGCGATCGCCAAATTCGCGATCCTTGCCGTGCTGATGCCGATCGTCTCGGGCATGGGCGGCAATGCCGGCACGCAGACGCTGGCGGTGGTGGTGCGCGCCATCGCCACCAACCAGCTGACCGATTCCAACACCGTGCGCATGATCCTGCGCGAGATCCGCATCGCGCTGACCAACGGCTTCGCGCTCGGCGCGCTGATCGGCACCGGCACCTGGCTGCTGTTCCAGAACCCGCTGCTGGGCGCGGTGATCGCCACCGCCATGGTGGTGAACAACCTGACCGCAGGCCTTGCCGGCATCCTCGTGCCCGTCACGCTCGACCGCTTCCGCATCGACCCGGCGGTCTCCTCCGCCGTGTTCGTGACGACCGCGACCGACACGATGGGCTTCTTCTCGTTCCTTGGCCTGGCGGTGCTGACCGGGCTGGCGTGAAGCCGGCCCCCATCCTATCTACCGCGTATGCCCCTGCACATGACCAAGATCGCCTTCTCCGCCGAAAGCCCGGCGGACCTGCGCGCATGGCTGGAAAGCCACGCCGATCTCGGCGAGGCACGGCTGACCACGCGCTATCTGCCCAAGCGGCAGGAGGAGATGGCCGGCGGATCGCTTTTCTGGATCTACGAGCATGCGCTGATCGGCCGCTCGCCCATTCTCGGCTTCGAGCAGCGCGAGGACGGGCGCTGGTGGATCCGCCTGGCGCCCACGCTGATCCCGGTCGTCACCCAGCCCAAGCGCGCCCATCAGGGCTGGCGTTATCTGGCCGACAAGGACGCCCCGCGCGATCTGGGCGAAGGCGAAAGCGCCGGGGAGGCGATGCCCCCTGCCCTCGCCCGCGAACTGGCCAGGCTGGGGCTCGTATAGCGCCCGGGGAAAAGGCCGGAAGCGGTTGCCCGCCCCGGCCCTGTTCCTCGAAAAGTCCTGCCCGAAGGTCAGAACGGCAGCTTGTAGAAACGCGCCGCGTTGTCCTGCAGGACCTTCTTCTTGATGGCGTAGTCGTAGCCGCCGAGCACGTCCTTGATGTGCGCCTGCACGCCCGGATAGAGCGAGGTGGGGTGCGGGAAGTCGGTCTCGAACATGACGTTGTCGACGCCGATGGTTTCCAGCAATTGCTTCGGCGCGATCTTCTCGAACCAGAAGGTGCACATGAAGTGATCGCGGAAGTAGTCCCAGGGCTGCTTCTTGAGCACATTGCGCTTGCTGGGCAGCATTTCCTGGAACTGGTGTTCCAGCGCTTCCACCGCGAAGGGAATCCAGCCCATGCCGCTCTCGATCAGGCCGATCTTGAGGTTCGGGTGGCGGTCCAGGCGGCCCGAGACCATCCAGTTGCCCAGCGTCGCCGCGTTGCCGATCGAGAACATCGTCGCCACCACCGAGAGCGTCTGCTCGAACTGGAAGCCTTCCCAGGTCAGCGTGTTCGGGTCGATCGCGGCATTGAGGTGGAAGTTCAGCGAGATGCCCTCGGCATCGATCATCTCCAGGAACGGCGTCCAGTAGTCATGGTTGAAGCTGGGCACGCCGACGCGTTCGGGCGTATCGGGCAGCACGAAGCCGCGCAGGCCCATGTCGATGCAGCGGCGGGCTTCCTTCTCCATCTCCGCCTTGTCCCAGAACGGCAGGTGCGCCATCGGGAACAGCCGCTCGCCCGATTCACGCTGCCAGTCGGCATTGAAATCGTTGTAGATCTTCATGATCTGCACGGCGAGATCGTTGTTGCCCAGCGTCATCAGCATGCCCGCCTGGGTGATGCCCGAGTTCTGGAAGCAGATCTGCGCATAGACGCCCATGTCGTCCATCGCCTGAAGGCGCGGGGCGATCTCGTGGCCGCCGGCGTGGGCCTCTTCCAGCGTCGGGAAGGCGAGGCGGCCGAGCAGCTTGTTGTTGTCCTTGCGGATGACGTTGCCGCCCAGCGTGCCGCAGTTGCGATCACCGATGTACCAGCGGTCGACCCCGTCGGCATCGCGCTTCACGTAAGGCATCTTGTCCTTCATGCCGGCCGGCGCGCGGTCGGTGAAGAGCGTCGGCGGTTCGACGATGTGGGTGTCGGTATCGACGATCTTGATGCCTTCCAGCGACGGGTCGAGCCCGCCGGACTGGGTGGCGTAGTCCACCTCGCGGATCACCCCGCCCTTGGTGTAGCCCTCGGCGGACCAGTACTTGCGCGCCGAGTCCTTCATTTCCTTGGTGTCGCCATCTGCCATGGCCGTATCTCCCAAAATGCAATTGGGACTCGTGTCGCAACCTTGGGGGCTGCAATCAATCGATGAGCCCAACGCCGAAGCGATGAATGGGCGGCGGCCCTCTCCGCCAGGATCCAGCAGTCTCGCTTCGCCTTGCCGCGAAGGGGCTGTCCGGGCATCCATGTCCTCGGGAGAGAACATCATGCCACAAGCGCAGACGCTCGACGACATCCGTGTGGAATTCGACGCCCCGGACAATGTCCCGAAGGACCGGATCGTCGATCTGTCGTTCGCCATGGGTACCGCACCCAACGATCTGGCGGACCCGTATGAACCGATGGGCTGGCTCGCCGGAAAGGACATTCCCCGGCTGCTGTTCAATCCGCCCTCGATGCATGGGCTCGGCGCCATCAGCGGCAACCGGCGCGGTTCCTGGGTGGTGACGCACTACGAGGACATCGAGCGCGTCTATTCCGACAACGAGCACTTCTCGAACGCCGGAACCGCCGAATTCCAGCGCCTGATCGGGGAGACTTTCAAGTCCATCCCGCTCGCCATCGATCCGCCGGACCACCAGAAGTACCGGCTTTACCTGATGCCCTACTTCAGCCCGGCCCGGATCACCCGCGACCTCGAACCGCGCATTCGCCGAGTGGTGGACGAGATGATCGGCGCCATCGAGGCGAAGGGCGAGGTCGACATGGCCTGGGACTTCGCGCGGGTCTATCCAGTGCGCATCTTCATGGGCCTGATGGGCTTCCCGGACGAAAAGTTCGACCAGTTCCTCGATTGGGAGTGGGACATCCTCCACTCCGGCAGCCTCGACAAGATGCAGGCGGCGCTGCGCGGCGTGCTCGACTTCCTGCGCGCCTTCATCGCCGAGAAGGAGCGGAATCCCGACGAGCATCTCGTCTCCTCCATCGTCCATGGCAAGATCGAGGGCCGTGCCCTGACCGATGACGAGAAGATCGGCATGGTCTGGTTCCTCTGGCTGGGCGGGCTCGATACCGTGGCGGCCACCATCGCCCAGATGTTCCGCCGCCTCGCGCTCCAGCCGGACCTGCAGAAACGGCTGCGCGACCATCCCCAACTCATCAATTCGGCGGTCGAGGAGTTCCTGCGCACCCAGCCGATCCTGTCCTCCTCGCGGACGGCGACCAAGGACTTCGAGTGGCACGGGATCGAGGTGAAGAAGGGCGATTCGTTCTCCTGCCTCAACCCCGCCGGCAACTTCGACCCCGCCCGCTTCGAAAACCCGCGCACCTTCGATCCCGAGCGCAAGGCCAACCGCCACTTCACCTTCGTGGGCGGCGTGCACATCTGCCTCGGCGCGCATCTGGCACGGCGCGAACTGCGCGTGCTGCTGGAGCAGTGGTTCGAGCGGATTGCGGAGTTTCGGGTAAAGCCGGGGGCGGATACCACGGTGTTTCCGGGGCTGCTTTCGATCCGCAATCTGCCGATCGTCTGGGATGTGAAGTAGAAAAGAAAAAGCAGGGGAGCCCCTCGGCGAAGCTCGGGATAAACTTCGCCCCCCTGCACCCCCATTTCCGTCTACCTTGTGCCCTGCCCTATCGGTTGTGCGCCCACGTCTGCGCCGGGAGACATATTGGCTGCGCCGCAAGGAGCGCCCCCCGGATAGGCAAGGCGCAACGTAGACGTTCCGAGGGTCTGGGGGCCTCCTGAGCGTGTCGAAGGGCCCCAGAACTCCCCTTTCCTTCAAATCTTGGCCTGCTCCAGCTTCGGGCTCAGCAGGTGCACGGCCGCCAGCGCCAGCAGATAGGCACTCGCGCAAATCGCGAAGAGCAGCTGATAGCTGTGCGTCGCATCGAGGATATAGCCCGCGAACAACGCCATCCCCATGCCGCCCAGCGCGCCCACGGTGCCGCCGATGCCGACCACCGAGCCCACCGCCCCGCGCGGGAAAGTGTCCGAGGGCAGCGTGTAGAGATTGGCCGAGAACGCCTGGTGTGCCGCCGTTGCCAGGCCGATGATCAGCACCGCCGCCCAGACGCTGTCGATGGCCTGCGCAAACCAGATCGGCAGGACGCAGAGCGCGCTGATCAGCATCGTCACCTTGCGGGCGAAGTTGGGCGTGCGGCCCGCCTTGAGCAGCCTGGACGAAAGCCAGCCGCCGCCCACGCTGCCGAGGTCCGAGATCAGGTAGATCGCGGCCAGCGGCAGGCCGAAGGTCTTGAGATCGAGGTCGTAGCGCTCGAACAGATAGCCGGGCAGCCAGAACAGGAAGAACCACCAGATCGGGTCGATCAGGAACTTGCCCAGCGCGTAGGCCCAGGTTTCCCTGACCGTCAGCAGCCGCATCCAACCGATCTTCTCGACGGAGTCGGCCGGGTCCTGCTGGATCCACGCCAGTTCCGCCGCCGAGATGCGCCCGTGCTTGAGGGGGTGGCGGTACATCACCCACCAGGCGGCCAGCCAGGCGATGCCAAACAGGCCGGTGACGAAGAAGGCGGCGCGCCAGTCGAACCACAGCACCAGCAGCGGCACCAGCAGCGGGGTGATGATCGCGCCGACGTTGGCCCCGGCGTTGAACAGGCCGATGGCGAAAGCGCGTTCCTTCTGGGGGAACCAGTCGGTGACGGCGCGGATGCCGGCCGGGAAGTTGCCCGATTCGCCGATGCCGAGGCCGAAGCGCGCCGCCGCAAAGCTGGCGACGCCGGTGGCGAAGCCGTGCGCCATGTGGCTGACGGTCCAGATGACGATAGCGACGGTGTAGCCCAGCCGCGCCCCCAGCACGTCGACGATCTTGCCGAACGAGAGATAACCGATCGCGTAGGCGAGCTGGAACCAGAAGACGATGCCGGCAAAATCGCTTTCGGTCCAGCCGAACTCACCCGCCAGCGTGGGCTTCAGCACGCCAATCATCTGGCGGTCGATGTAGTTGACCGCGGTTGCCGCGAAAAGCAGCGAGACCACGACCCAGCGGTATCGCCCGACCTTTACCGGCGCGGCGGGCACGCTGGCCCCGGCCCCGTTTCCGATCCCGTCCGCCACGCTTGTGGTGCCTGCATCCATTTCCCTGCTCCCTTGTCCGGCGGCCCTTTTAGGCCTGCCGGATCGTCATGTCTGTTCAGGCGGGCACCGCCGCCGCGATGGTGCAGCACACCGTGCCGTGCTGCGCGAAGGCGGCCGCCACCGCCTGTCCCGGAGAGACCGGATGGACACCCGTCACCGCCCCGGTGGACACCCATGTGCCCGCGCTGCAATCGATGCCGCGCGCCGAGAGGTTGGCGAGCAGGAACCGCACCGCGCCCAGCGGACCGTCGAGCATCGTCGCGGTCGTCGCCTCGCCCGCCGTCTCGCCGTCTATATCGAGGCGGACGGTGATCGTGTTGAAGTCCGCGCTCTGCCAGCCTTCCAGCACCGGGCCGATCACCAGACCGGCGTTGTTGCCGAAGTCGGACACGGTGACCGGCGGGCCGTCGGCATTGATGCCGGGATAAGGCGAACTGGCGATCTCGATGCCGATGTGGACAGCGTCCAGCACGGCCAGCGTGCCCGCGTCATCGCCCGGCACTTCACCGTTCCAGCCCGCCGCGACATGGAGCAGGAACTCCGCCTCGGCCGCGGCGAAACCTTCGGCAAAGACCGGCATCGCCGGGACTTCGCCCGAGGGCGCATCCACCACGCTGTCCGCGAAGATCGGCCCGGACAGGCGATTGGCGCCAAGCCGCGCATCATCGGGACCGTTGATCCGGCCGACCTTCCAGCCGGCCACTTCGCGCCCGTCCAGTTCCAGTGCCAGGTTCTGGATCGCATAAGCGGCGTCGAGATCGGAAGGCGCCTCGCCGGGATAGCTGGCCAGCGCGCGTTTCTCGCGCCGCGCCGCCACGAATGCCCCTGCGATCGATTTCGCCTGTTCGGTCAAACTCATCCCCTTGTACCCCGTGTCTTGTTGTTCGTATCGCTATAGGAAACCGGTGTCATAAGCAAATCCAATTAGGCCATTTCAGCTGGATCAAAGGGTTACGCCCCTTTTCCAGACGGCAATGGCGCGCTGGCCGCCACGCTCGGAAGCGGTGCGTTCACCGCTGGCGAAAGCCAGGATTCGGGCCAGGAATGCCGCGTCGGCGGCCTCCTGCCCCTCGTCGAGCGCGATCGAGGCGTCAAAGTCGATCCAGTGCGGCTTCGCTTCGGCCAGGGTGCGGTTGGAGGCGACCTTGATCGTCGGCACCGGGAAGCCCAGCGGCGTGCCGCGCCCGGTGGTGAACAGCACCAGCGTGGCGCCCGAGGCGGCCAGCGCGGTGGAGGACACCGCATCGTTGCCCGGCGCTTCCATCAGGGTGAGGCCGGGCACGCTCGCCTGCCCGCCATAATCGATCACGTCTGAGAGCGGCGCATGGCCCGCCTTCTGCACCGCGCCGAGCGACTTTTCCTCCAGCGTGGTGATGCCGCCCGCCAGGTTGCCCGGCGAGGGGTTCTCCGAAACCGGCAGCCCCTGATCGAGATAATAGCGCTTGAACCGGTTCACCAGCCCCGCGGCCGCCTCGAACACCGCGCGCGAGCTGGAGCGGTCCAGCAGCGCCTGTTCCGCCCCGAAAATCTCCGGGATTTCCGTAAGGATCGCCTTGCCGCCGGCGCGCGCCATCGTCTCCGACAGGCGCCCCAGCAAAGGGTTGGCCGTAAGGCCCGAGAAGCCGTCCGAACCGCCGCACTTGAGGCCGATGGTCAGTGCCGAAAGCGGCAGCTCCGTCCGCTCGGCCCTGGCCGCTTCCGCCACCAATTCGTCGACCAGCTTGCCCGCTTCCGCGATCTCGTTGCCCGCACTCTGGCTGGAGAGCAGGCGCAGTTTCGCACGCGCCCATACCGGCACGGCCTCGACCAGGGCATCGAGCTGGTTCGATTCGCAGCCGAGCCCCAGCAGCAGCACGCCCGCCGCATTCGGGCTGGCCGCCAGTCCCGCCAGCACCGCACGGGTGCCGTCGAGGTCGTCACCCAGTTGCGAACAGCCGTGCGGATGAGCAAAGGCGTGGATGCCGTCGATCCGGCCCGCTGCGATCAGATCGGCATGGCGCGCCTGCGCCTCGCGCGCGACCTGCTCGGCGGTCATGCCGACGCAGCCGACCGTGGGCAGGATCCAGATCTCGTTCCGTGTCGCCGCGCGCCCGTCGGCGCGCCGATAGCCGCGCCATGAGGGCAGGACGGCGCCATCGTCCGCCTGCACTTGCGCCGCGCCGAGATGCGGCGAATAGGCCAGTTCGCCCGCCAATGCCGTCGCCAGATTGTGCGTGTGGACATGCTCGCCCGCGGCGATGGCGTGGGTCGCCCGGCCGATCGGCTGGCCGTACTTCACCACCGGCGCGCCCTCGGCGATATCGCGGAGCGCGAACTTGTGCCCGCGCGCCACGTCGCCGGTCAGGACCACGCCTTCCGCCTGCTCTCCGGCGGCAAGGGGGCGCAAGGCCACGGCCACATCGTCGGCGGCGTGGATACGAATGGAGGGAGGAATTGCCTGTGTCATCGCTGGCCCGTTTATCCGGGCTTCCCTGTTTTGGAAACCGGTGTCATCTTGCCTTTGCGACAAGGAGAAGGCAAGTCGGTCCCGACAGCGCCTCTTGAGAACAGACGGGCGAAAGGCCAGAGGGGCGAGAATGCCGAAAGAATCCAAGCCAGACGTCCCTGCCGCCGGCGTTCCCACGGCCAAGCCCACGATCAACGATGTCGCGCGCATTTCCGGCGTCTCGAAGAAAACCGTCAGCCGCGTCATCAACAAGTCGCCCCTGCTGGGCCAGGCCACGCGCGAGAAGGTGGAGGCGGTGATCGCGGAATTGGGCTTCGTGCCCAATCTCCAGGCCCGCGCGCTCGCGCTGCGCCGCAATTTCCTGATCGGCCTGATCCACGACAACCCGAACGCGCAGATGGTGCTGGGGGTGCAGGAAGGCATCCTGCAAACGATCCGGGATACCGAATTCGCGTTGGTGGTGCGCCCGGTGGACCGCCATTCGCCCCGGCTGCTCGACGACATCCGCCACTTCATCGAACAGCAGCGACTCTACGGCGTGCTGCTGCTGCCGCCGATTTCCGAGAACGACGAACTGGCCGCGCTCTGCCGCGAACTGGGCTGCACGCTGGTGCGCATGGGCTCCGCCGAACTCGACGACGAGGCGCATCTCGTTGCCTCGAACGACCGGCAGGCGGTGCGCGAGGCGGTGGCCTGGCTGACCGGCCTCGGCCACAAGCGCATCGGCTTCATCGCCGGTCCCACCGGCTTTCGCTCCGCCTACGAGCGCGAACAGGGCTTTGCCGAAGGCCTCGCCGAGGCCGGGCTCACCCCCGACCCGGCGCTGGCCACGCGCGGCGACTACAAGTTCGAATCGGGCTACGAGGCCGGACAGCGCCTGCTCGATGCCTTGCCGCGCCCTACCGCCGTGTTCTCCAGCAACGACGAGATGGCCGCCGGCCTGCTCCACGCCGCGCGCGAACGCGGGATCGACGTGCCCGCGCAGCTTTCGATCATCGGCTTCGACGATACCGCCATCGCCGCGCATATCTGGCCGCCGCTGACCACCGTGCGCTGGCCGATCGTGCCGATGGCCGCTGCCGCCGCGCACAAGTTGATCGAGCCCAGCGATGCCCTGTCGCGCCAGGCGCTGTTCCTGTCCGACCTCGTCCGCCGCGCCTCGGTAGCCCCGCCCGAAGCCTGATTGTGCGGAAATCCGGCACAGCCGGATTTCGTGGGGGCGTGGGCCGGTGCCGCACCGAAAATGCGCTTTCGCGTATTTTCCAAACAAAGCCCCACCATTGACACCGGTTACCAAAGCCGGATATGACTTGACCATAAATGCAATAATGTCCCACTATACGGGACCAAATTCCAATGGGAGAGAGCCCCCCGTGTTCTGCAAGACCTACCACGCCACCCATCCCGACATGATGGAGTGCGTCTCCAACGAGGAACTGCGCGATCGCTACCTCGTCACCGGCATGTTCGAGGACGGCAAGGTCAACCTCAACTACTCGCACAACGAACGCTTCGTGATCGGCGGCGCGGTGCCTTCGCAGGGCCCGCTCAAGCTGCCCGCGCAGACCGTTCCCAAGAGCGCGGAAGGCAAGCCCTTCCTCGAACGCCGCGAAGCCGGCATCACCAACATCGGCGGCCCCGGCGCGATCACGGTCGACGGCCAGCGTTTCGAAGTCGGCAACAAGGAATGCCTCTACGTGCCGATGGGTTCGGACGAGGTGATCTTCGAGGGCGAGACCGCGCGGTTCTATATCGCCTCGGTCCCCGCGCATAAGGCCTGCCCGATCAAGCTGATCACCCTGGCCGAAGCCAACCCGCTGGCCCGCGGCGACCTTGCCAATTCGAACCAGCGCACGATCTACCAGCTGGTCATCCCCGGCGTCTGCGAGAGCGCGCAGCTTCTGCTCGGCCTCACCGTGCTGGAAGAAGGTTCGGTGTGGAACACCATGCCCCCGCACCTCCACGACCGCCGCTCCGAGATCTACCTCTACTTCGAGCTGCCCGAAGAGAACGACCGCATCTTCCACTACATGGGCGAGCCCGACCAGATGCGCCACATCGTGATCGCCAACGAAGAGGCGGTGATCAGCCCGCCCTGGTCGATCCACATGGGTTCGGGCACCAAGAAGTATGCGTTCATCTGGGCCATGGGCGGGGAAAACCTCGACTATACCGACATGAACGTCCTCGACATCTGCCAGCTCCAGTAGGACCGGAACAGATGGCGATTTCCTTCAGCCTCGAAGGCAAGGCCGCGCTCGTGACCGGTGCGAACACCGGGATCGGGCAGGCCATTGCCGTGGCGCTGGCCGAGGCGGGGGCCGACGTGGCCCTCGCAGGCCGCAGCGAACCGACCGAAACCCTCGCCCTGATCGCGGCAACCGGGCGCAAGGCGGTGAACATCAAGGCCGACCTCTCCTCGATCGAGCCCGTCGGCCGGGTGATCGACGAGGCGGTGGCCGGGCTCGGCAAAGTGGACATTCTCGTCAACAATGCCGGGATCATCCGCCGCGACGACCTGCTCCAGTTCTCCGAAGAGGACTGGGACGCGGTGATGGACACCAACCTCAAGACCCTGTTCTTCCTCAGCCAGGCGGCGGCGAAGGGCATGGTGGAGCGCGGGGGCGGCAAGATCGTCAACATCGCCTCGCTGCTCACCTTCCAGGGCGGCATCCGCGTGCCCAGCTATGCGGCGGCGAAGTCGGGCGTGGGCGGCGTGACCAAGGCCATGGCCAACGAGCTTGCCGCCAAGGGCGTGCAGGTGAACGCCATCGCCCCGGGCTACATCTCCACCAACAACACCGCGGCCCTGCAAGGCGACGAGACGCGCAACCGCCAGATCCTGGAGCGCATCCCGACCGGCCGCTGGGGCGACCCCAAGGACATCGCCGGGGCCGCCGTGTTCCTCGCCTCGCCCGCTTCCGACTACGTCACCGGCCATGTGCTGGCGGTTGACGGCGGCTGGCTGGCACGCTGAAAACGAGCCCCATGACCGGACATGTAACCTGCTTCGGCGAAGTGCTGCTGCGCTTCGCCACCCCTTCCCACCGCCTGATGGTTCAGTGCGACACATTGGACATGGTGGTGGGCGGGGCCGAGGCCAATGTCGCCTCCGGCCTTGCCTCGCTGGGCCACGGCGTGCGCATGGTCACGCGGCTGCCCGCCAGTCCGCTGGGCGACAAGGCCCGTTCGGCACTGGCGGCAGCGGGCGTAGACACGCGCCATGTCGGCAGCGGGACGGGCCGCATGGGGCTCTATTTCCTCGAAAGCGGCGCGGGCCTGCGCCCTTCGGCCATCACTTACGACCGCGCCGGCAGCACCTTTGCGACCAGCGCGCCGCAGGACTTCGACTTTGCCGCCGCGCTGGACGGCGCCCGGCTGCTGCACTTGTCCGGCATCACCCCGGCGCTCGGCCCCGGCGGCGTCATGCTCGCCAAGGCGGCGGTGCGCGCGGCGCAGGAACGCGGCGTGCCGATCTGCTTTGACGGCAATTACCGTGCGCTGCTCTGGGAAAGCTGGGACAGCAATCCGCGCGAAGTGCTGACCGAGCTGGTCTCCGCCGCCACGGTGATGATCGGCAACCACCGCGACATCTCGCTGCTGCTCGGCCAGACTTTCTCCGGCGACGGCGAGGACCGCCGGCGCGAGGCGGCCGAAGCGGCCTTTGCCGCCTTCCCCGATCTCCAGATCATCGCCTCGACCGCGCGGCAGGTCATCAACGCCGCACACCACCGCATCGCCGCGCGGATCGACGCGCGCGAGGGCGGATACCAGACCGACGAGGTCGAAGTGACGCAGATCGTCGACCGCATCGGCACCGGCGATGCCTTTGCGGCGGGCGTGCTGCACGGCTGGCTGAACGGCGCGGATATTCAGAAAATGGCGCAGGCCGGGCTGGCCTACACGGTGCTGAAGCACTCGCTGCCCGGAGACATGTGCCTGATTGGCCCCGGAGAACTCGATGCCTTTTCCGCTTCAGGAGGCGACGTCAGGCGCTGAAACCACACGGCGGGCGGTGCTGGCAGGCGCGCTTGCGGGCACCGGCGCCGTGCTTGCCACCAGCGCCGCACCGCTGCGCGCCACGCCGCCGCAAATGGCGGCAGCCGGACGCTATCGCGGGGTGGTCGAAAACGGCATCTGCCAGTTCCTCGGCATCCGCTATGGCCGCGCGACACGCTTCGCGCGCGCCGTGGCCGAACCATTCGGCGGAGCGCAGCTGGAAGCCCTGCGCTTCGGCCCGATCTGCCCGCAGCGCGGCCTGGACGACCAGCCGCAGTCCGAAGACTGCCTGTTCCTCAACGTCTGGACGCCCGAGGCGAACCCCGCCGCGAAGCGCGCGGTCATGGTCTATTTCCACGGCGGTGCCTACACCACCGGCTCTGTAACCGATCCGCTCACCCACGGCGCGAAGCTGGCGGCGGGCGGCGACGTGGTGGTCGTCACCGTCAACCACCGGCTCAATGCGCTGGGCTATGCCTGGCTGAGGCCGTTTGGCGCCAAGTACGCGGACAGCGGCAATCTCGGCCAGCTCGACCTGATCCTCGCGCTGCAATGGGTGCGCGCGCACATCGCCGCGTTCGGCGGCGATCCGGCGCGGGTCATGGTGTTCGGCCAGTCCGGCGGCGGCGCCAAGATCGCCACGCTCATGGCCATGCCCGCCGCCAGGGGCCTGTTCCACGCCGCCGCGACGATGAGCGGGCAGCAAGTGCAGGCCAGCGGCCCGATGCACGCCTGGGCGCGCACGCAGGCGCTGATGGCGGCGCTTAAACTCGCGCCCGGCGATGTCGAGGGGCTGCACGCCCTGTCCGTGGAGCGCCTGACCGCCGCGCTCGACACGACCGATCCGGTCATGGGCAGCGGTCCGGTCTACTTCGGCCCGGTACTCGACATGACCAACCTGCCGCGCCACCCGTTCTGGCCCGACGCCGCGCCGCAGTCGCTCTCGGTGCCAATGATCCTCGGCAATGTGCACGATGAAACCCGCGCCTTCCTCGATCCGCGTGGGCCCAAGCTCAAGGGCCTCGACTGGAGCAACCTGGCCGCGCGCATGGGCCGCGAGGTGAAGATCGATCTCGACCCGCAATGGGTGATCGACCAGTACCGCGCCCGCGAACCGGGCTGGAGCGTGGAGCAGGTCTATTACGCCGCGACCACGGCAGGCCGCTCATGGCCCGGGCAGGTTATCGAGGCGGACGAACGCGCCAAGGCGGGCGCGGCGGCGACGTGGGTCTATCAGCTGGAGCGCCCCTCCCCCCTCGATCCGCTGCGCGGCGCGGCGCATACGGACGACATTCCCTACGTGTTCGGCACGCTCGATGCGAAAGGCAGTTTTTCCGGCAAAGATGCGGCGGCACAGGCGCTGAGCACGGCGATGATGGGGGCGTTCACCGGCCTTGCGAAAACCGGCCGACCGGGGATCGCGGACTGGGCAGCCTATACGGTGCCGCAGCGTGCGACGATGGTGTTCGGGGACAAGGTGCGCGTCGAGAACGATCCGCGCGGGTGGCAGCGGGAGCTTTGGGCCACCGCGCCTTACGTGCAGCCGGGGACCTGACGGCAGTTGTAGTCCCTCACACCTCGCCGCCCCCGCCTTCGCGGGGATGACGAAGTGTTGCAATCAAAGGGAAGACGGCGACGCGCAGCGCCGCCTTACTTCTGCCCTTCGACCTTGGGCGGATTGGGATAGGCCACGATCAGCGACAGCGGCGCATCCCCCTTCTGCCAGATGCCGACGACCGCGCCGTTGTAGAGATAAGCCGTCATCCCCGGCTTCAGCATGGCCCGCTTGCCGTCCGACACCACTTCGCCCTCGCCTGAAAGCACGTAGTAGACCTCGTCGTGCGCGATGGGATGTTCGCCGATCGCAGCGCCCTTGTGGAGGATGCGGCGGCGGAATTCCATCGCGCGCGGGGCCGGCGCAGAATCGGAGATGCGGTAGGCGGTGCTCATGCCGATCTCCCCGTGCGGAGGAGCCTCCTCGCGCACGGTATCCTGCTCGTCGATCACGGCCATGGGCGGCGCGGACGCGGCCATGAGCAGCAGCGCCGCGATCACTGCGTGCCGCCCTGGCGCATCGCCTTGTCGCGTTCGGAGAGCTTTTCCTGCGCCCCGGCATGCTGCCCGGGATAGACCCCCGACTTCGGCGTCATCGTCGCGAGGTTCCAGTCCTTGTCGACAAAGGCCGCGCGGGTTTCCGCCGGGTGGGGGTAACCGCCGACCAGCTTCTCGTCGTCGATGATCTCGCCGCGTCCTTCGGCCACGAAGAACAGCACGCGGATATCGTCGGGCGCACGGTCCCACGGACGGGCGCCGACGGTGGAGAGCAGGTCGGTTTCCAGCGTGGCAGCGGGGGTGATCCGGTAGCCGTCAAGGCTGGCGAGCGGCTGCGGCGCCTCGATCACTTTCGCCTTGGTCACGCCGTAGCGGCCCAGCATCGGCGCCGGATTGCCCCAGCGGTCGACGTTGATGTTGTCCTTCGAGAACCAGGCGAGGTCGCCGTCGCCGCCCAGCGTCAGGAACGGCAGGCCCGGCACGGTGGAATTGCCCGCGCGCATGACGTTGCCCACGGCGGTGATCTCGCCGGTGACGTAAGGGTGCCCTGCCCATTCGAGGTTCATCAGGTTGTAGTGCACCGCGCGGTGTCCGGGGTCGTAGATCATGTTGTTGATCATCAAGACCTGGGCCCCGCCCTTCACCAGCGGCGAGCGCTCCATGTTGTGCGCCCAGACATTGCGGTAGAAGACGATGCCGGTGGTGTTGTCGTGGACCAGCGAGCCCTTGGAATGCTCGCCCTTGGGATGGCTGGCATTGGCCAGGCCCTCGGCGGCGAGGTTCTCGCGGAACAATACGTCATGGCTGGTGCCCGCACGCCATTCCTTGACGTCCTTGCCGGTAAAGCGCGGGCCGGAGGCCGACATGTTCTCGTCGATCGCCCAGAGGAACGAGCAGTGCTCGATCACCACGTTGTGCGCGGCGACGGTGGAGAAGGCGTCGGCTTCCCAGTTGGAGAGATGCGGCTGGCCGTCGGCGCCGGTCATCACCCGCAAGTGGCTGATCTTGACGTCGTGCCCCTTGAGATCGATGCCGCCGCGCACGATGGTGATGCCCGGCGAAGGCGCGGTCTGCCCGGCGATGGTGAGGTAAGGCTCGTCGATTTCGAGGACCGAACGGCCAAGGTCGATCACCCCGCCCACTTCGAATACAACGGTCCGCTTGCCCTTGGCCTCGATCGCCGCTTTGAGCGATCCGGGGCCGTCCTTGGCAAGTGTGGTGACGCGGATGATTCGCCCGCCGTCGCCGCCAGAGGTGGGATCCTTGGCCTGCGCGAAAGCCGAGTGGGGGGCGGCCAAAGCCAGCATGGAGGCGAGGAGCAAGCGGCTGAACGCCGTCGATTTCTTCACTGTGCATCTCCCGTTTGCACTGGTTCTTGACAGGGTGGGGTCCCTGCGCTCATAACTCATGACACCGGTTACCAAGACCGGCAAGAAAGAACTGGGTGAAGCCCGCAGATTGTCCATAAGGACAAATGCCGGCTCGCCGAAAGGCACCGAACGGTGCATGAGAGTGCGCCGCAAGGCGCAGGGAGCAGAATGCCGGATGAAAGGGTGCGCGGCCTTGCCGCACCTCCCTATGACACCGGTATCATAGACAGGCCACAAAGGCCGCGAGGGGGAGTGACCATGCCGTCGCATGTTTCGAGGATTTCGCTGTTCAAGATCGCACTGGTGGCCGGCAGCGCGCTGGCGCTGCCGCAGGCCGCATTCGCGCAGGACGGCGCTGAAGCGCAGGCGACCGTGGGCGCCGAATCGGGCACCACCGCCGAGGACATCATCGTCACCGGCTTCCGCAAGTCACTGGAAGCCGCGCTCAGCGTGAAGCGCGATTCGGTTTCCGCCGTCGATGCCGTCGTGGCCGAGGACATGGCCAAGTTCCCCGACCAGAACCTGGCCGAATCGCTGCAGCGCATCCCCGGCATCTCGATCCAGCGTGACGGCGGCGAAGGCCGCGCGATCACCGTGCGCGGCCTCGGTGCCCAGTTCACCCGCGTGCGCGTGAACGGCCTCGAAACGATCGCCACCAGCTCCGATGGCGCCTCGGCCAACCGCGACCGCGCCTTTGACTTCAACGTCTTCGCCTCCGAACTGTTCTCCAGCCTGGTCGTCCACAAGACCGCCGAAGCCAGCCTCGACGAGGGTTCGCTGGGCGCGGTGGTCGATCTCAACACCGGCAACCCGCTTTCGGGCAAGACCGGCATTTCCGCCGTGCTCAACGTGCAGGGTTCGTACAACGACCTGTCGAAGAACGTCGGCCCGCGCATTGCCGGCCTGCTCGCATGGAAGAACGATGCGGGCACCCTCGGCATCGCGCTGTCGGGCGCCTATTCGCACACCGATACGCTGGAGACCGGCAACAACTCGGTGCGCTGGTCGCAGGCCTACTTCAACTCGGTGGACGGCACGCCCTGCTTCTATTCGGTGCCCGGTGCCACCGGCGGCACCCCGGTCAGCTCGGGCGGCAGCTATCGCCCTTCGGCCGCCTGCGACGAAGCCTCGCTCTCGTTCCACCCGCGCATCCCGCGCTACGGCAAGGTCGAGCATGACCGCGAGCGCCTCGGCCTGACCGGCTCGATCCAGTTCGAACCGACCGACCGGACCAAGATCTCGATCGACGGGCTCTATTCCTCGTTCAAGGAAAAGCGCGCCGAACAGTGGCTGGAAGTGCTGGCCCGCTCCAACGAGCGCCGTTTCAACGTGGTGGATCCGGTCTACGACGACAACGGCAACATGGTCAGCGCCACGTTCAACAACGCCTACGTCCGCACCGAAAGCTACCTGCGCAAGTCGGAAACCGAATTCTACCAGATCGGCGCGACCTGGGACCAGGACGTTTCGGACAGCTTCCGCTTCACCCTGCTGGGCGGCATGTCGCAGTCCAACGCGGATATCCCGGTCGAGACCACGATCGCCTACGACAACAAGACCGCCAACGGCTTCAGCTACGACTATTCGGACATGAAGTCGCCGGTGCTGAGCTACGGCCTAGACGTGACCGATCCGGCCAACTTCCAGCTGGCCGAAATCCGCGACCGTCCCTCCTACGTGAAGAACCGCTTCAAGACCGCGCAGCTGCGTACCGAGTGGGACATCACCGAGGGCGCCACCTTCAAGGTCGGCGCGGTCTGGCGGCGCTACAACTTCCGCACCCAGCTGTTCCAGCGTGACACCGCCGCCTGCGGCGCCAACGGGACCAAGGACCTGATCCTGGGTCAGGTCACCTGCTCGAGCACGGTCTACGGCCTGCCGGTCACTTCCGGGATCTCGCAGATCGTCAACCTCGGCGACGCCGGTCAATCGAGCGGCACCACCGACCAGTGGCTGGTGGCCGACATCGCCAAGGCGGCCGCCTATACCAACCTCTACGACCGCACCGCGAAGGAGGACCTTGGCAACAACCGCCGCGTTCAGGAAACCACCTCGGGCGGCTACTTCCAGTTCGACTTCAAGGGCGACCTGTTCGGCCTCGAATATGCGGGCAACGCGGGCGTTCGCTATGCCCATACCGCGCAGAAGTCGACCGGCTACACCGCCGGGCTCGCCGGCACCGTCTCGCGCACCTACGACGACTGGCTGCCGGCGATGAACCTCGCGTTCTACCCCGCCCACGACGTGATCGTGCGCGGCGCGATCGCCAAGGTCATCACGCGTCCCTCGCTCGGCAACCTCAATCCGGGCGGTTCGGTCGACGGCTTCAACTACCGCGTGACCTTCGGCAACCCGTTCCTCGATCCCTACCGCGCGACCAACTTCGATGCCTCGGTCGAATGGTACTTCGCCCCCGGCGCGCTGTTCTCGGTCGCCGGCTTCATCAAGAAGATCGAGAGCTTCCCGGTCGCCGGCACTTATGTCGCCACCCTGCCGCAGCTCGGCCTCGGCCGCGATGTGCTGGGCCAGAGCACGCCGGCCTACATCAACTACGACCCCAATCAGGAATACATCGTCTCCTCGCAGGTCAACGGTACCGGCGCGACGCTGAAGGGCGTGGAAGTGGCGCTGCAACTGCCCTTCACCTTCCTGCCGGGCATTCTCAGCCACACCGGCTTCCAGGGCAACGCCACCTTCATCAAGAGCGACGCCGACTACACGATCACCGGGCCCGCCACTTCGGCCTGTACCCGCAATGCGACGACCGGCGCCTGCGCCCTCACCGGCGTCTCGGCGGTCTATACCCAGACCCTGCTCGGCGTGTCGAAGAAGGCGGCCAACGCCACGCTCTACTATGACGACGGCACCTTCAGCATCCGTGGCTCGGTCAGCTATCGCGGTCCCTTCGTGGACGGCACCAGCGCCACCGGCAACGTCTTCGAAGGGTACGGCTCCTACACCAGCGTCGACGCGGCGATCCGCTACAAGGCGACCGAATGGCTGGAACTGTCGATCGACGGCAACAACCTGACCGATACCTACCGCTACCGCTTCACCGACGTGACGGCCGAGCGCAACTACGAGAACAACCACTTCGGGCGTACCATCCTGTTCGGCGCGCGGGTCAAGTACTGATCCCGCACACCGGCCGGATGGCCTTGAATACCTGAACTGAACTGCTGGAGAGTGCCGTCATGACCTTCGACCGTCGATCGTTCATGGCGGCCTCTCTCGTTTCCGGCCTGCTCGCTGGGGAAGCCGCCGCGCAGACAGCGCCGCCGGTGGCCACGGGCAAGCCCCGCGCGCCCGGCCTGCCCCAGCCCACCGAGACCATCGACCTCTGGCCCACGGACGCACCGGGCATGCCCGTGAAGCCCCCGGTCGAAACGGTGGACGAACGCTCCGCCGACGAACTCGTCACCGACCGCGCCGTCTACGGCATTACCCGCCCCCGCATGGCGGTGTTCCGCCCGGACCGTCCCAATGGCGCGGCCGTGCTGCTAACGCCCGGCGGCGGCTACAAGTGGGTGGTGGTCGACAAGGAAGGCTACGAAATGGCGCGCTGGCTGACCGCGCGCGGCTTTACCGCCTTCGTGCTGTTCTACCGCCTGCCCGGCGAAGGCTGGGCCAGCGGGCCCGACACCCCGCTGATCGATGCCCAGCGCGCCATGCGCCTGATCCGCCACCGCGCGCGGGACTTCGCGGTCGACCCCGAGCGTGTCGCCGCGATGGGCTTTTCGGCGGGCGGCCACGTCTGCGCCAGTCTTTCCACCCGCTTCGCCGCTGCGGTCTATGCGCCGGTGGACCCGGCCGACCGGCTTTCCGCCAGGCCCTTCTGCGCCGCGCCGATCTATCCGGTGATCTCGATGGACCCGGCGATCGCCCATGCCGGATCGCGCAGCCTGCTGCTTGGCGCCTCCCCGACGCCCGCGCTGGAGGCGGCCTATTCGCCCGAGCGCACCGTCCCGGCCGATGCCCCGCCGCACTGGCTGCTCCATGCCGAGGATGATGACGCCGTGCCGGTGGAGAACACCGTGCGCCTGCGCGCCGCGCTGAAGGCGCGCGGTATCCCGGTGGAAGCGCATTTCTTCGAACACGGCGGCCACGGTTTCGGCCTGCGCAAGGCCATCGGCAAGCCGGTGGAGGCATGGCCCGACCTCTGGCGCGCATGGGCGCGAACCAAGGGGCTGGGATAGAGAAACGACGAGATGACGATGGGCGACGGTAAAGCCATGGATAGGCGCGAAGCACTAAAGGCCGCCCTGATCGGCGGCGCAGGTCTTGCAGCAGGCGGGCTTCAGGGGGAAGCCGCTGCCGCAAGGGAGCCCGGGGCGGGCAACTCTCCTCCTCCGCCCGCCCCGGCTCCCGTCCGCTGGCGGCGCGGCTTCGACAACCAGCGCATTGCCGATCTCGGGAACGGGTTCATGCTCAACCCCGTGCTTTCCGGCGACCGGCCCGACCCGGCGATCCTCAAGGACGGCGAGGACTATTACCTCACTTTCTCCAGCTTCGATTCCTATCCCGGCCTCACCATCTGGCACAGCCGCGATCTGGTGAACTGGCAGCCGAGAAAGCCCGCGCTCACCCGCAACATCGGCTCGGTCTGGGCGGTGAGCCTCGAAAAGCACAAGGGCCGCTATTTCCTCTACATCCCGGTCAAGGCCGAGCCCAACGAGATCTACGTGATCTGGGCCGATCACATCGACGGCCCGTGGAGCGATCCGAAGCCGCTCGGCCTGCACGACCATATCGACCCCTGCCACGCCGTGGGCGAGGACGGCTCGCGCTGGCTGTTCCTTTCGGGCGGAGACCGCGTAAGGCTCTCCCAGGACGGCCTCTCGCTGGCGGGCAAGGTCGAGCATGTCTACGATCCCTGGCACTATCCCGACGATTGGGATGTCGAGGGTTTCTCGCCCGAAGGCCCCAAGATCCACCGCCACGGCGACTGGTTCTACATGCTCACTGCCGTGGGCGGCACCGCCGGCCCGCCCACCGGCCACATGGTGATCGCCGCCCGTGCAAGGTCGATCCACGGCCCATGGGAACAGCACCCCGGCAACCCGCTGGTGCGCACCGAAAACCAGTCCGAAGCGTGGTGGTCGCGCGGCCATGCCTCGCTGGTCGAAGGGCCGGACAAGCGCTGGTACACGCTCTACCACGGGTTCGAGAACGGCTTTTGGACACTCGGCCGCCAATGCCTGCTCGACACGATCGAATGGACGCCGGACGGCTGGTTCAAGATGACCGGCGGCGATCTTTCGCAGCCGCTTCCCGTGCCCAAAGTCGCCAGACCGCTGCCCCATGGCATGGCGCTGTCGGACGATTTCTCGAAACCGCTGGCGATGGGCTCCAAGTGGTCGTTCTTCCGCCCTGCCCCTGACGAAGCCAGCCGCGTGCGGGTTGCAGACGGCACGCTGCATCTCACGGGCAAAGGCCTCGCCCCGTCGAGCGGATCGCCGCTGCTGCTGATTGCGGGCGACACCAGCTACCGGTTCGAATGCGACATCGAGATTCCGCCCGGCGGCACCGCCGGCCTCGTGCTGTTCTATGACGACAAGCTCTACGCCGGGCTGGGCTTCGACGAGACCCGCTTCGTCACCCACCAGTACGGCATGGAACGCGGCCGCCCCGCCAACCCGCTCGGCCGCCGCATGAAGATGCGCGTCACCAACCGCCGCCACATCGTTTCCTACCACACTTCTGCAGACGGCGGAAAAACGTGGAAGCGATTTGATCGCGGCATGGAGGTGTCGGGATACCACCACAATGTCCGTGGGGGGTTCCTCATGCTGCGCCCCGGCCTATATGCTGCCGGTGAAGGCGAAGCCATTTTCCGCGATTTCCGTTTCACCGCTCTGGAAGACTGATGCCCATTCGCCCCCTTGAACTGCACCCCGACCGCCTGCTCCCGGCCGATCCCGCCACCCGCACGCTGGCGCGCGAACTCTATCGCTCCGTCGCCGACCTGCCGATCGTCAGCCCGCACGGCCACACCGATCCGGGCTGGTTCGCCGGCAACGAGACTTTCGGCAATGCCACCGAACTGCTGCTGGTGCCGGACCACTACGTGTTCCGCATGCTCTATTCGCAAGGGATCGCGATGGAGGACCTCGGCGTGCGCAACCGCAACGCCGATCCCCGCGCGGCGTGGCGACTGCTTGCGGAAAACTACTTCCTGTTCCGCGGCACCCCGTCGCGCATGTGGCTGGACTGGGTCTTTGCCGAGGCCTTCGGCATCAGCGTGCAATTAAACGCCGAAACCAGCGACCTCTATTTCGACACCATCACCGAGAAGCTGGCGACTGACGACTTCCGCCCGCGCGCGCTGTTCGACCGCTATGGCATCGAGGCAATCGCGACGACCGAAAGCCCGCTCGACACGCTGGAACACCACGCAGCGATCCGCGCGGAGAACGCCCGCCCCGGCGGCTGGCAGGGCAAGGTCATCACCGCCTATCGGCCTGATCCCGTCGTGGACCCGGAGTTTGTCAGTGACCAAGGGGGCTTCCGCGAAAATCTGGCGACGTTCTCGGAAGTCACCGGGGAGGACTGCCTCACCTGGCATGGCTACCTCGCCGCGCACCGCCAGCGCCGCCGCTTCTTCGCGCAAATGGGCGCCACTTCCACCGACCACGGCCACCCGACGCCCCGGACGGCGGACCTCTCCGCTGCCGAGGCCGAAGCCCTGTTCACCAAGGTCAGCAAGGGCAGCTTCACGGCCGAGGACGCCGAACTGTTCCGCGCGCAGATGCTGACCGAAATGGCGGGCATGAGCCTCGACGACGGGCTGGTCATGCAGATCCACCCCGGTGCCTTCCGCAACCACAACGCCCGCGTGTTCGAACGCTTCGGGCGCGACAAGGGCGCGGACATCCCCTCGCGCACCGAATACGTCGCCAATCTCAAGCCCTTGCTGGACAAGTACGGCAACGAGCCCGGCCTCTCGGTGATCCTCTTCACCCTGGACGAGAGCACGTACGCCCGCGAACTGGCGCCGCTGGCCGGGCACTATCCGTGCCTGAAGCTGGGCCCGGCGTGGTGGTTCCACGATAGCCCCGAAGGCATGCGCCGCTTCCGCCGGATGACCACGGAAACCGCCGGTTTCTACAATACTGTCGGCTTCAACGACGATACCCGCGCCTTCCTGTCGATCCCCGCCCGCCACGATGTCGCGCGCAGGATCGATTGCGGGTTCCTTGCCGAACTCGTAATGGAGCATCGTATCGAGGATTGGGAAGCCGCTGACCTGGCGCGTGACCTGACCTACAATCTCGTCAAGAAGGCCTATCGTCTGTGAGACTCTCCAGCGAAACGCTGTCCCGCCTGCCCGAATCCGTCGCCCGCCCGGGCTATGACCGCAGCGCACAGGCGGCGGGCATCGTCCACTTCGGCATCGGCGCGTTCCACCGCGCGCATCAGGCCTGGTATACCGACCGGGCGATGGCCAGGGGCGACCGCGACTGGGGCATCATCGGCGTTTCGCTGCGTTCGGCCAATGTCGCGCGCCAGCTCAATCCGCAGGACGGGCTCTACACGCTCACCGAATGCTCGGCCGAGCGTAACCGCATGCGCGTGATCGGATCGGTCCAGCGGGTGATCGTCGCCAGCGAGGAGCCCGAAGCGGTGATCGCCCAGATCGCCGCGCCGGAAACCCGGATCGTGACCTTCACCGTCACCGAAAAGGGCTATTGCCGCGCCGCCGACGGATCGCTCGACCCGTTCCTGGCGCATCACGGCAGCATCTACGCCTTCCTCGAACATGGCCTGCGCCGCCGCCGCGAGCAGGGCCTGCCCGGCCTGACGCTGCTCTCGTGCGACAACCTTGCCCTCAACGGCCGCCAGCTTGAGCGGCTGATGGGCGAATACCTTGCGCTCAAGGATGCCGAGCTTGGCGCCTGGGTGGCGGCGGAATGCACGTTCCCCTGCGCGATGATCGACCGCATCGTGCCCGCCACCACCGCCGCCGACCGCAAGATGGTGGCAACGCTCGCCCGGCTGGACGACGACGGCGCGGTGATGACCGAACCGTTCAGCCAGTGGGTGATCGAGGACAAGTTCGCCGGCCCTCGCCCGCAGTGGGAGAATGTCGGCGCCGAACTGGTCGGCGATGTCGCGCCTTACGAGGCGGCGAAGCTGCGCATGCTCAACGGCGCGCATTCGGCGCTGGCCTATCTCGGCCTCGAACACGGGCATGCCTTCGTCCATCAGGCGGTGGGCGATCCGGCGATCCGCCCGCTGATCGAGCGGCTGATGCACGAGGAAGCCCAGCCGACCATCAAGGCCGCGCCGGGGCAGGACCTTCAGGCCTATGCCGACGCGCTGCTGGCCCGCTTCGCCAATCCCGCGCTGCAGCACCGGCTGATCCAGATCGCGATGGACGGCAGCCAGAAGATTCCCCAGCGCTGGCTGGAAACGCTCGCCGCCAATCAGGAAAAGGGCCTGCAGTGCCCGGCGATCCTCACCGCGCTGGCCGCCTGGCTGCGCCACGTGCGCGGCGACAATGCCGCCAAGTGGGGGCCGGTCGACGATCCGATGGCCGCGCGCCTTGCCGACATCTGGCGCGATGAGGGCGTGGACGGCACCCCGCGGGCGCTGTTCGGCGCGCAAGGGCTGTTCGCCAAGACCTGGCAGGCGAGCGAGGCCGACTTTGCGGCGCTGGCCCAGCGACTGGCCCGCGCGACCGCCTGACCTGAGGCCTCCGGATGGTCGTGCGCCGCCGCGTCAAACTGTTCTTCGACGGTGGTTGCCGCCCCAATCCCGGCCGCATCGAGGTGGCCGTGGTGGTGCGCGGCACCGTCCATTTCGAGGACGATCTCGGCCATGGCACCAACCGCGATGCCGAATGGCTGGCGCTGATCCGCGCCCTGGAACTGGCACAGGCGCAGGGCCTGATCGGGGCCGAATTCATCGGCGATGCCCGGGAGATCACCGGCCAGGCCAGTCAGGCCCTCGCCCGTCCGGATGAGGCCGCGGATCGTCTCCAGGACGGCGGCCATCTCTCCCGCGTCATCGCGCTGGCCCGCGACGTGCGCCCCGCACGGATCCGCTGGATCAAGCGCGAGCAGAACCTCGCCGGAATCGCGCTGGCGGCGCGGCATCCCCGCTAAACCGCGCTGGCGGCGCGCTATCCCCATTAAACCGCGCTGGCAGCGCGGCATCTCCGTTGGGCCGCGCTGACAGCGCGGCATGCCCATAGGCGCTTACGTCACGCGGTGCCTTTGAGCCGGCCGCCCGCGGCTGCGTCCAGCGTATAGTCCGGCAACCCTTCCAGCGCCTGCCGCAGCGCCTCGCCCCAACTGGTCGAGATCGACTGGAAATAAGGATCGCTGGCCTCGATCCGCCGCTCGTGCAGCGGGGTGAAGCCGTCGGTTTCCAGCACCAGCAGGTCGAGCGGCATGCCGACCGAGAGATTGGCCTTGAGCGTCGAATCGAACGAGACGCACATCAGCTTCACCGCCGCCTCGAAACTCATGTCGCGCTCATAGCCGCGAATCAGGATCGGGCGCCCGTACTTGGTCTCGCCGATCTGGAAGAACGGCGTATCGAAGCTGGCCTCGATGAAGTTGCCTTCCGGGTAGATCAGGAACAGGCGCGGCTCCATGCCCTTGATCTGGCCCGCCACGATCATCGTCGCGCTGAAGGTGCCCGCCGCCGCGGTCTGGCCATTGTCGGCCGCGCGTTCCTCAATCACGTCCTGGAGCAGGTTGCCGACGATCGTCGCCACCTGGAACATCGTCGGCGCTTCGAGCAGCGAATTGTGCCGCTCGGCCGGGGCCTTGTTGCGTTCTTCGAGCTGGCTGACGACGGCCTGGGTGGTGGCCAGATTGCCCGCCGTCATCACCGCGATCACCCGTTCACCGGGGACCTGCCAATGGTACATCTTCCGGAAGGTCGAGATGTTGTCGACCCCGGAATTGGTGCGGGTGTCGCTCATCAGCACGAGCCCGCGGTCCAGCATCATGCCCACGCAATAGGTCATGGAATTCTAAGCCCCGATCATTTCGCTTCCCCGCCTGTCCTGCGCGGGGATCCCGGCTTCAGCCGCTTTGCTGCTGCTGTCCGCCATGGGAGGACTGCTGCTGTTGCTGCTGGCCTAGCATCTTCTCGCCCACCGACAAACGCACTTCGAGACGGCTATCCCCGCCTCCCGTCGCAATCCCGGTTACCGGAGCCGCCTCACTATAATCGCAACCGGTGGCCACGCGAATATACCGTTCATCGGGGCACATGGCATTGGACACGTCGAATCCGACCCAGCCCAGCCCCGCAATATGCGCCTCGGCCCAGCCGTGCCCGGCGTCCTGCTCCACCCGGTCGTTCATCTTGAGATAGCCGCCGACGTAGCGCATCGGAATCTCGAGCAGCCGCCCAGCCGCGATGAGGACATGGGCATGGTCCTGGCATACCCCCCGCCCGGCCGCGAGCGCCTCTTCCGCCGTGGTTTTCGTATCGGTGGAACCGGGCACGTATTCGACCCGCTCCGCGACCTTGGCGCTGAGCGCGTGGAGGAATTCGAGCGGATCGCGCGGGTCCGCGTCCACCGCCTCGACCAGCGCCCGCACCCGCGCCCCGGCCCGGGTCAGCGGGGTCGGGCGCAGGAACATCCAGAGCGGCATCAGCCCGCTGTGCTGGCCGGTAATGCCGTTGTTGTCGACCGTACGCACGGTGCCCCGGCAGGTCACGACAACCTCCTGCGCCCCCGGTTCGATCGCGATCAGCGTGGTGTGGCTGTCATGATGGTCGTCGTAGTCGCTCTCGGCCGTGGCGCCGGTCAGCTCCATCGCCCAGTCGACCACTTCCTGCCCATGCGTGGTCTTGGGCCGGAGTTTCAGCCGCTGAAGACCGTGCATGACCGGGCTGTCGAAGGTGTAGCGGGTGGTGTGGGTCACGGTCAGCAGCATGGGCTGTCCCTTCTACTCGATGAAGCGGTAATCGGCGGCGATGGCGTTGCCGAGCTGGCTGGTGCGGCCGATGAAGTCCTGGAGGAATTCGTGCAGGCCGGTCTCGAAGATGCCCTCGATCGTGGTGCGCTGGAGCATCTCGCCGGTGTCGCGCATGATCGCATGCGCCGACGTTTCCTCGCCGTACTCCTTGGCCAGCCCGCCGAGATTGCTGCGCAGCTTCTCGTAGCAAAACACCAGGCTGCGCGGGAACTGGCCATCGAGGATGAGGAAACGGGCGATCCCGCGCGGGTCCATCGCCCCGGCATTGAGCCAGGAATAGGCACGGTTGCCCGCCACCGAGCGCAGCAGGGTATCCCATTGCACGTTGTCGAGACTGGACCCCACCCAGGCCACCGAGGGCAGCAGCACGTAATACTTCACGTCCAGAATGCGCGCGGTGCTGTCGGCCCGCTCGATGAACGTGCCGATGCGCGCAAAGTTGAACACCTCGTTGCGCAGCATCGTGCCTTCCAGCGCGCCGCGCACCAGCGTGCCCTGGCGGCGGATCGCGGTGAGCACTTCGCCGAGGTTGGCCTCGCGCACCGGCCGCGCGAGCAGCTCGGAAAGGTTCATCCAGCCTTCGTTGGTGGCCTCCCACACCGAATTGGTGAGGCTGGTGCGCACCATGCGGGCGTTGGTGCGCGCATTCTCCATCATGCGCAGCACCGAGGCCGGGTTATCCTTGTCGCGCAGCAGGTAATTGAACACCTGCGGCCCGCCGAAGTCGGTATGGCGCGCGGCATAGTCGTCCACCTGCCCGGTGGTGGTGAGGACCGACTTCCACTCCTCGTCCTGCGCATGCTTGTCGCTGCGGGTGAGCGCGAGGTGGAACCCCACGTCGATCAGCCGCGCGGTATTCTCCGCCCGCTCAAGGTAGCGGCTCATCCAGTAAACGCCGTTGGCAGCACGTCCGAGCATTATTCGTCCAGTACCCAGGTATCCTTGGTGCCGCCGCCCTGCGACGAATTGACCACCAGCGAGCCCTTCTTGAGCGCCACGCGGGTAAGCCCGCCCGGCGTGATGTCGATCCCGTCGGGCGAGACCAGCACATAGGGCCGCAGGTCCACATGGCGCGGCGAAAGGCCGGCCTTGGTGAAGATCGGCACGGTGGAAAGTGACAGCGTGGGCTGCGCGATGTAGTTATGCGGCTTGGCCCGCAGCTTGGCCTCGAAGGCGGCCAGTTCCTTCTTCGAGGAGGTCGGCCCGATCAGCATGCCGTAGCCGCCCGAGCCGTGCACTTCCTTGACGACAAGGTCGGACAGGTTGTCGAGCACATAGGCCAGGGCATCGGGTTCCGAACAGCGCCAGGTCGGGACATTGGGCAGGATCGGCTTCTCGCCGGTGTAGAACTCGACGATCTCGGGCATGTAGCTGTAGATCGCCTTGTCGTCGGCGATGCCGGTGCCCGGGGCATTGGCGATGGTGATGCCCCCCGACCGGTAGACGTCCATGATCCCGGCGACGCCCAGCACCGAATCGGGCTGGAAGCTCAGCGGATCGAGATAATCGTCGTCCACCCGGCGGTAGATCACGTCGATCGCCTTGTAGCCGGTGGTCGTGCGCATGGCGACGCGCCCGTCCACCACCCGCAGGTCGCTGCCCTCGACCAGTTCCGCCCCCATCTGGTCGGCCAGGAAGGCATGTTCGAAATAGGCCGAATTGTAGATACCCGGCGTCAGCACCGCCACGGTGGGCCGCCCCGATCCCTTGAAGGCCGGCGGCGCGCAGGCGCGCAAGCTGCGGGCAAGGCGGCGCGGATAGTCGGAAACGGGGCGCACCGGAACCTTGGTGAACAGTTCCGGGAACATCGCCATCATCGTCTCGCGGTTCTCCAGCATGTAGGAGACACCCGAAGGCGTGCGGGCATTGTCCTCCAGCACCATGAATTCGTCGGGACCGGTGCGCACGAGGTCGATGCCGACGATGTGGGTATAGACGCCGCCGGGCGGGGTCATGCCGATCATCTGCGGCAGGTAGGCGACATTGTCGCGCAGGGCGCTGATCGGCAGCCGGCCCGAACGGACGATTTCCTGGCGGTGATAGAGATCCTGCAGGAAGGCATTGAGCGCCCGCACCCGCTGCTCGATCCCGCGCGTCAGCTTGCGCCATTCGCGGGCGGTGATGATGCGGGGGATGAGGTCGAAGGGGATCAGCCGTTCTTCGGCCGCTTCGTCGCCATAGACATTGAAGGTGATGCCGATGCGGCGAAAGAACCGCTCCGCCTCGGCCTGCTGGCGATTGAACCAGGTCTTGTCCTGCGATTCATACCACTGGCTGAGATCGGCATAGGCGGGTCTGACAGACCCGTCCGTTTCAAGCATTTCGTCGAAGTTGGTTTTGCCCGCAGCCGACATTGTGACTCCCTGTTGACCATGTGATGCAACAAGGATTCGCACTTGCCAAGCGGTTACGCTGCAACTGCGAAAGAAAAATATTTACCCTGCCGGGGGCTACGGAGAACTATTCAAACGATATCATTCCGCCGCAAGCAACTTCACCCAAGCAAGCCGCGCCCGGTCAGGTCGGCCCGCAGGGTTTCGGCGTCGCGGAAATGGTGGACCTGCCAGCCGAGTGCGGCGGCACCGGCGATATTGTCGGGATTGTCGTCGATGAACAGCATCGATTCGGGCGCATGGCCAAACCGGCGGGCAGCGAGGTCGTAGATCGCGCGGTGCGGCTTCACGAGCTTCTCGTCGCCCGAGACGACAACATCGCCGAACAGGTCGAACAGCGGCTCGCTGGCCCGGAATTCGCGCCAGAAGGTGCTGGCGAAATTGGTGATGGCATAGAGCGGAACGGCGCGCGCGGCGAGTTCGCGCACGATCTCGTGGCTGCCGGGAACCGGGCCCGGGATCGTCTCTAGGAAACGCGTGGCATAGGCGTCGATCAGGTCGTCGTTGCCGGGAAACTCGGCCTTGCGCGCGGCGACCATCTCGTCGAGATCGCGCCCGGCATCATGCTCGAAATGCCATTCCTCGGTGACCACGTGCGTGCAGAACCAGTCGAGCTTGCCGGGATCGTCGATCAGCCGCGCGAACAGGCCGCGCATGTCCCACTGGACGAGCACGCGCCCGACATCAAAAACGACGGCCTGGACGGGATCGGGATTGTGCATTTCACGCGTGCTCCGGACATGACAAGACCCCCGCCTGAGGCGGGGGTCCAATGTCGTCGCGATGACGGCTTGCCCGATGCCCCGCCGAGGCGGGGACGGGCAAGACGAATCAGCCCTGGCGAGCCTTGAAGCGACGGTTGGTCTTGTTGATCACGTAAGTGCGGCCGCGACGACGGATCACGCGGTTGTCCCGGTGGCGACCCTTGAGCGACTTCAGGCTGTTCACAATCTTCATGGTTCGTCTCGTCTTGGTGGTTCGGCGGTTGTTCCAACAGCAACTGGGCCGCCGCCAGAAATTTGAAGTGGCGCCGTTAGTGGCAGTGGCTTGCAAAGTCAAGCGCGAGAGCCCATGCCTTGTGCTCGAACGCGCCCTGATCTTGCCCGGTTTTTCGTACTCTGTCTGTAGTATCGCCCCGTTCATCATGGGGCAATCGCCAGGCCCCGATAAACCATCGCAGGGTGCGACCCAACCGATTCTTTCGGACACAAGAACACCGATGAACACGCTCAAAGCCGCGATTCTCGCCACTGGTCTCGCCTCCGGCCTCGCCCTCACGCTTGTCGCTTCCGCCGTTCAGGCCCAGCCCGGCTGGGGCTCGCGCTGGGGCGGCGGCTACGGTTCGGGCTGGGGTGGCGGCTGGAACGACCCGCTGATGGGCGGCCCGGCCTCCTCGCCCTATCGCAGCAGCAAGGACCCGCGCGAAGGCCGAGTCGAAGTGAGCCGATTCGCAGCCCAGGGCCCCGAAGTCGCCGAACTGGGCCACGGCACCGTGACCGTTACGTCCGAATCGGGCGACGGCGCGTGGATCTCCGGCCCTGAACGCGCCCGCTACGAGGCCGCGATCATCGACGCCCTCGTCGGTGCCGGCTACGACACCCAGAGCAAGCCCGACAATGGCGGGCAGGACGTCGAGCTCAAGATCTCCCGCCAGGTCCTCTCCCCGGCCGAGGAAAAGCGCAGCCCCGTCAGCGGTTCTGCCGCCATGGGCGTGAGCAACCAAGGCTCGGCCTATGGTCTGGCCGTGAACGTCGACCTCACCAAGCCGCGCAGCGCCCTCGTCAGCACCCGGCTCGACACCCGTATCGTCGACAAGGCGAGCGGCAAGGTGCTGTGGGAAGGCTATGCCACGATCGCCACCCGCGAAGGCGACAACGACTGGCCGGACGACCGCATCGCCGGCAAGCTGGCGACCGCGCTCTTCGACGGCTTCCCCAAGGCCGACCCGATCGGCGCATGATCGGATGGCCATGGCTCCGCAGTATAAATAGGGTTATCGTCTAGGCACTTGCCCAGCGGAGAGCGTTTCATGACCACGGCCATCCATCCTTCGGCCTCCCCTTCCCATCGGCGCCGTCTCGCCGCCCCGCGATTGGCCCCGCTGCTGGCCCCGCTTCTGGCCCTTACCGCGCTCGGCGGCTGCGTCGCGCCGGTGGGACCGGTGGAAGTCACCCGCTTCAGCCTGCCCGACGGCCCCGCGCTCGGCCAGGGCGTGATCCGCATCGAAGCCGGGCCCGGGCAGGACGAGAGCAGCCTCGAATTCCGCGCCTATGCGGCGGCGGTGGGCCAGGAACTGGCGAGGATCGGCTACCGCCAGCCCCTGCCCGGCGAACAGGTTGCCAACGCGCAAGTCGCCGTGGTCACGATCGAACGGCGCACCCTCAAGCCGGCATCGCAGCGCGGGCCGGTCTCGGTCGGGGTCGGCGGCAATGCCGGCAACTACGGCTCGGGCGTCGGCCTGGGGATCGGCATCGACCTTTCCGGCAAGCCCGCCGACCAGGTCGACACCCGCATGCAGGTGATGATTCGCGACCGAACCGGCGGGCGCACCTTGTGGGAAGGCCGCGCCAGCTTCACCGTCAGCGCCAAGTCGCCGATGGCGCAGACCTCGCTCGGCTCTGCAAAAATGGCCGAAGCGCTGTTCAAGGGCTTTCCGGGCAAGTCGGGCGAAACTATCCTGGTCAAATGACCACCCTCCACATCTCCTCCGCTTTCGATTCCGGCAACATCGAAGTCCTCTCCACCGACGGCACCACCGCCCGCCTCGCGATCCGGCACGACAAGGATTCCGAGTTCTTCCAGTGGTTCCACTTCCGCGTCAGCGGCACGGACATCGCCGGAGAGGAACTTGTCCTCAAGATCACCGGGCTCAACGGCTCGGCCTATCCGGGCGGCTGGCCGAACTACAACGCCCGCGTCTCGGAAGACCGCCAGTACTGGGCGCTCGCTGCCAGCACCTTCGACGCGGGTGAGGACAACGGCACCCTGACCATCCGCTACGTGCCGGAAACGGACCTTGCCTGGTTCGCCTATTTCGCGCCCTACTCGATGGAGCGCCACCACGACCTGATCGCCGACCTCGCCACCACCGAGGGCGTGACCTACCGCTGCCTCGGCCACACGCTCGACGGCCAGCCGCTTGACTGCGTCGAGATGGGCGAGGGCGAGAAGCAGGTCTGGCTCTACGCCCGCCAGCATCCGGGCGAATCGATGGCCGAATGGTGGATGGAAGGCGCGCTGGACGTGCTGGCCGATCCCGCCGATTCGGTGGGCCGTGAACTGCGCAAGCGCTGCCGCTTCCACGTCGTGCCCAACATGAACCCGGACGGTTCGGCGCGCGGCCACTTGCGCACCAATGCGGTGGGCGTGAACCTCAACCGCGAATGGGCCACGCCGACGGCGGAAAAGTCACCCGAAGTGCTGGCCGTGCGCAATGCCATGGACGGGACCGGCGTCGACTTCGCCATGGACGTCCACGGCGACGAGGCGATCCCGGCCGTGTTCATGGCCGGCTTCCAGGGCATCCCCTCGATCAAGGCCGAGCAGCAGGCGGGTTACGACCGTTTCAGCGAGATCCTCGACCGCCGCACCCCTGATTTCCAGCGCAAGCTCGGCTATGCCGTCTCCGCGCCGGGCCGCGCCAACCTGACGATGTCGACCAACCATGTCGCCGAACGCTTCGGCGCGGTGTCGATGACGCTGGAAATGCCGTTCAAGGACCACGACGATGCCGCCGATCCGGCACAGGCATGGAGCCCGGAACGCTCCGCCCAGCTCGGCCGTGACTGCATGGGCGCCCTGCTCGAATGGCTGGTGGAGCGCGAAGCCGGGTAAGTTCAAGCCTTCCGGCGGGGATGCACGGTCATCCCCGCCTTCTTCCAGGCGGCAACCTTCAAATCCCCGCCCACTGGCGCAGGGCCTCGCGCACGGCGACATTCTCGTCCTGCGACCACTGCGGCGTCACCGCACCGACAGGCTCCAGTTCCAGCACCGTCTGCAGCAGCATCCAGCCGGAAGCCCAGTCGCCGCGGGTCTGGTCGCAGACCGGCGAGGCACCCCAGTCCCGCGCCAGGCGGATCACCGCGCGCTGCTGCGCCGCCGAGGCATCGAGATCGCTGACCACAAACGTCGGGAACGGCAGCGTCTGGCGCGGGCAGGCGCCGAAGCGCGAAAGCCGCGGATCGGCGCCCGGCAGGTCCATGTTCGGCGGATTGACGACGATCGCGCCGAGCACCGGGTTCTCCGGCCCGACACTTTCGAACTGCACCCACCAGGCCAGTGCGAGCGCGGCAATATCATCGGTGACGACCACCACCGGCCGGTCCGCGCGGCGGATCGCGAGATTGAGCTTGTTCACCCAGGTATTGCGGTGGGGCTCGTCCCACATGCCCAGTTCGAGCACGCGGCAATGTTCGCTCCACTGCGCCCAGCGCTGCATCCAGTGCCCCTCGCGCAGGGGCGCGGCGGGGACGAGCAGGATCAGCGGGACATGGTCTCGGGCATGGGGATAACGATAGTGGGTCATGGGGCTGCTCCAACGAGGGTTGGGAAAAGCGCCGGTCGACTCTGTCTACGTCCCGACCGCCCCACCATAACTCAACCATATTGATTGACAATAGGCCAGCGGCCAGATGCGCCGCACGCCTGCCGAACCGAAATGCCCGCTTCCCCCCTTCCGCTCAGGGCAAGGTCAAGGTCAGGCGAACGGTTCCGATCAACGCTGCAGGCGCGCCGCGCAGTCCGCCAGGTTGGCATACAAGCTGCAGGTCCGGCTGGACCGTGTGCCAATCGGCCAGGCGGTCGGAGTACGTCGCCTCCAGGGTATATTCGGACGATGCGGGAGATTGTCCCAGCGCACGCACCTCCTGCCGGAAGGACTGGCTGGTGCCCGCGTAATGCACGCCGAGCGAGGCCGAACTGCCCGGGCGCGCGGCGAGCACCGGCGCCCGGAACAGGCCCGCACTGGCGCTCCAGGCAAACGGCGTCGTCCCCCCTCGCGAGAATCCGGCCCGCACAAAGGCCTGGAATGCGCTTTCCCCGGCGCCCGGCAACTGGAATTCCCCCTGCACATAAGCGCCGCGGGCATGACGGCGCTGCGGGTCCGGGTCGGCGGGATCGCTGTAATAGGCCTCGCGCGCCCTGGTATAGGTCCAAAGGCCCAGGGATAGGCGCGCATGCGGCCGCCCCAGCCCGGCCTCGCCGATCAGCAGCAGTCCGTCGTGGAAGCCGACATCGACGCCACCCGGATCGCCGAGGGTCGCGGCATGGGCGTTGAAGGCCGCCACCCGGACGTAGCTCTCCCCCGCCCCCAGCCGCAGGTTCGCCCGCACCGCCAGCGCGCTGGACGGAAAGATCGACGGCCCGTTGCGACCGGTTGCCGCCAGTTCGGTGCCGATGCCGAACGGCGGCCCCAGCAGCAGCTCTGCCGAATCGAGCGCGTAGAACTCGCTGTTGAGATCATAGAGCCCCACCAGAAGAGCCCCTCGCGAACCGATGTCCTGCTCGGCCCAGGCTTCGAACAAGCGCACGCCCGCCTTGCCGACCTCGATGTTGTTCACCCCTTCCAGCGACCCGGCCGCCGTGTTGGGATGGGCCCCATTGTTGACCAGCACGTAGCCATGTGCGCGGGCGCCATGCCAGCCGACCAGTGCATCGAGGTCGGCATCGGCGACAAGGTCGAGATTGTCGAGATAACGCAGCTTGCGATCCGCCCCGCCGCGTATCGGCTGGGCAAGATCGGCGGTGTAGACCACCTCCGCCTGGACCGGTGCCTCGGCATGTGCCGCAGGCGGCAGCGCCAGTTCCGATGCCAGTACCGATGCCGCTACCAGCATCGATGCCATCGCGCGGGCTGACCTTCGTCTCCACCCGCGCTCCGCCTGGAGCCGCCCCTGCGGCATGATCACGCCGCGCGCCAGGCGACGACCTCGTGGCCCGCTTGCCCGCCCCTCCCCTGCCCGATCGCCCGGACGCCGCCTTCCCGTGCCTGACCGCCGCCCCGCGCAAAGGTCAGCGCGGCCAGCTTGCGCGCGACATCCTCGGTTGCCACCACAACCTGCCGGGTGGCCGCGGTCACCTGCTCGGCCAGCGCGGCGTTCGAATGGGTGATCTGCTCGAGCGAGGTCGTCGACCCGTCGATCTGCTGGAGCATCGCGGATTGCTCGCCCGCACCGGCGCTCAGCTTGTCCATCAGTTCGGAGATCCCCCCCATGCGGCCGATGATCGCCTCCAGCACTTGCCCCGCCTCGCGCACCAGCAATACCCCGTTTTCGACTTCGCCGGTGGAGGCCGAAATCAGGTTCTTGATGTCGTTGGCCGCATCGGCCGAACGCTGCGCCAGTGCACGCACTTCGGTGGCGACCACCGCAAAGCCCTTGCCTGCTTCCCCGGCCCTGGCGGCCTCGACGCCGGCATTGAGCGCCAGCAGGTTGGTCTGGAAGGAAATGCCGTCGATGACGGCGATGATCTGGCCGATCTCGCGCGAGGAGGATTCGATGCGGTCCATCGCCTCGATGGCGTCGCGGATCACCTGCCCCCCGCGCGAGACCTCGCCGCCGATCTCGTTCACCTCGCTTTGCGCCGAGGCGGCGGTGTGCGCGGCCTCGATGACCCGCCCGGTGACGCTGGAAATGGCCCCCGAGATCGACTGCACCGACATCGATTGCTGCTCGTTGCGGTTCGACAGATCGCCCACCGAAGCGGCGATCTCGCGGCTGGTGTTGAGCGTTTCGCCGTTGGCTTCGGTGACCTGGCTGAACACGCGGGAAAGGTCCTCCGCCGCCCGGTTGAAGTCGTTGCGCAGGCTGCCGAAGGCGCCGCCGAGATCCTGTTCGAGGCGCTTGGTGAGATCGCCTTCCGCCAGCCGTGCCAGCGCATCGCCCAGCGTGGAGACGATGCTCTGCTCCTGCTCTGCGCGCTCGGCTTCGGCGCGCAGCAGACGGTCGCGCAAGTCCTCGGCCGAACGGGCAAGGACACCGATCTCGCTGCGGGATTCGGTATGAGGCACCAGCACCGCGTAGTCGCCGCGGCTGAGCCGGGTGACAGCCTCGCCCACCGCGATCACCGGGACGATCGCGTCACCGCGGATCCGGCGCCAGACCGCATAGAGCACCGCCATGATGGAAACGAGGCAGACCAGCCCGACGATCTGGTTGAACAAGATCGCCGCCGCCGCCTGCTCGCGCGTGGCCTCGACATGGGCCTCGACCTGGTCGGACACTTTGGCAAGGCTGCCTTCCAGCGTCTCGAAAGTGCGATGGAACCGCTCGACGTCGCCGTCGTTGACAGGTTCTCCCGCCTGGAGGCGCCGGGTTATCTCGGTAGCGGTCTCAAGATAGACACGCACGTCATCGGTCACCGCCATCGCCGCCTGGTGCACCGCCGGCGCGCCTTCGAAAGCCTGGTCCCGGGCGATCAGCTTGCGAAACTCGGCCACGGTCTCCAGCGTGTCCTGTCCAGCCGCCCGCCCATCCACGGCACCGACACCGCGCGCGGCGAGCTGGGCCAGGATGCCGCTGTTGATGGCATCGTGGTCCATGTCCGCCTCCATGTGGTTGCGCAGCAGCCCGGTGGCTTTCTGGACTTCGTCCAGCGAAGCGTCGACGCGCGAGGCGCTGAACCAGCCGACCCCCGCCCAGATCACCGCCGCCGCGACCAAGACGCCGAAACCGATGGCGCACCTGTGGAGAATGCTTGCGCTGCGATCGTCCACGGATTGGATACTCCCCTTGGCCCGCCGCGCCACGGCGCGCGGCAACGACCCCGTGCTCGCGGTAATGCACTTACGGGAGTAACCATCTCGATGAGAGCGAACTCGGGGAAATCAGCTAGGCCGTAAACTCATAAACGGCACCATCGGTGCCGGAATTACAGCAGATTGGCAGGGCCGAATGCGTACGGCAGCAGCTGCGACAGCCGCATTTCCACCGGACCGTCCCGGCCATCGCACCAGACCAGCGGGTCGCTGCCGCCGATCTGCGCGATCTCGTTGAGCACCTGGCGGCAACGGCCGCAGGGGCTGACCACATCGCCCTCGCCCGGCGCGCCGGGGGCGCCGCCGGTCACCGCGACGGCTTCCAGCCTGCCCTTGTCCCCCGCCCGGTCGCCCGAGGAGAGGATCCCCGCCACCGCCACCGTTTCCGCGCAGAGCGAGAGGCCGTAGCTGGCATTCTCGACATTGGCGCCGGTCACCACCGAGCCGTCGGCCATCAGCAGCGCGGCGCCGACGTGGAACTTCGAATAAGGCGCATAGGCGCGGGCAGCGGCCTCGCGCGCGGCGGCAAGCAGCGCATCGCGCTGGTCGGTCGTGAACGTCTTGGTCATGGCTGCACCACTACCCAGCGCAGGCCCCCTTGTGCAATCTCGTTGGCGGCCGACTGGTTGGCCGTCCACATCGTCCAGGGCCGCCCGGCATAGTCGGGCTCCATCCGGTCCCCCACCAGCCACAGCTTGCGGTCGAACTTGGCCGCCACCCGGTAGCGCGACTGGAAGGCCGGGCTGATCTTGAGGATCACCGCTTTGCCGGTATGAGTCTCGATCTGGTTGATGAAGGTCATCAGTTCGCTCTCGACCCTGGCCTCGGACACCGGCGAGGCACAGTTGTCGGCCAGCATGTCGAGGTCGATAGCCGGCGGCAGCAGGCGCGAATCGCGCGGAACCGTGGTGACGAAGTTGGCCGACTGCGCCTGCGCCGGCTGGCAGGGATCATAGCGATGGACCGCGCCCACCTGCACGCCTGCGCTGCGCGCTTCGGCAAAATTGCTGACGAAGCGGGGATCGCGCGCAAAGGCGCTGGCGCTGGCATCGACATAGGCGAAGTCGACGCCGATGGCCTTGAGCGACTTCCAGTCGAACTGGCCGTCCGCCGCCCCCACTTCCACGCCCTGCACCGGGAACTTCTGGCGCGAGGGCTGCCAGTGCCGCACCGTCCACCAGCCCCAGCAGCCGGCAACGATGCCGATCAGCAGCAAGGCCGCCAGCCCTTGCCACAGCAAACGTTTGCGCAAAATCGCGCCCGGTCCAGTCCTTGCCATCGTGAAGCCCCCTTCAGCCCCGGATATGCAGGACGCAGATCAGCGTGAAAAGCCTGCGCGCTGTCGGGAAGTCGGTTTCGACCTTGCCGTCGAGGCGTTCGAGCAGAAGTTCCGCCGCATTGTTGTGGATAGCGCGGCGGGCCATGTCGATCGTCTCGATCTCCTGCGCGGAGGCCTTGCGAATCGCCTGGTAGTAGCTTTCGCAAATCGCGAAGTACTCACGCACCGGACGGCGGAAGCGGGCAAGCCCCAGCACCATCGTCTCGATCGGATCGCCGCCCTCGCTGCCGATGTCGAGCGAGAGCCGCCCATCGCGCACCGACAGGCGCAGGCGATAAGGCCCCTCATGCCCGGCCTCGAAGGCGCGCACGGGCCTGAAGACATTGTCCTCGATGAGGTCGAATATCGCGATGCGCCGTTCCTGCTCGATATCGGCGTTGCGCCACAGGATGGTCGCCTCGTCGAGTTCGATATGCGAGATTCGCGGATCGGCCATGGTCTGAGCGCCTTTACGCGGTTGCGGCATGAGCGGGCAAGTCCAGCCGGCACGAAGTCCCGCATAAAGACACGGTTGCGATACAGTGTTGCCGGCAGGCCTCATGTCGCGAGCGGCACCGCAGCGCGGCAGGGCGCCGGGAAAGCGGGAGCGAGCAGCAGGATTATCCACCGGCCATCAACAGGCTGTGCATACAAATGCTCCACAGGCGCGCTTGCCGCTCACCCCGCTCTTGGGGCATTGTCCGGTCCCTCATGTCAGACGAAGCCCTCATCACCCGCGAGCCTGCGGCCGAAGCCCGCAGCCTGCCCTCGAACGTCGAGGCGGAAGCCGCGTTCCTGGGCGCCGTGCTCATCGACAACCGCGTGATCGAGGAGCTGCCCACCCAGCTCTCGCCCACCCACTTCTTCGAACCCGTCCACGCCCGCATCTACGAGCGCATCCTCCAGCTGCTCGACCGCAAGGCCGTGGTCACCCCGGTTACCCTGCGCCCCTATTTCGAGGCCGACGAACAGCTGAAGGCGCTGGGCGGCGTCTCCTACCTCGCCCGCCTGACCGCCGATGGCCAGGGCCTGCTCGCCCCGCGCGAACTCGCAGACCAGATCTACGACCTCGCCCTGCTGCGCGAACTGATCTCGGTGGGCCGCAATCTCGTGGCCGAAGCCATGGACACCTCCGAATCGGTGGAGCCGATGGAGCAGGTGGAACGCGCCGAAGCCGCGCTCTACAAGGTGGCCGAAGGCGCCTCCACCGCGAACGAGGCCAAGAGCTTCGCCGCGGCCACCCGCACCGCCATCGGCGCCATCGAAAAGGCGTTCAATTCCGGCGGCCACATCTCGGGCAAGACCACCGGCCTCAACTCGGTGAACAACAAGATCGGTGGTCTTCACGATTCCGACTTGATCATCCTTGCCGGCCGTCCGGGCATGGGCAAGACCTCGCTCGTCACCAACATCGCCTTCAACGCCTCCGACCGGCTGCAGCGCGACCTGGCGGACGGCATCCCGGTCGAGAAGTCGGTCGGCGCGGCGACCGCGTTCTTCAGCCTCGAAATGAGCGCCGACCAGCTGGCCACGCGTATCCTGGCCGAACAGTCGGGCATCAGTTCCGAAGCGCTGCGCATGGGCAAGATCAGCCGCGAGGACTTCCAGCAGCTGTCCTTCGCCAGCCAGCGTCTCGCCGAACTGCCGCTGTTCATCGACGATACCCCCGGCCTCACCATCGCCGGCCTGCGCACCCGCGCGCGCCGCCTGAAGCGCCGCCACAACATCGGCCTTGTCATCATCGACTACCTGCAGCTGCTGCAAGGCTCGGGCCGCGCCACCGACAACCGCGTGAACGAAATTTCCGAGATTTCGCGTGGTTTGAAGACGCTGGCCAAGGAACTCCACGTTCCGGTGATCGCGCTCTCGCAGCTCTCCCGTGCGGTGGAATCGCGCGAAGACAAGCGCCCGATGCTCTCCGACCTTCGCGAATCGGGCTCGATCGAGCAGGACGCGGACATGGTCTGGTTCGTGTTCCGCGAAGACTACTACGTGAAGGCCACGGAGCCGAAGTTCCCCAGCGACACCGACACCCCGGACGTGCGCGACAAGTGGGAATCGTGGCGCGCGAAGATGGAAGAAGTGACCGGCCTGTCGGAGCTCATCATCGCCAAGCAGCGCCACGGCGCCACCGGCAAGGTCCGCATGCGCTTCGAAGCGCGGATCACGAAGTTCTCGGATCTGGCGGACGACGATATGCGTGGGGCTTTCGAGAGCGATTAAGCGAATTAAGGGGAAGTCCTGGGGGATGATCCCCCAGACCCTCAAAACGTCTTCGTCGTGCTCAGCCTATCCGCCGCGCACTCCTTGCAGCGTAGCCAATTAGTCTCCCGACGCAGCCATGAGTGCACGAGGCTTTTGGCCCGCGTGACCTAGACGATATTGGGGGTACAGGGGGGCGAAGTTTATCCCGAGCTTCACCGAGGGGCTCCCCTGCTTTTATCCTTCCCTGCTTCAAGCCACGGCAACAACCGGCACCGCCGCCCTGCCCCGCATCATCAGCGTGTAGCTGACCAGCGCTACCGCGACACCGACGAACCACGCGTAAGTGTAGATTCCCGAGAACAGTGCCCCCGCTTCCCCGAACACCTCGGGTGCGGCAACCGAGAGGAAGCCCGGCACGTTGGGCACGATGCCGAGCGCCAGCGCGATCAGCGCGCGCGGATTCCAGCCCCTGCGATAGGTGTAGGGCCCCTGTTCAAGGTAGAGCCCGCCCACATCCAGCCGTGCACCACGCAGCAGCCAGTAGTCGGCGATCAGGATACCGGTGATCGGCCCCAGCAGCGCGCCATAGCCTGTCAGCCAGGTGAAGATGTAGCCCTGCGTGCTCGCCATGATCTTCCACGGCATCATGACAAGGCCGATGGTCGCGGTGATCAGCGCGCCGGTGCGGTAGCTGATCCTCGACGGTTTCAGCGAGGCGAAGTCGAAGGCCGAACAGACGAGGTTCGCGGCGATGTTGCACGATACCGTGTCCACCGCGATCACGATCAGCCCCAGCAGCACAAAGGGCCCCGACAGCGTTCCGGCCAGTTCCACCGGGTCCCAGATCGCCCGGCCGTGGATAACGACGGTGGCCGAAGTGGTGATCACGCTCAGCAGGGCGATCAGCCCCATCGTCGGCGGCAGGCCCAGCGCCTGGCCCAGCATCTGGTCGCGCTGGCTATGCGCGAAGCGGGTGAAGTCGGCAATGTTGAGTGCCAGCGTGCCCCAGAAGCCGACCATCGCGGTGATCGCCGGCAGCCAGACCGCCCAGAACTCCCCTTCCCTCGCCCCACCGGGCCCAAAGGCCGAAGGCGCCGAGAAGATCGGGCCAACACCGCCCGCCGCGTCCACCGCCCACCAGACGAGGCCGAGGCAGGCGATGAGCTTGGCCGGCGCGGTCCAGGTCTCCAGCTTGCGGATCGTCGTCAGCCCCTTGCGCACGAAAAACAGCTGCACGCCCCAGAATACCAGGAAAGCCAGCAACTGGCCGAGGCCGATCCCGAAGAACGGCAGCGGCGCGCCGCGCAGGTCCGCGCCGAGGAAGATGCCGAGCAGCGTCAGCAAGGCCTCGCCGCCGATCCAGGTCTGGATACCGTACCAGCCGCAGGCGACCAGCGCGCGCGCCATGGCGGGCAGGCGCGCGCCCACCGTGCCGAACGAGGCGCGTGCGAGCACCGCGAAAGGCACGCCATAGCGCGCGCCCGAATGGCCGATCAGCAGCATCGGCACGAGGATGATCAGGTTGCCCAGCAGCACCGTGGCGATCGCCTGCAAGGCAGACATGCCCTGGTCGATCAGGCCGGCGCAGAGCATCCAGCTTGGCACGGCAACGACCATGCCCACCCACAGCGCCGCGAAGTGCCACCAGCGCCAGTTGCGCTGCGCCTCGCCCGTCGGCGCAAGGTCCGCGTTCCAGAGCGCGCCTTCAGCTTCAACCATCTACCGCGTCCCCCGCTGCTTAAGGGAACCACGATGCCGCAGTGCAGCAAAGTGTCAAGCGACGGTTATAAAACGGCTTGGCCGACCAGCATCTGGCGGAAGCGGGCGAGGCGCGAAACAGCCTCGTCCAGCACATCCAAGGGCTTGGTGAAGCAGAAGCGCACCAGATGCCCGGGCGCGTCCTCGCCCTGATACAGCGCCGAGACGGGTACGCTCGCCACCCCGGCCTCAGTCACCGCGCGCTCGCTGAATTCGCGGTCGCACAAGGAAATGCCCGAAGCGGCGAGATCGACATTGAGGAACCACGTCGCCGCATTGGGCAGCACGACGAAACCGCCCTCGGTCAGCCCCGCCTTCAACCGCTCACGCGCGGCGGCCCATGCGGCGCGCTGGCCGTCCAGCACTGCGTCGGGCAGCGACAATCCCTCCGCCACCGCCCATTGCAGCGGCACGGCGGTGGCATAGGTGAGGAACTGATGCGCGCGCGAGATCGCCGTCGCCAGATCACCCGCCGCGATCATCCAGCCGACTTTCCAGCCGGTCAGTCCGAAGATCTTGCCTGCCGAACCGATCTTCACGGTGCGTTCGGCCATGCCGGGAAAGCGCATCAGCGAGTGGTGAGGCACGCCATCGAAGCGGACATCCTCCCAGACTTCGTCGCAGATCGCGATCAGGTCATGCGCCGTGCAGGCCTGCGCGATCGCGGCCAGTTCCTCGTGACGGGCGACCGTGCCTGCCGGGTTGAGCGGATCGTTCAGCATCACCACGCGCGTCTGCGGCGTGATGGCCGCCTCCAGCGCCTTTGCCGGATAGCAGAAGTCCGGCGGCGAAAGCGGGATCGAGACGGGAATACCGCCCGCCCGCCGCACCAGCGGGGCATAGGCGTCATAGGCCGGCTGGAACAGGATCACTTCGTCGCCCGGCTTCACGAAAGCGAAGACGGCAGCGGCCAGCGCCTCCGTCGCGCCGGAAGTGACCGTCACCTGCCCAGGCGCAAGCGCAAGCCCCTGCCGCCGCGCGTAATAGCCGCAGATCGCCTCGCGCAGTTCGATCAGGCCCGCGCCGGGCGGATACTGGTTCGACTTTTCGTGCAAGGCGCGGCTTGCCGCTTCGATCAACGCGGGCTGCGGCGGGCCATCGGGAAAGCCCTGCCCGAGGTTGATCGCCCCATGTTCGCGCGCCAGCGCCGACATGCGATCGAACACCGTGCGTTCCATTTGCGCATAGACCGGGTGGATGCGGCCAGCTGTCTTCATTCCCGGTACGGCTCCCTTTGCGCCCACGGACAAGCCCGGCGCGACAGTTTCGTGATCTGCATGGGCCGATGCGCTCGCTGTCGAGAAGCGGGCCCGCTCGCCTCCTACCTCGGACAAACCACAAGGGAGAGCAAGAGACGTGTCCTACGCGCTGAACCGCAGGCTCGCCGAGCGGCGCGCCCCCCTGCCGACCACGGCGGAGATCGATCCGGTAACGGCGGACATCATCCGCGGCGCGTTCGAGACGGTCTGCTTCGAGGCTGCGACTTATCTTGGCCGCGCCGCCTCCAGCCCGATCATCAACCAGTCGAACGAGCGCAACGCCGCCATCGTCGATGCCCACGGCCGCCTTGCCATGGGCGCGGTGGGCACCCCGCACCTGACCTTCGTCAACCAGATGGAAACGCGCTGGGGGCTGATGAACCAGGAGCGCTACGACTGGGGGCCGGGCGACGTCTTCCTGGGCAACGATCCCGATCACGGCGGCGGCCACCTGCCGGACTACTGCATCTACGGCCCGGTCTATGACGGCAAGGGCGAACTGATCTGCATCCAGACGCTGCAGGCGCATCAGGGCGATACCGGCGGCAAGGACCCGGGCGGCTTTTCGCTCGATGCCACCGATGTCTTTACCGAAGGCGTGATCTACCCCTGCCTCAAGCTGGTCCATCGGGGCGAGCTGCGCCGCGACGTCTTCGACATGGTGGTGCGCAACAACCGCTTCGCGACATTCGCCGGCGACATCGCGGCGATGATCGGCGGCGTCCAGCATGCCGTGCGCATGCTGGAGCAGCTGCTCGGCAAATGGGGCGGGGAGACGATCAAGGCGGCGATCAACCACTCGATCGAGCACACGACGCGCCGCGTGCGCGAGGAAGTGGCGAAGTGGCCCGATGGCCGCCACGAGGCGACGGTGTGGATCGACCACGACACGGCAGGGACCAGGGACATCAAGGTCCACGTCGCCTGCACCATCGCCGGCGAGCAGCTGACCGTGGACCTTGAGGGCACCGACGACCGGCAGAACCTCGTCGGCGTGTGGAACACCTTCGCCAATTCGCGCAGCTACGTGATGTGCCAGGTGGTCGCGGCGATGGACCCGACGATCGTCAAGAACGAGGGCTTCTTCGACGCGGTCGAGATCCGGATCCCCGAAGGCTGTATCGCCCAGCCGCCGCCCAACAAGCCCGCGGCGCTGGGCTCGTTCCACCCGGCCTGCGAGATCACCGAGGCGGTCTGCATCGCGCTCTCCAACGTGGCGCCCGAACGATCGCAGCCGCAGCTCTACAAGATCGGCATGCCCAACATGGTCATGGGCTTCGACGAGAACGGCATGATGTGGATGGACCAGGGGGTCGACTGCCGCTCGATGGACGTCTCGGCGGTGCAAGGCCTCGATGGCTGGGGCTCGTGCCCGTCGGCGCTCGGCAGCCTGATCCTCTCCGAAGCGGAAGATGCGGAAAGCCGCTTCCCGATCCTCAACCTCAGCCGCGAGATGACCACCGATGGCGGCGGCGCCGGCCAGTGGCGCGGCTGTCCGGGCTCACTCAACGTCAAGCAGGTACTGCGGCCGACTTCGGCGATGGCGTGGATGGTCTCGGCCGAGCACCCGCTGCGAGGGCTTCGCGGCGGGGACGATGCGATCCCCTATACCAACCGCTTCGAGGTGGGAGCCGAGAACGAGCGCGCCATTCTCCATACCGCGCAGGACTTGCTGCCGGAGGGCGCGGTGATCGCCTACCAGCACGGCGGCGGCGCCGGCTTCGGCCCGCCGCTGCGGCGTGATCCCGAAGCGGTGAAGGAGGACGTGCTCGATGAGTACGTCAGCCTTGCCGCAGCGCGCGCCAAGTACGGCGTGGTGCTGACCGGCAGCCTTGGCGACTATTCGCTGGCGGTGGACCACGCCGCGACCGAGGCGCTGCGGGCCGAGATGGCGAGCATGGCCGAGGCGGCGGAATAACGAAAACAAGTCGTCCCCGAAACGGGGCCAAAGTCTGGAAATGGGACCGCCCGAAGGGTGGTGGAGGGGATTCGCGGCCTGCCGCGAGGTTTCGGGAGGACGCGACTCCCCTCCGTCAGCCCTGCGGGCTGCCACCTCCCCTAACCGGGGAGGACAGGAGACCTGAATGACGTACCGAGTAGGCATCGACATCGGCGGCACCTTCACCGACTTCGCACTCCTGAAGGGGGACGAGGTGGTGCTGCACAAGAACCTTTCCACGCCACAGGACCGCTCGCTGGGCGTGATGGAGGGGCTGGGCAAGCTCGCCGCGAAGGAGGGCCTGCCGCTGGGCGAGTTCCTGAGCCGCTGCGAGGCGATCGTCCACGGCACCACCGTCGCCGACAACACCCTGATCGAGATGAACGGCGCCCTCACCGGCCTTATCACCACCGAGGGCTTCCGCGACGAGATCGAATATCGCCGCGGCTACAAGGAGGATATCTGGGACGTCCGTCTGGAGGCCCCGCAGCAGATCACCCCGCGCCGCCGCCGCCTGACCGTGCCCGAACGGGTGCTCCACGACGGCGCGGTCCACAAGCCGCTCGACGAGGCTGCACTGCGCGAGGCCTGCCGCAAGCTCAGGCTGCAGAACGTGGAATCCGTGGCGATCTCGTTCCTGTTCTCCTTCGCCAATCCCGAACACGAACGCCGCGCCAAGGAGATCGTCCAGCAGGAAATCCAGAACGCGCACGTCTCGGTCAGCCACGAAGTCCTGCCCCGCGCGCCGGAGTACGACCGCACCTCGACCACGGTGGTCAACGCCTATGTCGCCCCGCGCGTCAACGGCTATCTCGAAAAGCTGGTGCAGCGCCTCGGCGAAGGCGGGTATCCAGGCCAGCTGATGGTCATGCAGGCCTCCGGCGGCGTCATGACCCGGGACTACATCGAAGGTGCCCCGATCCGCGTGCTGGCCTCCGGCCCGGCCGGCGGGGTCGTCGGTTCCGCCCATGCGGGCCGCGCCAAGGGCTGCCCGGACCTGCTCTGCGTCGACATGGGCGGCACCAGCTACGACATGGCGCTGGTGCTGAACGGAGAGGCCCCGGCCGAGGCAGGCTGGAACATGCACCACCGCTACCTCGTCGGCGTGCCGATGGTGAAAGTGGAGACACTGGGCGCCGGCGGCGGCTCGATCTGCCACGTCAACAAGGGCGCGCTGCAGGTCGGCCCGCGCTCGGCGGGGTCGGAGCCCGGCCCGATCTGCTACGGACGCGGCGGCGCCGAGCCGACCGTCACCGATGCGCTCGTCATGCTGGGCATTCTCTCCACCGAGGAGGGTTTTGCCGGCGGCAGCTTCCGCCTCACCCGCAAGGGCGTAGCGGAAGCCTTCGGCAGGATCGCCGAGGGACTCGGCCACGAATCCGGCGACTCCGGGGCGGAACGTGCCGCCTTCGACTGCTGGCGCGTGGTCAATGCCCACATGAGCCAGGGCGTGCGCCGCACCACGGCGGGCAAGGGCATCGACCCCAAGGACCTCGTCATGCTGGCCTATGGCGGCAACGGCCCGGCTTTCGCCGCGATCCAGGCCGAGGACCTCGGCATCACCCGCGTGCTGGTGCCCAAGGCCTCGCCGACCTTTTCGGCGCTCGGCACGCTGGTGGCGAACCCAACCATCGACGAGGAACGCTCCTACATCGCCTCGGCCGCCGCGCTCGACCTGGCGCGCATCCGCAAGCTCTGGACCGACCTATCGGATCGTGCCGCCCGGTTCTTCACCGCCGCCCGGTTCCGCACAGGCGACATCCGCGCCGATTACCGGCTCAACATGCGCTATCCGGGGCAGAACTTCTCGCTCTCGTTCGACTTTGCCGCGGATGCCCCACTGGGCGACCTCGGCTTCATCGACGAAACCTTTGCGGCCCGCGCCTGCGAACTGTTCAACGCCCGCCACATGGCCGAATATGGCCATGTTCGCGAGCATGAAGTGCCGGAAATCTCGGGCCTGCGCCTCGCCGCCCATGTCGAGACCCCCTCGCCGGCCGCCGGCGGCGCCTTCGTGCCCGGCGGCCCGGCTCCCGAGCCCATCCGCCACCGCCGCGCCAATCTCGGACAGGGCTTTGCGCCGGTGCCGGTCCATCGCGGCACCGACCTCGCCCCAGGCATGGAAATACCCTCCCCCGCGATCATCGAGGAGAGCTTCACCACGATCGTCGTCTACCCCGGCTGGACCGCGCAAGTGGACAGCGCGGGCGATTACCAGCTGGTTCGATCCGCCTGAAAGGGGCGGCGGCGCATGCGCTGTCGCTTCTTGGCCGCTTTGCGACTACAGTGAATGCCTCTGCTAACTTGCGATTCAGCCGCCCGCACCTACATTGGCGGGCGAAAGGACGGTTTCACCAACGATGAACGACGACCAGCCTAGCGGCAATCCCTGGGTCAAGAGCCTGCTCGTGTGGGGCGGTATTTTCCTCGCACTCCTTGTGGTTGTGCAGATGTTCAATACCCGCACCGAAAGCGGGCCGAGCATCGCCTATTCCGATTTTCGCGGCAAAGTGGCCGAAAACAGCGTCGCCTCGGTGGAAATCGGCGAGCAGCGCATCGACGGCAAGCTGAAGAACGGCGATTCGTTCACAACCGTCCCGGTGCCGAACGACACCACGCTGCCCCAGCTCCTGCAGGACCATGGCGTGCGCTATGCCGGCAAGAACGCCGAAGAAGGCTCGATGCTGGTCTACATCCTCGCCCAGACCCTGCCGTTCCTGCTGATCGTCGGCATTGCCTTCTTTGCGCTGCGCCAGGTCCAGAAGGGCGGCGGCTCGGGCGCGATGGGCTTCGGCAAGTCCAAGGCCAAGCTGCTGACCGAACGGGCGGGCCGCGTCACCTTCGACGACGTCGCCGGCATCGACGAAGCGCGCGAGGAACTGGAGGAAATCGTCGAGTTCCTGCGTGATCCCACCCGCTTCTCCAAGCTTGGCGGCCAGATCCCCAAGGGCGCGCTGCTGGTCGGCTCGCCGGGTACCGGCAAGACCCTGCTCGCCCGCGCCATCGCCGGTGAGGCGGGCGTGCCGTTCTTCACGATCTCGGGCTCGGACTTCGTCGAGATGTTTGTCGGCGTCGGCGCCAGCCGCGTGCGCGACATGTTCGAACAGGCCAAGAAGAACGCCCCCTGCATCGTCTTCATCGACGAAATCGACGCGGTCGGCCGCCATCGCGGCCACGGCCTGGGCAATTCGAACGACGAGCGCGAGCAGACGCTGAACCAGCTGCTGGTCGAGATGGACGGTTTCGAGGCCAACGAAGGCATCATCATCATCGCCGCCACCAACCGCCCCGACGTGCTGGACCCCGCGCTGCTGCGCCCCGGCCGCTTCGACCGTCAGGTCGTGGTGCCGGTGCCGGACATCGAGGGCCGCGAGAAGATCCTCAGCGTCCACATGAAGAAGGTGCCGCTGGCCCCCGACGTGAACCCGCGCGTGATCGCCCGCGGCACCCCGGGCTTCTCCGGCGCCGATCTTGCCAACCTCGTCAACGAGGCCGCCCTGCTGGCCGCGCGCCGCAACAAGCGCCTCGTGGCCATGCAGGAGTTCGAGGACGCCAAGGACAAGGTCATGATGGGCGCGGAACGCCGCTCGATGGTCATGACCGACGACGAGAAAAAGATGACCGCCTATCACGAGGCCGGTCATGCCATCGTCTCGCTGCACGAAATTGCGTCAGACCCCATCCACAAGGCCACCATCATCCCGCGCGGGCGGGCGCTCGGCATGGTGATGCGCCTGCCGGAACGGGACAGCTATTCCTACCACCGCGACAAGATGCTCGCGAACCTCTCGGTCGCGATGGGTGGCCGCGTCGCCGAGGAACTGATCTTCGGCTACGACAAGGTTTCCTCGGGCGCCTCGTCGGACATCCAGTACGCCACCAGCCTGGCCCGCAACATGGTCACCAAATGGGGTATGTCGGACAAGCTGGGTCCGCTCCAGTACGAGGAAAGCCAGGAAGGCTACCTCGGCATGGGCGGTTCGCACCGCACCATGGCCTCGGACGAGACCAACAAGGTGATCGACAGTGAAATCCGCGGTCTGGTCGACACCGCCCATGCCCGCGCGACCACACTGCTCAAGGACAATGCGGAGCAGCTTGAAGCCCTCGCGCAGGCGCTGCTTGAATACGAGACGCTCTCTGGCGAAGAGATCAACCAGCTTCTCAAGGACGGCAAGCTCGACCGGCCGAGCGAACCGCGCGGAAGCGGAACGCCCCGCCCGCTCACCGGCTCGTCGATCCCCAAGGCCGGCCGCCGCTTCTCGGGCAACGTGACGCCGCAAGGCGTCTGACGGGGCTATCGGACTTCCCCTCGCGGGAAGAATGCAGGAAGGGGCGAGGACGGCGGAGTCCTCGCCCTTTTTTTTGAGCCTTGCGCGGTCGGCAGTCACCCACCTTATTGTAGCTGCGCTCGCCATCGACGCGGCCGCTGAAGATTGCATGTAGCTGCTCGGGTGCAAACGGCAGGCGCTTGTCACGCTTGTTGACCGGATCGGGCAAGCGGAGACCTCGCGCGGGATTGCGGGTGAGCATTTCCTCATTCACCGTCCAATTCAGGAAACTGCTCAAGTTCGAGATCAGGGTGTTGGCGTTCGCCGCGCCGATAACCTTGATACCTTCACGAGGCCGAGCGTGATCTGCCGCTTGGCAAGGCGTCAACTTCGGGAAGAGCTTTGCGGCATTGGCGGGCAAGAACCGAAGGACCTCAAGGCAGTCGCGGCAATGGGTCCGAGAGATCGACGCCAACGGCTAGCCTCCGCCAATGACGCCGATGGCGAGTTTCCGGCTCGTTTCATACGCCTCTGCCAGTGTCAGGGACGGTGCGGTCTCTTGAACTTGCGGCGCTGCCGGAGTCAGGACCGGAACCGGAGCAGATAACTGCTCGGCATCGACCGGAACCATATGCCGATAACAGAAATTGCGCCCTCGACGACGCAGGCCCTTGGGCAATTCTCGTAACAATTTCCCGTAGCAATCACGGGCATCAGAACGGCTATTGTCCGGCGTCAGCACCCATGGCACAGATTAGGGGTTGAGAATTAAGGAGGGTTTGGGCTTCGTCGTAGTGACGAAGGAACGAAGATGAAGCCCAAACCCTCCTTGCGAAAATCGCCAGCGAAGGCCTCTGCCGAAGCCGTGGTGAAAGACATTCGCCGACAGACGCGGCGGCATTTCTCGGCCGAGGACAAGATCCGTATCGTGCTCGACGGATTGCGCGGCGAGGACAGCATCGCCGAACTGTGCCGGCGTGAAGGCATCGCCCAGAGCCTCTACTACACCTGGTCGAAGGAGTTCATGGAAGCCGGCAAGCGCCGTCTTGCCGGTGACACCGCCCGCAGTGCGACAACGAGCGAGGTGCAGGATCTGCGCCGCGAAGCCCGTGCCCTCAAGGAATGCGTGGCCGACCTGACGCTCGAGAACCGTCTTCTGAAAAAAAGCATGACCGCGGATGGGGGCGACGACGAATGAGGTAGCCCGCCGCAGAAAAGCTGGAGATTATCAGGATCGTCGAGCAGTCGCACCTGCCAGCCAAGCACACTCTGGACAAGCTGGGTATTCCTCGCCGGACGTTCTACCGCTGGTATGACCGCTTCCTCGAGGGCGGTCCTGAAGCCCTTGAGGATCGCCCCTCGGCGCCGAGCCGGGTGTGGAACCGCATCACCGAGGATATCCGCGCGCAGATCGTCGAGATGGCGCTCGAGGCGACCGAGCTTTCCCCTCGCGAACTGGCGGTGCGCTTCACCGACGAGAAGCGCTACTTCGTGTCGGAAGCCACGGTTTACCGCCTCTTGAAGGCCCATGACCTGATCACCAGTCTGGCCTACACCGTGATCAAGGCCGCCGACCAGTTCCACACGAAGACCACCCGGCCGAACGAGATGTGGCAAACCGACTTCACCTACTTCAAGATCATCGGGTGGGGCTGGATGTACCTGTCGACCGTGCTCGACGACTACTCGCGCTACATCATTGCCTGGAAACTGTGCACCAACATGCGCGCAGAGGACGTCACTGACACGCTGGACTTGGCCCTCAAGGCATCGGGCTGCGACAGCGCCACGGTCCTGCACAAGCCCCGGCTACTATCCGACAACGGCCCCCAGTTACATCGCGGGCGAACTCGCCGAGTACATCGAGGCCCAGCAGATGAGTCACGTCCGTGGCGCCCCGTTGCATCCGCAGACGCAAGGCAAGATCGAGCGCTGGCACCAGACCTTGAAGAACCGCATCCTGCTGGAAAACTACTTCCTGCCCGGCGACCTCGAGGCCCAGATCGAGGCGTTCGTGGAGCACTACAATCACCAGCGCTACCACGAGAGCCTGAACAACGTGACGCCAGCAGACGCCTACTTCGGCAGGGCTCCCGCCATCATCAAGCGCCGCAAAACCATTAAGCGAAAGACCATCGAACATCGCCGCTTGCTTCACCGCAAGCTCGCCGCCTAACATCAAACCCCAGACGAGGCTCGTTCTCCGCTAATCCACGCCCCGATCTGCGCCAAATGTTCTGACGACGGACAAGGTCGGCAACACCGTCAGCGCCACCTACAACCGGACGTTCTACTGGAAGGAGCGCGTCGAGATGATGCAGTGGTGGAGTGACTGGCTCGACGATCTCAAGGCTGGGAAGGTCTGATCCGAGGCCTCGGGCGAGGCCCCCAAAAGGCCCCCACGTCATCGCGGCTGGGGGCCTTCACTGGCGGACAAATGCGGACGCCTGATAAGCAAAAAGCCCCGGTTTCCCGGGGCTTTTGACTACATGCGACCACCTTCGAAAAGGTGAATGGTGCCCAGAAGAGGACTCGAACCTCCACGCCCTTACGAGCGCCGCCACCTGAAGACGGTGCGTCTACCAATTCCGCCATCTGGGCACGGAAGCGAGGGGGCCGTTGCTGCCGTCCTCGCCGGGTAGGAGGGCGCCTCTAAGGGGCTTCCCGATTCCTGTCAACGCCCCAGCGCCAAGTTTTTTCAAATCTTTTCAAAAACGCCGGAATTCCGCGTCATAGCGAGCGTTCGGTTGCCCCCACCCCTGCCTTGTGCCAATCCTTTTCAACGTGCGCATGATCGGCTCAGGCGGATTTTTTCGCTCTTCGCCGCGCCTGCGCCTCGCTGAAGGAGCCGTTCAGACCATGAGCCAAGGCAACCCCGAATCCGTTTCCGGCGCAAAACCCCTTTCCGGCCCGGAACCCCTTTCCGGTAAAGTCGTCACCGTGCTGGGCGGCACTGGATTTCTCGGCAGGCATCTGGTGCAGGAACTGTTCGAACGCGGAGCCCGCGTCCGCATCGCCAGCCGCAACCCGGACAAGGCCTGGGCAATCAAGCCGCTCGGCAACCTCGGCCAGATCCAGTTCGCCCGGGTGGACGTGACCAAGCTGGATTCGCTGGCGCGGGTGCTGGCCGGGTCGGATGCCGTCGTGAACCTCGTGGGTGCCTTCACCGGCGATCTCGATGCAGTCCAGGGCCGCGGTGCCGGACGGATCGCGGCAGCCGCCAAGGCAGCCGGAGCGCAGGCCCTCGTGCATGTCTCGGCAATTGGCGCCGATGCCGGGTCGGATGTGGCCTATGCCCGCACCAAGGCCGAAGGCGAACAGGCCGTCCTTTCCGAATTTCCTGACGCCACGGTAATCCGCCCCTCGATCCTGTTCGGGCCTGACGACAATTTCGTGATGATGTTCGGCAGTCTCATCGCCCGCGCCCGGGTTCTGCCCGTGTTCGCCCCCGAGGCGAAACTTCAGCCGGTATTTGTCGACGATGTCGCCGATGCGATTGCCGTCGCCCTGACCTCCCCCGAGGTGCATGGCAGCAAGACTTTCGAACTGGCCGGGCCCGAAGTGATCTCGATGCTCGATCTCAACACGCGAATCATGGTTGCCGAGAACCGCGAACGCACGCTGATGCCCATGCCGGACGCCCTGGCAGGCCTGATCGCCGCCCTGCCCGGCACGCCGATCAGCACCGATCAGTTGAAGCTGCTCAAGGCTGGCAGCATCGCCAGCGGCTTGCTGCCGGGGCTTGCCGAACTGGGCGTGGCCGCGCGGCCCCTGGGCCTGTTCCTCGATCGCTGGATGACCCAGTTCCGCGAGCACGGCCGTTTCGGGGCCAAGCCCGCCCGCACCTGATCCCCTCCTCGGGTCACAGACGAGAAAGGGCCGCCCGAACGGACGGCCCTTTTCTCATGAACCGGAAGCGAGCCCCTCAGGCGTCGACTTCGGCGTAGTGGCTCGGCGGCTGGATCACTTCCATACGTTCGCTGAGCAGCGGACGGAACGAGGGGCGCGACTTCATCACCAGGTACCAGCCGCGCGCCTGCTCGTGGCTCGACCAGTCGAGGCCGCCGAGATAATCCGCCACGGAAATCTGCGCCGCCGCGGTGAGATCCGCCAGGGTCATCGTCGACCCCGCGAGCCAGGGGCGATTGTCGATCAAATAGTCGATGTAATCGAGGTAATCGTGCGCGAGCTTCATGGATTCGCGCAGGATCTTGGCATCGGGCGACTGGCGCAGGACCAGCCGCTTCTTCATGCGTTCGTGCAGCAGCGGACCCGAGACGTCGTTGAAGAAGTTTTCGTCGAACATGGCGACCAGACGGCGGATTTCCGCCCGCTGCTGCGCGGTTCCGCTGATCTGCGGGTTCCGGTCCACGGTCTCCTCGAAGTATTCGCAGATCGCTCGGCTGTCCGACAGGACGATATTGCGCTCCGCCTCGCGCACGACCGGCGTGCGGCCCGCCGGGTTCATCGCGAAAAGCCTGTCCTCCCCCTCCCACGGACGTGCGGTCTGGAGTTCGTAGGCGATGCCCTTCTCGGCCATCAGCAGCCGGACCTTGCGGCTAAAGGGGCAGAGCGGGAACTGGAAGATGTGCCACATGGCGATTTTGAATGCCAAACCCGCCCGCCAGCGTCCACCCCGCCGCCCGAACGAAGCCTTCGGCAGAGTGCCTGCGAGCGCGAAATCGCGTGGATAACTGCCCGCCTTGCCGCTGCGGCGGGATGAGGGCGGGCAGCGCGATCATCCCGCGCGCGACAGTGGCTGCCCGCCAAGCACGGGCGCCATCGCCGCCAGCTTGGCTTCGATCCCGCGCCAGAGCCGCCCCAGGGCAAGATCGGCCGGGGTGCCCCCGGCAAACTCGGCAAGCGGGCGGCGGTGAACGGAGCATCGCTCGATCGCGCTCGCCATCGGCACTTGCGGCCAGCCCAGCGCCTCTCCGCAGGCAAGGTCGCGGTGCAGGCGGCGGCGCATGTCGGTCATCGAGAGGACCGGCAGGATCGGCGCATGGCGTGTGTGGTGCCGCAGCAATTCGCGCCGCACCATGTCGAGCGCGCGGCGGGCCAACGGCGATGGCGGCAGCGGCACGATGACAAGATCGGCGGCGGCGATCACCTGTTCGGTCACCTCGTTCATGCCGGCGGGGCAATCGAGCACGATGCGTTCGTATTCGCAGCGCAGCCGCGTGGTCATGGCGGCGAGACGCCGCCGCTGGCCGAGCCGGGCCAGTTGCAGCGGCAGGCTGCGCAAGCTGTCATCCGCGCAGATCAGCGAAAGGCGGTCGACATGGGTGGGGCGCACGAGGTGCTGCGGCTTGCCATCCCGCTGGAACACCGCGGCCGCGCCCGCCGGCAGGTGCGCAACCTTGGCCGGTTCATGACCGAGCACCCAGCCCGCGCCCCCCTGCATGTCGAGATCCCAGAGCAGCGTCTCGCGCGCGCCATGCACGGCAAAGCGCCAGGCGAGATCGACCGCGAGCGTGGTTTTGCCGACGCCGCCCTTGATGCTGTAGACCGCAATGACTGCCATGCGCGTCTCCATGGTAACGATGCCGTGAAGGACATCCCCGGGAATCCACGCGGACCCGCCGCATGGACTGGGAAAGGATCATGCGCCGTTCCCGCCGGGATGCAATTGCCCTTGGCGGTATGCAATCCATTCCGGATCAATCTCTTGCCCGGCACCCGCGCGGCGCCCCAGCACCGGTGCGATATTCACCGCTGAATGTCCTGCCCGCGATTGACCCTGCCGCGCGCCGGGCCGACATCTCTGCACGCAAATCCAGCCCCCCCCGTTTACCGGACAACCGCAAGGGAAGCTTACATGTTCAGCCACATCTGCGTCGGCAGCAACGACCTCGCCGCCGCCAAGACCTTCTACGACGCCGTGTTCGCCACCATGGGCGCGACGCCGCTGATGACCGACCCAGCCGGCGGGCGGCTTGCTTACGGCCACAACGGGTCCAATTTCATGGTCGTCAGCCCGCTCGACGGCAAGGCGGCGACGTTCGCCAATGGCGGCACCGTGGGCTTTTCGATGGACAGCCCCGAAGCGGTCGACGCCTGGCACGCTGCGGGCTGCGCGGCGGGCGGACTGAGCTGCGAGGATGCGCCGGGACCGCGCGAATTCCCGTTCGGCACGCTCTACCTCGCCTACTTGCGCGATCCCGACAACAACAAGCTCTGCGCGATGTACCGCATGGGCTGACCGGCCTTGTGCACCGGCCCGCGCAAGCGACGCGGGCCGGGCCTCATGGGAGCGACATGATGATCCTCAAGAGCCTGCGCCTCGGCACCAATGACCTTGAGAAGGCACGCGAATTCTACGACGCGACGTTCGCCGCGCTCGGCGTGGGGCCATGCCAGTCGACGCCCGAATGGCCGATCGTGCTGTGGGATGTCGAAGGCTTCAAGTTCATGCTCGGCCCGGCCCGCGACGGCAATCCGGCGCCCCATGCCAACGGCGGAACTGTGCTGTTCGAAGCCCCCGACGAAGCCACCGTGCGCGCCTGGCATGCGGCTGGCCTTGCCCATGGCGGCACCTGCGAGGGCGCGCCCGAAGCCAAACCGCAGGCTCGCGGCGCTTTCGGGGCCTACATGCGCGATCCCGACGGCAACAAGCTGGGAATCTACTGCGGGCTCAAGGTCGGCTGACAAGGGGGGCTGGAGGGCGCTTGGCAGGCATGTCCCCCTCCGGCCGAGAGGGTCCATCCGCAACGGTGACAATTCCCCGTCACCGCATGCCGGCATAATATCGACAACCAGCGAAATTGCCCTCGTTGTCCGGGAAAGCGCGTCATTGTCGCCAGCAGCCCCCGCTACACCCCCCGCAACTTCCTGCAGAACAGCTTCCTGACCAGCCGGTCCTCGAGAATGCGGCCAATGATGTAAAGCGCCGCGAAGAATGCCGCAAAGACGTAGGCCGAGGTCGGCGAATGCTTCTTGTCGGCGCCCTTTTCCTTGTCCTTTTTAGCATCAGGCTTTTCGGGCTCCGGAGCGCCGAGGAACTTGTCGATCGGGTTCATCGCCGCCGGCGGCTTCTTGTCGTCCTTCTTGTCACCCGCTTCCTTGCCCGCCTCTGCCGCGGGGCTTTCCAGCTTGCCCAGCGCCACCGTCAACTGCCCGAAGGCGAGGAACAGCAGCGGGGCGAGGAAGCAGAACAGCAGCGCCCGGCTGGTGAGATTGTAGCGCAGCACCGATCCCGTCCCGTCCTGCTCGATCCGGAGCACGCCGCCGTCAAAGACCGACATCTTGTCCTGCGCGGCCTGGTCCTTCTTGCTGAAGGTCAGGGTATCGCCGCTGCGCTGGTGACTGGTGCCGCTTTCGCCGAACAAGGGCTCCAGCCGGTCAAAGGCCTCCTCGCCCGATTGCTGCGGGGCAAGGGCAAGAGTGCCCCGGACATGCCAGATCCAGTCGATGAAACGCGCGCGCATGCGATCTCCGTTGGCGCCCTTGCGGCGCGCCGGTTCGAGGTCCGCCGGCCCGGTGGGGGCCGGCGGATGCAGGGGATGGACAAAAGGAAAGCGGGCGCGCCGGGAGCGCGCCCACGCGGATCATTCGGCAGGAACGGCGGCAGGTTCCTGGTGGCGGACCTTTTCCTTCAGCGTCTTCCAGCCTTCCGTGAAAGTGTAAGTCATCTGCTCGCGGATCGACATGCGGCGGCCGCCTTCCATGCCGAGCAGTTCGGCCTCACCATCGACGCAAGTCCCGAAGATGCGGTCGATGAAGACGAAGGTATTGGAATAGTTGCTGCGGCTCGCCTCGTAATCGCGCGAGTGATGGACGCTGTGATGCTCGGTGGTGTTGAACAGGAAGCGCCACCAGCGCGGCGTGTTGAAACGCACGTTGATATGCTGGTAGGTGCTGATCGCCATGCCGAAGGTCCCGGCCAGCATCGCGGCGCGCGGAAGGAAATCAAAGAAGCCGCCAATGCCCAGGCCAATCAGGAACAACTCGGTGGGGTTGCCCACCGCGCCCTTGTTGATGTTGAGCTGGGTGATGTAGTGGTGCACCGAATGGGTCAACCACAGCGGGTACCAGTTGTGCATGCCCCGGTGCATCCAGTACTGCCCGAAATCGAAGATGAAGGCGATCAGGAACGCCTGGAGCAGCAGCGGCAGGCCGGTGAACCAGCTGAACTTCTCCCAGTTGAAGGCATGCTGGATCGCCTCGATCATCACGCCGTCGCCGATGTAGTTGTCGACCAGCCGCAGCGCGGTATAGCCAAGTCCGACATAGAACAGGTCGGTGGTGAATTCCTTCCAGGTCAGCCGCCAGCTTTCGTAGCGGGGAAAGAAGTACTCCATCGTCAGCAACAGCACCTTGAAGCCGATGCCGATGCCGATCGCGGTCGATGCCTTGGCGATGGAATTGGGCGCGTAGTACCAGAAGGCAAGCAGTCCGAAGAGCACGGTGGGCTGAAACCAGGTGAAAAACAGCTGCTTGAAGGGCCCGCCTTCGACGCGCGGGATGTTCTCCCATCCCACCGTCACCGGTGATTGCGTGCCGATCAGCCTCTTGCCAACGAGAACTCCGTCCATACGCCTGCCCTTCGCATCAATTTCGTATTAATCGGCTACCCACTTCAGTAATACTAATTGAGAGTATGGTAATACGGACTCGCCGCAAGGTCTACTGGATTATGACGATGTTGCCGCGCAACATCCAGATACGACATGTCACCGCTCGAGACTGGCGGATTTCCGCAAGATTCTGAGCGCCCTTTGGCAAGTCTGACCATATGATCCGGGCGTTTTGTAAGGTCATGGTGCTGGCGCGGGGGCGTTTCCGGCACGCAAAATCGCACATGTGCGAATGCGAAACGAATCGCTCCGCAGGGACCGAATGCGGCCCGCGGCGCGCCCGGCTTTCACCGGGACAACGCACCATAACCAGCTTGGGAATGCGGGGGAATTTTGCGCCATTCGGCCGCGAAGGGCCGCCCGGCCCGTCCGCGTCTGGAGCAGTCCACGCCGCCTAGGAAACGCCCTAACGCGAGAGCAGAAACACCGCGTGTTCGGCGCGGAAGTTGGCCGCCGCCGCGCTGCACTGCTTGTCGCCCGAGAGGAACCAGGCGCCTTCCACCTTGATCCCGCGCTCCTTCACCAGTTCGCGGAAATCCTCGACAGTGAGGTGGTGGATGTTCGGCGTCGCATACCAGGGGATCGGCAGCAGGCGCGTCACCGGCATCCGCCCGCCCCACAGCAACGAGAGCCGCACGCGCCAGTGCGCGAAATTGGGGAAGCTGACAAAGGCGCGGCGGCCGATGCGCAGCAGTTCTTCCAGCACCACGTCGGGACGCATGGTCGTCTGCAAGGTCTGCGAGAGGATCGCGTAATCGACCGACTGGTCGGGATAGAAGGCCAGGTCCTTGTCGGCATCGCCCTGGATCACCGACAGGCCCTTGCCGACACAGAGGCCGACGTCGGCGGAATCGAGTTCCATGCCGCGCGCGTCGCAGCGCTTGTCGTCGCGCAGGGCCTGCATCAAGGTGCCGTCGCCGCAGCCGACGTCGAGCACACGCGATCCCGGCGCAACATTGGCGGCGATCACCGCAAGGTCGGGGCGCAGCAGGCTCATCAATCCTGTTCCAGAATGGCGGCGAAGGGACCGGAGAGCTTTTCCATCAGCCGGTCGGGCCGTGCCAGCGGGGTGAAGCCGAGCTTTGCGTAGACGCCGTGCGCGTCCTTCGTGGCAAGGCCGAAGCGGCGCACGCCGGCATAGTCGGGATGCTCGACGAACCAGCGGGCAAGTTTGGTGCCGAGGCCCTGCCCGCGCACGCTCTCGTCCACCCAGACGTCGGCCAGCCAGGCGAAGCTGGCGCGGTCGGAAATGACGCGGGCAAACGCGACGATCGTACCATCCGGCAGGTAGGCGCCAAGGCAGTGCGAACCGGCAATCTGGCGCTCGACTTGCGCGCGCGCGATGTCCGGCGTCCAGTAGCTCGACGCCAGCCAGGCGTGGATGCGCGCGATATCCAGCCGCGAGGTGTCGTCGCTGAGTTCGATATCAGGCATTTGGGCGGCCTTCTCCCCGGCAGGTCTCACTCAGGAATCCTTCGACCACGCGGTCCAGCGCCGGCACGTCGAGCAGGAACGAGTCGTGCCCGTAAGGGGCGGACAGTTCGACGAAGCTCACCGGCAGCCCGGCGGCATTGAGCGCGTGGACGACATTGCGCGAATCCGCCGTCGGGTAGAGCCAGTCGGTATCGAAGCTGACGAGGCAGAACCGCGCCTTCGACTTGGCGAAAGCGTTGGCGAGCAGGCCCCCATGCTCCTCGGCAAGGTCGAAGTAGTCCATCGCGCGGGTGATGTAGAGGTACGAGTTCGCATCGAAGCGGTCGGTAAAGGCCAGCCCCTGATAGCGCAGGTAGGACTCGATCTGGAAATCGGCGTCGAAGCCGAAAGTCTTTTCCTCGCGGTCCTGCAGGCGGCGGCCGAACTTCTCGGTGAGGCCCGCTTCCGACAGGTAGGTGATATGCGCGGCCATGCGCGCGACGGAGAGGCCCTTCTCCGGCCCTTTGCCGTGATCGTAGTATGCGCCGTCGCGCCATTCGGGATCGGCCATGATCGACTGGCGGCCCACTTCGTGGAAGGCGATGTTCTGGGCCGAGTGGCGCGCGGTGGAGGCGATTACCAGCGCCGCGCGGGTGCGGTCGGCAAAGTTGGCGGCAAGGCTCAGCGCCTGCATCCCGCCCATCGATCCGCCGACGACGGCATAGAGGCTCTCGATCCCCAGCGCGTCCAGCAGGGCGACGTGGCCGCGCACCATGTCGCGCACGGTGATGACCGGGAAACGCATGCCCCAGGGCTTGCCGTCTTCGGCAAGGCTGGCCGGGCCGGTGGAGCCCATGCAGGAGCCGATGACATTGGCGCAGATCACGAAGAAACGGTCGGTGTCGATCGGCTTGCCGGGGCCGACCATGCGCACCCACCAGCCGGGCTTGCCGGTCTTGGGGTGGTTGGAGACGACGTGGTGGTCCCCGGTCAGCGCGTGGCAGATCAGGATCGCGTTGTCTTTAGCCGCATTCAGCGTGCCGTGCGTCTCGTAGGCGATGCGCGCATCGGGAAGGCTCTGCCCGCCATCGAGCGGGAGCGGCTGGGTCAGTTCAAGAACCTGACTGGAGTCGGTGATCTGCGTGCTTGCCATGATGAACTGAGCCAAGTGGGGGACCGCCTGCCCGCTGTCAATTGTTCTGGCCGGTTTGAAAAGTGCGTGAGTGCGCATTTTCGTTACCGCGCGAAGTTCTCAATCCGCGTTTCGGGGGCCATTCGCCCTCTGTCCATCGCGCGCCTGCTGGGCTAATAGCCCGCCCATCATGACCGACAGCCAGACCATCGTCACTCGCCAAGCCCCGCAGCCCAAGCCGTGGATCGACGCGATCCATGCCTATGTGCCCGGCAAGTCGAAAGGCAAGGACGGCAAGCCGCTGATCAAGCTCTCGGCCAACGAGAACCCGCTCGGCACCAGCGCCCGCGCCCTTGAGGCGCGGGCACAGGCCCCGGCGCTCTATCCCGATCCGGACAGCACCGCATTGCGCGCCGCCATCGCGGCGAAGCACGGGCTCGATGCCGCCCGCGTGGTGATGGGCACCGGCTCCGACGAACTGCTCAACCTTGCAGCACAAGGCTATGCGGGGCTCGGCGACGAAGTGATCTACGTGCGCTATGGCTTCTCGGTCTACGACATCGCCGCGCGCCGCTGCGGCGCCACGCCGATTGTCGCCCCCGATGCCGACTACGGCACCGATGTCGACGCGCTGCTGGCCCTGGTCACCGACAAGACCCGCGTGGTCTTTGTCGCCAATCCCAACAACCCGACCGGCTCCTACCTGCCGGGGGGCGAGATCGCGCGCCTCCACGCCGGGCTTCCGGCCGACGTGCTGCTGGTGCTCGACCAGGCTTACGGCGAATATGTCGCGCCCGAGGATGACGACGGTTCGCTGGCGCTGGCCGCCGCGCACGACAACGTGCTGGTCACGCGCACCTTCTCGAAGATCTTCGGCCTTGCAGGAGAACGCATCGGCTGGGCCACCGGCGCGCCGGGACTGGTCGCCACGCTCAACCGCATTCGCGGGCCGTTCAACGTCTCGGCCACCGGGCAGGCGATGGCGCTGGCCGCGCTCGGGGACGATAGCTTCGTCGAGGCCAGCCGCGTCCACAACCGCGACGAGCGCGCCCGCTTCGTCAGCAAGCTGACCGCGCTCGGCAACCACGGGCTGCGTCCGCTGCCCAGCCAGGCGAACTTCGTGCTGGTGCTGTTCGAAGGCGCGCTGAGTGCCGAGGCCGCGTTCGACGGCCTGGCGGACCGCGGCTACATCGTGCGCTGGCTGCCGGGTCAGGGCCTGCCGCAAGCGCTGCGCATCACCATCGGCAAGCCGGAAGACATGGACGCGATCGCCGCGGCCTTGCGCGAGATGGCGGAAGCAACCAAGTGAGCTTCAGCACTATCGCGATCATCGGGCTTGGCCTTCAGGGCGGCTCCATCGGCCTTGCGGTCAAGGCCTACCTGCCCCGCGCCCGCACCACCGGCTACGATGTCAGCCCCGCCCACCGCGCCCGCGCCGCCGAGCGCGGACTGGTGGACGAAGTCTGCGAGACGCCTGCGGACGCCGTGCGCAATGCCGATCTGGTGATCTTCTGCGTACCGCCCGGCGCCATGGGCATGGCCGCCGAGCAAGTCCGCGAGGCACTGCCCGCGCATTGCCTCGTCAGCGATGTCGGTTCCAGCAAGCAGGCGATCGCCCGCGACCTTGGCGCGGCGCTGCCCGATCACATGGTGATCCCCGCGCACCCCGTTGCCGGCACCGAGAACTCCGGTCCCGACGCCGGATTCGCGCACCTGTTCCGCAACCGCTGGTGCATCGTCACCCCGCCTGCCACCACCGACATGCTCAAGCTGAGCGATCTCGTCGGCTTCTGGGAGGCCCTCGGCGCCAATGTCGAGATCATGACGCCCGAGCATCACGACCTCGTACTCGCCGTCACCAGTCACCTGCCGCACCTCATCGCCTATACCATTGTCGGCACCGCCTCCGACCTCGAGGACGTGACGCAGAGCGAGGTCATCAAGTATTCGGCAGGCGGCTTCCGCGACTTCACGCGCATCGCCGCTTCCGACCCGACGATGTGGCGCGACGTGTTCCTGTCCAACAAGGATGCGGTGCTGACGATGCTCCAGCGCTTCACCGAGGACCTAACCGCGCTGCAACGCGCGATCCGCGTGGGCGACGGCGACATGCTGTTCGACCAGTTCAAGCGCACCCGCGCGATTCGCCGCTCGATCATCGAGGAAGGGCAGGACGATTCCCGCCCCGACTTCGGGCGCAACGATCACGAAAACGAGAAGTAACGGGCAAATCGCAGGCCTGCGCGGCACTCGTCCGGGTGCCGCCGCCTGAAACGCTCAGCCTCCCGCCGCAGCCCCCTCGGCCGCCGAGTAGTGCGGGTTCAATGCATTGATCGCCGCTTGCACGCGCGTCTCGATCTCCTCGCGCGGGAGTCCGGTCTCGATACGCGCGCCGAAGCGCATCACCACGGTGCCGGGTTTCTTCCAGCGCCGATGGTAGAACCGCCCGGAATCGACCGCCACCGGCACCACCGGCAGGTTCACCAGCTTGTAGATCCCGGCAAAGCCGGATTGCAACGGCGCCACGACACCGCTGCGCACGCGGGTGCCTTCGGGGAAGATCGCCAGCGGACGGCCCTGCGCCGCGAAACCGCGCGCCGAGGAAACCATCGCCCTGAGCGCCTTGGCCCCTTCCTCGCGCGAGACGGTGACGGCGCCGTAGTGGCTTGCCGCCCAGCCCCAGCCGGGAATGTCCATCAGTTCGGCCTTGGGGAACGGCACCGGCAGGCGCAGCAGCATCGGCAGGTCGATCGCTTCGAAGAAACTCTCGTGGCGCAGCGCCACCAGCACGCCGCCTTCCGGCACCTCGCCCTCGATCCGCAGCCCGATGCCCAGGATCCAGCGGCAGCACAGGCGGTGGAAATGCGCCCAGCCGCGCACGCGCGCGCGCATCGGCCCGTCGCCGATCAGCGAGGCCAGCCAGACCAGCATCACGCAGACCATCGTGCCGGGATAGAACACCAGGTAGAACACCAGGCTGCGGATCACGTCGAGCGGGGTGGCAGGCGTATCCGGCGTGATTTCGGGCGAATTGCGGGTCAAGATTTCTTCCAGGGAGGACTGTTCCAGGTATCGAGCGCCATGCGCCCGATGTACTTGTGGAATTCGAGAAAGAGGATGCCGAGGCTGGGGTGCGAGGGCACCGCATCCGCGCGGATGACCACGCCCTTGGGCAGTTCGCGCGCCAGTTCGTAGGCGGCGCGCCGCATGTGCCAGTCGGCGGTGACCAGCCGGACCGAGCGGACCTTGTGGCGGATGATCCAGTCTTCCGCTTCCAGCGCGTTGGAGCGGGTGTCGTAGGCCTCGTACCCCAGCGTGATGCAGCACTTCATCAGCGCATCGGGAATACGGTACTGGGCCGCCAGTTCGCCGGGGCGCACCTCGCGGTCGACACCCGAGATCAGCAGGCGCGGCGCGCCCTTGTGGGCCAGCACCGCCAGCGAGCGCTCGATCCGCCCGCGGCTGCCGGTGAGCACGATCACGGCATCGGTACGTTCGGACAGCGGCAGGGGATCCGGCAGCGCAACGGCAAACCAGATGAAGCCGAACAGCCAGAACAGCAGCAGGAAGGCAGCGGTACGACGGAACATGAGCGAGCTACGTTACAAATCCGTGGGCACTATAGCATCTTGCGCAAGGCATGCAGCACTGTGAAACGCGCCGTCAGCATCGCCAGCACAGTGGAGAGCAGCGGCACCAGCGCCAGCAGCAACCAGTCGGTCCAGACCAGCGCGCCGCTGTCCACCATGCCGGCGCCGAGGCCGCCGAAACGCCGCCCGATCGAGAGGATCACCACCATCGCCAGTGCCAGCCCGACCGCGCCGCCGCCCGCCGCGTCGAGCCCGATCGAGCGCTGGAATACCCGCGCGACCTGGGCATCGGTGCCGCCGAGCAAGTGGACGATCTCGATCACCTCGCGGTTGGCGCCCAGCGCCGAGCGCGCCGCCAGCAGGACCGCCGCCGCCAGTGCAAAGGCCAGGAGCGCCACCAGGGCGATCGCCAGGACCTGCAGCGAGACCATCGCGTCGAACACCGGCTTCAGCCAGCTGGCCTGGGCATCGATGCGGGCCGAGGGGGCGACCGGGGCCAGCACCGTTTCCAGCGCCTTCAGCCGCTCGGGCGTGGCGGCTCCGTTCAGCCGCACGTCGATCAGCGCGGGCACCGGGATGGCCGAGCCGGTGCTGCCGGGCGCCGCGATCTCGGTACCCAGCCAGGGTTCGATCAGCGCATCGAGCTCGGCCTGAGGAACCTGCCTGAGCCCGGCGATGCGCGGCTGGCGCTTGAGGGCATCGATCGCCGCGCGGGTCTCGCGCGCCCGCACGTCCGCGCGCGGTTCGAGCAGCTGGACGGTCACCCCGCCCTCGATCTCGGCGCGGGCGGAGGTTACCGCATTACCGATGGCAAGCCCGGCGGCAAGCGCGATGGCGGTCAGCGCCACCATGATCGCGATCACCCAGGGCATCGGCCCTGCCATGCGCGCCTGCGGCACCAGTTCGGCGCTGCGCACGCCGAGCCGCCGCCAGCCGAGCCGCGGGGCGCCGTCCGCCGGAGCCTTGGCGAAGATCATGCCGGTTTCCTCGGCGGATAGCGCAGCGCCCCGGTGGGATCGGAGAGCCGCCCGCGATCGAGCCGCATGATCAGGCTGTCCGACACCTTGCGCAGCAGGTCGAGATCGTGGGTGGCGACCACCACCGTCGTCCCCTGCCGGTTGAGCATCTCGAACAGACGCATGAGCTTTTGCGCCATCTCGGGATCGACGTTGCCGGTCGGCTCGTCGGCCACCAGCATCGCGGGCCGGGCGATCACCGCGCGGGCGATGGCGACGCGCTGCTGTTCGCCGCCCGAAAGCGTGGCGGGCCGCGCATCCAGCCGATCGGCCAGGCCCACCCATTCGAGGATGTCGCGCACCGGCCCGAAGATGTCGCGCTCCTGATGCCCGGCGACACGCAAGGGCAGCGCCACGTTGTCGAAGGCGGACAAGTGCGGGATCAGGCGGAAGTCCTGGAACACCACGCCGATCCGCCGCCGCAGCACCGGCAGGCGCGCACGCGGCAATGTAATGGCATCGGTGCCGAACATGCGGATCGCCCCGCGCGAGGGGCGCTGGGAGAGATAGAGCAAGCGCAGCAACGAGGTCTTGCCGGCGCCGCTTGCCCCGGTGAGGAAATAGAAACGTCCGGCGAACAGCGTGAAGGTCAGGTCGCTCAGCACCTCGCGATCGGTGCCATAGCGCAGGCCGACATTGTCAAAATGGATGATTTCGCCGTCCGCGGTCATGCTCGTCTGGTCTAAAAGCCTAATCAGGGGACAAGTCGATCCGAACGGGCGACTATCCACACCTAACCCGCATTCAGTGTGGAAAAAAGAGCGCTCCGGCCTGTGCCCACAGGTCTGGCGCTTGTCGGGGGCGAGTCAGTCGTGCTTATAGTTTCGAGACCATGATTATCGCCTGCCCCGCTTGCTCTACGCGTTATGCCGTGCCGGACAGCGCGGTCGGTATCGATGGCCGCACCGTGCGCTGCGCCAAGTGTCGCCACAGCTGGTTCCAGGAAGGCCCCGCCATCGACAGCGCGATGGAGACGGCCGGCGCCGCGCCAGCAGTCCCGGCAACATCGCAGCAGCCGGTCGCCGCGCGGCCCGAACCCGCGCCCGCGCAGGCCGCTCCTGCCGCCGTTCAGCCTGCCGCCCCGCAGCATGGCTCCGCACAGCCTGCCTATGCCCACGCGGCCGAGCCCGCGCCGGGCTTCTCGATCCCGCCGCGAATGCCCGCCGTGCGGGTGCCCTCACCGGCAGCGCCCTCACCGGAAGCCGCGCCGGAACCGGAAAGCGATCCGGTCGCCGCGCCGGTCGGCACCGCATCCGCCGCGCGCAAGGCTGCCGGCTACTACGACGACACCACCGCGCCGCACTATGCCGACGAGGGGCCGTCGAGCTTCGATTTCGCGCCGCCGTTCCGCCCGCGCCGCAACTGGGCCAAGCTGGCGACGATCGCCTCGGTGGTGTTTGCCGGGGCGACGCTGGCACTGACCGGCGCGGTCGCTTTCGGCGGCCTGCCCGACTGGCTGCCGATCCCGACGCAGACCTTCTCGAAGGCCCCCGCCGACCTCCAGCTGGACTTCCCGCGCAAGCGCCAGGACCGCAAGCCCCTGCCCGATGGCAGCGAGTTCTTCTCGGTCTCCGGCACGATCAGCAATACCGGCAGCGAGACCCGCTACGTGCCCTCGCTGCTGGTGGCGCTGCGCGACAAGCGCGACCGCATCGTCTACGAAAAGGAACTCGTCCCCTCCAAGCGCAAGCTGAAGCCGGGCGAGGCGATCACCGTCAACGAAGCGCTGACCGACATTCCCAAGTCCGCTGCCGCCGCCGAGATCGGCTGGAAGCCCGACTGACCCCACACGGGCCGGAGGCGGCCTCGCGGTAGCCCGGCGGGCAGAGCCTCCACCGAGCCCCTCCGTTCCCGCCGCTGACCTGCCGCCCCCGGCACTCTATCGCTCGATAGCGGCAGGTTTTTCCCTGCGCCCTGCGAACCCTGCCGCACGCCCGCGTAATGCTGCCCATTTCGGCACAGCCCGCCCCCGGACCGGCAAATCTTGCCGCATGTTGCGACACCCCTGTCAAATAATTCGCGCGCCCTGCACCGACCATCGCGCCCCCTTCCTAGAAGAGTCATGCGGACCTGAAGAAACAGGATCGCACGCGGACCGGCGTACTCCGGTTCAGGCCGCAGAACTCGGCCTCACCATTCAAGAAGGAATGAACCAATGGCGTTTTCCGTCAACACCAATGCCGGTGCAATGGCTGCTCTGCAGTCGCTGAATGCTACCAACCGCTCCATGGAAACCACCCAGAGCCGCATCAACACTGGTCTGAACGTTGCTTCGACCAAGGACGATTCGGCCAAGTACACTGTCGCCCAGACCCTGCGTGGCGACCAGGGTGGTCTCACCGCGGTGACCTCGTCGCTCAACAACGCCAAGTCGGTTGTCGACGTCGCGGTTTCGGGCGCTGAGCAGATCTCGGACCTCATCAACGACATGAAGTCCAAGGCCTACGAAGCAGCTTCGGCCACCGACTCGGGCACCCTCGAAGCCCTCCAGAAGGACTACGACGGTCTCAAGTCGCAGATCGACTCGATCATCTCGTCGTCGGACTTCAACGGCGTCAACCTGCTCGACAGCAGCGGCGGCTCGGTGAGCTCGCTGCAGACGCTCGACACCGGCAACCTGCTGACTGTCTCCAGCGTCAACATCGGCGGCCTGTCGGGTGGTTCGGCCACCCTCAGCAGCCTGTCGGGCAGCTCGGACCTCGCTTCGGCCACCGCCGCAGCGTCGACCGTGGACAACCTCGACGCGCTGTCGGACGCTCTCAACACGCAGCTCTCGACGCTGGGTGCCAAGTCGCGTCAGATCGACGGCCAGCTGGAATTCACCAGCAACCTGAGCGACGTGATCGAAACCGGCATCGGTAACCTCGTCGACGCGGACCTCGCCAAGGAATCGGCGAAGCTGCAGGCCCTGCAGGTCCAGCAGCAGCTGGGCGTCCAGGCTCTGTCGATCGCCAACCAGGCGCCGCAGACGATCCTGTCGCTCTTCCGTTAAGGAAGACCGACGGCCTTTTCAGCCCCCAGGCGAAAGGCCGGAACGTCATGGAGGCCGGGGTGGTTCGCCGCCCCGGCCTCTTTTTTTGGGCGTTTCCCGGCCCCCGCGCCGAGGCTGCCCCGCCGCGCCCTTCTATAATAATCATGGCCCACCAATGGGGGAGCGGCCGTTTTCAAGCCGGAAATGGACCAAGATGCTTGATTTCCTAGACAACTGGAGCTTGCCCAAAAAGTTGTGGGCTGCCTTCTCCATCATCAATCTCATGATCGCCGCTGTCGGCATCAACGGCTACCTGGCCACCCGCGAGCTCAATGCGATCGCGCAGACCCACGTCGAGAAGGGCATCGGGGGGATGTCCGCGCTGGTCGACGTCATCAGCGACGTCAAGGAACTGCGGATCGTCGTCTATAGCTACTACAACGCCGCCAGCGCCGAGGACGCCGCCAAGCTGAACGAGCGTCTCGCCAAGGGCGAAGCCGCGCTCGACAAGTCGATCGAGGTCTTTGCCGGCGTTGCCGATCCCGCCTTCGATTCCGACATCGCCCTGCTGCGCCGCAACGCCCAGACGCTGAAGGAGGTCAACAAGCGCACCTTCGACTTGCGCACCCGCGGCGACTTCCCCGGCGCCATGGCGATGATCAAGAAGGAAGGCAAGGACGCCTCGCACGACACCATCGAGCAGACCGAGAAGCTGATCAGCACCCTGCGCGACAGCACCGCGGCCAAGGCCAAGGACGGCGACGCCGCGGCCGAGCAGGCAACCTTCCTCGCCATCGCTCTCGCCGGCATCAGCATGACCGGCATCGTCTTCATCTGGCTCCTGATCAACCGCTCGGTCGCAGCGCCGATGACGCGCATCGCCCATGTCACCACCTCGCTCGCCGAAGGCGGCCATGTCGACGTGCCCTACCGCGAACGCGGCGACGAGATCGGCGAGATCGCCGAGGCGGTCGAGCAGTTCCGCGTTGCCGCCCAGGCCCGCGCCGAGATCGACGCGCGCA